>NZ_JBTGPA010000026.1:0-329 GCF_054326875.1 Bacillus sp. BC08 | reverse complement strand
ACAAAAAAGACGAGTCATACTGACTCGTCTTAAAGTTGCTTGGCGACGTCCTACTCTCACAGGGACAAGGTCCCAACTACCATCGGCGCTAGAGAGCTTAACTTCCGTGTTCGGTATGGGAACGGGTGTGACCTCTCTGCCATCATCACCAAACTATGAAGGCATATTCCTTCAAAACTAGATAACATTTGCTACATATTATATGGTTAAGTCCTCGATCTATTAGTATTCGTCAGCTCCACATGTCACCATGCTTCCACCTCGAACCTATCAACCTGATCATCTTTCAGGGATCTTACTAGCTTACGCTATGGGAAATCTCATCTTGA
>NZ_JBTGPA010000025.1:0-832 GCF_054326875.1 Bacillus sp. BC08 | reverse complement strand
TATTCTACCACTGAACTACTTCCGCAAGACATGTTTGAGTTATTTTATTAAAAGTGCGGGTGAAGGGAGTCGAACCCCCACGCCAAAGGCGCTAGATCCTAAGTCTAGTGCGTCTGCCAATTCCGCCACACCCGCATATTTTGTTAAAATGGTGAGCCATGAAGGATTCGAACCTTCGACCCTCTGATTAAAAGTCAGATGCTCTACCAACTGAGCTAATGGCTCTTAATGGCTGGGCTAGCTGGATTCGAACCAGCGCATGACGGAGTCAAAGTCCGTTGCCTTACCGCTTGGCTATAGCCCATTAATTAAGAATGGTGGAGGGGGGCAGATTCGAACTGCCGAACCCGAAGGAGCGGATTTACAGTCCGCCGCGTTTAGCCACTTCGCTACCCCTCCGACATATATGGTGGAGGATGACGGGATCGAACCGCCGACCCCCTGCTTGTAAGGCAGGTGCTCTCCCAGCTGAGCTAATCCTCCGTTTTGCCTGGCAACGTCCTACTCTCACAGGGACAAGGTCCCAACTACCATCGGCGCTAGAGAGCTTAACTTCCGTGTTCGGTATGGGAACGGGTGTGACCTCTCTGCCATCATTACCAGACATTATTCTTTTGAGACAATCATTATTATAACTTATTCACTTTAAAAGTCAACAAGTTTTTTATGTTCTCTCAAAACTAGATAACATTTGCTACATATTATATGGTTAAGTCCTCGATCTATTAGTATTCGTCAGCTCCACATGTCACCATGCTTCCACCTCGAACCTATCAACCTGATCATCTTTCAGGGATCTTACTAGCTTACGCTATGGGAAATCTCATCTTGA
>NZ_JBTGPA010000024.1:0-123306 GCF_054326875.1 Bacillus sp. BC08 | reverse complement strand
GTAATTATAATGTATCGGTATATGCTAAAGATATAGATTCTAAGGAGAAGCAAGAATCTTTTATATCGCAGGGGATTATAATAAAGTGATAAAGAACGACTCATAAGGGTCGTTCTTTATTGTTTATAAATAAAAATATGGACATGTTTTTATTTGTCTATAGTGATTCTATCTAATGAAAAAGAAACTATAGATTTATATTTTAATATTTACATTGTTGGAATATAATGATGTAGGTGGTTAAATGGTCAAAAAATTTTATAATGAAGAGAAATGTTTTATCAAAAATTATTCTACTAGTAATCCATCAAAAAATAAAAGTATAAATGTATTTCTTCGTGAACGGGATAAGAAAGGCTGACGGGTAACAATTATCGATATACCAGAATTTTTCAGAGAGTGGGGAATGGAGTTATAATCTGATAAGTATAACGGACCGTGCAGGAAATAAATTAAATATACGTAGCAATTGGGATAAATATGCACCGGGGACTTTAAAAGTGGAAGGACAAGTGAATCAAGTGGAGTTAATAAGAGATGTAGAAAGTCCAAAATTAGGTCAGGCAATAACTTTTACAGCAAAAGCAACAGGAAGTAGTCAACCAGTATATGAATTTTGGGTGAAGGAAGATGGCAAATGGAGAGTTGTACAAGATTATAGTAAAATAAATACATTTACATACAAACCAAATAAAACTGGACAGTATAATGTATCAGTTTACGCAAAAGCGATAGATTCCAAAGTGAAACAAGAATCTTATAAAGTACAACGCTTCAAGGTAAAGGAACAGGAAAAAGTTACAAGTGTAGGGTTAACAAAAGATGTAGAAAGTCCAAAATTAGGTCAGACAATAACATTTACAGCCGAAGCAACAGGAAGTAGTCAACCAGTATATCAATTTTGGGTAAAAGAAGATGACAAATGGCAAATGGTACAAGATTATAGTGAAACAAATGTGTTTAAGTATACGCCGAATAAGAACGGTAATTATAATGTATCGGTATATGCTAAAGATATAGATTCTAAGGAGAAGCAAGAATCGTTTATATCGCAGGGGATTATAATAAAGTGATAAAGAACGACTCATAAGGGTCGTTCTTTTATTTTTCAGATTAATACATATAATAGGAAATAAAAAATATTTATTTATGTTGTTATTACCTTGTTGGCGTAAACCTCATGCGCCTAATGGCCACAAAAAACATCTACTTCGTCCCATTCGGCCAAGATGCACCAGAGAAAAAACCGAATTCAATGGTAGCTCGTATGGAGTTATTAGAGGATACAGTACTAGAAGCGTTGCAAGGAAAGCAATTGCAGCCGGTTGTCGTGGAAAAATTCAGATATATGAATTAAAAAACGAAAAAACGGACAATTTTGATGAAACCGTCATTCTTACAGTAGATTATGATAAAATTAATGCTATTAAGATTAGAAGGGGTATTGTATACTCCTTCTGATTCTAAGTTATAGAAGGATTGATATTTAGAAAGGGCATAGTGATGGAAAAGCAAAAACTTTTCATGTCTTCAATAATTTGTTTCTCCTCTAACTTCCGTACTTGCTCAGTTACTGACGGGGAAGATAAGTGAACAGCTTCTGCTAAATTTTCCGTTGGGATTTTTGCATTTGACGGCAATAATCCCACGATTTTTTGTCGATTTAATCCATAAATCATTCAACCTTTTTTTGTAAAATAAAATAACCAAAATTCTTTATATAATAAAGTCAAACAACTAAATATCCTTATTGAACTTATTTATCAATATTCTATATTTGTATAAAATAAGGACATCAGGAAGCGATTTACGATGAAAAAGATTTTATTATTATTAGCTGATGGATTTGAAGCAGTAGAAGCTAGTGTGTTTATAGATATAAATAGAAGAAAAAAGACATATTTATATTGTCATCACCCTGATGCCTAAAGGCTACAAAAATAGCTACTTCGTCCAGCTCGGCCAAGACGCACTAGAAAAAACGAATTCAATGGTAACTCATATGGAGTTACTGGAAGATACAGAACTAGAAGCATTGCAAGGAAAGCAATTGCAATCGGTTGTCGTAGGAAAATTCAGATATATGAATTAAAAAACGAAAAAAAACGGACAATTTTTGATGAAACCATCATTCTTACTGTAGAATATGATAAAATTAACGTTATTAAGATTAGAAGGGGTATTGTATACTCCTTCTGATTCTAAGTTATAGAAGGATTGGTATCTAGAAAGGGGCATAGTGATGGAAAAGCAAAAAACTTTTCATGTCGCTGTAGTTGGAGCAACCGGCGCAGTTGGTGAACAAATGTTAAATACTTTAGAGAAACGAGAATTTCCAATCGGGAAGTTAACGTTACTTTCATCTAAACGATCTGCAGGTAAGAAACTTGTATTTAAAGGCGAAGAATTTATAGTTCAAGAGGCAACTCCTGAAAGTTTTGAAGGAGTAGATATCGCACTATTTAGTGCTGGTGGATCTGTATCAAAACAATTAGCGCCAGAAGCAGCAAAGCGCGGTGCGATTGTTGTTGATAATACAAGTGCATTCCGTATGACAGAAAACGTGCCACTTGTTGTACCTGAAGTAAATGAAAACGACTTAAAAGAACATAATGGTATTATTGCAAATCCAAACTGTTCTACAATTCAAATGGTAGTAGCTCTTGAGCCAGTTCGTCAGCAATATGGTTTAAAACGAGTAATCGTTTCCACATATCAAGCTGTATCAGGTGCTGGTGCGGCAGCGATTGAAGAACTTCATGAACAATCACAAGCAATCTTAAATGGCGAAGAAGTGAAGGCAAATGTTCTACCTGTATCAGGTGATAAGAAACATTTCCAAATTGCTTTCAACGCGATTCCACAGATTGATAAATTCCAAGATAATGGATTTACGTTTGAAGAAATGAAAATGATTAATGAAACGAAAAAAATTATGCATATGCCTGAATTAGAAGTAGCGGCAACATGTGTACGTTTACCAGTTGTATCAGGTCACTCTGAGTCTGTTTACATCGAAGTAGAAAAAGAAGGCGTAACAGTAGAAGAATTCAAGAGCTTACTTGCAAATGCAGAAGGTATCGTTCTAGAAGATAACCCAGAGGAGCAGTTATATCCAATGCCAGCTACTGCAGTAGGTAAAAACGAAGTATTCGTTGGAAGAATCCGTAAAGATTTAAATAACGATAAAGGATTCCATCTTTGGGTCGTATCTGATAACTTATTAAAAGGCGCTGCATGGAATTCTGTTCAAATTGCAGAGCGCTTAGTAAAATTACAATTAGTGTAAACGGCTAAGAGAAGGTGCAAAATATGAAAATTATTGTTCAAAAATTTGGTGGCACATCCGTACGTGATGAAAATGGACGTAAGCATGCGCTTCATCATATAAAAAAATCGCTAGACGCGGGTTATAAAGTAGTTACTGTCGTATCTGCTATGGGCCGTAAAGGTGAACCATATGCAACTGATACTTTGTTAAGTCTTGTAAATCAAGAGGAATCTCACATTTCTAATCGTGAGCAAGATTTATTATTGTCATGCGGAGAATTAATCTCAGCAATCGTTTTCTCTAACATGCTAAATGAGAGCGGTATAAAAGCAGCGGCATTAAATGGTGCACAAGCTGGTTTTGTAACAAATGATGATTTTACAAATGCTAAGATTATTGAAATGAACTGTGATCGTATACATGAAGAGCTAGAAAATGTAGATGTAATCGTCGTTACAGGATTCCAAGGACAAACAAAAAAAGGTGATACGACAACACTTGGACGCGGAGGTAGCGATACTTCAGCTTCTGCATTAGGTGTTGCGCTTCATGCTGAATTTATTGATATCTTTACAGATGTAGAAGGTGTTATGACTGCGGATCCTCGTATTGTAAAAGATGCACGTCATCTTCAAACGGTAACATACAATGAAATTTGTAACATGGCATATCAAGGTGCAAAAGTCGTTCATCCACGTGCAGTTGAAATTGCGATGCATGCCAAAGTACCACTTCGTGTACGTTCTACGTATTCTGATAGTGAAGGTACGCTTATTTCAGCATCGGACGGTGCGACAAAAGGCCGTGATGTAGAAGAACGTCCTGTTACAGGTATCGCTCATGTATCAAATGTGACGCAAATTAAAGTGCTGGCAAAAGAAACAGCATATGATTTACAACAGCATGTGTTTAAAGAAATGGCGAATGAAGGAATCAGTGTCGATTTAATTAACATTTCACCTACTGGCGTAGCTTATACGGTGAGTGATAGTGTATCAAGTCATGCAGTTGAATTATTAAAAAACCTTGGATATGAGCCAATTGTGACAGAGCATTGTGCAAAAGTATCTATTGTAGGAGCTGGAATGGCAGGGTACCCAGGTGTTACTGCGAAAATCGTTACAGCTTTAGCGGAAAAAGGTATTCAAATTCTGCAATCGGCAGATAGCCATACGACAATTTGGGTTCTTGTAAAAGAAACTGATTTAGTGGAGGCTGTAAATGCATTACATAGTGCGTTTGAGCTTTCAAAAGAAAAGCAACTGGAACAATAAGGAGTGAGACCATGATAGATTTTGGGACAATTGCAACCGCGATGGTAACTCCGTTTGATAAAAACGGAAATATCGATTTTGCAAAGACAACGAAATTGGTAAATTATTTAATAGATAACGGTACAACAGCAATCGTGGTAGGAGGAACGACAGGCGAATCTCCTACATTAACTTCAGAAGAAAAAGTAGCGTTATATCGCCATGTCGTATCTGTTGTCGATAAAAGGGTGCCCGTAATCGCTGGAACAGGTAGTAATAATACGCATGCTTCTATTGACTTAACTAAAAAGGCAACAGAAGTTGGTGTTGATGCAGTAATGCTAGTAGCACCGTATTATAACAAACCAAGTCAAGAAGGAATGTATCAACACTTCAAAGCAATTGCTGAAAGTACGCCGCTTCCGGTTATGCTATATAACGTTCCAGGACGATCTATTGTACAAATCTCCGTTGATACAGTTGTTCGTTTATCAGAAATAGAAAACATTGTTGCAATTAAAGATGCAGGCGGCGATGTGTTAACAATGACAGAAATCATTGAAAAAACAGCGGACGACTTTGCAGTATACAGCGGTGATGACGGTTTAACGTTACCAGCTATGGCAGTTGGAGCGAAAGGTATCGTTTCTGTAGCATCTCATGTGATTGGAAATGAAATGCAAGAAATGATTGCAGCATTCCAAGCAGGAGAATTTAAGAAGGCGCAAAAATTACATCAATTACTTGTAAGAGTAACGGATTCATTATTTATGGCGCCAAGCCCAACGCCAGTAAAAACAGCGTTACAAATGGTTGGATTAGATGTAGGTTCTGTACGTTTACCACTTCTTCCATTAACAGAGGAAGAAAGAGTAACGTTACAATCTGTCATGCAATCTATCCCTCGTTAATAAAAAATGACCTAGTGTAGAACTAGGTCATTTTTTTATGGTATGAAAATCTTTACCACTCTTTTTTCACCTACATGAATACTTATAAGATTATTAACCGCTTTTTATGTATTACAACATGTATAAGAAAATAATTGTACACCTTTAAATGAATCAAAAGATTACAGTTATTATAGAATAAACATTTGTATAAACGAAATAAAACACCGCTTCTGTTTTTTAGAGAAATCCCCTCAAATGTGACGTAATTCATAAAAAAACTCCATTTTGTAAGTGTTTTTGTTCAATTCTAGAAAAATAAGTCTTGAAACTCCATATTATGAAATTAATTTAGCGTATGTATGGATATTTCTTCAAAATAATATGGAGTATAAAGTCGAAGTAAATATAAAGGAAATATGTCCGATACTTTTGTTATAATTCCGTTCTTTTACCTATTCTTTCGCACGATTTAACTTGTGTTCTATTTCTTGTATCAGGTATAATATGGCTAAGTAGCTTAGTACGGGTATGCTTAGCAAAATTGGTAAAAATTATAATTTGATTACATTTTCATATCATATCGAATAAGATATTTGATTTATATAATGAAAGAGAGGTGAAACCTGGTTTAAAAAATAAACAAGGACATGATATCGCATAACGGTAAGGACATTCGTCTTGGACGGTGAATATATGGTGGTTGTAGAGTTTCCCCTGGTGTCTCTGCGATTTTAGTGAAATCAGTGTTTGAAAGATTTTTAAACCAGGCAACAACATGAAGAGAAAAGAGAATGAGTCTGTTAAAGTATTTGCTCTTGGTGGAGTAGGTGAAATCGGGAAAAACATGTACTGTGTTGAAATTGATTCTGAAATCTTTATTGTAGATGCAGGGTTAATGTTCCCAGGAGATGAAATGTTTGGAATTGATATCGTTATTCCTGATATTACATATTTAGTGGAAAACCAAGAGCGAGTAAAAGGTTTATTTATTACTCACGGTCATGAAGATCATATCGGTGGTATTGTTTACGTACTTCGTAAATTATCTATTCCAGTGTATGCAACGAAATTAACAGTAGGACTTATACAAGAAAAACTTGGCGAAGCGGGTATGTTAGGCCGTGTAGACTTAAAAACAATCGATTCAAATTCAACAGTGGAGTTTAATACTACAACGGTTTCATTCTTTGGAACGACACATAGTATTCCAGATTCTGTTGGTGTTTGTTTCCATACATCAAAAGGTGCGATTGTATATACAGGAGACTTTAAATTCGATCAAACTCCAATTGGAAATAGTGGAGCAGATCTTGGGAAAATGGCACAAATCGGAAATGAAGGCGTACTGTGCTTATTATCTGATAGTACAAATGCTGAGCGTCCAGGCTATACAGGTTCTGAAAAAGAAGTTGGTGTAGAAATTTCTAAAGTGTTCTACGGCGCAGAAGGACGTATTATCGTTGCTTCATTTGCATCGAATGTACATCGTATTCAACAAGTATTTGATGCAGCTGCTGAAACAGGACGAAAAGTAGCGGTTGTAGGACGTAGTATGGTGAAAGTAGTAGATATCGCAAGACGTCTTGGTTATTTAGATGTTCCAGAAGGTATGGTTATTTCACTACAAGAAGTAGACAATTTCCCAGAGAAAAAGGTAGCTATTTTAACGACAGGTAGCCAAGGTGAACCGATGGCGGCCCTTTCTAGAATGGCGAAGCAAGCTCATAAACAAATTTCAATTCGTAAAGGTGATACGGTTATTATTGCGGCTTCTCCAATTCCGGGTAATGAAATATCTGTATCAAAAATTATTGACTTGCTATTTAGAGCGGGAGCTGAAGTTGTTTATTACGGTGAAAGAAAAGTTCACGTTTCAGGTCATGGTAGCCAAGAAGAATTAAAATTAATGTTAAATTTAATGAAACCGAAATATTTTGTACCCGTACATGGTGAGTTCCGTATGCAAAAAGCACATGCATATTTAGCTGAAGATGTAGGTATTGCAAGAGAAAATATCTTTATCGTAGAAAAAGGCGATGTAATTGGTTTTGGTGACGATGAAGCGAACTTAGTTAGTAAAGTGCAAGCGGGCAATGTATTAATTGATGGATTAGGTGTAGGTGACGTTGGTAATATCGTTCTTCGAGATAGAAAAATGTTATCTCAAGATGGAATATTAGTCGTTGTTGTAACACTTGGTAAGGATGAAAAGAAAATTGTTTCTGGTCCAGAAATTATTTCACGTGGTTTTGTGTATGTACGTGAATCAGAAGCGTTAATTGACCGCTCTACAGAGATTGTACGTATGATTGTTGAGCAATCAATTAAAGAATATTCAATTGAATGGTCTATGTTAAAACAAAATATTCGTGAATTATTAGGACAGTTCTTGTACGAAGAGACGAAGAGAAAACCTATGATTTTACCGATTATTATGGAAGTTTAAAAAAGGTCACCTTTACGGGTGATCTTTTTTTCTTTTTAAACTCTATCGAATGAAATTTATAACTTAAGAAATAATAGTGATATACGAGTGAAAGGGGATGCGATATGACAGAACGCGATCGTTATACAAATGAAGAGAAAGAGGCCGAGCCGAAAGAAACTGGAAAAGAAGCTTCAATAGTGGAAAAAATTCAACAGCTTGGACAAACAAATGTACCACAAATGAATGAATCGCGTATTCATTGTTTAACAATCATTGGACAGGTGGAAGGTCATGTTCAGTTGCCGCCGCAAAATAAAACAACAAAATATGAGCATATCATTCCGCAAATTGTTGCGATAGAACAAAATCCGAAAATTGAAGGTTTACTTTTAATATTAAACACGGTTGGTGGTGATGTTGAAGCAGGGTTAGCAATTTCTGAGATGGTAGCTTCGCTTTCAAAGCCAACAGTATCACTTGTTTTAGGCGGAGGACATTCTATCGGTGTACCGATTGCTGTCTCTACGGACTATTCATTTATTGCGGAAACTGCGACGATGACAATTCATCCTATTCGTCTAACAGGTCTTGTTATAGGTGTGCCGCAAACATTTGAGTATTTAGATAAAATGCAAGAAAGAGTCATTCGATTTGTGACGAAGCATTCGAAAGTAACGGAAGATCGTTTTAAAGAGCTTATGTTTGCGAAAGGAAATTTGACGCGAGATATTGGGACGAATGTAATTGGCGGAGATGCAGTGAAATATGGTCTTATAGATGATGTGGGTGGTATTGGAAATGCGATTCGAAAACTGAATGAATTAATAGATGCCCGCATGGATGATAGTGCAGAAGGGACAATGTTACAATGATTTTATATACAATTATGCCAGAGCAACTTGTCTATCCAGCCGATTATTCGCAATGTGAAAGTCAAAAAGTTGTAAATATAAACGGTGTTGAGTTAATGGTTTCGGAAGAAGAACATGGGTGTTATTCTATTGTACGTGTGCTAAGTACGGATCCGCTTCACTACTTAGAGTTTGAGCCTGGCCAGAAAATAACCTTTTAGCAAAAAGAAGGATTTTGTTTAGAAGCTATGGTATAATATAAAAAACAAGACGGTTGAGCAGCCATGAGAGGGCTGCTTTCTTCTGTTTATTTAACAATTTACAAGAAGTGTAAAAATAGAAGATATAAGACCTGAAAAAATAGAGAAAACAGACATATAAGTAGAGCTTTTTTCAGGAGGCTCTATTTACATGTAGAACACGAGGTGAAGAAATGGCAAAACAAAAGCAAAGAGGGACGAAGGCAAAAGCAAGACGCACGATAAAGCCAACTTTGTATTATGAAATCGTCGGTTTAACTCTTTTTGCACTTTCAATCATTACGATTTTACAGCTAGGTGTTGTAGGGAAATCGTTTGTGTTATTTTTTCGCTTCTTCTTTGGTGAGTGGTACATAATTGGTGTGTTAGGTGTAATAGCTTTATCGGTTTCGTTTGTTATCAAACGCGGATGGCCGAACCTTTTAAATAAACGGTTAATCGGTTTTTATTTAATAGTATTGGCGATATTAATGTTTAGTCATATTACATTATTTAACCTTCTTACGAAAGATGGAGCAGTGCAAAATACTTCTGTTATTGTGAGTACAAAAGATAACTTCTTTCTTGAAATGAAAAAGGGTCCAGATAGCGTTCATTTAGGCGGTGGTATGTTTGGTGCGCTTATGTTCGCGACATGTTACTTCTTATTTGATGAAGTAGGAGCCTATATTATTGGAATTATTTTAGTGATTCTCGGCATACTTTGTATAACAAATAAGCATATTGGGGAAGTACTTGCCCCTGTAGGGAGAATCCTTAGAAGTCAATTTGAAGTAATGCAAGGGGATTATAAAGATTGGAGATCCAAAAGAACGGCTGAACAAACAGAAAAGAAAAAAACAACGAGAAGCACAAGGAGCAAACGTGCTGCAGAACAAGAAGAGATTATTGAGCCGATGGAAGAAATCTCAATTGATCCTCCCATTATTTCAAATTTCACTGAGAATTATCCAGTAAATGAAGAAGAGAATAAACGAGTTAGTGAAGAACAGGAAGTAGAGTTGATAACTTCACCGTCTATTGAAGAGGCTCCGCCTGTTGAAGAATCTAAGAAAAAGCGTGGAGAAAAAATCGTTGAATCGCTAGAGAGTGAAACACAAGCACCTCCTATGCAATTTTCAAATGTAGAAAATAAAGATTATAAGCTTCCTGCACTTGATATATTGAAATTTCCTAAGAACAAGCAAGTTACAAATGAAAATGCAGAAATTTATGAGAATGCTCGTAAATTAGAACGTACATTCCAAAGTTTTGGAGTGAAAGCGAAAGTAACAAAAGTACATAGAGGTCCTGCTGTTACAAAATATGAAGTGTATCCTGATATGGGAGTAAAGGTAAGCAAAATCGTTAGTTTAAGTGATGATTTAGCACTTGCTTTAGCTGCGAAAGACATTCGTATTGAAGCACCTATTCCCGGGAAATCAGCTGTAGGGATTGAAGTTCCGAACTCAGAAGTTTCTATGGTAACGCTTCGAGAAGTTCTTGATTCTAAGGCTAATAATCATCCGGAAGAGAAATTGTTAATTGGTCTTGGACGAGATATTACAGGTGAAGCTGTATTAGCGCGTTTAAATAAAATGCCCCATTTACTAGTAGCTGGTGCAACAGGTAGCGGGAAAAGTGTATGTATTAACGGTATTATTGTTAGTATTTTAATGCGTGCAAAACCACACGAAGTAAAATTAATGATGATTGATCCGAAAATGGTAGAGTTAAATGTATATAACGGTGTTCCTCATTTATTAACACCAGTTGTAACTGATCCGAAAAAAGCATCACAAGCTTTGAAAAAAGTTGTGAGCGAGATGGAGCGTCGTTATGAGTTATTTGCTCATAGTGGCACGCGTAATATTGAAGGATACAATGATCATATTAAAGAACATAATAGTCAGTCGGAAGCGAAACAACCGGAATTACCTTATATTGTAGTCATTGTGGACGAGTTAGCAGATTTAATGATGGTTGCTTCATCGGATGTAGAGGATGCAATTATGCGTTTAGCACAAATGGCTCGTGCGGCTGGTATTCATTTAATTATTGCAACGCAACGTCCATCGGTTGATGTTATTACGGGAGTTATTAAAGCGAATATTCCATCACGTATTGCATTCGCTGTATCTTCTCAAACGGATTCTCGTACAATTCTTGACGGTGGTGGTGCAGAGAAACTACTAGGTCGTGGAGATATGCTGTTTATACCAATTGGTGCATCGAAGCCTGTACGTGTACAAGGTGCGTTTTTATCAGATGATGAAGTTGAGAGAGTTGTAGAATATGTTATTGGTCAGCAAAAAGCGCAATATCAAGAAGATATGATTCCGCAAGATGTTCCTGATACGAAGCAGGAAGTAGAAGATGAATTATACGATGAAGCAGTTCAGCTCGTAGTGGAAATGCAAACAGCATCTGTTTCTATGTTGCAACGTAGGTTTAGGGTAGGTTATACGCGAGCTGCCCGTTTAATTGATGCAATGGAAATGAATGGTGTAGTAGGTCCGTATGAAGGTAGTAAACCACGAGAAGTGCTCATTAATGATGTACAAGAAAAAAGTTCATAAAAAAAGCCTAATTGTTTTTACAATTAGGCTTTTTTATATGCTGTTTTTGTTATATACTATATTAAATAGTAAAGAAAGGGCTTACATTCAAAGCGATTCTTTAGAATACGAATACTTTGGTATGGTTTTTTGTGAACGTTCGATATTTAATGTAGAAAAATGTTAAATTTTGTTGACACGTATGGGAGCAAGTGGTAAGATTACTTCGAAAAGAATCACTGCCTCATATAATCTTGGAGATAAGGTCCATAAGTTTCTACCCGGCAACCATGAATTGCTGGACTATGAGGGGAAAAGTGTGTAACAAAGGATGTAAGAGATCTTTGTGCCGAACTTTTTCTCGAAATGAGGAATGTTTATGGTGCAAAGTTTTTTTTATGCAGTAAAGAGTGAAAATTTCATTTTAAAAAATTATTAATATTTATTCGACAATTAAGCTTATTTTTAGTATTTAGCAATTTTTATTATGTTGTAAGTTGAAAAAAGAGAAAAGAAGTCTTACATCAGAGGTCGAATAATTGAAATGCGGGGGAGTCTTATGTCAGTAAAATCCGATAGTCGTCATCTATATTTACGGGTGATTGATCACATCAAAGAAAAAATTAAAGATGGAGCTTACAAGGAAAGACAGAAGTTACCATCAGAGTTTGATTTAGCGAAAGAACTTGGTGTAAGTAGGGCGACTTTAAGGGAAGCACTGCGTATTTTAGAAGAAGAAAATGTTGTCATTCGTAGACATGGTGTAGGGACATTTGTAAATGCAAAGCCGTTATTTTCTTCTGGGATTGAACAACTTTCTAGCATTACAGATATGATTTCTAGTGTGGGGAAAACACCAGGAACTATCTTTCTATCATCGTCTACAACAAGTTTAACAGAAGAAGAAAAAGAGAAATTTAATAGTGACGATGGTTTTAATGCAGTAATGATTGAGCGTGTGCGTACAGCAGATGGGGAACCTGTTGTATATTGTATCGATAAACTTGCAAAAGAAATCTTGCCGGATTTATCGGGATACAACGAAGAATCATTGCTTACAGTGATACATAACAATACGCATAAACGTATCACATACGCGGTTGCACACATTGAGCCAATTGGCTATCATCCGAAAATCTCACCGATTTTAGAATGTGAACCAGAAACAGCACTGCTAGTTTTAAAACAAATGCACTATGATCAAAATGATGAGCCAATCTTATATTCTATCAATTACTTTAGAGCTGACAAGTTTAGCTTCCACGTATTAAGAAAACGTATGTAGGTAAGTTCCATTTTAGGGAGGTGACAGCAAGAAGTTAGGGACAGCAGCGTAAGAATAAAGAGATATATATAATTTCAGGAGGGGTTTCTAGTATGAAGAAAAAAACAGGTCTTTTATTATCATTAACATTAGCAGCAAGCACGGTTTTAGGTGCATGTGGTAACTCGGATAAGGCGAGTAGTGACAAGAAAGAAGATAAAGAATTCAAAGTTGGTATGGTAACAGATGTTGGGGGCGTTGATGATAAATCATTCAACCAATCTTCTTGGGAAGGTTTGAAAAAGTTTGGTAAAGATAATGGATTAAAGGAAAAAACAAATTATCGTTACCTACAGTCTGAAAAAGAAGCAGATTATATTCCGAACTTAAAGAAATTTTCAAAAGATAAGTATGATTTATCTTTCGGAATCGGTTATAAATTAGAAGGTGCAATTAAAGAAGTTGCAAAAGAATCTCCAAAACAACAATTCGCAATCGTTGATACTGTTGTAGATGCACCAAACGTAACAAGTATTACATTTAAAGATCATGAAGGATCATTCCTTGTGGGTGCGGTAGCAGCTATGTCAACAAAATCGAATAAAGTAGGATTTGTTGGTGGAATGAAGAGTGATTTAATTAGTAAATTCGAAAATGGATTTAAAGCCGGTGCAAAGGCAGTAAATCCAAACATTGAAATCGTATCTGAATATGCGGAAGCATTTGATAAACCTGAAAAAGGTACAGTTCTTGCGTCAGCAATGTATGGTCAAGGTGTAGATGTAATTTATCATGCTGCTGGTGGTACAGGTAACGGCGTGTTCACTGAAGCGAAAAACCGTAAGAAAAAAGGTGAAAATGTTTGGGTAATCGGTGTTGACCGTGACCAAAACCAAGAAGGTATGCCTGAAAACGTAACATTAACTTCAATGGTAAAACGTGTAGATATCGCTGTTGAAAAAGTAGCACAAGAAGCGAAAGATGGTAAATTAAAAGGCGGTAAAGTAGAAGCGTTTGGCTTAAAAGATGACGGTGTTGGTATTGCAAAAACAACTGACAACGTGAAAAAAGTTAACCCTGAAATTTTAACAAAAGTAGAAGAGTTTGAAAAGAAAATTACAGATGGTGAAATTAAAGTACCAGCTACAGATAAAGAGTATAAAGAATATGAAGCTTCTCTAAAAAAATAAATAGAGAAATAGCAAAGGTTAGTTCATAGAACTAACCTTTGTATGTATAAAACTTCCAAATTGCTTAATAAGTTAATAGTGTAATAGGGGAATGTTCCCTGTTAAAAGGAGGAACACAATGGAATACGTAATTGAGATGAATAACATTACGAAAGTATTCCCAGGCATTGTAGCGAATGATGATATTACGCTGCAAGTAAAGCAGGGAGAAATACATGCTTTACTTGGAGAAAATGGTGCAGGGAAATCCACATTGATGAATGTACTATTTGGTTTGTATCAACCGGAACAAGGTGAAATTAAAATTAAAGGAAAGTCTGTAAACATTACCAATCCAAATGTGGCAAATGATCTTGGTATTGGAATGGTTCATCAGCACTTTATGCTTGTTCATAATTTTACAGTTACAGAGAATATTATTCTCGGAAATGAACCGAAGAAAAAAGGGAAAATTGCTGTTGAGGAAGCTGCTAAAGAAATTCAAAAACTGTCTGAACAATACGGATTAGCTGTAGATCCATATGCGAAAATACAGGATATTTCAGTTGGTATGCAGCAGCGTGTTGAGATTTTAAAAACACTTTACCGTGGTGCAGAAATTTTAATATTTGATGAACCGACAGCTGTGTTAACACCGCAAGAAATTCATGAGCTAATTCAAATTATGAAAAAGCTTGTACAAGAAGGAAAATCTATTGTTCTTATTACACATAAGTTGAAAGAAATTATGGAAGTTTGCGATCGTTGTACGATTATTCGTAAAGGAAAAGGGATTGGAACGGTTGACGTTGCAAATACGGATGAAAATAAACTTGCAGAATTAATGGTCGGACGTCAAGTGAATTTTAAAACAGAAAAAATAGACGCGAAGCCAAAAGAAGAGGTACTTTCAATTGCAAATCTTGTTGTTCACGATGCACGTCAACTACCTGCTGTAAAAGGCCTTGACTTAACTGTTCGTGCGGGGGAAATTGTTGGAATTGCAGGGATTGATGGAAACGGACAAAGTGAATTGATAGAAGCAATTACTGGTTTACGAAAAGTTGAGTCAGGTTCTATTGCAATTAAAGGAAAAGAAATAACAAATTGGCCTGTTAGAAGGATAACGGAAGAAGGAATTGGTCATATTCCAGAAGATCGTCATAAACACGGCCTTGTTCTTGATTTTTCTGTTAGAGATAATATAGTGCTGCAAACGTACTATAAAAATCCGTTTTCAAAGAAAGGGATTTTAAATTTTAGTAAAATTACAGAAAAAGCAAAGGCACTTATTGAACAGTTTGATGTACGTACACCTAGTGAGCAAACGTTAGCGCGTGCTTTATCTGGGGGGAATCAACAAAAAGCAATTATTGCACGTGAAGTAGACCGTGATCCAGATTTATTAATCGCGGCACAGCCAACACGTGGTTTAGATGTAGGAGCAATTGAATTTATTCATAAGAGATTAATAGAGCAGAGGGATAAAGGAAAAGGTGTATTACTTTTATCTTTAGAGTTAGATGAAATCTTAAATGTTAGTGACCGAATTGCTGTTATTTATGAAGGGAAAATTGTAGCAATTGTTGATGCGAAAGAAACGAATGAACAACAGCTTGGATTGTTAATGGCTGGAGGAACAAAGAAGGAGCAGGTGGGTACAAATGGCTAAAAAACTTTTAACAGAACGAACGATAAATATTTTAGTCCCAGTACTATCCGTTATTTTCGGCTTACTTGTCGGAGCAATTGTAATGCTAGTTAGTGGCTATGATCCGATTGTTGGTTATAGTGCACTTTGGACAGGAATGTTTGGTAGCCCAAGTGCAATAGGTGAAACGCTTCGTACAATGATCCCACTTATTCTTGCCGGCTTATCAGTGGCGTTTGCATTTCGTACAGGTTTATTTAATATCGGGGTAGAGGGTCAATTACTAGTTGGTTGGCTTGCAGCAGTTTGGTTCGGTTATGCAGTTTCGCTACCAGCTGTTCTTCACATTCCGTTATCTATTTTATTTGCAGCATTGGTAGGTGGAATTTGGGGTTTCATCCCTGGATATTTAAAGGGGAAATTTCAAGTTAATGAAGTTATTGTAACAATTATGATGAACTATATTGCGTTATACGTAACATATGACATTATTAAGCGTTTCTTGCACGAGGGTAATGATAAAACGTACGACATCAAAGCGAGTGCGTCATTATCTTCAGACTGGCTTGCTGCCATCACTGATGGTTCGCGCCTTCACTGGGGAATTGTTGTAGCAATTTTAATCGCTATTTTAATGTGGTTCTTATTAGATCGAACAACTTTAGGGTATGAATTAAAGTCGGTAGGATTTAATCAACATGCTTCCCAATATGCTGGTATGAAAGTTTCTCGCAATGTAGTATTCTCTATGACAATTGCTGGTGCATTTGCGGGGATTGGTGGTGCGATGGAAGGGTTAGGAACATTCCAAAGTATGACAGCAATGTCTTCGTTTACAGGAGTAGGATTTGACGGGATTGCCGTTGCTTTACTTGGGGGGAATAATCCGTTTGGTATTATCCTTTCAGCTTTATTATTTGGTGGTTTGAAAAGTGCTTCCCCTCAAATGAACTTTGAGGCAGATGTACCATCAGAGCTTATTAATGTGATTATTGCATGTATCATCTTCTTTGTTGCATGTAGTTATGTGTTAAGATGGGCGCTTACACGCATGAGCAAGGAGGGGAAATAAATGAGCTTTTTAGATATATTAGCCATTCTTGTGACGGGTACGTTATATACATCAGCACCTATAATTTTTACAGCACTAGGTGGTGTATTTAGTGAACGATCAGGTGTTGTAAATATCGGATTAGAAGGACTAATGCTATTTGGTGCATTTATTGGAGTTGTTACAAACTTATTAATGGGTGATACATGGGGAACGATGACTCCGTGGATTGCGTTATTATTTGCAGCAATTGGTAGTGGATTATTTGCATTACTTCATGCGGTAGCATCTATCACATTCCGAGCGGATCAAGTTGTAAGTGGTGTAGCGATTAACTTCTTATCTCTTGGATTAACAGTATTTGCAATTAAGAAGATTTTTGATAAAGGACAGACTGACTTTATTCAGTACCGTATTGAAAAGATTGATATTCCAGGCCTTTCGGATATTCCGGTTTTAGGAAAGATATTCTTCTCGAACGTACCGATAACGTCGTATATTGCTATTATTTTAGCATTCGTTGTTTGGTATGTTATTTATAAAACACCGTTCGGTCTTCGTCTTCGTGCGGTTGGTGAGCATCCAATGGCAGCTGATACGATGGGGATTAACGTATATAAAATGCGCTATATTGGCGTTTGTATATCAGGTGTGTTTGCTGGAATTGGTGGAGCAATTTTTGCAATGTCAATTTCTAATAACTTCTCAGGGGCAACTATTACTGGACAAGGTTTCTTAGCGTTAGCTGCTATGATCTTTGGGAAGTGGAATCCACTAGGTGCATTAGGTGCAGCGCTATTCTTTGGTTTTGCACAATCGTTAAGTGTAACAGGTGGAACAATTCCTGTATTAGATCAAATTCCAAGTGTATTCTTAACGATATTACCGTATGTATTTACAATATTAGCACTTGTTGGTTTTGTAGGTCGTTCTGAAGCTCCGAAAGCGTTAGGAACTCCTTATGAAAAAGGAAAACGATAAGTATAAAAAAGCTCGCACATTAGTGCGGGCTTTTTTACATAGACTATATTTAATACAGAATTTTACGATGTTCCTTACAAATGAAAGTTTTTAGAAAGAACCTAATGTAAGTATAGTGAGGAAGAAAATTTGATTTTTCATTTCTAAAAACTGTATATTGAAGAGGAATATTCCTACATACGTAAAGGAGGGCTATAAATGAAACTAATGGAACAACAGTTACATGAGTTAGGTGGTTTACGAGTACATATTATTCCAACAGATAAATATAAAACAAATACTTTTGTATTTCGTTTGAAAGCACCTTTAAATGAGGAGACGGTGACAGAGCGTGCTCTATTGCCATACGTATTGCAAAGTGCGACAGAAAAGCTTCCTTCTGTAATTCGTCTTCGTCAATATTTAGAAGAATTATATGGATCTTCTTTGGCAGTAGATGTAAGTAAAAAAGGAGAAGACCATATCATCTCTATTTATGTGGACATTGCAAATGAAGTATATTTACATGATGCACCACCGTTATTTGAAAAAGTACTTTCTATGTTATCGGATATAGTATTACATCCAGCGACAGAGGGGAACGGTTTTCTACCTTCTATCGTAGAAAGTGAAAAAAGAGCGCTCTTGCAACGAATTGAAGCTACGTATGATGATAAAATGCGCTATGCAAACGAGCGTTTAGTTGAAGAAATGTGTAAAGTAGAACCGTATCGTTTAAGTGCAAATGGGAAAAAAGAGAGTGTTTCTTCTATTACAAATGAAAGTTTGTATCAATATTATCAAAAAGTGTTAGCAGAAGATGAAATGGATCTATACATTATTGGTGATATTTCAGAAAACGCAGTTGATCTTGTAAGTAAGTATTTTTCTATTTCAGCGCGTCCTGCGAGAGAAAGAAATGTACTTCTTCATAAGAGAAATAATGAAGAAAAAGAAGTTGTAGAAAAACAAGAATTAAAACAAAGTAAATTACACATCGGTTATCGTACGTTTATTACGTATAAAGACGAAGATTATTTTGCACTGCAATTGTTCAATGGGCTTTTTGGAGGGTTTTCTCATTCGAAGTTATTCGTTAACGTTCGTGAAAAAAATAGTTTAGCGTACTATGCAGCATCTCGTTTTGAAAGTCATAAAGGCTTATTGTTTGTCATGTCAGGAATTGAAGCGAAAAATTATGAAAAAGCTGTTGAGATTATTAAAGAACAAATGTTAGCGATGCAAAATGGTGATTTTTCTGAAGAAGAGATGCATCAAACGAAAAGTGTTATTCAAAATCAAATATTAGAGGCGATTGATACACCGCGTGGATTTGTGGAAATGCTGTATCATGGTATTATTTCAGAGCGTACGCGTCCGGTTGAAGAATGGCTTACAGGTATTGAAAGTGTGACGAAAGAAGAGATTGTGGAAGTTGCTAAAAATATTGAACTAGATACAATTTACTTTTTACAAGGAACGGAGGGAGAATAAATGGAGAAAATTGTTTATGAGCAATTAAAAGAGACACTCTATTATGAAAAACTTCCTAATGGATTAGATGTATATATTTTACCGAAACAAGGATTTAATAAAACATTTGCAACGTTTACGACAAAATATGGTTCTATGGATAATACATTCGTACCATTAGGTAAAGAAGAAATGATTCGTGTGCCTGATGGGATTGCTCATTTTCTTGAGCATAAATTATTTGAAAAAGAAGATCATGATGCTTTTCAATTGTTTAGTAAACAAGGAGCATCGGCAAATGCTTTCACATCTTTCACAAGAACAGCGTACCTTTTTTCATGTACATCAAATGTAGAACAAAATTTAAATACATTGCTAAACTTCGTACAAGAGCCTTACTTCTCTGAAAAAACAGTTGAAAAAGAGAAGGGGATTATTGGGCAAGAAATTCAAATGTATCAAGATAATCCAGATTGGCGCTTATACTTTGGTTTAATTGATAGCTTGTTTGTAAAGCACCCAATTAAAATTGATATTGCAGGAACAATCGAGTCTATTAGTAAAATTACGAAAGACCTATTATATGAATGTTATGAAACATTTTATCATCCGAGCAATATGTTACTATTTGTTGTGGGCGCAATTGATCCAGAAAAAACAATGGATTTAGTACGTGAAAATCAAGCGAAAAAAGACTATAAAAACCAACCAGAAATTGTACGTTCATTTGAAGAAGAACCAGATGAGGTAAATGAAAAGAAGAAAATTATTTCAATGCCTGTACAAACACCGAAATGTTTAGTGGGTATTAAGGCGACAAATTTAAAAGAAAAAGGGAAAGCCCTTTTAAAACAAGAAATTGCGCTTACGTTACTTTTAGATTATTTATTTGGAAAAAGCTCCGTTCATTATGAATCTTTATATAACGAAGGGCTTATTGATGATTCGTTCTCGTATGATTATACGGAAGAGAATAACTTCGGTTTTGCAATGGTTGGCGGCGATACGAAGCAACCTGATGAGCTGGAAGAGCGTTTGAAAGGTATTTTATTAAATACAAATTATGATCAATTAGATGAGGCGGCATTAGAACGGGTAAAGAAAAAGAAAATAGGTGGCTTTTTACGCTCCTTGAATTCACCGGAATATATTGCAAATCAGTTTACACGATATGCGTTTAATGAATCGAGTCTGTTTGAAGCATTGACGGTATTAGAAGGGTTAACTGTTCAAGATTTACAAGAAGTAGCGAAAACATTATTATCAGAAGAAAGAATGAGCGTTTGTCAGGTTTTACCGAAGAAATAAAAGGTTTCATAATAATACCCTCATCTTATCATTGATAAATTGTAAGATGAGGGTATTATTTATTTGTAGGATAAAGATTTTGCTGAGATAAGAGAGGAATTATATGAAAAAGTATGCATTAGTAACTGGAGGGAGCGGAGGGATTGGCTCTGCTATTTCAAAACAATTAATTCAAGATGGATATACAGTATATGTTCATTATAATAACAGTGAAGAGAAAGTGAATGAGTTGCAGAAAGAGTGGGGTGAAGTAATTCCTGTTCAAGCGAATTTAGCTTCTGCTGATGGAGCAGAGCAATTGTGGGAACAAATTGAACAGCCTCTTGATGTTATCGTATATGCAGCTGGGAAGAGTATATTTGGACTCGTAACAGATGTAACGAACGATGAATTGAATTATATGGTAGAACTTCAGGTGAAGAGTATCTATAAACTATTATCAATGGCATTGCCATCTATGATTCAGCGGAGAAGCGGTAATATTGTACTTATTTCGTCTATATGGGGCCAAATTGGTGCATCATGTGAAGTGCTTTACTCGATGGTAAAAGGTGCACAAAATTCATATGTGAAAGCTTTAGCAAAAGAAGTTTCATTAAGTGGATTAAGGGTTAACGCGGTGGCACCAGGTGCGATTGAAACGGAAATGTTACATGTATTTTCAGAAGAGGATAAGAATGGAATTGCTGAAGAGATTCCGTTAGGCAGGTTGGGATTACCAGAAGAAGTAGCGAAAACAGTGTCATTCCTCGTATCGCCAGGTGCATCTTACATAACTGGACAAATTATCGGAGTGAACGGCGGTTGGCATTGCTAAAAATTTCTTACATAAAAAATAAAAAACTGTACAAATTAAGCATGATTCTATTACTAAGTAGTGAGGTGCTTACACATGTCAGTTTTAGATAATTTTGATCAATGGAAGAGCTTTTTAGGAGAACGATTAGAACAGGCATCAGGAAAAGGTCTTGATGGCGGTGCTGTATCAGATATGGCATTTCGTGTTGGAGATTATTTAGCAAATGAAGTAGAAGCGCGCAACGATCAAGAGAAATTATTGTCTGAGCTTTGGAAAGTTGCTGATGAACAAGAGCAACATACAATCGCAAACTTAATGGTGAAGTTTGTACAGCATAAGTAAAAAATAGAGAGGAGATTCTCCTCTCTATTTTTTTTGTATAATAATAACGCGGGTTAGATTATACATTTAGCTTCCCTATTAAGGTGAAATCATATAATATAGTACGTAGGTGTAAAGTAAGCAAGGGGAGTGATCTTGGATGATTGAATGGTATTTTGAATATGAAATACATAAAAACCGACCTGGCTTGCTTGGTGACGTTTCTTCGTTAATCGGTATGCTCGGCATTAATATTGTCACAATTAATGGTGTAGATAATGCACGACGTGGATTACTTCTTATGTGTGATAATCAAGAGCAAATCTCTAGACTTGAATCAATTTTAAATACGATGGATAACATAACGGTAACGAAATATCGTCCGCCAAAGCTAAGAGATAAGCTAGCGGTTAGACATGGTAGGTACATACAACGAGATGCAGATGATAAGAAGACATTTCGATTTGTACGTGATGAATTAGGGTTACTTGTAGACTTTATGGCTGAAATCATGAAAAAAGAAGGTCATAAACTAATCGGGATACGAGGAATGCCTCGTGTCGGAAAAACGGAATCCATTGTTGCTGCAAGTGTTTGTGCAAATAAAAGATGGTTATTTGTATCATCTACTCTTATTAAGCAAACTGTTCGTAGTCAATTGATTGAAGATGAGTATAGCGACGACAATATTTTCATCTTAGATGGGATCGTGTCAACAAAGCGTGCTAACGAAAGGCATTGGCAGCTTGTTCGTGAAATTATGAGATTACCTGCAACGAAAGTTGTGGAACATCCTGACGTATTTGTGAGTCAGTCAGAATACACATTGGATGATTTTGATTATATTATCGAGTTGCGTAACGATTATGATGAAGAAATTCAATATAATTTAGTAGATGAAATTGAGCAAGGTACGCAAAATAATTTCTCTATGTTTGACTTTTAAAGAAATATTGAGGTGTTAGTAGTGACAGAATTAGGACAAAAGCTGAAAGAAGCAAGAGGAACGAAAGGCTTGTCTATTGATCAGCTGCATGAGATTACAAAAATTCAAAAACGCCATTTAGTAGCGATTGAGGAAGGCAATTATGATGTATTGCCAGGAGCTTTTTATGCGCGTGCATTCATTAAACAATACGCAGATGCGGTTGGATTAAATGGAGAAGAACTGCTTGTAGAATATCAGAGTACGATACCACAATCTGAAAAACGCGATGTTCCACAAGTATCAACAGGACAAAAAACACAAGAAACAATGCAAAAATCTTCATCATGGCCAATTGCAGATCATATGCCGAAAATTTTAGTTGCGTTGTTAGTAATCGCATTTGGAGTGGTAATTTGGTTTGTTTTCCAAGCGTTAACTGGAAAAGATGATGAGAAAGTTCCGAACGCTCAAAGTGAGAAAATTGAAGTTAAAAAAGCAGAAAACTCTCCGTTAGATACAAAGAAAGATGAAGTAAAAGCGGAAGAGCCGAAAAAAGAGGAACCAAAGAAAGAAGAGCCAAAGAAAGAGGAACAACCAGCACAGACAACTGGACAACAAGAAGTGAAAGTAGTTGGAACAACTGGTATAGTATCTACTTTGGAAATTCATAATAATAAAACATTAGAACTGGAAATATCGGGTAAAGGTGCGAGTTATGTAAATGTTCAAGATGATACTGGTAAAGTAATTCTAAACACTACAGTACAAGAGGGCCAAGTAGAAAAACATGATGTATCAACAGTAAAAGAAGTGCGACTTAATATTGGAAATGCAACGAATGTTGAAGTTAAACTGAATGGCCAAGTGGTCGCTTACCCATTGGATACAGGAAAAGAACTTCACCAAAGATTGGTGATAAAAAACCAAGGGATAGAGCAACCTGCACAATAACAGTCATCGCTGCGATGACTTTTTTCAATGAACAAATGTTTTTGATATGATGGAGGAATAGCTGTGAATTTACCAAATAAAATTACAATATCTAGAATCTTCTTAATTCCAATTTTTATGGTAATTATGTTAGCGCCCTTTGATTGGGGTTCATACACAATTGGTGATGTTGATTTACCAATTCAACATTTAGTAGGGGCACTTATCTTTATTATTGCTTCGGCTACAGATTGGATTGATGGATATTACGCAAGAAAGTATAATCTTGTAACGAATTTAGGGAAGTTCCTTGATCCGTTAGCTGATAAATTACTTGTTTCAGCAGCACTTATCACGTTAGTTGAGATGCAATACGTACCTGCTTGGATCGTTATTGTAATTATAAGCCGTGAGTTTGCAGTAACAGGTTTACGCCTTGTACTTGCTGGAACAGGAGAAGTAGTGGCAGCAAATCAGTTAGGAAAAATTAAGACGTGGACACAAATTATTGCGATTGCAGCGTATTTATTACACGATGTACCTTTAAATTTAATCCATATCCCAGTTGCTGATATCTTTATATGGATTGCGTTATTCTTTACTGTTATTTCAGGGTGGGATTATTTCTGGAAAAATAGAGCTGCTTTTGTAAACTCAAAATAGAAGTTTATGGGGGAATTGGGATGAATGCTGAAATTATTGCGGTTGGAACTGAATTATTACTTGGACAAATTGCAAATACAAATGCCCAGTTTTTATCTGAAAAGTTAGCTTCAATTGGAATTAATGTGTACTACCATACTGTAGTTGGAGATAATAACAAGCGATTACAGCAGGCGATTGAAGTTGCGGAAGAACGTGCTGACATGCTTATTTTCACAGGTGGGTTAGGCCCGACAAAAGATGATTTGACGAAAGAAACGATATCTTCTAGTTTGGGTGGAGAGTTAGTGTATGATGAACTGGCATTAGCATCGATCAGCGAGTACTTTAAGCGTACAGGTCGCGAGTTCACAGAGAATAATAAAAAGCAGGCGCTCGTTTTGAATGGAGCAACTGTATTTGCGAATGATCACGGCATGGCACCTGGTATGGGATTAAATAAGAACGGGAAAGTTTATATTTTATTACCAGGACCACCGAAAGAGATGAAGCCGATGTATATAAGTTATGTAGAGCCTTTTTTACGTAACTTTACAACAGGAGAAAACATTTATTCTCGTGTGCTTCGCTTCTTCGGGATTGGGGAATCTCAATTAGAAGTGAAAGTTCAAGATTTAATTGATGGACAAACGAATCCGACAATCGCCCCCCTTGCGAATGATGGAGAAGTGACACTACGTTTAACTGCCAAACATCAAAATGCTGATGAAGCGGCGAAACTCATTCAGCATATGGAAGATTTGATTTTAGAAAGAGTAGGAGAATTTTTCTACGGGTATGATCAAGAGTTTCTGCATGATAAGGCGATAGAGTTATTGAAGAAAAAAGAATTAACTTTAGCATGTGCAGAAAGTTTAACCGGTGGACTCTTCGGGAATCAAGTAACAGAAAGTGCTGGTGTGTCTTCAGTATTTAAAGGCGGTGTCATTTGTTATCATAATGATGTGAAGCAACATGTTTTACATGTACCTGAGGGAGTGTTATCTACTGATGGTGCAGTAAGTAAAGAATGTGCTCGTTATCTTGCTGAAAATGTTAAGGGCTTATTAAAAGCGGATATCGGAATCAGTTTCACTGGGGTAGCAGGACCTGATGCTTCAGAGCATAAGGAGCCGGGAACAGTATTCGTTGGATTGGCGATTAAGGATGAACCAACTGTAGTCTTTCCTCTTAATTTAAGTGGAAGTCGTCAACAAATTAGGGAACGTTCGGCGAAATATGGATTTTATCATTTGTATAAAAAGCTAGAAGAGATGTGAGTCTCTTCTAGCTTTTTTTTTATGCTTAAATGCAGTTTTATTTAATGGAAAATAAAAAAATCGAATAAATGTTCGATTTTTGTTGGCAAATTGAATTGAAAATAGGTATAATAAGATTAGCAATTCAGTTAAGGAGGAATTTTGAATGAGTGATCGTCAAGCGGCATTAGATATGGCGTTAAAACAAATAGAGAAGCAATTCGGTAAAGGTTCAATTATGAAATTAGGAGAACAAGCGGAGCGTAGAGTTTCTACAATTTCAAGTGGTTCTTTAGCACTTGATGTGGCACTAGGGGTAGGCGGATACCCACGCGGCCGTATTATTGAAATTTACGGACCTGAAAGTTCAGGTAAAACAACAGTTTCATTACACGCAATCGCTGAAGTACAGCGTCAAGGTGGACAAGCAGCGTTCATTGATGCGGAGCATGCGATGGATCCTGTATATGCACAAAAATTAGGTGTTAACATAGATGAATTACTATTATCACAACCTGATACAGGGGAGCAAGGTTTAGAAATCGCAGAAGCACTTGTACGAAGTGGTGCGGTTGATATTATCGTAATTGACTCTGTAGCAGCTCTTGTACCGAAAGCTGAGATTGAAGGAGACATGGGTGACTCACACGTAGGTTTACAAGCTCGTTTAATGTCTCAAGCACTTCGTAAACTTTCAGGTGCAATTAATAAATCAAAAACAATCGCAATCTTTATTAACCAAATTCGTGAAAAAGTTGGGGTTATGTTCGGGAACCCAGAAACAACTCCAGGTGGTCGTGCGTTGAAATTCTATTCAACAGTTCGTCTTGAAGTACGTCGTGCGGAGCAATTAAAGCAAGGTAACGACATCGTTGGTAATAAAACGAAAGTAAAAGTAGTTAAGAATAAAGTAGCACCACCATTCCGTGTTGCTGAAGTTGATATTATGTACGGAGAAGGTATTTCAAGAGAAGGTGAAATCTTAGATATGGCTTCTGAACTTGATATCGTTCAAAAGAGTGGTGCTTGGTACTCTTATAATGAAGAGCGTTTAGGACAAGGTCGTGAAAATTCGAAGCAATTCTTAAAAGAGAATACGGATTTAAGAGAAGAAATTGCCTTCTTTGTTCGTGATCATCACGGAATTGGTGAAGACTCTGGTGTGGAAGACACGGAAGATTCAAATCTTCAAGATTAAAAATAAAAGACACGGGACCGTGTCTTTTATTTTTAATTATTATGAAAGCGTTGTATATCGTTGGAAATAAAATATTTAATTTAACTAAAAGGCTATGCATAAAGAGGAATATATGCATGTTTTATATGAATAAACTGGAATTTACTAAGGTTTTCCAGGATAATATGCGGTCTGCTTTTTAAATTCATATATGAATTAGGGCTGAAGGTAAAGAAAGTAAAAGTAGACAACGCTTGACAATGAAAATTGCGATAGATACAATGAGAATGTATATTTTTTCTTATATACGAAACACTCTTCTCAAGAAGAGAAGTAATATTCGGAGTAAGACTTAAATCTTGCCGAAATAATAATATGACATTTTAATTGTGAAATGAAGAAAGTCCCTTAAAAAAGTGGGGCGACGGTCTTTGCTGTATGTTGGTATTCAATGTACATGCCGACAGTCTTTTTTCATTCATAGCAAGGGGAGGTGAAATCATGAGTAGTACTACAGTTTGGATACTCATCTCCATTTTGCTTGCAACAGTCGGTGCAGTTGTTGGCTTTTTTGTTCGAAAGTCTATTGCTGAAGCGAAGATTAATGGTGCAGCTAATGAAGCGAAACGTATTATAGACGAAGCGAATCGTGAGGCTGAAGCACTTAAGAAAGAAGCGCTTTTAGAAGCAAAGGATGAAATTCATACACTTCGTACAGAAGCTGAATTAGAAATTCGTGACCGTAGAAGCGAATTACAAAAACAAGAAAATCGTTTAATGCAAAAAGAAGAGAACCTTGATCGTAAAGACGAAACGCTCGATAAACGCGAGCTACAGTTAGAAAAGAAAGAGGATTCTCTTGTAGCGAGACAACAACAGATTGAAGAGTTGGAAAGCAAAGTGGGAGAGTTAGTTCAAAAGCAACAAACAGAATTAGAGCGCATTTCCAATCTGACACGCGAACAAGCGAAAGCAATTATTCTTGGTAAAGTAGAAAGTGAAGTTTCTCATGAAATTGCCGTAATGGTAAAAGAAAGTGAAGTTCGTGCGAAAGAAGAAGCGGATAAGAAAGCAAAAGAAATCTTATCTCTTGCAATGCAAAGATGTGCAGCTGATCATGTTGCTGAAACAACCGTTTCGGTTGTAAATCTTCCAAATGACGAAATGAAGGGACGTATTATCGGACGTGAAGGTCGAAATATTCGTACGTTAGAGACGTTAACAGGTATTGACCTAATTATCGATGATACACCAGAAGCGGTTATCCTTTCTGGATTCGATCCAATTCGTCGTGAAACAGCTCGTATCGCTCTTGATAAACTAGTACAGGACGGACGTATTCACCCAGCACGTATTGAAGAAATGGTCGAAAAATCAAGACGTGAAGTGGACGAGTATATTCGCGAAGTCGGAGAGCAAACAACGTTTGAGGTGGGTGTTCACGGTTTACATCCAGATTTAATTAAGATTTTAGGTCGTTTAAAGTACCGTACAAGTTACGGACAAAACGTCTTAAAACACTCTATGGAAGTTGCATATTTAACTGGACTTATGGCAGCAGAGCTTGGTGAGGATGAAAAACTAGCAAGACGTGCTGGTCTATTACATGATATCGGTAAAGCGATTGACCATGAAGTAGAAGGTAGCCACGTTGAAATTGGTGTCGAACTCGCAACGAAGTATAAAGAGCATCCTGTAGTTATAAACAGTATTGCATCTCACCATGGGGACACAGAACCAACTTCTATCATTGCAGTTTTAGTTGCAGCAGCAGATGCATTATCAGCTGCAAGACCTGGAGCTCGTAGTGAAACGCTTGAGAACTATATTCGTCGTCTTGAAAAGTTAGAAGAGATTTCAGAGTCTTATGAAGGCGTAGAAAAATCTTTCGCAATTCAAGCAGGACGAGAAGTTCGTATTCTGGTAAAACCAGATACAATTGATGATTTAGAAGCTCATCGTTTAGCTCGTGATATTCGAAAACGTATTGAAAATGAACTGGATTACCCAGGACATATTAAAGTAACTGTTATTCGTGAAACACGTGCAGTGGAATACGCAAAATAAAGTGGTGAAACACCACTTTATTTTTTTGTGTTGGAATTGGTTAAAATAAAGGAAATTAGCATACAAGTGAAACAAACTTATCATACATATATTGTAAGGGGATCACTTGAAGCTATAGTAATAAAAAATGTAGTACATAGGAAGGGTAAGACATATGAGAATATTATTTGTTGGGGATGTAGTAGGATCTCCTGGTAGAGGTATGATTCAACAATACGTACCGGCATTAAAGAAAAAATATACACCTACAGTAACCATTATTAATGGAGAAAATGCAGCAGGTGGACGTGGAATTACGGAAAAAATATATCGAAACTTTTTAGAATGCGGGGCACAAGCGGTTACACTTGGAAACCACGCTTGGGATAACCGTGAAGTATTTGAATTTATTGATGATGCAAAATATCTTGCAAGACCAGCTAACTTCCCAGAAGGGACTCCAGGAAAAGGGCTTATCTTTGTGAACTGTAATGGAACAGAAGTTGCAGTTATTAACTTACAAGGACGTACATTCCTTCCTCCAATTGATTGCCCATTCCGTAAAGTGGATGAATTAATTAACATTGCAAAAAAACGTACGAATATTATCTTTATTGATTTTCATGCGGAAACTACAAGTGAAAAACAAGCGTTAGGTTGGTATGTAGATGGTCGTGCTACAGCGGTAGTAGGTACACATACACATGTTCCTACAGCAGATAATCGTATTTTACCAAGCGGAACGGCATATATCACAGATGTTGGTATGACAGGGCCTTACGATGGGATTTTAGGTATGGACCGAGAAGCGGTATTGAAGAAGTTTTTAACAAACTTACCAGTACGATTTGAAGTGACAAGTGGTAGAACACAATTAAGTGCAGTGCTAGTTGATGTGGATCCTAATACAGGAAAAGCTAAGAAAATTCAGCGTATCTTAATTAATGATGATCAACCATTTTTTGAGTAATTCCTGGGTAAAATCTAGAAAAGTTATTATTTTTTAATTTTTTAGAAAAATTACAGAAATTTAGCAGGAATACGCGTCATTCCTCGTGAATATAAGTTAAAGTGAAATAATTGCTAATACTTTTTATAGAAACGAGGAGGAAACGCGGAATGGAAATATTAAAAGTTAAAGCAACGTCGGTCCCTAATTCTGTAGCTGGTGCACTTGCAGGTGTTATTCGCGAACGCGGAACAGCAGAAATTCAAGCCATTGGTGCAGGTGCATTGAACCAAGCGGTAAAGGCAGTAGCAATTGCAAGAGGATTTGTAGCGCCTAGTGGTTTGGACCTGATTTGTATCCCAGCGTTTACGGATATTATGATTGATGGGGAAGAACGTACAGCAATAAAATTAATTGTAGAACCTCGTTAAGCTTAAACAACCTGTTTGCAGTATGCAAACAGGTTGTTTTTATAATGGAGGAATGAAAATGAAAATTTTTGATGCTCATTGTGATGTGCTTCTTCAGTTATGGAGTGCACAAGGGAAAAAGAATTTTAAACATGATCCGCAATTACATATTACATTTGAACAATTAAAGAGAAGAAAAGAAAGTATACAATGTTTTGCTATATATGTGCCAGAAACAGTGGCATATGAAAACCGATTTGAAGTAGCATTACAAATGGTAGATATTTTTTATAATGAAATTTTATCATTGCCGGGTGTGAAGTTTATTCAGACAAAAGATGATATTAACATGTTAAAACAGGACGAGATTGGAGCGATATTAACACTAGAAGGATGCGAAGCAATTGGAAGAGATGCAATGAAATTACGGTTGTTGTATCGCCTAGGAGTACGTTCTTTTGGACTAACATGGAATTATGCCAATCTATTAGCTGACGGTGCGCTAGAGACACGTGGGGCAGGTTTAACGACTTTCGGTAAAGAAGTTGTACAAGAACTTAATACGTTACATGCATGGACTGATGTGTCTCATCTGAATGAAAGAAGTTTTTGGGATGTTGTAGAAAGTGCAAAAAATCTTATTGCTTCCCACTCAAACTGTATGAAAATTTGTCAGCATCCACGTAATTTAAACGATGAACAACTTAAAGCTCTTATAAAGCGAAATGGCATGATAGGTGTCACTTTTGTACCGCAGTTTCTAACAAATGAAAAACAAGCGAATATAGCAGATATAGTAAAACATATCGAATATATTTGTTCTTTAGGTGGAGAGAACAATATAGGATTTGGTTCAGATTTTGATGGGATTTTAGAAACGGTTGTAAATGTATCAGCGTATCGAGATTATGAAAATGTAATGAATGAGCTTTGTAAACACTATGCTGCATCTACTGTAGAGCGATTTTTATATGATAATTTTGTTGAACATATAAGTTTTTGAGATTTTTGTTTTAAAAATCCAGAAAAATTAGAATTAATTCATTTGATATTATTGCTTTTTTTAAGACCTAATACTAGAATGAAAAACAAAATAGCTTTATACTAAAGATTCAGGGAAATCAGAAGAGGCATAATTTGCGTCCGTTGTAGTTTATTTGTATAAAAAATGCTAAACTATTACTGTAAAAAAATACACTACAATGAATGCAGCCAAAAGGGGTGTAGGAGATGATTAGTCAACTTTCATGGAAAGTTGGAGGCCAACAAGGTGAAGGAATTGAAAGTACAGGAGAAATCTTCTGTATTGCATTAAACCGATTAGGATATTACCTATACGGTTACCGCCACTTCTCATCACGTATTAAAGGCGGCCATACAAATAATAAAATTCGTGTAAGTACAACAGAAGTACGCTCGATCTCAGATGATTTAGATATTTTAATTGCTTTTGATCAAGAAACAATTGATTTTAACTTCCACGAACTACGTCCAGGTGGAATTGTAGTTGCGGATGCGAAGTTTAATCCAACAATACCTGATAATACAGATGTAAATCTATATGTGATACCGTTTACAGATATTGCTTCAGAATTAGGCACATCATTAATGAAAAACATGGTTGCTGTTGGGGCATCAAGTGCGGTATTAGGATTAGATGAAACAGCTTATTTAGATGTTGTTGAAGAAATCTTTGGTCGTAAAGGAGAGCAAGTTGTTCAAAAGAATATGGACGCAATTAAGCGCGGCTCTCAATATATGAAAGAATTGCTAGGTGAGAAAGTAAACATGATGCAGCTTGAAAAAGCTGATGGTAAGAAACGCATGTTTATGATTGGAAACGATGCAATCGCATTTGGTGCGGTAGCTGGTGGTGCTCGCTTTATGTCTGCATATCCAATTACACCTGCATCTGAAATTATGGAATACTTAATTAAAAAATTGCCAAAAGTTGGCGGGACAGTAATCCAAACTGAGGATGAAATCGCAGCTTGTACAATGGCAATCGGTGCAAATTATGCTGGTGTTCGTACATTAACTGCATCTGCTGGTCCGGGCCTATCTTTAATGATGGAAGCGATTGGTTTAGCAGGTATTACAGAAACACCATTAGTAATTGTTGATACACAACGTGGTGGTCCAAGTACAGGATTACCAACGAAACAAGAACAGTCTGATTTAATGGCGATGATTTACGGTACGCACGGTGAGATTCCAAAAATCGTAATGGCGCCAAGTACAGTTGAAGAAGCTTTCTATGATATTGTAGAAGCATTTAACCTAGCTGAAGAATATCAAGTTCCTGTTATTTTCTTAACGGATTTACAGCTTTCTTTAGGGAAACAAACGGTAGAACCACTTACGTTAGATAAAGTAGAAATTCGTCGCGGTAAGCTGGATTTAGAAGCGGAATTACCAGAACGTGAAAATAAAGCATACTTCAAGCGTTATGAAGTAACAGAAGATGGCGTTTCACCACGTGTTTTACCTGGTATGAAAAATGGTGTTCACCATGTTACAGGTGTAGAACATGATGAAACTGGTAAACCATCTGAATCAGCAATAAACCGTAAAGATCAAATGGACAAACGTTTCCGTAAGATGGAGAACTTGAAGTTTAATACCCCTGTCTATAAAAATGTTAAGCATGAAGAAGCAGACGTATTGCTTGTTGGATTTAACTCAACTCGTGGTGCGATCGAAGAAGCAATGGAGCGCTTAGAACAAGAGGGTATGAAAGTAAACCATGCTCATGTGCGTTTAATTCACCCGTTCCCAACAGCTGAAATCGATCCACTTGTGAAAAATGCGAAGCGTGTTGTAGTGGTAGAAAACAACGCAACAGGTCAGCTTGCTAACATTATGAAAATGAATCTTGGTAACGGTGAGAAAATTTCTAGTCTTTTAAAATATGATGGGAACCCATTCTTGCCGAAAGAGATTTACAACGAATGCAAAAAAGGGGTTGTATTAAATGGCAACATTTAAGGACTTTCGTAACAGTGTAAAACCAAACTGGTGCCCAGGTTGCGGAGACTTCTCGGTGCAAGCTGCAATTCAACGTGCGGCAGCTAACGTTGGCTTAAATCCAGATGAACTTGCTGTTATTTCTGGTATCGGCTGTTCAGGTCGTATTTCAGGTTATATTAATTCATACGGTGTGCATAGTATTCATGGTCGTGCCCTTCCAATTGCACAAGGTGTAAAAATGGCAAACCGTGATTTAACAGTTATCGCATCAGGTGGCGATGGTGATGGATTTGCGATTGGTATGGGACATACAATCCATTCTATTCGTCGTAACATCGACATTACGTACATCGTAATGGATAACCAAATTTACGGATTAACAAAAGGGCAAACTTCACCACGTAGTGAAGCTGGATTTAAAACGAAGAGCACACCACAAGGTTCAATTGAGCCATCACTAAATGTTATGGAAATGGCTTTAACAGCTGGTGCGACATTTGTGGCGCAAAGCTTTTCAAGTGATTTAAAAGAATTAACACAAATTATTGAAGCTGGTATTAACCATAAAGGATTTTCATTAATTAACGTATACAGCCCATGTGTTACTTACAATAAAGTAAATACTTACGATTGGTTTAAAGAGAATTTAACAAAACTAAGTACAGTAGAGGGATATGATCCGTCTAATCGCATGATGGCTATGCAAACGTTAATGGAAAATAATGGATTAGTAACAGGTTTAATTTATCAAAATACAGCGCAACCTTCATACCAAGAACTTGTAAAAGGATATAGCGAGAAGCCTTTAGTGCAAGCTGATTTAAATATGGATCAGAAAATGTTTAATGAACTTGTTGCTGAATTTATGTAATATAAGAAGAGGAGGTTGCCATGTGGCAGCCTTTTTTTATGAGAAAATATAGGATAGTCTTATTTACTTAGAAAATTCAGAATGGTAAAATAATATATAAATCGTTGTATGAAAATGGTGAGTTCATTGCTTATGAAATGTAAGATCCAAACAGAGCATCTTTCTTGTTAAAATTGGCGAAACGCTTCATACTATGGTAATGTTTATAAGGATAAAGCAATATGCTTTTGGGTAGGCCAAAAAGAAATGTTAAAAGGGAATGTCTATTTGTGTGTGGGGAAGACTTCATTTTTATGAATGATTAGATTGACTACTCAAGTTTCAAAGGACAAGTTATCTCTCAAGCTATCTAACCATTTTTGAAGTGAGTCAAAGCGCATTAAAATGGACTATAGAGTGTGTATAGTTAAGGGTGAAAGGAGATTACCGATGAACGAGCAACAACGATTAGCAAGTCAACAAGCAAATTCCTCTACGAAAAAAGAAGAGAAAGATTATAGTAAATACTTTGAAAGTGTATACCAACCACCTTCCTTAAAAGACGCGAAAAAACGAGGGAAAGAAGAAGTTAAAATTGAACGGGATTTTGGCTTACCTGAAGAGTTTCGTGATTTTGGTACAGGAAGAAAGTTCTATATTCGTACATATGGTTGTCAAATGAATGAGCATGATACAGAAGTAATGGCGGGTATTTTCACTGCACTTGGATATGAACCAACCTTTTCAACTGAAGATGCAGATGTAGTGTTATTAAATACTTGTGCCATTCGTGAAAATGCTGAAAATAAAGTGTTCGGTGAACTAGGTCATTTAAAGTCATTAAAACGAAGAAATCCGGACCTTTTAATTGGTGTATGTGGTTGTATGTCGCAAGAAGAATCTGTTGTAAATAAAATTATGCAAAAAAATCAGCATGTAGATATGGTGTTTGGAACGCATAATATTCATAGATTACCGTACATTCTAAAGGATGCAATGTTCTCGAAGGAGACGGTAGTTGAAGTTTGGTCAAAAGAAGGGGATGTAATTGAAAACCTTCCGAAAGTACGCCGTGGCGATATTAAAGCTTGGGTAAATATTATGTATGGCTGTGACAAGTTCTGTACATATTGTATCGTACCGTATACACGTGGAAAAGAGCGAAGCAGACGTCCAGAAGACATTATCCAAGAAATTCGTCATTTAGCTGCGAATGGTTATAAAGAAATTACGTTACTTGGACAGAACGTAAATGCATATGGTAAAGACTTTGAAGATTTTGAATACGGACTTGGCGATTTAATGGACGAACTCCGTAAAGTTGATATTGCCCGTATTCGTTTTACAACGAGTCACCCACGTGATTTCGATGATCACTTAATTGAAGTGCTTGGAAAAGGTGGAAACTTAGTAGAACATATTCACTTACCAGTTCAATCTGGAAGCACAGAGATGCTGAAAATTATGGCGCGTAAATATTCACGTGAGCATTATTTAGAGCTTGTAAGAAAAATTAAAGAAGCAATTCCAAACGCGGTATTCACGACTGATATTATCGTCGGTTTCCCAAATGAAACAGATGAGCAATTTGAAGAAACGATGTCGTTATATCGTGAAGTAGGATTTGATACTGCCTTTACCTTTATTTATTCACCGCGCGAAGGTACACCAGCTGCAAAAATGAAAGATAATGTACCGATGGAAGTGAAAAAAGAACGTCTTCAACGCTTAAATACACTAGTAAATACGTTGGCAATTGAAAAGAATAATCGTTACAAAGGTCAAATTGTAGAAGTGTTAGTTGATGGGGAAAGTAAAAATAATCCAGAAGTACTCGCAGGTTATACTCGTACGAATAAACTTGTAAACTTCGTCGCTTCAAAATCTTTAATTGGTCAGCTTGTGAAAGTAAAAGTAACGGATGCGAAAACTTGGTCTCTTAACGGAGAATTAGTTGAAGAGCCGATTGAGGTGGAATAATAGATGAAAGTATATACGAAAGATGACATTGTTGAGCAAGCGAAAGAATTAGCAAAAATGATTTCTGAAACAGAAGAAGTTGATTTCTTTAAGAAAGCAGAGGCGCAAATTCATAAAAATGAAAATGTAAAGCGCGCAATTGATGAAATTAAAGCACTGCAAAAGCAAGCAGTAAACTTGCAGCATTACGGGAAATGGGAAGCTTTGAAAAAAGTAGAAGCTGAAATTGATGCATTGCAAGATAAGTTAGACAGTATTCCAGTTGTACAAGAATTTAAATCTTCACAAACATATGTAAATGACTTACTACAGCTAGTTGCCAGTACGATTTCTAACAACGTTACAGATGAAATATTAATTTCAACTAATGGCGATGTATTGAAGGGTGAAACGGGCGCAGAGGTAGAAAGTAAAAAAGGAAATTGTGGTTGTTAAAGAGATGTCGAATTGACATCTCTTTTTTTAGTGGGTTAAACGTAAGTTCTTCTCGAAAAAAGAATGACACATTCCGCTATTGTCACGCATATGATTAAGTGAATAGTGATTGAGGAGGGTTACGAATGTCCGAATTTAGAGAGATTATTACAAAAGCAGTGGTTGGAAAAGGACGTAAGTATACAAAGTCAACGCATACATGTGAATCGAATAATGAGCCAACAAGTATTTTAGGTTGCTGGGTAATTAACCACTCGTACGAAGCAAGAAAGAATGGAAAGCATGTGGAAATCGAAGGTTTCTATGATGTGAACACTTGGTATTCATTTGATGGTAATACAAAGACAGAAGTTGTAACAGAACGTGTGAACTACACTGATGAAGTGAGTATTGGGTATCGTGATAAAAACTTTTCTGGTGATGATTTAGAAATTATTGCTCGTGTCATTCAGCCACCAAATTGTTTAGAAGCTCTTGTATCACCAAATGGTAATAAAATTGTTGTGACTGTAGAACGTGAATTTGTAACAGAAGTAGTTGGAGAAACGAAAATTTGTGTAAGTGTAAATCCTGAAGGTTGTGTAGAATCAGACGAAGATTTCCAAATCGATGATGATGAGTTTGAAGAATTAGATCCGAACTTTATCGTTGATGCAGAAGAAGAGTAATAGAAAGCTAGGGAGAAGTTCTTCCTAGCTTTTTACTTTACATAAGTAGTGCTTGAATGAACATGATTCCTTATGAAATGTGCTATAATGAAGAAAGACTCCTGAAATAGGAGATATGGATGTCCGTGAAGTGTGACATATATGAAAATTGATTACTATGTAAGAATTATGGAGGATAAGTATGACGCAATATACCCCTATGATACAGCAATATTTAAAGGTTAAGGCAGACTATCAAGATGCCTTTTTATTTTTCCGATTAGGTGATTTTTATGAAATGTTCTTTGAAGATGCGGTTAAAGCAGCTCATGAACTTGAAATTACATTAACGAGCCGAGATGGTGGTAGTAGTGATCGTATACCGATGTGTGGTGTACCGCATCATGCAGCTAAAAATTATATTGAACAACTTGTTGAAAAAGGATATAAAGTAGCTGTTTGTGAGCAAGTGGAAGATCCAAAAACAGCTAAAGGTGTAGTGCGCCGTGAAGTCGTACAACTCATTACGCCAGGAACGATGATGGAAGGGCGTACGATTGATGAGAAAGAAAATAACTTCTTAGCAGCATTAACACATTTTGAAGATGGATCGTATGCTTTAGCTTGTAATGATTTAACGACTGGACAAAATACAGTAACGTTGTTAACGGGTTCAGTAGAAGATATTTTATTAGAAGTGTATGCAACTGGTTCAAAAGAAATTGTTGTAGATTCTACATTTTCGAAAGGTGAATTAAATAAATTAACTGAAACATTAAAAATGACGATTTCGTATGAAGATGCAACGACTATTCCAGAAGGGCTAGAACATCTTGTGAAAAATGTTTCACAAGCAAAGTTAATTAAAGCAATTGGTCGTTTATTTAACTATGTAATAAGAACACAAAAACGTTCGTTAGATCACTTGCAACCAGTTGAAATTTATTATACGAACCAGTTTATGAAAATTGATGTGCATTCAAAGCGAAATTTAGAGCTGACAGAAACACTTCGAACGAAAGAAAAAACAGGATCATTATTATGGCTATTAGATAAAACGAAAACAGCTATGGGTGGTCGTATGTTAAAACAGTGGATGGAACGTCCACTTATTCAGAAAGAAAAAGTGGAAGAGCGTTTAGAAATGGTTGAAACGTTTGTAAATGATTACTTTTTACGTGAAGACTTAAAAGAAAAGTTAAAAGAAGTATATGATTTAGAACGTTTAGCAGGGAAAGTTGCATTTGGTAATGTGAATGCACGGGATTTATTACAGTTAAGACGATCTTTACTTCAAGTACCAGCTATTTTAGAAGCGATTAGTTTGTTAGATAATGCTTATGCAGCAAGGTTAATTCAAGGTGCGGATCCATGTGAGAGCTTAACTGAATTGCTAGGAAGAAGTATTCAAGAAAACCCACCGCTTTCTATTAAAGATGGAGATATTATTAAAGATGGCTATAATGACAAGCTTGATCAATATCGTTACGTTAGTAAAAACGGAAAAACGTGGATCGCCGAGCTTGAAAAACGAGAGCGTGATATTACAGGAGTTAAATCGTTAAAAATTGGGTACAACCGTATTTTCGGCTACTACATTGAAGTAACGAAAGCGAATCTTGCAGCATTACCAGAAGGCCGCTATGAGCGTAAACAAACGCTTGCTAATGCTGAACGTTTCATAACAGATGAGCTGAAAGAAAAAGAAACGTTAATCTTAGAAGCAGAAGAAAAAATTGTACAACTAGAATACGATTTATTTACAGCGCTTCGTGAAGAAGTAAAAGTATTTATTCCGAAATTACAGCATTTAGCGAAAGTAATTAGTGAACTAGACGTACTGCAAAGTTTTGCGACAGTTAGTGAAGAAGAACAGTTTGTAAAACCTGTTTTAACAACTAAGCGCGAAATCTTTATTAAAGATGGTCGTCATCCTGTCGTTGAAAAAGTATTGAACGGGAAATTGTATGTACCGAATGATTGTATTATGCCGGAGAAGATGGATGTCTTTTTAATTACAGGACCGAACATGTCTGGTAAAAGTACGTATATGAGACAATTAGCACTTGTAACTGTTATGTCACAGATTGGTTGTTTCGTACCAGCAACAGAAGCTGTATTACCTGTATTTGATCAAATCTTTACGAGAATTGGTGCAGCGGATGATTTAATTTCAGGTCAAAGTACATTTATGGTTGAAATGTTAGAAGCAAAAAATGCAATTGCAAATGCATCAGAAAGAAGTTTAATTTTATTCGATGAAATTGGACGCGGTACATCTACGTATGATGGTATGGCACTTGCACAAGCAATCATTGAACATATTCATGACCAAATTGGAGCAAAAACGTTATTCTCTACGCATTATCATGAATTGACGGTGCTAGAAGAAAGTTTAGATCAACTGAAGAATGTACACGTTTCAGCTATTGAAGAGAATGGAAAAGTAGTATTCCTTCATAAAATTCAAGATGGAGCAGCTGATAAAAGTTACGGAATTCACGTTGCGCAACTTGCAGAGCTTCCAGATAGCTTGATTGCTCGTGCGAAAGAAGTGTTGGCACAACTAGAAGGACAGGAAGAAATTATTATTCCAAAGCGTGTGGAAGTGAAAGCGCAAGAGCAAGAAGTAATTCCAGAACCTGTAGTTGTAAAAGAAGAACCAGTAGAAATAGAAGAAACGAAGGTAGAGACTGAGGAAGAATCGCAACTATCCTTCTTTGGTGGAGAACAGTCTTCGAAAACACAAGACAAGCCAGTTTTAGATGCAAAAGAAACGGCAGTACTTACGCAAATTAAAAAAATTGATTTACTTGATATGACACCTTTAGAAGCGATGAACGAACTGTATCGCTTGCAGAAAAAGTTAAAGAAAGGATGAGTAAGTAGATGGGGAAAATTCGCAAACTCGATGACCAACTCTCTAACTTAATTGCTGCAGGGGAAGTAGTAGAGCGCCCTGCCTCAGTCGTAAAAGAACTTGTGGAAAATTCTATCGATGCGAATAGTACATCTATTGAAATCCACTTAGAAGAAGCTGGTTTATCAAAAATTCGCATCATTGATAATGGGGATGGCATTGCAGAAGAAGATTGTATTGTAGCTTTTGAACGACATGCAACGAGCAAAATTAAAGATGAGAACGATCTGTTTCGTATTAGAACACTCGGTTTCCGCGGTGAGGCATTGCCGAGTATTGCCTCAGTTAGTGAATTAGAATTAATCACTAGCATAGGTGATGCGCCTGGTACGCACCTTATGATAAAAGGTGGAGACATTATAAAGCAGGAGAAAACAGCGAGCCGAAAAGGAACAGATATTACAGTACAAAACTTATTCTTTAATACACCAGCGCGTCTTAAATATATGAAAACCATTCATACAGAGCTTGGGAATATTACAGATATCGTGTATCGTATCGCAATGTCACACCCAGAAGTATCGTTAAAGCTGTTTCATAATGAAAAGAAATTGCTTCACACATCAGGAAATGGTGATGTAAGACAAGTACTTGCATCGATTTACAGCATTCAAGTTGCAAAAAAGCTTATTCCAATTGAAGCTGAATCTTTAGATTTCACAATTAAAGGTTATGTAACATTACCAGAAGTAACGAGAGCATCTCGAAATTATATGTCAACGATCGTAAATGGTCGTTATGTTCGAAATTTCGTATTAATGAAAGCAGTTCAGCAAGGATACCATACATTATTGCCAATCGGACGATATCCAATCGGTTTCTTATCGATTGAAATGGATCCAATGCTTGTTGACGTTAACGTACATCCTGCGAAATTAGAAGTTCGTTTTAGTAAAGAACAAGAATTGCTAAAACTTATCGAAGAAACATTGCAAGCAGCATTTAAAAAAATACAGCTCATCCCAGATGCAAGTGTAACAACGAAGAAAAAAGAAAAAGATGAAAGTGTGCAAGAACAGTTCAAGTTTGAGCATGCGAAGCCGAAAGAGCCATCTATGCCCGACATCATTTTACCGACGGGCATGGATGAAAAACGAGAAGAACCACTGGCAGTGAAACAGCCAGCACAACTGTGGCAACCGTCGAAGCAAGAATGGCAACCACCACAGTCGCTCGTAAGAGAAGAGCAAAGTTGGCAGCCATCTACTAAACCGATAATGGAAGAACCGATTCGAGAAGAGAAATCGTGGAACAGTAACGATGAAGACTTTGAATTAGAGGAATTGGAAGAAGAAGTTCAGGAAATAGAAGAGATTGAAATGAACGGTAATGACTTACCACCGCTTTATCCAATTGGACAAATGCATGGAACATATATTTTCGCTCAAAATGATAAAGGCTTATATATGATTGACCAACATGCCGCACAGGAACGTATTAATTATGAATACTTCCGTGATAAAGTAGGAAGGGTAGCGCAAGAAGTACAAGAATTACTTGTACCATACCGTATCGATTTATCTCTTACTGAATTTTTACGTGTCGAAGAGCAACTAGAAGAACTGAAAAAAGTTGGACTGTTCTTAGAGCAATTCGGTCATCAATCCTTTATCGTCCGTTCACATCCAACGTGGTTCCCAAAAGGACAAGAGACAGAAATTATCGACGAAATGATGGAACAAGTCGTCAAACTAAAAAAAGTTGATATTAAAAAATTACGTGAAGAAGCAGCCATCATGATGAGCTGTAAAGCGTCCATTAAAGCAAATCAATATTTAACGAACGATCAAATATTTGCTTTACTGGAAGAACTACGTACAACAACAAACCCATACACATGCCCGCACGGAAGACCGATTCTTGTGCATCATTCTACTTATGAGCTGGAGAAGATGTTTAAGAGGGTTATGTAGGGATACTGTTCGTAGAGAAAAAATGGTTCCTGGTTATTTTAATAAAATATAGAGAGAAATAAAAAGGAGCGATAGTAACAAGTCGCTCCTTTTTCATATAATTCTTTTGCAACTATATTTTAAAAATTCATTTATCAACTAGAGATAACCCATTTGCAATTTATATGTGCTTTCTCAATTTTTTTGTAAGGAAAGAGGTTTTTAATTTACAGACTTATCGGAATTATGTAAAGTGTAGATAAAACCATAAAATGGGGTGTTCTTTATGTGTACTAGTTTGACATTACAGACAAAAAATGGTCAGCACCTTTTTGCAAGAACGATGGACTTCACATTAGATATGAATCAAGAAGTAATAATTATTCCTCGACATTACCAGTGGAATAATATAACTGGTGAAATTATTAATACGAAACATGCTACGGTTGGAATGGGTATTAATCATCAAGGAAGGATCATTATGGCGGACGGAGTAAATGAAGCAGGTATGACATGTGCAACACTCTATTTTCCAGGATTCGCTACTTATAGTCAAAGCATAGATGACAACAATACAAATTTGGCTCCATTTGATTTTGTGACTTGGAGTCTGACACAATTCAATTCTGTCAAAGAGTTAAAGAAATCTGTAGATAGCCTTACCTTTTTGGATATACCATTACCGGATTTAGGACTTACGCCACCACTACATTGGATTTTAGCGGATAAATGGGGAGATTGCATTGTACTGGAGCCGACAAATGAAGGGTTAAAAATGTATGATAACCCACTAGGAGTGATGACGAATAGTCCGGAGTTTAATTGGCATTTGCAAAATTTAAGACAATATATAGGCCTTAAATCGCAGCCATTCGCGCCAACTGAGTGGAGTAACTTACCATTAAGTGCTTTTGGTCAGGGCTCAGGCTCAATGGGACTTCCAGGGGATTTCACCCCGCCATCAAGGTTTGTACGAGCAGCATATGGTAAACAAAACATTCAAGGTATAGATGGTGAAGAAGAGGGAGTATCGGCCCTATTTCATATTTTATCAAATTGCGAGGTTCCTAAAGGCGGAGTAATAACAGAAGAGGGTGCATTAGATAATACCATTTATACAAGCGTAATGTGTATGGAGTCTGGAACATATTATTATCATACCTACGATTGTAGACAAATTATAGCCATTCATTTATTTCATGAAAATTTAGATACAGATGAGATTAAATCCTATCCATTCCAGCGGAAACAAAAAATATTTTATGAAAACTAAGTTGCTTTGAAACAGCGTTTGGTAAATTTAAAAATATATAATCGAGCAATAACGCCCTATAAAAAGTAGGGATTGGAAGGGATATAAATTCAATTCAATGACTTCTAGAAGGCCTATTAATACCATTAGGTGAAATAAATATGGAAGCACTTTATTTATAAATAATAAAGAACAAAAAGGTATGGAAAATATCCATACCTTTTTGTTCTTCTATTATCTATGTATAAAAAAGCGCTGTATATCAGCACTTTTTAAAAGTACATGAGTTGTATAAGAAAGATTTATTTATTACCTATAACTATGCAAGGTCTAATATAGATTCTTATTTGATTAATGGTTATAAGGCTATTTATTTTTATTATTATTTATCTTTTCCGTATATAACACCTGTTCTTTATAGTGTTTTTTTATTGGGAAAGTATGTGTACCAGAGCCGTTTTTGTATGTTTTATTGATGGGATTTTTTAGCGGGATTGTTGTAGTTTCAGTAAATTCATATGGGTAGTTTATTTTAGATTTATCTTCAAACATGAAAATGCCTCCTTTTAGGATTTCCTGAATTCTTTACTATAACATGATATGCATATAGATTTTTTTTGGACTAGTTATTTATATAGGTTAATGGAATTTAATTAACTAACTACTGAAATATTTCAAAGGAAAAGAATGTGAAAAATATATGATAATGAATTCTTTCATTTATTAGGGAAGGGAGTTTTGCATATATATTCGCTATAAATTGTTTTTATAATATTATTTATATAGTTTTTTCTTGATAATATAATGTGGGAGGTTATAGTGTTATTAGGTTATTAGGAACATTTAATGCTGTTTCATAACTGAAAGGGAATTGAAAAAAAACTGAAACTTTTCTCATAAAAATTCAATCTTACTTGAAAAATGAAAGGAAAATGAAATTTTCCAATAGATATTCTTTGTTAAGATAAAAAGCATACATACAAAAAGTATTGACATATCTTAAAAATGTATTTTCAAGATATAGTGGGGGAAAAGATGAGAGTAGAAAAACAATTAATAAAAAAGATGTATTATGAAACATTCCTAATGGAGAATGAAACAAAACCACCTCTTGACGTACTTGGAGAAGTTTATGTAAACGAAGAAGGAAATGAGATTTCTGATGGATCTTATATTCGTTTTGCACAAGGTGAGTTTTATTATCGTCATCAAGATTTTGAAGCTGCTATTTTTAAATGGGAAAAAGTTAGTAATGAATTAGCACCGTGGGCACAAAAAAATATTGCGGATGCTTATTTCGAACTTAATCAATTATCAGTTGCTGAAAATGTGTATACTTCTATTACTACTGATAATAAAATATTGATGACTGAAATTGGATTACAATTACTTTCTCTTTACATAGAGCAAAATAATTTTGATTCCGCTTTCGCTGTTATTAAAGAAGCGGTTTCTTTAAATCCCGATTACCCGAACGTCACAAAAATTGCCCGTTCTTTTTATGAGGAGCAGCAAGATTTTGATAGTGCAGTAGAGCTTGCTGTGAATGAGTTAATTCGAACAGAATCTTATCCGTGGTTTGAGGTTTTAAAAGGATATATTGATAAAGGATTCACTAAACATATTTCACCAGATTATTTCTATGAAGTATTAGTTACGTTAAATACTGTAGATCAAGTACAATTTACGCAAATGGTTTCATCACTTTGGAATAGTTATAAAAATGAACAAAATTACTTATTATGGCTTAATACAATAAATGAATTTTTCTTACATATTGAAATACATTCGTCTGATATATGGAACAAAATTTCTTCTCTTTATGAAGAAACGTACTTTGAATTAATTCAAGGTCAATATATGCTTAAACAATTGCACGACATCATTCCAAACTTGTTAACAAATTGGTTAAAGGTAGTCAATCCATCTTATGCTGTATTTCCATCAGCAGCTGTATTGGCATGGGATGAGATTTTCCCTTCTAAAATAGATTCAGCAAATATAAAACATGCGGAAAACCTGTTGTTATATTCTATTAATCATGTGAATGGCTTAGAGTATAGTTTGCATCTTTTTGAATCTATTACAGAGTGGGCACAAGAGCATAATATAGAAATGGGTCACCGATTTAGATGGTTAGTTGGCGAACTCGCAGATTTAAGCACAAACCGCATTTTAGTAACAGGAACTTCAGGGAACGGAAAAACTACATTTATTAACTCTATATTAGGAGAAAATATAGTAGAAAAATCAATTTCAAATGTAGTAGTTTTAAAAAATGATGCTCATACAGAAATTAACGCCATAACAGACTCTGCAATTACAACAACGGAAGATGTCTCTGATTACCATAATATGATGTCTCAACACCATCAATCATATAGAGAGAGAGCATGTGTAGAATTTAAATTACCATGCAGATTTTTAAGTGAAAATAAACTTACATTTGTAGTTACACCTGGATTTAATAGAAATAACGATACTAGGGATGAGATATTCGAATATTTAAATTCTGTAGACGAATTACTATTCGTATTGAATGCGGATTCACCTTTTACTGACAAAGAACGTGACATTCTATTAAGCATTCAAGAATATACACCAAATTTACAAATTCATTTCTTATTAAATAAAATCGATAACATTTACAGTGAAGCAGAAGTGAAAAGAGTGTTATATGATACGCAAGCTAGAATAAACACATATTTCCCGCATGCGAGAATTTTCCCTTACTCTTCGCTATATACAAGTAGTCAACAATTAAATGATTTAACGGAGTTTATTCATTTAAACTGTAATCATAAAGATATCGATGTAGAACGTACTGAAAAGTTATTGTTTTTCATTCGAAAAACAATTACATATCTTTTGGATAAACGAGTGGAGAAAGAAAATAATTTAGTGGATGCGATTAATTGGAATGAAGATATGCTAGTGAAACTAAATGGTAGTATTAATAATCTTACTGCTTTTGAGAAGGAAAAAATTCATTTCATTACACAATCATATCGTACAATGAAAACTGAAATTATGAATGATCTTACTGAAAATATTCCGAAGGTATTACAGGGTTGTTCGGATTTAATTAGTGAAGAAAGTGATTTCGGGCACATGGATACGGAATTAAATAAAGCAATGAATGAAAGAGTGCATAAATACTTAGAACAAACGGTATTACCTAATCTTGCTCTTTCTATGCAAAATTGGATTGCAACTTCTAATAATGAGCTCCTTCAAAGTCAATCGTACCTAGAAGAACTTAGTGAAGGACTTAATTCTTTATTTGGAGAAAATCGAATACAGTTAGCATGTGATTTTAAAGTGCTTGATGACTGGCGCAGAGATACGGACAGAATGACGACTAGAATACAAATGGAGGAAGTAAATATTTTACGTCGATTTACGCCAGCACAATTTTTACTGAAAAGTGCCGGTAAATTATTTGGAGTTCTTCCTAAAAACAAAGGTATGCTATATAGCAAATATAAACAGTATGTAGAAAATGAAGATTATACTGAGGTAACAGCCTCTATTATGAAGAAATTTTTCATGCAATTTGAGCTATTTGAAAACACGCAAGAGAGGGATATTCATATATTCTTTAGGAATCCATTTAACTCCTTGAAACAAGCTGTAGAAAACACTCATTTAGAAATACAAGAAAAACAAGAGATGTTACATAAAATGAAATCAAATCCTGAGGTCTATCATGATTCTATCAAGCTCTTTGAATTGAGATTACGTCAATGTGAAGTAATTTTAAATATAGGTGAAGATCATACCTATACAGATGTAACTTTAGAAACAAGCGTAGAATAAAAGTTCTTATATGACATTGCATCATATGTTATAAGAAAGTAAAAGGGAGCAACTTATTACAGTTGCTCCCTTTTCATATTTAGATTATTTTTCAGTCTCTTTAATTTTCGTTTGTACTTCACCAGTTTTAATTTTATTACTTTCTGAGAAACGTAATAAATCACCTTCAATGATTTTGTCAGACATTCGTAATTCATTTTGTGCACGGTTAATGAGCGCTTGTGCTTCTTTTTTTGGTAAATCCACAATGTCACCTGTTATGCGGTCGTAGAAAGTGTTGTTTGTGTATGCATACTTGTCTGTAATAAAGCTACCATCACGTAAAACAACAAATCCGGTATATTCATCTGAAAACATATCATGGCCAAAACGGATATCGTTCGTAGTATCAATTCCTAATAAATTTAGAATAGTAGGTTTCATATCGATTTGTCCCGTAGGTTTTGAAATCGTTTGACCTTCTGTTTGGCCTGGCATATGAATATATAAAGGTGTTCGTTGTAAATTTAAAGTATCAAATTCTGTTATTTGATCTTTTTCTAAAAACTGTGCCATTGCACGATTATGTTTTTCAGAAATACCATAATGATCACCATACAATACAATAATAGAATCATCATACATTCCCTCGGCTTTTAAACGCTCAATAAATTTTTTGATGGATTCGTCTAAGTAACGTGCTGTTACGATATAACGATCAAATACGCCATTACCAGAGTTATATGGTTCAATGAATTTTGTATCTTTATCATACGTAAATGGATAATGGTTCGTTAGCGTAAGGAAACGAGCATAAAAGGGTTGATCAACAGTTTTTAATATATCTACAGATTGATCAAAGTATTCGATATCTTTTAATCCCCAATTCAAATTTGTTTCGGGCGTAATTTTGTAATCAAGTTCATTATAATAACGATCATAACCAAGAGCAGAGTACATAATGTTACGATTCCAAAATGTTGCGTTATTCGCATGGAATACAGAAGTGAAATAACCTTGCTGACGTAAAATTTCTGGAGTTGCAGTATAATCATTGTTACCGTGTGTGAAAAATACAGCTCCTCGATTTAATGGATACAATGACGTATCGATTAGAAATTCAGAATCGGACGTTTTTCCTTGCCCAGTTTGGTGGAAAAAGTTATCGAAATAATAGCTTTCATTTATGAATTGATTCAAAAATGGTGTAACTTCTTGCCCGTTAACTGATGCGCCTATTAAGAAGGTTTGCAGGGATTCAAGAGTAACGACAATTACGTTTTTTCCTTTTGCTGCACCAAACATGTTAGGATTAGGCTCACTTTGGTTTGCCTTTACGTAGTTTTCTGTTTCTTGTAATTTACTGCTATCAGCAAGTGCTTTTTGTGATCCTGCTTTTACTTGTAGTGTTAAATCATAGATTTGATGAGTGTATAGTCCTAAATTTTTCACAAGCATAACTCGGTCGAATGATCTCGTTAATAGTTCAGGTCGCTCTTTTTCTGCAAGATGTAAATTCGCAAAAAATACACCAATCGTTAAAAGAAAATATAGCAAGCGTACCGGATGAGTTACACGTCCTGTTTGGAAGACTATTGATTTCTTCTTCAATAAAATAAAGAAGAAAATAATGTCTACGAATGCGAGTATAATTTTGTAGTTCAATATTTCTATAATACTGCCGCCTAATTGGCCGAAGTTTGATGTTTGCCCAAGTACTGGTAACGTAACGAAATCGCTATAAAAATCATAGAACATTACATTCCCAACTAGTACGATTGTTAATAAGAAATTAATACATAGCGCGATATAATTTCTCTTTTCACCGGTTGCAAATAATGCTAATCCGACAAATGCTAATGATGCAGCGAGAGGGCTAATAAATAAAATAAGCTCTTGTGTAGAAGACTCAATTTTTAAATCAAAACTGAATCTTGTAATAAGGTATGTTTTTAACCATACTGCCAAAGCAATTATTAAAACAAAGCTTATATTTTGCATTTGTAAATTGATTTTATTTTTCATTTTTACACCTTCTTTATACAAATTATTTAACTTGTGTTATATATTATATTTTTATAACTATTAGAGTGTAATGAACCATTTAGCTTATGTTTTCTAAAGGTAATAATGTGAAGTATTCATATACGTACAATGAGGAATTTTAAAGCATAAATCTATTTTTTAGAAACAGAGCAGAAAAAGTCATAGTTGTAGTAAAAAATACTTATAGACATCCTAACACATTAAACACTATGATGATGTTACAAAATATCGAACAAATGAAAAGGGAAATGAATAGAGGCTTTTAAACCTGTTGACATTCAATTTGTTAGAATTGAATGTCAATGGTTATGTTAAATATGCATTTCATAAAACTCGGATTCTTTGCGGCAGAATCGTTAGTAAGCTATTACTATGGAAGTTAAAATATTTGATCGCAATCTTAATGAAAGATATTAAATATGAGATAAATATTTTCCAACATACAACCCACTTGCAGCAGCTTGAGATAATGAATGAGTGACGCCGGAACAATCTCCAACTAAAAATAGCCCATGTACACTTGTTTCAAAGTGGTTATTGATTTTTATCGTAGGAGCATAGAACTTTCCGTCAATTCCATATAATAAAGTATCTGTATCAATCGGTTCTTGAATGAATCGTTCTAAGCGTAATAAAAATTCTTTAATTCCTTCAATATACAATGGAGGAATTTCTGTATGCAAATCTCCATAATCTCCTTGTAGTGTAGGTTGTATACGGTTATGTTTCACGCGGTTATCCGTTGTAGGTTGTTTATTTAGTAAATCCTCTAAGCGCTGAATAACAATTCGATCTCGTCCTTGGTTAATGTTTTTAATAATTGAACTTGCGTATACATTTGCTTCTTTGAGAGTTGAAAAATAGCGCGGGATAAATAAAGTGAAATTTAAGTTAGGTGTGCCAGTTCCTTTCTCTCGAAAATTTTGACCGTCAGGCATAACTAAACCTTCTTCGTATTTTCTAATAATGCGGCCTTTCGGATTCATACAGTACGTAGTTGCTGTGAAGTGTTCATGCTCATAAGAAAGTTTAGTCTCAAATGTATCTTTTAATATAGAACGTAATTGGTGTTCTTTCATCTCTACTCTAATACCTAAGTCTACACGAGTTTGCTCCTGAGAAATATTGAGAGAAGTGCACATTTCTTTTAACCAATCTGCTCCAGAACGTCCAGTTGCAAATACTAGTTGCTTAGATTGAACTGTTTCTTTATTTGTCTCTATTGTGAAATGATCTTTCTGTTTCATAATATGTTGCACATCTATATGAAATTGTATATTTATTTTCGTAAGTAAAAATTCATAGAGTTGCTGAAAAATCTCACTTGAAAGGGTAGTGCCAAGATGTCTTACTTCTGTTGATAGCATTTGTAAACCACAAGCTTCAGCCCTCTTATTGAGAGTTGGATTTTCTGTAGAATATTTTGAAACAGAACTTCCTCCGAACTGACATAGAATTTCATCTACTTCAGCCATGAGTTGTATAAAGCCCTCTTTACCGACTTTTTGCTCAAGTTCTCCGCCAAATCCGTTTGTATAATTAAATTTCCCTTCAGATTTTCCTAAACCGCCAAACCCAAAATATTTATCACATGTAGTACAAGTACATGCTTTTCCTTCGTCTAAAGGACAATGACGATCTTCTAGCGCTTTACCTTTATCCAAAATTAAAACTTTTTTGTTACTTTTAGCTAGTGAATAAGCCATAAAAATGCTACTTACTCCAGCGCCGATAATTGTAACATCATACATATTCTTTCACCTGCTAACGAATAGTTTGTTTTTTATTTTTCTAGTGTATAACAATTTTATGAAGTTAAGAAATAGATTTTATTAATAAAGAGGGAGTTTTTGATCGAGATGCTTTTTTTATTTCTCCGAGTGGAGGAGTAAACACAAATGTTTTTATTTGAAAGAAGAAGTATTTTTAAATGATCACTATGTCCTATGATTAATAAAATCTAACATATAAAAAACAGACCTTTTAAGTGAAGAGGTCTGTTAATGGTTTTAAATCTTATTTAGCAAACACATGGTTACCAATTACTGCTACTGTTTGACGTGTCGTAATCCATTTGTCTGTTGATGTTTTTGGATTGTAAAAATAAAGCCAATCAGAATGTATTCCATTTGTGGAGATAGCTTCTTCTACTGCCATTGTTGCTTCTGGGCTTGCAGGCTGATTAATTCTTCCATCTGTAATAGGAGTAAAGGCATATCCGTATTTAATAGGTTCATAAATAACGCCTGTTATTGTATTTGGAAAACCTTTTGCCTTTACACGATTTAGAATAACTTTTGCCACAGCCACTTTTCCTTCATAGGATTCGCCACCTGCTTCAGCGGTAACTAAGCGTGCCATTAAGTCTTTTTCTTTTTCTGAAATGCTTGAGTTAATTTTTAAATGTTGTCCTGTATAAAGTTTGTTTCCGATTGTATTGTTAATTTGTTTTATAGATTGAACGGTAACGTTGTAACGCTTTGCTATCGTTTCTAATGAATCTCCCTGTTGAACTTGATAAATAATTTGTCCAGAAATGTTCGCAGGTTTGGCGTTTTGACGAACGATGATTTCTTTTGAATTCGTGGACCCTGGAATATGTAACTGTTCACCAATAAAAGTTTGATCCTTTCCTTTATTGTTAGCCTGTTTAATAGATTGTACTGAAACCCCGTATTGTTTACTAATGCCCCAAAGTGTATCATTCTTTTTTACTGTATGAATGGTAGATGCTTCAGCTGTACTTTGATGACATACGAATGTAATTGCTGCTGCAGATATAGGGATTATATGTTTTATTTTTAAAAATTTCATTGTAAATCCTCCTAGGGAAAATAAGGTCAAACTGTTATGTAATGTAGTTCAGAATGTCTATATATAATATTCTAATGTAAGTATATTAGCACATATGAAATAAATAATCATTATAAGTTTCTTATTTATGTAGTGTAGAGTCCGAATATGAAATATTGCATATGAAAATACATTGAAGTTCATATTGCTGATTACTATAATCTATTTAGTAGAAAGGAAATATGTTATATAAATAAAATCATTATAGATTAATATAATGATTAAATATTATTAATAAGAGGAGTGATGTAATGAGTATATTTAAAAGAATATTTGTTTCAGTTGTAATCATTTCAACATTTTTAGGAATAGGGGAAACTGTCAATATTGTAAATGCTGATTCTATAGAACAACAGAGTAAATTAGGGATAGAACAAGAAACAGATAAGCAAATCATTGTAAAATTCAGAGCGGATTTGAAATTGCCATATGAAGATGGTATTGAAAAACAAATACAATCTCAAATGAACGATAAAGTACTAGAAGATTTTTTTGCAGAATATCCAGATGTAACATTTAATCGTTTATTTACATCTGTAAGTCCGGAACAAATACAAAACCTTGAAGTGAAAGCACCTAATAATGTATCTACAAGTTTATCAAACTACTATATTCTTCAAACTCAAAATGGTGAGCAGGAAGAAGAACTAGTAAATAAGTTAAAGACATCTTCTTTAATAGAAGATGTGTATGTGAAGAAACAAGAAAAAATAACGCCACCGGAAGTGCAAACATCAAATGTATTTCTTAGTCCTAATAACAATCCTAGATATAAAAAACAAGGTTACCTTGATGCGGCACCATACGGTATTAATGCGCCTTTTGCCTGGGGAGTCCAAGGTGGTAATGGAAGTGATATAACCTTTGTTGATATGGAATATGGATGGCTATTAAATCATGAGGATTTAGTACATCAAAATATTGAATTAATGTCTGGAAGAAATATAGATCAGCATGTTGGACATGGAACGTCTGTACTAGGGATTGTATCCTCTGAGGATAATGAGGTTGGGAATATTGGGATTGCACCAAAAGCGAAAGCGAAAGTGATTTCTCAAATAAGAGATAACGGACAGTATAATACAGCTGATGCAATATTAAGTGCTGTAAATCAGTTAGAAGCTGGGGATGTTTTATTATTAGAGGCACAAGCTTCTTTTGATGGATATGGTGATAAATATTTACCTGTTGAAATACAACCAGATATATTTGATGCGATTCGTGCTGGTACAGATAAAGGTGTTGTCATTATAGAAGCTGGAGCAAATGGGTGGAATGATTTAGATCAATTTAAAGATAGAAATGGTAAACAAGTCTTAAATCGTAATAGTAAAGATTTTAAAGATTCAGGTGCAATTATGGTAGGAGCGGGCTCTTCATCTTTCCCTCATGAGCGTATGTGGTTTTCAAATTATGGAAGTCGGATTGATGTGTACGGGTGGGGAGAAAATGTAGATACAACTACAGCCGAGCAAAGTCGAAGTGCCGTAAATCTTTATACATCAAGCTTTAGTGGAACATCTAGTGCTTCACCCATTATCGCAGGAGCAGCGACTTTAGTACAAAGCATTGCTAAAGAAAATTTAGGACAACCATATAGACCAAGTGAATTAAGAACGATATTAAGTAACCGTAACACTGGAACGAAATCTAAAGATCCATCTTCAGATAAAATTGGTGTTTTACCAGATTTGAAGTCTATACTAGTAGATTTAGGATATGAACGAAGAGAACCGAACGGTGGGAATGAGTTACAAGTAACAGAAAATGAACCCAATAATGAACCTAGACAGGCAAATAAAGTCTCCTTTCATACACCAATGAAAGGAAAACTAGATATTCGTGATAAGGTAGATGTATTTACTTTCCAAATTGACTCACCAGAAAATATTAATATTTCTCTACTAAATGAACAAAACATTGGAATGACATGGGTACTTCATCATGAATCCGACTTAAACAATTATGTAGCATATGGTGAAAATGAAGGGAGTGTAGTTAAAGGAACTTATAATGCAAAGCCAGGTAAATATTATTTATATGTCTATAAGTATGAGAATAAAGATGGTTCATATGTATTGAACATAAAATAAACGAAAGGAACTTCAGATGAAGTTCCTTTAAATGTTTCTAATTTAGTATATGTGAATGATTTTTTAACTTTACTTCTATGCAATATTTCATATTGATAAAATGTTATTTATTTTTTATGAACTAGCTTATATTATATTCAATAAGTTTGATATAAAACAGGAAAAGGAGGAATAATAATGAGCAATAATAATTTTATTTTGAAATTATTCATATGTAGTATGATATTTATCACATCTGTATTTGCTTTACATGATAAGCGAGTCGTTGCAGCTAGCCCTGTTAATGAGCTTGAAAATTGGTCAAAATGGATGCAACCTATACCTGATAACATCCCATTAGCACGAATTTCAATTCCAGGAACACATGATAGTGGTACGTTCAAATTACAAAATCCAATTAAGCAAGTATGGGGAATGACGCAAGAATATGATTTTCGTTACCAAATGGATCATGGAGCTCGTATTTTTGATATAAGAGGACGTTTAACAGATGATAATACGATAGTGCTTCATCATGGGCCATTATATCTTTATGTAACATTGCATGAATTCATAAGCGAAGCGAAACAATTTTTAAAAGATAATCCAAGTGAAACGATTATTATGTCTTTAAAAAAAGAGTATGAGGATATGAAAGAAGCAGAAGGTTCCTTTAGTAATACGTTTGAAAAAAATTATTTTGTTGATCCTATCTTTTTAAAAACAGAAGGAAATATAAAACTTGGAGATGCTCGTGGGAAAATTGTGTTGTTAAAAAGGTATAGTAGTAATGAAACAGGAGGATATAATAATTTTTATTGGCCAGATAATGAGACATTTACGACAACTGTAAATCAAAATGTAAATGTAACAGTGCAAGACAAATATAAAGTGAGTTATGATGAGAAAGTAAAATCTATTAAAGATACAATCAATGAAACGATGAACAATAGTAAGGATTTAAATCACCTTTATATTAATTTTACAAGCTTGTCTTCTGGTGGTACAGCATGGAATAGTCCATATTACTATGCCTCTTATATAAATCCTGAAATTGCAAACTATATAAAACAAAAGAGTCCTACAAGAGTAGGTTGGATAATGCAAGACTACATAAATGAAAAGTGGTCACCATTATTGTATCAAGAAGTTATAAGAGCAAATAAGTCATTAATAAAAGAATAAAGATGATGAGAGTAAGAAGCGATAACATACGTCGATTCTTATTGAAAATACAGTGTATCTTGTAAACGGAACTATTATTGAGTTATTTCAATCGATGTTTCATTATGAAAAGACTAAACTTTTAAGTTGGATTAATTTTAAGTGAAAAATGAGTATAATTAACCTTGCGAAAAAGCAACTGATCCTAAGTGATTAGTTGCTTTTTTATTGTTAAAGTGGATGAGCAAAAAAATACAAAAGTGGTTGGTCCGTTTTTTGCAAACATCCATTATGATAAGAGAAGAAAGGTAGTATGTTATTAACGTTTTAAAGAGAAAGTTCTTTATTAAAATAGATTGTCTGTAGAGAGGTGGAAATACAATGGTTTTTGCAATTTCACTAGTCGTTATTATTGTAATTGGATCGCTGTTTGGGACCGTGCTAGTTGCACGAAATGTGGAGGAGAATTACGGCAAGTCCACAAAGAGAAATGTGAAAAACTTATCAACTATTTATATTCTCCTTCTTTTCGTACTACTTGTAGGGGTAACGTGGTATGCGGTAGTGATTTAATAGTTTTGAAAGAAAAAGGTTAATGTTGTATATGATGGAGGAGTATGATTTTGATAAAAAATGAACGCCACGTTTTAATTGTTTTTCCGCACCCAGATGATGAGTCATATTGCGTGGCAGGTACAATTTTAGCTTATACGCAGCGAAATGTTCCGCTTACTTATGTTTGCTTAACGTTAGGTGAAATGGGGAGAGCGATGGGAAATCCTTCTTTTGCAACACGTGAATCATTATATGCAATTAGAGAAAAAGAACTAAAGAGGGCTACAAATATTTTAGGGATTAAAGATTTGCGTATGATGGGATACCGTGATAAAACTCTTGAATTTGAAACTCCTGGAGAGTTAAGACGTGTCATACAAAACTGTGTGGAAGAATTGAACCCTTCATTGGTCATTTCTTTTTATCCGGGATATGCAGTTCATCCAGATCATGATGCAACAGGAAAAGCGGTAGCCGAGGCGTTAGCTAATATTCCGGAAAATAAAAGGCCAATATTTTATGCGGTAGCTTTTTCGAAGAATTATGAAGCGGAAATAGGTCCTCCGCATTTTAAAAATGAAGTGAAAGAATATGTTCCAAAAAAAGTCGAGGCGTTGCAAGCACATGCATCACAATTTGCGACGAAAGTAACGGAACTAAAAAGAGAGTATGAAGAAGGTGCACAGGAAACAGTAGAATGGTTAGAAAAGGAACCATTTTGGATATATTCATTCAAAGATAAGAATAAGTGATGCTATAGCTGAAGGTGATGTATATGTATTTTGAATATAAGAATCGAAAAATTTCTTACAATATAGAAGGATCAGGTCCTGTTATATTGTTATTACACGGTCCTGGTGGGAACGCAAACAATTGGCTATATCAAAGGCAATATTTTAAAGAGAAGTGGACAGTGATTTCTCTTGATTTACCGGGGCATGGGAGATCTGAAGGGTTGGAAATCCCTTTTAAAGAATACGCAAATGTTTTGTATGAGTTATGCAATTATTTAAAGCTACAAAAAGTAGTCATTTGTGGTCTTTCAAAAGGGGCTAGAGTCGGTATCGATTTCGCTATTCAATATCCAGACTTTGTTTCTAGCTTAATTGTTGTAAATGCATTTCCCTATTTGGAGCCTGAAGATCGAAAAAAACGACTTGAAGTATATGATTTACTTAGCTTACATGATAATGGGAAAACATGGGCGGATACATTGTTGAAGGCGATGGGGGTAGCAAATAATGAAGTAATTGTCAGGGGATTTTATCAATCTTTACAGTCTATTAATCCAGTGCATATTCAAAGGTTATTTGCTGAATTAGTAGATTATGATCAAAGACCGTTTCTTTCAAATATTTCATGTCCTACTTTAATTATAAGAGGGGAAAATGATGATTTCGTTTCCGAGAAATATGTAAGAGAGTTTGAAAGACGTTTGAAAAATACAACTTTTATTGAGTTTAAAAATAGTGGACACTTACCTTATTTAGAACAGCCGACTAGCTTTAATATGACGGTAGAAAGATTTTTAAATCACGTAATAAATTAATACTATTATTACAGTGAATACTGTTAGTAGCGAATCAAGGATAGTTCGTTTTGAAAGGAGGAAACAGGATGGAATGGAAACCAAATCGTACAGATAAGACGCCTTTATATAAACAAATAGCTGATTATATTGAAAGGGGTATTTCTTCAGGTGAGTTTCCTTCTGACAGCAAGTTACCTTCTGAGCGTATGTTAGCAAAAGAATTGCAGGTGAACCGGAGTACAATAGTAGCTGCGTATGAAGAATTAAAATCACTTGGAGTAGTAGAACGGCAAAAAGGAAGCGGAACACGGGTGAATACAGACATATGGGGTGTTTCACATAAACGAATACCGAACTGGGGTAGGTACGTTGAGGATGGATCGTTCTTACCTAATGTGCCACTCGTTCAACAAATTCGAACGGAAACACAAAAAGATGACTTAATTAATTTAGCAAGTGGTGAATTGTCACCAGAGTTAATTCCAAGTGATAGATTCCGAACGATTTTGTCGGAGAAAACATTTATGGAAAACCTAGGTTATGACCATCCACTTGGAAATGAAATGTTGAGAAAAACAATTGCGGCACATGTTCAGCAATATAAACAAATTGAAGCAGATTCGAATTCTATCCTTATTACATCTGGCGCACAACAGGCACTGAATCTTATCGTGCAATGCTTATTAAAACCTGGCGATGCGATTGCAATTGAAGATCCGTCGTATTGTTTTTCATTGCCGATGTTTAAATCCGCGGGCTTACAAATATTCCATCTACCTGTTGATCAGAATGGAATGAATCCAGATGACTTAATTGATTTGCATAAAAAGCATCGTATTCGCATGGTATTTTTGAATCCAGATTATCAAAATCCAACGGGAACAGTGCTTTCATTAGCAAGACGTAAAAAGATTTTAGAATTGTCTTCTGAATTTGGTATACCGATTGTAGAAGATGATCCGTATAGCTTAACGTCATTTAATGGAGAAGTGAATCCAACATTAAAATCAATGGATCAAAACGGGAATGTTCTTTATATAAGTTCATTATCAAAAATTGTTGCATCAGGATTACGTATTGGCTGGGTAATTGGCCCAACGCGTGTAATTGAACGTTTAGCGGATGCGAAGCAGCAAGTTGATTTTGGCCATAGCGTATTTACACAGTGGGTGGCAAATCAATTTTTAGAATCAGAAGATTTTCACGCACATATTACAATGCTTCGTGAACAATTGAAAGAAAGAAGAGATGTGTTAATTAGAAAGCTTGAAGAAATATTGGGGGACCAGGTTGAATTTTTTGTTCCAGAGGGTGGAATACATTTATGGTGCAAAGTGCAAGGAACGTTTGATGAATATCATTTGTTAGGCGAATCTATACGAAATGGTGTAGCGTTTGTCCCAGGAAGTGTTTTAGGCACTAAAAGTGAATATATTCGTTTTACTTTTGGGAGAGTAGATGTCGAACAAATTCAACTGGGAATTACGAGATTCGCGGAAACGTTAAATGAAATTTCATAATAGTGATGCGTAATATTGAAATGAGGGAAAGAAATGAAGTACGTGACGCTTTTACTTCAAGTAGGCGTGCTCTATGTATTTAGTTTAGTTGGTACGTGGATTCAGGGAGAATTCCATCTATCAATGCCGGGAAGTTTAATTGGGATGTTAATGCTGTTTCTACTCCTCTCTACTCGTATTTTACCATTAAAGTGGTTTGAGGAAGGTGCGGACAAATTAATCGTATTTTTACCTTTATTTCTAATTCCTTCGACAACAGGACTGATGGAATACGGGTCTTTTCTTTTCAGTAAGGGGAGTGTTATATTCCTTTTAGTAGTTGTGAGCACGGTGGTAACTTTGATTATTTCAGGGTATATAAGTCAATTATTAGTAACATCAAAAAAATAAAATCGACAAGGTGCAAGATGCAAATGGTCTTAATTATTATTACTATAGTAATGTATGTATTGGCGACAAAATTATATAAAAAAATTCCGTTTCCTTTTACGTTACCGGTGCTAACAGTTACAGCAAGTATGATTTGCTTATTTTTGATTTTTGGTATTTCTCATCATGAGTATAGAGCAAATGGGGGAGATATTCTTTCCGGTTTATTGAGTCCTGCAATTGTAGCGTTAGCGATACCGTTATTTAAAGAGCGAAAAATACTTATGAAAAACTTTTTGTCGATACTGATCGGCGTAGTAGTAGGTATAGTGGCTTTAACGAGTATGAATGTAGTGATTGGCGGGATGTTAAATATAGATAAGGAACTCATATTAACGACACTGCCGCAATTAGCGACGATGCCTATCGCCATTTCATTAGCGGATCAAATTGGTGGTATTCCATCTATGACTTCTAGTTTCGTAGTAGTTGCAGGAATAACAGGTGCTATTATCGGACCGACAGTACTGAAGTTTTTCCGAATAACAAGTACGATTGGAAAAGGAGTGGGGATGGGATGCGCATCACATATTATCGGTGTGAGCCGTCTCGTGAAGGAAGGCGAGAAAGAGGCGACAATCGGTTCGGTGACGATGATTGTAACTGGAATACTCATTAGTATATTAATACCGTATGGAACGAAATTTATCTTTTAAATGTAATGGAGATGATGAAAATGACAACATGGTTTATAGTTACATTATTTATTTTTGGCGCTCTTAAAGTACTAGTTTCTAGTATGCCAACTTCTGTTGTAGAATCAATTATTAGTAGATTTGAATTGCATCAAAAACTTGAGGAAGAGAATACCTCTATATCGATAGATGGAAAAAATATAGAGGGAGAAATGAAACTACAAGTTATTCATGAATTTAATGAAGCTTTATTTTTAGATAAACATTATTTCCCGCCGCACGGGGAGGGAACACCGATCGTTATTAACGCGAAGAAAGGGAGTAAAGAGATTAGATTTTCTCTATATAGCCATGAGGAACATGTTGATGTAATCAAACAATATAAGAAGAAAATTGTTGCCTATCGTTTACGTTCTAAAATTCTTCAAAATCCCGCATCATTAGCAATAACTGAAGATTATGCTTAAGAAGAGATCGATAATGGTCTCTTTATTTTTGTATGAAATGATATACTTCCCAAATAAAAGAAAAGAAAATCATATAGCCAAATAAAGAATATGTATGATTCCAATCCACACTATGAATAAAGAAACCGAATCTTTCAGCAACCTGTTCAAAAATACTAGCACAAATACCTATTGAAATAATAAATACAATTCTAGAAACTGCAGATAATGTTTTTGAAATTTGTATGAAAATCGTTGTTAAAATCGGTAGTACAAACAAAGTAAAGCCAATGTTAACTGAAAATATGGATGAGAACGGTCTAACCGGAAAGGAATACATTTGTTTCGCAACAAAGAAAGCATCTAAGCAAGTTCCGATAATACAAGAGAGTAAGATTGTAACTGTTAATGCTAGAAAATCATTCTTCTTCTCGAAGGAGAACGTTTTTCTTTGCAAGAATGGCAAGTTCAATTTTTTCGAGTGTTTTACAGTAGTCTTCTGTAATTTGTCCATTTATATTTTCCTCCTTATCTACTAAGTAATTTACAACTTGCCAGTCCGTAAACCAATCTTCACTGTCAACTTCTTCATGCTTCATATCTCGCCATGCATAGATGAGTGCAGGACTGTATATACGATGAGCGCCACTACGCAACTGGCATTTCTTTATTCGACGCTTATAAAATTCACGGGAAAAAGATTCATTTACACTTGAAAATAAATGAGGCCAGTAATCTTTCCTTGATCCTGTATGCGGATGGTGCTGGGCCCAGCTTATTATTTGAGATAAAACATGTGTGTCTCGAAATAATAATGAATACAACCTTTTTCCAATTAAGATTCGTTCGTGTAAGGAAGTGAAATGTTTCATTGTATCACCAAATAGTAATACTTTGTGTTTCTTATCATTTTCGTAGAATGGGAAAAGGATATGATTAAACTGAAAGAAATCAAAGAGTTTAAATCCAATACTATTAAGTACAGTCTTTTGAAATTGTATATTTTGTATCACTCTTTTTTCTAAGTAGTTTTGTTCATTAATAATAGTTGCAATGGCTAATGTTTTTTTGTTACCCGTTTTCCAAAAATCGTTCCACATCGTTTCCATAAATGTAGAAACATTTAGGTGAGGGAGAAGGTGAAATAGTTTTTGTGCTCTTTTTACACTTTGTTCATAAAGCAGAAATTGAGGATATACATCTTGGAAAATAAGCCAATTCCCTCTTTCTAAAAAAGAAAAAAATGTGATTTGATCTTTCTCTGATAAAATTTTCGTATATAAATCGCCCTTCAAATCAGTCATATTCCAACCGCCGTTACGTGATACCATATGCCCAAGTAGTGCCCAATGTATTTCTGGATATTGAATGTAAAATTGGTAGTATGCGCGTGTCCTTGTAACGTTATTTTTATTTAGCTGTTCTGTTTGTATTTTTATGTTGTTGAGGATGAATTGCTCTTCTTGCGTTAATTTATACATCGTGCCAGAATGAATAAGTTTGCTTTTTTGTTTCAATTCATTTTTCACATCAAATAGGGAGAGAGGCAGGGCTTTGGAAGGTCCGTTATATGTATGATTTGAATTGCTTCGGTACATTCCATTCCCTCCCTTTTTCATAAAATTAAACATGATTATTGGCTATGAGTCATTCTATTTATTTTATTACGAGTATAAGAAATAAATGAGCGGTGTTTTTTACAAGGATTTAGTTATCATACAAAAAGCATAAAAAATCTTACTGTTGTGAGGTGAAATAAAAAAACAGAAACTATGTTTAATAGTTTCTGTTTTTTTATTTTGTCAATTAAATGTAACAAACGACGATTATGATTTAAATCAATTGAAAATAATTCAATAAATTTTTATAAATACAATTTTAATTGAAATGTGTAGTAGGAGGAAAAGAAATGCTAAATAAAATAATTTTAATTACTGGTGGTACAGGTTCGTGGGGTCATGAACTTATAAAACAACTATTAGAAAAATCACCGAAAGAAATTAGGGTTTTTTCAAGAAATGAAACGGTTCAGTTTGAAATGCAGCAACAGTTTATAAATGATGATAGATTAAAATTTATTATTGGAGATATTCGTGATAAAGATCAACTAGCCTATGCTTGCCAAGGTGTGCATTATGTATTTCATCTTGCAGCTTTAAAACATGTTCCAGTATGTGAGTATTATCCTTATGAAGCTATAAAAACTAATATACATGGTACACAAAATGTAATTGAAGCATCTATACAGATGCAAGTTGAGAAAGTTATATATGTTTCAACGGATAAAGCGGCCGATCCATCAAATACGTATGGGATGACAAAAGCAATTGGTGAGAAATTAATGGTTCATGCGAATATGCAAACGAAGAAAACAAAATTCATTTGTGTTCGTGGTGGAAATGTTTTAGGGACGAGCGGAAGTGTGGTACCACTTTTTAAAAAACAAATTAAAAAATCTTCACAAATAGGGATTACCGATGCAAATATGACTAGATTTTTCTTAACGATTGAAGATGCTGTCGGATTGTTATTTAAAGCCGTATATCAAGGTAGAGGTGGAGAAATCTTTGTTATGAAAATGCCGGCATGCAAAATAACAGATTTAGCAGAAGTGTTAATTGAAGATTCGCAAAAGGAAAACGTGAAGGTAAAAGAAGTAGGGATAAGACCGGGTGAAAAATTAAGTGAAATGCTTTTATCTGAGGTAGAGAGTAAAACAAGTATAAGTTTTGATCAAAATTATTTTGTGGTACTACCGACCATTCCTATAGAAGGGCTTCAAGAATATTATGCTAGCTATCCGCTTGTGGATGTGAAGAGTTTTAGTTCTCAACAAGACTTACTTACAAAACATGAGGTGAAACAAATGTTATTAAGAGGAGGATTTTTACGATGAAAAAAAATGCGAGCCTTTTAATAACTGGTGCAAATGGTTTCACAGGACGCCATGCTTGCCAATATTTTTTAGAGCAGGGCTTTCATGTAATTTCTATGTTTCAAAATCGTGCACATAAAGAAACAATTGGGAATGGTATTACTTGTAATTTAACTAATAAGAGCGAAGTAATGAAGGTAATGAAACAAATAAAGCCAGATTATGTATTGCATTTAGCAGGAAGGAATTCGGTCATAGAGTCTTGGACAGCTGCTCTTGAATATGTAGAGATTAATGTAATAGGGACATTATATTTATTAGAAGCAATTAAGCAAGAAGCACCTCACTGTAGAACGTTGGTTATAGGATCTGCTTTGCAAGCAGATAGTATGAACGAAATAAAAATTTCAAATCCATATAGTTTAAGTAAAACGATGCAAGTCATTATTGCAGAAGCGTGGAGTGAATTAATGAATTCAAATATTATCATTGCAAAACCCTCGAATTTAATTGGTCCAGGAGTATCGAATGGTATTTGTTCTATTCTTGCAAAAAAAATGATAATGATAGAGTCGAATAAAAGTGAAGCAATTATTGAGGTGAACAGTTTGAAAGATAGTAGGGATTTTTTAGATGTACGTGATGCGGTTAAAGCGTATCATGTGTTATTACGCGATGGAACAAATGGAAAACAATATAATGTTGGATCAGGGGTAAAACGGTCTTTATTAGATGTAATAGAACAATACAAAGAATTAACACAGCTGAATTTTTCCATAAAAGAAGCAAAGCATAGTGGGAGCGAATCAAATGAGAGTTTAGTAATAGAGGATATAAAAAGGTTAGGTTGGGTCCCAGAAATTCAATTCCATCAATCATTAAAAGATGTACTCGAGTATGTGAAGTGTAGTGAAATCTGCATTCAATGAAAAATAAAAAGGGTGTAAGAAATATATGAATGGCTATAAAACAATAGATAATCAAAATACGCTATTTCTTTTAATTGTTGATACGATGGACTGGAAAGATGAGGAAGAGCATGTTTTGTGTATCTATGAGGCGATAAATAAATGTCGAGCCTATGTGGAAGGTAAAAAGGGTGATAGGAAAAGTCCAGTAATAGGTACAGGAACTAGGGCGGTAATTCAAGTCTTTGCTCAGTATGAATGTAGTGAGTATGGAAATGATTTTTATGATCTCGTTAAAGATTTTTTGCAAGATATAGGATTTGAGTTAAAGGTTTATATAAATAATAGTAAGTTTACTTACATTTAATAGATAAGTATAAAACAAGATTTTTAATGATAAAGGTGGATATAAATTATGAATAAAAAGATTCTCTTTACTGGGGGCGGTACAGCCGGACACGTAATGATTAATATGGTATTGATTCCTAAATTTATGGAAAAAGGATGGGGAGTTGAGTATATTGGATCTCAAAATGGAATTGAAAAACTATTAGTTCAAAATGTGAAATACAATAGTATTTCAACGGGAAAGCTTAGGAGATATTGGGATTGGGAGAACTTTAAAGATCCTTTTAAAATAATAAAAGGTTGCATACAAAGTTATAAATTGATGAAACGAATAAAACCAGATGTTATTTTTTCGGCAGGAGGATTTGTTTCCGTTCCGGTAGTAATAGGAGCGTGGATGAATAAAGTACCCGTAATAATACGTGAACCAGATAGTACGTTAGGATTAGCAAATAAAATAGCATTACCTTTTACTACAAAACTATGCACAACATTTCCTCAGACAGGAGAAAATGTAAGTAATGAGAAGAAGGTTTATGTAGGACCAATTGTAAGGGAAGAAATTGAGAGGGGCAACGTATTACGGGGAAGAAGCTATTGTAAATTTCAGCAAGATAAACCAGTATTGTTAATTATGGGTGGGAGTCAAGGTGCTCAATGGATAAATGATATGGTAAGGGAAAGTTTGGAAACATTACTATTAAATTTTAATATTGTTCATATGTGCGGCAAAGGGAAGGTGGATTCATCTATTGGTATGGAAGGTTATATGCAATTTGAATATATAGGGGAAGAGTTGCCGCATATACTAAATATGGCGAGTGTTGTAGTTTCGAGAGCGGGTTCTACTGCTATTTCTGAATTGCTATTCTTGAAGAAACCAATGTTGCTTATCCCGCTAACTAACAGTTCCAGTAGGGGAGATCAAGTTTTAAATGCTGAATATTTTTCTCGGCAAGGATATGCAGAAGTTATACTCCAAGACAAAGTAAGTATGAATGTATTCATACATGCAGTCAATAAGTTGTATGCAAATAAGGAGAGATATATTCAAAACATGACTGGCTATACGAAAACAAATGATGAGGGGATTCATCAATTAATAAATATAATAAATGAAGTGGTGCAGTAATAGAAATTTAAATAGTAAAAAGGAAAGAAGATATCTTCTTTCCTTTTTACTATAGTTGTTCAAATTCATTATTACTTATCCTGATTAGCTATGTATTATGGGTGAATCCCACTTTCTAATAGCTCAGTAAATGCATTAGTATGAATAGGTTTACTGTAATAGTAACCTTGAATAAACTGACATTTATTTTTTTGAAGGAAATTCACGTGTTCTTTCGTTTCTACCCCTTCAGCAATGACAGACATTCCTAATGTATTTGCTAATGTGATGATTGTTTTAATAATTTCCATTCCATCGTCACATGTTTCAGACATTGTAATAAATTCTCTTGGGATTTTTAACGTATCGATTGGATATAAAGGTAAGTAAGCTAGCGAAGAATAGCCTGTACCAAAGTCGTCGATTGAAATGTGAATCCCTAAACTTTTTAGTGTGCGCAATTTTATCAATGTTTCTCGCTCATCCATCATGGCAATTCGTTCTGTTAATTCAAGATCAAGAGAACTTGCAGGTAAACCTGTAGTTGCTAATGTAGAAGAAATAGATTTTACAAAATCTTCTTGTTCAAATTCTTTAGTAGATAAATTTACACCTATTTTTAAATGAGAATATCCGAGTGTATGCCATATCTTCATTTGTTGACATGCTTGTTGTAATGTCCATTGTCCAATTGGTATAATTTGCATCGTCTCTTCTGCAATAGGTATGAACTCATATGGAGAGATGATACCTAATTCAGGATGATTCCACCTGATTAAAGCTTCCGCACCGATAATTTTGTTAGATTCGCTATCAACTTGAGGTTGATATAAAAGGAACAATTCTTCATTTTGTATTGCGTTTGGTAAATCTTTTTCTAATCGTAATCTTCTTTCGATTTTCTTAGCGATTATATCGTCATAAATAGAGACAGAGTTAAGTTCTTTTGCCTTCGCATCATACATGGCAACATTAGCATTTTTCAGAAGTGTGGCGGTATCGATTCCAGAATGTGGATAAATGGCGATACCGATACTAAGTGATAAAGTTAATGTATGCTCATGTATAACGAACGGTTTTTTCATGCATTCGAATAACTGGTTACATAATTGGAATAAGGAATCTTCGTCAGTATAGTTTTCAATTAAGATTGTAAACTCATCACCGCCGATTCTTGACAGATGAGTATGTGATGGAAGACAGGATTGGAATCGATTTGCTACTTCTTCTAATATATAATCTCCTGACGAATGTCCAAGTGTATCGTTAATTGCTTTAAAGCGATCTAAATCTAAGTATAATAATGCGAACTCACTGTCTGTTGTTTCAGCATTTTTTATAACTCTTTTTAATTTCTTATGGAAAAAGGCACGGTTCCCAATTTTCGTTACAGTATCATGGAATGCTAAATATTTTATTTCTTCTTGCTGTTTTTTTTGTGCAGTAATATCTTTCACCATAATATAGCTTCCTGAAATTTGTCCGTCTATCATAATAGGGACAATGGTAACGTATAAAAAATAAGTAAAGCCATTATTGTATTGAGAACGTAATTGTAAAGAAGTAGGCTCCTGCTTTTTTACTTTTTCTAATGCGGATGCTAGTTTGTGCTTATCTGCATCTAAGATAATAGAAAGACAAGTATTGCCAAGCAATTCACTTGTAGCGACTCCAAGTAGCATGCCGCCTGCTTTGTTAACATTTAAGAAAATGCCATTTAAATCAATAGTAAAAATAGGATCAGGATGATATTCATATAATGATTCGAATTTTTGTTGTTTCTGAGATAAAGCTTCTGATTTTTGAACTAAGTCAGAAGTTCGTACAGCAACTTTTTCTTCTAATTGTGCATTAAAGAATTGTAACCGTTCTGTTAAGCTCTTGTTTTGCATACGTCCAATGGAATGGCGAATAAGTACGAAAACAAAAGTGATACAGTTTCCTGTAATAAGAATGGAAGAAGCTGTTTGTTCTATAAGGGTAAAGCCAATTAGAAATGCAACAACGAGATAGGGAAATGTGACTAAAACTTTTTTCCCTAGTACAGGGTTTACGATGGAATAACTTGTATTATTCGTAAGGCCGTTTGGAATAGAAGCAGCTATTGCAACAAGTAATAGTGGTATCCTATATAAAAGTCGTAATAATGCTACAGTGTCATGCGATAAATGAGTATTTAAATAAAAATAAATATAATTAAAAGCTGCAGAACTTATTAATACAAAAACAAAAATATATATTTTCCATTTCGACTTAAAAACAGTTGGGCGAAAAATGAGAATAGCACCTAGTAGTAAAAAGAGTAGGTCTGCAATTGGATATAAAAATGAAAGGAAAATTTCTCTCATTGGTAGAGAGAAAACACTTAAATCTGGTTGATTAAATAAATACCATTCTAATGTGAGTATAGAAGCGAGTACTATACATATATCGCAAATAAAGAAAGCTTTTTCCCATTTATTACATCCCTTTAAAATTTTATAGCAGAAAGCGATAAGGAAGAAGAATAAAAATAGCATGTAAAATATATCTGAAAAAGTAAAATGATGTACTGGTAATTCGAAAAATTCATGTTGAACCGTATATATTATTTTTCCTAATAAAAAACTGCCCATTGCGAAAATAATACATAACCAAAAGAAATCAGTACAAATCTTTTTGGAATATAGAGAGTAAATTAATGATATGAATGCGATGCCTTCAACGATGAGAGAAGAGAAGCGTACATTGAAATCAGAAAAATGAACAGGGAATGAAAAGAAATATATAAGACAATAGCTGGAATAACAAAGTGTGGTTATTGTTAATATACGTAATTGTAAATTTTTATTTAATTGCAATAGAATCACCTTCTTAAAATATACACTAAATTCATAATATCCATACGTAAGAATATTACTTGAAGATTGTACCAGATTTACCTAGAAAAATCATGTTTCTGAGTAAATTAATGGAGAATGTAATGATTTTGTAATCAGGAAAATATTACAAAAAACAGCTCGGTAGAAAATTGAATGGAAGTTGTATATTTAGTCATTTTTCAAATTGTAATGATTTTTTAGTGTTTTGCAAGTGAATATGCAAAATTGCATAAAGATAACGGATTCGATTTGTGTAAATTAGTTTTGTTATAAAGCATGAACTAAACTTTTGTATGTATTTATTTTCATACTAATGAGGGACTTCAAAAAGAGGTTACGTATATACAATAATACGTAAGCAAGTATAAAATTTTTAGTATGGGAGGAAAAGTATGAAGAATTGGGTGGAATTTCGAATAGCACGTCCAACTGATCAGTTTGAAAAGGTTATAGAATTCTATGAAAAAGGATTAGGCTTAAAACGTATAGGTGAATTCTACGATCATGAAGGCTATGATGGGGTCATGTTTGGACTCCCAGATGAAGAATATCATTTAGAGTTTACAAGGCATATAGATGGGAGCCCATGTCCAGCTCCGACAAAAGATAATTTACTCGTATTTTATATGCGGGAAGATAGCGAAATGAAAAAGGTGAGTAAAAGGCTGCATGCATTGGGATATGATGAGGTCGAACCTGAAAACCCATACTGGAAAGACAAGGGGATAACGATAGAGGATCCAGATGGCTGGAGAATTGTGTTGATGAAATTAGAAGAATAATGTGTAATGATGCTTGAAGTGCAAGTAGGAGGAAATACGTAAAAGAGCTTTCTTTTGAGGGGATACACTCATGGAGGGCTTTTTTGTTTAAAAACTGAAAAGTAAAATTTGAAGTTATGTTCTGAAAAGTTATAAAATAAGAACGTGTATTCCTGTTGGTTTGAGAGGGTTGTCTGTAAAGATGAATAGAACACTAGGGGGACTTTTTAATGATATGCCGGATTAAGGATGCAGAAATATATTATGAAATCATTGGTGAAGGAAAACCAGTCATTATTATACATGGCTGTGCTCCTGATCATAGGTTAATGCAGAGATGCATGGAATCAGTATTTCAAAAATATAAAGGTTACCAAAGAATATATATTGATTTACCTGGCATGGGGAAATCAAATGCTCCAGATTGGATAAATAGTTCAGATCATATGTTAGAACTGTTAATTGCATGTATTGAAGAAATCATTCCAACGAAAAACTTTTTATTAGTAGGGGAGTCCTATGGGGGATATTTAGCTAGAGGTATACTCACAAAGCTGTTTGAAAGAGTTAATGGATTACTATTAGTATGTCCTGTTGTTGTAGCGGAGCAAGAAAAAAGGGCTCGCCCGAATAAACAGGTAATTGTACAAGATAAGGAGTTTTTAAATACACTAACTTCCACTGATAGAGAAGAGTTTTGCGAGTTAGCAGTAGTCGCGAATGAATATACATATACGAGATTTAAAGAGGAGATTAAGCCGGGACTAGATATTGCTAATTATGAATTTATTGAAAGGTTGCAAAAGAATTACTCTCTTACTATGAATTTTCATCATATGAAATATGAGAAACCCGTTCTTTTACTAGCTGGAAGACAAGATATCTCGGTAGGTTATCAAGATATTATAAGAATTATTGATGATTATCCAAGAGCGACATTAGCGATGTTAGATATGGCAGGGCATAATTTACAAATTGAACAACCTGAAGTATTCGAGTGTTTAGTAGGCGAGTGGATTAGACGAACAAATCAACAAAGTTTATAAAAGACGAATGAATATTTTCAAGGAGGAAGTATGAGTACATATATCTATATGGTTAGACATGGTGAATCACCAAAATTAGAAGGAAATGAAAGAGCACGTGGGTTAACTGAGAAGGGACATATGGATGCCTGTCGAGTAACTGACATATTAAAAGAGGAGAGGATTGATACTTTTATTTCTAGTCCCTATAATCGGGCTACGTTAACGATAGAAAAAGCAGCCGATTTCTATGAAAAAGAGATAGTAGTATATGAAAATCTCAAAGAGTGTATGTTTTCAAATGAGGATCAGGTTATATCAGATAAAGAGATATATCCACTTGTAAAGAAGATGTTCGCAAATCAGGATTTTACATTAACGGAAGGAGAGTCATATAAGGATTGTCAGAGACGGGTAGTGAAAGTGCTGAAGGAAATATTGATGGATTTTCAAGGGCAAAAAGTTGTAATTGGTACGCATGGGCTTGTAATGACTTTAATGATGAATTACTTTGATAATCAATACGGGTTTGAATTTCTTATACATGCATCGAAGCCCGACATATATAAGTTGGAATTTAAGGATGAGCAATTAATGAATGTAGAAAGATTATGGATAGGAGATAGAAAGAATCTTTATCAACTGTTTTTAGAATCTTAAATCAATAAGTAATTATTCAGTTTCTGAATAATATTATTAGAAGTTGGTTTAAGTAAACAATTTTTAATAAGACAAAATTCCAAACGCTGGATTTATATTCAATTGGAGAAAAAGATGTAGAATTTTGTCTTACGGTCTCCGTTTACTTTTCATTTCATTACATATAGCCTTTGTGGTGTAAAGGAGAAAATCACCTTTACACAAAATTTATAAGGAGGACATTGTGATGAAAAAGATTAAAAAGTTTGCGGGAGTTGCTTTAGCGGGGACGATTGGATTAAGTGGACTATTGTTTTTAGAACCAAGTGTAAGTGCTGCAGAAACACAGCAGGTGAAAGAAGAAAATTTCAATGCAATTGATGTAACGATGAATCAAAGTGAATTTTATGTATTGAGTGGCAGAAGCATTGATGTTCTTTCTGGAGATAAAGAAGCAATTCAACTAAATAAATACACAATTCGTTTTAGTAAACCCGGGAAGTATGTCATTAAAGTAAATGGCTGTATTTATGAAGATATATATACTTTTATTGTAAATGAGTAGTATATATTCTTAAATTGTGAGATGAAAAAAGAAACACCCTATTTATGGTGAGAATCGTAAATAGGGTGAATTTATTTATATTTAACTGTACTTTAAATATGTTCACTAATTTTCTTTTTGCTATGTAAAGTATGTAAGAGGGTTTGAAACATCTTAAATGATTGTTGAAAGATTGGACTTTGAATAAAGGTGTACAGAAAAGTTACGATGAAAACAGGACCTCCTAGCATAAATCCAATAACGAGTACAACACATTCTACTATGATTCTAGCACGGCTAATAGATAGTCCTGTTTTATCGGAAATAGTAAGCATGAATCCATCGCGAGGTCCAGCACCAATCCCAGCCGCAACATACATCCCTCCCCCAATACCTGTAATTGCAATACCAGCAAATAAAATGAGTAAGTTTATCCATAAATAATCACTAGCGTTTGGAAGGATATTTGATTGTAAGAAAAAGTCCATAATCGGACCGATAAGTAGTGCATTTAAAAATGTACCCACATTTATATATTTTCGATCTACTAGTAAAGAAATGAGAACGAGACATAATCCACATATTACACTCCACGTACCAATGGTCCATCCAAACCTTTGGTAGAGAGCCATGTTTAAAACTTCCCAAGGATGTAAACCGAGAAATTTAACTTTGACTGCAAGAGCATTTCCAAGGCCGAAAAAAATTAATCCTAAGAAAAAAAGAAAATGGCGAAAGAGAGTTAGCCTCATCTTTAATACCTCCCATATTGTATAATTATGTATATTACATGTAAGAGTCTTAGTGTACAAATATTACGACTTTTTGGTTGTTATTTATAATTTCTAAAATACAAATGAAATAAATATTCGCAGTCAAAAAAGTTAAAATATTTCGTTTTAAGGATTATAATAGAAAGAGAAACGTAAAAGGGAGTGAATGAGTTTGAAACAAGAACTTATTGAAAGATTTACGAGATATGTAAAGATTGATACACAATCAAATGAAGAAAGTCATACAGTACCAACAACACCTGGACAAATTGAGTTTGGTAAGTTATTAGTGGAAGAGTTAAAAGAGATTGGCTTAACAGAAGTAACGATGGATGATAATGGATATGTAATGGCAACACTTCCTGCTAATACGGATAAGGATGTTCCAGTAATCGGCTTTTTAGCACATTTAGATACGGCAACAGACTTTACAGGGAAAAACGTAAAACCACAAATTCATGAAAATTTTGATGGTAATGCGATTACGTTAAATGAAGAGCTAAATGTTGTGTTAACGCCAGAACAGTTTCCAGAATTACCATCATATAAAGGACATACGATTATTACAACGGATGGTACGACACTTCTAGGAGCAGATGATAAAGCTGGCCTGACTGAAATTATGGTTGCAATGAACTATTTAATACATAATCCGCAAATTAAACATGGGAAAATAAGAGTAGCATTTACGCCGGATGAAGAAATTGGTCGTGGGCCAGCGCATTTTGATGTAGAAGCGTTTGGTGCATCATGTGCTTATACGATGGATGGAGGTCCATTAGGTGGTTTAGAGTATGAAAGCTTTAATGCTGCAGGTGCTAAGTTAACGTTTAACGGAACGAATACACATCCTGGAACAGCGAAAAATAAAATGCGTAACGCAACTAAACTTGCTATGGAGTTTAATGGGCATTTACCAGTAGAAGAAGCACCAGAATATACAGAAGGCTATGAAGGATTCTATCATTTACTTTCATTAAATGGTGATGTTGAGCAAAGTAAAGCGTATTATATTATTCGAGATTTTGATCGTGAAAATTTTGAGGCGCGTAAACATAACGTTGAAAATATTGTGAAGCAAATGCAAGAGAAGTATGGACAAGATGCAGTCGTTTTAGATATGAATGATCAATACTATAACATGCTTGAAAAAATTGAACCAGTGAGAGAAATTGTTGATATTGCATATGAGGCGATGAAAAGCTTAAATATCGAACCAAACATTCATCCGATTCGTGGTGGAACAGATGGGTCACAATTATCGTATATGGGATTACCAACGCCGAATATTTTCACAGGTGGTGAAAACTATCACGGTAAATTTGAATATGTTTCGGTAGATACGATGGAAAAAGCTGTTCAAGTTATTGTGGAAATCGCAAGACGATTCGAAGAACAAGCTTAAAAAAGAACCAAGTAGTGCGGATGCGCTACTTGGTTTTTTAGTATAATACTCGCCACAAATAAAAAGTTGCGTAAGACTCCCAGTTGGTCCAATTTGCCGCAAAATCTTTTATTTCATGTTTAGTCGGTTTATTTTCAGAACCTGTTATATATTTAATTGCATTGTGTAAACCAACATCGTCAATTGGAAAAGCGGAAGGAAATCGTAAACAGCGCATTAAAACATAGTGGGCAGTCCACGGTCCTATACCATGTATAGCAGTTAATTGTTTTTCAGCTTGTTTCACGTCTTGTATTTGCAGTAAAGATTCTTTTGATAGTTTTCCTTCTGTAATAAGCTTTGCAATACCGATTAAATATTCACATTTTCTAGTCGTCATTTTTAAGTTTTTGAGATCCTCTACATGTAAATTGGCAATCGTTTCAGGAGAAGGGAATATCCAATGTTTTCTATCATTCCACTCTACATAACTTCCAAAGTGTTCGACTAATCTTCTTTTTAGTGTATAAGCATATGTGAGGTTAATTTGCTGACCGATAATTCCCCAGGAAAGTGCTTCAAATAAGTCTGGAATACCTAAAGTACGAAGGCCATAATATTGTTCAATTGGTCTTTGAAGGAGTACATCATGTTTAGCTAATGTATAAAAGGGAGCTAAATCAGTAGTTAAATCAAACCACTCTTTCACATAGTTAGCTACAGCTTCGCATACCAATTCTTCAGATGTATATAATTTTTCTAAAAAACGTATTTGAATATTTCCATCCGTATTTATACTAATTTCAACTAAAAGATTTACATCGTGAACAGGGATCACTTTATAAATTTTGTTATCTTCAATGTGGAACATACATTCATTGTTAGAACGTGATAGATAGCGTAAATTTTCTTGGAAATTAAATTCTGTTGGAACTGCTAAAGTTAATGCGCTAGTATGTTCTGCTGTCATATGTATTCTACCTGTAACTTTTCTAATGTAAGCAGCTCTTTCTTCATTTCTAATCCACCTCTAAATCCGGTTAATTTACCATTCTTTCCAATAACACGATGGCAAGGAATTGTAATAAGGAGGGGGTTAGCAGCAATAGCAGTAGCAACAGCACGTACGGCAGTAGGTTTTTGTATTCTTTCGGCAATTTCTGAATAAGAATATGTTTTCCCGTAAGGAATTTCACGTACCGTATTCCAAACAGATAATTGAAAATCAGTTCCGTAAGCATCGATAGGGAATGTAAAAGTTTCTCGTTTACTTTCTAAATACTCGGTAACTTCTTTCGCATATGATTGTAGATAATCTGGATTACAGGCCAATATATGTTGTGGCAATTTTTTTCTAGCCCATATATTTAGTTCTTCAAAGTTTTCATCTTGAGATCCAATGAAGCATAGTCCATTTTCTGTTGCAGCAATATGAAACTGCCAATTCTTATGTGTAAGTAGCGTCCAATAAATAAATTTATTTTTGTTGGAATTCATTTTTGTATCCTTCTTTCATTTTTCGATATTCAGTAGGAGTAAACCCGGTTTTCTTTTTAAATAAGGTTGCAAAATACTCTGGGTTTTCTATCCCGACAGCATTACTAATTTCTTTAATGGATTGATTTGATTGTAATAGCTGTTCTGCAGCTTTAACAATCCTGAACTGCTGTATATATTCTATTGGACTTATTCCTGTTGTTTTTTTGAAAGTGCGTTGTAAATGAAATGGGCTACCATGGCACATTTCTGCAAGTATATCGAGAGTTAATAATTCATCGAAATGTTTTTCAATATAATCTTTAATTTGTTCTACCCACTCTTCATTAGGCAAAGTGATTCCACTTGGCTTACAACGTTTGCAAGGGCGAAATTTTTCACTTAATGCTTGCTCTGCATGATGAAAAATTCGTACATTGTTTTTATTCGGTATTCTTGATTTGCATGACGGCCTGCAAAAGATTCCAGTTGATTTCACAGCATAAAAGAATTTGCTATCATAGGAAGAATCATTATGAATAATTGCTTGCCAATGCTCATTTGTTAACGTAATCCCTTCATTGTGCAAAGAACATCACCTCTGAAATTAGTATAACCTGAATAAAGTACGTATGTATGTATTCACAAATGTAAGAGCAAGATTACAAAGATGAAAATATGATTGTTTTTCTATTTTGTGATAGCATGAAATTTAAAAGTGAACATCAAGAGGAGGACTATAGGTGAAGTTAATTTCGTGGAATGTAAATGGTTTGCGAGCAGTTATCGCAAAAGGTGGATTTTTAGAATATCTTGAGGAGTCAAATGCTGATATATTTTGTTTACAAGAGATTAAATTACAAGATGGCCAAATTGATTTAAATCCAGAAGGATACTATACATACTGGAATTATGCTGTGAAAAAAGGTTATTCAGGAACGGCTATTTTCACGAAAAAAGAACCGCTTTCTGTTACATACGGTTTAGGCATCGAAGAGCATGATCAAGAAGGCCGAGTTATTACTTTAGAATTCGAAGATTTTTATATGATAACGTTATATACACCAAATTCAAAACGTGGATTAGAACGATTGGACTACAGAATGAAATGGGAAGATGATTTCCGGGCGTATATAAAGCGGTTAGATGAGAAGAAACCAGTTGTTTTTTGCGGTGATTTAAACGTTGCTCATAAAGAAATCGATTTAAAAAATCCAAAAAGTAATCGTAAAAATCCTGGATTCTCTGATGAGGAACGAGAGAAATTCACACGTATTTTAGAAGAAGGATTTATTGATACGTATCGTTATCTGTATCCTGATCAGGAAGGCGCATACTCATGGTGGTCGTATCGTATGGGAGCGAGAGCAAAAAATATTGGATGGCGTTTAGATTATTTTGTTGTTTCCGAAAGAGTGAAAGACCAAATAACAGGGGCGAAAATTAATAGTGAAGTGATGGGATCAGACCATTGCCCAGTTGAATTACATATAAATTTCTAAAAGAAGAAGTATCTCCTTAACATTAGGCGGATACTTCTTTTTTATTCAGTTTGTTAAAATTTTTCAAATCTTTCTTGAAATAATTGCATATTAAATATATACTTAGTAACGATAATCATTATCAGTGAAAAGGGTTATCAATGGATGAGGTGTAAACGAATTATAGCTTAGGGGAAGTGAACGAGAATGAGTTCTGGATAGGATTATTAATCTAATGAAATATATATGTAAGACAAGTTTCATATAGTTAAATTTTATTGAAAATTCGAGAGGAGATATATAAAGATGAACAAGAAGTTATTTACATTAGGGATGGTTACAGTTTTAAGTGTAGGATTAGCAGCATGCAATAGTGCGGATAAAACTTCAGGGGAGCAAAAGCAACAGACAAAAGCTACGGAAACGAAAAAAGACGAAAAAAGAAAAATTACATATTTAGGTAAAGAATATACAGTACCAGCAAAAGTAGATAAAATTGCGACAGCTAGTCTAGAGTCAATGGAAGATGCAGCGGTACTTGGTATTAAGCCAGTTGGTGCAATTACTGTTGGTGGTAAATTACCGAAGTATCTTGAAAAAGATTTAGAAGGTGCAAAATCTGTTGGTGAGAAAATGGAACCAAATTTCGAAACATTACTACAATTAAAACCAGATGTTATTACATCAAGTACGAAATTTCCAGCAGAAACAGCTGAAAAGTTTACGAAAGTAGCTCCGACATTCCCAGTATCGCACGTTTCAACAAATTGGGAAGATAACTTAAAGTTAATGGGAGAATTAACTGGTAAAAAAGATAAAGCGGAAAAAATTATTAAAGATTACAATGCAGATGCTGAAAAAGCAAAAGCAAAACTAGGAGATAAATTAAAAGATAAAAAAGTTCTTGTTATTAGACTAAGAGCAAACGAATTATTCCTATATCCAGAAGGGGTATACTTCAACCCTGTCATTTATAAAGATCTTGGATTAACTGCTCCAGAACAACTTAAAACTGTAAAAGCACAAGAGAAAATTTCATTTGAAAAACTTGCTGAACTTAACCCAGATTATATTTTCTTACAATATGAGACAACTGAAAATAAAAACCCGAAAGTACTAGAAGAAATTGAAAAGAATCCAATTTGGCAAAGTATGAATGCTGCGAAAGAAAAGAAAGTATTTGTAAACGTTGTAGACCCAATGGCACAAGGTGGTACAGCTTGGAGTAAAACAGCATTCTTAAAAGAAGCAGTGAAAAATTTATCTAAATAATACAATAAGTAAGGTGCGTTGAATGATATGCAGAAAACAAATGCAGTACCAGTGACTATATTATGTATAGCACCCATACTCATCTTATTTACAGTTATACTTTCTATTTTGTATGGGGCGAAAAGTATTGATGCTGAAACAGTGTGGAACGCATTATTTCATTTTGATTCAAGTGATGTAAATCATAATATTATTATTACTTCACGTTTACCAAGGGTAGTTGCAGCTCTTTTAGTCGGAGCATTTCTAGCCATATCAGGAGCACTTATGCAGGGGATGACAAGAAACTATCTTGCATCCCCTTCTATTATGGGTGTGACGGATGGGGCAGCCTTTGTTATTACACTTTGTATGATTTTTCTCCCAGGAATGTCATCTATTGGTATGGTGATATGTTCAATGATTGGTTCTGCACTAGGAGCTGGTATCGTGTTTGGTTTTGGTTCGCTCCTTCAAAATGGCTTATCACCAGTTAGGTTAGCGATTATTGGAACTGTGATTGGCACATTTTTAAGTAGTGTATCTGCTGCGATGGCTTCATATTTCCAAATTTCTCAAAATGTTAGTTTTTGGTTTAATGCAAAGTTAGATCAAGTGGACCCGAATATTATTAAAATTACGATACCATTTGGGATAATTGGAATAGTTTTAGCACTGTTAATATCAAAATCTATTACGATTCTTTCTTTAGGAGAAGAAGTTTCTATTAATTTAGGGCAGCGTACAAAACTAGTTAAAGCGATGTCTATTTTATCAGTTATTTTCTTAACAGGAACGGCAGTTGCTTTAGTGGGGAAAGTTGGTTTTGTAGGTTTAATTATTCCGCATATTACCCGCTTTATAATTGGGGTAGATTATAAGTGGATTTTGCCATGTGCAGGCGTTATTGGTGGCGTTTTCTTAGCATTATGTGATGTTTTAAGTAGATTTGTAAACTATCCATTTGAAACACCGATTGGAGTTGTAACATCTTTAATCGGAATTCCTTTCTTCCTTTATTTAATCCGTACAAGAGGAGGAGAGAGACATGCTTAAAAGTTCAAGTCAACGTTTTGGAATGACGATGGGGATTATTATATTTTTAATACTATGTGCTATTTATATTAGTTTAACGAATGGTACGTTTGACATTACGATTACAGATGTATTTAAAACACTCCTTAGAATAGATCCAGTACCAGACCATGATTTAGTTATTTTTGAGTTTCGTCTTCCGCGCATTGTAATTGCTGGATTAGTAGGATTAGGATTAGGTGTTGCAGGGGCTGTTATTCAAGGGATTACGAGAAATGGATTGGCAGACCCAGGTATTTTAGGAGTGAACGCCGGGGCAGGAACAGCAATCGTCATCTTTATGTTTTTCTTTCAAGGACAATTAAAAAGCACAGACTGGGTGTCTATTATGATGATGCCAATGTTTGGTTTAGTTGGCGGATTAGGTGCAGCTATTATCATTTATCTGTTTTCTTGGAAAAATGGTAAGTTAGATTCGCAGCGTCTTTTATTAACAGGGATTGCAATTGGATCAGGATTTGGAGCATTTTCTATGTACTTATCACTCAAAATGAAGTCAACTGATTTCGAGATGGCTGCAGTTTGGGTGTCGGGAAGTATATATAATGCAAACTGGAAGTATATTATTGCAATGTTGCCGTGGCTAATCCTATTAATTCCGCTTATACAAAAGAAAGCTTATTTATTAGATTTATTTCAATTGGAAGAAACGAGTATTACAAGTTTAGGTGTTTCAGTAGAAAGAGAGAAATCTATTTTACTATTAAGTAGTATCGGACTTGTCAGTGCATGTGTTGCTGTTTCAGGAAGTATTGGTTTCATTGGACTAATGGCACCGCATATAGCGAAAAGACTTGTCGGTATTCAGCATAAGCATATCATTCCTACGTGCGGAGTAATCGGAATGTTCCTTGTAATCGCTTCAGACTTTATCGCAAAAACAGTCTTCACACCTGTAGAGTTACCAGTTGGAATCGTTATTTCTATTGTCGGTGTACCGTATTTCTTATATTTACTTTATAAGGCGAAAGCGTAAGAGGAGGAATAAAAGTGAGTATTTTAAGTGCAAAAAATTTAGAAACGAGTTATGAAAAGCTTACAGTGTTTCGCAATTTAAATGTGGAAATACAAGAAGGAAAAGTAACGACAATTATAGGACCAAACGGGTGCGGTAAATCCACACTGTTAAAAACAATGGGAAGAATTTTAAAGCAAAAGAGCGGTCAAGTCTATTTACAAGGACAGGATTTAAATACAATTCCAACGAAAGAAATTGCAAAGCAGTTAGCGTTACTTCCGCAAACTCCAATTGCGCCAGGAGAGCTTAAAGTAGAAGAATTAATTTCTTATGGACGCTATCCACATCGAAATAACGTAAATAAGTTAACTTCAAAAGATAAAGAGATGATTGATTGGGCTTTAGATATAACGAAAACATCTGAATTTCGAACGAGACAAATAGCAAATCTATCTGGTGGTCAAAGGCAAAAGGTATGGCTAGCGATGGCTTTAGCACAAGAGACAGAAGTGTTACTACTAGATGAACCAACGACATATCTTGATATGTCTCATCAATTAGATGTATTACAAATTGTGGAGAAATTAAATAAAGAGCATAATTGTACGGTCGTAATGGTACTACATGATATTAACCATGCAGCAAGGTTTTCAGATGAAATTATTGCAATGAAGGAAGGGGAAATCGTTACAACGGGTATCCCAGAAGAAATTATTACAAATGAAGTGTTAAAAGAAGTATTTCATATTGATGCGCGTGTCATGATTGATCCGTATAATGGGTCTCCTGTTTGTTTTGGATACGATAGCGTTGCACTTCAAGAAGAGAAAGTTGAAATATATGTAACGAGTTAAGAAGGGGGGATATAAGATGAATACTACGATTGAAAAACAGCAGATTATAACATCTAATACGGAACAGTGGAAAATGTATTCGAAATTAGAATGTAAGGAATATCAAATTCATATTTCAAAGCCGAGGCAGCCAGCACCAGAATCAGGCTATCCTGTTATATACGTATTAGATGGCAATGCCTTTTTTCAAACATTCCATGAAGCGGTTAAAATACAATCAGTTAGAGCAGAAAAAACAGGTGTTTCACCAGCCATTATAGTCGGTATTGGTTATCCAATTGAAGGGGCATTTTCAGGTGAAGAGAGATGCTATGATTTTACGCCTAGCGTAATTTCAAAAGATGCGCCTTTAAAACCAGATGGCAAACCGTGGCCTAAAACAGGAGGAGCACATAACTTCTTTACTTTTATAGAAGAAGAATTGAAGCCTCAAATCGAAAATGACTTTGAGGTTGATAAAGGAAAACAAACGTTATTTGGGCATTCGCTAGGTGGTTTATTTGCTTTACATATACTATTTACAAACGTAAATGCCTTTCAAAATTATTTTATTAGTAGTCCATCTATTTGGTGGAATAACCAATCTGTGCTTGAAAAAGAAGAGAATCTTATAAGTGAATTAAATAGTGCGAAGTTTGAAACGGGAGTGTTCCTTACAGTTGGATCACTAGAACGAGAGCATATGGTTGTAGGGGCAAACGAATTGTCAGAGCGCCTTCTCCAAGTAAAACATGATCAGTTTAGATTTACGTTTTATGAGGCTGAAGGGGAGAACCATGCATCTGTTGTGCCGACTTCTTTAAGTAAAGGGTTAAGGTTTATTAGTCGTTGAATCACTTAACATTAAACATAATGAAATGATTGTCTAATAAAATGCAAACAAAAGGCTATGGGGAATTTCTCCATAGCCTTTTGTTTGTTCAAGTAGAATTGTCCTTTTTGAAAGTTTTGTTTCAACTTTTCGTCTAAAGAGACAAAAAGTTGTCACAATTCGGTCACAATTAGCATAAACATAAAATAGACGAAATGAACTTATTTCCAAAAAGGCTTGATTCATTCCATTCATGATTAGTAGAGCTGAAAAAGCATGGATTAAAAGTTCACTATATTCTCAAGGAGGTAGATCGTATGAAAACTATTCTTGCTATCGCTGGGCTTATTTGGGTTTTATCACATGGCATTCCAATTTATGAAGGAGAACAAATTCGCAGTGCTCTGAATAAAAATTTTAATGAATATCACGTTATTGATCGGCAAGATAATGTCGTGACAGTTCGTGTAAATGACTGTTTTCATACGGTAACCGTTGAAGGAACTTCAGTAGTGAATGATACAAAAGTATGTGATCAGCAGTAAATATATATAGGAAGAAAAAAGTCTCAATTTACATGTGTGAATTGAGACTTTTATATTTGTGGATGAATAATAAGAGGGGATGAACCCCATCGCTATCAACTTAACAAAAGGAAATCCCTTTATAGCCGTCAACCTAACAAAAATAAACTACCCCAGAATGATAAAATTGAGTAACTTGTGCGAAATTTTATCATTCTGGGGTAGTTCTAATAAATTCTTAAGCTAAAGAAGCAATCCTACATGGATATCACTCAGATAAAGAAGGTGAGACAGCTTGGGAAGAAGTGAAGAAAGACGAGCTTCCTGTGAAAGCAAGAGGAAAATAAGTTATGAAATAATCTGTTATTTGTGACGGGAGATTTGCATTGTTTACTTTTTTACAGTGAGAAACGTATGCTGAGGCGCATTGTAGTAAGTCATTCACCGTTAGAATAGATGTTAAAGTTATATGCAGTATTAATTAATATGGAGTGTACCTCGCTTTCTTATATAATTGTTTTATAGTACAATTTCTTTAAGATAGTAAGTTTTATTCTTTTTATTGGAGAATAAGGCCGTAGATAATGATTATTAAAGGATGAGGCGGTATGACAAAAGAAAAACAACCATATGGTACAGTTTTAATAAAAGCTTCAAAAATTTTAGATTTTTTATCTGAAAGTAAAAAACCACAGCCTTTAAATGTGATTGCGCAAGAAACAGGAATGACAAGTTCAACAACATTAAAGATATTAGAAACGTTAGTTATAATAGGCTATGCAAAAAAATATCCTGAAACTAAAAGATTTGGTTTAGGAACCGCTTTAATTTACTATGCAAATCAGTATCTTGCGAATTTAGATATTACCAAAATCACATTTCCATATTTAAAAAAGTTACAAAGTAGTTTAGATGAAACTGTTCATTTAGGAATATTAGAAGAAGATAAAATTTTTTATATTAATAAATTAGAGCCAGAGAGACCGATAATTCGTATGAGTTCACGAATTGGAATGAGTATTCCTTTGTATTGTTCAGCAATGGGGAAGGCTGTACTTGCAGAATTTTCTCAACAAGATTTAGAAAGCTATTTAACAAGGGTAGAATTGAATCCGGTTAATGAAAATACTATAGTTGATCCTCATGTTTTAAAGGAAACTTTAAAAAAGATAGAGCAAATGGGTTTTGCGATTGATGATGCTGAATATGAAGAGGAAGTATATTGTATAGGAGTTTCGTTAACTTTAAATGGGCAAACATATGGTGCATTTAGCGTGAGTATGCCCAAGTATCGTGTTACAGAAGACCTGAAGAAAAAAATGATTCAGTTGATACTAGAAACAAAACAAAGTATTCTCAAAGAACTTGAACAATTGCATGCGTTTATATAGGGGGTTTCATATTGAGGAGCTTTAGTGGTGATTTTTCACTGCTAGAGCTCTTTTTTATTTTTAGAAGCAAAAGAATTGGAACCGACTTGTGAGTTCAGTAAGAACTATGGCTGAATAATGGATTTCTATGTTAGAAAAATAATAAATAATGTTCAAAAAATTTTCACTAAATATCAAAAAAAAATCTTGTAATCCTGCTAAATAATTCATATAATCTATTTATAAATTTCTTTTAAGGAAAAATGATTTCCAAATAAGAAATTAAGAGTGTGAGCTCTTAAAAATGGAGGCACTTTATGAAAAGGGTAACTGTATTAAATAAACTGAATAAGAGTGGCGTAATCGCTGTTTTGAGAGCGCATACAAAAGAAGAGGCTCTTAAAGTTACTGAGGCGGTTATTGATGGAGGGATTACTGGTATTGAAGTAACCTTTTCAGTACCGCAAGCTGAAGAGGTCGTTCGTAAAATCAGGGAAATACATAGTGATTGTGAAGATTTGGTGATTGGTGCAGGGACTGTGCTTGATGCGATAACGGCTCGTATAGCCATTTTGGCAGGAGCTGAGTATATTGTTAGTCCAGCGTTTGATAAAGAAACAGCAGAGATTTGTAATCTTTATCAAGTTCCATATTTACCTGGTTGTATGACAATTACGGAAATAAGTACAGCATTAAAAGCGGGAGTCGACATTATAAAATTATTTCCAGGAAGTTCGTACAATCCAAGCTTTATAAATGCAGTGAAGGGTCCCCTGCCACAAGTTAATATTATGCCTACTGGAGGGATAAATATTGAGAATATGCATCAATGGTTTGAACGTGGATGTGTAGCTATAGGTGTGGGAGGAGATTTACTAGCTCCTGCTCAAAATGGGGATTATGCTAAAGTCTCAGAACTTGCAAGAGAGTATATAGATAAGTTGGCAGAAATCAGAAAGGGTGCCTAATTATGGGGCGAATTTTAACGCTAGGTGAGATTATGCTTCGTTTATCCACTAATGAAGGAACTAGAATAACTGAAGCTAATTCTTTTAACGCGCATTATGGTGGTAGTGAGGCTAATGTAGCAATTAATTTAGCGAATTTTAACCACCAAGTTTCTTTTGCTAGTAAGGTACCTTCAAATTTATTAGGTAAAGCTGTTCAACAGCATTTACAAAATTATGGGGTGGATACCAGTAACTTACTGAAAGGTGGTTTACGTTTAGGAACGTACTATCTGGAAAGGGGGATAGGCAAAAGGGCTTCATTTGTTTTGTATGACCGAAAACATTCTAGTTTTGCACAGATAAAAAATGTGGAGTGGAATATAGATCATTTATTCAAAAATGTATCATTATTTCATGTTTCAGGAATTAGCCTTGCTTTATCAGATTCAATGATTGATCTCATTCTAGGGTTAATCAAAGAGGCCAAAAAGCGTCAAATTAAGGTGAGTTTTGATATTAATTATCGATCTAATTTATGGGACTATGAACGCGCATCGAGAACAATGAATAAAATTTTACCTTATGTAGATTACTGTTCTGCAGGGAAAATGGATGCTCTCTATTTAATCGGAATTCCTGAAAATAAGACGAAACAATTAGATTTAGAATATTATTATGAGCAAATGCATAAGAAACACCCTAATATTGAAGTCTTTTATTCTACATTAAGGGATGTTCATTCTGCAAGTTCGAATGATCTTCAGGGAACATTATGGAAAAATCATTGTCTGTATACCTCGAAGGTGTACAACATTAACCCTATTGTGGATCGTGTTGGTGGAGGAGATGCTTTTGTTGCTGGAATTTTACACGGATTATTAGAAGAAAAGGATCTGGATTATACAGTTTCATTCGCTACTGCAGCATCTAGTTTAAAGCATACGATTCATGGTGATTGTAATCAGTTTTCTATCTTGGAAGTAGAAGAGTTTATGAGAAATGAGTCGGGAAATATTATTAGATAAAATACTAAAAAATGATAGGAGAATGTATATTATGGAAACACGTTATACACATAGTCCAATGGATATTCGTCATTATTCTACAGATCAACTAAGACAGGAGTTTTTAGTAGAGCGAAACTTTGCACCGGGAGAAGTTATTCTTACATATACACATAATGATCGAATGATTTTCGGGGGAGTAACGCCAACTGAAAAACCTTTGAGTATTGAGTTGTCTACTGAATTGGGAGTTTCATATTTTTTAGAACGCCGTGAATTAGGTGTTATAAATATTGGTGGACCAGGATCTATCATAATTGACGGGATAGAAGAAAGTATGAAAAAACAAGATGGGTACTATATTGGAAAAGAAACAAAGGAAGTGGTCTTTAAGTCAGAAGATCCGTCTAATCCTGCGAAATTCTATTGTGTTTCAGTGCCTGCACATCATAAATATCGAAATGTACGTATAAGCATTGATGAAATTAATCCTATGGAAACAGGGGACTCTGCAACGTTAAATAAGCGAAAAATCTATCAATATATTCATCCGAATGTTTGTGAAAGTTGTCAACTACAGATGGGATATACCATCTTAGAACCAGGAAGCAGTTGGAATACCATGCCTTGCCATACGCATGAACGTCGCATGGAAACGTACTTATATTTTGATATGAAACCGGATACAAGAGTGTTCCATTTTATGGGTAAACCTGATGAAACTAAACATTTGGTAATGAAAAATGAGCAGGCGACAATTTCTCCAAGTTGGTCAATTCATTCTGGTGTTGGTACAAGTGACTATACATTTATTTGGGCAATGTGTGGAGAAAACATTACGTATAGTGATATGGACATGGTCGAGATGGATCAGTTGAAATAGTAGGATTGATACAATTAAAGGAGGACTAGAACATGAACTTAAATGGATTTTCAATGGATTTCTTTAGTTTAAAAGGGAAGGTAGCTATTGTTACTGGGGGAAATACAGGATTAGGTCAAGGATATGCAGTAGCATTAGCGAAAGCTGGGGCAGATTTGTATATTGCAGCATCTGGTGACAATTGGGATGAAACTCGTCAATTAATTGAGGAATGTGGACAACGAGTAGAATTCATTCAAGTAGATTTAACACAAGATGATGCAGCAGAAAAAGTGGTACAAGGTTGTTTAGATAATTTCGGGAAAATTGATATTTTAATTAATAATGCAGGCACAATTCGTCGTGCACCATTGCTTGAATATAAGAAGGAAGATTGGAATGCCGTAATGAGCATTAACTTGAATACTGTTTATTTACTAAGTCAAGCTGTAGCTCGTGTTATGGCAGAGCAAAAGAGTGGAAAAATCATTAATATTGCTTCTATGTTGTCTTTCCAAGGAGGAAAATTTGTACCTTCTTATACTGCTAGCAAACATGGGGTGGCAGGATTAACGAAAGCATTTGCTAACGAATTAAGTAAATATAATATTCAAGTAAATGCGATTGCTCCTGGCTATATAGCAACAGCTAATACTGCCCCAATTCGTGCGGATGAACAACGGAATAAAGAAATTTTAGATCGTATCCCAGCTGAAAGATGGGGAGTACCTTTCGATTTAATGGGTACGGCCGTATTTTTATCAAGTAAAGCGTCAGATTATGTAACAGGCCACATTCTAGCTGTTGATGGTGGATGGTTAGTGCGTTAATTAGTTTAAGCCTTATAGCAAATATTTATTTGTCAATTCAAGAACACTTTGGTTGTTAAAAACATCTGAACATAAGGTGTGAACCTTTATGAAAGGGTATACATTTTGTTTGGTAGAGCCGGTAAATTGTATATATTGATAAGTATAAGGGATAGAATTACTTTATCACGAGTGCTGAATTTGAAAAAATACTAGTTGATTAGAAGGGAAGTTATTTATGGATATACTGATTCTTTCACATGCTGGTGTTGCAAGTGGGTTGAAGAAAGCGACACAAATGATTTTAGGGGAGCAAAAAAACCTACACGCTCTTGAATTAACTGAAGAGAATGGGATTACTTATTTTAGTGATCAACTACAAGAATTTTTGGGGAGATGGAGTGAAAATGAGTCAAATAAGTTGCTTATTTTTGCCGATCTTAAAGGGGGAACACCCTTTAATCAAGCTGTATTTTGGGCATCAAAATTAAAGTTAAATCAGTGTATTAGTATAATCAGTGGTGTAAACTTACCGATTGTTATAGAAGCGATATATTGTAATCAAGAAAAATCATTAGAAGAGCTGTCCAAAGAATTAATAGACGGCGCAAAAAATGGAATTGATATACCAGAAATGGAGATTGGTAGTGTAGATGCTTTAGATGAATAGAGAGGAGAATAGCCAATGGTAAGCGTTGAATGGTGGCAAATTGTTTTAATAACATTATATTCTGGATTCGCTATTTATGATGGGAACAATACTACATTTGGTTTTGTAAAGCCAACAATGGCAGGTTTTTTCGCGGGGCTAATTTTAGGTGACATTCAAACGGGGTTAATTGTAGGAGGCACTTTAAACTTATTGGTTTTAGGTGTTGGCAACTTTGGAGGGGCATCTATACCAGATTATATGACAGGTGCGCTATTGGGAACAGCTTTTACAGTTATGAGTGGGCAAGATGCTAAATTTGGAGCGACACTAGCAATCCCGATTGGACTACTAATGGTGCAATTAGATGTTCTGGCTCGTTTTACGAATACTTTTTTCCAGCATAAAGCTGAAAAATTAGTAGCAGAAGGGAAATTTAAAAAGGCATCCTATATGAATCTATGGGGAATTGTCCCAACGTCCTTATCAAGAATGATACCTGTATTTCTAGCTTTAGTGTTTGGTGCCAAATTTGTCCAAGCTATTGTAGATAATATTCCTAAGTGGCTTATGGGTGGTTTGCAAGTAGCTGGGGGATTGCTTCCTGCATTAGGTATTGCAATTTTATTGAAATATTTACCTATAAAACAAAATATCGCCTTTTTGATTATTGGTTTCTTCTTAGCGGCTTATTTAAAAGTACCTGTACTAGGCGTTGCTTTAATCGGCTTAGCGATGGCAATAATTTATTTCCAAACCTTTATGAAAGAGAACGATTATGCAACTAATGATGGGGGAATGGGAGATGAGTAAAAATATAGTAGATAAAGATGTAAACAAAGTATTTTGGCGTTGGTATTTCTTCGGTCAAACAGGATGGAACTATGAAAAGATGCAAGGTTTAGGCTATTACTACAGCATTTATCCATTGTTAGAAAGCATATATAGTGAGGAAGAAGAAAGAAAGAGAGCAGCAATAAATCAATTGCAGTTTTTTAACACGAATAATTCTACAGCTCCCGTTATTCTAGGTTTAGATGTAGCCTTAGAAAAAGAGAAGGGAATTGAGTCCATTGATACAGTAGCGTCGCTTAAAACAGGATTAATGGGACCGCTAGCAGGAATAGGCGATACTTTATTCTTTGTAATTCCGACCACTATTGTTGGCTCCATTGCGTCTTATTTAGCACTAGAGGGAAATCCAATTGCTCTGATTTTATGGATCTTATTTGGATGTGTCAGATTAGGGTTTATGAGATTCTTTGTATGGACAGGTTATAAAGAAGGAGCAAAACTTGTCGGTGAGTTAGGGAATCGTTTGAAAAAAATAACTCAATCAGCAAATATTCTGGGGATCACCGTTGTAGGAGCATTGATTCCTTCAGTAGTTAAGGCCAATTTTGGTTATGAGTTTACCAAAGGTGAAGTCACTTTAAAGTTACAGGATCTTGCTAATCAAATTATGCCTGGTTTAGCACCAGCTCTTGTAGTATTTTTAACATATTGGTTATTAGGTAGAAAGAAAATGAATTCTACTCGTGTTATCTTTTTATTAATTTTTATAGGAATTATTGCTTATAATTTAAAAATTTTCGTTTAAGGGGAGTGTTTAGTAATGGAAGGAATCGTACATATTAGAGTTGATGATAGACTTATTCATGGACAAGTTGCAACAAGATGGGCAACAGGTTTAAGAGTAAATCGTATTATGATTATCGATGATAAAGTTGCTGTTAATGATGATGAGAAATCAATTTTAAGAATGGCAGCACCAGCTGGTGTTAATACGTCCATTTTAACCTTTGAAAAAGGCCTTAATAATGTGAAGAATGGGAATTATAAAGGGCAAAGAGTGTTATTAATTGTGAAGACTCCTGAAATTTTAGCGCAACTAATGAATGGTGGATTAGCATTGGAAGAGGTAAACATTGGTAATATGTCTAATCGTCCAGGAACAACTCAAATTAAAAAATCAATTAGTATGACGGAAGATGAAAAAGTTGCTGTTCAACAGTTATTAAGACAAGGTGTAAAAGTTACTGCGCAGATGGTTCCAGAAGAATCTGATGCAAGTATTGAAGGATTTTTAAATTGAATAATATGTAAGGGTTAATAAAAACTAAAAACATCACTCGTTTTATGAAAAATGAGTGATGTTTTCATATAGTGAGGTTAAAAGGATAAGAGAGTTTAAATGTAGAGATTGAATTGTTAGGGAGGAGACTAGCATGTCTATACTATCGAAAAATATAGAGCTATTTAAAGAAAAAGGAAAGGCATTAGATCGGAATAGTATAAAAGCAGAATTAGATTGGATATGCGAAAAGCTAGAAAAGAACATAGAACGTTTTGGGACTAGTTATCCATCTGCCTGTGCAACAAATGGAAAATATAGAATAAAGGAAAATGATGATTGGACGAATGGATTTTGGACAGGGATGCTATGGATTGCCTATGAATATTCGAAAAAAGATATTTTTAAATCAATAGCACTAAAAAACATTGAAAGTTTTAAAGATAGACTAGATAAAAATTTTGTTGTAGATCATCATGACCTAGGATTTTTATATAGTTTATCAGTTGTTGCTGGTTATAAGGTGACATTAGATGAATCTTTTACTCCAATTATTATTCAAGCTGCCGATAAACTAATAAGTCGTTTTCATGACAAAGGGAATTTTATTCAGGCTTGGGGAAAACTTGATGATCCTGATGAATACCGTTTGATTATTGACTCATTATTAAACCTGCCTTTATTGTTTATGGCAACGAAATTGACAGGTGATCAATGTTATAAACATATAGCAGAACAACATTTTCAACAAGTAACGAAAACTATTATAAGAGAAAACGCGTCCACGTATCATACATTTTATTTTGACCCTATTACAGGAGAAGCTTCATACGGGGCTACCCACCAAGGATATACTAATTCTTCTTGTTGGGCGCGTGGGCAAGCATGGGCCGTGCTAGGTTTACCTATGGGGTTTAATTATATGCTAAATCATGTTGATCGAAAACAATATGAAAAAATCACCAATTATTTTATTAGTAAATTATCAAATGGTTTGGTTCCCTATTGGGATCTTACTTTTACAGATGAGGATAATCAGCCGTTAGATAGTTCTGCAATGGCAATTGCCGCATGTGGTTTGCTTGAAGCTCAAACAAGTAATATGTATGAGGGATCTGCATCCATTGCTCGCGGAATGATTCAAGTACTTAGGGAACAGTGCACGATAAAAAATGATGAGGATAATGAAGGCATCTTACTACATGGTGTTTATGCATATGCAGAAGGAAAAGGAATTGATGAACCTAATTTATGGGGTGATTATTTTTACTTTGAGGCGTTGTATCGCATGTTTAACCCAACGTGGGCAACATATTGGTAAGTATATAAATGTTAATAAAGTAAGGTATCATCATTTGAAATAATGGAGGATAAACTATGAAATCATTTGAAATTGGGAAAGATTTTATGCTAGATGGTGAGCCTATAAAGATTATATCAGGTGCTCTTCACTATTTCAGGATTGTTCCACAATATTGGGATCATAGTCTTTATAACTTGAAGGCACTAGGGTGTAATACAGTAGAGACGTATGTTCCGTGGAATATGCACGAACCAAAAGAAGGGGTATTTAATTTTGAAGGTATGGCAGACCTGGTGAAATATGTACAATTGGCTCAAAAATATGGATTAATGGTTATTTTACGTCCTACTCCATATATTTGTGCAGAATGGGAATTCGGTGGATTACCTGCTTGGTTACTAAAATATAAAAATATACGAGTTCGAAGTAATACTAACTTGTTTCTAAATAAAGTGGAAAACTTTTATAAAGTTCTTCTACCAATGGTAACCCCATTACAGGTAGAAAATGGTGGACCGATTATTATGATGCAAGTAGAAAATGAATATGGCTCATTTGGAAATGACAAAGAGTATGTAAGAAATATAAAAAAAATAATGAGAAATTTAGGTGTAACGGTTCCACTTTTCACTTCAGATGGTGCATGGCAAGAGGCTTTAGAATCAGGGAGCCTGATTGATGACGATGTTTTAGTAACGGGTAATTTCGGCTCACGCTCTAATGAAAACTTAAATGAGCTTGAAAGTTTTATTAAAGATAATAAAAAAGAATGGCCATTAATGTGTATGGAATTTTGGGATGGCTGGTTTAACCGATGGGGTATGGAAATTATTCGACGTGATGGTAGTGAATTAGCAGCAGAAGTCAAGGAACTATTGAAAAGGGCTAGTATTAATTTCTACATGTTTCAAGGTGGTACTAATTTTGGGTTTATGAATGGTTGTTCATCGAGGGAAAATGTGGATTTACCACAAATTACTTCATATGATTATGACGCATTACTGACAGAATGGGGAGAACCAACGCCAAAATATTATGCTGTTCAGAGAGCTATTAAAGAAGTTTGCCCAGATAGAGAACAATTTGAACCGCGTATTTTACCACGTGCAAATTATGGGGATATTAAATTGAATCGTAAGGTATCACTGTTTTCAACTTTAGAGAAAATAGGGAAGAAGAGAGACAATTCTTATACATTAACAATGGAAGATATTGATCAGCAGTATGGGTATATTTTATATCGAACATTTTTAAAAGGACCAAAAAATATAGAAAAATGTAAGGTAATAGATGCTAGAGATCGTGTTCATGTGTTCCTTAATGAACAATTAGTAGACACCCAATATAGGGATGAGATTGGTAGAGAAGTATCGTTAGATTTAACTAAGGAAGAAAATACGCTGGATATTTTAGTAGAAAATATGGGACGTGTTAATTATGGGGCACGGTTGTTGTCTCCTACGCAACGAAAAGGTATCTCCTCAGGTGTAATGATTGATATACATTTACAATCAAACTGGGAACATTATGCATTAGAATTTGATAGTCTTGATGAGATTGATTTCAACGGTCAATGGGAACCTAATACACCTAGTTTTTATGAGTACTCATTTAATGTACAAGAATTAAAAGATACATTTTTAGATTGTAGTAAGTTGGGAAAAGGATTTGTTGTTTTAAATGGTTTTAATTTAGGAAAGTATTGGGATGTAGGTCCAACGGGTTATTTATATATCCCAGCTCCTTTATTAATAAAGGGGGAAAACAAGTTGATTGTCTTTGAAACGGAAGGGAATTATGAGGAAGAACTGTATTTAAGAGAAAATCCAATTTATTTAGATATAAAATAAGCATTTCTAGTATTTTGTTAGATATTTTTTAGCGTTATAATGGGCAGCTTTGATGAAGGAATTAGGTAAAGCGTACAGTTTAAAAAACAATGTAGATTATTACGTTTTTAGCTGATTCATAGGCTTGTTTTTCATAATATACAAACTTTTTAAAGGGGTATTATTTGAAATGAAATCTCTAAACACGGAATGAATGGATGATTCATTACTAAAGTGATAAAGGAGAACGGTTTCATGAAAAGGATAATATTATGTATATTTGTTTTAAGTTTTGTTATGGAGTCCTTCAGTTTAAATGCAGTCGCAGAAACAGAAGAAAGTGCTAAAATGATATCAAATTGGAAAAAGGTACTTGTTGGTGAACCTTTTTTAAATGAAGATGAAATTTTAAAAAACATCGTTTTGGATAAAGAAAAGGATTTACAAGATAATGTGTTAAGCAATCTAAACAAAGATAACGAGAATTCTTTTTTATTTAAGAATCTTCAAGAATGGAAGCAGAATTCTGCACAAATCACAGAAACAGTGAAAAATATTGAGAAAATGGCGGTACTTTATCAAACACCTAATTCGATATATTATCAACAAAATACATTACAAAAAGACATTATGTATGCAATAAAATACTTCAATGATCAAATGTATAATGAAAAAATTAAAAATATATATGGAAATTGGTGGGATTGGGAGATTGGAATACCGCAGTCATTCAATAATATTTTGATATTAATGTGTGATGATTTAACTGAAGTGGAGCTAAGCAAATATATAATGGCAGTTGATCGTTTTGTACCGGATCCAACAAAAAGGTTAAATGGAATTAAAGAAACTGGAGCTAATTTATTAGATAAAAGTTTCATAGTCATGGTGAGAGGTAGTCTGAACAATAATAGTGATAAAATTCAACTAGGAATAGATGCGACAAATGATGTGTATAAAATAGTTCAAAATGGTGATGGGTTTTATAAAGATGGATCATTTATACAACACACATATAATCCGTATACTGGTGGGTATGGGGAAGTGTTACTTGCGAGAAGTGCTGATATCCATGAATTGTTTAGTGGAACAGACAGACTGACAAATGTACAAGGAATTAAAAAACTTTATACGTATATTGAAACTACCTATTTACCAGTTATGAAACAAGGTGAAATATTTGACATGACGCGTGGCCGAGGCATGTCTAGACAAATTTCCTCCTCTAGTATTGTAGGGAGAAATATTCTTTATGAAATACTTGTAATTAGTTCACAAAATCAAGACTTATCATATCGAGAAAAATATGCTCGTTATGTAAAAGAAGCCATATTTCAACATAACAATCAGGAAAGTTATTATAATGGGTTATCCATTCATAAAACACAAACATTTCAACGTTTAATGAGTGATAGTTCAATTAAACCAGATTTTGGTGTGAGAGATACAAATCATATGTTAAGTACGATGAATCAGATGACCCATCAAAAGAAAGACTTTGCAGCTGGATTGAGTTTATTTGGTAAACAAATTAGTTCTTTTGAATATGGGAATGGGGAAAATATGAAGGGATTTTACATGGGAACAGGGATGTTGTATTTGTATAACAATGATATTGGCCAATACGACAATGATTATTGGGCAACTATAGATATGACAAGACTTCCTGGCACAACAACAGACCATAAATTAGGAAATTTAATTGATTGGAAAAATTATAATAACCCTAAGTCGTGGTCAGGAGGCGTTTCGGATGGACAGATTGGTTCAGCTAGCATGTATTACACCATGCAAAATGTTACTGGAAGTTCATTAGAAGCAAAAAAATCTTGGTTCTTTCTTAAAGATAAAATTGTAGCAATGGCTGCAGGTATTAATTCAAAAGAGAATGTTGATACAGAGACAATAGTCGAGAGTAGAAGATTAGAAAAAGATGGTTCAAATCTTTTGGAAGTGGAGGGTACAGAAGTAGCTCTTGATCAAGGTACCCTATTTAAGGGGGCTTCTTGGGCCCACCTTAAAGGAAAAAACAATCAGTCTGATATTGGTTATGTGTTTCCTCAATCTGAAACTATATATGCTGAAAAGAAAGAGCGAAGTGGAAAGTGGTCTGATGTAAATAAAGGGGGATCGAGTAATCAGGTAAGTAACATGTTTGCAACACTATCAATACCTCATGGGAAATCGCCATCAGGTGGAGAGTATGTATATGTAATTCTTCCTGGTAAGAATCAAGAAGATACATCTACTTACGCAAAAGAAATAGATGTATCGATACTTTCTAATACACCAACGCAGCAAGTGATTTATGATGATGCTGATGATATATGGATGGGGAATTTTTATGAGATAGGGAAGGTGAATGAAGTAGAGGCTAAAACTAGGGGGGCAATTGCAATAAACTATGAAGGTAGTGGCATAAAAGTAGTGGTGGCTGATCCAATGAAAGAGCAAGCTAAAGTAATCTTTACTGTACCTAAAAAAATAGGTTACAAGGTAGCAGAAAAGGACGTTGAGATAACTGTTAAGGAAGATGCAAATTCTTGGATAATAGAAATGGATAGTTCGGATAAAAGTGGGAAAAGTTCTCAAGTGTATTTTGAACAGTAAAGGTTATAAATTACATTTTGATGTGTAGATTGTGTAATGGCATTCATCTAAAACATAAATAAAAGTCAAGAGCTATTTTGATAGCCTTGACTTTTATTTATGTCTGCAAAATACGTAGCTTGTTTTGGAGTTTTAAAAATTTATTCTTATAATCATTAAACGTGTAGTTCGGAACTTTTATGAAGAAATTTTTGTACCTTAACAAAATTTATTTCATTTTCTTAGGTGGCCTGTGAAATAATTTCTTGTTTCCCAAGTAATAACTTCAAACTTGATAAAGAAATGGATTGAAAATCATCTTTCGACATACGTTTTCGGTAGTGCGTAGGTGTTTCCTTAGTCACCTTTTTAAATATGCGACTAAAGGCTGCTAAACTATGAAAACCCACCTGATAAGATATATTTTCTACCGATTCATTAGTCATTGAAAGTAAATACGCTGCGTGATTAATGCGCATCCTTATAATCCAGTCCTTCATGCTCATCCCAAAATGATTTTGAAATACCCGAGAAAGATGGCTTCGATTGACTGCGAGGTGATTGGCTACATCACTTACGGTAATCTCCTCTATATAGTGTTCTCCAATATATATCATTGCTTCAATTGCGAGTCGTGAAACCTTTTGTTTTACTCCTGTTGAGATTGAACCACCATCTGTAAGGAGTAATCTTAAAAAACGATAGGTTAGCTCATTTAACTTTAATTCATCTTCTAATGTACTGTAGGAGCAATTCATACACTCCAAGATAATCTCCAAATATTGTTGAATATTAGTTGAGGTAACAGTATAGTTATCACCTTTTAAATTTGAAAAGTTAATAATTTCTTCTGCAACCTTCCCACCAAATGAAAGCCATGCATACAACCATGGTTCCTCAGCATCTGAACGATAAAAGGTAGACTCTCCTGGGGGAATAAGAAAAAGATCACCTTTCTTTAATGAATATTTTTTATCTTTTACATAGTACTTTCCTTTTCCATCCAACACGACATGAATAATATAGCTGTTACGTACAGCAGGACCAAATGCATGAAAAGGTAGTGTTTTTGAAAAACCACAAAAATCAAAATAAAGTTCGCTCGAGAAGTGATGGTGTTCTTTTTTTATAAATACTGCTTGTTCCATGTGTCTCTCCCTTCTTCGAGATTACTATAACCAATACGCCATTTGAAGAAAGAAATGCAACAAAAGGTTAAATTAAGGTCACAAAAGGATATAAAATAGAAAACGCTTTCTTGTTAAACTATACATGAAAAAGAAAATCATAGGAAGATTAATGTAATTTGTAATTTTATATACATAAAATCGAAAACGTTTTCTTTCATTATTAAAACTAAGAGGACGGGAATTTTACCAACTCAGTTGAATATGGACAATGGAAAAATGGCACTCGAAATGAAGCTGTGACATTATTAATTCGTCCATTACTCGATAAAATTGCTGGAGCTTTATCAAACTGAATCGTTGGGTTTGTAGCTGTTATTTCTGGGATGACTGGTAATGCTACAGCAGCAGATATTACTGATCATGGTGCTTCAATATTCCATCTTTATGCGTTTTATCTTCCAGCAGTACTCATGATTTTTCCGCTATTATTTTTGCATGGAAGGTTATATTGACAGAGAAAACCCATGTATAAATTGTCAAAGAACTAGAAGTGAAGCTAATTCATCATGAGCAAGCAATGGAAGATGTTAATTCTAGTGCTGCACTGGCTCATTTTCATTCTAAATAAAGGAGGGTGATACCTGAAATGAATATTACAACAAAAGATTTCGGTGCTGGTTATACGAGTATTACTATTACCAATCTGTACGGCCTGCAATTGACATTTTCAGACCTAGGAGCTCGTATTACGAGTTTAAAGGTACCGACAACGAATGGCTTACGTGAGCTTATACTTGGTTTTGATACGGCAAAGGAATATCTAGAAAAAGATTTATATATTGGTGCCTCAATCGGACGTGTAGCTGGACGAATTCGAAATGGAACTTTTCAAATAGATGGGGAAATCTATAGAGTACAAGTTGATGAGAAAACCGGGAACACTTTACATGGCGGTACTCCAGGATTTGAAAGTAAAAAGTGGCAATATTGTGTTGTCGAGAATAATGATGAGACCTCAGTGATATTTCATATGTTGAGCCCGCATGGTGAAAATGGTTTTCCGGGGAACCTTGATATTGAGATACGTTATACCTTGACTAACACTAATGTTTGGAAAGTAGAAACTAGAGCGACAAGTGACAAAGATACCTTATTCAATCCAACAAATCATGTGTACTTCAATTTAACTGGTGATGTAGCACAATCCGTAAATGAACATAAATTGTGGGTGGATAGTGATAGATTTGCACCATTAGATTTGGAAAGTGTTCCAATTGGTGTGAAGTTGCCTGTAGAAGGGACTGCATTTGATTTTAGAAAGCCAGTTAAACTCAAAGAAACTTTCAGTAGTAATTTTGTTCAAAAAGAATTAGTGGATGGAATTGATCACCCATTCTTCTTGAATCGACCTGAACTATCGCATAGTTCAGTGAAACTCACTAGCCCGGATGAAGTGGTTTCTATTGAAATAGCTACAAAAGAGCCCAGTGTCGTCATCTTTACAGCAAATTTTGGTAAGAATACTCCACTCATGCATGGTAAGCAACTTGCAAACCATGGCGGAATTACTTTTGAAACACAGGTTTGTCCAGGTGCTGAACAGTTTTCTGATTTTGGGGATATGGTTCTTAGGGCGGATTCAACTTATCAAACGGTAACAGAATTTCATATTATTTGAGGGCATAATTTTTAATAGTTTCTTTAAATATGAAACATGTATAGAAGGATTAGATACTGCAATCGGAACTTATTTAAAATACGATGTTGTGTCTAGAAATGATGTTGAACGGTTAGAAGTGGTCGAATGAATAATCGAATGGCTCCTATATTTAAAACGAATGCAAAAGGGAGGTTTATATTTATGGAAAAGAAACGTGAGCTAACTTTTAAATTTGCTGAGATATTTGGAAATCAAGAAACAAATCAATATTTTTCTCCAGGACGTATCAACTTAATAGGGGAACATACAGACTACAATGGTGGTTATGTATTCCCAGCTTCTATTACATATGGGACTTATGGAGTGGCCAGGCGTCGTGAGGATGATAGAGTATTAGTTTATTCAACGAACTTTGAGGAACTTGGAGTAATTAGCTTTACTGTGAATGAATTAAATTACGATAAAAACGATAATTGGGCGAACTATGTAAAAGGAGTTATTTTAACGCTGAAAGAAGCAGGGTATAAAATAGACTCTGGTTTTGAATTATTAGTTGAAGGGACGATTCCAAATGGAGCGGGCCTTTCAAGTAGTGCTTCACTTGAATTACTTGTAGGCGTAGTATTAGAAGGCCTGTTCAACTTAGATGTGACGCGACTTGAATTAGTGAAAATGGGTAAAAAAGTTGAGAATGAATTTATTGGTGTGAACTCTGGCATCATGGATCAGTTTGCCATTGGATTTGGTGAAGAAGACAAAGCAATTCTTCTAGATACTAATACGTTAGAGTATGAAATGGTACCAGTGGTTTTGAATGACTATGCGATTGTAATTATGAATACGAATAAGCGCCGAGAACTAGCAGATTCAAAATATAATGAACGTCGTGCTGAATGTGAAGAAGCACTCGCATGTCTCCAAACAAAGTTGGAAATTAGGGCACTTGGAGAACTAAGCAAAGCAGAATTTGATGCAAATCAAAATCTTATTGGGAATGAAATCTTAATGAAACGCGCCAAGCATGCAGTTTATGAAAATGAGCGTACAAAAAAAGCAAAAGAAGCTCTTACTGCAAATGATTTAGAAGAATTCGGAAAGCTATTGAACGCTTCTCATGCATCTTTAAGAGATGATTATGAAGTTACTGGGCTGGAATTAGATACATTGGTAGCCACTGCACAAAAACAAGAGGGTGTACTTGGGGCACGTATGACTGGGGCTGGGTTTGGTGGATGCGCTATCGCATTAGTAAAAGAAAGTAAAATCCATGCTTTTAAAAACAATGTTTATGAGGAATATCTTAAAGTTGTAGGATATGCGCCTGTCTTTTATGTAGCACACATTGGTAGTGGAACTACAGCAATCGGATAATGAATGGGGTGAAAAAGATGGAAACAAGCCAAGCAATTTATGATTTTACTACACTTGCAATTGATAATGGAGCCATTGAAGAAAGTGACCGAATTTATACGCACAATCAACTATTACGTTTGATTGGCGAATCGGACATGGGTGAGATTAATAGTGTAGTCGAAATGGACCCGCACGTGCTGTTAAATACACTGATAAATAAAGCGATGGAAAATCTAAAAATCTCTAAAAATCAAGTTAATTGTGAAATGTTTGAAGCGCTTTTAATGGATGTGATTACGCCACTTCCATCTAAGGTTAATGCGAATTTTCAGAAGGCATATCGTACAAGTCCTAAACAAGCAACGGATTATTTCTTTGAACTTAGTAAACGAAATGATTACATAAAGACACGTGCAATGGAAAAAAATATTCAATATGTAGCAGAATCAAAATATGGCGAACTGGAGATTACTATAAATTTATCCAAACCAGAGAAAGACCCCAAAGAGATCATGGCAGCTAGAAATACACCGAAGGGTAATTATCCAAAATGTTTACTTTGTATTGAAAATGAAGGCTATTTTGGTCGCTTGAACCATCCAGGTAGAAGCAATCACCGAATCATTAATATTGAGCTAGATGGAGAAGAGTGGGGGTTTCAATATTCACCATATGCCTACTTTAACGAACACTCCATCGTACTATCTAAAAAGCATCGTCCAATGAAAATTTCTCGTGAGGCATTTTCTCGTTTGTTTAGTTTTGTAGAAATAATGCCACACTACTTTATTGGTTCAAATGCGGATTTACCTATTGTAGGAGGGTCTATTTTAAGTCATGATCATTATCAATCTGGACGCCATAACTTTCCAATGGCAAAGGCTAACGTTCTTAAAACATTTGAATTACCTGCCTATCCAAATACTTCTTGTGGTATCGTCAACTGGCCAATGAGTGTGATTCGTCTTTCTTCCCTAAATAAAGACGAACTAATTAATGCCAGCACCTATATCCATGAAAGTTGGAAGAACTATTCAGATGAATCCTTACAAATTCGTGCGCAATCAAAAGATGGTACAAAACATCATACAATTACACCAATTGTACGGCGACGTAAAGAAAAGTACGAAATTGACCTTGTACTTCGTGATAATAATGTGAGTGAAGAATACCCTGATGGAATTTTTCATCCACATCCAGATGTACAACATATTAAAAAAGAAAATATAGGACTTATTGAAGTTATGGGCTTAGCAATTCTCCCCCCACGTTTGATTGTGGAGCTTTATGAAGTGGAGCTGTATTTGTTAGATAAGGGGGGGAATGTTCCTAAAATTCATCAAAAATGGGCAGATGAATTAAAAGCCCAGGGGGGATATACAGAAGACAACATTAAAAGATTTCTTCAAATTGAAGTTGCAAAGAAATTTGAACGCGTCTTAGAAGATGCTGGTGTTTATAAGGTGAATAAAGAGGGTAGAGCAGGGTTTGATTGCTTTATTAAAGAGTTACAAAGTATAAATCGATAGGTGATGACTAGGTGCCAGTATTTGTTTTAAGTCGTGCAAGATATTACCGCGCTACTGTATAACAATGAATCTAAGGATAAAATAAGTGGTTTTAATTGATGAATTTCTAGGGGTAATGCCACACAACTATTAACATAGTATATTGAAGTTTTGTTTTTTCATAAATGTTTATTGACATAACGATTTTATGTTGATAGAATTCAATTCATAAAATATGAAAAATTTAATAGATTTTGAATCAGATGAAAATTAAATCTGATTTCTCTTATCCAGAGAGGTGGAGGGACTGTGCCCTGTGAAACCCAGCAACCATCAATTTTTACATTGAAATGGTGCTAATTCCTGCAAAGCAAATGCTTTGAGAGATGAGAGAAAGGGATAGTATCGATATATGCATACAAACCTTTCTGCTCATTCTAAGGGCAGAAAGGTTTTTTTGTTGTAAGACTATTCTGAGGGGAAATAGAGCGATTTATACAGTCCGTGTTTAGAAGGAATAACGATGTGAAAATCGATGAACTAATTTGTGCATGTCCTAGTGTTGTTCTAATAAAATGGATTATTGATTTGTTACAGCGTGAATTAATAAATAAATACATAAAAGAAGAAGGGTGTTTACAACATGAAAAAACTATTACTATCAGGACTTATTACAACGGCAATTTTTGGTTTAACTGCTTGTGGAGGAAAAAGTGAAGATAAGCTTGTTGTTGGTGCTTCTAATGTACCTCATGCAGTAATTTTGGAAAAAGCAAAACCATTACTTGAGAAAAAAGGTGTAGAACTAGAAATTAAAAAATTCCAAGACTACGTATTACCAAATAAATCATTGGCGAATGAAGATTTAGATGCAAATTATTTCCAAGGTATTCCATTCTTAGAGAAAGAAATGAAAGACAAAAAATATGATTTTGAAGTAGCTGGAAAAATACACATTGAACCAATCGGTTTATATTCTCAAAAATATAAAAATCTAAAAGAGCTTCCAGATGGTGCAACAATTATTATGAGTAATGCAATTACTGATCATGGACGTGGTTTAGCGATTTTACAAAAAGAAGGCATTGTAAAAATTAAAGATGGTATAGATCCTGTAAAAGCAACCGTAAAAGATATTGCAGAAAATCCGAAAAATTTGAAATTCAAAACAGATATTGAGCCTGGTTTATTAACGCAAATGTATAAAAATAAAGAAGGGGATGCTATTTTAATTAATGCTAACTATGCAATTGATGCAAAATTAAATCCAAGAAAAGATGCAATTGCGATTGAAGGTAAGGATTCTCCATATGTAAACGTAGTTGCAGTTCGTAAAGGTGACAAAGATAAGAAAGAAATTAAAGCACTTGTAGAAGTATTGCATTCGAAAGAAATTGAAGATTTTATTAATAAGGAATATAACGGTGCTGTTATACCTGTAAAAGAATAACTTTGAAAACTAAGGAATTGCGCTCTTTACAACTTAGTATTTTAAAACTGGTGAAAATTAATTATTTTATTAAGGGCTACTAAGGTAGCCCTTTTATATTTGTAACGAGAAATTGTTAGGGAATGTACACGAATGGAGGCTTTAGTTGAAGAACATAGCACAAAAGTGATTAAGAATTTTACTTTATTGAGTTTTGATGGAGAATGTAATGTTTTTTTGAAAAAGGATAGGGTATCATGAAAATCTAGACTGAGAAGCTAATAAATTGTTAAGAATAAGCATAGAGTGGAAATATACTCTTATGGGGTATCATACGTAGATAATTAGTGCTATAATTGGTATACTCGTAAAAGCAATTGTTTTATTGGATGAAGAGAAACTTTAAGAAGGTGATAATATGGATCATAAAGAGCATGAAGCGGTAACACATAGATCAGAAAAAGAAAAAGAACAAATTATAAATAGATTAAAGAGAATTGAAGGACAAGTCCGCGGTATTCAAAATATGATTGAAAATGATCGTTATTGCGTGGATATTTTAGTGCAAATTTCAGCGATTAATGCAGCGATGAAAAAAGTAGGAATGGGTGTATTAAAAAACCATACAAGTCATTGTGTTTCAGGTGCTATTAAAGATGGCAATGGTGACGAAGCAATTGAAGAATTAATGACAGTATTTGAACGTTTTTCAAAAGCGTAAAAACAAGCTAGTATGTAACTGGCTTGTTTTTTGTTTACCTTCATATAGGATTTTGGGGTATTGGTGTGAAAAAATGTGTGTAAAATAAACTTTTAGAAAATAATTGAAAAATCATGATACAAAACCATTGATTACCTTAGGGGGGTATGGTAAGATGAGGTTGTGATTAACAAACAATGAAGAAACAAGAGGAGGATTTTAAATGGAACAGTTAACATTACAAGTTGAAGGTATGTCTTGTGGACATTGTGTAAATTCAATTGAAAGCAGTGTGAAAGAACTAAACGGTGTTGAACAAGTGAAAGTTCAATTAGCAGAAGGAACTGTTGAAGTTACTATCGACTCATCAGTTGTAACGTTAAAAGATATCGTTGCTGTAATTGAAGATCAAGGATACGATGTTCAATAATTATTTTTAGATATGGAAATAAATCGTACTTTATAGGAAGTACGATTTATTTTGTTAATAATTATACCTTGTCAGGGTATATAGAGGTGAGAGACATGAATGAACAAAAAGAGGCCAATCTTCAAATATCAGGAATGACATGTGCGGCATGTGCGAATAGAATTGAAAAAGGTCTGAAAAAAGTAGAAGGTGTTCATGATGCAAATGTAAATTTTGCACTTGAAAAAACAAAAATAATGTATGATCCCCAAAAAACAAATCCGCAACAATTTAAGCAAAAAGTTGAATCGTTAGGTTATGGAATTGTCAGTGATAAAGCTGAGTTTACTGTTTCAGGGATGACATGCGCAGCATGTGCCAATAGAGTAGAAAAACGTTTAAATAAGTTAGAAGGTGTGAACGGAGCGACAGTGAATTTTGCTTTAGAATCAGCTACAGTAGATTTTAATCCTGATGAAATTAATGTAAATGAAATGAAGAGTGCAATTACGAAATTAGGATATAAATTAGAAGTGAAATCAGATGAGCAAAATGGATCAACTGATCATCGCTTACAAGAAATTGAGCGACAAAAGAAGAAATTTATCATTTCGTTTATTTTATCATTTCCGTTATTGTGGGCAATGGTAAGTCATTTCTCATTTACATCGTTTATTTATTTACCTGATATGCTTATGAACCCTTGGGTGCAACTAGCTCTTGCAACTCCAGTTCAGTTTATCATTGGTGGGCAGTTTTATGTTGGGGCTTATAAAGCGTTACGTAATAAAAGCGCCAATATGGATGTTCTCGTTGCACTTGGAACGTCTGCGGCATATTTCTACAGTGTGTATTTAAGTATTAGGTCGATTGGTTCTTCGGAACATATGACAGACTTGTATTTTGAAACGAGTGCAGTACTTATTACATTAATTATTTTAGGTAAATTATTTGAGGCGAAAGCAAAAGGACGCTCGTCAGAAGCAATTAAAAAATTAATGGGGTTACAGGCGAAAACCGCTACTGTTGTACGAGATGGAACAGAAATAAAAATTTTAATTGAAGAAGTGGTAGCTGGTGATATCGTTTATGTGAAGCCAGGGGAAAAAATCCCGGTAGATGGGGAAATTGTAGAAGGAAAGTCAGCAATAGATGAATCGATGTTAACAGGCGAGAGTATCCCGGTTGATAAAACAATTGGGGATGTAGTAATCGGTTCTACAATAAATAAAAATGGCTTTTTAAAAGTGAAAGCAACTAAGGTAGGAAGAGATACTGCATTAGCTCAAATTATTAAAGTAGTAGAAGAGGCTCAAGGTTCAAAAGCGCCTATTCAAAGGGTAGCAGATCAAATTTCAGGTATTTTCGTACCGGTTGTAGTTGTGATTGCTATTATCACATTTGCAGTGTGGATGCTATTTGTTACACCTGGTGATTTTGGCGGAGCACTTGAGAAAATGATAGCCGTACTTGTTATCGCTTGTCCGTGCGCATTAGGTCTTGCAACGCCTACATCTATTATGGCGGGATCAGGAAGATCGGCTGAGTATGGCATTTTATTTAAAGGCGGGGAGCATTTAGAAGCAACACACCGATTAGATACAGTTATTCTAGATAAAACAGGTACTGTAACAAATGGGAAGCCGGTGTTAACAGATGTAATGGTAGCAGATGGATTCCATGAAGAAGAAATACTACGTTTAGTAGGTGCGGCAGAAAAAAATTCTGAACACCCACTTGCAGAAGCAATTGTAGAAGGAATTAAAGAAAAGAAAATTGATATCCCAAGTTCAGAAACGTTTGAAGCAATTCCTGGATTCGGTATCGAATCAGTTGTAGAAGGGAAACAATTATTAATTGGTACACGTAGATTAATGAAGAAATTCGATATTGATATTGAAGAAGTTTCTAAATCGATGGAAGCGCTAGAACGAGAAGGAAAAACAGCAATGTTAATAGCAATAGATAAGGAGTATGCTGGTATAGTTGCCGTTGCGGATACTGTAAAAGATACTTCAAAAGCAGCTATTGCAAGACTTAAGAAAATGGGTCTAGACGTTGTTATGATTACAGGAGATAATACACAAACCGCTCAGGCAATCGCTAAGCAAGTTGGTATTGATCACGTAATTGCAGAAGTATTGCCAGAAGGAAAAGCAGAAGAAGTGAAAAAACTGCAAGCGCAAGGTAAGAAAGTAGCAATGGTTGGAGATGGAATAAATGATGCTCCTGCACTGGCTACGGCGGATATCGGTATGGCAATTGGAACCGGAACGGATGTAGCGATGGAAGCGGCAGATATTACGTTAATCCGTGGTGATTTAAATAGTATTGCGGATGCAATCTTTATGAGTAAGATGACGATAAGAAATATTAAGCAAAATTTATTCTGGGCACTAGCTTATAACGGCCTAGGAATCCCAATTGCGGCGTTCGGTTTCTTAGCACCTTGGGTTGCTGGAGCTGCAATGGCATTTAGTTCTGTATCCGTTGTATTAAATGCATTACGACTGCAAAGAGTGAAATTAAAAAAATAAAAATCTATAGAGTAATTGCATATGCTTTTAAACAAAAAAACAATACCTTGAAATAAGTATTGTTTTTTTGTTTATATAGAAAGAAAAAAGCTATAATAAAGCAGAAATATTGAATACTAGATGGTAGAAAAATTAAATGATAGTTTAGTAAGGAGGTTCATATATGTTAAAAGACACGATCATTAGAACATTCCATAAAGAGGATTTAGAACAAGTTTTGCAGTTGTTTTATGAAACAGTTCATACAATTAATGCAAAAGATTATAACGTGTTACAGCTACAGGCATGGGCACCAGATGGACTAGAGAGAGAAAGCTGGTTACAGTCTTTAGAGAAGAATATTAGTTATGTAGCGGATTATAACGGTGTGATAGTGGGATTTGGTGATTATAATGATGAGCATTACATAGATCGCTTATTTACACATAAAGATTATCAAGGAAAAGGGATAGCGTCCTACCTACTACAGAAGTTAGAAAAAGAAGCAGTAAACGTGGGGCATAGGGAGATATATACAGAGGCGAGTATTACAGCAAAACCTTTCTTTGAAAGTAACGGTTTTATTTGCATAAAGGAACAAAAGAAACAGCATAATGGTCAGATTTTTATTAATTATGTAATGAAAAAAATAGCCCTCTCATAAATGAGAAGGCTATTTTTCATTATTTTACAGCTTCTTTTAGTTCTTTACCAGCTTTGAAAGCAGGTACTTTAGAAGCTGCGATTTGCATTTCTTCACCAGTTTGTGGGTTACGGCCTGTACGAGCAGCTCTTTCGCGAACTTCGAATGTACCGAATCCGATAAGTTGTACTTTTTCACCAGCAGCTAAAGTGTTAGTGATTGATTCTACTACAGTTTGTAAAACTACAGTAGCTTCTTTTTGAGAAATCTCAGCATTTTGTGCTACGTTTTTGATTAATTCTGTTTTGTTCATGTTTTTCACCTCATATGTAAATAATGCTATTTAAGTTGTTATTATAACGTATAAAACATTCGAGAACAAGTGTACGCACATATATTCGTAAAAAAAATGGAATTTGTAATATTTTTTAGAGCTACTGTATAGACAGTTCATTTAAGCGGATACAGATTTTTTCTTTAATTCGGTTTGCTCTTTACTGAAAGGGAGTTTCTTATTATATGATATGAAATAAGGTAATGCTACAAACAACATACCTCCTACTAAGTTTCCAAAGAAAACAAAAATGAAGTTTGGAAAATATTCAATCCAAGTTAAATGGCCAGAAAAAATTGCAGCTGGGATAACAAACATATTGGCTACAACGTGTTGAAAGCCAATCGCAACAAAAGTCATAACTGGGAACCAAATACCGATAATCTTCCCGATAAATTCTTTACTTCCCATACTGAGCCAAACGGCTAAACAAACGAGCCAATTACATCCGATTGCAGAAATGAAGGCTTGCAGTGGTGTATCTTGTAGTTTAGCTTGTGCAATAGAAACTGTTTTCGCTAAAAAAGTGCCTTCTGTTAATCCGACGATATGACCGAAAAAATAAGCAACGAATACAGCGCCTATGAAGTTGCTAAACGTAACAATAACTAAATTTCGTATGAAATGAAATAAAGTAATTTTCTTTTGAAGCCAAGCCATAGAAACTGTCATCATGTTACCAGTTACTAGTTCACCGCCTGCAAGAATAACGAGTATAAGACCGATAGGGAATACAGCAGCGCCTAGAAAACTAGTAAATGATCCCCAAGATTTTGGCATTGTTCCTATAACATGGATATCGAGTAAATACCCTAATGCTATGAAAGCACCACCAAAAAAACCGAGAATTAGCATAGGGAGTAATGATAAATGAGCTTTTTTACTTCCGGAATTCGCAGCAAGTTCCGTAATTTCTTCTGGTGTAAATACAGACATGAATAATCTCTCCTCATTAAAATGATAGAATGAATAGAAGGAACATTTTTGAAAATCTATGTATTATAAAAATATGTTATGACTTCTGTATAAGTTTGTCAAAGTGAATGGGGTAGAATTGGATATAACTAACATTGTTCGTGTTGTCACATTAATGTAACAATAAGGCTGTAAAGTACTTCTAGAGGTGAGAACATGAATCCGCATCATGTAAAAAAAGAACAAAAAAAATCAATCATAAAAATATTTATAATCAGTTTTATAAGTATAGTAATGATTTCAGTAAGTTTGTATTTCTATGCGACAGAAATTGAACGAAAACTAGTAACAGTTACGTGGAATGAAATAGAAGCATCTACAATTCCTAAAGAGTTTAATAATAAAAAGATATTGCAATTCTCAGATGTGCATTTAGGGCCAGAATTTACACTGAAACAACTAGAAAATTTGGTGGAGAAGATGAATGCGTTACATCCAGATGTAGTAGTTTTTACAGGGGATTTAATAGATAAGTTTGGATCGTATAAGGCGGAAAGAGAAGAAGCGAAAGGTATTTTACAGAAAATACACGCGCCCTTAGGGAAATATGCAGTGTTTGGGAATCATGATAGAGGCGGGGGAGGTAGTTTATTTTATAAAAAGTATATGGAGGAAGCTGGTTTCTCTGTGTTAGTAAATGAAGTGCAAAAAATTAAAGTAGAAAACGGAAAATATATTACAATATCAGGTTTGGATGATTTCTTATTAGGAAAGCCGCAAATAGACTCCACTTTAAAACATTTGAGACAACAAGATTTCAATATGCTCTTAGTACATGAGCCGGATGTTGTAGACAAAGTAGCTCATTACCCAGTTGATTTTCAAATGTCAGGCCATAGTCACGGAGGACAAGTTCAAATTCCTTTTATAGGTCCATTAATTACTACAAAATTAGCTGAGAGCTATGTGGAAGGTATGTATGAATTAGATGGGAAGAATAAGCCGTTACATTTATACGTAAATCGTGGTATTGGGACAACCCGAATGCCTGTTAGATTTTGGAGTGTACCTGAACTTTCAGTATTTGTGTTAAAGCAAAATAGGAACTAAACTATTCTAGAGTAGTAGGACTTTCAGAGAAAGTTCTCTTTTTTTATTAGTTAAACACGGAATATTATGTAAGTTTTATTTAAAGTGTTAAAATGGAGAAGAATCTTTTCATCGTGTAGAGGTGAAAAAGTAATTTACATAAATAAAAAACCAACAATAGATTATATAAAACCTATTGTTGGTTTTTTTATTATTTTTGTAAGGGGAGAGCATCAAAATATGTTCTATAGTTATTAGAGAATTCAAAGTTGTTTTTTGCATCCCAATTAATAGACCAAGACATTAGGCCGCGGAATGCAGGATAGCCACTCTGATTTGAAAGTTTATACTTTCCTCCGAAAGGAATTCCTTTAATGATATAATCTAAAGCTTTTTGCATTTCAGTTGGAGAAATATATCCGCCACTTGGAGCGGCAGCTGGTGCTGCAGGAAGTCCAATCATGACTTGATCCGAACGAAGAGCTGGGAAAATGTTATTTGCATTACCACCTACAGGAAAACCATGTAAGAGCATATCTGCCATAGCGACTTCGTAATCTGCAGTACCTTGATTATAGTTATTACCGTCCATTCCAATTCCACTACCAGCGTTGTAGTGTTGAACGTGAATGTATGTTAGTTTGTCTTTCACTCCGTAAATAATCGGTAAATATGCACCCCAGATGCTTCCATATGCGCTATAACCGCCTTGAACATAAGCAGTTTCAGGAGCCATGCTTAATAGAAAATTTGTACCATAATGATCTGAGATTGTCCGAATAGCTGAAATAAGATTTACGATTTGAGGAGTCGTTGGGTTTTTGAAATTAGTGTCATTTCCGTTTAAGTAAATTCCTGATTCGAGGTCAATATCTATTCCATCGAAACCGTATTTATCAATTAGAGATTGTATGGAATTAATAAAACGTTGCTTAGCGGCATTATCAGGAAGTAAAACGACCCCATTTTGTCCACCTATTGAAAGAACCACTTTCTTTCCTTTACTTTTTAAATAAGCAATATCTGATTTGAATTCTGCATCCGTACCATACACAGGAGAAAATTCAACAGTGGAACGATCACCACCAGTTTCACCGAAAGATACATTGAGTACATCCCATTTTGGTGAAACGTCTCTTAATTTAATAATGCCAGTACCATTATCGAAGTTATGCCAGTATCCAACGAGTAGTTTTGATCCTAAATGGTTTGCTGCTTGTGCTTGAAAGGGAGCTAGCGGTAGCAGTAAGAAAATTACTAAAGTACAACAAATGAATTTGAACTTGTTTAACATATCAACACTCCTATACAAAAAGTTGTCTAGATGTATAATCTTGTTTATTTAATGTTATATGAAAATTCGCTCTTTTGTAAGGTGACTATAATTTTCTCAATAATTGTGTATGGGAAATTATTAAACCTAATGAAATAATTTCTGAAGGCGGTCGAATTACGATTGTTAAATTCAGAATATTTTGATATATTTTAAAGTATAGGACAAGATTTTTCGCATAATACTCTTACATAAAGTGAAACTTTAATCAGTGGGGGTTTTGTTCATCCCCGCTGATTATCAGCCCTCACCAATCGGGCTTTTACGGGTAGTAGATTCCCGCCTAACTTCCTTGCTTCCACTGAAATTTGAGGTAGGGGTCTTACGGTCCGTTAATGCGTGGTAAATTTCAAAATTAAGTTTGGAAGGGGATGTACAAGAGTTGGATAAAAATCTTAAGAAAGACCTCAAAATACGCCACATTACAATGATCTCCATTGGTGGCGTAATAGGAGCTGGCTTGTTTGTTGGAAGTGGTGCGGTTGTGCATTCAGCAGGTCCAGGTTCTATCGTTTCATATGCATTAGCAGGACTTCTAGTTATTTTCGTTATGAGAATGCTAGGAGAAATGGCAGCTATTAATCCGACAAGTGGTTCATTTGCAACATATGCAAGAGAGGCAATTGGTCCATGGGCAGGTTATACAATTGGGTGGCTATATTGGTTTTTCTGGGTAATTGTTATTGCAATAGAAGCTACAGCAGGAGCTGGTATTATTCAATACTGGATTCCAGAAATCCCGCTCTGGTTATTAAGCCTAATATTAACGATTTTATTAACGTTGACGAATGTTTTTTCGGTGAAATCATTTGGAGAGTTTGAATATTGGTTTTCATTTATTAAAGTAATAAGTATTGTTTTGTTCCTTTGTCTTGGACTAGCTGTTATTTTAGGATTTGTACCAGGAACTGAAGCGCCTGGCACTTCTAATTTAGTAGGGCAAGGAGGGTTTATGCCAAATGGTATAAGTTCGGTGCTACTTGGAATCACCGTCGTTATATTTTCATTTATGGGATCTGAGATTGTTGCAGTAGCCGCTGGAGAGTCTGCCGAACCTGTAAAAGCAGTAAAAACAGCAACAAATAGTGTGATTTGGCGTATTCTCGTATTTTTCATTGGATCGATCGCTGTAGTTGTTACACTCCTTCCGTGGAATTCAGCGAACATACTAAAAAGCCCATTTGTGGCGGTATTGGAACATATAGGGATACCAGCGGCGGCACAAATTATGAATTTTATCGTTTTAACAGCTGTACTTTCTTGTTTAAATTCGGGTTTATATACGAACTCAAGAATGCTTTTTTCAATGGCAGAAAGAGGAGATGCACCAAAGGCATTTTTGAAATTGAATAGTAGTGGTGTTCCAGTTCGGGCAGTTTTATTTGGAACTTTCTTTGCTTACATTGGAGTTGTTTTTAGTTACATATCTCCAGATAAAGTATTTTTATTTTTAGTGAATGCATCTGGCGGGATTGCGTTACTCGTTTATCTCGTTATAGCAGTTTCACATTTCAAGATACGTAAAAAAATGGGGGAAGCAGAACAACAAAATTTGAAAGTGAAAATGTGGCTGTTTCCATATGTAACATATGTTACAATTGCTGCGATTATAGCAGTTTTAGTTGCAATGCTCGCAATTGAATCTTTACGTTCACAGGCACTATTAACGATGCTTGTTACTGTTCTTATAATAATTTCGTATTTTATTTTTAATAGAAATAAAAATAGTACAGTGTTGAATTCTAAAAGTAAAAATGAGGAATCTGTTCGATTCTAATTTCTTGTTTTAGAAGAGAGTTACACCCAATCATTGCTATAAAAGAATCATATATAATCATAGAAACAAGTAATTACTATTGTCATAGTGAGTATAAACTTTTTTCTTGACTTTTTAAACGAAGGCGAGCAAAATGGTAAAAAAGGAAGGGGGGATGACAATGGAAGAGTACGTATTAGAGCTATATAATCTGTTATATACGACAGAATGGCAAGATATTGTTTCGTTTCTAGGAATAATGTTTTGTATGAAAATTGTAATTGTATATATGGAAGAGCAAGGTATGTTCTATTCCTTCTCATCCCCGTTCGATGTGCAGCGCGAGCCGTTGCCAAACTATGCCAAGGTAAATTACGAACAAATTCCTTTTGTTATATTCTTTATGATTCGATTTATAACAGCAATTGTAAAGAAAAAGGAAAGTGACGATGAAGAGTACCACTCCACTTGTAATATAGCGACTGCTTTTTAAGCTAAATACAAGGAGGAGATTTATATGTGGTTTCGATTTCTTATGATTGGTTTCTTTTCATTAACAGCAATTTCTTTAATGGGATATCAAGTGTCTGAAATTTTTCAAGCATATAGCAATACGTTTTTCAACAAAAACTAATTACATTGCTATTTAAATAATAAAGCGATAAAATCCTTCTTAAGAAGTTTTATTAAGAAGGATTTTTTTCTTTGCTCTGTCTTACTGTGTCAAACTATTGTCACATTTACACTGTGAATAATATGTTAAAATAGTGAGGTTACGTATACATAATTGAAGGAAGAGGAGTGACCATTTTGGTGGATCAATCAACTAATCAGAAAAGCTATGCTCCTATTGTGATAACGCTTTCTGTAATTGTAAATGCGATTATTTTATTTTTGTTTTTTGGACCTGTTGGCTATGAAGGAGAAGTACATTTTGATGTAACAATTTTACCAATGTTAAATGCAATTTTTAATAGCTTTACGTTTGTATTCTTATTAGCAGCTTTATACTCTATTATTAAGAAAAATGTGAAAATGCACCGCGGTTTCATCCTGGCAGCATTTACAACGACGTTGCTATTTTGTGTTTCTTATTTATCGTATCATTACTTGGCGCCGGCAACACATTTTGGTGGAGAAGGATTCATTAAATATGTGTACTTCATTATTTTAATTACACATATTATCCTTGCAGCAATTATTGTACCACTTGCATTGTTTGCACTTGTATTTGGTTTTACAAATCAATTAACACGTCATCGTAAAATTGTACGTTGGACGATGCCGATTTGGTTATATGTAAGTTTATCTGGTGTTATTGTTTACTTAATGATCTCACCTTATTACCAATAAAAAATCTCAGCCTGTAGGCTGGGATTTTTTTGTTAGGCAAATATTTTTGTGAAATGAAAAAAATATGGTATACAAAAGTATAGTTGCTTTTCATATAGAAGGGATGGTAAAGGAATATGCAAAATTTTGTATTTCGTAATCCAACGAAACTTATTTTTGGTAAAGGGCAGTTAGAACAGTTGAAAACTGAAATTCCACAGTTCGGTAAAAAAGTTCTTCTCGTATACGGGGGAGGCAGTATTAAAAGAAACGGTATTTATGATAATGTAATTTCTATTTTAAAAGATATAAATGCAGAAGTATTTGAATTGACAGGCGTTGAACCGAATCCTCGTGTATCAACTGTAAAGAAAGGGATTCAAATTTGTAAAGATAATGGCGTTGAATTCATATTAGCAGTTGGCGGAGGCAGTGTAATCGACTGTACGAAAGCAATTGCTGCTGGTAGCAAATATGATGGAGATGTGTGGGATATTGTAACGAAAAAAGCATTTGCTAGTGAGGCAGTACCATTTGGTACGGTACTTACGCTTGCGGCAACAGGATCTGAAATGAATGCGGGTTCTGTCATTACAAACTGGGAAACGAATGAAAAATATGGCTGGGGTAGCCCGGTTACTTTTCCGCAGTTTTCGATTTTAGATCCAGTCCATACTGCGTCTGTACCGAGAGATCAAACAATTTACGGTATGGTAGATGTTATGTCTCACGTATTAGAGCAGTATTTCCATCATGGAACAAATACAGAATTACAAGATCGTTATTGTGAATCTGTTTTAAAAACAGTCATTGAAACTGCTCCTAAGCTTTTAAGTGATTTAGAAAATTATGAGCATAGAGAAACCATTTTATATTGCGGTACTATGGCGTTAAACGGCATTTTAGCGATGGGGGTTAAAGGGGACTGGGCAACTCATAATATTGAGCACGCTGTTTCTGCGGTTCATGATATACCACATGGGGGTGGCCTGGCGATTTTATTCCCGAACTGGATGAAGCATGTTGTAGATGAAAATGTAAGTCGTTTTAAACAGTTCGCTATTCGTGTATTCGATGTAGAAACGGATGGGAAGACAGATCGAGAAATTGCGTTAGAAGGAATTGAGGCGTTACGTCAATTTTGGACTTCAATTGAGGCGCCGGTAACATTAGCTGATTACGCTATTGGGGAAAATGAAATTGATTTAATGGCGGATAAAGCAATGGCTTATGGCGAATTTGGTAACTTTAAAAAATTAAATAAAGACGATGTTTTAAGCATATATAAAGCTTCTTTATAAGTGAATCAAGCAAAGAAACCCATTTGATTGTTATATCAAATGGGTTTCTTTTTTTTGCTGTTTATAACTGTTTATGATTGTTTTTGATTATTAGTGGATGTTTATGGTTGATTTTTGTGATCGTTTTCATTATACTGTAATCAAAGAAGAGGTGAATGAAATGTTAACTCCTGAACGTCATCAAATGATATTGCAACTTGTAAAAGAGCTGAAGGTTGTTAAATTACAACAATTAGTGGAAAGAACAGAAAGCTCTGAATCAACAATCCGTCGTGATTTAGCGCAATTGGAAAAACAAAGGTTATTAAAAAGAGTTCACGGTGGTGCGGCTATTTTAACAGGAAAAGGACAAGAGCCGACGATGGTTGAAAAATCGTCCAAAAACATTCAAATAAAACAACAAATTGCGAAGCATGCGGCTAGCATTGTTGAACAAGGTGATTGTATTTATTTAGATGCAGGAAGTACGACATTTGAAATGATTCCATTTTTAATAAATAAAGACGTTACTGTCGTTACAAATGGACTTATGCATATTGAAGCTTTAGTTGAAAATAATATTCGTGCATATTTACTAGGCGGAATGATGAAAAGTAGGACGAAAGCTTTAATTGGTGCTATGGCACAGGAAAGTATGCAAAAGTATCGTTTTGATAAATGTTTTTTAGGCGCGAATGGTGTACATGAACAGCTTGGTTTTACAACGCCAGATCCAGAAGAGGCGCTTTTGAAACAAATGGCATTAACATTAGCGAACGAAGGATATTTCTTAATTGATGAAAGTAAGTTTTCGGAAGTTGCGTTTGCGAAAATTGCCAATGTTGAAGAGGCAAATATTATTACAAACCATTTAGAAATTGATTTAGAAAAATATAAAAGACAAACCAATGTAATTGAGGCTGATAAACAATGATCTATACAGTTACTTTAAATCCATCTATTGATTATGTAGTACAAGTTAATTCCTTTGATTTAGGCGCAGTAAATCGAGCAGAGAAAGATATGAAGTTTCCTGGAGGAAAAGGGATTAATGTTTCTCGCGTTCTCCATCGTTTAGGTGTGGAAAATGTAGCCCTTGGATTTACTGGTGGATTTACCGGTCGATTCATTAAAGATGTATTACAGGCGGAAGGTGTAACAACAAACTTCGTCCAAGTAGACGGAGATTCCCGAATTAATGTGAAAATAAAAGGGCAAGAAGAGACAGAATTAAATGGGCAAGGTCCTAATGTGACAAATGAGCAATTTGAACAATTAATGAAACAAATTGAAAGTATGAAGCAGGGAGATTGCGTTGTACTAGCTGGGAGTGTACCGGCGTCTATCTCAACTACTTTTTATGAATCAATCGCAGCGCTTGGAGCTGAAAAAGGTATTCGCGTAGTAGTTGATGCGAGTGGAAGTGCGCTGCAGCATGTAATTAAAAATAAACCATTTTTAATAAAGCCTAATCATCATGAACTTGGTGAGTTATTTGGTGTAGATATTTCCACAGTAGAAGCTATTTTACCGTATGGAAGAAAATTAATTGAACAAGGTGTAGAGCATGTGATCGTATCGATGGCTGGAGATGGAGCTTTATTATTTACGGCAGAAGGAATATATGAAGCAACTGTTCCAAAGGGTGTTGTAATTAATTCGGTTGGGGCTGGAGATTCTCTCGTTGCAGGATTTGTAGGGAAATATGAACAGACAAAAGATATTGAAAAGGCATTTCAATATGGCGTTGCAACAGGCAGTGCAACAGCATTTTCAGCTGATTTATGTGAAAAGGAAAAAGTAGAAGAATTATTGTCGCAAGTAATTGTAACTAAGCGATAGGGGGAAGCAACATATGAAAATTACAGAACTATTAAAAAGGGATACAGTTATTATGAATTTGACAGCTTCAAATAAAGAAGCTGTCATAGATGAATTAGTTGAGAAATTAGACGGCGCAAATCGTTTAAATAGTAAAGCGGAATTTAAAGAAGCTATTTTAAAGAGGGAGTCACAAAGTACGACTGGAATAGGGGAAGGGATTGCAATCCCTCATGCGAAAACAAAAGCTGTTAAGCAACCGGCGATTTGTTTTGGTAGAAGTGTAAGCGGTATCAACTATGAATCGCTTGACGGACAGCCAGCGCATTTATTCTTTATGATTGCTGCGAGCGAAGGGGCGAATAATACTCATTTAGAAACGTTATCACGCCTATCTACAGTATTAATGGATGAAGGATTTCGTAAGCAATTATTAGAAGCAAAGGATGAAGAGGAACTTCTTCGTTTATTTGATGAAAAAGAGAATGAAAAAGAAGAAGAGGTTGAAGTTACAAAACCAGAAGGAAATGAACCGTACGTATTAGCGGTTACGGCTTGCCCAACTGGAATCGCTCACACGTATATGGCAGCGGATAGCTTGAAAGCAAAAGCAGCAGAGCTAGGTATAGCAATTAAAGTTGAAACGAATGGATCAACAGGCATAAAAAACGGTTTAACGAAAGAAGATATTGAACGCGCAACGGCTATAATTGTTGCGGCAGATAAACAAGTAGAAATGAACCGTTTTGCTGGGAAACATGTCATTCAAGTGCCAGTCGCTGATGGGATTAGAAAAACGGAAGCGCTTCTTAATCGAGCTGTAAAACAAGATGCGCCAATCTTTAAAGGAATAAAGGAAGATGGGAAGACAGAAAGTACAGAGAAAGAAAAAGGATTAGGAATTTATAAGCACTTAATGAGCGGTGTAAGTAATATGCTTCCATTCGTTGTTGGTGGCGGAATTTTAATCGCATTAGCATTTATGTTCGGTGGAATTAAGGCGGAAGGTCCTGTTGCTGAAATATTAATGAATATTGGCGGTGGAGAAAAAGGAGCCTTTTTATTCCTTGTACCAATTTTAGCTGGATTTATTGCAAGTTCTATTGCTGATAGACCTGGTTTTATGCCTGGTGTTGTAGGTGGATTTTTAGCAGCACAAGCAAATGCGGGCTTTTTAGGTGGATTAATTGCTGGTTTCTTAGCTGGATATGTTGTTGTTGGCTTGAAAAAATTATTTTCTAGTTTACCAGCGCAGTTAGAAGGTATTAAACCAGTCTTGATTTATCCGGTATTAGGGTTATTAATTACAGGTGTTATCATGTTAAAAGTGGTTAATCCACCTGTAGTTGCGTTAAATGAAATGTTAACGAGTTGGTTAAATAGTTTAGGTGGTACAAATGCTATACTATTAGGTTTAATTTTAGGTGGTATGATGGCAATTGATATGGGGGGACCAATTAATAAAGCAGCATTTACATTTGGTATCGCTGCAATCTCAGCAGGGAACTTTGGTGTTCACTCAGCAGTTATGGCTGGTGGTATGGTACCGCCGTTAGCAATTGCATTCGCAACTACCGTCTTTAAATCAAAGTTTACTGAAGCAGAACGTAAATCTGGTTTAACAAATTATATTATGGGGGCGTCGTTTATTACAGAAGGTGCGATTCCATTTGCAGCTGCAGATCCGGTTCGAGTAATAGTAAGTTGTGTTGTTGGTTCAAGTATTGCAGGTGCATTATCTATGTTATTCCAAATTACATTACCAGCACCGCATGGTGGATTGTTTGTTATCGCATTAGTAAATAAACCGGTGTTATATATTTTCTCGATATTGATAGGGACAGTTGTCTCAGCTCTTATGATGGGGATTTGGAAAAAGAAAGTGAAATAACATATGAAAAGGGAGGAGCTTTTATTAGCTGCTCCTTTTTATTACAAAAAAGAAGGTTAATAATTGGAGAATGATGGATTTTGGTAAAAGATGTAATGAAATATGAATTTTTTGTAACAAAAAAGTAATACTGTAATTTTTTCTGGAAAAAAATTCTGGTGCTTGTATGTGGAAAATATATGAAAACTATTGGGAATTCTATTGTAAATGGAATTCATTAATATGGAAATTTATGTTACAACTCATTAATCGTATATTACGAATGGTTTGTAATTGTGTGATTTCTAAAAATCCTAAAAACCTGTTGCTATAATGAAAATACGAAAACAAAGCAAATGGAGGCTATTCATGAAAAAATTATTAGGTATAGCAACAGCAGCAGTTTTTGGTCTTGGGATTTTTGCGGGTTCTGCGAAAGCAGAAACGATTGTAACAACAGACGTATTAAATGTTAGAGAAAACCCAACTGTAGAATCAAAGCTTGTAGGTAAAATGTTAAGTGGAAATACATTAGATGTTGTAAATACAGAAAATGGATGGACAAAAATTAAATTAAATGGTCAAGAAGCGTTTGTGAGTGCTGAGTTTACAAAAAGTACATATTATGTAACAGCGGGCGTGCTAAATGTTCGTGCTGGAGCGAATACAGACTCTGAAATTCTTGGTAAACTTAATAAAAATGATGTAATTGAAACGCCAAATCAAGTTCAAAATGAATGGTTACAATTTGACTATAATGGAAAAACAGGATATGTTCACGTGCCATTTTTAACAGGGACGGCACCTGTGATTGAAAAGAAAGAAGTTGTAACGCAAGAAGAAGCGCCGGAAAAAGTAAATACGCCGGTTAAAAATAATAAAGCAGTTAAGAATAAAGAGTCTGTTAAGAATGTAGAATCAAGTAAACCTGTGGTAAAACAGCAGCCAACTACGAAACAAGTTGCGAAATCTACTCAAACAAGTGCACCTGCTGGTGGACGTGAAATAACAGTAGAAGCGACAGCGTATACAGCGCATCCAAGTGAGAATGGTACGTATGGTGGTCGTGTATTAACTGCAATGGGGCATGATTTAACAGCAAATCCAAATATGAAAGTCATTGCTGTTGATCCTAAAGTAATTCCACTTGGATCAAAAGTATGGGTAGAAGGATATGGAGAAGCAATTGCTGGAGATACAGGTGGCGCGATTAAAGGAAATCGTATTGATGTTTTAGTTGGTTCAGATGGTAGTGCTGATAACTGGGGGCGCAAATCTGTAAAAGTGAAAGTTATAGAATAGTATATATGTATGAATAGGAAAGGCGGTTGCTTGAAAGTACGTAAGCAACCGCCTTTTATGGATTATTGAAAAGGATAAATCGTTTTACCTGTAATAATTTTATATGCACTGCAAAATTGATTTTGAATATATTCTGTATTTTTATTTTCTGGATGTAATGTTGTTTCTTGGAGAGTAGAATGAAAAGAACGTAGCAAACAATTTAAGGCGAAGTATAATTCTTCTTGTGAGCAATTTTGTTCTTTTGTAGCAGTAGCTAAAATGAGGTCTTTTGTTAAAGATGAAAAATTAAGGGTGGATTGTTTCATAGTCAACTCATCCTCTCGAAGGTATTTTTAATCATGTATATGCGGAATTGGACAAACTATGTTTTTTTTATTTATAATTTCATGTACCGGAATGAAAGAACTTGCAATCATGCCGTTAAAATTGGTAAGATTGGATATAATCAAAAGATGGAGTACATCACATAAAGAGAGTTGAATGATATGGGAGAAGTGCAACGTGAAAAAGTTGTTGTCATCATTGGACCAACTGCTGTTGGGAAGACGAAGTTAAGTATTGATCTTGCTAAAGCGTTAAATGGTGAAATTATAAGTGGAGATTCCATGCAGATTTATCGTACGATGGATATTGGAACTGCAAAGGTGACGAAAGAAGAGATGGACGGAATTCCACATTATATGGTCGATATAAAAAATCCGGAAGAATCATTTTCTGTTGCCGAATTTCAAGAACGTGTTCGTAAGCATATTCGAGAGATTACAGAGCGTGGTAAATTGCCAATTATCGTTGGTGGAACTGGGCTGTATATACAATCTGTTTTATTCGATTATCAGTTTACGGAAGATGCTGGTGATACTATATACCGAGAACAAATGGAACAGTTAGCATTAGAACGTGGTGTGGAATATGTACATAAAAAGTTACAAGAAATAGACCCAGAAAGCGCTGAGCGTATTCATGCAAATAATGTACGCCGTGTCATTAGAGCGTTAGAAATTTTCCACACGACGGGTGAAAAAATGAGTGATCAACTTGAAAAACAAGAAAACGAGTTATTATACGATGTTTCCTTGATTGGCTTGACAATGGATCGAGAAATGCTATACGATCGCATTAACTTGCGAGTTGATATAATGATGGACCAAGGTTTATTAAAAGAAGTAGAAGGATTGTATAATAGCGGGATACGAGATTGTCAATCTATTCAAGCGATTGGGTATAAAGAGATATATGATTATTTTGAGGATCGTGTCTCTTTAGAAGAAGCGGTATCACAATTAAAGACGAATTCACGTCGTTATGCAAAGCGTCAATTAACATGGTTCCGTAATAAGATGGATGTCACATGGTTTGATGTTACAGACGGTGAAAAAACGTCAGAAATTTTACGATACATAGAAGGAAAGTTACAACTAAAGTCGAATAATAATAAGTAGAGAAAAAGAGGAGGATTCGACATGAAGCAATCAATCAATATTCAAGATCAGTTTTTAAATCAACTCCGTAAAGAAAATACGTTTGTTACGCTGTACTTATTAAATGGTTTCCAGCTTCGTGGATTAATTAAAGGATTTGATAATTTTACAGTCCTACTGGAAACAGAAGGTAAGCAACAGCTTATTTATAAACATGCAATTTCTACATTTGTACCACAAAAAAATGTTTCAATTGAATTAGAGTAGTAATGAATTATTGTACATAACAAAAAAAGAGCGAGTTTCTCGCTCTTTTTTTATTTGCCATAAACAATAGATCGTGGAATTTAAGCGATTCTAAATACAGTAAGACGAATGTTAGTGTTGCCTGTTGCAGGGATCGTAATCTCGTTAAGAGTAGATTGGACAGAAATGTTTGCGCCAGCTCTTAACGTTTCGATTGTAGTAAATGAAAGTGAGTCGCCTATTAGATTTGAAGAGAAGTTGTCAGTAGCGACTGCTCCATTAATTGAAATGCCTACTCCAAGAGGAGCACATCCTGGCGCAGTTGTAGAAATAGATACGCTAATTACATAAATACCACCGTTGATAACTGTAACTGTATCTGTGCCATTAAAGATAATATTGTTTACGTTAATTGCAGTACTGAAAATAAAGTTATTAAATTGCAGTACTGTTTGTTGAATGTTGTTTGTTACAACAATTGTTGCTACAGGAAAGCTAGGTCCAGTAGGTCCGGTAACTCCTATACCAGTAGCGCCGGTAGCACCAGTAGCACCCGTTGGTCCTTGACCACCTTGAGGTCCAGTGGCGCCGGTAGCACCCGTGTTACCTTGAACACCTTGAGGTCCAGTAGCGCCAGTAGCACCTGTGTTACCTTGAGCACCCTGAGGTCCAGTGGCACCTGTATTACCTTGAGGTCCCTGAGGTCCAGTAGGTCCAGGAGGCCCACCAGAAGGTCCAGTAGGTCCGGTAACTCCTATACCAGTAGCGCCGGTAGCACCAGTAGCACCCGTTGATCCTTGAACACCTTGAGGTCCAGTAGCGCCAGTAGCACCCGTGTTACCCTGAACACCTTGAGGCCCAGTAGCGCCCGTGTTACCTTGAACACCCTGAGGTCCGGTGGCGCCGGTAGCACCCGTGTTACCTTGAGCGCCTTGAGGTCCAGTAGCGCCAGTAGCACCTGTATTACCTTGAACACCCTGAGGTCCAGTAGCGCCCGTGGCACCCGTGTTACCTTGAACACCTTGAGGTCCAGTAGCGCCAGTAGCACCCGTGTTACCTTGAACACCTTGAGGTCCAGTAGCACCTGTGTTACCTTGAGCACCCTGAGGTCCAGTGGCACCTGTATTACCTTGAGGTCCCTGAGGTCCAGTAGGTCCGGGAGGCCCACCAGAAGGTCCAGTAGGTCCGGTAACTCCTATACCAGTAGCGCCGGTAGCACCAGTAGCCCCTGTGTTACCTTGAACACCCTGAGGTCCAGTAGCGCCGGTAGCACCTGTATTACCTTGAACACCCTGAGGTCCAGTAGCGCCCGTGGCACCCGTGTTACCTTGAACACCCTGAGGTCCAGTGGCACCAGTAGCCCCTGTATTACCTTGAACACCTTGAGGTCCAGTAGCGCCGGTAGCACCTGTATTACCTTGAACACCCTGAGGTCCAGTGGCACCAGTAGCGCCGGTAGCACCTGTGTTACCTTGAACACCTTGAGGTCCAGTGGCACCAGTAGCGCCGGTAGCACCTGTGTTACCTTGAACACCTTGAGGTCCAGTGGCACCAGTAGCCCCTGTGTTACCTTGAACACCCTGAGGTCCAGTAGCACCCGTGTTACCTTGAGCACCCTGAGGCCCAGTAGCGCCGGTAGCACCAGTAGCGCCCGTGTTGCCTTGGACACCTTGAGGTCCAGTAGCGCCCGTGTTGCCTTGGACACCTTGAGGTCCAGTGGCACCAGTAGCGCCCGTGTTACCTTGAGCGCCTTGAGGTCCAGTAGCACCTGTGTTACCTTGAACACCCTGAGGTCCAGTAGCGCCCGTGTTACCTTGAGCACCTTGAGGTCCAGTAGCGCCCGTGGCACCCGTGTTACCTTGAGCGCCTTGAGGTCCAGTAGCACCGGTAGCACCAGTAGCACCAGTAGCACCTGTATTACCTTGAACACCCTGAGGCCCAGTAGCGCCGGTAGCACCAGTAGCACCTGTATTACCTTGAACACCCTGAGGTCCAGTAGCCCCCGTGTTACCTTGAGCACCCTGAGGTCCAGTGGCACCTGTGTTACCTTGAACACCTTGAGGTCCAGTGGCACCAGTAGCACCCGTGTTACCTTGAGCACCTTGAGGTCCAGTGGCACCAGTAGCACCAGTAGCGCCCGTGTTACCTTGAGCACCCTGAGGTCCAGTGGCACCGGTAGCACCTGTATTACCTTGAACACCCTGAGGTCCAGTGGCACCTGTGTTACCTTGAACACCTTGAGGTCCAGTGGCACCAGTAGCACCCGTGTTACCTTGAGCACCTTGAGGTCCAGTGGCACCAGTAGCACCAGTAGCG
>NZ_JBTGPA010000023.1:0-145886 GCF_054326875.1 Bacillus sp. BC08 | reverse complement strand
GACCGGCTGGTGCTCAAGGACCGGCTGGTGCTCAAGGACCGGCTGGTGCTCAAGGACCGGCTGGTGCTCAAGGACCGGCTGGTGCTCAAGGACCGGCTGGTGCTCAAGGACCGGCTGGTGCTCAAGGACCAGCTGGTGCAACAGGCGCTACTTGTGCTCAAGGACCGGCTGGCGCAACAGGACCAGCCGGTACTCCAATTCCTGTAACTATCGCGGCAATCGGAAACTCAAATCCACAAACTATATCACCTGGAACAAACATCCAATTCAATCAAGTTTTTGAATTAAATAATATCACTTTCAACGATACTTCAGATACTTTAACAATTTTAGAAACAGGCGTATATGATATTAGTTTCTCAGCATCTACAACTTTCCCAGGATCTTCACCATTTGGATTCGGTATTTCATTCAATGGCCAACCACCTACTCGTAATTTCTCAACTAACGTTATTGGTAGTGCTGTTTCGTTCTCTACAATCGTTACTTTACAAGCTGGTACAACGATTGCTGTACAGCCTACAGCAAACACTATTTCTATTCCTAACACAGGCGATACAACTGCAACACTATCAGTATTCCGAATTTACTAATTTTCACTAAATAAGCATATTTATAATAATATGTATCGTTTTACCGTGCATTAAATCTCTCTTTATATAGAAAGGAGCACTTATTTGGGAGGATAAGTGCTCCTTCTTTACGTTTCTTTACCTCAAATTTACTCTACCTTAATCCTCATTTTGTATGATAAATAGTGAAGTCAAAGATATGAAAGAGGGATGAAAATGAGAGTTATGTCACTAATACGCATTTGGTTTGCTCTTATGGTATGCATTATTTTATGTGTAGGATTTTTTTTAACTCTAAAATATTCCACTATTTCAAAAGCAGAGAGAAAAACTGTTCCATACAAACTTTTGTATACAAAACAAAGCGACATCCCTTATTCCAATGCAACAAATAATGAAAAGAAAGTTATAAAAGGAATGCTTATTACGAAAGCTTCTAGTTCCGAAGCTTTACTTCAAATTGCTGAAACGATTAAAGATCAGTATACAAATAAAGAAATCGATGAAATTACACTTTCTATCCACAATGAAAATAATGGTAATTACGAAGAAGAATTACCTTACGAACCTATTAGTAAAGGAAAAATAATCGTCACATACGATTCTCAATCCTTTGGCAGTACGAACATTATACTTAACGAGTAGTAACTAGTAAGGAGAAGGGATAATTTTAACCGTTTAAAGTTTCATTTTGTTTTTCATACAAAAAAGAGGCGAATTTCGTTATTCGCCTCTTTCTATTACCAAAATGAAGGAATCCATTCTTTCACTTTATCAATCCACTCTTGTTGCTCTTTTTTTCTTTGTTGTTCCTCTTCTTTCCTTCTCTTCTCTTCTTCTTTTCTTCGTTTTTCCTCTTCTATTGTATTCAATTGTTTTTTATAATCAGCCTCAGATATAAGCGATAACTGGAATGCTTTTTGAGCTGGATTGGCATTCGCTTTTTTCATAATATCCCGGAACATTGTCGTCGTAATTTGACTTCCCCCCGGAACATAATGATCACTATCTGTTTTATCATACCCTACCCAAATTGCACCTACTAAATCTGGTGTGTATCCAACAAACCATGAATCCTTTGCACCGGTGCTTGGGCCATTTACAATTTGAGTCGTTCCTGTCTTACCTGCCGTATCAACGTTATTAACTTTCGCCTTTTCGCCCGTGCCCTTTTCGACAACACCTTTTAATAAATATGTCATCTTTTGAGCAATTTTCTCGCTCGTCACTCGCGTCTCTTTCTTATACCACTTTCCAATCGTTTCACCTTCAGCATTTTGTATCTCCCTAATCGCATGAGCTTCCACTTGAACACCATCATTTGCAAATGTACTATACGCTTGAGCCATTACAAATGGCGAGGTTCCCACATGCATCCCGCCTAAAGCAATCGGATACGTACGATCTTCTGGCACTAATGGAATACCAAATCGCTCTAAAGATTTCAATCCTTTATCTAATCCAATTTGCTCTAATAGCCAAACAGCTGAAACATTGTACGACTTTGCCACTGCTTCATACATTGTCACATCACCGTGAAAAGTATGATCACTATTTTGCGGTTTATATTCTTTAATATTAAATGGTTCATCTTTTAATATATCGTATACTTCATATCCTTGCTCTAACGCTGGTACATATACAGCCAGAGGCTTTAACGTTGAGCCAGGTTGTCTTTTTAATTGGGTTGCATGGTTAAACTGTAAAAACTGATACGGTCCTCTACCTCCAACTAAAGCTGGTACACCACCTGTTTTTGGATTCATAAGAACTACACCCGTTTGCATAAGCTGGTCTGAGCTATTATCTTTGAAATAACTCTCATTATTCACAACGTCTTCCACAGCCTGTTGTTTTTTCGGATCAAGCTCTGTATAAATACGATAACCACCCGCTAAAATTTCATTTTGCGTTAATTCGTACTTGTCCATTGCTTCCCTAACAATATAATCTACATATTGAGAGTATTTCCCCTTGTATTTATCATCCACACCACGTTTTAATACAAGACCGCTCTCTTTTTCTTTATTATATTGTTCGTCAGAAATATATCCTTGCTCTTTCATTAAACTTAATACAACATTACGTCGTTCGATTGACTTATTAAAGTTTTTATAAGGTGAATACGCAGACGGTGCTTTAATCAAGCCAGCAATCGTTGCAGCCTCTGCAACTGTTACATCTTTTACATCTTTATCAAAATAAGATTTAGCTGCCCTTTTTATCCCCCAAGCACCTTCACCAAAATAAATTTGGTTCATATACATTTCAATAATTTCATCTTTCGTATACGTACGCTCTATTTTTTTTGTTAAAAAATATTCCTTTATTTTTCGAGAGTATGTGCGGTCTTGGGTCAAAAATACATTTTTCGCAAGTTGTTGCGTAATTGTGCTTCCCCCTGCTACAACTTCTCCTGCTGTAATATTTTTAAAAACTGCACTTATAATTCCACTATAGTAAATACCGTGATGGTTAAAAAATTCCTTATCTTCTACTGCAACAATTGCCTGAACCATAATATCAGGAATATCTTTCCTTTTAACACCTTCTGTTTTAGAGGAAGCTAATTTAGTCGCAACTTCATTATTTGCATCATAAATTAAGGTCGGTTGCGGAACAGCTTGTTTTAATTCAGATATGTCTTGAATGGAAATTATTATATTTATAGCAATAAATAGAGTAGCAAGTAAACTTCCTAATACAATTAATGAATTACGAAGTTTCTTCCTCTTATTGAACCACTCCTGCATTTTTTTTAAGTGAGTGTTCTTCAATTTCATTCGTTCACTTCCTTCGTTTGTTTACACTCTTCTTTTCAAAAGGAAGAATATACCTCCTTTTAAATTTATTATAATAACGTAGTCTTTCCTGTAGTGTAAAGCTTTTCTTTCACATTCATACTTTTTGCAAGAAAAGGACATTCTACAAGTAAGATATTCAATATTGATTATTAATATTATTAATACAACAATGAGAGTTATGTTAAGTTTTTGTAAACTTTTCGATAAAATGTTTTAAAAAACGACAGTTTTTTGTTAGAATTGACTAGCCAATATATTTTACATATATTACTTTTGTGGGGGTAACTAATAATGGTATTTAAATCAAAAAAAGATAAATTTTCTGAAATGTTAATGAATGTTTCCGAAAATTTAAAAGAAGGCGCGCAGTTTTTCGTGGAGTATAAAATTAAAAATGCTAGCGATTTAAAAGAGTTTTCTATGCGCATGAAAGAGTATGAGTCAAAAGGTGACTCATTTATTCACGAAATCATTATGGAGCTAAACAAAGCGTTTATTACTCCAATTGAACGTGAGGACATCCTACAACTTGCAATGAGTATGGATGATGTATTAGACGGATTAGATCATAGTGCTGGTCTATTCGAAATGTATTCTATTACAGAAGCTGATGAATACATGATTAAATTCGTTGAGGCAATTAATCAATGTGCGATTGAGATTGCAAATTCTGTTGAACTACTGTCTAAAAAGAAGTTAGTCGACATTCGTACGAACGCGATTAAGATTAAGGATTACGAATCACAATGTGATGATATTCGCCGTCATGCGATTAAGCACTTATTCTCTCGTGAGAAAGATCCGATTAAAATTATTCAATACAAAGAGATTTACGAAGAGCTTGAAGAAGTAGCGGATAGCTGCCAAAGCGTTGCAAACGTATTAGAAACAATTATTATGAAGAACGCGTAAGGAGTTTGATCATGGATACACTCTTGTTACTGACCGTTTTAGTAGTCATTTGCGCTTTAGCTTTTGACTTTATTAATGGATTTCACGATACAGCAAACGCTATTGCAACGGCTGTTTCAACAAAAGCTCTAAAGCCTAGACATGCAATTATTATGGCAGCTATTATGAATTTTTTAGGTGCGATGACATTTACAGGTGTAGCAAAAACGATTACAAAAGATATTGTTGATCCATTTGCCTTGCAAAATGGTTCTCTTGTAATTTTAGCTGCTTTACTTGCGGCAATAGCATGGAATTTGATCACTTGGTACTACGGTATTCCAAGTAGTTCTTCGCATGCAATCATTGGCTCAATCGCAGGTGCAGCTATCGCTGCGGCCGGTATTAGCTCATTAAATCTTAAAGGGTTCATAAAAATTCTTGAAGCTTTAATCATTTCACCGATTATCGCTTTTGTTATTGGTTATATCGTATACAGTATATTTAAAGTAGTCTTTAAAAACTTTAATTTAACGAAGACGAACAAAAACTTCCGTATATTCCAGATTTTCACTGCTGCATTACAAGCCTATACACATGGTACAAATGATGCGCAAAAAGCAATGGGAATCATTACGATGGCTCTTATGGCTAATAGCTATCATACTTCTAGCGACATTCCGTTCTGGGTACAATTATCTTGTGCGATTGCAATGGGTCTTGGTACTTCTGTCGGTGGATGGAAAATTATTAAAACTGTCGGTGGACAAATTATGAAAATTCGTCCTGTAAATGGTGTAGCTGCCGATTTATCATCATCACTTGTTATTTTCGGTGCAACATTCATTCACTTACCAGTTAGTACGACGCACGTTATCTCTTCTTCTATTTTAGGGGTTGGTGCTTCTCATCGTGTAAAAGGTGTAAAATGGGGAACTGCAAAACGCATGTTAATTACTTGGGTTATCACACTTCCTATTTCAGCTTCTTTAGCTGCTTTATTTTACTCTTTATTACACTTAATCTTTTAATCAAAAGTCGTCTTCCTTATTTTTCTAGGAAGACGACTTTTTTGTGAACAAACCTTTTTCTTATTAAAAAGCGTGTATAATAATTGGTGGATAAGTTATATAGAGGAGTTGGCAATTTTGGAATACATCATGTTACTTTTCATCGGGCTAATCGCCGGGACAGTCGGGAGTCTAGTCGGGCTTGGTGGCGGAATTATTATTGTTCCGTTATTAATCGGATTACACAGTCTATCACCACAACTTGCAGTAGGAACTTCAATGGTAACAGTCGTTTTCACAGGACTATCTTCCACCCTTACTTATATGAAGCATAAACGAGTAGATTACAAAAGTGGACTTATTTTATTTATCGGGAGTGGCCCTGGTGGTATCATCGGCTCGTGGGCAAACAAATTTTTAAACCAAGATACATTTTCTTTATATTTTGGGATTTTCCTTATTTTTGTCTCCATTCTTCTTATGTTACGAGACAAATTAAACCCTCTTGCTTTATCAAATATGACGGTAATTAAACGTTCTTTTACAGATAACGAAGGAAACACTGTACACTATCAATTTCCACCGCTTCTCGCTATCTTTATCGCCTTTATAGTTGGTTTTATATCTGGGTTATTTGGAATTGGTGGCGGTGCCTTACTTGTTCCAGCAATGATGCTACTTTTTGCATTCCCAGCACATATCGCTGTAGCAACTTCGATGTTTATCGTATTTCTATCAGCAATTGTAAGTTCTGCAACTCACATCTCCCTTGGAAATGTCAGCTGGATTTACGCATTAATTCTTATTCCTGGTGCATGGATCGGCGGAAAAATCGGGGCTTATATCAATACAAAATTAAGTGGTAAAGCCGTAATTAATTTATTACGTATCACATTAATTATTCTCGGGACTAGATTAATTATTACTTCTTTTTTATAACGTATTCTTTTTAGAATGCGTTTTTTCTTATACACATGAATATAAAAATCCTCCTAAGAGAACAAATAAAATTAAACAAACACATAATAGCATATAATTTGAAATATGTACTTTATTCAAGTTGACCACTCCTATAACTGCGACTGTTATCTTTATGATAGCGAAAAAATAGTTTACTTGCAGTTACAAAGTGCTAACAATGCAAAATCATTTATTACAAATTTTATCCTTATATTTCATTTCTTTGTATATTCTATCGGTTTAATAAAAAAAGATGTCATATTGACATCTTTTTTAATGAAGAAGTGACCATCCCATAAAATCCTCATGTACTTGGCACGCCCTCTTATCGTTTCGATCATATAATTCAGCATAACTATCTGTTTCTTCATCATAAGCCATCGTATAAATAATTTGGCCGTCTACTTCAACGGATAATACGACTCCACCTTTCATCTCTTCTACATGAATGATAGCATTCGCCGGAATTCTCATATCCGTCATTTTTATCGCATCTAACAATATACTAAACCCCCTACAGCGTATTCATTGCTAGTACTATTACACACTAAATAGTATACTACTGTAATAGCATACATTTCGTCAATGAAATTGCTGTTTAAATAGCATATTGTCTTTATACATATACGCTACAATAAAAGAAATAGAAATGTTTAAATGGGGGGCTAACATTGATTCTACACAAAGGAGATGTACTATTCCGTCAAGGTGAGGACGGTCCTTTATATTTTATAAAAACAGGCTTATTAAAAGTAGTAAGGATCGAAGAAGATGGAACACCATTTTTATTCAACATTATTGTTCCAGGTGAAACGATACCTCACCATTCTTTAATTTCACCGAAGGAGTATCACGGTACAACAATCGCTTTAATGAAAACAGAAGTTGAACCTATCATTAGTAGTGAATGGTACGATCAACTTCAGGCAAATCCCGCTTCATACGCAAATATCGCTATGCAATTACAATCAAAATTGAGAATGATGCAGCAGCGTATTGATCAATTGACAACCGTCTCTCCGAAAGAACGTCTTCATCGTTTACAAGAATGGTTCACACTATATTTAGGTGACATTCCTATATATGAAATATTAACGCAAACTGAAATCGGCCAACTGATTGGTATACGCCGTGAAACGGTAAATCGACTATTACGAGAACAAATAAAAAACGAGGTAAAATAATACCTCGTTTTTTTTGGCTTATTCAAATTACATCTATTCTAAGCTTGCTGCTGGACCGAAAAATTCATAATGAATATGCTCTTGTTTCACACCTAAATCAGTTAGTGCAGCATTTATATGTTTCATAAATGGTACGGGACCACAGAAATAAAATTCTGCTTCCGTTGTCGGAATAATAGTTTGTAACCATTCAGCTTCAATGAAACCTTCTTTATCAAAATTCTTCATTTCTAAATCTTTTTCAGTTGGTGCAGAATAGCAAGTGTATGCTTTAACTTGCTCGTATTCATTATCTACTGCCTCAACGTGTTCTTTCATTGCATGTGTATTACTATTTATCGCTGCATGAACAAAACATACATTACGTGTTGAGTCTTGTTCAATTAACGTATTTAGCATACTCATCATCGGTGTAATCCCTACTCCACCACTAATTAGTACAACTGGTAAAGTTGAATCCATATTTAATACGAAATCTCCTGCTGGTGCACTTACTGGTAACATATCCCCTTCTTCCACATGATCATGTAAGTAGTTAGATACTTTACCATCCGGTGTATCTACACCTTTTTCTTTTTTTACACTAATACGATAATATTCTTTTCCAGGAGCATCTGATAAGCTATATTGACGATTATGTGTATATGTTTCACCTTCGATATTTATTTGAATCGTTACATATTGTCCTGGGATGAATGAAGAGACTTTCCCGCCATCTTCAGGTTTTAAATAAAATGACGTAATAACATCGCTTTCCTTCACTTTTTTAATAACTACAAAGTTACGGAAATCTTTCCATCCACCTTCTTTATGTGCCGCTTCTTCATACATCTCTGCTTCAATGCTAATGAATGCATCAGCAATGACACCATAAGCTTCTCCCCATGCATTTAAAACTTCATCAGGTGCACCTGCAACCTCTTTAATTGCGCGTAGTAAACATGTACCTACAATCGGGTAATGCTCTGCTTTAATACCTAAACTTCTATGCTTATGACCAATTTGTTTTACAACTGGAATAATAGCTTCTAAATTATCAATGTACGTTGCAGCTGCATAAACAGCATTTGCTAGCGCTTGTTGTTGTCTTCCCTTTTTCTGATTTGTATGGTTGAAAATATTCAATAACTCCGGATGTTCCGAAAATAAAATTTCATAAAATCGCGTTGTAATTTCAACGCCTTTTTCTTGTAATAATGGTACTGTTGACTTTACGATTTCAATTGTTTTTGCACTTAACATTGTATCCCACTCCTCTATTTCCTTAACTGTTTTTAGTTTAACTGAATTGTATAGTACATATTGTGATTTTAATCACTATTCACACGGTGTTTTTGTGAAAAATATATGAACATTGTACTTTCATAAGAAAATAAGCCAACTAGAATGCTAGCTAGCTTATTATTATTTGGACTGTATCGCTTGTTCAATTACCCTTATATCTTTCCCATCTCCAAACTCTGTATACCCCCAGATATTCGTTTCACCTCTATATTTATTTACGATAATATCCAAGTCATGGTATACACGATGCGCATAAACTACATACTCAATATTTTGAAGTTCCACACCTTTTTTTGCAATTTCATAGCTTCTATTTACATCACGTTTTATTTTTTCATTCTTTATTTCTGTATGTATATTTTTTAAAGACGATTCTTGCTGTTGAAACCATTGTTTCAATTGGTTCCAGTCCCCTTCTGTATAATTCTCTGCTTTACCGTAATTTAAGAAATTATTATAACTTTCATGTGTCATACGAATAAAATCCAGTACTTTTGTCTCTTCTTGTACATCTTCTATTTGAGCTATCGTATTTACCTCAGCAGGCTTATTCGCATAATGTAATAGCACTTTCATAAGACTATAACTCGCAATGATCATCACGATAATAATCCCGAATACACGTAACAATTTCTTCATATACAGAACCCCTTCTCTACTAGAGATATTACAATGTAGTACTATACTTGTAACATTCTCTCGTAGAAATATAATTCCTGTATAAATTCTTCCTATCATTTCGACAATATTTTTCTATACATTCCTCGTTGGCAAATGTTCTTGTAAAACCATATACCCTTCATAAGCTGCGTAACCGAGTATAGCCATTAATCCGATATAACAAGCAAATACCGTCCATTTCGTTTTCGTATCCACTTTGTAATAGTTTTCCTGTTGTCTCTTTTCTGTATCCCATTCCTGTAATTTTCTTTCTGATATTTCAAATGCTTCTCTTATATGAATTGTATGTGTTTCTTTTTCCTCTTCATATGGAACGTAATCAAGTGGCTCAAACTTTGGTAAAATGTACTCTAACACTGCAATCTTTTGAAGTTCTCCTGTTTTTAATTCTTTCTCTCTTTCTTTTTGTCTTAATACATTTATTTCATGTTGCATCATATATATATTTCGATGCACTGCACCCGTTTCTTTTAACTCCTCTTCAAGCCTTGCAACATATTCTTTCATTCCATCAATTCTATATCCTAATTCCTTAATCGGCTCATCTCGCTTTATTACTCTATATAATTCCATACAACCGATAACAACAATAAATCCTCCCAAAATACTTTTAAAGTAAATGGAATAACCGAGCAATACAATAAGACCCGCTCCCCAAATCTTTGTACTTACAACCGAGATAATTCGTCCACCATCTAATGGAGAAACTGGAATCAAGTTAAAGAAGTTAATCATACTTCCAAGCAAAATAATTAATGCCCAAAATGGCTCTTTCGTTATTATATAAAGTGGAATCGCAGGTAAAAATGACACCAATCCGAAAAGAGGACCCATATAGGCGATGTAAGCTTCATCTTTCGCATTTTTCGGCATCTCTTTCATCCCAATAAGAGCACCCATAAATGGAATAAATATTGCTGGTGATGTTGGTATACCTTTTCTTTTCGCAGCCCATAAATGGCCCATTTCATGGATAAACAACAAATAAATGAGCGCTACTCCAAATTTCCAACCATATATAACTGCGTATGCACCAAGTGATAGAAACATACTAAATACTGTTGAAAACTTTGCTAATTTAAAAATTGCAAATACCCACTTTAACTTAGAAAGTAAAAATAAACCTATGGCAACAATAATGCCCCATAATCCTTTTTTATTATTTTTCATATTCCTCTCCTTTATCTCTCATTAATGAATCATATTTATTCATTAAAGCTGGTTCTTTCTCTATTATGACATATTTTTTTCTATTGTTAGAAATAATGTTTATATAATCCATTTTTAGCCAAAAATATAAATAAAAGGAGGTGTATACGAATGAATTTACAATCTCTCATAATAGGCGCTCTATCGTTTTTAGCTTCAACTCTTATTTTTTATACCGTTAGCTACGTACTATTATTAGATTTGTTGCCAAATCACGTATTTATTGCTTTTATCATCCTTTCCGCTCTTATGATTTCTTTTCTTATTACACGAAAATCAATGAATGAGCCATCTGCAAAAGCAAAGTAATAGAGAGGGGACTTCCCCTCTCTATTATCATTTCCTAGGAAAGGCCATATAGACTTTACATTCATCCCGTAATTAAAGTTTCACTTTATCTTTGGAAATTCATTTTTTCACCATACTCTTTAACAATTTGAATGATATTTTGAAAAACACCTATTTTCTCTTTTTTACTATCTAATATTTTTAAATCATAATTTTCATAATATGTTTCTAATGCCCTTAATTGTGATTCTGAAGCATCTTTTATCGGAACAGTAGCATGCAATTCATACTGTTTATACCCTTCCTTTACCTTTTCTCCTAAAATTTTTTCACTCTCTTTTGCTCCAATTAACTTTTGAACTTTTTCTGGAAAAATGACTTGTAAATAATATTCTTGCTCCTTCTCTAACTTGTTGTATAGTGATTGTGAAATCGTATACCGCACCGTGTAATTCACTTTTTGATCACCTGCTTTAATATGAAACGCAGTAATCTGCAAATCTTTTTTTGTTACTTCCGTTAAAGGACCTGCCTGCATCTCACCTTCTTTTTGTTCTGAAATATTTGGAAATATAGCTAACAGCTTTTCCGTATCTTTTTTATTTAGCATGTACATAACGTTCTTATATTGTAGCCATCCTCGTCTATCTTCTCCTCTTAGCCATGCATAATAAGTTTCTTTTTTTCCATCTCTACTAATTTGTATTTCATATTCCGGCTCACCAAAACTACCTGTTACGTCTTGTTTTTCCGCTTTATCTATAATATCTATTACTAACTTAGCTTCTGATTCCTGTAACTTTTTCTCTTTACCTTTTTTTTGTATAACGGTTACCCCTATTGTTTCTTTCACTTCATTCACCGTCTCTTCTACTTTTTTTGTTTCTTTTTTTTGCTCAACTTGACTACAAGATGCTAGTAACATAGCAAACAACAATAATAATACATATTTCCTTTTCAACTTAATCCTCCCTTTACAATAAGAAATCCTTATAATCTTCATACAAAAAACAAAAACGTGACACACTATAAAATACGCTATACTAAGCATTGAAAGGAGGTCTTTTTCATGTCCATTAATTTTCACGATGCAAATAATAAATACACATACGCACAGCGAGACGCCCATATTTCTTGGGGTGAAATGATAAAGAGTATTACAAATATACAAAACAAGCAAATAATCGATATCGGCTGTGGTGGCGGTATTTATACGAAAGAACTTGCCCTTATGGGAGCAAAAAGTGTTGTTGGGCTTGATTTTTCAAAAGAAATATTACAAGCTGCAAAAGAAAATTGTAGCGGTTTCCCAAACATTTCTTTCATTCACGGTGATGCACATAGCGTCCCATATCCTAATGAAACATTCGACATTGTTATTTCGCGCGCAGTGATTCATCATTTACAAGACATTCCAACATTTCTACGTGAAGCTTCTCGTATATTAAAGAAAAACGGTGTACTCATTGTACAAGACCGAACCATTGAAGATTGTACAATTCCTGGAAGCCCCGAACACATTCGTGGATATTTTTTCTCTATCTTTCCAAAGCTCATTGAAATTGAATCAAAAAGACGTCCAAAAACCACCACGATACAACAAGAATTACAAAAATATTTTCTTCACGTGTTCCCCACTCAAACACAATGGGAAGTACGAAAAATACATGATTCTGTAGAAGCATTGTTACAAGATTTATCACCTCGAACAGGTCGATCCATTCTATACGAATTAACAGATCATGAACTTTCTCAACTTCTACAACAGGTCCAGACCGCCTTACAAAACACCTCTCCTATCATTGAAAGAGATCGGTGGACAATTTGGAGTGCCATGAAATTGTAAGGAAGGAAGCCTCACAAAATAATGTGAGGCTTCCTTCTTTCATAATCTAATTTTGCAACACTCTTGATATCCTCCACTTCTGGCCTGTGCACTTCCACACTTCGGACATACTAAATATCTGGACTGATTTGTCAACAAACTACCTTTTTGAAAGAGTAAAACTTCTGCTTGTTTAAACGAACGCGAATAATATAACCACATAAAACCAATTATAGCAATAATGCCAAATAATACTCCCATCGCAAGCATTTCAGTCACCTCTTTTGGTTTGTTCTTTCCAGCAAGTGGATTGTTGTATTATTCTCTGCAAATTCAAACAATACCTTCTTTACTCCTAGAAATATCAACTTTCTCTATAAATTTTACAATTCTCCACAAAATTTTACTCCCGTTTTACAATCCACTATTCCCTTCACATCAACGAATATCACATGGAATATTTCCGTAAATACATATACCTTTCAAAAAATATATTGACTTTCAAAAAAAAACATGCAACAATACTGTCAGAATACTTGAATAAAAATTCATTGACGAGAACGAGTACGTTATAGGACTGTCCCCCCAGAGAGTTGGCGAATTGCTGAAAGCCAACGTTCAGTGCGTAGCCGAAAATCATCTCCGAGAAGTAGAACCGAATGTTACAGTAAGTTCTTACCGGCTGTCCCCCGTTACAAGGAACACGTATCATGTTGTACGTTGTAAAGCCGTATACATATAGACTCATTTCTACATGTATAAATTAGGGTGGTATCGCGGGTAAATATAACTCGTCCCTTTCTTTAGGGACGAGTTTTTTGTGTTCTTACAAATGAATTTAAAAAAGGAGGAAAAACAATGAACACTGTATCAAAAAAACACATTTTTTTCACGGGTCTTATGCTATTTTCTTTATTTTTTGGGGCAGGTAATTTAATTTTCCCTCCCATGCTTGGACAAAATGCAGGTGAAAATTTTTGGCCGGCAATGATTGGATTTTTACTAACAGGAGTCGGTTTACCATTATTAACTGTTATTGCAATTTCTTTATCCGGAAACGGTATGCAACAACTCGCAAGTCATGTTCACCCATTATTCGGAATTTTCTTTACTGTAGTTGTATACATCGCAATCGGTCCTTCTATGGGAATTCCACGTGTTGCGAATGTCGCTTATGAAATGGGCGTTAGTTCCTTCTTACCAGAAACAATTCGCTCTAGTAACCTAGCACTATTTTTATACACGGTCGTCTTCTTCGCTATCGTATTTTGGCTTAGTTTAAATCCATCCAAACTCGTCGATCGCATCGGAAATATATTAACACCTATTTTATTACTTTCTATTTTCTTATTATTTGTTAAAAGTGTATTTACACCACTCGGGCAATCCGGACCAGCAATGCAAGAGTATCAAACTTCTCCAATCTTCAAAGGCTTTATGGAAGGATACTTAACGATGGATACCATTTCTGCACTTGCATTTGGAATTATCGTTGTAAATGCCATTCGCTCTAAAGGTGTAAAGGATCGTAAATCCATTGCCATCGCAACAGCGAAAGCAGGACTTATTGCCGCTACTGGTCTCGTACTTGTATATGGTGCACTTGGTTGGCTCGGTGCAACTAGCGTCTCTCTCGGGTATGCAAAAAATGGAGGACAATTACTTACTGTTATCGTGCAAGAATTATTCGGTCCATACGGTTTACTTCTATTATCTCTTATCGTTACACTCGCTTGCTTAACGACATGTGTTGGACTTGTATCTGCATGTAGTCAATATTTCTCAACATTATTGACTACATTTTCATACCAAATGTTCGCGAGCATCATTTGCGCATTAGGATTATTAGTTGCCAACTTAGGATTAACAAAAATCATCGCCATCTCTGTTCCAATTCTACTTGTTGTATATCCAATTGCAATTGTACTTGTTCTACTATCATTACTTCATAAATATTTTGGTGGATATCGCTCTGTTTATGTAGGTGCTTTAATTGGAGCAGCTTTCGTAAGCGTATTTGATGGATTAAAACAAGGTGGTATTTCAGTTTCATTTATCACTCCATATTTTGAATTTATCCCTTTATATAATGAAGGAATCGGCTGGCTCATACCAGCAGTAGCCGGATTTCTTATCGGCCTTATAATTGCTAAGTTAAGCGGTGCGAAAAAAGTGCCCTTACTAAACGAATCTCATGAAGTAAAAGCATCCTAAAAAACTCCCTTTCGGGAGTTTTTTTACATTTGAAAAGCAGTATGGTTAAAACTGCTTATTTTATAAGCTTTCGTATAATAGTCGATATTTGTATCCACTGTTTCTACTTTGACAACATCATAGCAATCTTCTTGTTTCACTAAAAATAAATAGTACTCTTCTGTCGCCTCAACAATTGCAATTTTATCGGTTTCCACATTATATTGTTCACACAGCGCTTGCAATGCGTTCACATAATCCCCTAATTTTTTAGACTTATCCATGCCAAATATAGTTTGAACTAACATATACATTCTCCCCTTTGTATGTACTGTTAACAACTTAATGATAACGCTTACATTTATTAACGTCAATAAAAAGATTTGGCGCAAACTAATAATCAGTGGGGGTAACCCCCACTGATTAAAGTTTCACTTTATCATTTCGTCAATTGATGTCTAAACGCATAAATAACCGCCTGCGTCCGATCACTTACATTTAGCTTATTTAATATATTACTCACATGTGTCTTTACTGTTTTGAGGGCAATAAACAATTCGTCTGCAATCTCTTGATTACTTTTTCCCTCTGCAATTAATAACAAAATTTCAGACTCTCTTTCTGTTAGCTCCTCATGCAAAGGTTGTTCTTTCTTCTGACGCATGCGAGACATCATTTTACCAGTAACTTTTGGTTCTAATACCGTTTCTCCATCATAAGTAGCTCGTACAGCGTCTGCTATATCACTCGCTCTAGATGTTTTTAATAAATAACTAGTTGCTCCCGCCTCAATAACAGGATACAATTTCTCATCATCTAAAAAGCTCGTTACAACTACAATTTTCGCTTCTGGCCATTCCTGAATAATAGCACGTGTTGCTTCAACCCCATCCATCTCGTCCATGACAAGGTCCATCAAAATAATATCCGGTCTTAATTGCAAAGCTAACTCTGAACCTTTTCTTCCATTTTCAGCTTCTCCAACTACTTCAATATCTGGCTGCGTTGATAAATATGCTGATACACCCATTCGAACCATTTCATGATCATCAACTAATAATACTTTTATCATGACTCTCCCCCTCTCTCAATCATAATCGGTACTTTCACTTCTATTTGTGTACCTTTATTTGGAAAACTAAGTACTTTTAATGTACCACCAATTTCATGAACGCGCTCTTGCATTGATCTTAAACCATACGAACCAGCCTTATTAACCCCTACTTTAAAACCGACACCATCATCAATAATTTTCAATATTGCATATTGCTCAATTTTACGTAGACGTACTTCCGTTTTCTTTGCCTTCGCATGCCGTAAAGTATTAGACAGCGCCTCTTGTACAATACGGAATAAATGATCTTCTACACCTTTTTTTAATTGAATTGGTTCAATTAACCATTCAATTTTCATATGTTGCTTTCTAGACAGTTCTGTTAATAATTCTTCTATACCCTCTGTTAGTTTCTTACCTTCTAACTGCACTGGGCGTAGATGAAGAAGTAATGCTCTCATCTCTGACTGTGCATTTACAACCATATTTTCAACAAGCTGCAACTGCTTTTTCGTCATTTCTGGAATTTCAGCTACTTGTTCATTAATAGCCGACATCATCATCGACATTGCAAAAAGCTGCTGACTTACAGAATCATGCAGCTCCCTCGCTAATCGATGCCTTTCCTGGGAAATCGCTTCTTGTCTCATCTCTTCATTCCAATGAGCTCGTTCATTCGTTACTTTTTGAAAGAGTCCAGCTTGCTCCTCTAATCGACGAGCCAGAACGATTACTTTTCGTTCCACTTCATGAAATTCATCATCTGCAGTAAATGAAACATCGCTCGGAAAATTCCCTCGCTCTACTTCAAATAGAAAAGTATTTAATCCTTGTATACGCTGCTCTATATAGTAACCGATTGCATATCCTACAATTCCCCCGATAAGTAAACTTGTAGTCATAATAAACAAGCCAATTGGAACAGAAGCGATGGATTCCTTCCATAATAAATCATACACTTGTTGCTCGCTTTTCCATACATATACAATTGTACAAATAAGTGCGATACTAACAGAGGACAACATAGAATAACGAATATACATCCACGAAATATTTTTTTGTTTTTTCATTATACTTTCCTCACTTCCGTATCGCCTACGACAAGCGAAGAAATAATTTTAATACGACGAGGAGCCTCTTTATACTGCTCTGTTCTAAATGTAACATTGCGGTTAAATCCTGTTTCTTCATGACCTGGCAGAAGCACACGTCCGACAATAACAGAATGATTTAAAGACAGTTCAATATCATATGGCACATATAAACGGATATTACCAACGACACCGCGAATAACAATTACCGTCTCCCCTTCTGGGATCATAGCAGTTGTTAAATCTATTTCCACATCACAAGCACCATATTGAACATTAATATCCTCAAGTTCATAAATATGATCCATCATTCGTATATTCCCTACAAACATATTTTTTAAATACGGTTCTGTACGATATATTTGCTTCTCTTCGTCTATAATTCCTTTTTCTTTAATTTCAACCTTCATTGCTTTTTGCTGATGTCCTTGTTGAATCAGTTGATAACCAATTAAAGCTAAACAAGCAAATACGACAAGAACAAATGCTGCTGATGAAAATAAGAAGAATAAAAATACGATACCACCAACAAATAAAAATACATTTCCCCGTACGTAACGATTCTTTTTACGATAATGCCTTCCAAACATAAGCATAATAAATGCAAAAATGAGACCACCTGGTTCAAAATGTCCAAGTATCATATCAAGAAAAAGACCGAATCCAAATATGATGAGGAGCATCCCCATTAATTGTGTTTTTGAAAAATGCTTCTTCATTTCAGCTCCCCCCTTCTTTTCACATATACATAGAAGAAAAGGCATTGCTTTCCAACACCTTTTCTCCTATCACTATATCATAAGCCTGTTTTATAATATACTACTATTATTTTGTTAACTCTTTCGTTAACGATACATCATTCTTTTCTTTCATTTCACGCTCAAGCTTTGCAATCTTCATATCAAATGTGTCACGTTCATGCTCCTCATTCATACGAGTTTCTAAGTCACGAATATGATCTTCAATTTCTTCAAAGCGTAAGAATGGATTATTTTCATCCATTTTATGCATCGCAGTATTCATACGACGATTTGCATGTGCCATATTTTCACGTGCCATTAGTTCCATGCGCTTTGCGTGCATTTCTTTTAATTTATTTTTCATTTCAGAAAGACGACGCTCTAACTCATCGATTTGCTCTACAACACCTGCATACATTTCTTCTAATCGAGTTACTTGCCCTTCATAATAAGCTACTTCTTCTAATGCACGTTCGTGTAACTGTAATTCGCCTGCTTCTTGAGCGATGATAGCCTGTTTTGATCTTTTATTAACGAAATAACGTGCTTGCTCAAGCTCACGAGCGAAATTAGATTTTAATGTTTTATGACGCTGAATTAACTTCTCAATTTTTGTTGTTTCACGCTCACTATCGCGTAAATATTGATTTAACATAGCGATTGGATTTTTTCTTTCTTTCTCATCTAACACATTATGAAAATCTGCTAAAATTGCATCGCGTACACGTCCGAATAAAGATTGTTTCATTATAATCTTCCTCTCTTCTACTTTATAAATTTAATTTGATTTTTATTAATTTTTTATTAGTTTTTCATTAACTTGTTCCACTCATCTTCAAAGTTGCTATATGGTTTAGAACTTTCTGGTGCAGAATCAACAACTACATTTTTTTCTTTTTTCCACTCACGGTATCCGTAGTATAAAACTACTAATGCTGCGATACCGATTAGTGCTGGGGAATGAGAAAGGGCGATGGACAAGCCGATCAAACCAACAATACCCCAAGCTAACTTTCCAAAAAATGATTGTGCTCGCACAAATGATTTATAGCTCCAATACACAACTCCTGCTCCAATTGCGAACCCTATAATACCAGCAAGACTGCCAAGAGCAATTAAAGCTAAAATACCAGCCGCGATAAACGCTAGAAATTGTTTCATCTTGTGCTTGCCTCCCTTCGATTTGATACTCTTATCTTAACTATTTTTTCATCTTTCCATAACGAGCTTAAGAACCGTTTTTAACTCAGACTTAAGACCGAGTCACATTCAGCCTTTTGTAAAAACTACGATTGGATAGGATGTTTCACTCTTTTATTGCACATAAAAAGCCGTACAGAGAATACTCTCTGTACGGCTTTCGTTACTATGCATAAACTTCATTTTTCATTATGCTGTTTTATGATATTCTTTCTTTCCCGCCACTTTAGAAAACCTCGGGAAACCAATTAATATAGAAATAATTCCACATACTCCAACTAAGATTGGATAAAACGCATATGGTAACAATTCAATTGGAGATAACGCCGCAAACCCTGCTGCTGTTAACATTTGAGCACCATACGGGATTAACCCTTGCACACAGCATGAGAAAAGATCTAATACACTCGCTGATTTACGAGGATCAATTTCATACTGATCTGCAATGTTTTTCGCAAGCGGACCTGTAAAGATAATAGAAATCGTATTATTCGCTGTACACATATTCGTCATACTTACTAAGCCAGCGATACCGAACTCTGCTCCTTTTTTCGAACGAATGTTACGCGTTAAAATATTCATTAAATATTGAATGCCACCATTATATTGAATCAGTTCGACCATACCGCCAATTAAAATAGCAAGTAATACTAACTCCATCATACCGCCCATTCCAGTTGTTACACTTTTAAAGAAACTCTCTAACGTGTAACTTCCATCTAAAAGACCGATAACACCGGATAGTACTGTCCCACCAGTTAACACAATAAGCACATTCCAACCAAGTAGCGCTGTAATAAGTACTCCTGCATACGGTAAAATCTTTATCCAGTCAAAGCTATGCGCTTTAATCTGCGTATCGCTTCCTAAAGTAACGATTACTAAAAGTACAATTGTAATAATAGCCGCCGGTAATACAATTAAAAAGTTCGTTTTAAACTTATCTTTCATTTCTGTTCCTTGCGAACGTACAGCTGCGATTGTTGTATCTGAAATAAATGATAAATTATCACCAAACATCGCTCCACCAACAACAGTAGCCATCGTAAGTGCAATGGAGATATCAGTTTGCCCACTAATACCTACAGCAATTGGTGCTAATGCAGCTATTGTTCCCATTGAAGTTCCCATCGCTAACGAAATAAATGCCCCTATAACAAAAATTCCAGCTACGATAAATCCTTGCGGTAAAACGGATAACGCTAAGTTAACTGTAGAATCAACGCCGCCCATCCCTTTTGCTGTTTCAGAAAATGCTCCTGCAAGCACAAAAATTAGAACCATAATCATAATATCTGGGTTCCCTGCACCTTTAGCAAATCGCTCTACTTTTACATTAAAGCTTTCTTTACGATTTATTGCTAAAGCGACCCCTACAGCAATTGAAATTGCTACAAGTATTGGCAATTTATAGAAATCACCTGTAATAATCCCAGAACCAATAAATAGCGCCAAAAATATCCCAAGTGGTAATAAAGCCAAACCGTTTCCTCTCGTTTCTTTCAAAGTACCATCTCTCCCTAGTTTCAACCTTTTTCTAATGAATAACAAAAGACCTCTTCCAATGAGAAGAGGTCTTATACATCTATAAGAAACACTCTTCTCATCTTTCAAGCACATGCTTGCTGGATTTGGCACAGCACTCTGAAATCGAGTCCGCTGCCGAGGCATCGTAGGGCCAGTCCCTCCGCCTCTCTTTATAAGAAGGTTTCATATTTATTTTTTAATAATAATTTCTTCCCTAACTTTACTCGCTTACAAAACAAAAGTCAATTATTTTTTGTATAGATTTTTTTGGTAATTATGCAAAAATTTGAATACAATAATCATTTTAACTTTTTGATTTCTTCTTCTAATATTGAAATCCAATAAAATTCACTACTTTTTATTGCAGCTATTATCCATTTCGTAGTGTACCAAGCTAACTCATACTCTTCTTTTGTAACATCGCCACTTTTATAAGCATCCTCTAACTCATCTTCATCCAATATATACATTTTACCGTTCGGTAATAATACTACATCTAAATATAAATCATCAAAATACGGCAAACCACGGTCGTCTATTTCATATTTTTTCGCCACATCAATATAATATTGCACTAATTTTTTCTGATCATCTAACATAGCTGTAATCGCAAAGTTTTTCCCGGCTACGAAATATTGAATCCACGTATACTGATTCCCCGCAATACAAAGTTCTTTACCATCATATTCTTTACAACTAGGTTCTCTCACCTTTTTTATTTCCAGTATTCCTAGCATTCCCTCTTCTATTTGCTTAACCGTATAATCTTTCTCTATTAGTCGCTTCCACGAAGAACCGTCACCATATTTACGTTTCATTACGTCCGCTTCCCTTCTATATAGAAAAGCCCCCACATATTATGTGAGAGCTTGTTCAAATTATAATTAAGCTGCTTGCTTATTAGAAATTTCTTTCAAATAGGCCTGTCCTTTTTCAGCGTCATACTGACCTTCCCACTTAGACATAACTACAGCCGCTAAAGAGTTACCTACAACGTTAACTGCTGTACGAGCCATATCTAAAATACGGTCAATACCAGCGATGAATGCTAAACCTTCAGCTGGAATACCTACTGTACCAAGTGTTGCTAACAATACAACGAACGATACGCCCGGTACACCCGCAATACCTTTTGATGTAAGCATTAATACAAGTAATAATGTAATTTGTTGTGTAATAGATAAATCAATACCGTACATTTGCGCTAAGAAAATAGCTGCAATTGCTTGATATAAAGTTGATCCATCTAAGTTAAATGAATAACCTGTTGGAATAACGAAAGATGTAATTGCCTTTGGACAACCGAACTTCTCCATTTTCTCCATGATTTTCGGTAAAACTGTTTCTGAACTCGCTGTAGAGTATGCTAAGATCAGTTCGTCTTTTAAAATCTTAAAGAATTGGAAAATGTTAATTCCAAATATTTTCGCTGTAAGTCCTAAGACAACTACAACGAAGAAAATCATTGCTCCATATACGACAATTAATAATTTCCCTAATGGAATTAATGAAGAAAGACCAAATGTAGAAACTGTAACTCCAATTAGCGCAAACACACCAAATGGTGCAAATTTCATGACTTGGTTTGTTACGTAAAACATTGCATCAGCTACACCTTGGAAAAATTGAAGAACCGGTCTTCCTCTTTCACCAATTGCTGCTACACCTAAACCAAATAATACAGAGAAGAAGATAATAGCAAGCATATCTCCGTCAGCTAATGACTTCATAATGTTCGTTGGAACAATATTTACGAATGTATCTGCAAATGAATGACTTTGTACTTGCTCTGTCGTATGTGTATATTTCGAAATATCTGTCTTTGTTAACTGCTCCATATTTACGCCTTTTCCTGGTTGGAAAATATTCGCAATTAATAGACCGACAATAATTGCAATTGTTGTAATAATTTCAAAGTAAATAATTGTTTTTCCGCCTAGTCGACCTAATTTCTTAACATCGCCAACACCAGCAACCCCAACAACAATACTTGCTACAACAATCGGTACAACGATCATTTTAATTAATCGGATGAAAATATCACCAATTGGTTGTAAGTACTTCACAACAGCTGGATTATCAAAGAAAATCGCCCCAACTGCGATACCAAGCGCAAGTCCTATTAATATTTGCCATGCAAGTCCTATTCTTTTCATATTTGTTGTAACCCCCTCTTCGATGTGTCACTCTACCTTTCATTCTATATTTATAAAACTTGAAATTAAGAGTATTACATATTATTCGACAATTCACTACATTTTGTCCCTGTTAAAAATCATAAATCAAAAAATTAAATCTGACAACAAAATAACTTTTCCTGAACACAAATAATTTTCTTGACAAAAATAAAACCCATGTCAGAAAACCTCACATGAGAACGATTCCTTATCAGTGTTTTATTGGATTCCTATCTACTATTTTACTATATAAAACAAATATATTTTTCCTTAATTTAACAAATAAATCCAAAAAATTCATCCTTGTTGCACCAATAAAAAAGCGCATCCAACATGACAATTATCATTAAAAGATGATAAATTCCGACAAAACTTAGCAACTTTATAAAATTTTCTTTACATTATGGTTACAACGATAGACACTCTTCTTCTTATGATATATAACATTCATAGGGAAAGGAGCCAGACAACCATGAAAAAGAAATTTGCAGCGTTTAGTGTTTTAGCAGCAGGAACACTTTTTGTTTCTCCGTTACTTTCACCCGTATACGCTGAAACGAATCAAGATAAATTATCTAATATTCAATCTGAATTAGAAGGAAAACAAAATGACTTACAAAATAAATCAGCTGAGAAAGAACAAATAGAAAAAGAAATTCAAGAATTACAAAAGAAAATCGATGATTTAACTACTTCTATTAATAAAAACGAAGCTGAATTAAGCGATACAAAAAAAGAAATTAGTAAAACACAACAAATAATTACTGAAAAAAAGAAACATATAGAGCAATTACAAACAAACATAGATACGCGTCAGGAAGTTATTAAACAACGTTTACAATCTATGCAAGAAAAACCTCGTACAAACATCATTACGGAGGTATTAACAAATTCTACAAACATTGCTGATCTTGTTGATAATATGTACTCTGTAAGTTTAATTTTAAACAACGATACCGATATTGTGAAAAAACAAACAACTGATCAAAATGCTGTAGCGAAAGAAAAAGAGGCTGTTGAGAAAAAAGAGCAACAACTAAAAGAAGCTGAACAGAAATTAGTTCAAAAACAACAAGAGTTGCAAACGAATCAACAACAGCAGCAAACATTTATTAGCGATCTACATACGAAAGTAGCAAAAGTAGATTCAGAGATTGAAGGATTAGAAGAATCCAAAGGTATTTTAGAAAATCAGCGTCAAGCCGTTCAAAAGGCAATTGAAGAAGAAAAACGTGCAGAAGAAGCTCGTAAGGCTGAAGAGGCACGTAAGGCAGAGGAAGCTCGTAAACAATCTACTACATCTGCTCAAACAGCTCAAGCAGCTCCAACACCACACGATACAAATATTGGCGGCTTTATTAAGCCAGCAGCTGGATCAAAAACTTCCGGGTTTGGCGTGCGCTCTATAGATAACCATAAAGGAATCGATATCGCAGCTTCAGGAACTGTTCCAATTATTGCCGCTGCTGACGGCGTTGTGATTCGCTCAGAATTATCATCTAGTTACGGAAATGTTGTGTACTTATCTCACCGTATTAACGGAAAAACATACACAACAGTATACGCTCATATGAGTAGCCGTTCTGTATCGAATGGACAAACTGTAAAACAAGGAACTCAACTTGGATTTATGGGGAATACTGGCCAATCATACGGACAACATTTACACTTCGAACTTCATCTTGGAGAATGGAATGTTGGTAAGACAAACGCAGTTGATCCATCTCCTTATATTGGATTATAAAAAAACTCGGTGCATACCGAGTTTTTTATTTATACTTCACACAATATAGGCTTTCCACATAGACTATAACTAAATGCCTATAGTTTACGGGGTGATCAACTATGAATACACAATTACTACAAAAAATAGAAGAAGCTAGAGAGACGTATATCGGCCGAATATTTACATTTGGCGGCTCCGCATTATTTTTAATCGGATCCTTCATCTCAGTCGTCACAGCCTATAAAGCATATAATCGTTTATTAAATACATCTACAACATAACAAAAAGACGGAGATTCCTCCGTCTTTTTGTTATGCAAACATTTTAAATACGCCTATCGCATTTAAAAATACAATAATTACCGTTACTGGAATAACATAACGAAGCAAGAAGAACCAAACATTAAATAATGTTTTCCCTTTCGTTTCCGTAACTTCTAATTCTTTCATTAACATTTCTTTACTCATTTTATTTGGTACGAATAGCGAGATGGCTAGTACGCCAAGCGGCAGTAATACATTACTTACCGAAAAATCGACGAAATCAAAGAATGTTTTACCAAATATCTTCACATCACTCATAATTCCAAACGATAATGCTGATGGGATTCCAACTGCAAAAATAAGAATACCAATTAATAATGATGCTGACGGACGCTTCTTCTCATTACCTTTCGCAACAGATGCTACTACAATTTCAAGCATTGAAATTGCTGATGTTAAAGTCGCAAAGAAGAATAAAATTAAAAACATAATAAAGAAAAATTGTCCAAATGGTATTTTTGCAAATACTGCTGGAAGGACGATAAACAGTAATCCTGGCCCTTCAGTCGGCTTAACGCCTAATGCGAAAATCGCCGGGAAAATTGCTAATCCTGCAAGTACTGTAACAAAAACAGTTAAACTTACAATAGATGTTGCTGATTTCGCTAAATGTTCTTCTTTCTTCAAATAGGAACTATACGTGACCATTACTGAGGCACCCACTGTTAGCGAGAAGAACGATTGTCCCATCGCGTATAAAATCGTATCTGCTGTCAGCTTTGAAAAATCTGGTTTTAAGAAGAACTCTACCCCAGCCATAGCACCATCAAGTGTTAACGCACGAATAATGATAGCAATAAACAAAATAAATAATAGCGGCATCATATACTTACTTGCTTTTTCTATCCCTTTCTCGACACCTTTACTTACAACAAAAATAGTGCAAAGCATAAAGATAAATTGCGCTCCAATTGCGCTTACTGGATTTGAAATCGTTTCACCAAACAATTTCCCGTAATCAACAACACCATTCCAGAAGCTTCCTGTAATACTATAGTATAAATACAGTAAAATCCATCCACCTACAACACTATAAAAAGATAGTACACTAAAACAAGTAACAACTCCCATACGACCAATCCAAGGATATAACTTGCTATTTGGCACCAATACTTTATACGCTGTAACTGCCTCTTTTTGCGTACTACGTCCAATAACAAATTCAGCTAAAAGAAGCGGCATACCTATAAATAAAGTTAATAGTAAAAATACAAGGAAGAATGCGCCTCCCCCACCATTACCTGCAACATATGGAAATTTCCATATGGCACCAAGACCTACTGCGGCTCCGGCTGCTGCGAGTACAAAGCCTATTTTCGACGTCCATTGCTGTGTTTCTTTCATCATAATTTCTCCTTTTCTGAATATTTAAACTTTTGTTAATTATACACTTTCATTTCATACTCGCACACCTCCTTCAGAAAATAAAAAAGTCCCCTACACGCAAATATGCATGTAGAGGACGATATATGTAATGTAAATACCGTGGTACCACCTCAATTGGATTGATAAATCCCACTTGTTCAAGTACAGGAAAAATTCCGATACTCTATCCTTTTAACGGCGGAACCCGGGTTGCCTACTACAATTTTCAACATACCTCTCGCAAGCCCATTCTGTATATTTTATCGTACCGGGCTCACACCTTACCCCAGCTCTCTGACCGTATCAAATATACGTACTCTTCTTGCTCATCGATTTCATCTATTGAAGTTACTTGTGATTATAAATTATATTTTTCTGGTTGTAAAGTACAATTTATTCATTATCCTATATGAACTCTTCTCTCTAATTCTTGTAAAAACAATTCTCTTTTTTGTTCATTTTGAACGTATATTGATTTTAATACTTCTTGCAGCAATATATTTCTCTGCTTTTTCTCTATTTGTAATTCTTTCACTTTTATTCTAACTTCGTATAAAAAATCAAGATACGCTTCATACGCCTCATCATATTTATTTGCGATATCATCACGAATTTTTTTTGCCAGTTTCGGACTCGCCCCTCCAGTAGAAACAGCCACATTCAGTAATCCACGATGAATCGCCGCCGGAAAATGAACATTCCCACTTTCCGGGTTCGTAATAACATTTACTAATTGATTCTCCGCACTATCTTCAGCAACTTGTTCATTTAATTCGGCATCACCACTCGCTGCAACAACTAAAAAAGCACCTTGAATATCACTTTTTTCATACTCTCTTTGATACCAACGAATTTGCTTTTCTTCCACTAGTTTCACTAAATTTGCATCCAATTCAGGACTTATCACAATTATATCCGCACCTTGTTTTAGTAAAGGAATAATTTTGAATCCCGCGACTTTCCCTCCACCAATGACAACAACACGTTTCTTCTCAACTCGCACTGTAAGTGGATACATATTGATCTCCCTTCAATAATTTCTTCGTTTTCTGAATTAACATATATTGAAATGCTTCATTCTTTCCTAAATACGGACTTATTTTTATCTTATCCGACTCATATTGGCGTACTTCTTTTTCAATATGTTTCATAAGTAAACCGGTAAATAACAAATAAGGTAGCACAACGATGTTCTTTTCTTTTCGTTCAACAACTTCCTTTAACTTCTCCTCAAATTTTGGCTCGGCAGCCGCTAAATAACAAACCTCTACTTTTTTAATTTTCTCTTCCGTTTGAAATAAAGAAGCAATCCAGTTTATATCTTTTAACACTTCAGGATCGCTACTCCCTCTTGCAACGAGAAGTAACGTCACCTCATTCGTCTCTTCCTGTTCGATACCACTTCCGTTATACACTGATTTAACGAGTGTTTCTGAGACACCAAACGGATTACCATAGGTCACTTTAACACTTAAAAATTCATTATTTAACTTTTCTAATTCAAACGGGATATCTTTTTTCACGTGACCTGCCGCTAATAGAAAAACTGGAATTACAATAATCTCTGTAGCACCACGACTCACACATGTACGGAACCCTTCATCAATCGTTGGACTCGCTAACTCTAAAAAACAAACTTCTTGAATACTTGCCTCTACACGATTCATGCATGACGTAATAAACGTAATCGCTTCTTCTTTAGCTGCTTTCAAACGACTTCCATGACATATATATAAGATGGCTTTCATTTTATAACACTCCACTTACTTGATACGTACTTTCAGTCTGTTTCTCAAACCAATGGATCTTTTCTCTAAAACGGACCACTTCTCCAATTACAATCATGCTCGGATTTTGAATTTGTTCTTTTTTCGCAACATCTACAATTGTCCCTAACGTCCCGACAACTGTGCGCTGCATCGAAGTCGTTCCCCTCTCAATAATAGCAGCAGGCGTACTTGTATCTTTTCCATGCTTCATCAGTTGTTCACATATGTAGGGTAAATTACTAACCCCCATATATACAGCTAACGTCTCTACACCTTTCGCTAAATGTTCCCACTTCACTTCCTCTTCAGCATCTTCTTTCCTATGCCCCGTCACAATAGCAAAACTTGCACTCGCATCACGATGCGTCACTGGAATACCAGCATAAGCAGGTGCAGCTATTCCAGCTGAAATACCAGGAACAATTTCAAACGGTACACCTTGCTTCGCTAACGCTTCAGCTTCTTCTCCCCCTCTACCAAATACAAATGGATCCCCGCCCTTTAGCCTCGTTACAACTTTTCCTTTTTTCGCGTATTTAATAAGAAACGTGTTAATTGTCTCTTGCTTCATCGTGTGATAATTTGGCAGTTTTCCGCAATAAATTAAATCCGCTTCAGGCTTTGCATATGAAAGCAACTCTTTATTTACGAGACGGTCGTATAAAATAACGTCTGCTTTCTCAATACATTTCAACCCTTTCACAGTAATTAAATCTGGATCACCAGGACCTGCTCCAACAATATAAACCTTCCCCATCATCTCTCCTCATTTCTACTATTAAAGTGAAACTTCCATCCTTATATACGAATGGAAGTTTTCAATATTGCCTATTACCTGTTCCCTACTCCCTACTCATGAATAACAAATGCCGCACCTTTTCGAATCTTCTTTTTTTCAAATAGAGAAATTTCCTTTACTTCTGGCAGCGGTAAAAAATGCTTTTCCAGCTCCATCTCCGCGAGCTTAAATGCCTGTTCTTCACTTTGAGCAACGACAACAATCGGAACAATACTATTGACTAACACGGCTTCAAATCGATATAAATCCATATTGTCCCTCCTAAGACGCTAGTACTTCTTCTAACACGGTATTTAACGCTATTTGTAGTGTGTCTACACCGATACGACCAACAAAATCGTAAAACGTTTCAGCTGGTAATTTATTCTCTTTGAAATAACTTATAAATGATGCAAGGACATCAGGTAGATCCTCACCATCTATTTTTCCTTTTAATTTTTGATTATAAGCACCACCATCTAACAACGTTCCACCTACATATATTTCAAATGCTTCAACAATTCCTTTTTCCTTCGTTTTCATTTTCACCCCTTGTAATCCAATGTCAGCAATTTGACGTTGACCACATGAATTCGGGCATCCTACCATATGAATACGAACCGGAACATCGAGTGCAATTTGTGTATCTAAGTATTCGGCAATTTTTCGCAATCTTTCTTTCGTTTCTACTAAAGCAAGATTGCAATATTCAATACCAGTGCAGGAAACCGCATGACCAATAAACGATTTCGGACTTGCTGATATCGCTTCAAACAACGGCTCATTTAGTAAACCTGTTACATTTTTTGGCGGAACATTCGGAATAATGAAGTTTTGCGAATTACATGTACGAATCTGTCCATTTCCATACTGCTTAGCAATCCTTGCAATCTCAAACATTTCTTCTGCATGTAGACGTCCTACCGGCACATTAAAACCTACATATTTTAGTCCATCTTGTTTTTGATCTTGAACACCATAAAAGTATCCCGCATTCCAGCCTTTTTGAGCACTTTCCCCTTTACTTTGCAATGGTCCCGTATACTCTATTAGTTTCTCTTTAAATTTCTCTGCTCCCCAGTCTGCAACAAGAAATTTCAAACGAGCTAAATGACGTTTTTCACGGTATCCAAAATCACGGAATATCATAGCAATCGCAATCGCTACCGTCTTCACTTCTTCTGGTAAAACGAATACATCTAATTCATCAGCTAAATATGGACGAGCTGATAATCCACCACCTACTTTTATATGAAAACCAACTTTTTTCTCACCATCTATTTCTTTCGTAGCAGGTGTAAATGCAACACAGTTAATCTCTGCGTTTGCTGAGTTATAAATATTAGAACTAATAGACATTTTAAATTTACGTGGTAAGTTAGAAAACTCTTCATTATGTTGGAAATAGTCATATACCTCTTTCACAATACCAGTTGTATCAAACAGTTCATTTGCATCAATGCCAGCAAGTGGATTCCCTGTAATATTACGCGTTATATCACCACAAGCTCCAGCTGAAGATAACCCAACTCTTGCTAATCGTTTAAAAATATCTGGCATTTGATGAATTTCTAACCAATGAAACTGAATCGCCTGTCTTGTTGTAATATCTATTACGTCACGCCCATAATCCTCAGCGATAGAAGCAAGCACTTCTGCCTGTGCATTCGTAATAATCCCTGAAGGAATATTTACACGCATCATAAAATAACCAGCTTCTTTCGGTCTTTGTAAATACAACCCTGCCCATTTGAATGCATCCCACTCTTCTTTCGGAATAGATTCGAAGCCATTCTCTGCATAGTAAGGAATATCATTAAAGATTTCCAATCCATCTTTTTTTAATTTATTTTTCTCAGTCTGATTTAATTTTTCATTGTTAGCCCATACTTTTTCATAACTCATTTTTTAATCCCCCTATATAAAGTGAAACTTTAATCAGTGGGAAGTGTTCATCCCACATTGATTATTAGCCTTAACCAATCGGGCATTTACGGGCAGTTCATCTCCCACCTAACTTCTTTGCCCTAGCCAAATTTCGAGATGGTAGTTTTACTGCCCGCCAAATAGCGGGGTAAAACTACGCTCTTGTAAGTACTTCACGATTTGTTCTGCACATTCTTCAATAGAATACTTGTGCGTTTCTACAATTAACTCTGCTTTCTCTGGCTCCTCATACGGTGAATCAACACCAGTAAACTCTTTAATATCACCCTGTCTTGCCTTTTTGTATAACCCTTTTGGATCACGTTTTTCACACTCTTCAATTGGACATTTTACAAACACTTCTATAAACTCATCTGCCGCTAATAGATCTCTAACTTGTTTTCGGTCTACTCGAAACGGTGAAATAAACGCTGTAAGAACAACAGTACCTTGATCTACAAATAGCTTCGCTACTTCGCCAATCCGTCTTATATTCTCCATACGATCACTTTCAGAAAAACCTAAGTCTTTATTTAAACCGTGACGTATATTATCCCCATCTAGTACATAGTTTCCAATATTCTTTTCAAATAGTTTACGAGCAACCGCGTTCGCCACCGTAGATTTACCTGAAGCTGATAGACCAGTAAACCAAACTACAAAACTATGATGCCCATTTTTTACTCTTCTCTCATCTTTTGAAACAGATGCTGTATGCCAAGTAATATTTGTATCCATCTCATTCTCTCCCTATTCTGTTACTACTTCTTTTTTTAAACCTTTAATTAGTACTTCTACTACTTCTTTACGACTAAATGTACTTGGTGGAACCTCACCGTTTCTTAATAACTCTCTTACTTTCGTACCCGATAAAATGACATGATCCTCTTTTCCGTGCGGACATGTTTTCGTGGAAGCCATCGCTTCACATTTCGTGCAGTAAAAACTATGTTCAAAAAATAGCGGTGTAATCCCTAACTCTTCCACTGTAAAGTTTGTAAAGATTTCTTGCGCTTCATAAGTACCGTAATAATCTCCTACCCCAGCGTGGTCGCGCCCTACAATAAAGTGGGTACATCCAAAATTCTTTCTAACTAATGCATGGAATATCGCTTCCCTCGGTCCTGCGTAACGCATCGCTGCAGGAAATACACCTAAAAAGACACGATCTTTCGGATAATAGTTTTGAAGTAATACTTCATAGCTTTCCATCCTTACATCAGCAGGAATATCATCCGACTTCGTTTCCCCAACGAGTGGATTTAAAAAGAGGCCATCTACAATTTCAAGAGCAGATTTTTGAATATACTCATGAGCACGATGTACTGGGTTTCTCGTTTGAAATCCGACTACTGTTTTCCAACCACGTTTTTTAAATTCTTCCCTCGTTTCAATTGGATCTAAATGATAAGAAGGAAACTGATTATTTTCAAATCGTTTTGTAAGAATAATAGCTCCACCGACATAAACGTTCGATCGTTCATATAATTTTTTCACTCCTGGATGAGCATCATCCGTCGTTTTATATACAAGTAATGCTTCTTTCTCTTTATCAGGTATAAAAATATCTTCTATTTGAATGACACCATATACATTTCCACTATTAACAAGCTTTACTTCTTCTCCAGCTTTTAGATTTTCTGCTACTTCTTCTGTTACCGGCAATGTAATCGGTATACTCCATACGCTACCATTTGCTAAGCGAAGCGTTTCTACGACCGAATCATAATCTTTCTTCCCTAAAAAACCAGTAAGCGGGCTATATCCCCCTGTCGCTAATAGCTCCAAATCACTTAATGCAATGTTGTCTAGCCCAATTTCTTTTTCAATTTGTGATACGTCGTATGTCTCGTCTATACGGTTTACTAATTCGTTTCTTGTACTCATTTTCTATACCCTCTCTTAGCTTTATTTTCAAATTCATCTTATTGGTAATGAAGACCACATTCTGTTTTCACTTTCCCGGCCCATCTACCATCTCTCGAATCGCCACCCTCTCCTACAGGTAACGTGCACTTCTCACACCCAATACTTGGATACCCAATATCATGCAGCGGGTTATACGGCAAACTATGTTTGTACACATATCGCCACACTTCTTTCCACGTCCAATGAATGAGTGGACAAACTTTAATCGATTGAAAACGATGATCTTGATTTATAAACTTTGTATGCTTACGTGTTTCTGATTGTTCCCTCCTTAAGCCCGATATCCATGCTTTTTCCGCTGCTAATGATTTTTCTAACGGTAAAATTTTTCTAATTTTACAACAAAGGTTCGGATTACTTTCCCATAATTTCTCACCATGCAACTTCGCTTGTTCATCAAGTGTAAGTTCCGGCTGTTTTTCTATAATATTTAATGAAGGAAATCGTTCCCGCACTTTTAGAATTAATTCATACGTTTCGCGAAAATGAACATTTGTATCTAAAAATACAACTTTAGCAGATGGATTTACTTGGTTTATAAGATGTAGTAATACCATCCCTTCCACTCCAAAGCTACATGCGTATACAATTTCACTTTCATATTCTTTATAAGCCCAACTTAATACTGATAGCGCGCCTTTCGTTTCATCTTCTTCTGAAAATGGAACATTATTTTCTTCCCACGTTTCATACGTCAACATGTTTTTTCCCCCTGTAAAAGCAAAAAGACGGTTTTAACCTAATATAATAGGTTAAAACCGCCTCTAGTTTTTCTAGTCAGCGCTTTTTACTTTAAACGTACCTTTTCACTTTTCTCTAATTGAATGACTTTCCCATCTTGCACAACAATTGTAATTGAACCATATTTCATATCAGCAAGCATCGCTTGAATTTTCTCAGATACTTCCTCAAAATGTTCCCGTACACTCACGCGAACAGCCCCCCTTTTTATTCATAAAAAAAATCTTTCCCATTTCGAAAAGACTGTTCGGTAATATATTTTACCTTATCTTTCAAAATGGATTCCATTTTGCTGGATTTAGCACCTTGCTTTCTATAAGCAGGTTGCCGAGCTTCTTCGGGCCAGTTCCCTCCGCTTCTCTTGATAAGCTTTGTATTTGTATTTTATCACAATTCTGATTTTTTTCAATCCTAGTTTTCCGATATATTTTAATTATTTTATTTTACAAAAAAGGAATTGCCCATCCGAACAACTCCTTTTCTCTATTTAAACAAGTTCTTTAATACGTATGCGATCGTTCCCAATAATATTTTCATATGTTTCGCGTTCTACAACAATTTGTGATGTGCCGCCTTTCGCGAAGACGACAGCCGGTCTACGAATCCGATTATAATTGTTCGCCATCGAGTACCCGTATGCCCCTGTACAAGAAATTGCTAGTAAATCAGCAGAAGCAACTTTCGGTAGAGTAATATCCCAAATTAACATATCTCCACTCTCACAGCACTTCCCAGCAATCGAAACAACTTCCTCGTTCTCATCATTCCCTCGATTCGCTAACATCGCTTCATAACGAGCGTTATATAAAGCAGGTCTTAAATTATCAGTCATCCCACCATCCACTGATACATATTTCCGAATACCAGGAATGTCTTTCACAGATCCGACTGTATAAATTGTCGTTCCAGCATCCCCTACAATACTACGGCCTGGTTCAACCCATATTTCTGGCAGGGGATAATTACATACTGTAAATTGCTCCCTCACCGTACTTGTTACAGCTCGCACATATGTCTCAAGAGTTAATGGTGTATCTGACTCTGTGTAGCGTATTCCGAATCCTCCGCCTACATTTAATACTTTTACTACATAGTTCGCGCGCTCTCTCACTTCTTCTAAAAATTGATGAAGAACTTCAATCGCTCGAACAAATCCAGCCGTTTCAAATATTTGTGATCCGATATGTGAATGAATTCCTAACACATTATAATTTGATTTTTGTAAAGCAAGCTCAATTGCTTGCATCGCTTGACCATTTGACACGCCAAATCCAAATTTCGAATCATCTTGACCTGTTGTAATATATTCATGTGTGTGCGCCTCTACTCCAGGCGTTACACGAATTAATATGTTCACAAATTTCCCATGTTGCACTGCTAAATCATGCAAAATTTCTAATTCTAAGAAATTATCCACGACAAAACAACCAATATTTTCCTGCAGAGCCATCACGATTTCTTCTTCTGTTTTATTATTGCCGTGAAAATGAATACGAGATGCTGGAAATCCCGCTTGAAGCGCAGTATATAATTCCCCACCAGAAACAACATCTAATGACATATTCTCTTCACGAGCTACTCGGCACATCTCCATGCACAAGAACGCCTTGCTTGCATATGCTACTTGATAAGAGAAACCACTTTCTTTAAACGCACGATGAAACGCGCGGCACTTTCCTCGAATAGACTCTTCATCGTATACATAAAGTGGTGTTCCGTATTGTTTTGCTAGCTGCGTCGTATCGCACCCTCCAATTTCTAAGTGTCCTTGCCCATTGATTCGGCTTGTGCCGTGTAAATACATTTGAATTCCTCCCTTATTTCCTCTAAAACTCATAACCCCAATCTTCTATTCATTGCAGCACGCTTTTAGATAGACAAAAAACGCGCGGAACAATGTTCACACGCGTTTCTTATTAGGAAAAATATATATTGAAAAAATAAACGAGTTGTTATCTCCTCAAAATAAGAAACCGCATCAACATCTCCAAATAGCTCTCCATAAAAGAAATATTATGACAGTACTACATTTATTCAATGTAGTCCCAATATATGAATAAGATGGTTATTCTTATATTTCGGCAATAGTCCCTTTCAACCTATGATCACAGATTCCATTAAATCTCCCATAGCTTACTCTTTCCTATCGCGGCCTCTACCTTTGAGAGTAGATGAGGTAAGTCTATTTAATTTTCAAACATCTAATTGATGCTATTAACAATACCAAAGGACCATTTTATTTGTCAAACATTTTTTTATATTGTTTTTTTACAGTTTAGTTTCGTATCATTTGGTAAGCGCTTTACTGAAATCTTTGACACTTCCCATTCGCCTTCTTCATTATTAAATGTAATCGTTACCTTCTCAAATGGTGGAGCAATTTTCCCAGCAACTCGTTCATACTTCGTTACTTCAATACTTGCTTGAAATAAATATGTACCGCTATACACTTTTTTTAAACTAATAATTTTAGGACATTGATAAGGCTTCAAGCTCCCATATTGTTTTTCAATTGCTTTATTTATTTTCGGAAATAAAACAGAATAAAGGGCATCTTCCATAAGAGGTGCATCATATTGGGCTACCGACAAACTCGGTGAAGCAAAAAGTATAACACTACTGCATACTATAAAATATAATAATTTTCGCATTATAACCTCCGTATTATTACACAATTCTTTCTGCGCACGATAATAATCATACATAGAAACTCCGTTTTATTGTCTCCCACTGCCCTTTTTCTACTCAATTATTATAAAAAAGCCCACAACTCTCTTTTATTTTCGTATAATGATACTCATAGTATAATAAACATAATAACAAAGGACTGTTCGTATATATAAAATGAGGCGCTAACCAAACCGGCTCAAAAGAACAGTCATGCTTTTTTAGGAGAGGAGTATATTATGCTACAACGTCTGTTTCCAAAACTGCGATTCGCACTCGTTGCAGTCGTTTTATTATGGATAAAAACATATATTGTGTACAAGCTAGCATTTGATATTAAAATTGATAATTTCTTCGAAGAATTTATGCTTTTTATTAATCCACTAGCTGCGTTACTTTTATTTTTCGGTTTTGCTTTATTTGCATCTAAACACCGAAACCGCATTATAGTTGGAATCAGTTTTATACTGTCCTTTATTTTATTTGGAAATGCAATGTTTTATGGGTTTTATAACGATTTCGTTACGTTCCCGGTTTTATTCCAAACAAATAATATGGCTGATTTAGGGACGAGTATAAAAGAACTCTTTACGTACAAAACATTACTTTTATTTGCAGATGCGATTATTTTAATGTTTCTTTCGCGTAAATTCCCAGCATTTTGTGATAAGACGCCGCTTTCTCGCTCTGAAAAGCGAACTTTCTTTAGCGGTATAACAGCTTTATTAGCACTACAAATTGTTGTTTCCGTTATTTATAAACCACAAATGTTCTCACGCTCATTTGATCGTCAAACAGTCGTGAAGAATTTAGGTTTATACACATATCACCTATTTGATATTACACTTCAATCTAAATCTTCAGCTGAACGTGTATTTGCAAGTGGTGACGGTTTCTCTGAAATTAAAAACTATACAGACTCAAAAGATAAGCAAGTTGATAAAGACTTATTTGGAGCTGCAAAAGGCAAAAATGTCATTTTGATTTCCATGGAATCTACACAAAGTTTTGTTATTAATAAAAAAATAAATGGAAAAGAAATTACTCCATTTTTAAATGAGTTTATTAAAGATAGTTTTTATTTCGATAACTTCTATCATCAAACGGGACAAGGTAAAACTTCTGATGCTGAGTTTATCGTTGAAAATTCACTTTATCCGTTAGACCGCGGTTCTGTATTCTTTACTCACGCAACAAATGAATATACAGCTACACCAGAGCAATTAAAGAAATACGGATATTCTTCTGCTGTCTTCCATTCAAACGATAAAACGTTTTGGAATCGTGATGTAATGTATCCTGCACTCGGATATGATCGTTACTTTAATTTAAATGATTACTCAGGCACAGAACAAATGTCTGTCGGCTGGGGATTAAAAGATAAAGAGTTCTTTGAACAATCCATTCCAAAGCTAAAATCTTTACCACAACCGTTCTATACAAAATTTATTACTTTAACAAACCATTTTCCATTTCTTCTAAATCCAGAAGATCAATATGTTGATGAGTTTAATTCGGAAAGTGGTGTTGTAAACCGCTACTTCCCAACCGTTCGCTACACGGATGAAGCTCTTAAATTATTTATTAAACAGTTAAAAGACGAAGGACTGTATGATAATTCTGTTATTGTCATTTATGGAGATCATTACGGCATTTCAGAAAACCATAATGCAGCTATGGCCCAGTTCCTTGGGAAAGACGCTATTACACCGTTTGATTCTATGCAATTACAACGCGTCCCTCTCATTATTCATGTACCTGGTCAAGAAGGAAAAGTCATTTCTAAAGTATCTGGTCAAATTGATATTAAACCAACGCTACTTCATTTACTTGGTATTAAAACAAATCAATCCGTTGAATTTGGAACTGACTTGTTTATTAAAGAAAAAGATCCGCTTATGGTAATGCGTGATGGTAGCTTCGTTTCGGAAGATTATGTGTATACAAAAAACATGTGCTATAAACGAAATACAGGTGAAGAAGCTGACATTTCATTATGCCAACCAAATATTGAAAAAGCAAAAACTGAATTGAAACTCTCCGATAAACTCATTTATGGAGATTTATTACGTTTTGATCCTAACAATCGTTATAAAACTGGAACAATGACAACAAAATTTGAGTAGTACTAGAAGCAACTTTATAAAAGTTGCTTCTTTTTTTACTTATTTTTCAAATCATTCTTCTATGAAATCTTTCACAAATTGGGAATTTCTTTCGTATGAGGAAGAAATTTATGGTATGATAAAATAAGTAAAATTTCATACACTAATTAAGAATTTATTACAGAAAGCAAGGGATCAGATTTTGTATAGAGCAGCTATTCCAAACTTATTTACGCTCGGAAATTTATATAGTGGATTCTTGTCAATCGGCTATGCATCTTTAGGATATTATAAATCAGCTGCTATTTTAGTACTTATCGGGATGATGTTAGATAGTCTTGATGGGCGTGTTGCTCGTTTATTACGCGTTGATTCACAAATGGGAAAAGAGCTTGACTCACTTGCGGATGTCGTGACATTTGGTGCAGCACCTGCTGTTCTTATGTATTACACATCTTTCTCCAATTACGGAATCATCGGACTATACATAGCGGGACTATTTCCTCTTTTCGGAGCATATCGTTTAGCACGATTTAATGTAACACCATCTTCTACTTCAATGAAATATTTCACTGGGGTACCGATTACAGCAGCGGGAGGGCTTGTTGCTTTCTTAACATTATTTTCACATATCATTCCAAAAATCGTTCTTATTACAGTCTTTGTAACGTTCGCATTTTTAATGGTGAGCCGCATTCGTATCCCAAGTTTAAAAGATGTACCACTTCCACGATATAGTATCATTATTACACTATTTTTAGTTGGAAGCATTATCACAATGTACCAAACAGGGATCGGTAACTTTTCTGTTTTCTTATTCATTGCTATTCCACTATACATTTTGTATATGCTATCTCAATTTCTTAGACAAAGACCATCTAAAAGAGCAAATAAAGAAAAATAAGAAACCTTCCGATTCCGGAAGGTTTCTTATTATTTTGTAACTACTGCTTTTTGATTTACAGGTGTTACAGGCTCTTCACCGTTTAATACGGCTAAAATATTTCTTACTGCCATTTCAGCCATCGCATCACGCGTTTCGAATGTTGCATTTCCTACGTGAGGAGCAAGTACTACATTCTTTAATTCTTTTAGCTCTTCAGTAATTTTCGGTTCAAATTCAAATACGTCAAGAGCCGCTCCTTCAATTTCATTCGTTTTTAATGCATGAGCCAGTGCCGCTTCATGCATAATTGGCCCACGTGAAGCATTTACAATATACGCCGTTTTCTTCATCATTTTAAACTGTTCTTCATCAATCATATGATGCAATTTTGGATTATACGCACAGTTAATTGTAATAAAGTCTGCTGTTTGTAATAATTCTTCCAATGTTACATATGTTGCTTCCAGTTCACTTTCAGCTTCAGTTTTTCGATTTGGTCCTGTATATAAAACATTCATTCCAAACGCTTTCGCACGTTTTGCAACTGCCTTTCCGATTTCTCCAAGGCCAATAATTCCAATTGTTTTACCATGTACTTCACGGCCTAAGAAAAATAATGGTGCCCATCCGTTAAATCCAGTTGTACGACATAGCGTATCACCTTCCGGAATTCTACGTGCAGCTGCTAAAAGAAGTGCAAATGTTAATTCTGCTGTCGCTTCAGTTGATACTTTTGGTGTATTCGTTACCGCAATCCCTTTTTCTCCGGCATACGAGTAATCAATATTATCGTAACCAGCACCGTAGTTTGCAATAATTTTCAAATTAGGTGCCGCATCAATCACTTCTTTTGTCACCTTTGTAGAAAGTAGGCTTAACAATGCATCTTTATCTTTTGCACGCTCTGTTAATTCATCTAAAGAAATTAAAGCCTCTTTATCGTACATTTCTACATCATGATCCTTTAATAGTTCTAATCCGATTGCTGGAATTTTCCCTGCTACTAATATTTTTGCCACTACTAACACCTCTTCTATAGAAAATAAGATAGCTCTTATCTTTCATTGTAAGAAATCCACATATAAAAACCAAGGAATTTGATTATAGTTTTGAAAATCGACACTTTTCCATGAAAAAAGAGGAGATGCAAGTCTCCCCTCTTCTTATGCTTTCTCTTGCGATTCTTTTCCAAGCTTCACATCGATCGTTCCTTCTGCAACTGTATCACTAATTTGTTCCTCGATAACGGATTGAGAAGTAGCATTCGTTTCAGAAGTATACGCTTGTTGCTGTGCACTTTGTACATTTTGTTTATTTTGTTGTTTCGCCATTTCTTTGCCCTCCTTTTTATTCTTTCTTATTTTGAACAAAAAGGTGGGTTTTCATCAAAAAATCGTGATCATTTTGAAATGGATACTTCATCTTCCAGTAATCTCAACGTTCTTACTCGTTTCGCAAATGTAGCTAAATGCGAAATATCATGATTACGTAACGTCTTTATATTCTCTTCCACATATTTTCCTAAATCATGCGGATAATGAGCATCTGAGGAGAGAGTAATCGGAACCCCGTACTTAGCTAATACTTGTAAATATAGCGGACTCGGACACATTTCACGCACAGGATAGCGATAATACAATCCCGCATTTATTTCCGTTGCCGTATTTGTTTCTACTAATGCACGCGCAATTTCCTTATAATAAGAAAGTTGTTCATTCTCATCTAACCGATAATTAAATACTTTTATGTTATCAAGATGAGCTATTATATCAAATAACTCAGAACGAACTGCACACTCCACCGTTTTGAAAAACGTATCATATAAAGCATATAAGTCATGCTTCTTAAAATATTCTTTCGTATCTGGATTATCAAATCCCCAACCATTTAAAAAATGAACAGAACCAATTACATAATCAAAATCTCCTAATGCGAGTAAAGATTGTAATTCTTGTTCACCACCAATAAAATAATCCGCTTCAATTCCAAGTTTAAGCGTAACACCTCGTTTACTCCATCGTTCTTTCGCTTCTTCTATTGCCTTTGTAAAATCATGTAGTGACGCTACCCTTACTTGGTCTAGCCATTCCTTTTGTAAACGACCAAGCTCCGAATCATTAATATCGACATATCTTTCATAGTATTCTTTCGCTTCATAAAAACGGTATAAATGATCGACAATCCCAACCTCTTTTATACCTTTTCGCAAAGCTTCTTCTAAATATAAATCAATCCATTTCGTTGTAAATGGCCCTTCTTTCACACGTCTTTGCAGGCGTTCTTGTGTTTTCACAAGCCATTCCATAGAATGTTTTTCTTCTTCAAGCGGTTCATAATATTGCAATGCTTCATTTATTTTAGCGAGCCACCCTATTGAATATGGCCCTTCTTCTAAATGAATGTGATAATCCACCTTCATCTATATTCCCCCTTATAATGTATCTATATCTCTTCTATCACCTACTCGCGAAAGCTTCCCATTTCTTTCTGTCACTTCCTCCATAACATCTTCTAATGATATATTTTTTTCGGCTAATAAGACGAAGCAGTGATACAATACATCAACCATTTCTTTTACTAATTCTTCTTTATCATTATTTTTAGATGCGATAATTACTTCCGTGCATTCCTCACCAATTTTCTTTAAAATTTTATCTTCTCCTTTTGAAAACAAGTAATTTGTATAAGATTCAGGAAGTGGATTTCTCTTTCGCTCTTCAATTGTTTTAAATAGTAATATAAAGGCGTTTCCCATATGTATCCCCCTATATAATTTTGTAATGAAAACACGTTTTCTCTCCCGTATGGCAAGCAGGTCCTACTTGCTTTACGACAACAACGATTGAATCTTGATCACAATCTAAATAAAGAGATTGCACATATTGGACATTTCCTGATGTTTCTCCTTTATTCCATAACGACCTTCTTGAACGAGAATAAAACCAAGTTCTTTTCGTTTCTAGCGTTTTTTCATATGCTTCTTCATTCATATAAGCTAGCATTAAAACTTCTTTTGTCCCTTCTTCCATGACAACTGCTGGTAATAATCCTTTTGAAAAGTTAGGTTTCATAACCGCACCTCAACGTTTGCATTTCTTAATTTTCGCTTTACTTCTTGTATTGTCGCCTCACCATAATGAAAGATGGATGCCGCTAACGCTGCATCAACTGTTGTCTTTTGAAAGACTTCTATAATGTGATCAACATGACCACATCCGCCTGATGCAATGACTGGCACGGAAACACTTTTTGAAATTTCTTCTGTTAAACGAAGGTCATATCCATTTTTCGTTCCATCTGCATCCATACTCGTTAGCAAAATTTCGCCTGCCCCTAGCTCGGTAACGCGCTTTGCCCACAAGGTTGCATCCATTCCCGTATCAACTCTTCCGCCGTTCACATATACATTCCACTTATCTTCTGCTACTTTTCTAGCATCAATTGCTACAACAATACATTGTGAGCCAAAATGTTCTGCTCCTTCCTCGATTAGCTTTGGGTTTCGCACTGCCGCTGAGTTGATTGAAACTTTATCTGCTCCAGCTCTTAATAAATTGTACATATCTTTAACACTTGAAATCCCCCCGCCAACTGTAAGAGGAATAAATACTTTCGAAGCTGTTTTTTCTACAACATCTATAATTGTTTTTCGTCCTTCATGCGTTGCCGTAATATCTAAAAATACAATTTCATCTGCTCCCGCATTATTATATAAAGCTGCTATTTCAACAGGATCACCGACGTCTTGTAATCCTATAAAATTTACACCTTTTACGACTCGCCCTTCTTTCACATCTAGACATGGAATAATACGTTTCGCTAACATAACTTTGTTACCTCTAACACTTCTTCTAAATTAATCGTTTTCTCGTAAAGAGCCTTACCAATTATGACACCGTATATATTCATATCATTTAATTTTTTCACATCTTGAATAGATGCCACTCCTCCAGAAGCAATAAGACGAATACCCACACTTTTTTGTAGTAACTCCAATTGCTCTACATTCGGCCCTGCAAGTGTCCCGTCTTTCGAAATGTCTGTAAACACAATTGTTTGAACACCTACATTCTCCATTTGCTTCGCTAAATCAATATAAGAAAATTCAGACACATCAAGCCAGCCTCTCGTTGCTACGAAACCATTTTTCGCATCGATTCCAACAATGATTTTTTCTTTATATAGACGAACCGCTTCTTCTAAAAATTCCTTATCATAAAGAGCTGCTGTCCCTAAAATCACTTTATCTACACCTACTGACAATAACTTCTCTACCGCTACAAGTGACCGAATTCCCCCTCCAACTTGCACAGGAATACGTACTGCCTTGCAAATTTTTTCAATGATTGGCAAGTTTAACGATTCGCCAGCAATTGCACCATCTAAATCAACAATATGCAGTGTTTTTGCTCCCGATTTTTCGAATATAATCGCTTGCGCAACCGGGTCTTCATTCATTACTGTTTCTTTACTAAACTCTCCTTGATACAGTCTAACGCACCGTCCCTCTTTTAAATCGATAGCTGGGAAAATTTCCATGCTTCTACCACCCCTTTGAAGTTTTTCAACATTTGCATTCCGACGTCACCACTTTTTTCAGGATGAAACTGTGCGCCGTATATATTCCCTTTTGCTACAAAACCAGGTACTTTCACTCCATATTCACTTATTCCATACACAATTTCATTAGGGCAATCTGCATAATAAGAGTGGACATAATATACGAAAGAACCGTCCTCTACTCCATTCCAAAGCGCTATTTCTCCCTCTTTCTTTAGCTCATTCCATCCCATATGTGGAATTTTATAAGGAACCTTTAACTTTCGAATAACACCTGGCAATAAACTTAATCCGTTACAGTCTTGTAGTTCCTCACTTTTCTCAAATAAAAGCTGCATTCCTAAGCAAATGCCTAGAAGCGGTTTTCCTGAACACCCAACTTCTTTTAATACACGCACTAAATCTTTTTCTTCCAATACATCCATCGCTTTTGGAAATGCACCTACTCCTGGTAAAATCACTCCATCACTTCTAAAAATCTCTTCTTTATCACTTGTTACGATGTACGCTGCTCCAATATATTTTAATGCTTGTTCTACACTACGAATATTTCCCATTCCATAATCTATAATAGCAATCAATTACAACATCCCTTTCGTTGAATTTACACCAGTAATGTTGGCATTTTTATCAACTGCTTCCCTAAGTGCTCGACCAAATGCTTTAAATAATGCTTCAACTTTGTGATGTGTATTACTTCCATATAAAACGCGAGCATGTAATGTAATATTTGCAGCATGCGCAACTGCTCTAAAAAATTCTTCTGTTAGTTCTGTATCAAAATCCCCTAGCTTCGGATTTGTTAATTCTCCTTGAAATACAATATACGAGCGTCCACTTATATCAATTGCGACAAAACCTAAAGATTCATCCATCGGTACATAAGCAGAGCCATAACGGTTAATCCCCTCTTTATTTTGCAATGCTTCTTTCAAACAATTTCCGAGCACAATTCCAACATCTTCAACTGTATGATGTGCATCAACGAATACATCGCCTTCCGCCTCCACTTGCAAACCGAATCTTCCATGCCTTGCAAATAAAGTTAGCATATGATCAAAAAATCCCACTCCCGTTTGTACAGAAACATCCTTTCCTTCATCAAGCTGCAAACTTAATTTTATTTTTGTTTCTGTCGTCTCACGTATTTGACTAGACTCTCGCATCATTCTTCCTCCTCAAATCTTATTTGAATTGCTCTCGCATGCGCATGTAACCCTTCTTTATTGGCAAGTTCCACAATATGATGTTGTACATCTCTTAACGCTTCCTCCGTATAAGACAGAAAGCCTGATTTTTTTACGAAATCATCGACTGATAACGGTGAGAAAAATCTTGCCGTTCCACTTGTCGGTAACACATGATTCGGTCCTGCTAAATAATCACCGAGCGGTTCCGGTGCATATGGCCCAAGAAAGATAGATCCTGCGTGTTTCACATAAGCTAAAGCATTCATCGGTTCTTTTATATGTAACTCTAAATGTTCTGGAGCGATTTCATTCGACAATTGGAGTGCCTCATCTATAGAAGGAACGATGCAGATGGCCCCATTTCTATTTATCGATTCACGAGCAATTTCGCTTCTTGGTAATGTTTCTAACTGTCTTTCTATCTCTTTTTCTACTTCTTTTGCTAACTCTATATTCGTTGTAATACAAATTGCTGTCGCTCTCGCGTCATGCTCTGCCTGTGATAATAAATCAGCAGCAATATATTTTGCATTGCCGGTTTCATCAGCGATAACTACAATTTCTGACGGTCCAGCAATCATATCAATATTTACTATTCCATATACTTCTCGTTTCGCTAGAGCGACGTACAAATTTCCTGGTCCAACTATTTTATCCACTTTCGGAATCGATTCCGTACCGTATGCTAAAGCAGCAATTGCTTGCGCACCGCCTATCGTATAAATTTCATCTACCCCTGCAAGACTTGCAGCAGCTAAAATATAGGGATCAAAGCCTCCTTCTCTCGGCGGTGTTACCATTACAATCTTTTTCACACCAGCTAGTTTTGCTGGCAATACATTCATTAATACTGATGAAGGATACGAAGCAGTTCCCCCTGGCACATATACTCCTACATTTTCTAACGGCCGAATGATTTGTCCCCTGATGATGCCTTTACTCTCGCAATCGAATATGGATTGCCTTTTTTGCTTTTCGTGGTATGAAATAATATTTTTCTTCGCCTCTTGTAACGCTTCTAAAAATGAATTTTCTACAAACATACTCGCTCGTTTTATCTCTTCTTCACTTACACGAAACTCTTTCATCTCCACACCATCAAACTTGTTTGTATAAAAAGATAGGGCCTCATCCCTATTCTCCCTTACATTTTGAACGATCTCTCTTACACTCCTTTGAACAGTTTCTTCTATTATATTAGCGTTTTCTCGTAGCAATTTTATTTTCGATAACGCCTTTTGAAAATCTTCACAAACGATCTCCATTTCAAGTCCCCCTATTTTCCTGACAAAATTTCTTGCTCCATCATATTAACAATACTAAATATTTCGTCTTTTTTAGTTTTTAATGCAGCCTTATTCACAATCATTCGAGCAGATATAGAACACATTTCCTCAAATACAATGAGTCCATTTTCTTGTAATGTTGTTCCTGTTTCAACAATATCAACAATTGCATCTGCCAACCCAAGAATAGGAGCGATTTCTACAGAACCTTCTATTTTAATAATTTCTACATCCTCTCCTTTATCATGAAAATAGTTAGAAGTAATATGAGGATATTTCGTTGCAATACGTTTCTTCCGGTAGCTCTTCGGATTATAAGTAGGAATAGAAGCTACACAAAACTTACACACGCCTACTCCTAAATCCAACATTTCATAAATATCTTTCTCGTTTTCCATTAAAATATCTTTTCCAACGACCCCAATATCAGCTACTCCATGTTCTACATAAGTAGCAACATCTACTGCTTTCACTAAAATAAATGAAACATCTGTATTTTTACTTTGAAAGACAAGCTTTCTTCCTTTATTTTTGAGCTCTGAACAATCAATTCCAATCTGCTCAAAGAGCGGAATCACATGCTTCTCTAATCTTCCTTTCGTTAACGCAATTTGAATGTTACGCATGAGGTTTCTCCTTCTTTCTGGACTACCCATTTCTCTTTCCATACATATTCCACTAATGATTCATTCTTTGCCTCAACGACCGTTACTATTTGATTTTTTCTTGCAAATTGAAAGGTGTCGTTTACATTAGAGAATAAGGATAGCTCTACTTTTTTCCCGTCTTTTTGAAGTAAATTTCGTAATCTTTCCGCTTCTGCTAATCTATTTAACTCATAATGAATAATAATATCTATTCTCTTTCGTTCATATGGTTCTTGCTGCTCTTGCAGCGCCTTCACAATTTGATTGACTTGCACCGCGAGTCCAACAGCCGGCAGCATTTCTCCAAAATTCCCAATTAACTCATCATATCTTCCACCACTAACAATTTCTTCTCCAATTTCATATATATACCCTTTGAAAATAACTCCCGTATAGTAATCCAGATGTTGGATCATACCTAAATCAATTGATATGTAAGATCCATAGCCTAGTTTTTCAATTGCTTCATATATTTCTTTCACTCTTGCGATGGCCATTTTCATTTCATTACTTGAGGCGAGTTTTTCCGCTTCCTCAATTACTTCTAAATTCCCAAATAACCTTGGTAATTTCTCAAGTAATCTTACTGTTTCATCACATCGATCTAATTTCTTTTCTCTAATAAAATTTGATAGAGCAGCATAATTTTTACTTTCAATATATGTTCTAAGTACTCGCTCTTCTTCTTCATGAATGGAGAGCTTTTTGACAATACATTTATATAACTGCACTTGCCCAATCTCTATTGTAAAAGATTGCACCTTCACCTTTTGAAGTGATTGAATGACGCTTATGACGCATTCAATTTCAGCTCTTACATTATCAATCCCAATAATTTCAATACCACTTTGTACAATTTCATTATATTTTCCAGTAAGGGACTCATTCGCCCGAAATACATTCCCTCCATACGTTAGTTTTAGCGGCGTATCCCACCTCTGCGTTCCCATCACTCTCGCTAAAGGAATTGTCATATCTGGACGCAAGACGATAATCCGTCCCTTTTCATCAAAAAATTTATACATCTTTTCTTCATCTATCGGTCTATTTTGAAAGGCAAACACATCATAAAATTCTATTGTTGGTGTCCTTATTTCTTCATAACCTCTCTCTAAAAAAGTACGTCTTAATTTTTGCTCCACTTCTTCAATTAACGTACATTCTTCGAATAAATAGTCTCTCGTTCCATTTGGATTTGCCCGTTTCCATTTTGTCATCTAAATTCTCACACCTTTCCTTTTCTAATGTATGCCTATTTCGTGCACCTAAACCGAAAATAAAAAGAGCCTTGTAGACAAAATACCTACAAGGCTCTTTAGTAGAGTGTAGGTACAACGGGAATAACCCTTGTGCCTACACGTTTTCACGCTAGGTTCAAGGGCTTTATGTATGATGATGTAGTTGTGTAAGCATTTCAATAGGTTGCACGATATTCATAATACTTACTCCCTTTCTCCTCTGATTTTTTACATAGTATATAATACTTAATTCTGAATGTAAATACATTTCGAACATTCCGTTATTTCTTAATATAAAGCTACTTCCCTTTCATATTCTACAATTTCTTGTTCATATTGCATTGTAATGCTAATTTCATCTAGACCATTTAATAATTTCTCTTTCCACATTTTCTCGATTGTAAAATGAAACCTGTGCGTACTCGTTGTAATGACTTCATTCTCTAAATCTACTTCTATTTGTTCTCTCGCATCCGTTTTGACAAGTTGTTCTCGCATTTCTTTATCCATTACTATTGGTAACATACCATTTTTCATACAATTCATATAAAAAATATCTGCAAACCCGCCAGCGATAATAACGTGGAAACCATAATCAGCAAGCGCCCACGGAGCATGTTCTCTTGAAGAACCGCAACCAAAATTATCACCTGTAATTAATATACTTGCTCCTTTTCTATCTTGTGCATTAAGTGGAAAATTAGGGTTTTCATGGCGGTTATTATCATAACGCCATTCATCGAATAAATATTTTCCAAATCCCGTTCTTTCAATTCTCTTTAAATATTGCTTCGGAATAATTTGATCTGTATCAATATTATCATTCATCAATACTGCGGCAGTACCTTTATGAATACGAAATGGCTCCATCATAACTCTCCTTTCTAGTATCAACAAAATGACCATATAACGCAGCTGCTGCCGCCATTGCTGGGCTAACCAAATGTGTTCGCGCTCCTTTTCCTTGTCTTCCTTCAAAATTACGGTTTGAAGTGGAAGCACAATGTTCTCCTTCAGGTACTTGATCTGGATTCATTCCAAGACACATTGAACATCCAGGTTCTCTCCATTCAAATCCTGCTTCTTCAAATATATGATGTAGTCCTTTTTGCATAGCGGCTTCTCTTACCCTTTTCGATCCAGGCACAACGAGTGCTCGCACACCTTCTTTTACCTTTCTCCCTTTCACAACAGATGCAGCAATTTCTAAATCAGAAAGCCTGGAATTTGTACAAGATCCAATAAAAACATGCTGAACTGGAATGTCATACGTACTTTGTCCAGGGCTTAATCCCATATAAGAAAATGCTCTTTCATCATTTGCATCATACTTTTCTGGCAATTTTTCATCAATACGAACACCCATACTCGGGTTTGTTCCCCACGTAACGTACGGTGCTAAATCCGCCACATCAATTGAAATATGCAAATCGTAAATTGCATCTGAATCTGTATACAGTTCCGACCATTTTTTCTCGAAAGTTTCATAATCTTTCGGTGCATATTTACGTCCTTTTACATAAGCAAATGTTTTTTTATCTGGTGCTATAATACCAGCCTTTGCTCCTCCTTCAATTGCCATATTACAAAGCGTCATTCTCTCTTCCATCTCCATAGCTCCAATTGTCTCTCCGTAAAATTCCATTACGTATCCAGTTCCAACTGCTACACCGTACTTTGAAAGGAGATGCAAAATAATATCTTTTGCGTAAACACCTTTCTGTAATTTCCCTTTTAACTCAATGCCCATTGCTTTCGGTTTACGTTGCCATAACGTTTGCGTCGCCAATACATGTTCCACTTCACTCGTACCAATACCAAATGCTAGCGCGCCAAACGCACCGTGCGTTGCTGTATGACTATCACCACAAACAATTGTTTTTCCTGGCTGTGTGAGCCCAAGTTCTGGTCCGATAACGTGAACAATCCCTTGTTCTTCATCTCCAATATCCGCTAACGGTACCTGAAATTGTTTACAATTTTCCCGAAGTGTATCTAGTTGCTGCTTCGCAATGCGATCGGTAATATTCCAAACATCTTTCGTTGGAATATTATGATCCATCGTTGCGAATGTTAAATCTGGTCTACGGACTGTTCGATTTGTAAGCCGCAAGCCTTCAAAGGCTTGCGGTGACGTTACTTCGTGAACAAGATGCAGATCTATATATAATAAATCTAATCCATTTTCGTTTGTCGTAACTATATGTCTTTCCCAAAGTTTATCTAGCAACCTTTTCCCCATTATCTCCCTCTCCCTACTAACGCTTGCTCTTCCATTTCTTGCATAACTGCCTTCGTAAATGAAGTTGTCGTTTCAGTCCCCCCGATATCTGCTGTACATTTCCCTGATGTAAGGACTGTAGAAATTGCTTCTTCAATTGCACACCCTTCTCTCGTTAATCCGAACGATTGCCCAAGCATCATTGCAACAGAGCGCATCATTGCAATTGGGTTCGCCCTATTCTTCCCAGCAATATCCGGTGCTGAACCGTGAATAGGCTCGTATAATGAAGGTCCCTTTTCAGCGTGACTTGCTGATGGAAGCATCCCTAATGATCCAGCTAATACAGAAGCCTCGTCACTCAAAATATCTCCAAATAAATTTTCAGTTACTATTACATCAAACCGTCCTGGATTTCGAATTAACTCCATCGCAGCGGCATCTACTAAAATATGTTCTAGTTCAACGTTTGGATAACGAAGTGCCACTTCTTCTGTCACAGTTCGCCATAGTTTACTAGACTCTAAAACATTCGCCTTATCAATCGATGTTACTTTCTTTTTCCGCTTACTTGCTAATTGAAAAGCATACGAAACGATACGTTCAATTTCATGACGATGATACGTAAGTGTATCTGTTGCTACTTCGTCCGTTCGTTCTTTCGGATAAGAAAAATAAATTCCCCCTGTTAATTCACGAACGACAACGAAATCAATTTCATCAGCCTTTTTTAATGGCGATAAATGTGCCGTTGCGCTTTCTACCGTTACAGGGCGAACATTCGCAAATACGCCGAGTCCTTTTCTTAAAGCTAATAATCCTTTCTCTGGTCTTTCTCTCGCACTATCCCACCTTGGTCCACCAACTGCTCCTAGTAAAACTGCATCACTTGCTAAACAGGCGGCAAGCGTTCGTTGTGGTAATGGTTGCCCATTTAAATCGATAGCACTCCCGCCAAAGTACTCATCTTGCAAATGAAAACGATGCCCATATAATCTCTCTACCATATGCAATACTTCCTTCGCACTTTCCATAACTTCTGGGCCAACACCATCACCAGCTAAACAAACGATACGTTTTTCCAATTTCAACACTCCTTTTAACCGAATTTTCAGAACTTTATTTTGATAGGTGAGGAAAGCTTTTCTCACCTATCAACTACTTATTTCACAAGCTGGATAAAAGATTTTAATTTCCCCGCCGCATGAACATATGCTCTCGCCGACGCTTCCAATACGTCTTGCGCGACACCAAAACCTGATACTTGATGCGTTCCTTCTTTTAATTCAACATGAACATGAGCAAGTGCGTCTTGACCTTGTGTAATAGATTGTATGCGATAATCTGCCAATTCACATTCTAAGCCTAAAATTCTTTGGATTGCATTATAAATCGCTTCAATACTACCTGAGCCAGTAGCTGCATCTTCGTATACATTCCCTTCTTCATCTTTTAATACAACTGTCGCGCATTGTGTACTATTTGATACGAAATGTACTTGCAGTTGCGTAATGGTGTATTGCTGAGCCGCAAATGCTGCTTCACCAAGCATAAGTGCACGTAAATCTTCCTCCGTAATTTCCTTCTTACGATCAGCTAATTTTTTAAATGCTTCAAACACCGCATCTCGTTCTTCCTTTGTAAATTCATAACCAAGCTCTTTCATTTTTTCTGTAAACGCGTGACGTCCAGAATGTTTTCCAAGTACAAATAGATTTTGAGATTCACCTACTAGCTCTGGTTCAATAATCTCATACGTTGTCACTTCTTTTAATACACCATCTTGATGAATTCCTGATTCATGAGCGAATGCATTTGCTCCAACAATCGCTTTATTTTTCGGTACAACCATACCTGTTAATCTGCTTACTAATGTACTCGTCGCTTTAATTTCTTTTAGCGTCATAGAAGACTCTGCTTTATAGAAATCTTTTCTAATATGAAGAGCAACTGCGACTTCTTCTAACGCTGCATTCCCTGCTCTTTCTCCAATTCCATTAATTGTTCCTTCTACTTGCAATGCTCCACCTTCAACCGCAGCTAATGAATTTGCTACAGCCATCCCAAGATCATCGTGACAATGACAAGAGAAAATTGCTTTTTCATATGAAGGAACGGATTCTTGTAAGTATTTAAAAAGAGAATAATATTCTTCTGGATTCGTATATCCAACTGTATCTGGAATATTAATTACATTTGCTCCTGCACGAATCGCGACTTCTACTGCTTCAGCTAAAAAATCTCTTGCTGTTCTTGTCGCATCTTCTGCAGAAAATTGTACTGTCGGAAATAACGATTTCCCAAGTGTAACCGAACGATGAATACTATCTAATACATCTTCCTTTGACATACAAAGTTTATACTTCATATGAATATCACTCGTAGCTAAAAATACGTGTAGACGAGGAGATACAGCACCTTTCACAGCTTCATATGCTCTTCGAATATCACTTTCTTTCGCTCTAGCTAAACTCATAACTGTAGCATTTTGAATCGTATTTGCGATGCGTTTTACCGACTGAAAATCCCCTTCGGAAGCTGCTGCAAATCCAGCTTCCATGACATGAATACCTAGTCTCTCTAATTGCCTTGCAATTTGCAATTTCTCTTGTTCATTTAAATTCACTCCTGGTGATTGTTCGCCATCACGTAGCGTCGTATCCATGAACAAAATCTGCTTCATATTATTTGACCCCTGCCTTTACTCGTGGCTGTACGAAAGGCATCATTTCACGTAATTTACGTCCAACTACTTCGATTTCATGTTCATTCTCTTTCTCATTTGTCGCATGGAAATTTGGTTTTCCTGCTTTATGCTCTGCAATCCAACCTCTTGCAAATGTACCATCTTGAATTTCGGCTAGCACTGCACCCATCGCTTTCTTCGTATCTTCCGTTACAACGCGTGGTCCTGATACGAAGTCGCCCCACTGCGCTGTATCTGAAACTGAATATCTCATATTTTCAAGTCCACCTTCATACATAAGGTCAACGATTAGTTTAAGTTCATGTAAACATTCAAAATATGCAAGTTCAGGCTGGTATCCTGCATCAACCAACGTTTCAAATCCAGCTTTCACCAGCGCGGTTACTCCGCCGCAAAGTACAGCTTGCTCTCCAAATAGATCTGTTTCTGTTTCTTCTTTAAACGTCGTTTCTAATACGCCCGCTCTCGTCGCTCCAATTCCATCAGCATAAGAAAGTGCCTTTTCAGTCGCAACTCCTGTTGCATCTTGGTATACTGCAAATAATGCAGGAACAGCTCCGCCTTCAGCAAACGTACGGCGTACAAGATGCCCTGGACCTTTAGGCGCTACTAGAAATACATCTACATTAGCTGGTGGTTTCACTTGATCAAAGTGAACATTAAATCCGTGTGCAAAAACGAGAGAATTTCCTGCCTGTAAATTTGGTGCAATTTCCCCTTCATATACTTCTGGCTGCAGTTCATCCGGTAGTAGAATCATTACTAAATCAGCCTGCTCCGCTGCTTCTGCTACTGTATATACAGAAAATCCATCTTCTTTCGCTTTATCCCAAGACTTCCCTTTTCTTAAACCTACTACTACATCAAATCCGTTATCACGCAAGTTTTGCGCATGCGCATGACCCTGCGAGCCATATCCGATGATTGCTACTTTCTTTTCTTTTAATACATTTACCGTTACATCTTTTTCATAATAAACCTTTGTCATTTTCATTTCCCCCTATATATAAATGATTATTGAATTAACATAACTTGCTTATCTTGTTTTTTCATACTACGCGTAAATGCTGTTACACCTGTTCTAGCAATTTCTTTCAAACCGTATGGACGAAGTAATTCAATTAACGCCTCTACTTTCTCCTGCGTACCAGTTACTTGCACAACTATGGAATCCTTCCCAACATCTATTACAGCGGCTCGAAACGGTTCAATTAAACTATATAATTCTGCTCTTGCTACTGATGTTGCGACTTTAATAAGTGCAAGTTCTCTTGCGATCATCGCTTCTTCTGTAATATCTGATACTTTCATAACATCAATTTGCTTATGAAGTTGTTTAATTAACTGCTCAACTTGCTGCTCATTTTCAACGTGTACAACAATCGTCATCCGTGATATGTCTGATGATTCTGTATGACCTACTGAAATACTTTCAATATTAAAATGCCTTCGTGTCATAACACCTGTAATTCGGTTTAACACACCACTTTGATTTCGAACTGTCGCTGTAACAATTCTCTTCACCTTTTTTCCACTCCCTCCATTTGGTGAACACCTTTCCCTGGCGCAACCATTGGCATTACCTTTTCTGATTGAAGTACACGGCAATCAATTACGACCGGTTCTTGTAATTCAATCGCATGCTGTATTTGCTTCTTTGCAAGAAGTGGATCATCTATTCGAACTCCTTTTATGCCATACGCATTCGCAAGAGCGACGAAATCTGGTTGACACGACAGTAAAGAGTGCGAGTATCTTTGATTATAAAATTCATCTTGCCATTGTCTTACCATTCCTAAAGCTTCATTATTTAAAATAAACACTTTAACAGGTAAGGAGTGTTCTTTTAACACACTTAATTCTTGCAGGGTCATTTGAAATCCAGCGTCACCGACAATTGCAATAACTAGTTCCTCAGGCTTTGCAATTTGTGCCCCAATTGCTGCTGGAAATCCGAACCCCATCGTTCCTAATCCTCCTGAAGTTACCCATTTATCTGGATTTTTCAGCGGATAGTATTGGGCTACCCACATTTGATGTTGCCCAACATCTGTTGTTACAATCGCTTCTCCCTTCGTAATTTCATATAACATATCAATTGCGTATTGAGGCTTAATACTTTCAGAGTTTCGTTTATAAGAGAATGGATACTGTTCTTTTCTACTCTTTAATAAAGTGATCCATTCATAATGATTTTCTTTCCTTCCTTCCGGTTGAAGTAATGCTTCCAACGCTTGCTTAGCACTTGCAACAATAGGAATTTCAGTCGGCACATTTTTCCCGATTTCTGCTGGATCAATATCGATATGCGCAACAGTCGCCTCTTTAGCAAAATAAGCTAAATTCCCTGTAAGCCGATCATCAAATCTCGCACCTACATTAATGAGTAAGTCACATTCATATAACGCCATATTGGCTGTGTAAGAACCATGCATTCCTCCCATTCCTAAAAATAGTTCATCATCTGGCGGAAAGCCACCGAGACCAAGTAATGTATGCACAACGGGAATTTCATATTTACGAGCAAAACTCGTTAACTCTTTTGATGCTTTCGCATGCAATACACCTGCTCCAGCTAAAATTAACGGCTTGTTTGCAGCACGAATTGCTTGTAATAATTTGTTTATTTGGAGTAGATTCGGTTCATAATTCGGGTTGTATCCTGGTAAATCCATTTGTACGTCATTACATCGTTCTCCTTGCTCTACCACCATATCTTTTGGAAGGTCAATAACGACTGGGCCTGGTCTTCCTGTTCTAGCAATATGAAATGCTTCTTTAATAATTCGAGGTAAATCTGAAGCCTTTCGCACTTGATAGTTATGTTTTGTCACCGGCATCGTAAGCCCCATAATATCCGCTTCTTGGAAAGCATCACTTCCAATTAACGTTGTTGCTACTTGCCCTGTAAATACAACAAGTGGTAACGAATCAATCATCGCATCTGCAAGACCTGTAATAACATTTGTAGCACCTGGTCCACTCGTTGCAATGACAACACCTGGATTACCAGTAATTCTGGCATACCCTTCAGCGGCGTGAATAGCACCTTGCTCATGCCTTGTTAAAATATGTGGAATTTCACAGTCATAGAGTGCATCATAAAGAGGTAAAACAGCACCACCAGGATAACCGAAAATTACTTCTACTCCTTCCTTTTCTAGCGCTTCTAACAATAGCTGTGCACCGGTTGCCAGTTTCTCTTCCGTTTTTGAAGACATTGTTCTTATAAGCCCCCTTTTTGAAAACTTTTATCAATAAAAAAAATCCTACGTCCACACTCCAGCTATGTGCTGAAGGGACGAAAGATTTCGCGGTACCACCCTTCTTTGCAAGAATACTCTTGCCTCAGTGACCCATAAATGAGTCTAGCTAATAACGGAGCTACCGTCTAAGCCTAGACAAATGCTTCAGCTTAGCACTTAAGGGCGATGTTCGTCGACGTGAACCATCGGTTTTCAGCAACCACCGACTCTCTGTGAGGCTTCACAATCAACTACTCCTCCCTCTCAACGCTTTCTTATGTTATAAAAAGTTGTTATCCAACTTTATTTTCTTCGTAAATTTTCTCTCCATCTTCTATAACTAATTTTCGGAATTCTTCTAATAAACGATTCGTATGTGGACCTGTTTGCCCTAAACCAATCGTTCTACCATCTACTGTCGTAACAGCAATTACTTCTGCAGCCGTTCCTGTTAAAAATACTTCATCAGCTACATATACATCATGTCTTGTAAATAACTCTTCTCTAACGTCATATCCAAGTTTTTCACCGATTTCTAAAATAGCGTTTCGTGTAATACCTTCTAACGCTCCAGCAGAACTTGGTGGTGTAATTAATTTATTTCCTTTTACAATAAACACGTTATCTCCTGAACCTTCAGCTACGTATCCTTGATCATTTAACATAAGTGCTTCTTGTACTCCAGCTAATTTCGCTTCAATACGAACTAAAATATTGTTTAAGTAATTTAAAGATTTTACTTGAGGCGACAAAACATCTGGACGGTTTCGGCGCGTTGCAACTGTTACAACCGGAATCCCTTTTTCATAATATTCTTGTGGGAATAAAGATAGTTGTTCTGCAATTACGACTACATTCGGTTTCTTACAAGAATCAGGATCTAATCCAAGATTTCCTGCACCTCTCGATACAACAAGGCGAATGTATCCATTAGATAATTTATTTTGTCGAATCGTCTCAACAACAATATTCGCTACTTCATCTAAAGAATATGGAATTTCTAACATGATGGATTTTGCTGATTCATATAATCGGACAAGATGCTCTCTCAAACGGAAAACATTACCGCTATAAACTCTAATTCCTTCAAATACTCCATCTCCATATAAATAACCATGATCATATACTGAAACTTTTGCTTCGTCTTTTGGAACAAATTCTCCATTTAAGAAAATCCATTGCTCATTCACTGGAAAGCGCCTCCTATGTTCTATGAATTTTTTATTGTTTCCTAGTTTACTCTCCTTTCTAAATAAATCAAGTAAATTTTTAGAAAATTTATAATTTTTAATCGTACGTACATCTTTGATTATATTGATTTAATAGCGTTGTTAACGTTTACAAAAAGTCAAAAAAATTTTTTCGCCAAATTCCACTAAAAAAAATATTTGTTTAAAAGAAGGATTTTCATCAATTGATACGAATCTATTGTATTCAATAAACGGACGTCCGTTTTTATAAATTCGGGAATATACAACGACTTTTGCTGAAAAAGGGGGAAAATAATAAAAATAACGCTGTCTAAAAATAACATTCATATTTTTCATCTCGCAATCATAATCCTATTTTTAAAAAACAATTTGTCAAAATGAAGGAGGAAATCAATATGGCGTGCGTACAAATTAAAGGAACGAGACAAGAGGTAGTAGAAATGCTGCAACTATTTGATCTAATGGATACGAAAGGTTTTTGTAAATTCGATAATTATGTAGAGGTAGAACCAAATAATAAAGAACATAATAATTTTATTGCTTCAATTGACATTCATTCAAATACTTCTTCCGCCCAAGATACTTTAAACGATCAATTCGTAAGTCAAATGCTTACTGGTGTATATAACGACTAAATAAAGTAATACGTTAATTCTACCCGTAAATAGCAGGATAAATATAGACTTCCTACCTTCTTTGCATAAAGTGAAACTTTAATCAGCCCTCACCAATCGGACTTTTATGGGCAGTTGATCCCCAACCTAACTTCTTTGCTTTCGCTGCATGTTGAGGTGAGGGGCTTACTGCCCATTAAAGCGGGATAAATATATGCAATGTACTTGAGCATACTAGCAACTAGATGGTAGGAGGTGAGAATTATGGCTAGAATTGGCGTTGAAAACTCATTAACAGATGTTCAGCAAGCTCTTAAGCAACAGGGACATGAGGTTGTTACCCTTCACTCCGAACATGATGCACAAGGATGCGATTGTTGTGTTGTAACTGGGCAAGATTCCAATATGATGGGTATTGCAGATGCATCCATTAAGGGATCGGTAATTACAGCTCATGGTTTAACAACAGATGAAATTTGTCAGCAAGTTGATAGCCGCACTTAAAAAAGAAAGAGGACTCCTTTTGAAAAGGAGTCCTCTTTTTTATATTCACCTAACGGGAAAGTAACATATACTGGATGAAAGCCCTACCTCTCTCTCATCATTACGGTTCCACTGACCGCTCCTTGATTCACTAGTATACATATAAAGCCTACAATAATAATTTATAGGGTTTGTTCACAAAAGTTGTTGGTAAGACTACCCGATCTTTCGCAAACTTTTCGTATTATATTTATAAGATTTATTTATTTTACACTAGCTGTAACCGAGACACGAATTAAAATTTTAACATCAATACAATAACTTGTCAATATTTTTTACAAATTAAAAACAGACAGTAACGGTTTGTCTGTTTTAGAATGGAGCTTTTTCTTTTATTACATATACAACAAAACCGCTTACTAACATACATAAGCCAACTACTAGGTTTTTGATATTAATCATAAATTCCTCTCCCTTATTCCACACATCATATATATTTACAGTTCAATTATTCCGATCATCTTAAAGCGCACTTTTTCTAATATATCATAATTCCTAAAAAATGCAAGTTCACTTTTGGCGACCATTTACAAATTTATCTACAGTGCTTGGTACAGTATTTAAAGCCTTTTCAATTAAATGCGTACTACTATTGAGGTGCAATACTTGCACACCGTTAGAACCAACTACTAAAAAAGCAACTGGGCTAATAGAAACCCCAGCCCCGCTTCCGCCTCCAAATGGATGACTTTGCTTGTTCTCTTTATGCTGTCCTTGTCCGTTATTATGTTTTTCAGAAATAAAATCCCCTTTAAAATCACTTCCGCCGGCACCAAAACCAAAAGCCACTTGAGATACTGTTAATACTACATTTCCATCAGCCGTTGAAACTGGACTTCCAACAATCGTATTTACATCTACCATCTCTTTTAAATTTGTCATTGCTGTTTTCATTAAATTTTCAATTGGATGTTCCATTATGTATTGCACCCTTTCCTTCTTATTCTTTTTTATACTTTCCAAAATAGAGGAAGTCATACTAACTTTTCCTATTTCAAAAAAACAATTTCTTCCTTCTAAATGGATATTACTCCCTGTACATACTCGGATAAAGTGAAACTTTAATCAGTGGGGGTTTTCTTCATCCCCCACTGATTATCAGCCCTCACCAATTGGAATTTAATGGACAGCTCGACCTAACTTCTTTGCTTTCGCTGAATTTTGAGATGGGGGGCTTACTGCCCATTAAAGCGGGATAAAAAAGAAAAAGAGAAACATACTACTATTGAACCTTGTTATGAAAGGAGTCATGACTTTGACTGAGAAATTTGATGAGTATAAAAAAAGAGATAGAATAGATAGTGATTATAGTGACTATAAAGAAGAATATGCAGCTGAGGTTGCACCACAGCGCATTGATTATGATTACGATGAGAAAGATCATAAAGATGATGTAAGATCGTCTGCGGCTGGATCAACGGCTGGCTTTATCGCTCTTGCCTTATCTATTTTATCACTCTTTACCTTCCCAACATTATTTGGTCTTGTTTCTGTATTACTAGGGATTTACGCTTATAATCGTGGAGCTACTGTAACTGGTGGCATTGCTGCGATTGTCGGCGGAATTGCAGCACTTATTGCAATTCTATTCCGAGTAGCGCTTGTTGGATTATTGTTCTCCCTTTTTTAAAAAGAAAAAGGTATCTCGCTTATGCGGGATACCTTATCCTGTAAATACATCTTCTGATGGATATTTAATTTTTTGTTTTGCTGGTCGCGCTAAAGAAAACACAAGTGTTAACGGTCCAATTAATCCGCAAAACATAACAAACATAATAATACATTTTCCAAACGCTGATAACTTTGCAGTAATCCCCATCGTTAACCCTACTGTACCGAACGCTGAAATTGTTTCAAATAGTAACTGAATAAAGCTGAAGTTTTCTGTAAGCATTAATACAAATACTGCTGTAAAAATGAGGATTTGACTAGCAACAGCAATAGCTAACGCTCTCGTTACTGTCGACATTTTAATTGTACGCTGAAATAAAACGATTTCCTCTTTCTTTCTAAAGAAAGAAAGGACGGATGTAACTAAAATAACAAACGTTGTTAATTTAATCCCTCCACCTGTTGATACACTTCCTGCGCCAATAAACATTAAAACCATCGTAAATAATATAGATGATTCTTCCATCCCCCCGTAGTCAACTGTATTAAATCCAGCAGTACGAGGAGTAATACCTTGGAAGAAAGAAGCCCATAACTTTTCATTTAATGGTAAATCCCCTAACGTCTTCATATTATTATATTCTAATACAAAAATCACAATCATCGCTATAACATTTAGCACTACCGTTCCAACAATCATAATTTTGGAATGAAGCGATAATTTTCGGAAACTACGGCTATACCATACATCAATTAATACAGTAAAACCGAGACCACCTATTACAATTAAAGAGCAAATCCCAATATTAATAATAGGATCTCCTACATACCTTGTTAAATTATCCGGCCATAGAGCAAATCCAGCATTATTATAAGATGCAATAACGTGAAAAATACTATAGTATACGCCTTTTCCAAAACCAAACTCTGGAATAAAGCGAAACGATAAAAAGATGACTCCAATAAGCTCAATACAAATTGAAAATATAAAGACACGTTTTACTAATTTTACAAGACCACCTATATTTGTCTGATTAAATGCCTCTCCAATTAATAATCGATGGCGTAATCCGATTTTTTTACCTAATACCCAAACAATTAAAATGGCAATTGTCATAAGACCTAAACCGCCTGTTTGAATTAAAAACATAATAACAATCTCGCCAAACATCGTAAACGTACTTGCAGTATCTACTACTCCCAATCCCGTTACAGTCGCTGCTGACGTCGCCGTAAAGAAAGCATCTACCCAACTAATATGTACTTTCGTTGCGAATGGTAACTTTAATAACAAACCGCCAACCACAATTAGGAAGAAAAAACCTAATGCTAATATTTGTGGTGGATTTAATCGTATAAAACGATTATACAGCCCTTGTCTTTTCGTTACTTCCATATTCACTAACTCCCTTTTCCCCCTCATAACTAAAGGCTTATAAAAGCCCTTACATAGTGGGATAAACCTTATATTCTTATAATATAGTTGAGCATAATCCTTTTTTCCAAAGATTTCAACTTTTATTTATAATCGAACTTTACTTCATTTTATGATGAGACACTTTCTATACTATTTATTGTTACTCTACAACTCTCGCAACAATCATTTTATATGTATCATTTCTCAAATCCTCATACCTTTCACTCTATGTTCACACCAAGGTCACATCTATCTTTTATAGTATATGTATCGAAGTTGTTCCTCCCTAATTTATAAGACATTCCCCAGTGTCTTGAACAACTTCCATCCCTAATTAAATTGACATAAATTGTCCCCTTCCCTAGACCATCCTATGTGATGGTCTATTTTGTTTTCTGACTAGATTCCCCATTTTTTTCACTTACTCTAGCGAAAGCAATCTATATTTAAATAGATATTTTTATGCAAAATATTCAGAAAATACCGTTAAATAAAACGGTTTTTCGGTACAATTAATGTAGAAAGTAATTTCACAAAAATAAGGGGGGTTTTATTGAAACAAACAAAAGCAATCTTAATTGCATTATTTCTCGGTTTAGTTGTCGGACTCACTTTAAATTTAGTTGCACCATCCATTTTTGAACCATTAAATCAATATGTGTTCAATCCACTTGGTCAATTGTTTATTCGACTCATTAAAATGCTAGTTGTTCCTGTTGTGTTCATTTCTATCGTGCTTGGGGCTGCTGGGCTTGGAGACCCGAAACAACTTGGAAGAATCGGCTTAAAATCAATTTCATTCTTTCTTGTCACTACAGCCGTTGCCATCTCTATTGCAGTTACATTTGCACTTACTATACAACCAGGATCTGGCGGTAACTTTAAAACCGAAGGCCTTAAATATGAAGGTGCAAAAACCGAAACATCTTTCGTCGATACATTGCTCAATATCGTACCAGATAATCCAGCACAAGCAATGGCTGATGGAAACATGTTACAAATTATTTCTTTTGCCGTATTAATCGGACTCGGTATCGCTATTTTAGGAAAACGAGTTCAAGGTATCCATTCATTACTTGAACAGGGCAACGAATTAATGATGTATCTCGTTAATCTCGTTATGAAATTAGCTCCAATTGGAACATTCGGGTTGCTTGCTTCATCCTTTGGTAAAATGGGTCTTGCAGGCGTCGCTGCGATGTTCAAGTATATGATTGTCGTTATGCTAGTACTTATTATTCACGGCGTCTTCGTATATGGTGGATTATTAAAGGTATTAGCAAAAGAAAGCATTGTCCGTTTCTTTAAACATTTCGGACCGGTCATGGCAATTGGATTTAGTACATCTAGCTCTAATGCATCTCTTCCGTTTGCAATGAAAACCGCACAAGAAAAACTTGGCGTTCCAAAAGCGATAAGTTCTTTTGTACAACCACTAGGTGCAACGATTAATATGGATGGTACTGCCATTATGCAAGGCGTAGCAACTGTGTTTATCGCTCAAGTATACGGAGTTGAACTTACTATGTCCCAATTAGCTATCGTCGTATTGACTGCTGTACTAGCTAGTATCGGCACTGCCGGTGTACCAGGTGTTGGACTCGTAATGCTGACGATGGTTTTAAATCAAGTAAATCTACCAGTAGAAGGTATTGCCTTAATTATCGGTATTGACCAACAGCTGTAAACATTTCTGGTGATGCAATTTGCGCAATGATTGTTGCAAAATCAGAAGAAAAATATAATACGGATCAATCTGCAGCATCTTAAATCAAAAAAGGAGTGAATCATTTCACTCCTTTTTTGATTTACTTCCTTTTTTCGAACGATATTCTTTCCCTTTGTTATCATTACCAGTCTCAAATTCCGCACTAAACTCTTGCTGAAATTGCCCTGATTTTGGTGAGCCTTGATTTCCGCTCCCTTTACTACCATTTCGATTTGTCATATTTCTGCCCCCTTCCTTTACTAGTAGTATGTTACATATTTTCTTTTTTATAATCTTTTACATAAGAAAGAAGACCTTCCTCATATAAGGAAGGTCTTCTCTTTTACTACGTAAGCGTTTTCTTACTTATAATGACTTAAATAAGTTTTTTAGAAATAGATATCATTATATTCATTTCTTCTTCTGAAAGCATAGAGAATCTTTCTTGTAAATATTTCTTTTTCTCACCTTCCATTTTCGCAACCAAATCTTTTCCTTGCTCTGTAATCTCTAAATATACAACTCTGCGATCTGATGTAGAACGTGAACGAGTTACAAAACCTTTATTAATTAATTTTTCTGTAACAGCTGTAATATGACTATTCGATACATTTAATTCGTTAGCTACACGTGATACCATTTCTTTATTCGTACGGTTCAATATTCTAAGGACAATGAACTCATTCCACGGTATGTAACCACCAAATATTTTTCCAATATCATTACGCAACGTGCGAAACATAGCAAACACATTTGTCGATAGTTCTTCCATTAATTGCTCTCGATTTTGAGACAATTTTGACAGCCCCTTTTACTTCATTTAGTTAAATAAAAACCTTATTAATAATTTTACATGAAATCTTACTTTTTGTCACCTTATTTTCCCATAATTCGTAGTTTTTTAATATACATTTCATGATAAAATGAAGTTGAATTTCCAAAAAAAGGAGTTGGGATAGTGGGTGAAGAAGATAAATTTTCTAATTTCAATCTAAAAGATAAAACTTTGATTATTGGTTTTATTATTCTGTTCCTCATTATAATTTTTGCATTTATATTTTTTGTATATGTAGGAATCTTTCATATTACTGGTGTAGAGTATAGGTCGCGCACTGCCTTACTTCTATTTTTTTTATTAATTACTTTCTTAGACGGTATTATATTTTTCATCTTCAGTTTCTTCAAGGCACTGCTATATCCAATGACACAAAACATGCCAAATTGGCTTTCTATTACTCTTTTCGCAATCATTGAAATTACGCTAGATTGGTTCGTCATTCATACCGTTGACGACTGGATAGAGAGCGTACAACTGTCCAACATAGCTGAATTATGTGTCGTACTATTCCTTTTCCTATTAAATAAATTATTAAGTGACAAGAAAGAGTAAGAATACAAGCTTTTCTATATAAAAATTGGTACAATGAAAGCAAATCATACTAAAGAGGTGTTACTTATGAACTTACAACAATGGGCTGATACAGGTATGTCCTTTGATACATATGTGAATGAAATGAAAGTAAATCAATACGAGCTACTGCACATTTACAATAACTTTTTAATTCCAAATGAATTACTTCCCGTATTAGAAGAACGCCAAAATGATGGCTGGCGTGTTATCGTATTAACAGCTGATTGGTGTGGTGACGCTCTTTTATGCGTACCTGTTATGAAACGAATTTCTGAAGTTGCAAATATTGATATGAGATTATTAATTCGTGATGAAAACTTAGAATTAATGGATCAATATTTAACAAATGGAACCGCACGTGCCATTCCAATCTTTATTTTCATTGATAAAGATGGAAATGAACAAGCCGTTTGGGGACCACGCGCTCCAAAAGTACAAGAATTAGTAACTTCTATGCGCGCTACATTGCCTGAAAAAGAAGATCCAACATTCGAGGAAAAACAAAAAGAAATGTACGCTAACTTCCGTGCTACATTAGCGGATGATACTTCTCTTTGGGAACATGTAATGGAAAGCATGATGGAAAAAGTAGTAAAATAAAAAAACTGCCGAACTCGGCAGTTTTTTTATTACATAATGAAGAAGAAATAGAATACCGCAGCTAAAATGAAACGATAGTAAGCGAACGGCGTTAGTTTTACACGCGCTAATAATTTTAAGAATGAAACAATTGCAAACATCGCAACAACGAATGCAGTAATGAATCCTGTTGCAAATAACGGTATATCAGCCGCACTTAATATATCCCAGCTTTTAATTAAATCTAAACCACTTGCAGCTACCATCATTGGTACTGCTAAAATAAATGTATATTCAGCCGCCGCTGTATGTGACACGCGAGCTAATAAACCACCACTTATTGTAGAACCAGAACGAGAAAATCCTGGCCAAAGCGCTAAACATTGGAACATCCCAATTGTAAATGCTTGCTTATATGTGATTTCATCTAATGTTCTTGCTGTACTTGGTTTCGAAAACTTCTCAGCAACAATCATTAAAATACCACCAGCCACTAAACTGATGACAACTGGGCCTGGCCCAAATAAAACTTCTTTAATCGCACTATGGAACAATACGCCAAGTACGCCGGCAGGAATCATCCCGATAATAATATGTAATAAATTTAACGATGGTCCATCTGTTACTTTCCCTATACCTACTAAAGACCATAGACGCTTCCAAAATATAACAACAACTGCTAAAATCGATCCCAATTGGATAACAACTTCGAAAACTTTCGCTCTCTCATCGTCAAATCCAAGTAAATGACCTGTTAAAATCATATGTCCTGTTGATGAAACTGGTAAAAACTCTGTTAAACCTTCAACAGCACCCATGATTATTCCAATTAACCAATCAGCCACGAGTAGTGCCTCCTTAATAACGAATATGTAATTTTTCACACCTTATCATAATACCTTATCCCCTATTAAAGTGCATCTTTTTTTTATTGATTGTACATGTTATATGCGCTTATTTCTTTTCTATTTTTTGATTAAATTGTATGATAGTAAGAGTTTGTTTTTTTAGCGGAAAGGGGATTTTATGAAAGAAACTAATTCATTTTCACAAAAATTAAAGCAATTTGTATTACTATTTTTCCCGATTTTCGTAACGCAAATGTCATTATTTGCAATGAGTTTTTTCGATACGACAATGTCAGGGCACGCAAGTCCTATTGATTTAGCAGGTGTTGCTATCGGAACAAGTATATGGCTTCCCGTTAGTACCGGATTAACAGGAATTTTAATGGCTACTACTCCAATTGTTGCACAGCTCGTTGGATCCAAGAAAAAAGAGGATGTTCCCCAAGTTGTCATACAAGCAGTATATTTAGCAATTTGTGCTAGTTTCGTGGTCATCCTTATCGGTTTCTTCGCTGTTTCACCTATTTTAAACGGCATGCGCCTGGAAGAACCTGTGGAACGTATTGCAGCACAATTTTTAAGTATTATTGCAGTTGGAATTGTCCCTTTATTTACTTACACTGTTTTACGCGGGTTTATTGATGCATTAGGAAAAACTCGCACAACGATGATCATTACATTACTATCATTACCAATTAACGTAGTATTAAATTATTTATTAATTTTCGGTAATTTCGGTTTTCCAAAACTCGGTGGTGTCGGAGCCGCAATTGCTTCTGCAGCAACCTATTGGTGTATTTTAATTATTACCGTTATTATTATTCGTACGAAAGAGCCTTTCGCATCTTTCCATATCTTTAAACAATTATATCGTCCTTCTCTTTCAAGTTGGAAAGAATTCTTAAAACTTGGCGTCCCTATCGGATTTGCTATCTTTTTTGAAACGAGTATTTTCGCTGCAGTGACACTTATGATGAGTAATTTTAGTACGACAACAATCGCAGCCCATCAAGCAGCTATGAACTTCGCTTCCTTGTTATATATGACTCCTTTAAGTTTAGCAATGGCAATGACCATCGCTGTTGGATTCGAAGTGGGAGCCAAACGATATAATAACGCAAAGCAATATGGATTTATCGGGATTGGTTTAGCACTTGCATTCGCCCTATTATATTCAATTCTTCTCTACTTCTTTGATGATGAAATTGCTTCTATTTATACGACAGATATACAAGTTCATCATTTAGCAAAAGAATTTCTTATATTTGCGATTTTATTTCAAATTTCAGATGCAATTGCAACTCCTGTACAAGGGGCACTACGTGGTTATAAAGACGTAAATGTTTCCTTAATTATGACATTAATCGCTTATTGGGTAATAGGTCTCCCTCTCGGTTACATATTAGCAACTTATACTGACTGGGCAGCAAAAGGATATTGGATCGGTCTTATTATCGGTCTAGCATTTGGCGCTATCTTCCTTCTTTTCCGCCTCTTTCAAGTTCAAAGAAAATATACAACAGAAAACCGCCGCTCACGATAGAGGGGCGATTTTCTTTATGCATATTTTTTGTATGAACGTATAACATAATGAAAAAGAAAGGTGGATACATATGGACGAAAAAGAAAAAAAGCAATCATTCGATGAAGAATTCGCCCCTGAAATTTCACCTGGATATCGGCAAGATGTACATAAGCCACCTAAATATAAAAACACCTCGTTTTTAATGGGCATTACCATTTTTGCTGCTGTGTTACTCGTACTCATCATTTTCGTTTATTTTTGATATAAGGTGGTTTATTATATGAAGAAACAGGATTCCAATCGTTCGAAAAGAGCTGTAAAAACAGAAAAAGGGTATGCCGGTGATTCTGTGCTTACTCAGAAACAAGTCGAGCAAGGAAATTTATATATTGCTCAAAAAGAACTTGGTCAACAAAATGAAAACCTTTAGAATCCCTCAAAGAACTGGGGGATTTTTTTATCCGCTATTTGTGGCACTTTATTGTACATACTGCTTTTGTTCTAACACTTTAAATATATTATTAACCTTTACAATTTTCATTTCATACTTCAATTTCATTTCGATTCTCTTACCATTTTCAGTACCCGCAACGTATGCTACAGTTTTATAGAGAAAACTTCCATCCGCCACTTCACGTATATCCTCGTTTATAAATTTATACTCTAAATCCCGAAAACGATTTGGATAATAATTTTCTATTAATCGTTCATACCCTCTATTAAAAAATATTTCTTCACCTTTTCGTCTCACATCTTCTTTATTATTAAACTCAAACACTGCTAATTGCTCTGTCACAAAATGTTCCCCTACCTTTTTCATTTCATTATGAGTTAAAGTTTCGACACTTTTGTTCTTTAATTCATTATTTAATCCGTACTGATCAATCTGTTTAAAGCTAGCAAAAACCTCTTCTTTATATGACCAAAACAATCCAAAAGCGATACATAGAGAAATGATGAATAGTCTTTTCTTCGTAATACTCCCGCCCTTCTTCATAATGATAGTTATATTTTAACATATAGAAAGAAAATTCTGATATCATGAAGTGGAATAACTTAACTTGGAAATGAGGAACAATTATGGACTCTTACAAACAGTATATAAAAGAAGCTTTGCCTAATCTTTCTATACATTCCTATAAACAAAATGAAGAAGGCTGGGATAATGTAGCGGTTATCGTAAATGATGAACTACTGTTTCGTTTCCCACGAAAACAAGAATATGCAATGCGCATTCCTTTAGAAAAAGAATTATGCACACTTCTCTCTTGTTCACTACATGAAATTGAGGTTCCACAGTATCGCCTATTATATAGAAATGATGCTGATGCGGTTCCACTTTGTAGCTACTATACACTCATTCATGGTGAACCATTAAAAACAGACATAGTAATCAAACTTGAGGATAAAGAACTAAAAACTATTATTACACAATTAGCTACCTTCCTTGCAACCCTACATAGTATTCCTTTAAAACAAGATACAAAGTTAGGATTCCCTGTTGAAAAAACACTTACCTACTGGAAAGAGCTACAAACTAAGTTAAATCAGTATGTTACTAATAGTTTTACTTCGTTACAGAAATCATCTTTAAATCGGTTATTCGAAAATTTCTTTACTTTTATCGATACAACCACTTTTCAAAATACAATTATTCACGCTGATTTTACACATCATCACATTTTATTTAATAAGCAAAACAAAAACATTTCAGGGGTTATCGATTTTGGTGATGCTCAAATTGGCGATCCTGCTTTTGATTTTGCTGGGCTATATTATGATTTCGGACGTGAATTTACTACATCTGTATATGAACAATACAGCATGCTTATTTCACACGATGACCCACTACTCATTCACCGCATCACGAGCTTTTATCAATACAGTCCTTTACTACATAATATTACTTATAGCTTTGAAACAAAGAATGAACTCGCATTCCTAGCGGGTACAGAACAACTGAAAGTAATACTACAGGGATGAGATTACATTCTCTCCCTATACTCTCTCTCCTCATACATCATTAACTTTTTATCCATTTCAACAATGACTTGATACAGTTGAAATGCTTGTAAAATTTGCAGTTGAATTCCAAAAGGAGCATTCTGTTCTTTTAACCATTGAAATACTTTCGTTTCATCTTTCATTGATTATTCCTCCCTTTATTAAAATCTGCTACAAATATACGGTAAATGATGAAAAGCTTTTCATGTCAATAATAAAAAAGGATGCAACATTGCATCCTTTAATGTACGATATTTTTCTTCTGCTTCGCTTCTTTTTTTACTTCTTCCCCTTGGCATTCCCTACGAAATGCACAACTCATACACTCAGAACGAAAGTGACGCTCTGTATAATGCTCAGGTTGTTGCAACATTTCTTTCATTCTAGATAAATCAGCCATTCCAGTTATAATATCTTCCTGTTTCGGAATGTACTCATACTTAGTTCCTTCTATTAAATTAATTACTTCAATTTTCCCTGGAAGAATGCCGAAAGCTTTATAACTGAATACTGTCATTAACTTTTGACAAAGAGCAAGCATTTCCTCATCCGCATCGACAACATACTTTTTAATTACAAACGACTCAGTACTCCACTCACCAACTTCTAATGTCAATGACATGTGAACACCTAACTCTTCCATATATGTTTGAAATTTTTCATATAAAAATAACGGCGGTGTCTGACTATCATCTCTTTCAACAAACTGTAATAAATGATCCGTTAACTTCGCTAACACGATATAATACTCCGTCTTTGAAGCAAACATATTAATCCTTACTTTTTTCCAATACTTTTCTATTAATATTAAAAGTACGATTTTCGTTTGTTGGCCCGCAGGTAGTGTGTAATATTCGTTAATAATTCGATTCACAATCATTTGTGCGATTTGTTGCCATTCAAACGAAGAAGGTTCTCTTCTTTTTATATGACGGAAATAAAATTTATGCGGACAACGCATAAAATCATACAAATGATAATCTGTCATCGTTTTGATTGCGATTTTCTCATGCACTTGCTCTTCATCTCCCTTCTGCCATTAAGAAAGGTGTTTTACAAATTCAGCTCCAAACTGTAAACATTTTTCTACATCTTCATCTTCTGGCGTTAATTCTACTTTTAGTCCTTCTAACACAACTGCTGCCCCGCGTTCTTGTAGCTTTTCTATTAAAATGTCAACCGCCACGCCGTATTTCGGATAAGCCGAATCACATGATCCGAATACTGCCGCTTTTTTCCCAGTTAAATCAATTGAATCCATTGCGTCATAAAAATCTAAGAAATCATCAGGAAGGTCACCATCTCCCCAAGTGTAAGCACCTAAAATAATCCCATCATACTGTTCTAGTATAGAAGCTTCTGGTGAATCCATAATATCGATAACTTCAATTTCATTTTCTGTTTCACGAACGGCACCGGCAATATGATCAGCCATTTCCTCTGTATTTCCACTCATACTTGCAAAAATCATTACTAACTTACTCAACTGAATCTCTCCTTTTACCTTGTATCTCTTTTTCTGTTGGAAGCGGACTCTTCTCATCTACATATTCAGAACGAATTACATTTCGTTGCCATTCCATATGCTGATCAACATCTTTATTTTTATCTTTTAATCCCCTCCGCAGAAGGTGAAATTTTTTTCTCATTAACATGTCTCATCCATCCTATTGATAATAATTATCAATTTCAACTACCCTTAGATTAATTGACAGTGATTATCAATGTCAATAACTATTTTTAAAAAAATGATTAAAATGTACAAGCTTGTCCGTTAGCTATTCATATACTATAAATGAGCATAGTTCTTTCTCAGCCCTCTCTGACGGAAAGAAATAAAAGCAACTGCGATAGAGCGCAGTTGCCTTTTTTTATACTTTTCTATGATTTCAGTAGTCTTATCGCTGTCTCTAGAAATAATTCCACTCCATAAATTAAAGCCGATTCATCTACATCAAATTTCGGATGATGATGCGGATAACAAGTACCTACTTTTTCATTCCCCGTCCCCAATTTAATGAAGCAACCCGGTGCTTTTCTTAAATATGCTGAAAAATCTTCTCCTCCCATAGAAGGTTCAAGCTTCACAACACGCTTATTCCCAAACAAATGTAGTGCACTTTCTTCTACTACCTTCGTAATATACTCATCATTAATAACCGGATCATATCCATATCGATACGAATATGTATACTCTCCCCCATGTGCTTTTGTAATGCCTTTCACGATTTTCTCAATTTTCTCTTCTGCTTCTACCCTTAATGCTTGATTAAATGAACGAACAGTTCCCATTAAAGTTGCTGTACTAGGAATAATATTATCAGCCATTCCCCCATGAAACTGCGTAACTGAAACAACTCTTTGCATGAACGCACTTGTATTTCTTGATACGATATGTTGTAAATTTGTAATAATCTGCGCTCCGATAGCAATAGGATCTATCGTTTCTTCTGGCCTCGCCGCATGCCCTCCTTTCCCTTGAATTTCAACTGTAAATACGTCTGGTGCCGCCATCATCGGCCCATACGCAATTCCTATCTTCCCGCTCTCAAGTCCTGACATAACATGTAAACCTATTACATAATCCACACCATCCATCACACCTGCCTCAACCATTTCTTGTCCGCCCCCAGGATACACCTCTTCTGCGTGCTGAAAGAAGAGCCGAATCTCACCTGCAAAATCTTCCTTTATATGTGATAACACTTCTGCTGTACTTAACAAAATAGCTGCGTGAGCATCATGCCCACATGCATGCATCATTCCTTTATTCACAGACGTATAAGATTTCCTTGTCTCCTCTTGAATTGGTAAAGCATCTATATCAGCTCGAATCGCAATCACTTTCCCTTGTTCCGTTCCTCTTTTAATTGCTAGTACACTATACTTCGTCGGTCTCGTTACTTCAAAAGAAGAAAATGAGCATAATGTTTCATATATAAATTGCGAAGTTTCTTTTTCATGAAATGATAATTCCGGATACTTATGGAAATGCCTTCTCCATTTCACGATATTTTCTTCCGAAATAAGACTCTTCCACACTCTATTCACGATAATTTCCTCCTTTTAAAAAGATTTAGAAACTTAAAGTTTGTTCACTCTCTACCGATTAATAAGTAACAAATCTTATATTTTCACGTATTCTTATAGTCCACTTTTATGTATTCACACAATCCACTTTCTATTTACATGTCAAACCCGTTACAAATTGATGCTGAATGTAATATAATTGCTAAGTTAGGGATTTTCTTTTTTAGTATTTAGTGCTAATATCAGAAAAGAGCCTTTTGACTTATTTTTACCTAAAATGTGGAATTTTGTTTTTTTCACAATAATGTAGGACATGATACCTACAAAGAGCTATTATTTCATTAAGAGAGGGAAAGACATGGAAAGATTAAAAGAGATATGGTCTCGACCACTCACACAATGGGTTGCAAAGACGGTTTATTACCTTGCAATTTTATTTGCATTACTTTGGTTGTATGGATTCCATGATACAAACACAAGTACATTTATTTACAATGAATTCTAGGGTGGGAACGTTATGAAGTTATTAGAACAAATTGAAAAGTGGGCTATTGAAACGCCTGATCAAACTGCTTTTGTTTGGCGAGATGCGAAAATTACGTACAAACAATTAAAGGAAGATTCTGATGCGTTAGCACATTGGATTTCTTCTGAGTATCCAGATGATCGTTCACCAATTATGGTGTATGGCCATATGCAACCTGAAATGATTATTAACTTTTTAGGATGTGTAAAAGCTGGACACGCTTATATTCCTGTAGATTTATCTATCCCAGATGATCGTGTACAACGTATCGCTGAAAATTCTGGTGCGAAACTACTTTTATCAGGAACAGAAGTAACTGTAACTGATTTACCAGTTCGCATTGTAAGTGAAGATAACTTAAAAGATATTTTCTTTACTCATAAAGGGAACACTCCAAATCCTGAACATGCGGTAAAAGGTGATGAGAACTTCTACATTATTTACACTTCAGGAAGCACAGGTAATCCGAAAGGGGTTCAGATTACTTATAACTGCCTTGTAAGCTTTACAAAATGGGCTGTAGAAGATTTCAACTTACAAACAGGGCAAGTATTCTTAAACCAAGCACCTTTCTCATTCGATTTATCTGTCATGGATATTTACCCATCATTAGTAACAGGTGGTACACTTTGGGCAATCGATAAAGATATGATTGCACGTCCAAAAGACTTGTTTGCTTCTTTAGAGCAATCGGATATACAAGTATGGACTTCAACACCATCTTTCGCAGAAATGTGTTTAATGGAAGCATCTTTCTCTGAGAGTATGCTACCAAACATGAAAACATTCTTATTCTGCGGTGAAGTGTTACCAAACGAAGTGGCTAGAAAATTAATTGAGCGTTTCCCTAAAGCAACAATTATGAATACGTACGGTCCAACAGAAGCTACTGTCGCTGTAACAGGTATTCACGTTACAGAAGAAGTTCTTGATCAATACAAATCACTTCCAGTTGGTTACTGTAAATCAGACTGCCGCCTTCTTATTATGAAAGAAGATGGTACGATTGCACCTGATGGTGAAAAAGGTGAAATTGTAATTGTCGGTCCAAGCGTAAGCGTTGGATATTTAGGAAGCCCTGAATTAACAGAAAAAGCATTTACTATGATTGACGGTGAGCGCGCCTATAAAACAGGCGATGCTGGCTATGTCGAAAATGGTCTTCTATTCTATAATGGTCGTCTTGATTTCCAAATTAAGCTGCATGGTTATCGAATGGAATTAGAAGAAATTGAGCATCACCTTCGTGCGTGTTCTTACGTAGAAGGAGCAGTTATCGTTCCAATTAAAAAAGGTGAGAAATACGATTATTTATTAGCGGTTGTTGTCCCTGGGGAACATTCATTTGAAAAAGAATTCAAATTAACATCTGCAATCAAAAAAGAACTCAATGAGCGATTACCAAACTACATGATTCCACGTAAATTCATGTATCAATCTTCTATTCCAATGACACCAAATGGAAAGGTAGATCGCAAAAAATTATTGAGTGAGGTTACAGCATGACCGCATATGGATCATTTTATTTTTTCGCTATAGTGGGCATTTTATTAATACCTACTATCATAGCTGGATTAAAAGGTAAAATGTTGCGTAAATATAATGCCGTATTAACATTAGTCATGCTTGCTATTATCTTCTCGGATAAACCGAAGCAAGCAATTATGTTAGCCGCATTTATTATTTGGCAATATGCCTTGATTAAAGGCTATTTATTATTAAGAAAACAAAAGAATAGTACACTCACTTTTTGTGTAGCTGTTATTTTATCGATTTTGCCACTTATTTTGGCAAAAATCGCACCGTTTGCACCTGATCTAAAGTTTATTGTATTTCTAGGAATGTCCTATGTAACATTTAGAGCAGTACAAATGGTATTTGAGGTTCGTGATGGCTTAATTAAAGAACTTTCCTTCTTTAATTTTTGGGAATTCGTTTTATTCTTCCCGGCAATTTCAACGGGACCTATCGATCGTTACCGCAGATTCCAAAAAGATATTCAAAAGCCACCTAGCGCTGAGGAGTATCAAAACTTACTATATACAGGATTAAACCGTATTTTCCAAGGTTTCTTGTATAAATTTATTATCGCTTACTTAATAAAACAATATTTTATGGATCCGGCATTTGCTCAGCAAGATACAATCCTATCCAATATGATTTACATGTATAGCTATAGCTTATATTTATTCTTTGACTTTGCTGGTTATAGCTCATTTGTAATTGGTGTGAGTTATATGATGGGTATTAAAACGCCAGAAAACTTTAATAAACCGTTCATTAGTCGTAATATTAAAGACTTCTGGAACCGCTGGCACATGAGTTTATCATTCTGGTTCCGTGATTTTATTTACATGCGTTTCGTCTTTTTTGCAACGAAGAAAAAGTTAATTAAAAACCGTTATACAATTTCTTATATCGGTGCATTTTTGAACTTTTTCATCATGGGAATTTGGCATATTACTGGTGAGCATGTGTATCAATACATTATTTATGGTCTTTATCATGCCGCACTGTTTATTTTATTCGATATTTTCGAACGAAAAAACAAGAAGCATAAGTTTTGGCCGAACAATAAATTTACACACGTCCTTGCGATTGTAATTACGTTCCACGTTGTATGTTTCGGTTTCCTAATTTTCTCTGGACACCTTAACAGATACTTTTAATGCACCCTTCTTATACTAATAAGAAGTTGCACATATAATATATTTCGGATATAAAGGAGATTTTAAAAATGGCAGAATTCAAAGAGCAAGTATTAGATATTTTAGAAGAAGTATGTGAAAACGATATTGTGAAAGAAAACTTAGATGTTCAATTATTTGAAGAAGGTATTCTTGATTCTTTCGCTGTAGTATCTTTATTAGTTGAATTCCAAGAGCGTTTAGATATTGAAGTTTCTATTTCTGATTTTGACCGTGACGAGTGGGCTACACCAAACATGGTTATTAAGAAGTTGGAAGAAATCCGATGAACAAAGCAAAATTTGGTCCGATGCTTTTAGCATTGGCCCTTTTTGCTGTATTCTTACTTATTCCAACGCGCTTCCTACTTCCACTATTAAGTGATGAAAAAGTAGAACAAGCTGCCACTTCTTTAAAAGAAGAAAAGATTCAAAGTATGATATTACAGCAAAAGATGTTAGCAGACCCGAAATACCTTCCGATGTACGGTTCATCGGAATTCGCACGTATGGATGCTTACCATCCATCAAACTATTTCAAAGTAAAGCCTGAAGGCTTCACACCATTCCTACTTGGACGCGGTGGAACCCAAGACCTTGTACATGTATTAAACTTTGCATCTACAATGGATCAATTGAAGGATAAGAAAATGGTATTCGTTCTTTCTCCTCAATGGTTTGTACCACAAGGTATTGATGAAACACACTTTGCACCTAACTTTTCAAAACAACAAGGTTACCACTTCATTTTCAACGATGATGTAAAACCTGAAATGAAAAAGCAAATTGCAAAACGTTTATTAAACTTTGAGATCGTTAAGAAAGAAACTTTACTTAAAATTTCACTTGAAGGTATCGTTTACGATGATACAAAGCATAAAGTAAAAGCACTTGCCGCTAAACCTTTCGCTTATATTTATCGTAACATTTTAGATCGTAAAGATTTATTTACAGCAATGTTTGATATTAAACCGCATAAAGAAAAACTTGACCCTTCATTAAAACAAATGAATTGGGAAGAGGCTCGTAAACATGCAGATCAAACTGGTGCAGTAGAATCAGGTTCTAACGAATATGGTATCGAAGATGATTACTTCAACAGCAAAATCAAGAAGAAATTAAAGCAACGTGAAGGCTACTTAAAAAATGATGCTTATGATCAATCGCCAGAATATGAAGATTTACAAATTGTACTTGATTTATTAAAACAATCTGGTGCAAAACCACTCTTCATTTCTGTTCCTGTAAAAGGTCCTTGGTACGATTATGCTGGCTTCCCGAAAGAACGTCGCGAATTGTACTACAAGAAAGTTCATGAGCAAATTGAGAAAGCTGGGTATCCAATTGCCGACTTCTCAAATCATGAGTATGATAAATACTTCTTAAAAGATCATATGCACTTAGGTTGGAAAGGCTGGGTTTATATCGATGAGGCCATCCAACAATTTTATAAAGCAAACTAATAAAAAGACCGCTTGAATTATTCAAGTGGTCTTTTTATATATATATTTTTTAATTGTTCGATGACGTTCTCTGCTTCTTTCATAACTCGCTCCACTACATGCTGAGCTGATTCTATTCGTGCTAATGATGACGCTTGTCCTGCCCAAAGCGACATATATTCTCCTTTATTATGTTTTGCTGCTTCTTGGCGTATTTTAGAGGTTAATACATTTTGCACTGGATACATCGGAAGCCCTTCTTCTTTCCCTTCATGTCTCTCTATAAATTCATTACGAATACCCCGTGCATATTTCCCGGAAAACGCACGGGTCACAGTTGTACTCGTATCTGTACTATGTAAAACTGCTTCTTTATACACATCATGCGTAATACTTTCTTCACTCGTTAAAAAGGCTGATCCCATTTGAACAGCTTCTGCCCCCAGTGTAAATGCCGCAACAAGCCCTTGTCCGTTCATTACACCACCTGCTGCAACAATTGGGATATGCGGGACTGCTACCACTAACTGCGGAATTAATGCGAACGTCCCAATCATAGCGTCCTGTTCTTTCCCGATAAACGTTCCTCTATGCCCTCCTGCCTCGCTACCTTGACCGACAATAATGTCTACTCCTAATTCAGCAAGCACCCTCGCTTCTTTCACATGAGTAGCTGTTCCGATAACTTTTATTCCTCTTCTTTTCAAGTTATCTATTTCTTCTTTTTCTAACGTTTGAAATGCAAAGCTAACGACTGGTACGTTTTCTTCTACTAACACTTGTAATTGTTCTTTATAGCTTTTTGGAAGCTTTATCGTCTCTTCTTCCTCTATACCGAATTCTCTATTCACTCCGCTAAGTAATACCTTTGCCAAGTTTACTCTCTCTTCTTCTATCTGTATCTCTTTCGTTAACAGTAAATTAACACTGAAAGGCTTATCCGTTCGTTCCCTTATTTTATAAATTGCGTCTCGAATTTGTTCAGGGCTCATATAGCCTGCTCCAAGCGTTCCTAGTCCTCCGCTATTACTTACAGCTGCAACAAGCTCAGGCGTCGTAATTGCACCTGCCATACCTGCTTGAATGATTGGATACTTAATTTGTAATGTGTCTATAACTCGACTTGTAAACATCATTTCTCCTCCTATTCCCCTTATATCTTCTTTATTTGACAAACTTTCCCCTTCTTTTACAAGGGTTGAACTTCATAGGAAGCGAATATATTGAAAGTGAAGGAGGCTGAAAACAATGATATATCCAAATGCGTTACAACAAGGTGATACAGTAATGATTATTGCACCGTCCGGCCCACCAACAATTGAAAATGTATTAAAAGGTGTAAACGTATTACAAGAAATGGGTTTATCTGTAGTAATCGGGAAGAGTGTTTATGAGAAATATGGATATTTAGCTGGAAGTGATCAAGTTCGTCTTGATGATATACATGAATCATTTTCAAATCATGAAGTAAAGGCCATTTTCTGTGCACGAGGTGGTTACGGAAGTGCTCGTCTCCTCCCTCACATTCAATATGAAATCATTAGGAAAAATCCAAAAATCTTTTGGGGATATAGCGATATTACAGCTTTACATACTGCTTTTTCACGTTATGCAAAGCTCGTTACTTTTCACGGTCCAATGGTGGAAGAATTAGGAAAAGGTGTAGATTCTCTCTCTTTATCTTCTTTCAATCAACTATTCCATACGTATTCCACCATCTTATCTGCTTCAGAATGTATCGTACCTACCTCTTCCTGTACAGTTACAGGTACATTAGTGGGAGGAAATTTAGCTGTATTAACGAGTATAGTTGGTTCATCCTATGAGATAAATACGGCGAATAAACTTTTGTTACTTGAGGACATTGGGGAGGAACCGTATCGCATTGACCGTATGTTAAATCAGCTACTTTTATCTGGAAAGTTTAATGAATGTAGTGGTGTTATTTTTACAAGTTGTCACGACTGCACTCCTTCTAAACCATCTCAATCATTACAAACAATATTATATGAATATTTCGCACCCTATCATATACCTGTTCTATTCGGTTTACCGATTGGACATATAAGCCCAAACATCGGGATTCCTCTTGGAGCTACAGCGACAATAAATACAGATAATAAAACACTCTCTATTTCCTCTGGCGTAACCACTCCGTTTTCAAATTAAAAAGGAAAAGCGATTCCGCTTTTCCTTTTATTTATAATAATTAAAAATTCGTCCAGAGGCGATATCTGCAATTTCTTCTGGAATAAATGTTTTACTTATATCAGTGCCAACATTTAATACTGCTGTAGCATCTTTCTCAATGCCACCAAATAACTCTTTCCCACGTATCGTAATAAGGGGCGTTCCTTCTGGCAACACATCTTTTACAAATTCCATTTGTGTAAAGAACGGAACGATCCATCTATCCTCTCCTTGGAAATGACGCAAACGAAGTATTCCTTCTGTTGCCCCGTCCTCTGCTTCTAGTGAACCAGCAACATAAAACTCAGTAGATAAGAGCAATTCATAAAATTCCTTTTGCTTCTTTTTATCGTCCCCTGCTATAACAAGTACTTCTTCTATTCTCTTTACCGGAATTTGCTCCATATGATGCCACCCCTATTTCAAAATGATTGTACTTAGATTATACGAAATATTCTTATTTTTTTCTATATAATTCGCAATTATTTTCTTAAAATAATTTTCATACTTCTTTTGTCGTCACAATCGTAGCAAACTCTTCATGGTGAAACGCCTTTTGTACATCAATTATAATAAGTGCTATTTGATTCATCATCATTTTCTCCTTCATTCGGCTGTAATTGAAACAGAAAACCAAGTTGTTGTGACGCAGTAATAAAACAAATATAAGCGCAAAGCTCTACAATTTCTTTTTCCGTCCAATATTCTTTCAATACATGAAACATATTATCATCTATCGCCTTTTTGTCATGAACAAATGTATGTGCAAAAGTAACTGCTACACTCATTGTTTCGACCTTTTGCATATCATCAGGCCTTCCCTTTGCCATACAGTACGGACATTCATTCCCGTACGCTAATGTTCTTCTTACTTGCTCCTTCAACTCTGCTGAAAGAGTTCCTTTACTATACAATGTATCCTCTACCATACTCCATGAATGTAATAGGTCCGGATTATGCCCTAATAACTTTTGAAACTTTGTATCTCCTACATTTGATAATAAAATTCTCTCCATCATTTTCCCTCCTATTTCCTTCTGTTTTATTGTAAAATAAATAAAGTTCACTTCACATTTCATATGAATCTTAATTTATATTTTCACTTTACAAAAATCATCATTTTACTGGAGGTATATTTACAAATGCAACTAGACCGTGTTGATCGAAAAATTTTAAATGAACTATATAATGATAGTCGCCTTTCGATGCGTGAATTGGCGAAACGAGTAAACTTATCTGCTCCGTCTACTGCAGAACGTGTTCGTAAACTCGAAAGTGAGGGTGTGATTCAAAAGTACACAATCGATATCGATTATAAAAAAGCAGGACTTGTTTTAGATTGTATTTTAGAAATCACTTTAAAAAATGGTGATACTACACGTATGCAACAGTTTATTCAGTCTTATCCATCTGCAAGTTTTTGTTACCGAGTAACAGGGAGCTTATGCTACATTGTAAAAATTTCTGTTCCTTCACTCGTTGAACTTGAAGAATTTATCAATGATGTTTCTTCATATGCAACGACTGTTTCTCATATCGTATTATCAGAAGTATCTCTTACTCCTGATATTGAACATATCTTCCCAGAAGATTAATTTATTTTTATTCATAAAATATATAAAAACCCCTTACATTAAGAATAAAAATAATATATTATGTATTAAAATACATAAAGTTCGAGAAAGGGGCTTTACATTGAAAATCTGGTTTTATGAAAAAACGGCACAATTAGATGACTTGCTTGGCATTTGGGATAACGTTCCGACTATCCCTCGAATTGGTGAAAAAGTTGAGATTTTAAAAACAGTCCGTATCGTTACAGATATTAAATATGTAAAGAACGGTAATAATTTTCGTGTAGAAATTATTACAAATTAAAAAGTAGCTCCAAGGAGCTACTTTTTAGTTATCTCTCATGCGCTTTCTTTATAACGATTTTATCTTCTTCTACAGATACTGTTACATAATCATTTTCTTCTAATCGAAGCTTATTTACTGCTTCATCTGGTAGCTCTACAGCCATCAGTCTATCTGTTACAATCACTTGACTATACACTTCATTTTCTTGTAATGCACTCACTATTTTTTCCTCATTTATAAAGCGCATCGGCGGCACACCAACTTCTGTTACTGTACGCCATTGCTTCCAGACATACGGAGTTAACCAAAGTAAACCAACAACTGTAAGACCGATACCGATCCATAAATTACTTTGCGCTTGTATTTCAGGAATTGAAATTGCACCGCTCTCTTCTCCACCGACAAATTGCATACTTGTTGCAATTAAATTATTTAGAGCGTGCACAGCGATATTCGTCCATATATTTTTCGTCTTTATATATAAAAGACACATTACAACACCAAACATGAACGCACCAATAACATCAAAATGTCCTAAACCAAAAATAAGTGAAGATATGATTACAGCTTTTTTAATTCCCCATTTATAAGCCATTCGCTGTAAAAAGAAGCCCCTAAAAATAACCTCTTCCATAATAGGTGCTAATACACATGCTGAAATGAAAGTGAATATCGTCATATATACATTACTCGTGTTAATAACATTTCCGTCTTCTAACATAGTAACTAAAAAATTCGGTAACGTATGTGCTAATATGTAAAATTGAATCTGAGATATACCAACTGAAAAAATCATTCCCATTATCGTTGCTAATACAATTAATCCCCACGGTAAACGTCCTGGCTTATCAAAAAAACTGTTAAATACAACATTATTTTTATTTGTTTTTACGTATAACCAAAATAACGGAAATACAAAAAATAAAGTTATTTGTGAAATAACTTCCATCGTATTCTCAGAAACATTTGCTAGATCTAATGGGATCATCGTAAGGAACAACCCTATAATCATCCATCCAAAAAAACTACGTAGCCTTATACGTGAAAATGCATAGTGCATATAGAACACCCCCAAAGATAGTAAAAATAAATGATCTGATAATCAAATTATAATATGAATATAGTTGGAAATTTTCCTATTTTTCTCAAATCCTTTCAAACAACATATAGTAATTATTTTTTCTTTCCATTGAAATCTACGAGAAAGTTATGTAATAAAAATCCCCGTTTTTACAAGCGGGGATTTCTTTTATTATAATACGTCACGTTTTTGGAATAATGCACTTGATGCTACAAGTAATACAACAAAGTATGCAGCTACAAGTAAGAATGAAGTTGTAAATGTAAACTCTGTAAATGTTGGTTCCGTTCCACCACTTACTAGTTTATTACTATCGTACACACTTAAATTCAAATGGAAAAACACTACAAATTTAGCTACACCTTTTGCAAACATCATCAGTACCATATTAATTGGTCCTTGTAAGAAGAAGAGGAACATCGTAATAATTAGTGGTAATACAGACTTTCTAAACACGTTTGCTAAGAAAAATGCAAGTGTCGCAAAGAAGAACGGTGAAAGTACTTGATATAAAGTAGATTTCATTACGATTCCTAGCGTTAATTCTGTTTTACTACCATCCATTACAATTCCGCCAATAATCATTGAAATGATCGTGTTAGCAAATATGATAAATACTATAGTAAGTAACACTGTAATATATTTAGAGAATAAAACTGTAATTCGTTTTCTTGGACGGATTAATAACTGCTTAATTGTACCTTTTTGGAACTCATCAGTAATCATACGAGAAGCAATCGTAATTCCAAAAATTGTTGCAAACAAAGTAATTAAACCAATCTCTGAACTTGCAAAATCTAAATATGATCCTTTAAATTCGCTTCCATCTCCCCATTTTAGCATCGCTAAAACTCCTAAAATCTCCAATACTGCAATAACACCAATTAAAATATACATACCTTTTTTCGCATGCAACTTTAAAAATTCATTTTGAATTAATTTAAACATTACGCTTTCACTCCCCCTGTAATCGCTAAGAACTCATCCTCTAACGTTTTATTTTGAACAGTAACTCCATATACAAGCACATCGTCATTCACAAGTCTTTTTACAAGTTGTGGAATTTCCTCTTTCATTACAGATACTGCAATTACGTTTCCTTGCGCCTTACCTTTAATGATTTCATTTGCTTTCTGTACTTGATCTACTTCAAACGCTACAACTACTGTCTCATCATGTTTCGCTTGTTCATGTAAGTTGTACTCTTGTACAAACTCCCCTTGCTTAATAATAACGACGCGATCACACATGAGTTCAATTTCACTTAATAAGTGACTTGATACGATTACGGCAATATTCTCTTCTTTCGCTAAACGCTGTAAATAATCACGAATTTGACGAATACCAGCTGGATCTAATCCATTTGTCGGCTCATCTAAAATTAAAATTTTCGGCTGATGAAGTAATGCCTGTGCAATTCCTAAACGTTGTTTCATACCAAGTGAATATGTTTTCACTTTTTTATGAATCGCATGCTCTAATTCAACAAGCTTTACAATCTCAACAATGCGCTCTTTATTAATTGGTGTAATTGCCATATTCGCAAAATGCTTTAAGTTTTGCATTCCAGTCATATAATCATATAGTTCAGGATTTTCTACGATCGCCCCAATTTGCTCTAGCGCCTTTTCACGCTCCGTGCGAATACTATGACCGCAAATTGTAATATCGCCCTCTGTCATTGATATAAGACCTGTCATCATACGAATTGTCGTCGTTTTACCACTACCGTTCGGTCCAAGAAACCCGTACACTTCCCCTTTACGAACTTCAAATGATAAACCGCGGATAATTTCTGTTCCACCAATCTTTTTTCGAACATTCTCTAACTTTACTACTACATTTCCCAATGTTGATTCCTCCTTTAGACTTCTAGTTTTTTATCAATTATGCGACCTGTTATATAAACAAGTAAAACAAATATACCGATTGAAAAAGCAATACTATATACATTCATAAGTTTTTCTGGATAGAGAAACACATTTGCTTCTGATGATTCATCTATATACACTAACTTTGTTATTAAAGGCGCAGTAGGTGCAAGCCCGCCCAACATTCCATATATAGCACCTAATAATTTTGTTACTAATAAAAATAAGAAAAATACCATTGGATATTTTAACTTCTTCTTTTTTAAAGAAAACACTTTAACGCTTGCTACTGAAAAAAGTAATACTAGCAATATGCTAGATAAATTAAATACATATAACATAGTACTAAAGAGGTGCTTTAGTGGATTGAATACACTTTGAGTAAATAATACTTCATAGAGCTCTGTACCTTTTATTATTTTCATAGAAATACCATATAAAAAAATAGAACCTATTAATTCAAAAATAAGTAAATAAATTACAGCGTATAACAATATTGCTAAAACAATCTTTTTACCGGATATCGATGTTAACCGAAATAATGTGCTTTCAGTCATTTTTCCAAATGCAGACACTGCCTGAATAACTATCATTGCTAAGAAGATTATATATACTAGAATAACGAAACTAACTATAATTGTTTGTCTTACTTCTCCTGATTCTTGCTTAATATAATTCCCCAAACTTACGAAAGCTACAGCGATAATGAATATAAATGATAGCAACGAAATAATTATTTGCTTTTTATTTATATTGTACATGTATATTAAGCTCGGCTTCATCTACTAAACACCTCCTTAAACACATCTGTGACGGCTTTTCCTCTCTGAAAACGTAACTCTTCTACATTTTCATACAATACAATTTCTCCATCTTTTAAAAAGATTACTTCATCAAAAATATTTTCAACTTCATTTATTAAATGAGTCGCGATTATTATCGTACAATCTTCGCGATAAAACTGTAAAATAAGTTCTAATACATGTTCTCTAGAAACAAGATCAATTCCACCAAGCGGTTCATCTAGTACGTACAACTTCGCTTTCCTCGAAAATGTTAAAATAATTTGTAGCTTTTCAACCATACCTTTTGATAAAGCTGTAATTTTTTCTTCTAACGGTATTTTAAATTCCGCAATCGTATCTACCGCTTTTTGAATGTCGAAGTCTTTATAAAAATCTCGATAGAAAAATAAAGAATCTTTTACCGTCATCCAATCATCAAATACTGGTTTATCCGACATAAAAGAAACAATTTCTTTCGTTTCTAATCCGACCTTTTTACCAGCGATTGTAATAATCCCTTCGGAAGAATGCTGCAGACCGGTAATCATTTTCAATAACGTCGTTTTCCCGCTCCCATTATCTCCAACGAGTCCTATAATTTTCCCTTCCGTAATCTCTATGTTTAATTCACGGATCACTGCTTTTAATCCGTATCTCTTCCATAAGTTTTCTATTTTTAATAACTCTGTCATTCGCTCTCCTCCCTCTTCTCATGCAATGAAGAGCGCAGGATTGTAAGAATTTCTTCTTCTGAAAAACCTAAATTGTCCATTCCATCTATAAAAGAATGAAGTAATTCTTTCGCCATCTCTTTGCGCAGCTCCATAATTTTCTCCCCTTCATTCGTTACATATCGTCCCATTCCTCTACGCGTTACTACAACTCCATCCCGTTCTAGCTCTTGAAATGTACGCTGAATCGTATTTGGATTTACTTGTAATTCACTCGCTAATTCACGTACAGAGGGAATTTTATCACCAGGCAATAAATGTCCTGTTACGATTTCTTTTTTTATGTATTCCATTACTTGAATGTAAATTGGTGTATTTGGAGAAAACTCTATTTTCATTTCTTCCCTCCTTTTGTATCGGTGTACTAGTTAAATAATACACCGATACAAAAGAATTGTAAATACCCATTTAATTACAAAAAAGTTCTATCCATTAGCCGGATAGAACTTTTTTAACAGAAATCGTTATACAAAAATAATAGTGTTATGTAAACAAAACAATAAAGAAAAGCTGCCTTATCAATGAATAAGACAGCTTTTCTTTATGATCATATATTAAAAATTAAACACGAAGTCATCATCAGATAACTTTTCAACGTTCGTCGCTTTTACGTAACCATTTCCTTTTACAGAGAAGAAATCATGGTTTTTCGTATCTGTACGTAAACCATTTAAAACGATTGGGTTAATTTCTTCTTCTTCAAACTTCGGCTCAAGTCCTAAGTTCATAAGTCCTTTATTCGCATTGTAACGAACGAAACGATTTACATCCTCTACAAGACCGATAGAAGTGTAAATTTCTTCTGTGTATGCCATTTCAATTTCATATAGTTCCATTAATAACTCTTGTGTTTCTTTTTGCACTTCTTGTTGATCTTCTGCAGAAAGTTCTGCGAAGAGTTGTTGTGCTAAAATACCGACGAATACGCCGTGAATTGATTCATCACGAATTATTAAGTTAATAATTTCACCACTTGCCGTCAATTTACCTTGACCTGCTAAGTAAAGTGGATAGAAGAATCCACTATAGAATAAGTAACTTTCTAAGAACACACTGGCTACCATTGCCATGTATAATTCTTTTTTCGTTACTTCAGGCTTTAATAAACGACGATAGTAACTAGTAACAATACCAGCTTTTTTCTCAAGTAATGGATGATTGTCTACCCATTCAAAAATATCATCAATTTCTTCTTCAGTAGCTAGCGTTGTGAAAATATGACTGTAGCTCTTCGCATGTACTTCTTCCATAGCTCCCATGAAAGCTAATACACTTTTCGCTTGTAAATTTTCAAGATGAACAAGTACAAGCGGCATCCCTTCGCCACCTTGTTTCGTATCTAAAAGTGTTAAACCACCTAATACACGCTTATAAGCAACCTGCTCTTCTTTTGATAATTGTGCCCAAGTATTTTTGTCAGAAGATACCGCGATTTCTTCTTCTGTCCAAAACTGAGCGATGTTTTGCTTCCAAAACATTAAACTAAAATCATCTTCTTTTTTGTTCCAGTTTACCGCACGCATTCAATCGCCCCTTCTCTAAATAAACATGAAAAATTGATAACTAAGCATGAGCAGGGTTCAGAAAACCCTGCTCATGCTGTCTCACTTTTTATATTAAACGGTACAAGCTACGCACTCTTCCACGCTTAACTTACGTGTTCTCGTATAATAAAGACTCTTTAAGCCTTTTTTATGTGCATAGATGTAGTAACGTGCTAATTCACGTGTTGAAATATCACTATTAACGTAAAGAATTGTACTAATTCCTTGGTCAATATGTTCTTGGATTTCTGCGATTAAATCAATTAATTTAAACTGATTCATATCGTAAGAAGATTTATAGTACCAGAACGTATCTTTTGATAAATACGGCATTGGATAATATGTTGTCGCATTCGCATATGTTCTTGATTCGATTTGACTTACGATCGGCATTACGCTTGAAGTTGCATTTTGAACGTAACTGATAGATTGTGTTGGAGCGATAGCAAGACGGTATGAATTATATAATCCATTCTTCTTCACTTGCTCTTTTAAACTTGTCCAATCTTCTTTTGTTGGAATATGAATTCCATCAAATAGTTGCTGAACTTTTTCAGTTACTGGGCTGTAATCTGTCGTTTCGTATTTTTCAAAGTATGTGCCATTTGCATAATCAGACTTATCGAAGTCTTTAAATGTTTCGCCTTTTTCTTTAGCGATTTCCATACTTTTCTCAATAGAGTAGTAATTTAACATCATAAAGAATGTACGAGCGAACTCTTTCGCTTCAGCACTTTCATATGCGATTTTGTTTTTTGATAAATATCCGTGTAAGTTCATTGCGCCAAGTCCAACTGAATGAAGCTCATCATTTGCTTTTTTCACAGTTGGTGCATTCGGAATGATTGTCATATCAGAAACAGCTGTTAAAGCTTCCATTCCCGCATGCACTGCTTCACGAATTTCTTTATTTTCCATTACATTCACAATATTTAACGATCCTAAGTTACAGTTAATATCACGGCGGATAATGTCATCTGTACCGTAATCATTTATTTCAGAAGTTTCTTGAAGCTGGAAGATTTCTGTCTCGAATGTTCAACCGAGTTCGCTACTCCTCAGTCCGTTGCTCAAGCAACTGCTGTATGTCACCATACAGGACAGACTATATCATCACCTACAGCATTACCTGATTAGGTGCTCCGCTTTTCGAACGCCAATCGCTTGCGCTCTACTCCCCTAAGGGATAGTCGTTAGGCTTTTACTTATCTTAATACTTCAGAAAGTCTCTTATTACTTTATGTTGTCCCCTAACTCTGCTATACAAAATAATAAGATACATTCTGAACTTTTATATTTTCATTCTAAGATAAGATTTAGCACGGTAGGTTACCTCAAATTTGAGGCTTTCCCCGTTTAACGGAGTTTTCGACTAGCATTTCTACTAGAAGGTGCTACATATTTAACACAAGTTCGACATCTTCACAGTTCCAATATCCTTCAGTGGATGTTGGTTATTTGCATTTGATTTAAACATTAAGTATGGGTAACCAGACTCAAGCTGAATCATAGCAATTTTAATAAGCATATCACGTGCACTAATATCTAGCGGCTTCTTCTTCACTTTCGGATTGCTCATTAATTCATCGTACATTTCATCGATATCAATATCATCTAGATGCTTGCCATATTCTTTATACACCGTATAAGGCGCGAAAACATGGAAAGGTTCGTTTGTCTCAGCAAGCTCAAAGAACTTACTTGGAACGATAATTCCGATTGATAGAGACTGAATACGGCTCTTCTCATCGGCATTTATTTTTTTTGTATCAAGGAATTCAATAATATCCCAATGGAAAATGTTTAAGTATACTGCGCCGGCACCTTTTCGTTGGCCAAGCTGATTCGCATATGAAAACGAATCTTCAAGTAATTTCATAACAGGTACTACACCACTTGCAGCATTATCGATACCTTTAATTTGCTCACCGCGTGCGCGTAGCTTAGATAAGTTTAAAGCTACTCCCCCGCCGATTTTTGATAATTGCATTGCAGTATTAATGTTAAAGCCGATTGAATTTAAGCTATCATCCATCTCTAACAAGAAACAAGACACCATTTCTCCTCTTCTGCTTCGTCCCGCATTTAAAAAGGTTGGTGTCGCTGGTTGGTAGTTTTGTTTTACAATCATGCTTGCGAAGTGTTTTGCCTTCGCAACATCACCGCGTCCTAAGTATAATGAAACAATTGCTACACGATCTTCATAGCTTTCTAAGTATTGTTTTTGATCATTTGTTTTTAACGCATAATCTTTGTAGAACTTAGATGCTGCCATATAAGATTGGAACTCGAAGTTTTCACCATAAGCGATGTTATATACTTCTTCTACTTCCTCCAAGCTATACTCGTCCAGAACGTTGTAATAGTAATCATGTTCTTTCATATACTCCATTCGCTCTGCCACGCTATTAAAATGAACGGTATTCTCTCTAGCTTCTTCCATAAAGACTTCTAATGCCTCTTTATCTTTATGAAGCTGATAAAAACCGTCCTGCATTTGCGTGATTTCATTATTCAGTTCAATGTGTCGCAATCTCCCGCACCCTTTCCTTAAAATATTCTACATCGTTATTTGTTCCTGATAACTCAAATTTTGATACAATAGGCACTTCATATTTAGCAGAAATTTTGTCAGCACTTGCACCGAACATGTCTCCCCAGTTACGATTGCCGCTTGCAGATACGCCTTTTAATTTTTCATTATTGCGCTCTAAAAATTCTAAAACACGTTCTGGTACGTTGCCAAAACCTGTTGTATACGTAATTAAAACAAAGTCTTCATCTATTACTAGATCTTCACCAATTTGAACGGCCGGCATATTTAATTTGTGAATGAAACGCTTCACGTTTCCTGTCATTGAATCATATGCAACTATCATTTCCGACCCTCCCTCTCCAATCTATACTCTCTGTATGTTGATTCTTGTTTTCTCTATATATTGTATTACGTTTCAAAATAAGACACAAGATATATGTATAAATTCTTTCTTTTTTTAAATTTTACTTTTCGACAAGACAGTCGATTTTTTTTAATACAATGACTATGAAACAACATTCTAAAACTCATGTCAATAAAGTGCTTTTCAAAAAAGTTGTCAACGAATTTAACCTTATTTTTAAAAAAGTGACCAATATATTTTGTCATAAAACGGCAAATGCTGGAGGAATATATTTCTCCAGCATCACGCAAAAAAGAACAGACATGAAACGATAATCTGTTCTAACAAACGATTACATTTATCAATTTTACTTTATTAAATATTATACATATACTTTTGGCTCGCGTTACATACTAAAAGATAACTATTATAGAAAAAGATTATTATTATGGAAATTCAACTTATTTATGAAAAGATTATTCAGAGTGCTCAATGCGCAAAATATCTTTTACAAATATATGATGTGGATTTTCATCTTTATCAATCATTGTACATACAGGAGCTTCTTCATCAAAGTACACAATCATTCCTTCTACGTACTGATATGTATGTTGAACTTGTACAGTTACTTTAATTTCTATAGCCTCTTCATATGCTCTTTTTATTTTTCGAAGCATTTTTTCCGAACACTTTCGTTTCTCTGGGTACATAACCATCCCCATAAACCTATTGCCGGCTCTGTCTTTCCACATATAATCCCAATGCGGTAATATGCCTTGTTTAAAATCGCCCATAATTCTCCTCCCCTATATTCTTCTAGTTACGAACGTGGCGTTTCTGAATATGTATAAATTACTTGTCCGCCGCGCTGCGCGTTCCCAATAATATGTTTAAAATCTTCACGCCCTACTACAACTTTCCTAAACGTATAAAATACATCTTTCGTTACAACATACTCCTTTATTTCACCATTTTTCAGCTGATCCAAAATTGTATTTGCTAATTGCTCATCCATGTATTTCACCTCTATGCAATATTTTATTTTATCGTATATTCTTTAGGTCAACAACTGTAAAATTATCCAGATGCTATACCTTCATTTCATTTTCATTATTTGCAAACGATATCATTTTACTATATGTCCACTAAATATCATATACTAACATAGCTACTTCTCTATATCAAACATTTCGACATCCAATTATGCAAAGTTCCATACCACTATGCTACAATATACAAATAGAACTAGGAGGGATACTATGATTCGGAAAGCAAAAAAGACAGATGCGAAGCTGGTAGCGCCTTTATTGTATAACGCTCTGCACGAAATTGCTGAAAAAATCACTGGTAGCACAGTTGAGACAGAAGTATTACTAGGACTTGAAACATGGTTCTCAAAAGAGAGAAATCGACTGAGCTACGAAAACTGTTTTGTATATGAACAAGACGGGGATGCAGTTGGGGTTATTGTCGCTTATCACGGTAGTGAAGCAACAACGCTTGATACACCAATTGTACATTACTTAAGAGAATTACATAAAGATGAATCGATTACGTTAGAAAAAGAAGCTGAACTTGATGAATATTACATTGATACATTATCAGTTTCAAGTGCATATGGGGGAAAAGGCATTGGTTCTAAATTAATTGAAGCTGCTGAAATCCATGCAACTGAAAAAGTGTATAAAAAAATCGCATTACTTGTTAACTTAGAAAACAAACGTGCCTATTCACTATACGAGAAGCTAGGTTATAAAAAAGATCAAATCGTTATGCTCGTAGGCGAACCTTATGCACATCTTGTAAAAACATTAAACATCAAAGTTTCTATATCTTAAAAAGAAAGCACACGATTTATATAAATCGTGTGCTTTTATGTTAAATTTGTATTTAATGCATTACCATCCATCGCTTCGTGGAATGTATAGGTTGTACATCCCCATGGCTTCCTATGTAAAATAGGAGAACCAGACCATCCCATCGCTCTCAGTTCCGCACCAACCATTGCATTCATGTAATTATGACCTATAAGAGCAATACTTCCGTGTATGAGAGCGTAACGATGTAATAAGTAGGCCGCTTGCCTTGCCCTCTCTCTTACTTCCTTATAAGACTCAACATCTTTATGGTAACCAAGTATCCATACTGTTCGTCCGATAAACATCCATACGTTAGGTTTAAATTTCAACCATTTCGGAGCATAAAAACTCGTCGGAACTTCAGCTTCCCTAAAAAGAGAATTTTGCATAAAGGATAAAGAATCCATTAATTCAGCTGCTGACTGTACAGCACACCTTTGATCACTCGTTACAATCAATTTTGCTGCTTCAACCGCTTCCTTTGTTTCCATTGGTATAGGTGCTTGTTCTGTTGTAATATGTAAGTCATATCCTTTCATCCATTCATGAAAGGATGTAACCGTCATTGGTTCTATAGTACGATCTAAGCGACCATGACGAATAAAAGAAATCTTCATTCTTTCCACTCTCCATTCATCACTTACGAACTCTATTATGTACTATTTTTTAATATCATACCACGCAAAAAAAGAAAGTTATACCCCTTTACATATCCCCGCCACTCTCATTTGTGACCCCAGCATGTATACCATCCATCCCATCAAAATATGTAGTCGTTTCATGATGACGAATCTTTTTTAAATTTATATAAGAAAATACAAATAAAATTAATGCTATAACACTCCCCACAAATTCAAACATCATTTTACCGCCTCTAATTTCTCCTACTTTAGTAGGTTATTGTATATTTTTTATTATACCCCTATATAAAGATGTCCACATTTAAATCGTTCTTTTTTTCTATTAATATGGAGTTCTTACATATTTTCTTACAAAATGTGAATATTTTTCGAATTTTTACTTTGGAAACATTTACAAACTGGACAATATGGTTCAAAATAAGAGGAAATAAAAAAACCCAAAATTATTCTTTTTTTGGAAAACTGTAACAAGGAGAGTTGCTTATGCAGATCGCAGAAACTGGAGATATCATTGAATTTAAAGGTGGAATGCAAGGCCGTGTTCAAAAAGTAAATCAAAATTCCGTTATTGTAGATATAACAATTATGGAAAATTTTAGAGAACTAGATATGGAACCTCTTACAGTTGTAAGTCATAAAAACTATACTGTCATTAATCAAAATGCATAATATAATAGAAAGAAAGGATCTGTATAACATACAGATCCTTTCTTTCTATCATATATTAACGATTATCAATTGTTTCTGGATATAGATCATGATTCATCATGCGGTAGTCTGCCATTTGTTCATATTTCGTTCCTGGGCGACCGTAGTTGCAGTAAGGATCAATTGAAATCCCTCCACGTGGTGTGAATTTACCCCATACCTCAATGTAACGCGGATCCATTAATTTAATTAAATCATTCATAATAACGTTCATGCAATCTTCGTGAAAGTCACCGTGATTGCGGAAACTAAATAAATATAGCTTTAAAGATTTACTCTCTACCATTCTTTGTTCTGGAATGTAGCTAATATAAATTGTTGCAAAATCTGGTTGGCCTGTTTTCGGACATAGGCTTGTAAATTCAGGGCAATTAAATTTCACAAAATAATCACGGTTTGGATGATTATTATCAAATACCTCTAAAATTTCTGGGCTATATTCAAATAAATATTTTGTATTTTGATTTCCTAGTAACGTTACATCTTTTAAATCTTCATCTAATCTTCCTGCCATTTTAAACATCCCTTCTCATTATACTCCGCGTTTATTTCCCCATACTAACGCATGAAGCTGTGGCAATACTTTTGCATCATTCATCTCTTTACAATTTACAGCTTTATCAATAAGCCACTCATACTTATCTAATAATTTTTTAATCAGCATCGCATCATCCACTGTTTTTGTATCATCATTCCCTACTTGTAAGAAAAATGGTACATCTGGATAACGTTCGTGCATCTTAACTGCATACTCAAAGTCATAGTCGTCAAACACTACTACCTTTAAACTAATATCTTTTCCTGCTAGTTTCTGAATAACAGCATCTAACTTCTGAAAATCAGTATTCATTGTCGAGCTTGGTGGTTTTGGAGAAATCGTTATCTCATCAATTTGAAGTAACCAATCTTGCCATTTACTCCCTTGTGTTTCGATTGCCGTCCGCATTCCATTCTCTTTTAATATAGAAAGAAGAAACTCAATATTTTTCAACAATGCTGGATTTCCACCTGAAATCGTAACATGAGAAAAATTTTCGCCACCAATTTCTACAAGCTCGTTCCAAACGTCCTCTGCTGTCATCTGTCTAATTTGATCCTTAGCCGATCCATCCCACGTAAAAGCAGAATCACACCATGCACAGCTATAATCACAACCTGCTGTACGGATAAACATCGTTTTTTGTCCCACAACCATTCCTTCACCTTGAATAGTCGGACCAAATATTTCTAAGACAGGGATTTTACTCATCGAGCATCCACTCCCGTCTTACTTCCGCATAACTAGTTGGCGTCTCGAAAAGACGAACAAATTCAACGCGAGCTCCTTTATATTCGTTCGCACGATTATCTTTTATTAATGCTTCTGCCATCTTTTCGTAAATCCAAACGACCATGTTTTCAGCAGTCGTATTCATCGCTGGTAACGTTTCGTTTAAATAACGATGGTCTAAATAAATTTCTATTTCATTCTTCCAAATTTCTTTTATATCTCCAAAGTCAATCGCAAGACCTATTTCATTCACATATCCACTAATACCAAATACAACTTTATATGTGTGACCATGTAAGTTTTTACATTTCCCTTCATAACAGTGTAAATGGTGTGCTGCATCAAATGTAAATTCCTTGCTGACCATTACTCTTTTATTATGATATTTAAGCTGCTTACGCTGAATATCCTTGTCCATTTTTTGCAAATTTTCTACGATGCGAAATCCAAAGAAGTTATCCATTAGTTACTCGCTCCTTCGCGCTCTTGTAGGTACGTATCTAATCCTGCTTTACGAAGTTGACATGCTGGACATTCACCGCAACCATCACCAATGATTCCGTTATAACATGTTAATGTTTTTTCTCGAACAAACTCGAATGCTCCAAGTTCATCTGATAATTTCCATGTTTCCGCTTTATCAATCCACATCAGTGGTGTATGAATTACGAACGGATAATCCATGGATAAATTTAAAGTAACGTTTAACGATTTCACAAACACGTCACGGCAATCTGGATAACCACTAAAATCAGTTTCACATACACCCGTTACAATATGACGTGCTCCAACTTGTTTTGCTAATACAGCAGCAAATGATAAGAATAGTAAATTTCGTCCATCTACAAACGTCGATGGTAATTCACCTTCTTCATGTGTAATCTCCATATCCGTTCTCGTTAACGCATTTGGAGCAAGTTGATTTAATAGACTCATATCTAGTACCGTATGTTTAATTCCTAGCTCTTTTGCAATTTCCGCTGCACAATCAATTTCTAGCTTATGACGTTGATTGTAATTAAACGTTACAGCCTCTACTTCTGCAAACTGCTCTATTGCCCAAAATAAACATGTCGTACTATCTTGTCCTCCACTAAAAACAACAACTGCCTTTTCTTTTTTCATTTCACTCATTCTCCTTCTCTACTACGAATAAGAAGAAAGAACGTTCTTGAACTGTCACAATAAAAAAACAAAACAATACCTAAAGATATTGTTGTTTCCATAGTTTTTTATAGAGGGAGTTCGCGAACCTCTCCCGTGCAATGCACGGAATTCCTTCTTTCATTGACAAAGCTTATTGTAACATATTGTATACTAACAGAAAAAATTTCTGACTTTTCCGCCATTTCTCATTTCATTTCTTTCATTTTATAGTATGATTAATTTAATGTGAGAAGAGAGGAGGCATCCTACTGAAACCCTTTATTATTTATCTCTTTTTAAATATATTATTCATCCTTGTTACCATGCTCGTATTCCATTTATTTTGGAATCAAAAAGGGAAACGCTCTCCTAAATTAAATTCAGCTATATTTATTACATTGTGTTGCCTCACTACCATACTATGTATTACTTTCGGAGCAAAAACAAATTATGGATTTCAATTTGATATGCGCCATATCGTATTAATTGTCGGTACATTAACAGGAGGTCCTATTGCTGGTGCTTCCATCTTAGTTGTATTAAACATATACCGCTTTTTATTAGGGGGAATAGGTGTATTCCCATCCCTTATCGCTTCGGTTTTACTGTTTATTGTTCTACTATTAACATACAAACTATTTAACCGAAGTTCTAATCGTATAAAAATAGCACTCGCTATCTTTTACAGTCTCATATTTGGCTTAGGGTGGATACCATCTTTCCTTTCAGAGGTTACAAATAGTGCAGATTACATACCACATATTATCGTATACGAAATATGTACAATAATTGGAACAATCCTTACTTTATATTTGCTACACATACTACAAATGCAAGTTCGTCTTCAAAACGAACTTATGAATGCTGAAAAATTCCATTTAATTGGCGAAATGGCCGCGTCCATCTCACATGAGATTCGCAATCCATTAACTTCAACAAAAGGGTTTTTACAACTTTTGCAATCAAATACATGCACTGAGCAAGAGCGAAAATTATATATCGACATAGCCATCAACGGAATCGAACAAGCAAATCATGTTCTTACAGACTATTTAACTTTCGCGAAACCAAGTATTGAAAAAGAACAACAGTTACAAGTAGAGGAAGAATTATTGCATGCCTTATCTTTAATCACACCTCTTGCTAATTTAACAAACGTTCGTATACACTACATCAAACAAAGTACATCTTTCTATATCGCTGGTGAAAAACAAAAACTGAATCAATGTTTATTAAATATTTTAAAAAACTGTATTGAGGCTATGCCTACAGGCGGTGATCTCGTACTTACTTTAGTTCCAGATCATAAACATATACAATTGTATATAAAAGATACAGGAGTGGGTATGGATCAAGAACAAGTAAAACGCCTTGGATCCCCTTTCTACTCAACGAAAGAAAAAGGGACTGGTCTTGGAATGATGGTCGTATTCAGTGTTGTGCAAGCTATGAACGGAAAAATTGATATTATAAGCGAAAAAGGGGCTGGTACAACTTTCTTATTAACTTTTCCACTCATACAAAAAACGTGATGAAATAATCATCACGTTTTTTCTGTTCCTTCAACTAATTCAGCAAAGGTTTTCACTTTTCCATGTGGTTTTTGATTTTCTTTACGTGCTTTCCAAGCGCGCTCTTCTTCTTTCTTTTTCTTGGACATACTTTTCAACTCCTTCTTTTCTTTCTCCATGTAGTATTCCAAAATAAGAAAGAAAACTATACACGTATCAAAAAAGAAGTGGTCTCCCACTTCCTTCTAATTATCGCTGTAAAATTGCGTGTTTCGCCTCTTTTAACTGCGTAAGATGTCTTTGTTCATGCAAATCAAGAAATTGAACCCACTGATACAAATTCAGATCATTAAAAACCGGATGCTTTAATCCATTTTCAAATAGATCTTTTTCATCTATCACACTATGAAGCGCGTGTAGTAGTTCTTGTCGTGAATGTTCTAGTAATTGAATTCCTTGCTGTTTTTTCATTAACGTTTCTGTTGGTTTCATTTGCTGAGGAGCTTCTCGTTTATGTGTGCGATCAAGCGTAAGTTGGAGGTCTTTAAATGGAGTCGTGTTTCTTTCATTTTTTTGTAAAGCATATACAAGGGCAGACGTAACGGATTGTTCAACTAAATGTAAATGATGCAAAATTTGAATAATACTCCATTTATCACGGCGCGGCTTTACATTCACTTCTGTATCATTTAACATTTCAATTTCTGATAATAGCGTGCTTCGGGTAGACTGTAACGAGTTCACCAAACTTTCTAAACTCACATCCATATTAGATTGAAGCATACTTCTTTCCCCCCTTTTTGTTGGTGAAAAAAGGTGCTCCTTATTAGAAACACCTTTTCAGTATTCTGAATTTTCTTTTATTATCTCATCATTTTCTCGTTATGTCGATGTTAAACATGTGAAAAAAAGCGCATGTTTTTTACAATTTTGTGTCGTCAATCGCATGTAGCCACGCTTCTATTTCTGTAATGACACTTTTCACACAACCTTCAGCAAATGGTGATGTTAAATTTGCAACTTCTACTAATTCCAGGAATGATTTACTTCCACCTTGTTGGCACAGATTTACATAATCTTCCCAAGCTTCTTGTCTATTATCTCTTGCACGTTTCCAAAATTGCAGTGCACAAATTTGTGCTAACGTGTAGTCGATATAGTAAAACGGCGAGCTATAAATATGTCCTTGACGTTGCCAGAAACCACCGCGCTCTAAATAATTATTATCTTCATAATCACGATGCGGCAAATACTTTTTCTCTATATTACGCCATGCTGTCTTACGCTCTTCTGGTGATGCTTCTGGATTTTCATATACATAATGTTGATATTCATCAACAGATACACCATACGGTAAAAACAGAAGCGCTGAACTTAAGTGAGAGAAATAATATTTATCTGCATCTTCTTCAAAGAATGACTTCATCCATGGCCATGTAAAGAATTCCATACTCATAGAATGAATTTCACATGCTTCATACGTTGGCCAATTGTATTCTGGAATTTCAAACTTACGGCTTTCATATACTTGGAAAGCATGACCAGCTTCATGTGTTAATACATCAATGTCGCCAGATGTTCCGTTGAAGTTTGAGAAAATAAATGGCGCTTTATAATTCTCAATATATGTACAATATCCGCCACCAGCTTTTCCTTTTTTAGCAACTAAATCTAATAAATCATTATCTAGCATGAAATTGAAAAATTCATCCGTTTCAGCCGATAACTCTTTATACATCGTTTTCCCATGATTAACAATCCAATCCGCATCTCCTTTTGGAGTTGGATTACCAGTAGCAAACTCAAAGTTTTCGTCGTAATACGCTAACTTCTCTACACCGATACGTGCTTGTTGTCGTTTTCTTAATTCCGTTGTAACTGGAACGATATAATCAAGTACTTGCTGACGATAATTCGCCACCATTTCCGCATTATAATCTGTACGGTACATTCTTGCATATCCAAGTTCAACAAAGTTTTTGAAACCTAAAGATTTGGCTATTTTCGTTCTCACTTTAACAAGCTCGTCATAAATACGATCTAACTCTTCCTCATTCTCAGCTAAAAATCCGTAATATGCTTCACTTGCTACTTTACGTTCACTTCTTTCTTTCCCTTGCATAAATGGAATAAGCTGTGATAACGTTCTTTCTTCTCCTGCAAAGTCAATTTTTGCAGATGCTAATAACTGTGTATATTGTGAAGACAATTTATTCTCTAATTGTAAATCTTTCACGACTTCATCAGAATATGTTTTCAAATCACACTCCGCTAAAGCAAATAATTGCCTTCCATAATACGCTTCTAATTCTTCACGGAATGGAGAATGAATTAACGCATTATAATACTTTGTACCATACCCTTGTACAACTGGAGAGAATTCATCAAAGAAATCCTGCTCTTCCTTATAAAAAGCATCTGTCGTATCAACAGAATGACGAATGTAACAAAGATTCCCCATCGTACCGAAGTCGTTGCGAATTTCGTTAATTGAATTGATGACTTGTTTTTGTTCTTCTACCGTTTTGGCGTTATCAAACTTCTCTAAAGCAACAGTAAACTTCTCTTTTAATTCTTCAATATTTGGCCTTTTATATTCATAGTCTTTAAATGACATGAACGAGCCTCCTCTCCATTATATGCATCCTTACTATAATTCAATGCTTACTTACAAATCTCCTCTTATTCTTCAGCAAAATACAGCAGACGCTGTCATAATTATATGTAAAAAAAGCCTTGGATTTCGTTATCCAAAGCTCCTTTGGAACATACTATTACTTTTCATACTTTCCAATCTTTTTTAATAGATCAAGTAATTCATCCTTTTCCTCTTTCGTTAACATTTCAAAAGACTGGTGTATAACTTGCTCATGCCCTGGAAAAATAGAAGCAATAAAGTTCTCTCCCGACTCAGTTAATTGTGCATAAATAACACGTCTGTCATTCGGGCACGGAATTCTCTTTACTAGTCCCTTTTTCTCTAGCTTATCTACAACATATGTAATGCTGCCACTAGCTATTAAAATACGCTCACCAATTTGCTGAAGTGGTTGACCACCTTTATGATATAGCAGTTCTAATACAGCAAATTCAGTTGGATTTAACCCGTTACTTTGTATAGATTTATTTGTAGTATCCATAACAGAACGATGTACACGAGATAATGCAATAAATACTTTTAGAGATTGAGAAATATCTTCTCGTTCATTATTTGATGTCATACAACTTTCAACCCTTCACTTAAATTCTCAGTAATAAAAAGAAAAAACAACTTAGTGCTTCATGTAAATTCCGAATGAGTATTCACTCATTCATTTCCTCTCCCCAAATATATTATGAATGATTCTTGAATAAAAACATGACAATTTTAACATAGTTTATATATAATGATAATAAAAAAGAAGGAGTACCAAATTTGAAAGTCAAATTCCACAGCATAGTTTTATATATATTGCTTGTTATCCTACCAACGATAGGGATTGGTGCTACATTTTATTCATATCATTCATATAAAATGAAGCAGGAAAACAAACTATCTGCTCACACGGTTCTCTTTTTATATAGAGACTATTTAGATCATCACCTTGGTGAAGCAATTTCCGCATTAGAAATGCTCTCAAAGGTCGTAGAAACCGAGACTGGAAATATAAATGGTGTGAAACAAATTGTACATGATACAGATGGAAACGATGCACGTTTTTCTGGTTTATATTACGCTACACCAGAAGGCATCATTACAATCGCATCCGAAGGCGACCGACCACCTGTTGATGTCTCAGATCGCAAATATATTCAAGACGTATTACAGACGAAAAAAACAACTGTATCATCAGTCATTACAGATCGTGTTCTTGGACATCAAGCTATTATGATTGCTTCTCCCATTTTCAATAAACAGAAGGAAATCTCAGGCTTATTGTTAGCAAGTTTACGCTTTGACTACATTTCAGTATCTTTAAATGCCATTAAGCCACAATACCACTTTGAAGTAACTGATAAACATGATGTAGTTTTTCTCACCGATGATAATAACGAAACAAGTGATGCACATTCTAATATGCTTACTACCCCACTCCAAAGATTAAATTGGAAGGTCTCTGTTTCTCCCTTGCCTATCCATCAAAAAACATTATATCAGTGGGTTTCAATAGAGTGTATAGCTACTTTATTTTTAATGTCTATTTTATTTTTACTTGCTCAATATATGTTATTAAAACGCCAAACAAAACTGGAAAGACAACAAAATGAACTACAAAAAATTGAATTGGTTGGCACTTTTGCAGCTAGTACAGCCCACGAAATCCGTAATCCTCTTACCGGAATTAAAGGACTCGTTGCTCTATTAAAAGAGAAATATAAAGATGAACAAGACCAGTTCTATTTTTCCGTCATCGAACAAGAAATAGAACGGATTAATGAAATTGTAAGCGAATTTCTTATTCTTGGAAAGCCAACTGCAATCATTGAACAAACATACGATGTGAGAAACATTCTAAATGAGGTAGCATTAATTATTCAATCTGAGGCGAATCTACATAACATTGTATTTCATTTACATTTACCAGACCATCCTGTTCATATCCGTTGCTCAAAAGACCATATGAAACAAGTGGTTTTAAACATTACAAAAAATGCAATTGAAGCCATGACTTCTGGTGACACACTAACTATTTCCGTAACAAACAATGAAACACACGCACAATTGCAAATTATAGATACTGGAAAAGGAATTCCAAAACATATTCAAAAACACCTCTTTCATCCGTTCTTTACTAATAAAGATACTGGAACAGGTCTTGGACTTGTCATATGTAAACGAATTGTAGAGATGTACAATGGGCATATTTTTATCGACAGTATAGAAAACGAAGGAACGACAGTTCATATCGAAATTCCGTTACACTTAGTATAATTATCCTTCTCCCAAAAGGGTAATTATACTTATTTCATAAAACCAGCCACAAGCATTCGCCAAAAATTACTCGATTTCCCTTCATACCCAATTTGAAAAATAGGTACCTTTATAATTGATAACCATTTTGGTGTTTGTTTTTCTTTATAACACTGGTACTGTAAAATAAGCTTGTCCAATTCTTGACTCACCTGAATCGTCTCCATACTATTTAACCCACTCGTTAAACCTAATTGAATCATTTCTTCACGTTTCATATGAATATCACGTGAAAGCTTTTCTAATGTGTACTTCCTTTTTACAGTAAACATTCATATCCCCCTTATTATACTTCCATGCTCTTAACTTCACTTCTCCATCGGCCTTTTAACTACTTAATCATATTTGAATTTGAAGAATCAGAAAATTTAACATTTTCTCCCTGTAATTTACAAATCTTTACCCTCACTTTGAGAATTATTACAAATTATTCTATCTTTGTAAATACATTCGCAATAATAGACATTTTTTTCATCTTCTTTTTTTACAAATACCAATTAAATAGCGGATTCTCTATTTTTCATATACTTTTCTTCGACATTTTTTGTTTAATTTATATAAAAACGCAAAACATAATGATGATTGATAAAGTGAAGTTTAATCATTGGGGATTTTGTTCATTCCTCACAGCTCGCAAATAGCGGGATCAAATAGAAAGGAAATATTTATATGCGCAAATATACGATTGCATTGCTTATCTTTACGATGTTTTTACCATCCTTCTTATTTCCTGTTCAAGCCAAAGCCCATACAAACAAAGTTGCTATTGTCATTGATGACTTCGGCAATAATATGAAGGGGACTGATAAAATGTTATCACTTCCTATTCCACTGACTGTTGCCGTTATGCCTTTTCTCCCTTCCACAAAGGAAGATGCGATAACGGCTCATAAGAAAGGGCACGAAGTTATTATACATATGCCAATGGAACCTATTAAAGGTAAAAAAGAATGGCTTGGACCAAAAGCAATTACAACTGATTTAAGCGACGAAGAAATAAATAACCGACTCGAACAAGCGATTCAAGAAGTACCTCATGCAATTGGGATGAACAATCATATGGGATCAAAAGTGACCGCGGACGAAAGAATTGTAAGGCTTATACTTGCAGCTTGTAAAAAACACGGTTTATTTTATTTAGATAGCAAAACAAACCCTAAGAGTGTTGTCCCAAAAATCGGGAAAGAATTAGGAGTGCCTATTATTGAAAACCAATTATTTTTTGATGATGTATATACAGCGGCACATATTTCAAAACAAGCCCAATTACTCATAAAAAAACTTCAAGAAAAACCAATTATGGTAGCTATCGGACACGTTGGACCTCCAGGTGAAATTACATCACGTGTTATAGAGTCTTCTATTCCTAACATTCGTGAACATGCAGATTTTATTTTTTTATCTGATTTAGCATTATCTCCGCCTCCTGTTTCAAAATAAAATTCATTACTCACACTAAAAAAGGTACCAATCTGCATATAGCAAATTGGTACCTTTCCTTTCCACCTTAAATATAATCTACATGGCTCACCCTGAATCCTTTTTTCTCTATTTTTTCGATTAATTGCTTCAATCTTTTTTCATTTAACTCATCCGCTATATTTACGATAACGCGGCGAATATATTGATCACCGTTATCTAGCGTAAATAGTCCACCGATATTAAAAGCTTTCAACAATGTCCCAAGTTCTTTAATCGTTCCCTTACAATCTTGTGTTGCAATTGTTAATATATAACCACCCGTCCTCATACCGAATGAATCTTCAATAACATCAAATATATTGGAATGCGTTAAGATACCGACAAATTCATTATAGTCATTTAGTACAGCTAAAAATGGAAGTCGACGAATAACATAAAATGCTCTAAAAAAAGAATCCTTTTCAAAAATACATGCAGAGGAATCTTCCAGCATATGTTCCGTATTTAATTTCTCTAATCCGATTTCACACTTCTTTTCTAAAAGATCTACTTTATAAATAATCCCCATGAATTTCTTTTCATCTTCTGCTAATACAGGGATTGCTCGAAATCCCGTTTCATTCATAATGTGCAAAGCCTCTTCACCTGAATCGCTTATTTTGCAAAATGTTACTTGCTGTTTTGGCAGAAAATGATATTTAACTCGCAAAATATGTTCCTCCTTACATGTCAACATGTAATCTATATATAATAAGGAGACCTATATTTTATGAGTGAAATTATTTTTAAAACGCTTTCATTTGTTTGTTGACTTGTAACGACATCACAAACATTTTATATAACAGAGCTCTTTGCACCTTTTATCATTAACAACTTTACATGGTAATTCATTAAATATTCTATACCCTCTAGCCATTTTTTCGCTTCTTCTGGAGTTTTCCCCCACACAATCATGCCATAATTATGAACAAGAACTACTCCTCCACCTTCAATAAAATTCGGTACATTTTCTTCTAATAAATCAGCAAATTTCTTCTCATCTTCTACAATGGGAATTGTCATTTCTGTTATACCTTCTTTTCCAAAAACACGTTCCACGCTACGTTTATCAAATGTTACTTCCCCTTCTTCTCCATATAACTCTGATATTAAATGGCTATCTACAGTCTGTACTTGTAAAATACATTCTGCACTACTCTTTTTATAAATATCCGCATGCATAAACGATTCTACAGCTGGTTTTTCTTCATTTTCAAATACTGGCTCACACATACAATTAACAACAATAAAGTCTTCTTCTGAAAATAACCCTTTATCTCTTCCCTCAACGTTTACTAAAAAAGTTAACGGCTCTTTTGACGTACAGAGTGATAAACTAATTTTTGTACCATAAAACCAATCACGAAGTGCCAATTCAGATTTCACATCTTTTAATTCATTCCATTTCTTTAGAAAAAATAACATTTCGTCACCCCCGGCATAATATTTATATAATGTTCGAATCCTTTCTATGTAAAAGGAGTATTTTTTGATTATTCTAAAAATTTAATTGAATTATCACATGAGAACGCCTTTTTGTCAATATAGTTTCACAGCTCTTCTTTAAAATGGGCCATTCATATATCTATACTCCTGTCTATTGCCTATTTCATTTTGTACATAAAAAATACGTTATTCTTATTAAATCAAAGAATAACGTATTTTCTCATCTTTTATTTCATTATCGCATTATATAAAAACTGTGCATATTGTTCACGTGTTACGAAATCATCACCTAAAAAGTTTCCTTTTCCATCACCTTTTGATATATTATTATCCGCTAACGCTTTCACATATCCTTCTGCCCAATGACCAGTCGGTACATCTGTAAAGTTCACTTTATTATTTCCATCTTCTTTTAACTGAAATACTTTATGTAATACTACAGACATTTCATATCGGGTTAATACTCCATCTGGACGAAACTCCCCAGTACCATCACCTTGCATAATTCCAGCTTGCGCAACTGCAGCAATATCATGCTCAAACATATGCCCTTTCGTATCTGTAAATCTCTCTTTCTGCTCTACTTTATTTTCTAATTTCAAGTACCTTTGTACTAAAGACGCAACTTGTCCACGAGTAATACGATCTCCAAATCCAAATTGTCCATTTCCATATCCCTTAAAAATATTCTCTTTCGCTAAATAATGAATTGCTTCTTCTGACCAATGTCCTTTTGGTACATCTTTAAATTCTACTACTTCTACTTTTTCATCCTCTTTAGAAGTATTATCCCCTTTACCTTCTACCACATTTTGAATTACCGATCCTGTAAAGAAGATTCCTGTATCCGCAAATGGATCTTTCACTCCAAACTCATATACTTTCTCACCTGGTGTGCCCCATTTCACTACACCATTACTATACGTACCACCATCACTCTTCAGACGAATTTTTGTAGATACCTCGCCGTCTTTTTCGTATATAGGTACTTTTACTTCTTTATTTACTTCTGTATCCTCTAGAAAGACTTTTTGGTTTTGAACATTAATATAAGCCTTCTTACTTAGTTCGATTACTGGTCTAACATCGCGAATTTCATTTGCAACAAAACTTAAATATACTAACTTATTCAACTTACTAACTGGCGATAAGTCTGAAATATAATTTGCTTCTAAATCAAGTTTTTGTAAGTTTACTAAACTAGATAATGCCGTAATATCTTTTAACTCATTATTAGGTAAATCTAATTCTGTAAGTTGAGTCATTTTAGCAAGTGATGTCACATCTTCTATTTGATTTTTCCCGATAAATAATTTACTTAATTGATTCATTTGATTAATGCCCGATAAATCTTTAACTTTATTACGTGTTAATACTAAGTCTTTTAAAGGTAATGAATATAGCGGTTTAATATCTTCAATTTGATTACCAGCTAAAGTCAAGTATGTTATATTTTTTAATGCGCTTAATGGAGCAACATTCGTAATTTTATTATTTGCTAAATTCAAGTAATCTAGTTGTTCCATTTTCGATAATGCTGTTACATCTTCTATTTGGTTTCCTGATAGATATAAACTTTTTACATTTTTCATTTCAACTAATGGTGCAACGTTTGTAATTTTATTATTACTTAAATCAAGAGATTCTAAATTATCCATCTTAACAAGTGGAGTTACATCTGAAAATTCATTACCACGCAAAGCTAAATGATTTAATTGCTTTAAGTTCGCAAAGAACGACGGATCTGTTATCTTCGCATTCGCAACTGTTAAAGATTTTAAATTTGGCATATATTTTAATGCACTATAATCAAGAATCTCATTCGTATTTAAAAACAAGTCCTTTACTTGTAATAACTCTTCTTTCGTAATTGGTGTATTTACATCTTTTCTATTAAATACTTTTTTATTAACAAGTTCTCTTAATTTGTTATCTGTTATCATATTTTGATTATCAACTGGATTATCCGTTTCCGTATTGCCTGAATTAGAGTTATCATCTGGTTTCTCTGTTTCTTTGTCACCTACAGTTGGATCTTTAATTTCAAATTGAACTTGATATTTGTGATCGTATCCAATAGCTGGAATAAGTATATGCATTTGCATATTGTGCTTCTTCTCAAACTCGCCAATTTCAAATTGAACTACTTTCGTCCCATTTTTTCTCTTATCTTCTGACAAAACTTTCACATCATGAAATACACCTGGTTGGTTTTTATCTTCTATTCTAAGATATTGAAAATAATCGCTATCTTGTATTGTTACAGTAACAATTTTTTTCCCGTCTGCAATCGCTACTTTAGGATCTTTTATATATTGAGAAACCATAGATGGCTCGTCTTTTTGGTCCTTATATATTTTAATCTCAGTATCGTACGTACGTTCACTAGCTGCTACCACCGATTGATTTGCTTCAACTTTTAGTGCTGCTAATGCTGGAGTAGAGTATGCAGCAAATGGAATTGCTAATGTTGTCGCTACTACTAACGCCTTCATATATTTTTTTTTCAAAATAATATCCCCTATCATATATATTTTAATTGATAACACTTATCAATTATCTACAAATAAATGATAATGAATATCATTATCATTGTCAATGAGAATATTACATTAAATTTATATTTCCAAAGGAAAAAATAAAAAGGCCCTTTATTCAAAGGGCCTTTTTACTTATCGTATGCAGAATTTCACTTTTTTCTTTTTCATTAATAAAACCAATTTTTTGCAAAATATTCGCATACAATACAAGTTTATTATATATCCGTTCTGACATACTTTCCCCCTTCTTTCCTTCGACCAACTTTTTTTGTATTGGTAAATTATATGAAAGAAATGAGAAAATGTGTCCACTTTTTGCATAAATCCAAATCTTTTATCCTGCTTTTTGCGGACCGTAAAACTTCCACCTCAAAATCAGGTGGAAGTTCCATTTATTTAGCAAATTGTCCATTGAATATTATGCTTTTTGACTTCCTCTTCAAAACTATAGGGCATTTTCTTATCACAAATTACATGTTGAATACGCGAAAACGCTGCTATTCGGTAATTTCCTTTTACCCCTACTTTTGTATGATCACATAAAATATAAGTTTTCTCTGCTAATTTCATCATCGCTTCTGACAGTTTTGCCTTTTCTAATTCAAAACTAGAAACCCCAAAACCAGGTAACAATCCATCAATCGACACGAATGCTTTATGAAAATGAAATTGCTGGATTACTTGCTGCGAAATAGACCCTGACACACGTGAATGCTTTGGGGATATTTTTCCACCAATAAATAAAACTTCACCATGAAACATCTTTTTATTAATAGAAGAAATTAATTGTGTGGCTACTGGAAATGAACTTGTTACAATCGTTAAATTTTTACGATGAACAAGATATGGCACCATTTGAAGTGGTGTACTTCCGTCATCAATCGCAATCACATCTCCATCTTCCACAAACGTTGCTGCCTTATACCCAATTCTCTTCTTCTCTTCTATATGCAGCATCTCTCGTTCTAACATTGGTGCCTCTATTCCAGCTCCCGGAAGTTGGACGGCACCACCGTACACTTTCTTTAACTTCTTTTCACGATCCAATTCTTCTAAATAACGGCGAATCGTCTCTGTCGATACAGCAAACTCTCTCGCTAACTCTGAAACTTTTACTTTCCCTTTAAACTCTACCTTCTCAAGAATGGTTCGCTTTCTTTCTTCACCTACTACAGACATAGCCTCACCCCATTGATTTCTACCTCATAAACTACCTTACTTATACAAAGTTATAACTTTCTTTTTCAGTAAAAACTTCTTCATGAATATGAATACCACGCTTTACCAGTTCATCAAAAATAATTTGTGGCTTTACAAAAGCTTCCTCAGGTGTCACAACCCCAACTTTATTTACTTGCCCTTTTGCGATTAACTCTGTAGCAATCCCAAATGGAATACCGACGTTTCTCGTATAAGCTCTCAATTTTTCCCATCCTACAACAGATCCATCAGATAACGGGTGTGTATGATATAATACGTGCCTTTGTTTCTCATTATTTTTCATACCTATTACTTCTACATGAAGTGCATAACCGTAAATTTCTGTTTCTTGTCCCTCTTTCGATTGCAATAAATACTTCGAAATACAATCCATAATGCCGATTTCTTCCCCATTTATTTCAACTTGATCATTACGCAATATACCGTAATCATATAACGCACGTACGAGTTGCATATTTTGCTTTGGCCAAGTCCCTCTCGTCTCTATCAGTTTGACGCCTTTATTTTTCAGTTCTTTTGCTAATGTAATCGTTTCAGAATGCGGGATTATATACTGCGTTTCCTTACCATAAGGCGCCGGTAATTCAATTTCTCTCGGACGCGCAAACGGAGGTACTTGCTTAAACTCACCATCTTCATACACTGTACGCGATGGTAAATGTGGATCATATTCATATGTCGTTGTTTCTGTAATTGATGCAGAAAAAGCAATCGGACGATACGAACCGTGACTGACACGAACTGATTCTACAGTATCTAGCTGATTTGCTGCATGCATTGCCATCATTTGCGTTACACCTGGCGTCATACCAAAACCAGGTAAACATGTTTTTCCATTTTGAACAAATATAGAATGTGAGTCATTTTCTTCACCAAATCCATTCAAATTCACACCGTGACAACCTGCTTCTGCAATACATCGAGTTGACAAACCATTTAGCTTTATCGTCGTGCCATCCATTACAATGTCATAGCCCTTCATTTTTGCAACCGTATCCTCATGATTCGTTACATCTACTTTCACAAAATCAACGCGAGGATCGTTAAGCCATTCTACTACTTTCAGACCTTCTTCTTCATTAAAATCAGCTACTGTAATCGTCTCAAAAGATGAAAATTGCACTAAATCTAAAATTGCTTCACGACAAATTTTACCTGCTCCACCTAAGCAAAATACTTTCAACCTATAACAACTCCTTTAGCAATACTATCAACTAAACGATTGATATCTGCCTCATGTACATCACCGATATTTCCAATACGGAATGTATCTACTTTTGAAATTTTACCTGGATAAATAACAAATCCATCACGCTTTAATTCATTGTATAACTGCCCAAAATCAAACCACTCTTCTGGATAAATAAAGGATGTAATAATAGGCGATTGATATTTTTCATCTACTAGTGACTTAAATCCGATTTCTCTCATTCTATTCACTAATAGTTTTTGATTGTTATAATATCGATTGTAACGCGCTTTTACTCCGCCCTCTTTTTCTAATTCAAGTAGTGCTTGATAAAAAGCATGTACAACATGTGTAGGTGACGTAAAACGCCATTTTCCATTTTGATTTTCCATCGTCTCCCACTGATCATATAAATCTAATGATAATGAACGTGCCTGCCCTTTACATTTCAACAATTCATCGCGCTTTGCAATAACAAAGCCAAACCCAGGAACCCCTTGAATACATTTATTCGCACTACTAATTAGAAAGTCAATTTGCAACTCAGCGATATCTATTTCAATGCCACCAAAACTACTCATTGCATCAACTAGTGTTACTTTTCCATATTGCTTCCCTAATTTACATACATCTACAATTGGATTGATAATACCTGTTGTTGTTTCACAATGAACAACTGCAATATGTGTAATCTCTTTATCTTGTTGTAATATCTTTTCTACTTCTGCAATATTAGTAGGCTCCCATTCTTCCGTTTGACTAACCACCACATCTATATGTAACATCTCTGCCATTTGTACAATTCTCTTACCGTACGCACCATTTGTACAAACAAGCAACTTTCCATTTCTAGGAATAACAGAACCAATTACTGCTTCAACTGAAAACGTACCGCTTCCTTGCATGAGAACAGTCGTATATTTTTCTTCTTCCTTCGTCGCTAACGATACAAGCTTAGCTCTTACATCTTGCACCATCGTGTTATATTCAGCATCCCACGTACACCAATCGTATAACATAACTTCTTTTACTGTTTTTGTTGTCGTTAATGGTCCTGGTGTTAATAATAAGTAGTGATTTTCAGTCATGATCCTATTCCCCTTTTATGAAATAATAAGTTCTTGTTTCTCGATATGTTCCATTACGCTTTCGAGTTCCTGCATCGTTTCTATCGTAAAGTGCGCCCCATTTTCAACGAAACGATTGCGAACTACTTCTATTTTTTCACGAAGTTCTACCGAATCCATATTCTCCACTTCCTCTTCCGTTAAACCGAGCTCGCTACTACCAAGAATGACACCAACTGTCCACATTCCAGCATTTCTTCCCTCTTTCATATCCGATACCGTGTCTCCAACTTTTATCATATGATTCATTGGATATACACCAAGTTCCATCGCATTTTTATAACACATCCACGGATATGGACGACCCGCCGGAACATCATCTGGCGTTACAAGAAAATCAGGCTTATACCCTTGTAGCGCTGCTTCTCTTGCTACAATATCCATCATTTCTCTCGTATAACCAGTCGTTGAACCAATTTTAATTCCTCTTTCACGTAAAGAAGCAATCACTTCTTTTACTCCATTAATCGGCGACGCATAGCGCGGTAAAATAGCGAAGAGAATTTCTTCAAATTCTTCATACATCTCCTGAACATCTGCTTCTGTTGGTAATTGTCCGAAAACACGATTCCACTCACTCGCAATACGAGGCATTTCTGTTAATGCCCTAACATGATCAATTTTCAATAACCCCATTGGCTTACGAGCTTCTTCTGCAGTAATTTCAACACCGCGTTTCTGGAAAATCTCCATAAATACTTCCAGTGGTGCAAAACATCCATAATCAACTGTCGTACCCGCCCAATCAAAAATAACTGCTTCTATTTTCATTCAATCCATCACCCTTCTTATTTATCCTTTTTGCCATTGTGAAGTTCGGTTACGAAGTGCTTTCGTTCCCCATTCATATACAACTCTTACTACAATATTTGTAACAACAATAAGTACACTCATTGCAGCTGCTGGTGCTACATTTCCTGCATCATCCATATTTACAATTGATACGGCAGCTAGTTTAAAATCAGCTGCATATAGGAATACGACTGCCGATACAGTTACCATTGAATTTACGAAGTAGTACATTACCATTTCTAAAATCGCCGGTAAACACATCGGTACTGTTACTCGAAAGAATGTTTTATAAAACGGAATTCCCATCGACTGTGAAACAAGTTCAAACTCTCGATCTAATTTCTTTAAAGCTGTCGTTGCTGTAACAAATGTTACAGAATAAAAATGAATGATATTGACTAGTACTAGCACAGCGATTGTCCCGTATAGAGAATGAAACGGATTCGTTACGGAAAGTCCAAAGATTTGTATGGTTGGTTGACTAAAGAAGAAGACATAGCCTAACCCAAGTACTAAACCTGGTATCGCTAAAGGGACGATAGAGAAAAAGTAACCTGCTTTTCGGAAAAATTGTAGCTGATCTATTTTCTCAATCGCATAAGCGAACATAAATGTTAAAACCGCTCCAATAACCGCTGTGATTGCTGAAACAATTACGCTGTTTTTAAACGCTTCAAGTCCATCTCCTGTTAAACTAGAAAATTTAAAATGCTCAAATGTAAAGCTCATATTATATGGCCATACCTTCACACTTGCCGCAATACCAACTGCCACAAATAATAGAATGATCATAAGCGTTACTACGCTACAATATATGAATGAAATAACATCACGTTTCTTATTATTTATTATTCTGTAAGGTACTGATTTGGAAGATAAGAGATTCGCCTGCTTTCTTTGCGTAATGCGATCAACTGCAAATGCAAATATAGCAGGGATTAATAAAATCATTCCGACAGTTGCACCCATCGGCATATTTTGCTGTCCAATTACTTGCTTATATACATCAGTAGCAAGTACATTATATTGTCCACCAACAATTTTTGGTGCCCCAAAATCAGTGAAACTAAGTGTAAACACAACGAACATCGCACTAATTAATCCGTACTTTACACTAGGTAAAGTAACAGTGAAAAATTGCTTTGTTTTACTCGCTCCTAACATATTAGAAGCTTCATATAAACGATAATCAGAGCCTTGAAAAGCAATTAATAATATAAGAAATGCTTGCGGAAATGTATACATGACTTCAGCCATTATAATTCCTACTGGTCCATATAAAGGGATTTGTATCCCTTCAAACAAACCAAACATTCCTTTCGTTACTAACCCTTGATTACCAAATAAATATGTCAGTGCGATACCGTGCATCATCGTTGGTGCGAATAGTGGTAACAACGCGATATATTGAAATACACGCTTCCCAAACACATTCGTACGAGCAATCGCATAAGCGTAAGCAAAAGCGAGTGTCACTGCAATAATTGTTGTCGCGCCCGAGATCCATATCGTATTTTGTAATGATTGAACTAGCGTTGGTGTTGTGAAATATTTACTGAAATTCGCAACACCAATGAAAGCCCCATCTTTATCGTAAAAAGCTTGTGTAAACAATTGTAATAGGGGTAATACAAGCATGATCAAAAAAGCAAGAAGCATACCAATAATTAATAGTCTTTGTATCCACTCTTCTTTACCAATACGTCTCTTAATCTTTTTTTTCGTACTTTCTACCTTGAAATTTTCTAACATCTCCATCTATACAATAACCTTCTTTCCATATGACAACATATGATTTTCTGAGAAAGAGATTTGAATCGGCTTTCCTTTTCTAATAGCGGTTTTTTCTACTTCTGATGCCAATATATCCACTACAATTTTCTCGTTATAAAGATGTGTTTTCTCTTCTACGACTCGCACTTCTGTCCGATATACAGATCCACGAAATTCCATACTTTCCACAACTGTTTTAATACCATCATTTTGTACAATTGTTACATGTTCAGGACGAATTGCATGTTCTTCATTATTTTTCGAAAAGAAATTAATAGAACCAATAAAATCTGCCACAAACGGATTGGCTGGTCTTTGATAAATCTCCTCTGGTGTTCCAATCTGCATAATTTCCGCATGATTCATTACAACAATCTTATCAGCCATCGTTAATGCCTCTTCTTGATCATGTGTGACCATAATAGTTGTTACTCCCACTTTTTCTTGCAAATCACGCATTTCTCTACGTAACTTTTCACGTACTTTTGCATCTAAAGCAGATAACGGCTCATCCAGTAACAAAATATCCGGAGACAGAGCGAGCGCACGTGCAAGTGCCACTCGCTGCTGTTGTCCACCAGACATTTGAGCAGGATATTTATCTTTTACATTCAGTAAATCAACTAGTTCCAACGCCTCTAGCGCTTTTTCTTTTACTTCTGCTTTTCCATATTTTTTTGTCTTTAAGCCGTATTCAATATTTTCAAGTGCTGTTAAATTCGGAAATAATGCATACGATTGAAACACCATTCCGAAGTTCCTCTTTCCAGGAGGTAATGCTGTAATATCTTTTCCATTCACAGCTATACTACCTGTTGTTGCCTCTTCTAGCCCTGCTAAAATTCGAAGCAATGTCGTTTTCCCACAACCACTTGGGCCTAATAAACATACAAACTCATTTTTTTTCACAGTAAAAGAAATATCTTTTAACGCTGTAAATGCATCAAACTGTTTTTGAATGTGTTGAATTGATAAATATTCGCTCATTTTTTCTCTCTCCCACTCACTTACTTTTTCGGTTCTGCTTTTTGGCCAAATTCTTTTTCCCATTTTTCTAAGATTTTGTCGCGATTTTCTGCTGCCCACTTAAAGTCATTCTTTTTGTATAACTTTTCTGTTACATCTTTAGGGAATCCATCTGGAAGTTTATAATCATTTTTAATTGTCGCAAATCCATTTTTCTCGAAGTATAACTTCATTACATCATCAGTAATTGCCCAATCTAAAAATGCTTGCGCTAATTTTTCATTTTTTGCATTATCTTTTTTAATAAGTGCGTTCGCTTCTACTTCCCAACCTAATCCTTCTTTCGGCAATACAACTTCAACTGGTGCACCTTTTTGTTTCTCTTTCAAAGCACTATAAACCATTGATACGCCAACTGGATATTCACCAGCGCCTGCTAATTTCGCTGGTTTTGATCCTGAATGAGTATAAGTTGCCATATTATCATGAAGTTTCTTCATGTAATCCCAGCCTTTATCTTCACCCATAATTTGTAACCATGCAGAAACTGTTAAAAATCCTGTTCCAGAAGAAGCCGGATGTGGCATAACAAGCGTTCCTTTATATTCTGGTTTCGTTAAGTCTTCATATGATTCTGGCATCGGTAAATTTTTCTTCTTTAATTCTTCTTTATTTATAGCAATCCCCGTCATAAATGCCGTATTACCTACCCATTTTTCTGGTTGCTTATCATCTTTAAATTGCGTGAGAACACGATCTGCTCCTTTTGGAGAGTATCCTTTTAACATATCTTTTTTATCTAAAGCTAGTAGACTAGACGCTGCTGTTCCCCATACAACATCTGCTTGTGTATTTTTTCCTTCAGCTAGCAATTTCGCTGTAATAACTCCAGTTGAATCACGAACAATGTTCAGTTTTACATCTGGATACTTTTGTTTAAAAGAATCAAGATAAATTGGTACAAGTTCTTCTTCAATCGCTGTGTAAACAGTCAATGATCCAGATAATTTATCATCTTTCACTTTTGCCCCAGCACTTTCTTCTTTCTTTGCACCACACCCCATTAATAACGAAAATACCATTCCAGTTGCTACAGCTTTAAAGATTGTTTTTTTCACTGTCTCTCTCTCCTTTTACAAATCTTATGTACAATTCAAATATAAACAACTAGTGTAAAAGCAGTATTAAACCAACATTAATCTTTTGTTTGTTGTTTGTTTTTGTGTAATACGTTGCTACTTCTATGTTTTTTCGCATTTTTCTGCTAATAATGAACGCTAAATTTACAAATAATTAAAAAAACCTTTATAATCCCACAAAAAAATGAGGCGTTTGTAAAAAACGCCTCATTTTTGTTTACCTTTTTTTGAATTACGATTTGCATACTTCGCGCTATTTTCTCCTTCATACTCTAATGCAAATTCTGCATCTGGTAAGCTTTCTTTCGGAGTTTTATTATTGTTAATTGCTGCATTTTGTTTCACTTTTCTTTTTACCAATACCTTCACCTGCTCTCAAGGATTCACTTTCTACTCTAGTTTGAAGCAACACACAATAATTATTACTGGCAACTGTTAACAAGTACATAAGAACTGCTAGATGGAAATACTACCTATGAAGAAAGCATTATAAAAAGGAGCAATTATTATGAAGAAGAAAGATAAAATTCAGTCACCAATTTTAGATGAAACGCTCCCGCATCAAATGAATTTCCCATCCTTTAAAGGAACAGGAAAGAAGATGCAACAACCTTTCATAAATCAATATGACGTCGTAATCGGAGACAGTAAATATGATTCTGAGAATAGTCCACTTCACAATTGGAGTGATGAAGTAGATCCTGCCATTATGGCTGGAGAAGAATGGATCCATCCTACAAATGATATTGGGTGGATTTCAGAAGAAAATCAAGAGTTGCTAAAAAAAGAAGGAAATAATAAGAAGGACGCTTTTATGCATCCGCAATTTGGCATTAACGACTAAAAAACCATTCTACCTAACGTAGGTAGAATGGTTTCATATTATCCAATAATAATTCTCTCTTTCGGGTATTTATAGCGAGGTGGCTGTTCTCTTCCACCACTAGCTAGTATAAATGTTAAAATACCGACACGCCCGATAAACATAAGTACAATGAGTACAAGTTTACCAACCGTTGTTAAATCTGGCGTAATACCTGTCGATAAGCCTGTCGTCCCGAAAGCCGAACACACTTCAACAATTAAACTCATAAGCGGTACATTTTCCGTAATAGATAAAATAAATAGTGCTGTGGCACATAATAAAATCCCCATCGTCATAACGACAGATGCTTTCAACACGTCCTCTTCATGTAGCTGACGTTTGAAAACTCTAACCGTTCTTCCACCTCTTGCAAAAGTGTATAACGATAATATACTAACAGCAAATGTTGTTGTACGTATTCCGCCCCCAACCGAACTTGGAGATGCTCCTATAAACATTAATATACTCATAAATAAAAGCGTCGGTTGTGACAATTCACGTATATCCATTGTAGCCAGTCCACCACTTCGCGTCGTCACAGATTGGAATAATGTATAGAAAATTGTTTCATGCCATGATTTCCCTGCTAAAAAATGATTTCGTTCTAGTAAAAAAATCATAATTGTTCCAACGATAACGAGCGCAAAAAATGTTGTTGTCGTCAATTTTGTAAATAACGAAAAACGAAATAGTTGCTGTCTCCTTTTACTAAGGAATTGCTTTACTTCCATTAACACTGGGAAACCGATTGCTCCTAAAATAATAAGTAACATATGAATCATTTGCACAATGTAATCTTTTTTATACGGAATTAGCGATTGTCCTGTTAAATCAAATCCGCCGTTCGTAGTTGCACTAACCGCCGCAAAGAACCCATGAAAATAAGCTTCTTGCCACGTTGGAAAGTAAAGTAAGAATCTTGTACCTAATAATATTGCTCCAATAAGTTCTATTGAAATAATTACAATTAAAATCGAACGCATCAATTCTACAAGGCCTGATAAATTCCCTTGATTATGGTCTGCCATAATGAGTCTTCTTCTCTGCAAACCGATCTTTTTACCTGTTATAATCCAAACAAATGTACCAAGTGCCATAATTCCTAAGCCGCCTAATTGTAAAATTAGGGCTAACATAATAATTCCTGCCGTAGTAAATGTATCTGAAATCGTAACAACAGACAGACCCGTAACACTTACCGCACTAACAGATGTAAAAAGGGCATCGATAAATGTCCATTTCACACCAGCCTTCGTAACAAACGGGAAACTAAGCAATATCACCGATACAACTACTGCTAATAAATAAAACAAAACAATGAGTTGTACAGGACGTAATTTTTGTAAAAACTTTTTTATATCTCTCATTCCATCACTTCGCTACCTTTTTTCTATCGATTAAATAAAGAAAAATCTTCACTTTCTTTATTTGTAAATAACTGCTCAAATAATTTGGCAAATACCATTCCATACACAGTTCCATTACCTCCATATGGTAATGCGTAAAACAAATTATGTATCTTTTTATCTTCTTTTAAAATAGGGAGACCATCATGACTGCCACCAAATGCTGCCGCCCAATAGTACTCTGCCTGTATATTCTTATACTGCGGGAACATCTCTTTTACAATGTTAATAAGGATGTCACGCTTATGCAATAATTTCGTATCACCAATTGTTTGAATTTGCATCGCTTCATCTAATCCGCCTACAATAATGCGATTTTGATATGTTCGAAAATATAAGTAAGGCCGTGCTGTTTCCCAAATTAATGATTGTTCGTGCCAGCCTTCAAATGAATCTACCTTATTTGTCACAACTGCATAAGATGTTTCCACTATTGTATTTTTTTCTTTCTTTCCGAAAAGCGCTTCATAACCTGTCGCCATAATAATATTCTTTGCTATAATTTGATTTCCTGTTTTCGTGTAACAAATTAAATCATTTTGGCGTTTTTTTATATGTATGGCCTCTGTATGCTCAAGTATAGTAGCTCCCATTTGATTTGCTTTATGCAAAAGGCTATGCGCTAATAAATACGGATTCACCTCGGCGTCACCATGCGTATATAACGCTGCTTGTTTTGTGAATGAATACTTCTTCTTCATATGCGAATCGGTAAAATACTCAACCGGGAATCTATAATGGCGTAACGTATTATATTCTTCTTGTAAAAACGATACATCCTCATTTCTACTTGCATAATACAAACTACTTCGCGGAATAAACTGGGGATCAATATCGAGAGTCGGTACAACTTGTTCCATTGTTCGTAACGCTTCGTAACAAAGCTTATATGCTCGTACCCCTTTTTTTTCACCAAATGTATGGATCAGTGAGGTTAACGATTTATCATGAAGAAATTGAAGTAAACCTGTATTAGCAGCTGTACTACCACATGCGATTGCTCGTTTTTCAATGAGCGTAACATGCATTCCAATTTTCGCTAACGAATACGCTATATGAGCACCTGCTTCTCCGCTTCCAACTACAAGCACATCACATATCATATCATTTTCTAATGATGGATAACAAGGTATAGAAACTCCTGTATTCCAAAACAACTTACCAGTCATAAGTTTCATAATTATACTCCTAAAATATAAATTTCTCCTTTCTATGTTTTGTTATTTCCCATAAAAAAATCCAACTAACATACGCTAGTTGGATTTTTTATTTTTAATTAGAACGCTCCTCCAGCCAATTTCCAACCGTCGGATATGTTTGTTTTACCGCTGTTCCACCGTAAACGATCGACATATGTCCCGTTGGTAAACATACATATTGTTTATCTGTGCTAGAAATATGATCTAGCAACGCTTCTACTTGGCATGGCAGTGCGATATGATCACGTTTCGCAGAAATATTTAAGACATTCGCCTTAATATTTGCAAGGTCTACCTTTTGTCCGCGAATAACGAGTTCACCTTTCACTAATTTATTATTTTGATAAAAATCGCGAATCCATTGTCTATACGATTCACCTGGGAATGGGATACCGTCACCAACCCACTTTTGAACTAATTTCCAGCTTTCGACGAAGCGCTCATTTTCTGAGCGATCGAGTAAAGCGACATATGGACCTACAAAGTTTGTGATTGGTTTTAACATCTTATTTCCGAAATCAATCATTTCTGGCGGAATATTTCCGAATGTATCAACCGCTTTATCTAAATTGAAATATTTCTCGTCTAATAAAGGACCGTATAATCCTGTTTCAGAGAAATCAAAAGGACTTGTCATAAAGATTAAGTTGCGAATTGGCATGTGCGGATGAAGTGCCGCATAAATAGAAGTTAGCGTTCCACCCATGCAATAACCAAGTAAAGAAATCTCGTCCGATTTCGCAGTTCGCATTACTTTTTTCACTGCTTTTGCAATATAGTCGAACACGAAATCATCAAATTTCAAATGACTATCTTCTAAACCAAATGTGCCCCAATCAAGCATATACACATCAAAACCACGATCTACTAAATATTCCACTAAACTATTTCCTGGAGTTAAATCCATAATATACGGTTTATTAATAAGCGCGTATATTAATAGGATTGGAACTCTCTGTGTTTTTTCTTGTTTTGGAATGTAACGATACAGCTTCGTTTTATTCTTCGTCCAAATAACTTCTTTTGGTGTTAAACCAACTTGTGGTTCTGGTTCGCGTAATAAAACTTCGCTCGCTCTTTTCACACGGCGATATGCTTTACGATATTCTTCTGGGTACAACTCCAATTGCTTTTCCCATTCCGTTACGAATGTAGTCATTTTTCTATCTCCTTTTTGGTCGATTTCTTTCTAAAAAAAAGAAGTGCATTCCTGCTATGGATATGCACTTTTTTCTTACTTCATTACATGTATAATCCACCGTTAATGTTTAATTGCTGACCTGTGATATACGCACCATCACGGCATAGGTATACTACACCTTTTGCAATTTCATCAGCTTGACCAAAACGTTTTTTCGGGATTTTCGCAACGATTTTTTGACGTACTTCTTCTGGTACTTCTGCTACCATTTCAGTATCAATAAATCCTGGGCAAATTGCGTTTACAGTTACATTTGTTTTTGCAAGTTCTAACGCTAATGATTTTGTAAATCCTAACATACCTGCTTTTGCTGCAGAGTAGTTTGTTTGTCCAAATCCACCAGCTTGACCAATAATAGAAGAAATACTAATGATTCTTCCTTCTTCAGCTTCCGTTATGTATGGAAGTACAGCACTAGTCGTATTGAATACGCTGCTTAAATTCACGTCAATTACGCGCTCCCAATCTTCACGATTTAACTTTTTGAATGTACGATCTCTTGTAATACCAGCATTATTAACAAGAATATCAACTTTACCAAAATGATTCACAGTTTCTTCTATAAGTCGGTTTGCATCTTCTACTTTCGAAACATCTGCTTGAACTGCATAAACGTCATGTCCTTCTTTTCCTAATTCATTTACTAAGTTTTCAGCTGCTTCTTTACTGCTGTTATAGTTAATAACTACTTTTGCTCCCTCTTGTGCTAATGCTACTGTAATTGCTTTTCCAATTCCTTTTGCCCCACCTGTTACGATTGCTACTTTGCCATTTAATTGAACCATTTCTTTTCCCCCTTAAATGAATTTGTGAACGATTGTTATGAATCATTTTGGTACTCATATGATTAGAGTCCATTTATTAATTATGTTTCGTTGTTTATACATGAAAAAGAGATTCTCCCTTCCCTTTTACACGTTATAAACAAACGCTATTATCATTTTTTATTTTCCGGCTTATTCGCAGGCTTTACTTCTTCTTTTGCAGGTACTTGTAGTTTCGCTAGTACTGCATTTTGCTTTTCTAGCAATTCCAAAATTTGATCAACTTTCGTTTCTAATGTGCGAATATCTTGTTTCACTTTCGTAACATCACGCTTTAATGTAGGAGCTTGTCCCAATGAATCCACTTTCTCTTCTAGAACTTCCTCAATGTTATCAACTTTATTTTCTAAGTTGATAACAAGCGTAGCTACTCTAGCGATATCCTCTTTCGTAGGCACATTCACCTGTTCTAAATAACTTTTTGTTGTATCATTTAACGCTTTTTGATAAAACAAATTCAAGTCTAGAACGCTGCCCATCCAAGCAGAATATTCTTCTGTTTTAATTGTTTCATTGAGCGCTTTTCCCCAAAATGTTTCGGTTTGTTCATAAGCATTTTTCCATGCTTGCAATGGATCGAATTTTTGATCAATCACTTCGACTACACTCCCTTTTTTGTTTTTGAAACAATTCAACCTATTCACTATTTTCTAATATTCTGAATAAAACTTCAAGTCCATATTTTATTTTTCTTTATTTTCCAATAAATGTGTTGACATTAAAAACAGATAGGTGTAAATTGCACTTATAAGCAAAAAATTCCATCTAACTGATTCATGAGGTGATGCACAATCATGCTACATAATGAACCAGAACACCCAGAAAGTTTGGAAAAAAACCAAGCGAAACAACCAAACTCCATGCCAAAAAACTTCTTAGTTCCTTTCTTACTTCTCTGTCTAAAAGACTGGAGTCTTCATGGTTACAAACTCATTCAAATGCTAATGGACATCGGCTTTTCTTCTGTTGACCAAGGTAATGTGTATAGAACATTGCGCAAGTTAGAAAAAGAAAACCTTATTTCTTCTACTTGGGATACAAGCGAAGGCGGGCCAGCGAAACGAATTTATTCTTTAACAGAATATGGAGAGCAATATTTAACAACATGTGCGACTTCTTTTGAACATTATCAAAATATGTTGCGGACGTTTTTTACGTTATACACCAATGCATTCTTTCCATTTTCTACTTCTCCAGAAAAGGATGAAAAGGATTCTTCATCTTCACCTGGTGGTACAGCAGAGTAATCTGCGTTCACAATATGCAAAAAAACATTTGGAGGTCAAACAATGGAAACTAAGCCATACGAATTAGTCGATGCATTTTGGAAAAACTGGTCTCAATCTCTTTCCCTCTTCTCTTCAGCTGGGAAACAATTGGAGCAACTTACTTTAGAAACTTTAAAACAACAACAAGACGCTTTGCATAAATTAACATCAGGAGTAGATGAACTAGAAAAAGAACTACAACAATTCACTGCTCAGTTCAATAACCAATATACTGATTACGTGAAGCAATTAACTGGAAACTCCTTAAATGATCAAATTAACGAGTGGCAAGGGAAATGGAATGAACTTTCTACTCAAATGCACCAACTTACTGTTTCTCCTACGAAAACATCTTTGTCTATTATTACTCAAACTAGCGGTCAATTTGAAGAAACAACAAAACAATTTATTGAACAACAACAAGTGCAACGTGAAGAGGTTCAAAAACAGTTAGAAGTTTTTTTGGGAGAGTTCAAGTCCAAACAACTAGAACTCGCAAAGCAGTTCGAGGAAAACTCAAAAAATTTATTTACTTCCATCAAGTAAGAAAAATGTGGGAGCTAACTGCAGCACAAACAAAACTCTTTCTTCCTCCTACTACATCAAGATGGCTGGCATTTTTCGATATGGAAAAGAAGGAGGCCCAAATGAATCCATTTCAAGAAGCACAAACTGTTCCGGAGCTTCGTTATGATGAGATTCAAGTCGGTGATCAAGCATCCCTTACAAAAACGATTACGGATGAGGACGTTATCAATTTTGCAAAATTAACTGGAGATGTGAACCCTATTCATATTTTAGATTCTTTTGCAAAAACGACAATGTTTAAAGAACGTATTGCTCATGGCATGCTCGTTTCCAGTTTCATTTCGACGATTCTTGGAACGAAACTCCCTGGCAAAAACACGATTTATTTGTCTCAAAACGTTTCATTCCGTGCTCCTGTCAAAATTGGCGATACACTTCGCGTTGTGGCAGAAGTCATCAAAAAACGTGACGATAAAAAAATCATTACGTTGCAAACAAACATATATAATCAATCAGGTGATATTGTCGTGGAAGGTACAGCGACAATACTGAAAAAAGAGTAGCAAATTTGCTACTCTTTTTTCTATCCAATAACTTCTAATCACACCGATTACTTCCGCGTATGAGTACGTCGTTTCCACATAAAATAATGTTACCAGTTCAGATAAGTACTTAGCTGAACTGGACTACTCATAAGGATGTGTATCAACATGGTAAAAACAAACAAATTACTAGTTCCAGGTGCAGAACAAGCGCTTGAACAATTTAAATATGAAATTGCACAAGAATTCGGTGTTAGCTTAGGTTCTAATACAGCATCTCGTTCTAACGGTTCAGTTGGCGGTGAAGTAACGAAACGACTTGTTGCTTTAGCTCAACAACAATTACGTGGATAATACTATAACATATGGCTTAGAGGCAGATATTCTCTGCCTCTTTCTATTTTTAACATACCTAATCGCACTTTTTCACATACTAGTAAGAGCAAACTGAAAGGAACGATATGTGATATGAAACGGATTAACATTCGCATGAGTCCTCCCCGTGTTCTTACTTTGTCTTTTATTATGTTATCAATTATCGGTACATGCTTATTAAAGCTACCAATTGCTACAACCACGTCTATTTCATGGCTCGATGCTTTATTTACAACCGTTTCTGCTTGTACGGTTACAGGACTTGGTGTTGTGGATACGGGGAAAGTATTTACCTTATTTGGCCAATGTGTCATTTTAACGCTTATACAAGTGGGCGGACTTGGCATTATGAGCTTTGCCGTATTAATTGCGATTATGCTCGGCAGAAAAATTGGTCTTCAAAACCGAATTTTACTGCAACAAGCGTTAAATCAAACGAATATTGGTGGCGTCATTCGTCTTGCCAAAGCATTATTTTTATTCTCTTTTACAGTCGAATGTATCGCTACTTTGATTCTTTCTTTTGAATGGATACCAAAATACGGTATTGCTAAAGGGATCTATTATAGCTTTTTTCATTCAATCTCTGCTTTTAACAATGCTGGTTTTTCTGTGTGGAGCGATAATTTAATGTCCCATTCTCACAGCATTCTTGTCAATCTCGTTATTTCTTCCCTCATTATTTTAGGTGGGATTGGTTTTACAGTAATTATAGATATAAAAAGAAAGAAAAATTTTAAAAACCTTACATTACACTCAAAACTTATGCTCTCATCTACCCTAATCGTCAATATTATTGCGACTATTCTTATTTTTATATTCGAGTTCCACAATTCTTTTTCTATGAGAGGATTTACCCCATTTGAAGAAGGAATGGCAGCTTATTTTCAGGCAGTTTCAACTCGTACTGCCGGGTTTAATACAGTTGATATTTCTGCATTATCAAAGCCTTCCCTACTATTAATGATGCTCCTTATGTTTATTGGCGCTGGTAGTGCTTCAACCGGTGGTGGAATTAAGTTAACAACCTTTTTAATCATGTTTTTTGGGGTATTTAAATTTTTACAAGAACAAGATGATATTGTCGTGTTTAAAAAATCTATTAAAGATACTCTCATTGTCAAATCATTGACCATCACTATTATTTCCATTTCATTTATCTTTTTTGCTATTTTAATTTTAAGTATTACTGAGCGAGTTCCCCTATTGATGAGTGCTTTCGAAGTATTTTCAGCATTTGGGACTGTCGGACTCAGTATGAATTTCACACCACACTTAACTATGATTGGAAAAGCTATTATTATCTTTATGATGTTTTTCGGGAAGATGGGACCTTTAACATTGGCTTTTTCATTTGCACGTAAAAAGAACCGAAAAATAAAATATCCGAATGAAGATATTTTAACAGGTTGACAACCGTATAAATTATCCATATAATGAGGGTACAATAGCATATCTCCAAAGGGGAGTAGCGTCCAAGAATATTTCTTGGAAACAAAGTCGTCATTACGTAGAACTTAGTTCTTCCGGCTTTGTTGGCATTTTCATTACATATGTCTAGCAAGACCTTTGCCTATTAACGGCAGAGGTCTTTTTTGTATTCATTACCAAATTCTTCCAAAGTTAATAGGCAGGAGTATGGGGAAACTAAATAGTGGGGAAATTCTTCACTTATTTAGTACTTATAGAAATGAGAGGAGAATGTACATGGATGTATCATTATTATTGGAGTATGGTTGGGTATTACTCATCCTAATTGCACTAGAGGGGATTTTAGCGGCTGATAACGCTCTTGTTCTTGCAATTATGGTAAAACATTTACCAGAAGAAAAACGAAAGAAAGCACTATTTTACGGATTAGCGGGGGCATTTGTTTTCCGTTTCGGATCATTATTTATGATTTCGTTCCTAGTCGACGTATGGCAAGTGCAAGCAATCGGTGCCATTTACCTTATGTTTATCGCTGGTAATCACTTATTTAAAACGTATGTTAAAAAGAATACGGATGAAGAAACAGAAGAAAAAGAAGCAAAGAAAAAACAAGAGAACTTTTGGTGGACTGTATTTAAAGTTGAGGTTGCTGATATTGCCTTCGCAGTTGATTCAATTTTAGCTGCCGTTGCATTAGCAATGACTTTACCGAAAACAGGATTAGGTACAATTGGTAGTCTTGATACAGGGCAATTCGTTGTTATCTTTGTGGGTGGACTTATCGGATTAATCATTATGCGATTTGCAGCAACTGCTTTCGTACAAATCTTAAAACGTAAACCAGGACTTGAAACTGCAGCATTCTTAATTGTAGGTTGGGTTGGTGTGAAACTAGCAGTCTATACATTAGCACACCCTGCATTAAATGTAATTCCGCATTCATTCCCAGAGTCTACGCTATGGAAGCTTACATTCTGGATTGTATTAGTTGGAATCGCAGTTTGTGGTTGGTTCTTCTCGAAAGAAGTAGAAGTAAAAGTAGAAAAGAATTTAGACGAAAAAGCGCTGTAATCACAGCGCTTTTTCTTTTTTCATTCCTCCTTCTCAATGTCCAGAAAAATTTATATTATACTACCTTTTGTAAACGTTTTCTTAATTCATGTATGTCCTTTTTGTGAAACATTGCACAAACTTATTGAAACTACGACCGAATCCATGTACTTTATTCATATAAGGAGTATTTATAGATGATGTATTAAAGGAGCGTATTACTCATGCTAGAACAAGGATTAGATTATGTTGTCAAACTGGCTAAGAGCAAAAAACAAATGCTAGATACAAACCCGATGCAATATTTCATTCGTGCCGCACTTGCGGGGATTTATATCGGTTTTATTATTGTACTATGTTTTAAATTAGGTAATTTCTTTCACATTGCAGATTCACCAGCAACTTATTTAGCTGCTTCTATGTTTTTCGGAATTGCCCTCGTACTTATTATATATGGCGGCGCTGAATTGTTTACTGGAAACACAATGTACTTCACTGTAGCAACTTTAAGAAAAGAAACAACGATTTCTGATACACTTCGTAACTGGGTCGCTTGTTATGCAGGGAATTTAGCTGGAGCTTTATTCTTTGCCTTACTATTTTATGCAACTGGCATTTTCGAAGCAATTGATCACGGTCATCTCATGAATAAAGTAGTAGAAGGAAAAATGAATACACCTACAATGCAATTATTCTTTAAAGCAATTTTATGTAACTGGCTTGTATGTCTTGCGTGTTTCTTACCTTCTCAAGTGAAAGGTGATACAGCAAAAATTATGATGATGATGCTACTCGTTTTCACATTCTTCTTATCTGGTTACGAGCATAGCATTGCAAACTTATCACTGTTTGCTTTATCTTTAGTTTCACCGCATCCGGAGACAATTTCTTTTGCAGGTGCTATTCATAACTTAATTCCAGTTACAATCGGTAACATTATTGGCGGGTCTGTATTTGTCGGTATGGTTTACCATTACTTAACAAAGAAAGTACCTGACGTGAAACAAGAAGAAACTGAATTAGTAGCAGCTCAACAAGAAGAAATCATTCCGTTGCAAGCGCATATGAAACATTAAAAACTCCAAAGAAAAACTTTGGAGTTTTTAGCTCCCTACATATTTCACAGTCATACTAGCTTCAATCTCTTCTTGCTCTTTCCCTCTCTCTATTCTCTTCCTCATCTGATGCATACCGATAACATCATTTGTATGCAAGTGAATTTCATTAACATATAAACCTTCTTCGCAGAAAACTTCTACAAAATCTAACCCACTTTTTTGTCGCCATCCCATATTATAGTCGAGGGAAATAATATTCACTTCATTATCCCTCACAATTTGTAAGGCAGATTCTACTGTAGTTGCTAAAACGTATCCGTACGGACAACTTCTTTGATCATCCATATATACATTCATGTCCTATCCCCTCTTTATTTTGTATACGTAACCAGCATGTAACATATTGCCCCAAGGCTAATAAAAGGACCAAACGGAATTTTGCTCCTCATTTTCATACGTTTTAATACTATACCAGCTCCAAAGAAACAAAGACTAAAGCAAGATGCTAAAAATAAAATCATAAAAATCCCTTTCAGCCCCGCTATAAATCCAAGCAGCGAAAGTAATTTTATATCCCCTCCACCAAGCCCTTCTGGATATATCTTTTGCATGCAATATAACAAAATGAATATAACGCCACTACCAACTATACTATCTGTCCAAGTGACTAACGGTACAAAAATACATTCTAAAATGAGTAAACAGGCAAACCAAGCTAAAATACGATTTGGGATTAACATATATATGTAATCTGTAACTGAAATAATAAGAAGTAATGAAAATAGTGATAAAATGATGATAAGCTCTCGTTTCATCCCAATCATATATACAGTAAGAAGAAATATCATTCCGGTTACAAATTCAAATACTACGTACAAAACTGAAATCGTCCTCTTACAATTCGCACAACGTCCCCTCTGTATACAAAATGAAATGATTGGGATCAATTCTTTTGGCTTGAGCACATACTTACAATAATGACAATGTGAACGCGGGGTAATGATAGACTCACCTAGCGGAACTCTCATCGCAATTACCATAAAAAAAGAACCAAACACCATCCCCACTAACAATGCATATAAATAAGTGAACATCCCTTCCTCTCCTTTCCAGAAGAACATAGCAAAAAAAGGAGAGAAATTCTACTTCATATTATCTCTATTCTATTAAAAAAGCAGGCCATTTTCTGGCCTGCTTTCCCCTCTTTTATACGATGAAATATACTGCTTTTAATGGTCCATGTACTCCGACAACAAGATTCATTTCAATATCTGCCGAGTTACTAGGCCCTGTAATAAAGTTAATACAAGATGCCACTGCCTCGCCATTTTCTACACGTGTGTTCATATCCTGAACTGCTTGTGTAATACGAGGCACAAGTGTTTCACGTGGAATAATAGCAAAGTAGACAGTCGGTAAAAAGTGTAAAGAACGACCTTGACCTTTATGACTTTGTACAACAATCGTACCAGATTCAGCTAAAGTATAATCACTAAATGCGATTCCAATATTCGCTCTTTCTGCGATACGCATATTCTCTTCTTTTTTCTCGGGATCCCATACATTCACTTCAACATTTTGCATTGGAAGCTCTTCTTTAAATAAAGAAGTCAATCCATAAGAATCAAAACGTTCATCTGCCGATAACATAATAGGTCCCCCGCCGTTTTCCACGATTACTTTTTGAATATCTTCACGTAAACGGTCGTTTGTCGTTTCCACTACAGTTGTATGAATGTTTGTACATTGATTTTTAAATACTTCTAACAATTCTTCTTGTGAATAATCTTTTAGCGTTTCTACATTCACATTACTTTTCCATGCTGGACGCTTTACGCCTTCCGTTTTCCGCTCACGTCCAAGTTCTTTTGCAATATTATCTAGAAAGGACTCACGGTTTTGAATTAATCCTGTCATTATTTGTCCCCGCCTTTCTTATGATCTTTATACCAATCACGGAATCGTTCTTTACTTGGAGCCGGGAATTCACGTATATCTGTCCAGTTTTTAAGTGGCCCAACACCTTTTGATACACGGTTACCAGATGTAAATGGACTCATTGCTGCAGGTGCCATTTTTGATCCCATTTTATATAAAGCAGCTGAAGAAGCACCCATACTAAACATTTTCATTGCTAATTTTTCTGCAAGTGGAGCACGTCCTTCTTGCTCAACGATTACTTGACGATGTTTTAATAATAAATCATGCAATGGTATTTTTACTGGACAAGCTTCTGTACATGCTCCGCATAAACTAGATGCATAAGGAAGCTCTTTGTAATCGTCATATCCGCCTAAAAGTGGAGTTAATACCGCACCAATTGGTCCTGAGTATATAGAGCCATATGAATGTCCACCAACGTGACGATATACGGGACATACGTTAACACAAGCGGCACAACGAATACATTGCAATACTGATCGGAATTCCGATCCAAGAATTTGAGAACGGCCATTATCAACAACAACTAAGTGAAATTCTTCAGGTCCATCTACTTCCTCTTCTTGAATTGGTCCCGCTACAGTTACATAACTTGTTAATTTTTGCCCTACTGCACTACGACATAGTAAACCAACTAAAACATCTAATTCTTCCATTGTCGGAACCATACGTTCCATACCCATTACTGCAATTTGAGTTTTCGGAATCGACATAACAAGATCGGCATTACCTTCGTTCGTTACTAAACAAAGAGAGCCAGTATTTGCAACGGCGAAGTTACAACCTGTCACACCAATTTCTGCATCCATAAATTTCTCACGAAGTTGTTTACGAACAAACTTTGTCATTTCGTATGGATCATCAGAATTTTCATAACCAAGTTTTTCTTTAAATACATCACGAATTTGTGCTCTATTTTTATGAAGTGCAGGCGCAATAATATGTGAAGGTGGATCGTTATCTACTTGCAAGATATACTCTCCTAAGTCACTTTCTAACACTTCACAGCCAATCTCCTCAAGGGCATGATTCATACTAATTTCTTCAGTTACCATTGATTTTGATTTTACAACTTTCTTCGCTTGTTTCTTTTTTGCAACGTCTTGAATATACTTTGCTGCATCCTCTTTCGTTTTCGCAAAGTACACGTGTCCGCCTCTTTTGGATACATTATCACTTAATTGCATTAAGTAATAATCAAGATTTTCTAACGTATGTTGGCGAATTTGTTCTCCTAGTTCACGCCACTCTTCCCAGTTTCCTAATTCGTCTGCTGCTTTTAAGCGATTCGTATATAAGCGCGTTTGTGCAGAAGATACTGCTCCGCGCATGAACGAATCTTGAATTCCATCGCCAACGCGATCATTAAATTTTTTCTCACTGATTTTCATAGACATAGCTTATGTTCCCCCTTCATGAGCGACTATTTAGTACCTCAGCAATATGCATTACTTTTATTTCTTTTCCTAAACGCTCAATACGTCCGCCAATGTTTAACAAACACCCACAATCTGCACCGATTAAATAATCAGCACCTGTTTCCATTGCACTATCTACCTTTTCATCTACCATTTGCTCAGAAATTGGAGTCATCTTCACTGAAAACGTTCCCCCAAACCCACAACAATTTTGCGCGTTTGGCAGTTCTCTCACAGTTAATCCTTTGACGTTTGATAATAAAATTCCTGGCGCTTCTTTTACTCCAAGCAGGCGTGTCATATGACAAGATTTATGAATAGTAGCGATCCCTGGTAAACTTGCACCAACATCTGTCACTTTTAAAACATCTACAATAAATTGTGTAAATTCATATGTTTTATCAGCAATCTTTTGTGCACGTTTAGCCCACTTCGGATCATCTTTAAAAACATGCGGATACTCATGAAACATTGTCGCACAAGAACCAGATGGCGTAACGATATATTCTGCATCTTCAAAAGTTTCAATCATATGTTTCATCGCTTCTTTTGCTGCTTCTACATGGCCGCTATTATAAGCAGGCTGACCGCAACAAACTTGTGCTTCTGGAAATTCAATTTCACAACCTAAACGCTCCAACACTTCAACTGTTGCTTTGCCGACATTTGTTTCAAACATATCGACTAAACAAGTAACAAATAAAGTAACTTTCATAATTATTACTCCCCCTTTTTACAACTCCACCAACAAACATATGGTCATCAGATGACTAAGAAAAGAAGAAGTAGGCTCAACCATGGCCTATCCTCTCCCTCTTCTAAAGAAAACGCTTACTTAATCTCTCTCTATTTTATCAAAAAATTTGATTTTTAAAAGATTAAATTACGAATTTATATCGTTTTTACCTGTGACAATATGTTCTACATTTGTTAAATGATCTAGCATTGCTTGCTGCGCTAATTCTACATCTTGCTTTAACACTGCATCATATATAACTTGATGCTCTTCTATAAGTCGTTCTGATGTTGTTTGTTCACCATATAAAATAATGCGTCTCGATTCACCAATCGTTTCAGCAATCATCTCTGAAACATGATTCATGAGTTCGAGCAAAATGTTGTTATGCGAAGACTCCGCAATTCCCATATGGAACTGAAAATCTGCTTTTTCACCAGCCTTTTCATCTCCAATGCTCTTTGCCATTTCATCTAACCAATGCTTCATATTTTGCAAATTATCTTCCGTACGCTTTGCCGCAGCTGCTCGAACTGCCCCCACTTCAAGCACCTTTCGTACTTCTAATAAGTTCAAAATATCTTCTTTCTTCATTAATAATTTATTGTTTAATGATTTTGTTAATGAAGAAGAATCGAAATTCTTCACATATGTACCTTCTCCTTGTTTCATCTCAATTAAGCCCATTGCTCTTAGCGCACTTAACGCTTCACGAACAGCAGATCTACCAACTTGAAACTGCTCAGCTAATTGATGTACAGGAAGTAGTTTGTCACCAGGTTTTAACGTACCATTTTTAATCATTGTTAAAATAGCTTCAGATACTTCTTCATAAATTTTTTTCGGTTTAATAGATTTGTACTCCAGTTAAATCACCTCAGTATCTTCCAAACAACAATTGAAACGATTTATAAGAACTTTGCATCATAACTATTTTAGAACGAATTGGTAAGAAGTACAAATGTTTTGTTCATAAAATCGTCAAATCTTTAATATTTATTTGATATTAATTTATATATATTCATGAAGAAAAGCATATCCTTCAAGTTAGAATATGCTTTCTTCAACTTGTATTTTCAATTTAATACTAACCGTCGTTCCATTCCCTTTTTCACTTTCAATTCGCCACTGTCCATCATGTATATGAACAATTTGTCTTACAATAGCAAGACCCAAACCTGTTCCACCATGTTGACGACTTCTCGCTTTATCAACGCGGTAAAAACGTTCGCCAAGATTTTCTAAATGCTCTGTTTCAATACCGATTCCTGTATCTTTTATGTTCAATTCACAGTAATCATCTATCTGCCTGAGCGTTATCATAATATCCCCGTTTTGATTTGTATACCGTATCGCATTATCTAACACGTTATGAAGCACTTGTTGCATACGATCCTCATCAATCATTACAATGATTTCTGGATTTAAATTTGTTGAAATACGAATTTTCTTTTCTATAAACTTAATCTCATACGTATCTAACACATCTTCAATGAGTTGTGAAAAAACGATAGGTTGTTTCTTTAGCGGAAAATGTTCACCTTCTAATTGTGCTAAATCTAATAAATCATGAACGAGACGCTGCATACGCCCCGCTTCTTTATGAATGAGTTGTGTTACTTTTTCCTGCTGCGGTCCCTTCGCTACACCATCTAAAATAGCCTCACTATATCCTTTTATATAACTAAGCGGTGTTCTTAGTTCATGCGAAACGTTAGCTAAAAATTCCTTTCGCTTTACGTCTTCTGTCTCTAAAGAATTTGCCATTTTATTAAATGCTTTTCCTAATCGTCCAATTTCATCTTCGGAAGAAATTGTAATCCGTTCTGAGAAATCTCCCGTAGCCAAATGATTGGCAACTCGTTCCATTTGCGAAAGCGGTCTCGTAATAGCAATAATAATTTTTCTACCAATCCATATTGTCAGTAAAGTCATAGCAAGTGCTAACGGTGCTAAAATAAGGCCCATATCATATATTAAGTCTTTTATACTTTTTAAAGGAATATAAGAATATACAATGCCAACTAATTTTTTATTTTCTAAAACAGGGATGACAACCCCCATAATATTACGGTCAAAATGTTCCTCATATCCTATCTTTGTCACAGTTTTTCCATCTAATAATGATTGCCTGTCCCCTTCACTTATAAGAGAATGATGATGCACATCAAAAGGTAAACATGCGCTTAAATCTCGCGGATTAGATACGAAAAGAACGTCTGAACTAGATATTTGATCAAATGCTCTTACTTTCTCTTCAAAAGTTGCTATTCCTTCACGCTTATCATATTGCGCTGCAAGACGCTTCCCTTCCATTACTAATGAATCTTTTAAATTATCAACGTATAGTTTTTCATACGAGTATAAAGATACAAAATAAAGAAAGGAAACTGTTACAAATACTGCACATACTACTGTCAGCCAAAGCTTCTGTACCATCGTAAACATACGTTACACCTCAAATTTATAGCCTACACCCCAAACCGTTTGAATGTAGTTTCCACTTTCTCCAAGCTTCAAACGCATCGTTTTCACGTGCGTATCTACTGTTCTTGTACTTCCGGCATAATCATATCCCCATACCTTTTCCAGTAATTGTTCCCGGCTAAATACTTGTCCCGTATGTTGGCAAAGAAAATAGAGTAAATCAAACTCTTTTACTGTAAGAGAAATCGGCTCACCATCAGCCTCGATCTTCCTACTTTTTTCATTAATAAGGATCGGTCCAAACTGAATCTCCTCTTGTTGCTCTTGCTTTGTATAACGTCTTAGCACAGCTTCCATACGAGCAATTAGTTCTCCAGGACTAAATGGCTTTACAATATAATCATCTGCTCCCATACGTAAGCCGTTCACCCTATTCCACTCTTCACCTTTTGCTGTTAAAAATATAATTGGTACATCCGATGTTTTTCTAATTTCTTTACAAACTGAAAGTCCATCCATCTCTGGCATCATAATATCTAATACAACGAAATCATAATGATCCGTCTCTAATTTTTTTAGCGCCTCTTTTCCATTTTCAGCTTCTCCCCACTCGTATCCGAAATTATCTAAGTACATTCCAACGAGCTGCCTCATATCACTTTCATCATCTACAACTAGCACCCTATATTTACTCATTGTCCTTCCCTTCCCTCTCTATGAGTTGAAACGGCCCTTTTCCGACTTTAATCGTTTGTTTTATTTTCAAATTCTTCATATCCATGACACACACTTCATCACTATCATAGCTTGCTACGTATCCTTCTGCTCCGCTCTTCAAAAATGCAAATGGGTTCGATCCTACTTCTACAGAAGCTACCTCTTTATACGTGCTAACATCAAACTGTCTAAGCGTATTCGAACCGTGGCTTAATGCATATACATACTTATTATCCTTCGTTATATTCACAGGCATAAACGGAGCATGTAAAGAACGTACCATTTCCCCGCTCTGCAATGAATACACTAATACTTTTTCATTGACTTGATTTCCATCACCATGTCCGCCAATCCATATTTCTTTCCCATCTGGACTAATTGTCGCTCCCGTTGATGCTGGGGGAATCATAAAGGATTGTATCACTTCTTTTTTCTTTGTATCAATGGTCGTTAGCTTCGTATCATAAAAGTTTAATACAGATAACTGGTTATGGTACTCTACCATCGTTATTGGTCCTTTTCCAGTTGACACACTCCCTGTCTCTTTCCCTTTTATCGTAAAGAACCTTACCTTTTGAGCAGTTTGATCGGCAGCAAATAATTGCTTTTTATCTTCGGATACAATCACATTTACAATGCCTTTTCCAGTTTTATACTTGTCCACTTGCCTTCCTTCTGCTAGTGAATATACATACATGTACTCTAACTGCTTGCCATATACAAGTATGTCCTCGCCGTTTGGAAGTAGTGCAACTCCCGCCATTGGTTCATTAAGTTCCCATGTCGTAATTAACTTTTTAGTTTGTTTATCAACAAAACTGATACTACCTTCTTTTATATTCGTTGTTATCATAACACTTTTATCTTTAGCAATCGGTGTATATGTACTTCCTTGACACCCTACTAATAGAAATAAAAAACAGAGAAGAAAAACATACTTTCTCAAAAGATTCCCTCCATCTTCTGATGATTTCGTTATAATTGTAAAATAACAAATAAATGTGTGGAAAGTGTGAAATTTTCCTTTCTTACTTCATTTACATATATAATGTACAACAAATAGAATTTGAGGTGTGCAAATTATGCTTTTTCCTGATTTAGCGAATAAAATTGTACGAGAAGTACGAAGACTAATTAAAGAAAACATTATTATCATTAATATACAAGGTGTTATTATCGCAAGTACAAATGTAGAAAGAATCGGTCAATTTCATGAGGGCGCACTCCGCTGTGCAAAACAAAAGAAAACTGTCATTATTACAAAAGAAGATGAACGACGTTTGCAAGGCGTAAAAGCGGGTATGAACCTCCCCTTACTATTTCATGACGAAGTAATCGGTGTCATTGGAATTACAGGCGAACCTGAAAATATTTCACAATACGGAGAAATATTACGTAAAATGACCGAGCTACTCATTCATGAAAACTACTTTTTAGAACAACTAGAACTTGAACACCGTTCTTATGAAGCATTTGTCTTTGATTGGCTTCAAAATACAGATTGGTCTCCAAGCTTTCTCGATCGCGCAAAAACACTTGGTATTGATTTATATAAGAAGAAACAACTTATTTTGTTCTCTATCGATCAAAATGACACGATGCTTCAGCGTAAGATTTGGCAACACGTACGCAATCTATTAACAAAGGAGCATCTATTTGTTCGCTGGGGAAATGATCGATTCATTTTATTTACAGCCACGAACTCCAAAGAACAAACGTATCAATTTTTAACACGATTAAAACAAGACTGTGAAAATTCGTTTTCTATTCCTTTATATATCGGGATTGGACAGTCCGTTACGCCAAGCAATATGAACTTATCGTACGAACAAGCATTGCAAGCTCTTTCCGTATCACTTGAAACGAAGCAAATTGTATTTAATGACGATTTACGTTTAGAAATGTGCTTACAAGATATTTCTGCAGAAACGCGGGAACAGTTTCTAAAGCGCACAATCGAAAACTTACTATCATCTCCTGAGCTTATGCACACTTTACGCTTATTTATCGATTATAACCAATCCTATAAACAAACAGCTGAACAATTACATATACACATTAACACATTGCATTACAGACTTAAAAAGGTTGAGGAGCATACAGGACTTGACCCGAAACAATTCAAAGACTTACATATTTTATACTTCTCGCTCCTCTTATTAGATAATCACACAAAAAAGAACGATAAAATAGATCAATCTTTAGATGATCATACATAGAAAGAATCCCCCAACTTTTTTATCATTATAATGAAAGCACTGTGACAACGTTTTTTATAATGACTAAATACGTTAACAGTTTGAGGGGGATTTCCAATGTTAGAAAAGCAAATTATTCATTCATTCGTATCCATTGTTGGCGAAGATAATGTAGATACATCCAATATGGGGCGTTTAACGTATAGTTATGATGCCACTCCAAACTTCCAAGCAATACCTGATGCAGTCATTGCTCCTCGTAATACAAATGAAGTAGCGGAAGTGTTAAAAGTATGTAACACTCACAACATTCCTGTATATGTTCGTGGCTCTGGAACAAACCTTTGCGCAGGAACATGTCCACTTGAAGGCGGTATCGTCCTTATCTTCCGTCATATGAATAACATTTTAGAAATTGATGAAGAGAATTTAACAATCACAGTACAAGCTGGTGTGATTACGCTTGATATTATTAAAGCGGTAGAAGAAAAAGGTTTATTTTATCCACCAGATCCAAGTTCGATGAAAATTTCTACAATCGGCGGTAACATTAATGAAAACTCCGGTGGCTTACGCGGCTTAAAATATGGCGTAACACGTGATTATGTGATGGGTCTTGAACTTGTCTTACCAAATGGGGATATTATTCGCACTGGCGGTAAATTAGCAAAAGATGTAGCTGGTTACGATTTAACTCGGTTATTTATCGGTTCTGAAGGAACACTTGGCGTCGTAACAGAAGCGATATTAAAACTTGTTCCTATGCCTGAAACGAAGAAAACGATGCTTGCGCTCTATGAAGATATTAATGAAGCTGCTCGTGCTGTTTCTTCTATTATTGCAAATAAAATCATTCCAGCGACACTTGAGTTTTTAGACCAACCGACAATTGAAGTAGTAGAAGAGTTTGCTCAAATCGGTTTACCAACTGACGTAAAAGCAATTTTATTAATTGAACAAGATGGTCCACCTGAAGTTGTCAATCGAGATATTGAAAAAATGGCTAACGTTTGCCGCTCTATGAATGCAGTTGATGTTCGCGTTGCAAAAGATGAAGCAGAAGCAGATGCGCTTCGAACAGCTCGCCGTAGCGCACTATCAGCACTTGCAAGATTAAAACCTACTACAATACTAGAAGATGCAACAGTACCACGTTCACAAATCGCTCCAATGGTTGAAGCGATTAATACCATTGCAAAGAAATATAATATTCCTATTTGTACTTTTGGGCATGCTGGCGATGGCAACCTACACCCAACTTGTATGACAGATGCTCGTAATGAAGAAGAAATGCACCGAGCTGAACAAGCTTTTGCTGAAATATTTGCGAAAGCAATTGAACTTGGTGGCACAATTACTGGTGAACATGGTGTTGGTGCGATGAAAGCTCCTTATTTAGAAATGAAATTAGGTAAAGAAGGTATTGCTGCCATGCAAGGAATTAAACAAGCCTTCGATCCAAATAACATTATGAATCCTGGCAAGATGTTCGCGAAAGACACTCGCAAAAGAGTGGTGGTTGAACGATGACAACATTAAATAAAGAAAACATTCAAAAAGAATTTAAAGAAAGATTAAGTGAAGATGAACTACTAAACTGTATGCGATGCGGTTTCTGTTTACCTACTTGTCCTACTTATATTCAATCTGGGTATAAAGAATCACATTCACCACGAGGACGTATTGCATTAATGAAAGCAGTCGTTGACGGTTTAATTGAGCCAGATGAAGATGTTGAAAACACATTAAATGTTTGCCTCGGCTGCCGCGCTTGTGAACCTGTTTGTCCATCAGGTGTGAATTATGGACATTTATTAGAAGAAACTCGTGATATTATAAATCAAAACAAAAAATTCTCGGTGCCAGTGAAAGCTGTGCGTAAAGTCGTTTTTGAAGGACTATTCCCGCATCAAAATCGAATGAGAACATTAACAGGGTTAATCGGATTTTACCAACGTTCCGGTTTACAAACGCTAACACATAAAACAGGAATTATGAAGTTATTCCCTGAAACACTTGCAACGATGGATCTTGTTTTACCAAAAGTTCCAAAAATGAAAGAAATGAAAGATCGTCCTGCATTTTTACCTGCTGAAAGTACAAAAAAGAAACAAGTTGCATTCTTCACGGGCTGTTTAATGGATACGATGTTTTTAGAAACAAATAATGCAACGATGAAACTTCTTCAGTTAGCTGGTTGCGATATCGTTATTCCGAAAACACAAAGTTGCTGCGGGGCATTACATGGACATGCTGGTGAAAAAAGTGGAGCAAAAGAATTAGCGAAACGTAATATAAAAGCCTTCGAAGATTTAAACATCGACTATATCATTACGAATGCTGGTGGTTGCGGAGCTTACCTCGTAGACTACGATTATCTTTTAAAAGACGATCCACAGTGGGCTGAACGTGCGAAGCAGTTTGTTTCTAAAATTAAAGATATTACTGCTATTCTAGTAGAACTAGATTTCCATAAACGGAATGACTTACGACTCACGCCGCAAATTATTACGTATCAAGACTCTTGTCATTTACGCAATGTTATGCGAACATCTTCAGAACCTCGTATGTTACTAGAAGCAATTCAAGGCGCAACATACCGTGAAATGAAAGATGCGGATCGCTGCTGTGGTTCTGCTGGTATTTACAATATTGTTCATTCAGAGTTATCTATGGAATTTCTAGATTATAAAATGGATCGTGTGCATGAAACAGAAGCAGCAACCATTGTTACTGCAAATCCAGGTTGTTTATTACAAATGAAATTAGGCATTGAGCGAGAAGGTCTTTCTCATAAAATGAGAGGAATTCACATTGTAGATTTATTATTAGAAGCAATTGAAACCAACTCGTAATAACTCGTAACATACGTAATAATAAGAAAACGGCTATCTCCTTCGTCTACGTAAAGAGATAGCCGCTTTTTTGTCCTCTACAACATTAAAAATATGTTACTTTATTATAAAAAAGAACAACAGAAACATTACAGTTTTGTAAAAATCAATCCAGTATATTCCTCAAAAAACCTCTCAAACCATTGATACAATAGGATTCTTCATTTTCTATTTAGGTAACTTTATCCAAAACACCCCTCTTAAAACCAAGTATATAAATGCTGAAAATTCCTTTTATACTCTATGTTTCTCTTATTTTTCCTCCTTTCCCCTCTTAGGATAAATTAGGTAAATTTTAAGTCTATGAATTTTTTTCCATCTTTTTTCTCACAAAATCTATGCTACGATGAATTTGTCAGTCAGACAGGCTGTCAAAAACAAATCGTGTGAAAACAAATTAAAACTTTATATAGGGGGACACACATCATGAAAAAACGTGTTTTATTATCTGTAGCTGCTGCAACGGCTCTTACTTTAGGAGTATCTTCTCTAGATGCACAAGCTGCAACAGTACAACCATCTAACATAAAGGTTCAAAATATTCAGCATTCAAAAGTGATGATGAAGCAAATGAGCCAACAAGAATTACAAGCATTCTTACAATCTATGGGCGTTGAGTCATTCGCACAATGGCAACAAGGAAACTTCCAACCAAATTGCATTATTCCTGGTCAACAACCTACTGAAAATGTTGTAACTGAGCAACCAACAGCTAAGCCAGAAACTCAAAAGCCTGCTGAGCAAAAACCAGTTGAGCAAAAGCCTGCTGAAGAAGTTCAAAAACCAGAAGCTCAAAAACCAGCTGAAAACAACAATACTCAAAAGCCTGCTGAACAAAAACCTGCTGAGCAAAAGCCTGCTGAAGAAGCAAAATCTTTAAGCGAGTTCGAACAACGTGTTGTTGAATTAACAAACGCTGAGCGTGCAAGACAAGGCTTACCAGCTTTAAAAATCGATACTGAATTAAGCAAAGTAGCACGTGTTAAATCTGAAGATATGCAAAAAAACAACTACTTTGATCATAACAGCCCTACATACGGGTCTCCATTTGACATGATGAAGAAATTTGGTATTTCTTATACATCTGCCGGTGAAAACATCGCTCAAGGCCAACGTACACCTGAAGAAGTAGTACAAGCTTGGATGAACAGTGCTGGACACCGTGCAAACATCTTAAATAACGGCTTCACTCACATCGGTGTTGGCTATGTAGAAAGCGGCAACTACTGGACACAACAATTTATTACGAAGTAAATAGATTAAAAGAGTCTTCTCATAATGAGAAGACTCTTTTTTACGTTTCATAACTTTCTATTATGTATGAGTACATTATGTAAAACATAAACAAAATAGAGCCACAGCTTATTACACTAAGTAACACGTAAAACCCCCACTTCAAGTCCAAAAACAGTGAAAACAATATACTACATGCCATCACTTGGAAAATCCGCCTACTCACTAAACGAATTTTTTGTAATTTAATTGGGTCTTTTTCCGTACTCTTAACTGTTTTAAATCCTTTACTAAGCATAAAAAGAAACATACTAATTCCAATCGTTAGTCCTGTCTGAAAGGACATCATGCTTCCAAAATTAATAAAGAGAATGAGCATATGGATAAACAACATAAATAAAGTAATTGTTTTTATAAATCCATTTGTAATGACATGCTCGCCCTCATTAAACTTATATATATTATGTGAAATAATATACACGAATCCATGTAAAAAAATAATAAGACAAGGAATAAATGCTATAACAACTTGTTTACTCATAAACTCGTTCGGTGCACCATTTTCATTCCAATGTACTGCCATAAGGTTTGGCAAATATGGATAGAGGCATAGAGTAAATAAAAGACAAGCGAAAAATATTCCGAGTATATATTTACATTTGACCAAGCGATTCTCACCTCTCTTTTCTCTTAACGGCTTCGCTTCTTTTAGAGAAATTCCTGCAAAAATCTACTTTTCTCAAATTTAAACTTATACTTTACGCATTCATTCTTTGAAATTCTTTCATTGTATTATTTAATTTCACAGGAAATGGTACATCCACTTCGATCTCTTCTTTCGTAATGGGATGTAAGAAGTTTATCTTCATCGCATGTAATGCTTGTCCGGACATATATTGCGTTTGTCCACCATATAATACATCTCCAACTAATGGATTGCCATGATAGCTCATATGAACACGAATTTGATGTGTTCTACCTGTTTCTAATTGTAACGTTACGAGCGTAACATTTTGGTTTTTAAAATACTTCTCTACTCTATAATATGTGATTGCTTGGTCTCCCTTGGGAGAAACACGTCGCCTCGTCGCATGATGGCGATCTCTTCCAATCGCTGCGTCAATTGTTCCTTGCTTACCTTTTACTTTCCCTTCCACAAGCGCCGCATATGTTCTTTTAATTTTTCGTTCCATTAATAAACGATCCATAATTGCACCAGCAATTCTATGCTTAGCAAACACGACACCACCTGTCGTATCTTTATCTAACCGATGAATATGACGAACCTTCGTCTCTAAACCTTGCATTTGAAAATGAAAGGCAACAAGGTTGGCAAGTGTTCCCGTTCCACCTTTTTCAGCAGGATGCGTATCCATCTTCTCAGGCTTATTTACGATGAGTACGTGATCGTCTTCATATACTACATGTAATTCACCATATTCAGGCTCTACGTCGTATTCTTCCTCCGTAAACATATGAACTTGTAACTTATCGCCTTCTTTTAAAAGCTCATTCCACCTTTTTTGTTCTCCGTTAACGGTAACACCTTTCTCCATACGAAGCTGATGTAACAACTTTTTCGGTATTTCCCATTCTATTTTTAATAACGAATCAATACTTATGCCATTCCATTTCGCTGGAACAGTAATTTGGCACCATTCGCCCTTTTTCTTCGTTTCCATACTGTATCACCTTATTTCTATTGATTCTCTCATTGTAACGGAAAATACACTTTGATGCACCGTCAAAAATAGAGGACAGTCTTATAATAGACTGCCCCCTCATGCTCTACGCCTTTTCATTTCTTGCAATACTTCTTCGGCTTTTTGCTCATACGATAAATCTTTAAAGAAATCCGCCAATCTTTTATAATCATTATACGTATCTAATAAATCATCTATCTTTTCTACTTTCATCACTTGTTGTTTTTGCTTCATTTTTACTGGATAACGATAGCCCGATACTTCTTGTATTTTATAATACTCATCCTCTACTTGAATGACCTTTACAAGTTCCTCCTCTTCCGCATCCATCGTATATCCATCAAAATCTCTCAGCAATTCATAAATGATATGAGTCCATTCATCTTTTGGATAAAATCCTTTTTCTAACCGATAACCGACAATGCGATACATATGCCCATCGTTTTCTGCAAACTGTACTGTATCATTTAGCTTAAACTTAAAATAACGAAACATTGCCTTCACCTACTTATATGTAATGTTCTTATCACATACTATTTGCAAAATGTAGGTCTTGCTATTCATAAAAAAATACTCATCTATAAGATGAGTATTTTTTACGATGATTTTTCTCTTTTCTTTCGAAATGGTAACCACCAGTTCCAGTCTCCAAACAATTTCATTAAACTTGGTACGAGCATAAGGCGAATAATTGTTGCATCAAGGAATATCGCTAATGCAACGCCAAGCCCCATTTGTCGTACTGGTAAAATATCAGTAAAAGCGAACGCACCAGTTACAACGATCATAATTAACGCAGCTGAAGTAATGATTCTACTTGTTGACACAAGTCCTTCTAACGTAGCTTGATCGTTATCTCCTGTTTCTTCATACAGTTCATGAATACGCGAAATAAGAAATACTTCATAATCCATGCTAAGCCCAAATACGAGACCGAAAATGAAGATTGGCAAGACAAATAGAACAGGACTCGCTTCTAAACCAAAATGCCCACCTTCAAATAACCAAACAACAATTCCAATTGTTGCGCTTAAACTAAGTATATTCATAATAATCGCCTTAATTGGAATGAGTATAGATCGGAATGCAAATAATAATATAACAAAAGTCGATCCAAATATAACAGACATACCAATTACAACTTTATCTTTAATTTCATCTTCTAACTCTTGTTGGAACGTCGTCATCCCGCCTAAATAATACGTAACATCTGTTTCTTTATAATTTTGTTTAAAATCACGAACCCACTGTTTAGCAGTTTCAGTACGTGGTTTCGTTTTCAAAAAGATTTCTATCGTCGTCTTATTCTCTTTCGTATATGCTTCAAATATAGGAGCGAGTTTCGCTGCTTCTGGCGATACTACTATTCCAGCAACTTGATCTGCTTTCATACCTGTTAACCCGTCATATAAACTTCTTACTTCATGCACTTTCTTGTCGTCTTTTAACTTTTGAACGACTTCTTCTACCTTTTGTAAACTTTCTTTTTCTTTCATATCTTTTTTCGTCTCTACCACTAACGTAACATCAGCATGTGTTTTTGCCGTTTCATTAAATGCCTCTTTGTACTTCTCATATGCAATTCTTGTATCACTTTGTTTAGGTAAAGCTTCCACATCAGGGAACTGCAAATTAGCTGTACGTAATGGTAATAAGCAAATAACAATAAATGTTGTAACAACAATAATCATCGCAATTGGATGTTTCATTACAAATTGTGCAAATTTACGCCATACCTTTGCCGGCGTATGTGCTACTTGATTCTTTTTTAATATTCGTTTACCAATTAAGGATAATAGCGCTGGAAGGAGTGTGAGTGAGAATAAAATACTCATAATCACAACAATCATCCCGCTAATTGCGACAGACTGAATATAATCGATTTTAAAGAAAAACAAGCCGGATAATCCAACAAATACACATAATCCTGAAAATACGATCGCGCGACCTGCTGTTTGATATGTAATTGCTATCGCTTCTTTTACTGTTCGCTTTGCAACTTCCTCTCGAAAGCGATTTACAAATAATAGTGCGAAATCAATAGATAAAGCAAGTCCAATCATCGGTGCAACATTTAACACAAAAATAGATAGCTCCTTATCGACACCTATAAAGTATAATATGCCCATCGTACTAATAACACTAAGTGCCCCATTTAAAATTGGTAAAATAGATGCTAAAAGGCTACCAAATGAAAATAGTAATACGAGAAATGCTATCGGTAACCCAATCATCTCTGCTACCTTTAAATCATTTTGCGTTCTTTCATTAATCTCTTGATTAATTTTTGGAAACCCTGTTGGCGTTACTTTTAACGCTGCATTACTTTCCTTTTCGATTTTATCAGCAAATTGTAACGTCTTTTCCATTCGTTCCTTATTGGTTTTCCCGGAAAATAAAATTGTCGCATAGCCGATATCTTCTTGTAACATTTCTTTATTTTGCACTGGGTGATGGAAAGATTCATATGTCTCTTTCTCTTGTACATTTTTTACAATTCCCTCTACTTGCTTTTGAAATTCTTCATGTGAAACACCTTTATTTTTTTCAAAAACGAGTAACAACGTATCTTGAGACCTCTTAAAATCTTTATCTAAAATTTCTTTCGTTTTTTGATAGTCCCCTTCTGTTTGGAAACCGTCACCACCTAATACTCCCGGTAGCTTTGGAGCAAAAATACCAAGTGCAATCGCAAGCAATAGTAATGCTACAATTACTGTATAACGAAACTGATACAAAAAAGCTCCTAACTTCCCCCACTTATCTACTTTATGTACATTTGTCTTCACACATTTTCACCTACTTTAAATAATTCAATTGTCATTTATACTGTATCACATCTTCGTACAAACAAAAAACGTCTAGAAATACTATAATGATAGTTTTTCTAGACGTTTTTTTATCCCGCTTTAATGGGCAGTAAGACCCCCACCTCAAAATGCAGCGAAAGCAAAGAAGTTAGGTGGGGGATCAACTGCCCATAAAAGTCCGATTGGTGAGGGCTAATAATCAGTGGGGGATGAAGAAAACCCCCACT
>NZ_JBTGPA010000022.1:0-15774 GCF_054326875.1 Bacillus sp. BC08 | reverse complement strand
CTTGCATGTATTAGGCACGCCGCCAGCGTTCATCCTGAGCCAGGATCAAACTCTCCAATAAAGTTAGTTTGTCTAGCATCTAAAAATAAAAATTGACGTTTCACGTTGTTTGTTTCGTTCAGTTTTCAAAGAACTACTTAGCCGCTCATTTGCGACTCCCTTATGTTAACATCTTCATCTTTCAATGTCAACTAAGTTTTTCATTTCGTTTGCCGCGTTCTGCGTTATTGCATCGGCGACTTGTCCTATATTACACCTCTAACCTACAATCGTCAATATGTTTTTCTAAAAAAATATAAAAAGGCTTATTTCTTTTTAAATAAGCCCTTTTATCATATACCATTCTATTCATTTATTATTTTTCTATAATTGGTAACGAGACGATAAACTGAATAGTACCATCCTCATATTCTGCTCGAATACTACCACCTTGTAATTCAACAATACTTTTCGCAATCGCTAATCCAAGTCCCGATCCTTCTGTTACTCTACTTCTAGATTGATCCTTCTTATAAAAACGTTCAAACAAACTCCCTAACTCTTCTCTCGTAAACTCTTCACTATGATTCGCAATTACAATTTGCACTTCCCGGCGCTGCCTTTGAAGAGAAACTTTTATCTCCCCATCATCTTTACTATACTTAATCGCGTTCATTAATAAATTATCAAACACACGAACCATCTTTTCCGAATCAACCGCTGCATAGGCACGTTCCTCAGGAAACTTCTTAACAAACGTAAGCCCATGCTCTTCTGCTTGCGGTACTAACTCTTCTATTAATTGCTCCAATAACTCATTTATACAAACCTCTTGTTTTTCTAATATAACTTGCTCATTTGTTAACTTCGTATACTCAAATAAGTCTTCTATTAAATTCTTTAACTGCTCCGACTTTGCAAAAGCAATTCTCGTATATTCATCATGTTGTTCTTTATTCTCATATTTAGAATCTCGAAGTAATCGCAAGTAGCCCATTATAGAAGTCAGTGGTGTACGTAAATCGTGAGATACATTCGTAATAAGCTCGTTCTTTTGCTTCTCTAATTTACGTTCCTTTTCTATATTATTCATAAGCTCTTCTGCCATATTATTAATATTCTCAGTTAAAGACGCAATCTCATCCTCACCCTTTTTCTCAATACGGTACGCTAAGTTGCCTTTTTCTATTTCCTTTACACCTTGTGCCATCGCTTCAATTTGCTTCATCTTTCTCTTTGTTATATAGAAGAAAGAAAAAATGAATACAAGTACACCTATGAAAAACGGAAACGGCCCTTCTTGCGTATCATATATTACTTCACCTTCTGGAATCCCACTAACAAACATGTATAAATTCTTACCTTCTATTGTAATAGGCGCAAAAGCTATAAATTCTTTTCTCGTACTTTCAAATTCTTTTCTACCATTCATATAATTAATCGCAAACGATGATGCATTACGAATTGTATTATGCAAATCAATTTGCTCTTCTTGTGCCTGCTTTGTTTTATATAAAACTTTACCACTCTCGTCAGTAACCAGTACTTTTAAAGCTCTAGAGTTTTGTTCTAAATTTTGATTCTCTATTTCAATCATACTTGATATAGCTTCTAATTTATTTTCATGAACTGAACTATTTGCCACACTTTGAGCTTGTTGGTTAATTTGTTCCATACCAGTCCGATAATCGATCGTCGCCTCTCGATTCGCATTCTCAAAAAACGGCGCTGCTGCCTTTGCTGACAAAAGACCTAATAACGCACAAGCAGTGAACGCAGTAATAAGTTGAATCCGCACACTCCGTTTCACACTCTTCACTATCTTTCCAATTAATTCTCGAAATTTCCTAACATAAGTAAATGGATTAAATATCTTTTTCAATCTTATACCCCACTCCCCATACTGTTTTTATATATATCGGCTTCCTTGGATTCTCTTCAATCTTTTCACGCACTTTCCGAATATGAACCATTACCGTGTTATCCGACTGGAAAGATCTTTCGTTCCAAACCTTTTCATAAATTTGTTCCGCGCTAAAGACCATACCCGGATTACGAGCTAGTAATTCTAAAATTGAAAATTCCCTCGGGGTCAGTTTCACTTCGTCTCCATCCACAATGACTTTATGAGTTGAGATATTTATTTTCATCTCTCCAATTTCTAACTCGTCCTCATTTTGAATAGCAAAACCATTCATCTTCATATAACGACGTAACTGAGATTTAATTCTTGCGATTAACTCTAACGGGTTAAATGGTTTCGTTACGTAATCATCTGCACCTGTAGTTAATCCTAAAATTTTGTCCATATCTTGCGTTTTCGCAGAAAGCATAATAATCGGCATTTCTTTCGATTCTCTTACTTTCATACACATGTGAATACCATCTACTTTCGGCATCATAATATCTAATACGACTAGATGTACTTCATTTTCTTCTAGTAAACGTAATCCTTCTTCTCCGTCCCCCGCTTGCAACACTTTATATCCTTCATTCTTTAAATAGATTGTAATAAGATTTCTAATTTCTTTTTCATCATCTACGACAAGTATTGTTTCAGTTGCCACAATATCTCCCCCATCACTTTTTTAATCCCTAACTTCTATTATAGGAAAACTTCTGAAGAAAAACGCTCGGAAATCCTTAAGATTTTCTGAAGACGCAAAAAAGGCCTAGACTCCCCTTAAGTCTAGACCTTTCAAAAACCCCTTTTATTTACGAACGTAGATGAAATATAGTACGAATAAAACTCCCATAACATACATAATGGGATGAATCTCTTTACGACGACCACTTACTACCATCGTAATTGGATAGAAGATAAACCCGATTGCAATCCCTGTCGCAATACTATACGTAAGTGGCATTGAAATGATTGTAAAGAATGCTGGTACTGCAATCTCGAATTTCTTCCAATCAATTTCGCCTAAAGATGAAACCATTAAGATTCCTACAATAATTAAAGCTGGTGCCGTTACAGCTGGTGTTACAACACTTAATAACGGTGAGAAGAATAGTGCCAGCAAGAAGAATCCTGCTGTTACAACTGCTGTAAATCCAGAACGTCCACCAGCTGCTACCCCAGCAGAAGATTCAATGTAAGACGTTGTTGTTGATGTACCTAAGATGGCACCGATTACAGTTGCAATCGCATCTGCGAATAACGCTTTTCCTGCACGTGGTAATTTATTGTTCTTCATTAATCCAGCTTGATTCGCAACCGCTACAAGTGTACCTGCTGTATCAAAGAAATCAATGAAGAAGAACGTAATAATAACAATTACCATTTGAACAGTGAAAATATCTCCGAAGTGCGTTAACGCCACACCGAACGTAGGTTCCAGACTCGGTATTGCTCCCACTACAGCTTTCGGAGTATCAATTAATCCTGTCGCTACCCCTAAGATTGCTGTAAGAATCATACCGTAGAACACTGCACCATTAACTTTCTTAATCATAAAGATGATTGTCGTAACAACCCCGAAGATCGCTAGTAACGTTGTACCCTTTGTTAAATCCCCCAATCCAACAAGAACAGCATCATTTTTCACGATAATTCCGGCATTTTGGAATCCAAGGAAGGCAATGAACAATCCGATACCTGCCGCTACTGCAAACTTTAACTCTGTTGGAATTGCATTAATAATTTTTTCACGAATACCTGAAGCTGTAAGAATAATAAAGATAATACCTGACATTAACGTTCCAGCAATTGCTGTTTGCCACGGAATACCCATCGTTAACACTGCCGTATAAGCAAAGAACGCGTTAATTCCCATCCCCGGCGCCAAAGCAATCGGATACTTCGCGAAAATACCCATAATTAACGAACCAATCGCCGCTGCTAATGCTGTAGCAACGAATACTGCACCTGGATCCATTCCTGTACCTGCTGGTAACCCTTTAACATTTCCAAGTGACAGCGTAGCAGGATTGACAAATAGTACATAAGCCATAGATAAAAATGTCGTTAAACCTGCTATGAACTCTGTTTTGTAATTTGTGCCGAGTTCATCAAACTGAAAATAGCGTTTCATCTTACGTTTCCCCCGTTATATGATTACTCGCCGTAATCCCCCTAGCCCTCTTTTATCTATTTAAAAATAAAAAAGGCTTCCATTGCATATACATGGAAGCGTTCTATGAATAAAGATAAGATTCCCCTCACCTTTATAAAAACGCCTCGTAGTCAAGCCATTTACGGTAGCTAGGTAGAAACTTTCGGGCCATATCCCCGATATTATACGACGGCATAATATTCACTTTTTGTTTGAATTACATACTCATATTAACTCGGAGAAGCAGTTTTGTCAATTTAAAAACGAACATTTTTATAAACTTTTACAATTTCGTTCGTATTAACGGTAGAAATACAAAAGATCCATCTATGCATGTGCGATAGATGGATCTTTTATTATAATACTATTCCCACTCGATAGTTGCTGGTGGCTTACTCGTTACATCATACACGATACGGTTAACGTGTTTGACTTCGTTTACGATACGTACAGAGATCTTCTCTAATACGTCCCAAGGGATACGTGCCCAGTCAGCTGTCATACCGTCAATAGATGTTACTGCGCGGATACCTACTGTGTAATCGTAAGTACGCTCGTCACCCATAACACCTACGCTACGCATACCAGGAAGCGCAGTGAAGTATTGCCAAATTTCACGGTCTAAGCCCGCTTTAATAATTTCTTCACGTAAAATCGCATCAGATTCACGAACGATTTCTAATTTCTCTTCTGTGATTTCACCTAATACACGAATACCAAGACCAGGGCCTGGGAATGGTTGACGCCATACGATTTCATCAGGAATTCCTAGTTCCGATCCTAATACACGTACTTCATCTTTAAATAACGTGTTTAAAGGCTCGATTAATTTGAACTGCATGTCTTCTGGAAGCCCACCAACGTTATGGTGAGATTTAATTGTTTGTGCAGTTGCTGTACCACTCTCAACGATATCTGTATAAAGTGTACCTTGTGCTAGGAAGTCCATTCCTTGTAATTTAGAAGCTTCATCATCAAATACGTAAATGAATTCATTACCGATGATTTTACGTTTTTGCTCTGGATCTTCTACACCTTTTAACTTGTTCATGAAGCGTTCTTGTGCATCCACTTTAATAACGTTCATGTGGAAGCCTTCGCTGAATGTTTTCATAACGCCTTCTGCTTCACCTTTACGAAGTAAGCCGTGATCAACGAAAATACATGTTAATTGATCGCCGATTGCTTTATGAATTAACACTGCTACAACAGAAGAGTCTACACCGCCGCTAAGTGCGCATAGTACTTTTTTGTCTCCAACAGTTTCACGGATTTTCTCTAATTCTACTTCGATAAAGTTCTCCATGTTCCATCCTTCAGAACAACCACAAGCGCCGAATACGAAGTTTTTAATTAAATCGTTACCGTGCTCAGAGTGACGTACTTCTGGGTGGAATTGTACACCGTATAAGTTTTGCTCTTCATTGCTCATACCCGCAATCGGACAAGACTCACTTGTTGCATCTACTACGAATCCTTCAGGTAAACCAGTTACTAAGTCACCATGACTCATCCATACAACTTGCTCTTCTGGAAGGTTCGTATATAATTTTGATTCGTTCTCTACTTTAAGAACAGCTTTTCCGTACTCACGGTGGTTTGCACGTTCTACTTTACCACCGAAGTGTTGTGTCATAAGCTGCATACCGTAACAAATACCGAAGATCGGTAATCCTAGTTCAAAGATTTTTTCATCACAATGTAATGCGCCTTCACCATATACACTATTTGGTCCACCAGAGAAGATAATCCCTTTTGGATTCATTGCTTTAATTTCTTCTGCAGTAATTGTATGTGGATGAAGCTCACTGTATACACCGAACTCACGAATTCGACGTGCTATTAACTGATTGTACTGACTCCCAAAATCTAAAACGATAATTGTATCATGCTGCTTCTTCAAAATAATCACCCCAACGTTAGTTCTCGTATATAAATATTTTCACCAATTTAGCGAAAAGCATTACTAATATAATAAAAAAAGCCAGTCCTCCGCCTCTAGTCTCATAACAAAGAAAAGGCAGGGGTCTGGCTTTATAAAGAAAGATAGTCTTCCGCTCTTTATAAATATAAGACGCACTGCCTTCATAGTCAGGTTGTTTACGGTAACCCGGTAGAGACTCTCAAACCATATCATCGAGGATATATGAAGGATTGTTTTATATTATCTTCCTAGATTCTAACAATGAAGTATCGATATGGTCAAGAGAGAAAGCGACAAAATTCTACAGAAATTCATTTCCTTTTCTAAAAAACATAAAAAAACATCCATTTCTATATAGAAATGGATGTTTTTCGAGCAAACGGAATTACATCATTCCGCCCATACCGCCCATGCCCATGCCGCCCATGTCAGGCATTGCTGGTGCATTTGGTTCTGGTTTGTCAGCTACTACAGCTTCAGTTGTTAAGAACATAGCTGCAACAGATGCTGCGTTTTGAAGTGCAGAGCGAGTTACTTTAGCTGGATCTACGATACCAGTTTCAAGCATGTTAACCCACTCGCCAGTCGCTGCGTTGAAACCAACGCCTACTTTTTCGCCTTTTAGACGCTCTACAACTACAGATCCTTCTAGACCAGCGTTGATTGCGATTTGACGAACTGGCTCTTCTAGTGCGCGAAGTACGATGTTGATACCTGTTGCTTCGTCGCCTTCAGCTACGATAGAAGCTACTTTCGTGTATACGTTCATAAGTGAAGTACCACCACCTGCAACGATACCTTCTTCTACCGCTGCACGAGTTGAGTTAAGTGCATCTTCAATGCGAAGTTTTCGCTCTTTTAACTCAGTTTCAGTTGCTGCACCTACTTTAATTACTGCTACGCCACCTGCAAGTTTTGCAAGACGCTCTTGTAATTTTTCACGATCGAATTCAGAAGTTGTTTCTTCTAATTGCGCACGGATTTGGCCAATGCGAGCTTCGATTTGTTGTGTATTTCCGATACCTTCAACTACAGTTGTGTTTTCTTTCGTTACAACGATTTTACCTGCGCGTCCTAAAGATTCAACTGTAGCAGATTTTAAGTCACGACCTAATTCTTCAGTGATTACTTCGCCACCAGTTAAGATTGCGATATCTTCTAGCATTGCTTTACGACGGTCACCAAATCCAGGAGCCTTAACAGCTACTACATTGAATGTACCACGAAGTTTGTTCACTACTAATGTAGCTAAAGCTTCGCCTTCTACGTCTTCAGCGATGATAAGAAGTGGTTTACCTTGTTGTACCACTTGCTCTAATACTGGTAAGATTTCTTGGATGTTAGAAATCTTTTTGTCAGTAATTAAGATGTATGGGTTATCAAGAACTGCTTCCATTTTGTCAGAATCAGTAATCATGTAAGGAGATGCATATCCACGATCAAATTGCATACCTTCTACTACGTCTAATTCTGTTGTGAATCCTTTAGACTCTTCTAAAGTAATAACACCGTCGTTACCAACGCGCTCCATTGCTTCAGCGATTAATTGACCTACTTCTTCGTCAGCTGCAGAAATAGCAGCTACTTGTGCGATAGAAGATTTGCCTTCGATTGGTTTAGAAATCTCTTTTAATTCTGCAATTGCAGCAGTAACAGCTTTTTCGATACCTTTACGAAGACCCATTGGGTTCGCACCAGCTGTTACGTTTTTAAGACCTTCACGAATCATAGCTTGTGCTAATACAGTTGCAGTTGTTGTTCCATCACCAGCTACATCATTTGTTTTGCTAGCAACTTCTGCTACTAATTTCGCACCCATGTTTTCGAATGCATCTTCTAATTCGATTTCTTTTGCGATTGTTACACCGTCATTTGTAATAAGTGGTGAACCGAATTTTTTCTCAAGTACAACGTTACGACCTTTTGGTCCAAGCGTTACTTTTACTGCGTTTGCAAGAGTGTCGACACCGCGAAGCATCGAACGACGTGCTTCTTCACTAAATTTAATATCTTTTGCCATAATAATTGACCCCCTTGAATTTTTTAAGATTTATATAATTAACCGATAACTGCTAAAATGTCACTTTCACGTAAAATCAAGTAGTCAGTACCTTCGTATTTTACTTCAGTACCTGCATATTTTGAGAAGATGATAAGATCACCTGCTGCTACCTCTAAAGCAACACGCTCACCATTTTCAAGCACTCGACCAGTACCTACTGCAATAACTTTACCCTCTTGTGGTTTTTCTTTTGCAGTGTCTGGTAATACAATACCACTTGCTGTTTTTTCTTCTGCTTGAACAAGCTCAATTACAACGCGATCACCTAATGGTTTTAGCATGAACAACAACCTCCTCATTTTGTTATGTAAATTTTCTTTATTAGCACTCAAGTCACCCGAGTGCTAACACACTTATAATAATAAATAATCTCAATTTCTTTTGCAAGTAAAAAAATCATAATTTTTTCGCAAATTAAGCTATACACTTTTCTATATAGAGTCTCTCTTCTTCTACCTTTACTATATGAATCGTTGTTTCCACTACTCGTATGTTACAATATGAAAGGACACCCTAAGTTGTTTTCGCTATACACACAACTTTCTCCTGTCTTCTATTATAATTTCAAATACGGATTTACGAAAAAAACATAATTTACGCGAGGTTTATATCGTAGGTAGCATATTTACATGTTATCCTACCTTATCTCATACACTAGAGTTAGAAAGGATGGTTAAACCATTTGAAAAAACAATATTGGTGGGTTATCGTTACATACATTTTAATGCAGTTATCATCCATTGCTGGATTACCACTTCTCCTGAAAACTGGACTTTATGATAACAGGGGCTTTACTAGAGAAGAGAAGTTCCAACTCATAACTGGACACTGGGCAATCATTAGCTTCTTTATTGCATTATGTATCGTACTTTGGTTACTTAGAACAGATATTCGCGACAGACGTTTAGATACAACGCGTTCTTCTATTCCAGCTACGATTGGTTGGATTTTTATCGGCTTCTTTTTAGCATTTTTCTCGCAAAGTATTGCCGGCATGATAGAAATGCGTTTATTAGGAATTAAACCTGGATCAGAAAATACAGCGAGACTTATGGATATCGCTAGAACGACACCTTGGTTCCTTATCGTCATCTCTATAATAGGACCTATCTTGGAAGAAATCGTATTTAGAAAAATTTTATTTGGTACACTTTATAAGAAGTTTAACTTCTTTATTGCTGCTATCATTAGTTCTCTCGTATTCGCAGCAATTCATTTTGATTTCACTCACTTATTGGTATACACTTCTATGGGGCTCGTATTCGCCTTTTTATATGTAAAAACGAAGCGTATTATCGTCCCTATCGCAGCTCATGTTGCTATGAATACATTAGTTGCAGTTGCTCAAGTTTTAATGAGCAATGAACAAATTCAAGAAATGATTAAAGAAGCTGAAAAAATGCAAGGCTTTATCGGAGGATTTTTAGTATGAGAAACTCACCATTGTTCATGGCTGCATTGTACTTCCTTCTAGGGTGTATCTTTACACGCTTCGCCATTACGAACGTAACAGATACCATCTGGAATATGTGGACAATACTATTTGCAGTTATGGCAACAATTGATTTTAATTTGGCACTTCGCCTTATCTTAGTTAAATTCACAAAGAAAAAACAACAATAAAACGCAGAGGTCGCTTCCTCTGCGTTTTATTGTGGATAATTCTTCAAAAAGTAAACAAGTGTTTGTAACTCTACCGCTAAATCAATATGATGAATCCTTATATTGTCTGACACATTTAAGCGTGCTGGTGTGAAATTTAAAATACCATGCACGTTCGTTTCTGCCAATCTATCTGCTACAGGTTGCGCTACTGTAGCGGGTACTGTTAATATTGCCACTTGTATATCAGTTGATAAACGTTCTTCTAATTCATCTAAATGATATACAGGAATGCCCCCGATTTCTGTTCCGACTTTCTCTTCACTAACGTCAAACGCCATTTCAATTTTTGTATTATTGTTTTTCGTGAAATTATAATGTAAGAAAGCGGTCCCTAAATTACCTACTCCAATAAGTGCTACACGTGTTATATCATCTTGGTCGAGTGTTTCACGGAAAAATGATAATAAATAATTTACGTTATATCCATAACCTTTTTTCCCTAACGCTCCAAAATATGAGAAATCTCTTCGAATTGTTGCGGAATCAACTTTTACCGCCTCGCTCAATTCGGCTGATGAAACACGTTGCTTACCAGAAAGAGATAAGTTTTGGATAAATCGATAGTATAGAGGCAATCGTTTGGCAGTGGCCTGTGGAATTTTTTGCTGATCCATATAACCTCTCCTCTCTTCCTATCTTTATTCATATACTTGAATCAAATACAGAAGTTTAGCACTCATGAATTTCCCTGTATAATAAAGAGAAGAAGTATTCTCTCTTTATTTTAAACTATACACTATTTTTAGTATGATTGAGAAATATAAACATGGCAAAGTTAAGAAATTATTTGAGGTGAAAACATTGATTTTATTACAAGTAAACGCGCTTTCGAAATTATACGGTGCAGAAACAATTCTTGCAAACATAAAATTGGAAGTTCAAACGAAAGATCGTATCGCATTAGTCGGGCGAAATGGAGCCGGAAAATCTACGTTATTAAAAATAATAGCCGGTGAGCTATCTCATGATGGTGGCGAAATTATAAAACCAAAAGATGTCTCAATCGGATACTTAGCTCAAAATACCGGTTTAGAAACATCTTTAACAATTTGGGATGAAATGTTAACCGTCTTTACACACTTACAGCAAATGGAGACAAAACTTCGAAGGCTAGAGCAAGAGATGGGAAAAGAAGAAAACTTTTCAAACGAGGCTACATACGAAAGATTATTAGCTGATTATGACCAATTACAATTAGATTATAAAGATCAAGGTGGCTATCAGTACGAAGCAGATATCCGCTCGATTTTAAGTGGTCTTGGCTTCCCAGTTGAAACGCACCAGACGACGATTTCTACATTAAGCGGTGGACAAAAGACACGATTAGCTCTCGGTAAATTATTATTAACGAAACCAGACCTACTTATTTTGGACGAGCCTACAAACCATTTAGACATCGAAACATTAACATGGCTTGAACAATATTTACAAGGCTATCCCGGCGCAATACTAATCGTTTCCCATGACCGTTATTTCTTAGACAAACTCGTTACACAAGTATATGAAATTTCGAATAAAGAAAGCAGACGATTTGTTGGTAACTACAGTAAATATTTAGATTTAAAATCAGCACTATACGAGCAAGAAATGAAACGTTATGAAAAACAACAAGATGAAATTGCTAAGCTTGAGGACTTTGTGCAAAAAAATATAGCTCGTGCATCTACGACTAAACGTGCCCAAAGCCGTCGTAAACAATTAGACCGAATGGAATTATTAACAAGACCATTAGGTGATTCTAAGTCAGCTTCCTTCCACTTCGATATCGAAAAACAAAGTGGAAATGATGTTTTACAAGTAAAGGATGCAACTATCGGCTATGATGAGGATCCGATTATTGAACATGTAACGATGCGCTTAACTCGCGGGGATAGCGTTGCTTTAGTTGGTCCAAATGGAATCGGGAAATCCACATTATTAAAATCACTTGTAAATAAATTACCACTATTACATGGTGATGTTTCTTTCGGATCCAACGTCTCGGTTGGTTATTATGATCAAGAACAAGCTAACTTAACATCGTCTAAGCGAGTTTTAAATGAGTTATGGGATGAATATCCATTGCAGCCTGAAAAAGAAATTCGCACGATATTAGGTAACTTCTTATTCACAGGTGATGATGTACTAAAGCCAGTATCTTCTCTTAGTGGTGGACAAAAAGCTCGATTAGCTCTTGCAAAACTTATGATGCAAAAATCGAATTTATTAATTCTTGATGAACCTACGAACCATCTTGATTTAAATAGTAAAGAGATTTTGGAGAATGCTTTAATTGATTATCCAGGCACCCTTCTATTTGTCTCACATGACCGCTACTTTATTAATCGTGTAACGACGACCGTTGTTGAGTTATCAACAGAAGGTGCACAGGAATATTTAGGTGACTACGATTACTACGTTGAAAAGAAAAATGAGATGATTGAACGCGCAGCATTTGAACAACAAGAACAGCAAGAAAGCCAAGCACCTGCTCAAAAAACTGTAGCCCAAGAAAAATTAAATTATCTCGAAGAAAAAGAGCGTAAACAATTAGAACGTCAACGCACTCGAAAAATTGAGGAGCTAGAACAAAACATTGTAGAATTGGAAGAAGAAATTGCTACGTTAGAAGATCAACTTTGCTTACCAGAAATATATGCAGATTATGAAAAAGCTAGTGAAATTACAACGAAAAAGCAAACACTACAAGAGCAACTTGATGCATGTATGGCAGAATGGGAAGCATTACATTTATAAGAGTATGAATAAGAAGGATGTCTCATAAGTCGGGATTTTTGACTATGCGACATCCTTTTTGTCTTCTAGTTAGGATGAACGTCATATTGTATAAACAATTCGACACGACATATCGATTTACCGACAAAGTTTGACATTGTTAATAACTCCTATCATAAGAGCGTATTTCAAAATGTTTTTTAAAGATATCTTCTTGTTATTTATTTCCCGAAAAAGAATACACGTAAAGGTCAGACTTCATCTGATTTATCCACAAGTTTATACACATATCCACCTTTGTAAAATAAACGCCAAAATAACTTTTCCACATTATCCACAATCAACAAAAAAGTTATCAACATTTTATATACACAGTAAAACCCACATTATCAACAGATAACATGGGTTTTATCCACAAGCTGTGGTTAATTTTGTGTATAACTATGCTTCAATATCTAATCCTGGATTTGCATTTAAAGCTAATGTAGCACGTTTTCCTTGTTCATATGCAATTGTACCTGCCGCCGCAATCATTGCTGCATTATCTGTGCATAAAGATAGCGGAGGAATAAGTAGCTCAATATTTTCTTTTTTTGCAAATTCATCTTCTAAACGTGCACGAAGTCCTTTATTAGCAGCTACTCCACCAGCTAGAAGTAGTTGCTTTACGTTATACGCTTCTGCTGCACGGGATGCTTTCGTTACAAGCACATCTATTACACTCTCTTGGAAACTTGCTGCTAAATCTTCCGGTGCAATTTCTATCCCGCGTTGTTTTGCGTTATGCACAGTGTTGATAACTGCTGATTTCAATCCACTAAAACTGAAATCATACGAATCAGGTTCTAGCCATGCACGAGGCAAATCGATTGTTGGTTCTCCTTCATGTGCAAGGCGATCAATATGAGGACCACCTGGATATGGCATAGATAACGTACGAGCTACTTTATCATACGCCTCTCCAGCTGCATCATCTCTTGTTTCACCAATCACTTCGAATGAACCATGTTCTTTCATATAAACAAGCTCTGTATGCCCACCAGATACAACAAGTGATAGTAGTGGAAATTGAACTTCTTTTACTAAACGATTCGCATAAATATGACCAGCGATATGATGAACACCAACTAGAGGAATATCATGCGCAAAAGCTACTGCTTTCGCTGCATTTACCCCTATTAAAAGCGCTCCTACTAAACCAGGTCCTTCTGTTACAGCAATTGCATCAATATCATCAAATGTAATATTTGCTTCTTTTAAAGCTTCTTCTAACACAACTGTAATTTCTTCTACATGATGACGGGATGCAATCTCGGGTACAACTCCGCCAAAACGTTTATGACTTTCAATTTGTGATGCAACGACATTCGCAATAATTTCCGTTCCATTTTTAACAACTGCTACTGCTGTTTCATCACAACTTGTTTCAATACCAAGTATAATCGTATTTTTTCCCATTATATATTCACCCACATTACGAGACCATCTTCCTGATTGTCTGCATAGTATCGTTTACGAATTCCACCATTTTGAAATCCGTATTTTCTGTATAACTGTTTTGCTACTTCATTTGATACACGTACTTCAAGTGTCATCGTTTTTACCCCTAAATCTTTCGCTTCGGAAATAACTTCTTTCAATAAAGCATCCCCTAGCTTTTGACCTCTGTATTCTGGCAAAATAGCTATATTTGTTATATGTGATTCATCAATAATTATCCACAATCCACAATACCCAATTACACGACCATCTTTTTCTAGCACAACATAATGTGCATGTTCATTCGTCGTTAACTCACGGTGAAAGGCATCTGCAGTCCAAGGAGTTGAAAAAGACGCTTCTTCAATAGCTACAATTTGAGCGATATCATCGAGTTCCATCTTTCTAAATATCATATCCATCTTCTGCAAACCCCTACTTGTTTTGACTTTCTAACCACTTTGTTTCGGCTTCAGCTAAACGAAGGTAACTAGGAACAAATGAATGTACATCTTGTTCTTCTTTTTGCAATCCTAAGAACGCTAACTCACTTGGTCTTGGGTTATTTTTAGTGAAAGGAGCAAATACAGCTTGATCGCCTAAATGTTCTATTATTGTTTCTTTGTGCAGTTTAACATCGTTACCAATAAATAAAACTTGCTTGCCTTTATCTTTTAACATTTGCAACCAGTCTACAATAAGGATGATTCGGTCTTCTTCTATAGAAGTTACATTCTCTCCTTCATATGTATATAACCCAGTATAAATTTGTCCACGTCTTCCATCGAATAAAGGACAGATTAATCCATCAAAATTAGCTCCGTTTGCAGCTACTACTTCTAAACTTGATACACCTACAATCGGTATTTGAAGTGACCAAGCTAATGTTTTTGCAGCTGTCACACCTATGCGAACACCTGTATATGATCCAGGTCCAGCAGCTACAACGATTTTAGTTAATTCTTTTGGTTTTACACCGCATTCTTTTAACAGTTGTTCTACAGCTGGCATAAGACGTACAGAATGGTTTTTTGTTAAGTTTGTAATGATTTCCCCAATTACGTTTCCTTCCTCAATAAGGGATACACCCATTACATAATTTGAAGTATCAATTGCTAGTACTTTCATCTTGTAATAGCTCCTCACATAATCTAATATATCGATCTCCAATTGGCTCGAGTACAATTTTTCTTGTGTCATCTCCAGCATGGAATAAACTAATTTGTAACTTCTCATTTGGTAAAAATGCTTCTATTAAATGAGCCCATTCTACTACGGTAATTCCTTCACCATAGAAATACTCATCAAAACCTAAGTCCTCTTCACTTTCTGCTAAGCGATACACGTCCATATGATATAGCGGCAATCTCCCTTTATATTCTTTAATAATATTAAAGGTAGGACTATTTACAACTCTTTTCACCCCAAGACCTTTTGCTAGTCCTTTTGTAAAAGTTGTCTTACCAGCCCCTAGATCTCCTTCTAAAATAATTACATCTTGTGCCCCGACAAGTCCACCTAGTTTTTCTGATAACCTTTGTGTTTCCTCAGAAGATTTTGTTATTATTTCATATTTACTCACAGACTTCACCTACTTTACTCACAATGTTCTCTGCTCTTTATTATACAGGTTTTGAATATATAAAAAAGTCCTTAGGAGTTTTCCTAAGGATAGTTTGACTGTCTTTATTAGTTTTTTGTTAAAACAAATAAAAAAATACGAAACAACATGTTTCGTTCTTTTCTTTATATAAAATGGCGGTCCCGACCGGGGTCGAACCGGCGATCTCCTGCGTGACAGGCAGGCATGTTAACCACTACACCACGGGACCATTTGGTTGCGGGGACAGGATTTGAACCTGCGACCTTCGGGTTATGAGCCCGACGAGCTA
>NZ_JBTGPA010000021.1:0-58426 GCF_054326875.1 Bacillus sp. BC08 | reverse complement strand
GCCAGGATCAAACTCTCCAATAAAGTTAGTTTGTCTAGCATCTAAAAATAAAAATTGACGTTTCACGTTGTTTGTTTCGTTCAGTTTTCAAAGAACTACTTGGTCGCTCATTTGCGACTTCCTTATGTTAACATCTTCGTTAGTTAATGTCAACTAAGTTTTTCAATTTCTTTTTTATCGTCTTCTGCGTTACTGCATCAGCGACGGTTATTAATTTATCATATAACAACCATTAACGTCAACACTTTTTAATAAAAAGTTCTTTTCCTTACATAACGCATACATTCTTCTGCATTTGCGACTCTTCGAAACAAACAAAAAATGATTTTATATCTTTCTTCCATCGCCTTTTTTACAACGTCATGAATACGTTCATCTTCAAAATCAAATAAAAGTTCTTCTAACTCTCTCTTCAATATGTATTCCATTTCTTTTTTCTCTTCTTTCGTTAACATAAACCCAAGCAAATCATCACCTCAATCATTTCCTACAAAGCAATAAACGTTTCGCTCATTTTCACTTATCAAAATCCTATCATTCATTATATCCACTGCTTACGATATTAATCCTTTGTTCTCTTTTTAATATTTAAAGCATATATGTAACTGAAAAGGATTGGACAAAGGGGCGTAATATTATGTTTTTCTTTTTTATTACGAGTAAACGAGCTTTTAAACACATTAGCTTAATAGTGATACTTTCCTTATTTACAGCATGGCTTCTCTTTTTAAAAACATATTCACACGAATCTGCTTTTTCAACTGCTACAGGACCTAAAATTATTTACAAAGGAGACACCTCTAAAAAACAAGTTGCATTCACGTTTGATATTAGTTGGGGAGACAAAAAAGCAATTCCAATCCTTAATACACTTAAAGAAAAAGACATTAAGAATGCAACCTTCTTCCTTTCTGCTGCATGGGCAGAAAGACACCCTGATGTAGTTGAACGCATCATAAAAGATGGACATGAAATCGGTAGTATGGGTTATAACTACACGTCCTATACTTCTCTAGAGACAAATGAAATACGAAGAGATCTTTTACGAGCACAAGATGTTTTTACAAAACTCGGTGTGAAACAAGTCAAGCTATTGCGTCCACCTAGTGGAGACTTTAACAAAGCAACACTAAAAATAGCAGAATCACTCGGATACACTGTCGTTCATTGGAGTAATAACTCAAACGATTGGAAAAACCCTGGTGTAAACAATATCGTTTCCACCGTCTCTAATAATTTAAAAGGTGGAGATATCGTCTTATTACACGCATCCGATTCTGCCCTTCAAACAAATAAAGCTTTACCACTGCTTCTACAAAAATTAAAGAGTGACGGATATGAGCAAATATCCGTATCACAACTTATTTCCAACACAAGTACGAAAAGTAAAGATGTACAGTAAATCTTTTCTATTGTGCCTTCACGCATAAAAAGCTCTACTACCTTTCATTCAGGTAATAGAGCTTTTTTTCATTCGTACAAGCTCTCTTATATTAGGCCGACTTACTCCTCTTTCCAATTAAACGATGTAATATAAGTAACTGATATGCATTACATAATAAAAGTGGTATCACCATTAAATATAACCAGTCTGTATCATTAATTCGAAGAGCTGGTACCCACTCAAGAATTGTTACCACAACCATAAAGAACAAAGCGGGCACAAATGCCTTTTTATTTGTTTCCTTACTTTTTATGTAAGCAACAATGGCCCCGAACACAAATAACACACCAGCAACAAGTATGTTATTCCCTAATGAAACTTCTCCATTTGCAATCAGTACGGATCTTAAATACACGAAATCAAATAAAACGAATGCAATAAAGAAGAGCTGGACTGCATTCCATAAAGAAGGTGAACGGAACATACCTAATCCAAAACGATGGATTGTTAAATAAGCAAAGAATCCCATTTGACTTATAACACTAAAAATAAATCCTACACCCATCAACCAAAAGGAAACTGCTAGAATTTCCTTTCCGTCGAAATTTTGAAAAAATTTAGCGTACTTGTCCCACTCCAAAACGAAACCAAGTATGACCGTACTAATCCCACCAAGAAACAACGTCGTAAAAAATAGTCGTACCCACTTGCGGCTATTCACAACACATCCCCCATTATCCTTATATTTCTAATTAAATTGTATCAATGACAATTTCAAAAAGCTAGCCATGTTCATGTATAAATTCCTTAAAGATATTTATATTAAAAAGAGAGAACTGTGCTGAAAGGAGTTCCAACTTATGAAACGGATGCTGCTCGTTTTGACTTCTTCTTTTCTATTCCTCGCACTTGTAGCATGTGCACAAGGAAAAGAAGCAAAGTCCGAACTTGATTACGATCAAACGAAGAAAATGATTGTCGATATTTTAAAAACCGATCAAGGTAAGAAAGCCATTCAAGATGTGTTAACTGATGAAAAAATGAAACAAGCACTCATACTAGATGAAACAGTAGTAAAGAAAACGATTGAAGATGCAATGGTATCCGACAAAGGGCAACAATTCTGGGAAAAGCTCTTTAAAGACCCTGAGTTCTCATCGAAATTTGCTAAAAGTATGGGGAAAGAACAAACAACCTTAATGAAAACATTACTAAAAGACCCTGAATACCAAGCAGGTGTTATAGAAATTATGAAAAACCCTGAAGTAGAAAAAATGATGTTACAAACGATGAAGAGCAAAGAATACCGTCAATACTTACAACAAGTACTAACAGAAACTGCTGAAAGTCCACTCTTCCAAGCTAAGATGATTGATATTATTAGTAAAGGTGTACAAAAGGCCGAAAAAAGTGGATCTGATAAAAAAGAAGCAGGTGGTGAAGGTAGTTCCCAAGACGGTAAAAAGGAACAGCAGTAAAAATAATAACGATAATAATGAGTGGACAATATATGTATCGTCCACTCATTATTATTTTATTTTTGTGCGACAGCTATTTTATCAATTACTGTCTCAGCTATCGTGCGATAAATAAGACCTGTCGTATGTGTATCTTCATATACTGATGGCGCAAAGTCTTCTTTATTCCAATCAGGTTGTTGAAGTGGGATTCGGCCAAGTACTTCTGTTTGAAGTTCTGTAGCTAATTTATCTCCTCCCCCTCTTCCAAACACATATTCTTTTTCACCAGTTGTTTTACTTTCAAAATACGCCATATTTTCAACAACACCAAGAATACTATGTTCTGTACGTAAAGCCATGGCTCCAGCACGTGCTGCTACAAATGCCGCTGTTGGATGTGGCGTTGTTACAATAATCTCTTTACAAGCCGGCAACATCGAATGTAAGTCTAGCGCAACATCACCTGTACCCGGTGGTAAATCTAAAACTAAATAGTCTAAATCGCCCCATTCTACTTCTGTAAAGAAGTGATTTAACATTTTCCCAAGCATAGGCCCTCTCCAAATAACCGGTGCATTATCTTCTACAAAGAACCCCATTGAGATTACCTTTACACCTAGACGCTCCACTGGAATAATTTTATCCCCCCTTACAACAGGACGTTTTTCTATCCCCATCATATCCGGTACGCTAAAACCGTAAATATCAGCGTCAATGATACCAACCTTTTTCCCTAGACGAGCTAGAGCAATAGCAAGGTTAACAGAAACTGTTGATTTCCCTACCCCACCTTTTCCACTCGCCACTGCTAAAAATGTTGTTTTTGAATTTGGTGACAATAAAGATTCAGCTTGCTCTTCTTCTTGTTCCGGTGCAAACTGAGCTAATTCTTCTTCTGTAAATTCTGCAAAGCGAAGCCCTACTGTTGCTGCTCCTAATTCTTTTACTAACTTTACAATTCCAGATTGCAATTGCATTTGTTCCGCTGTACCGGTTTTTACGATTGCAATTTTAACACTTACATGTTCCTTCTCAGGCTTAACTGTTACCTCTTTAATTGCCCCTGTTTCTTTTAACGTTTTATGTAAAAACGGATCTACAACCCCTTCTAACGCTTCCACTACTTGCTCTTTCGTTACCATGATTAGCCCCCTGTATGAAAAATAACGTAATGTTAATTGAATTTATCTCTCTTTATTTTTTAAATAAATGCGTTTACATTTCCAGTATAACATATTTTCGGAAAACTTCGTTAATGAGAGAAACTCAAAAAATCCTCCTTATTCTGGAGGATTTCCTTTTTCCGTAAAATAGCGTAATATACCACGATATACTGCAGCCGCTACCTTTTGCTGATATTTCTCCGAATTTAACATATACCTTTCGTTTACATTCGATAAAAAGCCAGCTTCAATTAAAGCACCTGGTGTTTTCGCATACTTTAATAAATACACATGAGAAATCGTTTTAGCAGAACGATTCGTATTCTCTAAACTCGTTCTCAATTCAGCTTGTATAAATTTCGCAGCACGTTCATTTTCAATCGAAGAACGGTAATAGAACGTTTGTGCGCCTTTCGATCCACTACTAGTTAAAGCATTTAAATGAATACTCGCAAAAAAGTCTACATCAGGTTTATTAATAATCTCTACACGCTTTTTTAAATCCTCTGCTTTACGTCTACTATATGATTTTGTATCTTTCTGAGCTAAATCATAATCTCCCTCACGTGTTAAAATAACTAGTGCACCTTGTTCTTGTAAATAATCTTGTACCTTCTTTGTAATCTCAAGCGTAATATCTTTTTCTATAATATCGTTTCCACCAACAGCCCCTCCGTCTGGCCCACCATGCCCAGCATCTAATACAATCACTTTCCCCGATAAGGGTAAATTCCACGCTCGCCACGATTTTGTAATTTGAAATTCTTGTTTGACTAAAAAAAACAAAACAACCGCAGCGAGTGCAAAAGAGATAATTCGAATTCTCTTCATACCTTTCCTCCTCCAGCTAGTCCCTCTAATTACTTATATGGGACAAGAGGAAAGTTTATGCTTGTCTTAATGAAGCTTTAATCGATATCTTCTCTCACCTTTTTCATATCCTTCCTGCCACCATAAACCAATAAACTGCTGACAAGATTCAAAAAGTAATTCCTCATCTTGTAACTTAATTTCCCTCATAGTCATGCTCGTTAAAAATTGAAATAGTGTTTCCGTTAATTGTTGCTCTTCTTCTAAGGCTCTATATTTCACATCAAAGAATGATTCACCATAATAACCAAACTTACTGTATCTTGCTCCTAATAAATACGATTCTATCCCTAATTCAATACAGTAATCTTCATACTGACGATGAAGTTCCTGCATCTGAAAGGCATCTCTAATATTTGAACGTAATGTTTTTAATGATAATTCTCGCAGCATCTTCCGTTCATATTTCAACTGCTTTTCTTTTTGTTTTTCTTGTAAGCTGACAATGACATTCATAGTACTTATAAACCTCCCTAATACGTATTAGTCTAAACTTCTAAAGAAGAAGCATACGCGAGAGGATAGGACTAAAATATTCCAAACTACAAAAATTCCAATAGAGGAATGAAACATAAAAAAACCCCAACCAAAATGGTTGGGGTTTGTAGTTCGCAAAAATTAACGTTTTGAGAACTGAGGTGCACGACGTGCGCCTTTAAGACCGTATTTTTTACGCTCTTTCATACGTGCGTCACGAGTTAATAGACCTGCACGTTTTAATGTTAGACGGTATTCTGGATCAGCTTTTAATAAAGCGCGAGAAATACCGTGACGAATAGCACCAGCTTGACCAGTGTATCCACCACCATTTACGTTTACAAGTACATCGTAGTTACCTAAAGTTTCTGTTGCAACTAGAGGTTGTTTCACTACTTCACGTAATGCAGCAAATGGGATATAGTTTTCAAAATCACGACCGTTAATGATAACGCGTCCTTCGCCTGGAACTAGGCGTACGCGCGCTACTGAACTCTTACGACGTCCAGTGCCATAGTATTGAACCTGTGCCAAAGTAAGCCCTCCTTTAATTGATTATCCGCGAAGTTCGTAAACTTCTGGTTTTTGTGCTTGGTGTGGATGCTCTGCTCCAGCATACACGTTTAATTTCTTAGATACTTGACGTCCTAAACGTCCTTTTGGAAGCATCCCTTTAATTGCAAGCTCTAACATTTGTACAGGGTAGTTTGTACGCATTTCTAGAGCTGTTCTTTGCTTAAGTCCACCTGGGTGGTTAGTGTGACGGTAGTAAATTTTATCGTTTAATTTATTACCTGTTAAATGAATTTTCTCAGCGTTAATAATAATTACATGATCACCCGTGTCAACGTGTGGTGTAAATGTAGGTTTGTTTTTACCGCGTAAAATAGATGCTACTTCAGTAGATAGGCGACCTAAAGTTTGACCTTCAGCATCAACCACATACCATTTACGCTCAACTTCGTTAGCTTTTGCCATAAAAGTCGTACGCATGTGTTTCCCTCCTCGTTATCTTTTCCATAGAAAAAATCTATTGTTTATCTTAAACACGATTTCCTTCCGGGGCTAATCGTGGTTTTAGAAACAATACCATATGTTATGATATACTTTTGAGTTTCTAATGTCAAGCAAATGTTACACCAGGATTAGTTGTTATAGTTTACCTGCCATAAGTAAAGTCCATGACCAGGAGCCATCTTTCCAGCAAACTGACGATTTTGTTTCGCTAGAATCTCTGGAATGCTATCTGGATCAAGCTTTCCTTGCCCTACGCTCAGTAACGTACCAACAATAATTCTGACCATATTATATAAAAATCCATTACCTACAAAGCGAAAAATTAATTCATCGTCTTGCTCGATTAGCTCAATTTCATAAATTGTTCTCACTTTATCTTTTTTGTCAGTTTTTGCCGAACAAAAAGAAGTGAAATCATGCGTTCCAATAAAATAAGGGATCGCTTTTCTTATAGAGTTTATTTCGAGCGGATATGGATATTGATATACGTAATTTCTACGGAATACATCCGCAGTCTTTGATAATAACACACGATAACGATATTCTTTTCTCTCAACACCGTAACGCGCATGAAATTCTTCTGTTTTTTTCTCTACCTGTCTGATAACAATATCATCTGGCAACATTGTATTTAATGCATTACCCCATTGCCACTCTTCAAGAGACAACGGTGTATCAAAGTGTATAACTTGTCCTTTGGCGTGAACGGTAGAATCCGTTCTGCCCGATGCCTGAACACGAACAAGTTCTCCTTTATGCAATTTCTGCAAAGCTTTTTCAATCTCTTGTTGAACAGTACGATGCTGCGGCTGAATTTGATAACCACAAAAATGCATGCCATCATATGCAACCGTACATTTTATTCTATCCATTTCTCTATTCTCCATTACAATCGCACCCATGCCAAAATACAAGCTAAACAAAGTAAGCTTATAATCGTTACTGTATCGCTTGTTTTCCAGCGTAGTTGCCTAAATTTAGTACGTCCTTCGCCACTTTGATATCCACGAGCCTCCATAGCAATTGCTAAGTCTTCAGCACGCTTAAAAGCACTGATAAATAGAGGAACGAGTAGAGAGATAATAGCTTTCATCCTATCTTTTATCGGCCCTCCTGCGAAATCAATACCACGTGACGATTGTGCCTTCATTATTTTACTCGTTTCGTCCATTAATGTTGGAATAAAACGAAGAGAAATTGACATCATTAATGCGATTTCATGAACAGGAACTTTTATACGCTTCAACGGCTTTAATAACGTCTCCAAACCATCTGTAATCTCAATAGGCGTCGTCGTTAACGTTAATAATGTCGTCATTAAAATAATAACGAAGAATCGTATAGAAATGTATATCCCTTGCTCTAATCCTTTTTCATGTATCGAAAACCAACCAAGCTGGAATAGTACTTCCCCTTCTTTATTTGTAAAAATATGCAGGAAAAATGTAAAAAGAAAAATCCATAGAATTGGTTTTAAGCCCGAAAGTACATAACGAATCGGCACTTTTGCAAAAAATAAAGCAATGAGTGCATATAAAAATAAAAATCCATATGAAATCGCATTATTTGCTAAGAAAACAACAAATACATATAAAAAGACAATCAGCAGCTTCGTACGTGGATCAAGTTGATGAATAAGAGAATTCCCTGGAATATACCTTCCAATAATCAACTGCTGCATGATTCATGACCACCTTTTCGTAACACCTGCACAACTTCATGAGTAAGATCCTCTAAAGATAAGGTAGCCTTTGGGATTGAAATGCCAAACTTCTCTTCAATTGCACGTTTATACTTTAAAGACATAGGAAGATCCACGCCAATTTTCTCTAGTTCATCAGCATGTGAAAATACTTCCTCTGCACTTCCTTGCAAAAAGACCGTTCCTTTATGCATGACTACAATCTGCTCCGCATACTTAGCAGCATCCTCCATATTATGTGTTACTAGGATAACTGTAAGACCTTTTTCCTTATGTAGCTTATAAAACATCTCCATAAGTTCATTCTGCCCTTTTGGATCTAGCCCTGCTGTAGGTTCATCTAATACAAGCACTTCGGGTTCCATCGCCAATACGCCCGCTATCGCAACACGCCTCATTTGTCCACCACTTAACTCAAACGGTGAACGTGTTAACAGTTCTGGTTCTAACCCTACAAGTTCAATTGCCTCTCTTGCCTTTTGCTTCGCTTCTTCTACAGATACCCCAAAATTAGTAGGGCCGAAACAAATATCTTTCTCCACAGTCTCTTCAAACAACTGATGTTCTGGGAATTGAAAGACAACCCCTACCTTTTTACGTAGTGGCTTTAGCTTTTTTTCTTTCTTTCGTGCCGAAATGAAATGTTCACCAATTTGAACTGTGCCATTTGTCGGCTGCAATAAACCATTTAAATGTTGAATCATCGTCGACTTACCTGAACCAGTATGACCGATAATGGCATAATAGCCCCCACTTGGAAACGACACGTCTACATCATAAAGTGCGCGTCTTTCAAATGGAGTTTTATATTGATAACGATGTTCTACTTTTTGGAATATAATCTCCAAAGTTCGTTCACCAAGCTTTCCATTGTAAGATGCGTATTTTGCAAGAGAATTTCATTTCTTTTTAATAATTCTGCTATTTTCACTGAAAATGGTACATCTAATCCAATTTCTTGGAGCATATGAGAGGACTTGAAAATTTGCTCTGGAGTCCCTTCCTCTAATATTTCTCCCTTATTTAAAATAATGACACGGTCTGATTGTGCCGCTTCTTCTAAATCGTGCGTAATTGATAACACCGTAATACCTTTTTGATTAACAAGTTGTCTAACCGTTTCTACTACTTCACGTCTTCCTTGAGGATCTAGCATTGACGTTGCTTCATCTAATATCAAAATAGATGGCTGAAGTGCTAAAACGCCTGCTATCGCCACTCGCTGTTTTTGCCCACCAGATAACGAATGAGGTTCATCATTAAGAAAATCTTCCATACGGACAAGTTTGAGGGCCTGATCTAATCTTTCTACCATTTGCTCTCTTGGCATTCCGATATTCTCTAAGCCAAAAACAACGTCGTCTTGCACTGTCGTTCCAACAAATTGATTGTCTGGATTTTGAAATACCATCCCAATTTGTTTTCGAACATCCCATACTGTTTCCTCTGATAAAACCATTGTATCATTTACTGTAATAGTCCCTGCTTCCGGCAAAAACAAACCATTCAATAATTTTGCAAGTGTAGACTTCCCTGAACCGTTTTGTCCAATAACAGATACCCATTCTCCCTCATACAAAGAAAATGAAACATCTTTTAATGCATAAGTGGCTGCCCCAGGATATTGAAATGATATATTTTCTGTCCGAAGTTTCTCTTTTTTCAATACAAGGCACCCTTTCCTTCGCCAAGTTAGCCTATTTTTATATTTAAAAAAAAGGGCCATGACCAGTTTCTTGAAAAGAACTGTCCTGCCCTTTTAATTATCATTATACTAACTCGATAATTACCATTGGTGCTGCGTCTCCGCGACGTGGACCAATTTTTGCAATACGAGTGTATCCGCCTTGGCGCTCAGCATAGCGTGGAGCTACATCAGCGAATAATTTTTGAAGTGCATCTTGACCAGTCTCAGCGTTAGCTACTTCATTGCGAATGAAAGCTGCTGCTTGACGACGAGCATGAAGATCTCCGCGTTTACCTAAAGTGATCATTTTTTCCACTACAGAACGAAGTTCTTTTGCACGAGTTTCTGTCGTTTGGATGCGCTCGTTGATAATTAAATCAGTAGCTAAATCACGTAACATAGCTTTACGTTGCGCACTTGTACGGCCTAATTTTCTGTATGCCATTCGTAGTTCCCTCCTTTGTTGATGGGTTTAAATCCTCAGTCGTCTTTACGTAAACCTAAACCTAATTCCTCAAGTTTATGTTTAACTTCTTCTAAGGATTTACGTCCTAAGTTACGAACTTTCATCATATCTTCTTCTGTTTTGTTCGCAAGCTCTTGTACAGTATTAATTCCTGCACGTTTAAGGCAATTATAAGAACGAACAGAAAGATCTAGTTCCTCGATAGTCATCTCAAGAACTTTCTCTTTTTGATCTTCTTCCTTCTCAACCATAATCTCAGCATTTTGTGCTTCATCAGTTAAACCAACAAAGATATTTAAATGCTCAGTTAAGATTTTGGCACCTAAAGAGATAGCTTCTTTTGGCCCGATGCTTCCATCCGTCCATACATCAAGCGTAAGCTTATCATAATTAGCCACTTGTCCGACACGTGTCTTTTCCACTTGGTAAGTCACACGTGATACTGGAGTATAAATAGAATCAATAGGAATTACTCCTATTGGTTGATCTTCGCTTTTATTTGCATCAGCTGGCGTATACCCACGACCACGCTTTGCAGTTAAACGCATGCGGAAATGCGCATTTTTTGCTAACGTTGCAATGTGTAAATCTGGATTTAAGATTTCTACATCACTATCGTGAGTAATATCAGCAGCTGTGACAATACCTTCGCCCTGCACATCAATTTCCAACGTCTTCTCTTCTTCAGAGTAGATTTTAAGAGCTAACTTTTTCAAGTTTAAGATGATCGTCGTAACGTCTTCTACTACGCCCTCAACTGTTGAAAATTCATGTAATACGCCATCGATTTGGATAGCAGTAACAGCGGCACCAGGGAGTGAGGATAAAAGAATACGACGTAAGGAGTTACCCAAAGTAGTACCATATCCACGCTCAAGCGGTTCAATTACGAATTTACCATATTTAGCATCTTCGTTAAGTTCAACCGTTTCGATTTTCGGCTTTTCGATTTCAATCATTAACTAAACCCTCCTTCAAAACGTCGAAACCCCGGTTAAACAAAGGGATACCCCCTGTCTAACCGAAAGTCCCCCTTAGGCAGTTCCCGATTGTGCACAACAAGCGATGTTTCTGTACGAAATTTCTCGATAATGCATCATATCCATTATAGACAAAAGGGAAAATTCTATACAGAAAAATTACACACGACGACGTTTTGGTGGACGACATCCATTATGAGGAACTGGAGTAACATCTCTAATTGCTGTTACTTCTAGACCTGCAGCTTGAAGAGCACGAATTGCAGCTTCACGACCAGCACCAGGACCTTTAACAGTAACCTCTAAAGTTTTTAAACCGTGTTCCATTGCAACTTTAGCAGCAGCTTCAGCAGCCATTTGCGCAGCGAATGGAGTAGACTTACGAGATCCACGGAAACCAAGTGCACCAGCACTAGACCAAGAAAGTGCGTTACCATGAGTATCTGTAAGTGTTACGATTGTGTTGTTGAAAGTAGAACGAATATGAGCTATACCAGCTTCAATATTCTTTTTCACACGTTTTTTACGAGTGTTTGTTTTACGTGCCATTGTTAGTTCAACCTCCTTTACTTATTATTTCTTTTTATTTGCTACTGTACGACGTGGACCTTTACGTGTACGAGCATTGTTTTTAGAGTTTTGACCACGAACTGGTAAACCACGACGGTGACGAAGACCACGGTAAGAACCGATCTCCATTAGACGTTTAATGTTAAGAGATACTTCACGACGAAGGTCTCCCTCAACTTTAATACGATCGATGATATCACGGATACGTCCTAGTTCGTCTTCCGTTAAATCACGAACTCGTGTTTCTGAAGAAATACCAGCTTCAGTAAGAATTTTTTCAGCAGTTGTGCGACCAATGCCGAATACGTAAGTTAAAGAAATAACAACGCGTTTGTCTCGAGGAATATCTACACCTGCGATACGTGCCATTCTGAATGCACCTCCTTCTGATTAACCTTGTTTTTGTTTATGTTTAGGGTTTTCACAAATAACCATTACTTTTCCACGTCTACGAATAACTTTACATTTTTCGCAGATTGGTTTAACTGACGGTCTTACTTTCATGTCTCGAACCTCCTTAAAGATTACGGAGTGCTATATTATTTAAAACGGTACGTAATACGACCACGATTTAAATCGTACGGAGATAATTCTACCGTAACTTTGTCTCCTGGTAAAATACGAATGAAGTTCATACGGATTTTACCAGAAACGTGAGCCAATACGACATGCCCATTCTCTAATTCTACTTTGAACATAGCATTTGGCAACGTTTCAAGAACGGTACCTTCGACTTCAATTACATCATCTTTAGCCATTCAATAGTTCTCCCTTCTTCAAATCAGTAACATTTTACACTGCTCTGAAATCCCGGAGAGCCAGCTACTTATAAAGTGGTAAGGATTTCGTATCCTGCTTCTGTAAGAGCAATCGTGTGCTCAAAATGGGCACACCATTTACCATCTACCGTTACCACTGTCCAGTCATCAGATAGTGTTTTTACATATCGTCTTCCTTGATTCACCATCGGCTCAACACAGATGACCATTCCCGGCTTTAATCTAGGGCCTCTATTTGGTGGACCATAGTGCGGGATTTGAGGGTCCTCATGTAAGTCTTGCCCGATTCCGTGACCAACATACTCCCTAACGATCGAGAACCCATTCTCTTCAGCATGGGTTTGAACCGCATGTGAGATATTTGATAATCTTTCGCCTGGTTTTACTTGTTCTAGACCAAGATACAACGATTTTTCTGTGACATCAAGTAGCTTTTGAACAGATTCAGAAATGCTTCCAACTGGATACGTCCATGCAGAATCGCCATGGTACCCATTGTATTTCGCACCAATATCGATACTGATGATATCGCCCTCTTTGAGCTTGCGCTTCCCTGGAATTCCGTGTACAAGCTCTTCATTTACAGAAGCACAAATGCTCCCCGGAAATCCGTTGTATCCTTTAAAAGATGGCGTAGCACCATATTTTTGAATCGTCTTTTCCGCTATTTGATCGAGCTCTTTCGTTGTAATTCCTGGAGTAATGTGCTGTTTCAACTCTTGATGAGTTAAAGCAACGATCCTGCCAGCTTCTCGCATGATTTCTATCTCGCGAGGAGTTTTGCAGATTATCATTACGCTAAGCCTCCGATGAGAACATCGATATCAGCAAATACTTTATTGATATCTTGCTCACCATTAATGCTTTGTAGGTAACCAAGCTCCTCGTAGAAATCAAGCAAAGGTTTTGTTTGCTTAATATTTACATCTAAACGATTTGCTACAGTTTCTTCATTGTCATCAGAGCGTTGATATAATTCGCCACCACATTTATCGCAAACGTCAGCTTTTGCTGGCGCATTGAATTCTAAGTGGTAAGTCGCACCGCACTCTTTACAAATGCGACGGCCTGTAAGGCGTTTTAATAACAACCCTGAATCCACATTAATGTTTAAAACATAGTCGATTTTTTTGCCAAGATCTTTCATAATCTCTTCAAGAGCTGATGCTTGTGCAACAGTTCGTGGGAAACCGTCTAGTAAGAAACCTCTTACGCAGTCTTCTTGACTTAAACGTTCACGAACGATTCCGATTGTAACTTCATCTGGAACAAGTGCACCTTTATCAATAAAAGATTTTGCTTGTAAACCCATTTCAGTTTCAGCCTTCATAGCTGCACGGAACATATCTCCTGTTGAAATGTGAGGGATGTTATACTTGGCAACAATCTGTTCGGCTTGTGTACCTTTACCAGCACCAGGAAGCCCCATTAAAATTAAGTTCATCCTTGTTCCCCCTCAGAGTACATGAGCATGTAGGGAAGACAATTCTTCCCACTTACTCACTGCTTGATAAACCCTTTGTAATGGCGTTTTACCAGTTGGCTTTCTAGCTGCTTCATTGTTTCTAAAGCAACGCCGACAACGATTAACATACTCGTTCCACCAATCTGTGCAGATGGAGGAAGATTTCCCAGTTTCGTAAAGATAACTGGTAAGATTGCAATCGCTGCTAGGAAAATTGATCCTACAAAGGTCAAACGATACAAGATTTTTGTTAGATATTGTTCCGTATTCTTACCCGGACGAATACCTGGAACATATCCACCTTGTTTGTTTAGATTCTCTGACATTTGCTCTGGATTAACCTGAACAAACGCATAGAAATATGTGAAGGCTACAATGAGCGCAACATATATGATCATTCCCACTGGGTGAGAATAGTTAAAGTTTGCAATGATCCACTGCGATACATCATGATTCGGGAAGAACTGTGCAATAGTTGGAGGCGTAATTAAGAATGAAACAGCAAAAATGACTGGAATAACACCTGCACTATTTACCTTAAGCGGTAAATGTGTGTTTTGTGCTCCAGCATGATTCCCATTCCCTCCTGTTACACGCTTCGCATATTGAATTGGGATCTTTCTAACAGCCTGTTGAATGAAAATAACACCAACAATAACCGCTAGCACAGCTAGTAAGATCAATGCAACTTTAACGATACTCATGAACAATTGATCTCCGATATTTTGAAACTGTTGTTGATACACTTGAGATATAACACTTGGGATCGCTGCGGCAATACCTCCAAAGATAAGGATGGAAATACCATTACCTACACCTTTAGATGTAATCTGTTCGCCTAACCACATTAAAAATGCAGTACCAGCAGTCAGTACCGTAGCAATGTATAAATAAGTGCTCCAACCAGGATTCAAAATTAATTGTCCACCTACCATACCGTTAAAACCGATTGACATACCAAACCCCTGAATAAACGCAAGAACAATTGTAAAGTAACGCGTAAATTGCGTTAGTTTACGACGGCCCATTTCACCTTGCTTCGACCATTCCGAAAATTTAGGAACAACATCCATCTGCAATAATTGCACGATGATGGATGCTGTAATATACGGCATGATTCCCATCGCGAAGATGGAGAAGTTTTTCAAGGCGCCACCGCCAAATGTATTTAGGATACCTAAGGCATTTAATTGATCTTGTGCTTTCAGTACGTCTCCATTTGTAAATGGCACTGGGATAAACGTGCCAATCCTGAATACGATTAACATCGCTAAAGTGAATAATATTTTACGTCTTATCTCAGCAACGCGCATAAAGTTGGAGATTGTACGAAACATTAGATCACCTCAACTGATCCGCCAGCTGCTTCAATTGCTTCTTTAGCACTTGAAGAGAACTTGTGCGCTTTAACAGTTAGTTTTTTCTCTACTGCGCCGCTTGCAAGAATTTTAACACCGTCGTTTAACTTGCTGATAACGCCAGTTTCCAGCAATAATTCAGGTGTTACTTCTGTACCATCTTCAAAACGATTTAACGTTGATAAGTTTACAATAGTAAACTCTTTACGGTTAATGTTTGTGAAGCCGCGTTTTGGTAAACGACGGAATAATGGAGTTTGACCACCTTCGAAGCCAAGACGAACACCGCCACCAGAACGTGCGTTTTGTCCTTTATGACCTTTACCAGCAGTTTTACCGTTACCAGAACCGATACCACGACCGACACGGTTACGTACTTTACGAGAACCTTCTGCAGGTTTTAATTCATGAAGTTTCATTCCCAGGCACCTCCTTATATTAATGAGTTATCCTTAAGCTTCTTTTACAGTTATAAGGTGAGAAACTTTGTTGATCATACCAAGAATAGCAGGAGTTTCTTCCTTAACTACAGTTGAATTCAACTTTTTAAGACCTAAAGCTTCTACCGTCGCACGTTGATCTTGTGGACGACCAATTACACTACGAGTGAGGGTAATTTCTAACTTTTTCGCCATTTGTTTTCCCTCCTTAACCTAGTAGCTCTTCTACAGATTTACCGCGTAATTTTGCAACATCTTCAGCGCGCTTAAGTTCGCTTAATCCGTTCACAGTAGCGCGAATCATGTTGATTGGTGTGTTAGAACCAAGAGATTTCGAAAGAATATCTTGTACACCAGCTAATTCAAGTACCGCACGAACAGGTCCACCAGCAATAACACCAGTACCTTCAGCAGCAGGTTTTAAGAATACTTCACCAGCTCCAAAGTGACCGTTGATTGTGTGTGGAATTGTTGTACCAACTAATGGTACAGCGATTAAGTTTTTCTTAGCGTCTTCGATAGCTTTGCGGATTGCGTCTGGTACCTCTTGTGCTTTACCAGTACCGAATCCAACATGACCGTTTTTATCGCCAACTACAACTAGTGCAGCAAAGCGGAAACGACGACCACCCTTAACAACTTTCGCGACACGATTTATCGTAACTACACGTTCTTCAAGTTCTAATTTACTTGGGTCAATGCGATGCATCAATTTTCCCTCCTTTGACCATTAAAATTGTAATCCAGCCTCACGAGCAGCTTCAGCTAGAGCTTTAACACGGCCATGGTATAAGTAACCACCGCGATCGAATACTACTTCTTTAACGCCTTTCTCTACAGCACGCTTAGCAACTGATTCTCCTACTTTCGTAGCAGCTTCAGTATTGCTAGTACCGTTAAGAGCAAGGTCTTTATCAAGAGTAGATGCACTTACTAACGTTACACCATTCACATCATCAATAACTTGAGCGTAAATATGTTGGTTAGAACGGAACACGTTTAAACGTGGACGCTCTGCAGTACCAGTAAGTTTAGCACGTACACGTGCATGTCTTTTCTTACGAGTCGCATTTTTATCAGCTTTAGTGATCATTTTCTTGTCACTCCTTTCTCTCACCTAACGGGTTTACTTAGCAGTTTTACCTTCTTTACGACGAACAACTTCGCCTTCGTAACGAATACCTTTACCTTTATATGGCTCAGGAGCACGTACAGCACGGATGTTAGCAGCAAATTCGCCAACACGTTGCTTGTCGATACCTTTGATTACGATTTTAGTTGGTGCAGGTACTTCAACTTCAAGACCTGCTTCCGGAGTCATTTCTACTGGATGAGAATAACCTACGCTTAATACAAGTTTATCACCTTGTTTTTGAGCACGGTAACCTACACCGACTAATTCAAGTCCGCGTGCGAAACCTGCAGTTACACCTTCAACCATGTTTCCGATTAAAGCACGAGTTGTACCGTGTAATGCACGGTGGTCCTTCTGTTCAGATGGACGTTCAACTGTTAATGTATTCTCTTCAATTTTGATAAGCATATCAGCATTGAAAGTACGAGTTAATTCACCTTTAGGGCCTTTTACTGTTACAGTATTGTCTTCTGCAACTGTAATAGTAACACCTGCAGGGATTTCAAGAATCTTTTTACCAATACGAGACATGTGGTCACACCTCCGTTCGTTTTAAATATATATTACCAAACGTATGCTACTACTTCTCCACCAGTTTGTAATTGACGAGCGTCTTTGTCTGTCATTACTCCCTTAGATGTAGAAACAAGAGCGATACCTAATCCGTTAAGTACACGTGGTACTTCATCAGCTTTAGCGTAAACGCGTAAGCCAGGTTTACTGATACGTTTTAATCCAGTGATTACACGTTCATTGTTTGCACCATATTTCAGGAAAATACGAAGGATACCTTGTTTGTTATCCTCGATGTATTCTACATCACGAATGAAACCTTCACGTTTTAAAAGTTCAGCGATCTCTTTTTTGATTTTAGAAGCAGGAACCTCTAATTTCTCATGACGTACCATGTTCGCATTACGGATGCGAGTAAGCATGTCTGCAATTGGATCTGTCATCACCATGTGTTTTACCTCCTTCCCATTTGTGGGTTTTACCAACTAGCTTTTTTAACACCAGGAATTTGACCTTTATATGCAAGTTCACGGAAACAAATACGGCAAAGTTTAAATTTGCGGTATACAGAATGCGGACGACCGCAGCGTTCGCAACGTGTATACTCTTGTACTTTAAACTTAGGAGTACGCTTTTGTTTCGCTATCATAGATTTTTTAGCCACGTTTTCGCCTCCTCTACTTAGCGTTGGCTTCCATTATTTTTGGAATGGCATACCGAATTGTGTTAAAAGTTCACGAGCTTCTTCATCAGTTTTCGCTGTAGTAACGATTACGATGTCCATACCGCGGACTTTGCTTACTTTATCATAATCGATCTCAGGGAAGATAAGTTGCTCTTTAACACCTAATGTGTAGTTCCCACGACCATCGAATGATTTCTTAGAAACACCACGGAAATCACGTACACGTGGTAAAGAAACTGATACTAATTTGTCGAAGAACTCATACATTTGCTCGCCGCGTAAAGTTACTTTCGCACCGATTGGCATACCTTCACGAAGACGGAAACCAGCGATTGATTTTTTAGCACGAGTTACAACAGGTTTTTGACCTGCGATTTGTGTTAATTCTTCTACTGCATTGTCTAAAGCTTTTGAGTTAGATACCGCGTCACCAACACCAGTGTTGATTACGATCTTTTCGATTTTCGGTACTTCCATCACAGATTTATAGTTAAACTTGCTCACTAGAGCAGGAGTAATTTCCTTTTGGAACTTCTCTTTAAGGCGATTCAATGAAGTGACCTCCTTTCTTAAGAAAATTATTTATCTAATAATTCACCAGATTTTTTTGCAATACGAACTTTTTTACCATCTTCTACTTTGAAGCCTACGCGAGTAGGTTCACCTGTTTTAGGATCTAAAACCATAACGTTAGAAACGTGAATAGGTGCTTCTTTAGTAATAATTCCACCTTGTGGATTTAATTGAGATGGCTTAGAGTGTTTTTTAACGATGTTAACACCCTCAACGATAACACGGTTTTGCTTTGGGAAAGCCACAAGGATAACGCCTTGTTTTCCTTTGTCTTTACCAGTGATTACCTGTACTTTATCACCTTTTTTTACATGCATCTTAATTCTGCACCTCCTTAGCAAGGCAATACCTTAAATTATAGAACTTCTGGAGCTAAAGAAACGATCTTCATGAAGTTGCTATCACGTAATTCACGAGCTACTGGTCCGAAGATACGAGTACCACGTGGGCTCTTATCGTCTTTAATGATAACCGCTGCGTTTTCATCAAATTTGATGTAAGAACCGTCCGGACGACGAGCTCCGCTCTTCGTACGTACTACTACTGCTTTAACAACGTCACCTTTTTTAACAACGCCACCTGGTGTTGCTTGTTTTACCGTAGCAACGATAATATCACCGATGTTAGCATATTTACGACCAGAGCCGCCTAATACTTTAATTGTTAAAAGTTCACGTGCACCAGAGTTGTCAGCAACTTTCAAACGAGATTCTTGTTGGATCATCTTATGAAACCTCCCTTCGGACTAAAAATTCCGATTCATCTATTTAGATAATAACCGCTTCTTCAACGATTTCAACTAAACGGAAACGCTTAGTAGCAGAAAGCGGGCGAGTTTCCATGATTTTAACGATATCGCCAAGTTTCGCTTGGTTTTGCTCATCATGGGCTTTGTACTTCTTAGAATACTTAACACGCTTTCCGTACAAGGAATGAGTTTTGTAAGTTTCAACTAAAACTGTAATCGTTTTGTCCATTTTGTCAGACACAACACGACCAGTATAAACTTTGCGTTGGTTACGTTCGCTCACTATGCAAACCTCCCCTCAATTTATCGATTAATTCCGATCTCTCTTTCACGAACTACAGTTTTCATACGAGCAATTGCTTTACGCACTTCACGAATGCGAGTTGGATTCTCTAATTGTCCTGTAGCAAGTTGGAAGCGAAGATTGAACAATTCTTCCTTTAAAGCTTTAACTTTTGTTTCGATTTCGGCAGTGGTTAATTCACGAATATCATTAGTTTTCATTAGATTCACCACCATTTTCTTCACGTTTTACGAATTTACATTTCACAGGTAACTTGTGAGCTGCAAGACGTAATGCTTCGCGTGCTACCTCTTCAGATACACCCGCGATTTCGAACATAATTTTCCCAGGTTTTACTACTGCTACCCAGCCTTCTGGTGCCCCTTTACCGGAACCCATACGTACTTCTAGAGGTTTTGCAGTGTAAGGTTTAGAAGGGAAAATTTTAATCCATACTTTACCGCCACGTTTCATGTAACGAGTCATTGCACGACGAGCAGCTTCGATTTGACGGTTTGTAATCCATGAAGCAGCTTGTGCTTGTAAACCGAATTCACCGAAAGCAATTTCAGTTCCACCTTTTGCACGACCACGCATTTTACCACGATGCTCTCTACGATATTTTACGCGTTTTGGCATTAACATATTATTTTCCTCCTTCCTCAGAAGCTTTCTTTTTTGTAGGAAGGACTTCTCCACGGTAGATCCATACTTTTACGCCTAATTTACCGTATGTTGTATCAGCTTCAACTGCTGCATAGTCAATATCAGCGCGAAGTGTATGAAGTGGAACAGTTCCTTCACTGTAAGATTCTGCACGAGCGATATCAGCTCCGCCAAGACGACCAGAAACCTGTGTTTTAATACCTTTAGCACCTGCACGCATAGCACGTTGAATAACTTGCTTTTGTGCACGACGGAATGATACACGGTTTTCTAATTGACGAGCAATGTTTTCGCCTACTAATTTAGCGTTAAGATCAGCTCTCTTAACTTCTAAAATGTTGATGTGTACACGCTTGCCTGTTAATTGGTTAAGAGCTTTACGAAGTGCTTCAACTTCAGTACCACCTTTACCAATTACCATACCAGGTTTTGCAGTGTGAATTGTAACATTTACACGATTTGCTGCACGTTCGATTTCTACTTTAGCAACAGCAGAATCTTTTAAGCGTACAGTAATGTACTCACGGATTTTGATGTCTTCATGTAATAATGTAGCATAATCTTTCTCTGCGAACCAACGAGATTCCCAGTCACGGATAACGCCGACACGAAGACCAATTGGATTAACCTTTTGACCCATCGATTATCCCTCCTTCTTTTCTGATACCACAACTGTGATGTGGCTTGTGCGTTTGTTAATTTGGCTTGCACGACCCATTGCACGTGGACGGAAACGTTTCAACGTTGGACCTTCGTCAACGAAAACTTTTTCAACAACTAGGTTGTTAATATCCATCTCATAATTGTGCTCTGCATTTGCGATTGCAGATTTTAAAACTTTCTCTACAACTGGAGAAGCAGTTTTTGGTGTGTGGTTAAGGATAGCAATCGCTTCACCCACTTGCTTACCTCGGATTAAGTCTACTACTAAACGAACTTTACGAGGAGCAATACGAACTGTTCTCGCTACTGCTTTAGCTTGCATTGAAGTGCCTCCTCTCATTATCTTCTAGTTTTCTTATCGTCAGCAAGGTGACCTTTATACGTACGAGTTGGTGCGAATTCACCTAACTTATGGCCAACCATATCCTCAGTGATGTACACAGGTACGTGTTTACGACCATCATATACAGCGATTGTGTGTCCGATGAACTGAGGGAAGATTGTTGAACGGCGAGACCAAGTTTTAACAACTTGTTTTTGCTCAGATGCAACTAATTTTTCCATTTTGCTCATTAAGTGATCATCGACAAATGGTCCTTTTTTTAAGCTACGAGCCATTTTGGTGCCTCCCTTCGTGATTGGCGTACGGTTCTAGAAATGAACCGTACTACAATCCCATTATTTTTTACGACGACGAACGATGAATTTGTCAGACGCTTTGTTTTTCTTACGAGTCTTGAATCCAAGAGTTGGTTTACCCCATGGAGACATTGGAGACTTACGTCCGATTGGAGAACGTCCTTCACCACCACCGTGTGGGTGATCAACCGGGTTCATTACAGAACCACGAACTGTTGGGCGTTTACCTAACCAGCGAGAGCGACCTGCTTTACCGATCTTGATAAGTTCGTGTTGTTCGTTACCTACTTGACCGATTGAAGCGCGACAAGCAGATAATACAAGACGTACTTCACCAGAAGTTAAACGTACAAGTACGTATTTACCTTCTTTACCAAGTACTTGAGCAGATGTACCAGCAGAACGAACTAATTGTCCGCCACGACCAGGCTTAAGCTCGATGTTATGAACAACAGTACCTACTGGAATGTTGATTAATGGTAATGCGTTACCGATTTTGATGTCAGCTTCTGGGCCAGACATAACTTCCATACCTACTTCTAAGTTCTTAGGAGCAAGAATGTAACGTTTTTCACCGTCAACGTAGTTAATTAATGCGATATTCGCAGAGCGGTTTGGATCGTATTCGATCGTAGCAACGCGTCCTGGAATTCCATCTTTGTTACGCTTAAAGTCGATGATACGGTATTGACGCTTATGTCCGCCACCTTGATGACGTACAGTAATTTTACCTTGGTTATTACGACCAGCCTTCTTGCTTAAAGGAGCAAGTAATGACTTTTCTGGTCTGTCAGTCGTGATTTCAGCGAAATCATTCGTAGTCATATTACGACGACCGTTAGTAGTTGGATTATACTTTTTAATTCCCATCTCAATTTCCCTCCTTCTTTAGTAAGAATTAAACGCCTTGGAAGATTTCGATTTCTTTGCTGTCAGCAGTTAGCTTAACGATTGCTTTACGACGACGGCTAGTAAAACCAGCGTGACGACCAACGCGTTTTGCTTTCGGCTTGTAGTTCATGATGTTCACTTTTTCTACTTTAACACCAAAGATCGCTTCAAGAGCATCTTTAACTTCTGTTTTATTAGATTTAACGTCCACATCGAACGTGTATTTTTTTTCAGCCATCATTTCCATAGAACGTTCAGTGATAACTGGGCGCTTAATGATATCACGAGGATCTCTCATTATGCAAGCACCTCCTCTACTTTTTCCACTGCCGCTTTTGTCATGATTAGCTTATCATGATGAAGCACGTCTAAAACGTTTACGCCATCAGCAGTGATTACTGTTACTCCAGGGATATTGCGAGCAGATAACTCTACAGATTCGTTTGCATCAGCAGTTACGATAAGAGCTTTCTTCTCAACAGTTAATCCTTTAAGTACTGCTAGCATGTCTTTTGTTTTTGGTGCATTTAACACTAGGTCTTCAAGAACTACAATGTTGTTCTCAACTACTTTAGTAGCTAATGCAGATTTGATTGCTAAACGACGAACCTTCTTAGGAAGTTTGTACGCATAGCTTCTTGGTGTAGGTCCGAATACCGTACCACCACCACGCCATTGAGGAGAGCGGATAGACCCTTGACGAGCACGTCCAGTTCCTTTTTGACGCCATGGTTTACGACCACCACCACGAACTTCAGAACGAGTTTTTACTTTGTGTGTACCTTGACGTAAAGATGCACGTTGCATCATTACAGCTTCGAAAAGTACAGCTTCATTTGGTTCGATACCGAAAATAGCTTCAGCTAATTCGATTTCACCAACCTGTGAACCAGTTTGGTTATATACAGTAACTTTTGGCATTGGAATTCCTCCTTCCTATGTGAATTATTTGCTAACCTTCACAGCGCCTTGAACAACTACAAGAGATTTCTTAGCACCTGGAACGTTACCTTTTACTAGTAATAAGTTGCGCTCAGTGTCAACTTGAACGATTTCTAAGTTTTGGATAGTAACTTGGTCTCCACCCATACGTCCAGCAAGTTTTTTACCTTTGAATACACGGTTCGGAGCAACTGGGCCCATTGAACCTGGACGACGGTGATAGCGAGAACCATGAGACATAGGTCCGCGAGATTGTCCGTGGCGTTTGATAACACCTTGGAAACCTTTACCTTTAGAAATTCCTGTTACGTCAACGATTTCACCTGCAGCGAAAACTTCAACTTTTACCTCTTGACCAACCTCTAATCCGTCCACGTCTGCATCGCGGATTTCGCGAATGAAGCGCTTAGGAGTTGTAGATGCTTTAGCAGTGTGGCCTTGTTCAGGTTTGTTAGTTAACTTTTCACGTTTATCTTCAAATCCTAACTGGATTGCATTGTAGCCATCAGTTTCAGTTGTTTTCTTTTGAAGAACAACGTTTGGATTAGCAGCGATAACTGTTACTGGGATTAACTCACCGTTCTCAGCAAATACTTGAGTCATACCGATCTTTCTTCCTAAGATTCCTTTGGTCATGAGTTACACCTCCTACATTTTTAAGTTATATGAATTATAGTTTGATTTCGATATCTACACCAGACGGTAAGTCTAAACGCATTAATGAATCTACTGTTTGTGGAGTAGGACTCACGATATCGATTAAACGTTTGTGTGTGCGCATTTCGAATTGCTCACGAGAATCTTTGTACTTATGAACAGCACGAAGAATTGTGTAAATAGTCTTCTCAGTTGGTAATGGGATCGGACCAGAAACTGTTGCCCCAGAACGCTTAGCTGTTTCTACAATTTTCTCAGCTGATTGATCAAGAATACGGTGATCATAAGCTTTTAAACGGATACGAATTTTTTCTTTTGCCATTATTTTCCCTCCTTCGTTCGCCTATTTCTAAAATAGACCTTCTCCATGGAAATTTCCCCACACCATGCCATGGCAAAGCGGCCGGGTGTGTCAGCAACCTTCCACTTCATCGCAGTCAAAGACCAACATTGTCTATTATACAATGTTATTCGTCTAGATGCAAGCATCTTTTTGTTTGCATCTGCTTTTCTCTACTTTTGCTATTATACATGGCACTTTAAAGAATTTCAAGTTTTCATCTAACAGAATTCATTTTACAGTTTCTGGATTTTAGTTTTATTGATTTCATATTACTATAGAAGAAACTCGTCAAAACATAAAAATAAAATTTCATTTATTATATAACTACAAACAAAAAACCCAAGGGAAGATCCCTTGGGTTTTTTTATATCAGTTAAGATTACTCAACGATAGTAGCAACTACACCGTAACCTACTGTACGTCCACCTTCACGAATAGAGAATTTAGTTCCCTCTTCGATAGCGATTGGAGCGATAAGTTCGATAGTCATTTCGATGTTGTCACCAGGCATTACCATTTCAGTACCTTCTGGTAATTGGATGATACCAGTTACGTCAGTTGTACGGAAGTAGAACTGAGGACGGTAGTTAGCGAAGAATGGAGTGTGACGTCCACCTTCTTCTTTAGATAATACGAAAACTTCAGCTTTGAATTTAGCGTGAGCTTTTACAGAGCCAGTTTTAGCAAGAACTTGTCCACGTTGGATGTCTTCACGAGCAACCCCACGAAGTAAAGCACCGATGTTGTCTCCAGCTTGAGCTTGGTCAAGAAGTTTACGGAACATCTCTACACCAGTTACAGTTGTAGAAGCATTTTCTTCAGCAAGACCGATGATTTCTACTACGTCACCAACTTTAACGATTCCGCGCTCTACACGACCAGTTGCAACTGTACCACGACCTGTGATAGAGAATACATCCTCGATAGGCATTAAGAATGGTTTGTCAGTTTCACGTTCTGGAGTTGGGATGTAAGCATCAACTTCAGTCATTAATTCAATGATTTTTGCTTCCCAATCAGCTTCTCCTTGAAGAGCTTTAAGAGCAGAACCTTTGATTACAGGAATGTCGTCGCCTGGGAATCCGTATTCAGATAATAGGTCGCGAACTTCCATTTCTACTAATTCTAATAATTCTTCGTCGTCTACCATGTCGCATTTGTTTAAGAATACAACGATGTAAGGAACACCTACTTGACGAGAAAGAAGGATGTGCTCACGTGTTTGAGGCATTGGGCCATCAGCAGCAGATACTACTAAGATACCGCCGTCCATTTGAGCAGCACCAGTGATCATGTTTTTAACATAGTCAGCGTGACCTGGGCAGTCAACGTGTGCATAGTGACGAGTTTCAGTTTCGTACTCAACGTGTGCAGTTGAGATTGTGATTCCGCGCTCTCTTTCTTCTGGAGCAGCGTCGATTTGATCGTATCCGCGTGCTTCAGCACCACCAGCTTTTGCAAGAACTGTAGTGATCGCAGCAGTTAATGTAGTTTTACCATGGTCAACGTGGCCGATTGTACCGATGTTAACATGGGGTTTAGAACGTTCGAATTTAGCTTTAGCCATTCTAAATTCCTCCTTAGTTTATATAGGTTATTTTATATTTAGACTAGAAAGTGAAACTTACGTCCCACTTTCTAAGCTTACATAAGTAGTTATACTTGAACAATCGATAAAAATCAATTATTCACCTTTATTTTTTTTAATAATTTCTTCAGAAACAGACTTCGGTACTTCTTCATAATGATCAAATGTCATTGAGAATGTTCCGCGTCCTTGAGTGTTAGAACGTAATGCCGTTGCATAACCGAACATTTCCGAAAGTGGAACCATAGCGCGAACAACTTGTGCGTTACCGCGAGCTTCCATACCTTCTACACGTCCACGACGAGATGTTACGTCGCCCATAATGTCACCCATGTACTCTTCAGGAATTACAACTTCAACTTTCATCATTGGCTCAAGAATTACTGGGCTACATTTAGAAACCGCAGCTTTAAGTGCCATAGATGCAGCGATTTTGAACGCCATCTCAGATGAATCGACATCATGGTAAGATCCGTCAACTAACGCAGCTTTGATGTCAACTAGTGGATAACCAGCTAGTACACCATTTTTAAGTGAGTCTTCAAGACCCGCTCCAACAGCTGGGATGTATTCACGTGGAACTACACCACCGACGATTTTGTTTTGGAATTCAAAACCTTTACCTTCTTCATTAGGTTCAAACTCAATCCAAACGTGACCGAATTGTCCACGACCACCAGATTGACGAGCGAACTTACCTTCAACTTTCGCAGCAGCGCGGAAAGTCTCACGGTATGCTACCTGAGGAGCACCAACGTTTGCTTCCACTTTGAATTCACGGCGCATACGGTCAACGATGATATCAAGGTGAAGTTCACCCATACCAGCGATGATTGTTTGGCCAGTTTCTTGGTCAGTGTGAGCACGGAATGTTGGATCTTCTTCAGAAAGCTTAGATAATGCTGTACCCATTTTATCTTGGTCAGCTTTAGATTTTGGTTCGATAGCTACAGAGATAACTGGCTCTGGGAATTCCATAGACTCAAGGATAACAAGGCTCTTCTCGTCACAAAGAGTATCACCAGTAGTAGTATCTTTTAAACCTACAGCAGCAGCGATATCACCAGCGTAAACTGTTGAAATCTCTTCACGGCTGTTAGCGTGCATTTGTAGGATACGACCTACACGCTCACGCTTACCTTTAGTTGAGTTTTTCACGTATGATCCAGAGTTTAACACACCAGAATACACACGGAAGAACGTTAACTTACCAACATAAGGGTCAGTCATGATTTTGAATGCTAAAGCTGCAAATGGTTCTTCATCGCTAGACTTACGTTCGATTTCTTCATCTGTATCCGGAAGAGTACCTTTAATAGCAGGTACGTCTAATGGAGATGGTAGGTAATCGATAACTGCGTCTAACAGAATTTGAACACCTTTATTTTTGAATGCAGAACCACAGATTACTGGGAAGAATTCTACAGAAGTTGTAGCCTTACGGATACCAGCTTTAAGCTCTTCTATAGTGATTTCTTCACCTTCTAGGTACTTCATCATCATTTCTTCATCAAGCTCAGCTACCGCTTCAATAAGTTTTCCACGGTATTCTGCAGCTAATTCTTTGTGCTCTTCAGGAATTTCAACACGCTCGATGTCTGTTCCTAAATCGTTACCGTACATGTAAGCACATTCTTCAACAAGGTCAATGATACCATTGAACTCATCTTCAGCACCGATTGGTAACTGAATTGGGTGTGCGTTTGCTTGTAAACGATCGTGGATTGTTCCTACAGAGTATAAGAAATCTGCACCAATCTTATCCATTTTGTTAACGAATACGATACGAGGTACACCGTAAGTAGTAGCCTGACGCCAAACAGTTTCTGTTTGTGGTTCTACACCAGATTGTGCATCAAGTACTGCTACCGCACCATCAAGTACGCGTAAAGAACGTTCTACTTCTACTGTGAAGTCTACGTGTCCTGGAGTGTCAATGATGTTTACACGGTGACCTTTCCATTGAGCTGTAGTTGCAGCAGAAGTAATTGTGATACCACGCTCTTGCTCTTGCTCCATCCAGTCCATCTGAGATGCACCTTCATGAGTTTCACCGATTTTATGAATACGTCCTGTGTAATACAGAATACGCTCAGTTGCTGTTGTTTTACCAGCATCGATGTGAGCCATGATACCAATATTACGAGTGTTTTCTAAAGAGAACTCTCTTGTCATTTGGTGTCTTGCTCCTTCCATATATGGATTGGATTTTTTTATTTTAAGTAGCAAAAAAGCCACTTTATATTGTTACACATGTCAGTATGTCCAGTACCCTCATTATGTAAAACGAGCGCCCAACGAAAGGGAGAGGCATTCTCCCTCTCCACACTTCCATAAGCGACAAATAAAGCGGTTTATGCTTACATTTATTTTACGTTGAATCCTACCAACGGTAATGAGCAAATGCTTTGTTAGCTTCTGCCATTTTATGAGTGTCTTCACGTTTCTTAACAGATGCACCAGCGTTGTTAGCTGCATCTAAGATTTCGTAAGCTAGACGCTCTTCCATAGTTTTTTCACCACGAAGACGAGCATAGTTTACTAACCAGCGAAGACCTAAAGTTGTACGGCGTTCTGGACGAACCTCAACTGGAACTTGGTAGTTAGCACCACCAACACGACGAGCACGTACTTCAAGAACAGGCATGATGTTCTTAAGAGCTTGCTCGAATACTTCCATAGGGTCTTTCTCTGAACGTTCACGAACGATATCGAAAGCGTTATAAAGAATTGTTTGAGATTTACCTTTTTTACCGTCAACCATCATTTTGTTGATAAGGCGTGTTACTAGCTTAGATTTGTACATTGGATCTGGTAACACGTCACGTTTCGCAACAGGTCCTTTACGAGGCATATTGAGTTCCTCCTTTCATTTTAAAGTTATTATTTTTTAGCAGGTTTTGGTCGCTTAGTACCATATTTAGAACGTCCTTGCATACGTTTGTCAACACCAGCTGTATCAAGCGCACCACGAACGATGTGGTAACGTACCCCTGGTAAATCCTTTACTCGACCACCGCGAATTAATACTACGCTATGCTCTTGTAGGTTATGACCGATACCTGGGATGTAAGCTGTAACTTCAATACCATTTGTTAAACGTACACGAGCGTATTTACGTAACGCTGAGTTCGGTTTCTTCGGAGTCATTGTACCAACACGAGTACATACACCACGTTTTTGAGGTGCAGAGATATCAGTTGATTTTTTCTTTAAAGAGTTAAAACCTTTGTTTAACGCAGGTGATTTAGACTTCCATACTTTATCAGTACGACCATTTCTCACTAATTGGTTAATAGTAGGCATTTGATTATCCTCCCTTCGCATGTTTGTATGACCACATATCCAGGTGGTTCATTATTAGTTGAAAACAAAGTTTTTGCAAGGAAGAGCAAATGCTCTCTCCTCACAAAAACAGTTTTAACTTATTATTCCTATTGCTGAAGCTCCCACTTGAATCCCCGAAACTTTTCCAAGCTTACGAACTGATTCAACTTTGGTTATGGGTATGTTATGTTGCAAGGCAGTACGAATGATCATATGGGTTAACCGCATATCAGCATCTTCCGCAATAACAACTTCTTTAACTATACCATTTTTGATTGCCTCCAATGTACGTTTATGACCAACGACTACATTTTCAGCATTTGACACTTTTTGATAAGACATATAAATATCCTCCAAAGCATCATTCAGGAGCAACCTTGATTATAGTAACATTTTGATTCATACAATGTCAACTAGGATTAGCTGTTTTTATACAAAATTTACGACGGAAAATTTTACTGTTCCACATAAACTTCATCGTTTTCTACATTCATGTCACCTTGTGTTGTTTTTACAAGGTCCACTTTGCGATAACGATTCATACCTGTTCCAGCAGGAACAAGTTTACCGATAATAACATTTTCTTTCAATCCTAGAAGTTCATCGCGTTTACCCTTAATTGCTGCATCAGTTAAGACACGTGTCGTTTCTTGGAACGATGCTGCAGATAAGAATGAATCAGTTTCAAGCGAAGCTTTTGTAATACCAAGTAGAACAGGTCTAGCTGTTGCTGGTTGTTTACCTTTCAGTAACACCTTCGCATTCGCATCAGTAAACTGATGGATATCTAGTAATGTTCCTGGTAATACATCTGTTTCACCCGCATCACTTACACGAACTTTACGTAACATTTGACGTACCATTACTTCTACGTGCTTGTCGCCAATTTCTACCCCTTGCATACGGTATACTTTTTGAACTTCACGTAATAAGTATTCTTGAACCGCCGTAATGTCCGTTACTTTTAGTAATTCTTTCGGATCAATAGAACCTTCTGTTAACTCTTTACCGTGGCTAATTGGCTGTCCTGGAGTTACTTTCAGACGCGCACCGTAAGGAATAGCATACGTACGAGCTTCAACTTCACCCTGTACAACTACTTCTTGGCGATCTTTAACATCGTTGATCGCTGCGATAACACCATCGATTTCACTGATAACTGCCTGACCTTTCGGATTACGAGCTTCGAAGATCTCTTGGATACGAGGTAAACCTTGAGTGATATCATCTCCGGCAACCCCACCTGTATGGAACGTACGCATCGTTAACTGTGTACCTGGCTCACCGATAGATTGAGCTGCGATAATACCTACCGCTTCTCCTACTTCTACGTCTGTACCAGTTGCTAAGTTACGACCGTAACACTTCTTACATACACCGTGGCGAGTGTTACACGTGAACGCTGAACGAATGTTTACAGTTTCAACACCCGAATTTTCAACGATATGAGCGATATCTTCAGTAATTAGTTGGTTTTCACTAACTAATACTTCACCTGTTTCAGGATGTTTTACAGTTTTTCTTGCAAAACGTCCAACAAGACGATCATATAATGACTCAATTACTTCATTACCCTCTTTAATCGCACCAATTAATAGACCACGATCTGTTCCACAATCATCTTCACGGACAATTACATCTTGTGCAACGTCTACAAGACGACGTGTTAAGTAACCAGAATCGGCAGTTTTAAGTGCTGTATCGGCAAGACCTTTACGCGCACCATGCGTAGAGATGAAGTACTCAAGTACTGTTAAACCTTCACGGAAACTTGATTTAATTGGAAGTTCGATAATACGACCAGATGGATTGGCCATCAGACCACGCATACCAGCAAGCTGAGTAAAGTTCGATGCGTTACCACGGGCACCGGAATCACTCATCATGAAGATTGGATTGCGTTTATTCAAGGATTTCATCAGTTTTCCTTGGATAACATCTTTTGCATTACTCCAAATAGAGATAACGCGATCGTAACGTTCTTCTTCTGTGATCAAACCGCGACGGAATTGTTTAATTACATTATCTACTTTTGCTTGTGCTTCATGGAGAATTTCATCTTTTTCACCTAATACAAGAATGTCAGATACCCCAACTGTAATACCAGCTTTTGTAGAGTACTTAAATCCTAAGTTTTTCATGCGGTCAAGCATACGAGATGTTTCCGTAATTTGGAAACGTTTGAATACTTCCGCAATGATGTTACCAAGGATCTTCTTGCTAAATGGCGCCACTTCTTCGCGACTAGCAATAATTTCTTTAATGTTCGCACCTTTTTCAACGAAATACTCCGCTGGTGTTTCTTTTTCAAGGTTTGAGTTTGTCGGTTCATTAATATAAGGGAACGACTCTGGTAAGATTTCGTTAAATATTAATTTACCAACTGTTGTTAATAGAAGCTTACCTTTTTGCTCTTCAGTAAATGTTACGTTATTTACTGAACTTGCAGCAACTGCAACACGTGTGTGCAGATGTACATATCCATTTTGATATGCAAGTATTGCTTCGTTTGCATCTTTGAAGACCATACCTTCACCGATTGCGCCTTCACGCTCAAGAGTTAAGTAGTAGTTACCTAATACCATATCCTGAGATGGAGTAACAACTGGTTTTCCGTCTTTTGGATTCAAGATGTTTTGTGCCGCTAACATAAGAATACGAGCTTCTGCTTGTGCCTCTGATGATAACGGAACGTGAACCGCCATTTGGTCACCGTCAAAGTCCGCGTTGTATGCAGTACATACAAGTGGGTGAAGACGAATTGCGCGACCTTCTACTAATGTAGGTTCAAACGCCTGGATACCAAGACGGTGAAGTGTTGGTGCGCGGTTTAGAAGTACTGGATGCTCTTTGATCACAGATTCTAAAACGTCCCAAACTTCAGGTTGTACACGCTCGATTTTACGTTTAGCACTCTTAATGTTGTGTGCTAAACCTTTTCCAACTAACTCTTTCATAACGAAAGGCTTAAACAATTCAAGCGCCATTTCTTTCGGTAATCCACATTGGTACATCTTTAAGTTCGGTCCTACAACGATTACAGAACGGCCAGAGTAGTCAACACGTTTACCTAATAAGTTTTGACGGAAACGTCCTTGTTTACCTTTAAGCATGTGAGATAGTGATTTTAATGGACGGTTACCCGGTCCAGTAACTGGACGGCCACGACGACCATTATCGATTAATGCGTCTACAGCTTCTTGTAACATACGTTTTTCGTTTTGAACGATGATGCTTGGTGCACCTAAGTCCAATAGACGTTTTAAACGATTATTACGGTTAATTACACGACGGTATAAGTCGTTTAAGTCAGAAGTAGCAAAACGTCCACCATCCAACTGTACCATTGGGCGTAGTTCTGGTGGGATAACTGGAAGAACATCTAGGATCATCCAAGATGGGTGATTTCCAGAGTTACGGAATGCTTCTAATACTTCTAGACGTTTAATAGCACGAGTACGGCGTTGTCCTTGTGCTGTTTTTAATTCTTCTTTTAAGAAGTCTACTTCTTTATCTAAATCGATATCTTGTAGTAGCTTTTTAATCGCTTCTGCACCCATAGCAGCTTGGAATGTGCTACCATATCGATCACGATATGCACGGTATTCTTTTTCAGAAAGTAATTGCTTCTTATCAAGTGGTGTATCTCCACTTTCTGTTACAACATAAGAAGCGAAATAAATTACTTCTTCAAGCGCGCGAGGGGACATGTCTAAGACAAGTCCCATGCGGCTCGGGATACCTTTGAAATACCAAATATGAGATACAGGAGCAGCTAATTCGATATGACCCATACGTTCACGACGAACTTTTGCACGCGTTACTTCAACGCCACATCGATCACAAACTACACCTTTATAACGTACACGTTTGTATTTTCCGCAATGACATTCCCAGTCCTTTTGTGGTCCGAAAATACGCTCACAGAACAAGCCATCTTTCTCAGGCTTTAACGTACGATAGTTAATTGTTTCTGGTTTCTTAACTTCACCGTATGACCAAGAACGAATCTTGTCAGGTGAAGCAAGTCCAATCTTCATATATTCAAAGTTATTTACATCTATCAAGGGGCCTACCTCCCTTTTAGTCTACAGGTTATCCCAATTATTCCTTAGTTGTCTCAACTTCGACATTCAATTTATCTGCTGATTGATGATCATCGTCATCTTCTGTATCACGCATTTCAATTTCTTTATCGTCGCTAGACATCATTTTAACGTCCATACCTAAACTTTGCAGCTCTTTAATCAATACTTTGAATGATTCAGGAACGCCTGGTTCTGGAACATTTTCGCCTTTAACAATTGCTTCATACGTCTTAACACGTCCAACAACATCATCAGACTTCACTGTTAAGATTTCTTGAAGAGTATAAGCAGCACCATAAGCTTCAAGTGCCCAAACCTCCATCTCACCGAAACGCTGTCCACCGAACTGAGCTTTACCTCCAAGAGGCTGCTGCGTTACAAGTGAGTATGGTCCAGTAGAACGAGCATGAAGTTTATCGTCAACCATGTGCGCAAGTTTGATCATATACATGACACCAACAGATACGCGGTTATCGAATGGTTCACCAGTACGTCCGTCATACAGGATTGTTTTCGCGTCATTTGCCATACCAGCTTCTTCAATCGTGCCCCAAACATCTTCCTCACGAGCACCATCGAATACTGGTGTTGCAATGTGAATGCCAAGGTATCTTGCTGCCATACCAAGATGAAGCTCTAATACCTGACCGATATTCATACGAGATGGTACCCCTAATGGGTTTAACATGATATCGATTGGCGTACCGTCTGGTAAGTAAGGCATATCTTCTTCTGGTAAAATACGAGAGATAACACCTTTGTTACCGTGACGTCCGGCCATCTTGTCACCTTCAGAAATTTTACGTTTTTGAACGATATATGCACGTACAAGCTGATTCACGCCTGGTGGCAATTCATCGCCATCTTCACGGTTGAATACTTTTACGTCTAAGATAATACCGCCACCACCGTGTGGTACACGTAGTGATGTATCACGTACTTCACGTGCTTTTTCTCCAAAGATAGCATGTAATAGACGTTCTTCAGCTGTTAATTCTGTTACACCTTTAGGTGTTACTTTACCAACAAGTAAATCTCCATCTTTTACTTCCGCACCAACGCGAATGATACCGCGCTCGTCAAGGTTGCGTAATGCATCTTCCCCAACGTTTGGAATGTCACGTGTAATTTCTTCTGGTCCAAGCTTCGTATCACGAGCTTCTGACTCATATTCTTCAATATGAATAGAAGTGTACACATCATCTTTTACAAGGCGCTCACTCATAATGATCGCATCCTCGTAGTTATAACCGTCCCAAGTCATGAAGCCAACAAGCACGTTACGTCCAAGTGCTAGTTCACCTAATTCCATAGAAGGACCATCCGCAAGGATTTCTCCTTTTACAACTTCATTTCCAACACTTACGATTGGGCGTTGGTTGTAGCAAGTTCCTTGGTTAGAACGAATGAATTTTTGCATTTTGTAGCGATCTAAGTCGCCTTTTACTGTTTGACCGTCAACTTCTACAAAGCGACGTACCCAAACTTCACGTGCTTCTACGCGTTCAACAACACCAGGGTGTTTACAGATTACTGCAGCACCTGAGTCTTTTGCTGATACGTACTCCATACCTGTACCTACAATCGGAGATTCCGGATTCATTAACGGAACCGCCTGACGTTGCATGTTCGCTCCCATAAGTGCGCGGTTAGAGTCATCGTTTTCTAAGAACGGAATACAAGCTGTCGCTGCCGACACTACTTGTTTTGGAGATACATCCATGTAGTCGATGCGTTCTTTATTTGTGACAATGTTTTCACCACGGAAACGAGCTACGATATCTTCACTAAGGAATTCTCCTTCTTCAGATAATTTCATATTCGCTTGGGCTACAACATAATTATCTTCTTCATCTGCAGTTAAGTAATCAACCTGCCCTGTTACAAGACCAGTTTCTGGATCAACACGACGGTATGGTGTTTCAATGAAACCAAACTCATTTACTTTCGCGAACGATGATAATGAGTTAATCAAACCGATGTTTGGTCCCTCTGGTGTTTCAATCGGACACATACGACCATAGTGAGAGTAGTGAACGTCACGCACTTCAAAGCCTGCGCGCTCACGCGTTAAACCACCGGGTCCTAATGCAGATAGTCTTCGTTTGTGAGTTAACTCTGCTAATGGGTTTGTTTGGTCCATGAACTGAGATAACTGAGAACTTCCGAAGAACTCTTTAATAGATGCAATAACAGGACGAATATTAATTAGCGCCTGTGGTGTAATTGCATTTGTATCCTGAATCGACATTCTCTCACGAACAACACGTTCCATACGAGAAAGACCGATACGGAATTGATTTTGTAATAGTTCTCCAACTGAACGCAGACGACGGTTTCCTAAATGGTCGATATCATCTGTATCCCCTACTTTGTATAGTAGGTTGAAGAAGTAACTGATAGAAGCAAGGATATCACCTGGTGTAATGTGTTTTACATCACGAGTAATATTCGCATTACCAATTACATTAATTACGCGTTCGCCTTCTGACTCAGGAGCATAAATCTTAATAGATTGCAGCTCAACATCGCCTTCTACCACTCCACCCATTGGTTTCGCTGTTTTGAATCCAATGTTTTTCTCTAAGTAAGGTAAAATGCGATCAAGTGTACGACGATCTAAGATTGTTCCTTCTGCCGCTAAAATTTCACCAGTTTCTGGATCCACTAATGTTTCAGCTAAACGTTGGTTAAACAATCTGTTTTTAATGTGTAACTTCTTGTTGATCTTATAGCGACCTACATTTGCTAAATCGTAGCGCTTTGGATCGAAGAAACGAGACACAAGTAAGCTCTTAGCATTTTCTACTGTTGGTGGTTCACCAGGACGTAGACGCTCATAAATTTCAAGCAATGCTTTTTCTGTGCTATCTGTGTTGTCTTTTTCTAATGTGTTGCTTAAGTATTCGTTATCACCTAAAAGCTCGGTGATTTCTTGATCAGAGCCAAACCCTAATGCGCGTAACAAAACAGTTACAGGAAGTTTACGCGTACGGTCAATACGCACATATACAACATCCTTAGCATCTGTCTCATACTCTAACCAAGCTCCGCGGTTTGGAATTACAGTAGCAGTAAAACCACGTTTTCCGTTTTTATCCACTTTGCCACTATAGTATACGCTTGGAGAGCGAACTAACTGGGAAACGATAACACGTTCTGCACCGTTAATTACGAATGTTCCAGTCTCTGTCATGAGTGGGAAATCTCCCATGAACACATCTTGTTCTTTTACTTCACCAGTTTCCTTGTTGATTAGACGCACTTTTACACGAAGTGGTGCTGCATACGTCACATCACGCTCTTTGCATTCGTCTACAGAGTATTTAGGTTCACCTAAGCTGTAGTCGATAAATTCAAGCGATAGATTTCCCGTAAAGTCTTCAATCGGAGAAATGTCTTGGAACATTTCTCGCAAACCCTCATCAAGAAACCACTGATAAGAAGAGGTTTGAATTTCGATAAGATTTGGTAACTCTAATACTTCACTAATACGGGCATAACTTCTTCGTTGGCGGTGGCGTCCGTATTGAACTAGTTGACCTGTCAACTGCTTCACCCCTCAAATCATGAGTATTATAAATGCACAAAAAAATTTGCGCAAAATCACAAATAAATACAACTACTGCTATTAGCGTAGTCTTTTTCTCTTAAAGATAAATACGTTGAGTCTTTCTACCTGCTCAAAAAAGAAAAATGGCTTCTATAAGAAAACCATCATTCTGTTTCATAATCTGCTGATTTTACTATCTTTTCCAAGAGAAACAAAAATATACATCTTTCTCAACGCAGAAAATCATATATTGGCATTGTATAATGTTAACATAGCCAAAAATAACCGTCAACGTTTTTTTGATTTTATGATATAATATCCTTTTTTCTTTTCTACAACTTCGACTTCAGAGAATACTTCCTCTAGTTTCTTCAGTGCAGATGGTGCACCTTGCTTCTTTTGAATAACAATCCACAACTCTCCACCTGGAACTAAATACTCTACAGCCTTCTCTAAAATCTCATGCACGATGTCTTTACCTGCACGAATTGGAGGATTAGATAGAATAGCAGCATACATACCATCTACATTTTCATAGACGCTACTTTGAAAAATGTGTACATTTCCAATTCTATTGTTAGCGGCATTTTCTTTCGCAAGCTCAAGCGCCCTTTCATTCACATCCACCATGTGAACTTTACGGTCTTGAAATTCTTTCGCCAACGATAAACCAATTGGTCCATATCCACAACCTACGTCTAATATATCACCTTTAATATCTGGCACTTGAAACGCTTCAATTAAAAGACGAGAACCAAAGTCCACTTCGTTTTTCGAGAACACCCCACGGTCAGATAAGAAAGTAAATTGAGATCCACGAAGTGCAAATTCCCATCGCTTACGATCACTTTTACTAGAAGGGTCGTTAGAAAAATAATGGTCTGCCATATGGCCACCTCTTTTCTTTACAGTTAAAAAAAAAGCTCGCATGAGAGCGAGCTTTTTTTAAAGCATCAAAAGTTAATTACTTAACTTCTACAGCAGCGCCAACTTCTTCAAGTTTAGCTTTCATTTCTTCAGCTTCCTCTTTAGAAACGCCTTCTTTGATTGCTTTTGGAGTGTTGTCAACTAATTCTTTAGCTTCTTTTAAGCCAAGACCAGTGATTTCACGTACAGCTTTGATAACTTTGATTTTTTGAGCGCCAGCACTTGCAAGTACTACGTCAAATTCAGTTTTCTCAGCAGCAGCTTCACCAGCGCCACCAGCTACAGCTACAGGAGCAGCAGCAGTTACGCCGAATTCTTCCTCGATAGCTTTTACTAAGTCGTTAAGTTCTAATACAGTCATAGATTTAACTGCTTCAATGATTTGTTCTTTAGTCATTGTAAATATCCTCCCTTAAATAGGTTTGTATTGTTTTATAGATAACAAGTAATTATCTTTTAAGAAATTAAGCGCCTTGCTCTTCCTTTTGTTCTGCAACTGCTTTAGTAGCAAGTGCAAGGTTACGGATTGGAGCTTGAAGAACGCTAAGAAGCATAGAAAGTAAGCCTTCACGTGATGGAAGAGTAGCGATAGCTTTAACCTCATCAAGTGTTACAAGTTTACCTTCGATTACACCAGCTTTAATTTCTAAAGCTTCGTGTTTTGTAGCGAAGTCGTTTAATACTTTCGCAGGAGCAACTACATCCTCGTTACTGAACGCGATTGCGTTTGGTCCTGTTAAGAATTCGTTTAACTCAGCCATTTCAGCAGACTCTGCAGCACGACGAGTTAAAGAGTTTTTGTAAACTTTGAACTCAACGCCAGCCTCACGTAAGTTTTTACGTAATTCTGTTACTTCAGAAACTGTTAAACCACGGTAGTCAACAACGATCGTAGATTTACTTTCGCGAAGTTTGTCCGCGATTTCAGTTACAACTTGTTGTTTAGTTTCGATTACTTTGCTCATGTTATTACACCTCCTGTAGATTATATAGAAGATGTACCGAAAGTGCACTAAAAACCTCCATGCCCAACTTGTAGACATGGAGGCATATAGTCACAGAAAAAAATTCCGTTTCGTATATTAACACCTAGGTAGGAAATTAAGTCTATTGACACCTACTGTCTACGGTACACTAATTAAATTCACAACATAAATGATTATATAAAAACTTCTTTATGAAGTCAACTTCCAAAATTTACGCTAATGTAGAAACGTCTACACGTACGCCAGGTCCCATTGTAGAAGCAACTGTTACGTTCTTCATGTAAGTACCTTTTGCAGCAGCTGGCTTAACTTTTTGTAAAGTGTCAGCGATTGTGCTGAAGTTTTCTACTAATTTAGCATCTTCGAAAGATACTTTACCGATTGGAACGTGGATGTTACCAGCTTTATCAACGCGGTATTCAACTTTACCAGCTTTGATTTCGTTAACAGCTTTAGTTACATCGAAAGTAACTGTTCCAGTTTTAGGGTTTGGCATTAAACCTTTAGGTCCTAATACGCGACCAAGTTTACCAACTTCACCCATCATGTCAGGAGTTGCTACTACTACATCGAAATCGAACCAACCTTGTTGGATTTTACCGATGTAATCAGCATCGCCTACGAAGTCAGCTCCAGCAGCTTCAGCTTCTTTAGCTTTTTCGCCTTTAGCGAATACTAATACACGTTGTACTTTACCAGTACCGTGTGGAAGAACAACTGCACCACGGATTTGTTGGTCAGCTTTCTTAGGGTCAACACCTAAACGGAATGCAACTTCTACAGTCGCATCAAATTTAGCTGTGTTTGTTTTCTTTACTAATTCTACTGCTTCTGTTGCAGAGTAAGCAGTTGCACGATCAACAAGCTTTGCAGCTTCTACGTACTTTTTACCTCTTTTAGCCATTTTTATTTCCTCCTCGAATGTGGTTTTAGCGGAATAACCTCCCACGTTTACGCTTATTTTCAGGTATAACCTGAGGATGCGCGCCATCCATTTATTTAAAAACAATAATCATTTACGATAATAAAGGTTGCGAATTGGAATTCCAGACCCGCAACCTTTTTAAAAAAACAAATCGAATTAGTCTTCGATAACGATGCCCATACTGCGTGCAGTACCTTCAACCATACGCATTGCAGCTTCTACGCTAGCAGCGTTTAGGTCAGGCATTTTAGTTTCAGCGATTTCGCGTACTTTATCACGCTTAACAGTTGCCACTTTATTACGGTTTGGTTCACCAGAACCAGACTCAATACCAGCTACTTTCTTAAGAAGAACAGCAGCAGGAGGAGTTTTAGTAATGAAAGTGAATGAACGGTCCTCAAATACCGTAATTTCAACAGGGATGATAAGACCAGCTTGATCAGCTGTACGAGCGTTAAACTCTTTACAGAAGCCCATGATGTTAACACCTGCTTGTCCTAATGCTGGACCAACTGGTGGAGCTGGGTTAGCTTTACCTGCAGGAATTTGAAGCTTTACCATTTTAATTACCTTTTTAGCCACGAGACACACCTCCTTAAGTCCGTGATGTGGTCAATTGGACAGTGATTTGCCCTCCCACGTCATATTTTATCTGTAAGGATAAAATCTTTCAAAAAACGTCTCCGATAACGAAGACGTACTGACTTAAAAGATATTATCACTTTTTACAATTCATTTCAAGTTTCATTTTATAATTTTTCAATTTGATGGAAGTCAAGTTCAACTGGAGTCTCGCGACCGAACATGTCCACAAGCACGCTAACCTTTTTCTTCTCCACATCAATTTCTTCAATAGCACCTGTATAATCTGCGAATGGTCCTTCATTTACACGCACTGTTTCATGAAGTTCAAAGTCGAAATCAACCACTTCGTTATCCATTCCCATATGCTTCATAATGGTAACAACTTCCTCTTCTAATAGAGGTGATGGTTTAGATCCAGAACCAGAAGAACCAACGAACCCAGTTACACCTGGCGTATTACGTACAACATACCAAGAGTCATCAGTCATGATTAATTCTACTAATACATAACCTGGGAACACTTTTCTTTTCATTAATTTTTCTTTACCGTTTTTCATTTCTACTTCTACTTCTTCCGGGACAACAACACGGAAAATTTTATCTTGCATACCCATTGATTCTACACGTTTCTCTAGGTTTGCTTTTACTTTATTTTCATATCCAGAATAAGTATGGACAACATACCAACTTTTTTCCATTCATTTAGGACGAGCGTCCTTCCCTCCCTGACGTACATTTTTTTGCGCAAATGAAAAAACCCGTTCACCGGGCTTTTACACAGTTCTTATAAATAACATTATATCATGGATAAGTGCTTCTTATTCAAGAATTAACCAAGAATTAACCGAATTAAAGAAGAAATGCCCATATCAACCACTGCGAAGAAAATCGCAAAGAAGACAACTGTAGCGATAACAGTCGCTGTTGAACGGAGTAATTCATCTTTTTTAGGCCAACTTACTTTTTTCATTTCGCGACCTACATCGCCGAAAAAGTTCGTTAAACGCATCTACGGGACCTCCAGTGTATTATTTCAATTATTTATTTTGTTTCCTTGTGAACTGTATGCTGATTGCATGTTTTACAAAACTTCTTTATTTCAAGTCGCTCTACTGAGCTCGTATCTTTCATCGTAGAGTAGTTTCGATTTTTACACTCTTCACATGAGAGTACAACTTTTTTCCTCATTAGTTACACCAACCTTGTAACATTATGTCCCTAAAAATGTATCATACAACAAAAGACAATGTCAATGACATGCCTTTTGTACTCTCTACAAAAAGAAAACAGGTGATTTTTTACACCTGTAGTATTTGTTATGAATTTAAAGTGGTACTCTCTCTCATTTCCATATATCGTTCCAATTTCCGCTTCACTCTCTGTAAAGCGTTATCAATAGATTTCACATGTCTATTTAACTGTTCCGAAATCTCTTGATAAGAACGACCATCTAGATATAAAGAAAGAACTTTTCTTTCTAAATCGCTTAATAATTCAGATATTTTAGATTCTATGTCTGTATATTCTTCCTGACTTATAATCATTTCTTCAGGATCTGTTACCTTCGCTTCCGAAATAACATCTAATAATGTCCGATCAGATTCCTCATCATAAATCGGCTTATCTAAAGACACATATGAATTTAACGGAATATGCTTTTGCCTTGTTGCTGTTTTAATAGCGGTAATAATTTGTCGAGTGATACACAGTTCAGCAAACGCTTTGAATGAAGACAGCTTGTCCTCTTTATAATCACGAATCGCTTTAAACAATCCAATCATACCTTCTTGAACAATATCTTCTCGATCGGCACCCACTAAGAAATAAGATCTTGATTTCGCGCGAACAAAGTTCTTATATTTGTGAATCAAATATTCTAGAGCGTCAGTATTACCTTTTCGAACTAACTCAACGATTGCCTCATCCTCTAAATCACGAAATGTAACGTCGCCTACACTTACGAAGCCTGCTTCCACCTTGATCCCTCCGACCGCTATTTATTTAGCAATATTATACAGTAAAAAGACAAAGAGCGTCAATGCTTCAACGCTCTCCTCTTCTTAATTTTTCTAATTTTTCTGTAATATCCTTACTAAATATCTTTCGCATGGCGGGTTGCTTTTCTTTTGTGTCTTGCGTACGCCTTCTTACTTGTTGCTCCATCGCTTGTACTTCCAACTCTAATTCACGTGCCGATTTCCGAAGAGCACCTTGCGCAAATATAACCCATTGTTCCGTATAATCAGAAGTCGCAACATATATTTGCGTATTTATATTTCTAAGCTCAATCGCTAGTTGCTCTATCTTTTCATCTGCAGTTTGATTCTTTCTCGTGAATATGACTTCCACACGCGATTGTTTCATCTTTTTTTCAATGCCTTGTACCGTATAAGCATCAAAGACTATCATTACCTTTGTACCAGTGTATCCTTGGTAATCCGCCATCTTATCAATCAGTGCATCCCTTGATGATTGCAAATCTACATCCCGTAGTTTCTTCAAGTCTCCCCAAGCTCCGATAATGTTGTAACCGTCAACGATTAAAATATCGTTCATTTTTTATTTACCAATTTCGTGACGCTTACGATATACCTCATACATTAACAAACTTGCGGCTACTGAAGCATTTAAGGATGTAACTTTACCCACCATCGGTAAAGTAATTAGGAAATCACATTTTTCACCAATAATACGACTCATACCTTTTCCTTCACTTCCAATTACTAATCCAATTGGCATTTTACCATCTAAATTACGGTAATCCGTTTTCCCTTTTGCATCTGTACCAGCAATCCAAAGCCCACGTTCTTTTAATTCATCGATTGTACGAGATAAATTCGTTACGCGTGCAACAGGAATGTATTCAATTGCTCCAGTCGATGCTTTCGCAACTGATGCTGTAAGTCCCACAGCTCTTCTCTTCGGAATAATAATTCCATGAGCTCCTGTTGCATCCGCAGTACGCATAATAGAACCTAGGTTATGTGGGTCTTCAATTTCATCTAAAATTAAGAAGAACGGATCTTCATTACGCTTCTCTGCTAATTTAAATAGATCTTCTAACTCAGCATATTGATATGCTGCCACTTGAGCAATTACACCTTGATGGTTCCCCTCAACTAATTGATCTAACTTCTTCTTTGGTGCATGTTGTAAAATAACCTTATTTTCTTTCGCTAGTGCTAGTACAATTTGTACTTGTCCTTTGGCAGCACCTTCTGCGATCCAAATTTTATTAATATCTCTTCCTGATCGTAACGCTTCAATTACAGGGTTACGTCCGATAATATATTCACTACTCATGATGATGTGCCCCCTTCCTTTTCTTCTAAAACAGCAATTGCCTTATATACAATTTCGTCTAATCTTTCGCGATTATTTAATAAGTGATGATAGCCAATTAGCGCTTCAAAAGCTGTGCTATGTCGATATGTTTGTACATCCGTATTTTTCGGAACAGTACCTGAATTTGCATTACGCCCTCTTCTTAGTACCGCTTCTTCTTCTTCAGCTAAAAATGCTGTCTCTAATAAATGATAAACAACTTTCGCCTGTGCTTTTGCCGAAACAAAGCTTGTCCCTAATCGATGTAATTGGTTAGGACGAACTTTCCCTTTTTGGAGTAGGTGATAGCGGATATATTGTTCATATACCGCATCACCCATGTATGCTAACGCTAAGCTGTTTAATTGCTTTGCATCAATCATTCTTATCCTCTTTTCCATCTTGTACCTTGAGCGGTATCTTCTAAAATAATATTACGGTCTTTTAAATCATCGCGAATTTGATCTGACAATGCAAAATCACGATTTTTACGAGCTTCAATACGTTTTTGAATAAGTGCCTCGATTTCTTCATCAAGCAACTCGTCTTGCGCTAATTCTAACCCTAAAATATCAAATAATGTTTCAAGTTGTTTTACGTATGCCTCAATTACCACTTTAGATGTATGTTCTTCCAGTAAATATTGATTCGCATGATTTGCTACATTATATAACTCAGTAATTGCATTAGCAGTATTGAAGTCATCATTCATTGCTTCTTCAAATGCAGTCTGGAATTTTTCCAGTTCCGCTAACCAATTCTCATTATGGTCTGTTAAATCGGTACTGCTTTCCATACGGTGTTTCAAGTTACCATAAGCCGTTTTAATTCTTTCCAGTCCGTTATTTGTACTTTGTAATAACTCTTCACTGAAATTAATTGGGTGACGGTAATGTACCGATAGCATAAAGAATCTGATTAACTGTGGATCATATTGCTTAATGATATCGTGAACTAAAATGAAGTTCCCCAGTGACTTAGACATCTTCTCATTATTAATATTAATATATCCATTGTGCATCCAATAACGTGCAAATGTTTTTCCAGTTAACGCCTCAGACTGCGCAATTTCATTCTCATGATGAGGAAATGCTAAGTCTTGACCACCAGCATGAATATCGATTGTATCTCCTAAGTATTTACGCGCCATTGCCGAGCATTCAATATGCCAGCCTGGACGACCTTTCCCCCAAGGGCTTTCCCAGAAGATTTCTCCTTCTTTCGCAGCTTTCCATAAAGCAAAATCAAGAGGGTCTTGTTTCTTTTCTCCTACTTCAATACGCGCACCGTGACGTAAGTCTGCGATTGGTTGATGCGATAATTTACCGTATCCTTCGAATTCCTTCGTTCTAAAGTACACATCACCTTCTGATTCATATGCATATCCTTTATTCACAAGTTCTTGAATAAATTCAATAATGATATCCATATTTTCTGTTACACGCGGATGTACTGTTGCATGTTTGCAACCTAGTGCCGTTACATCCTCAAAGTATGCTTCAACGAAACGGTCAGCAATTGTCGGCACATCTTCACCTAATTCATTTGCTGCTTTAATTAATTTATCATCTACGTCAGTAAAGTTGGATACATACTGCACATCATACCCTTTATATTCTAAATAACGGCGTACCGTATCAAATACCATAGGTGGTCTTGCATTCCCAATGTGAATATAGTTATAAACTGTAGGTCCACATACATACATCTTTACCTTATTTTCTTCTAATGGCGTAAACTCTTCCTTTTGACGCGTTAACGTATTATAAATGTGAATAGTCATTTTTATCCTTCCTTTCTACCTTTACTTCAAGTTGTTTTTTCAATTTATCAAGTTCTACTTCCATAACCTTTAATTTATCAAAAATCGGGTCTGGAAGATCAGAATGATTTAATTCTTGACCGATCTTTACTCCATTTTGAATAACGACTCGGCCAGGTATACCTACAACTGTAGAATGTGCAGGGACTTCTTTTAATACGACAGAACCTGCTCCAATTTTAGAATTCTCTCCAACTGTAATAGAACCTAGTACTTTAGCACCTGTAGCAATTAATACATTATCCTGAATTGTAGGATGCCTCTTTCCCTTTTCTTTACCCGTACCACCTAATGTAACCCCTTGATAGATCGTTACATTATCACCAATTTCGCACGTTTCTCCAATTACAACCCCCATTCCATGGTCTATGAAAAAACGACGACCAATTGTTGCTCCTGGATGAATCTCGATGCCAGTAAAGAAACGACTAACTTGTGAGATCCAACGTGCAATAAAGAAGAAATTCTTTTTATAAAAAGCATGTGCAATCCGATGGGCCCAAACTGCATGTAATCCAGAGTAAGTCAAAATGACTTCGAAATAACTTCTTGCCGCTGGATCCTGTTCAAAAACGACTTCAATATCTTCCCGAAGCCTCTTAAACATCGATGTTCCCTCCCCTTTATGGGTTGCTTTTTCGAGCGAACTAACTCCCTACTTATCTCCCTAAATCTTTATACACGTAGATAAAATTTATACTCACACCCAGTTTTACGGTATAAAAAAAGACGCCTCTGTCATATTGACAGAGACGCCTTATAAGCGCGGTTCCACTCTGTTTAGGCTAAAAAAAGCCTCAAACTCATCTCTGATAACGGTGTACACCGCTTCTGCTTACTTTACGCCCTAAGACGTTTCGCAAAACAATTTGCTGTTCAGCAGAAGACTCGAAGGGGCATTTCAAAAATCCGCTTATAAACCACTTCCAGCCTAAAGGTGGTTCTCTCTGTAAAAAGCCTGATTTTCTACTTCTCCTTCTCGTCGCTTTTCCTTATTAGGTTTTAAGTATACTTATTATATTTCTAAACCTAGAAAATGTTAACCAATTACTTTTTGAAGACGATTTAAAACTTTTTCTTTTCCAAGAAGTGCAATAGCATTAGGTAGCTCTGGACCATGTGTTTGGCCAGTAGTTGCAACACGGATTGGCATAAATAAGTTTTTACCTTTATGACCTGTTTCCTTTTGAACTGCTTTAATAGCCGCCTTAATTGCTGCTGGTTCCATCGCTTCTAGTGCTTCTACTTGACCAGCAAATGCACGAAGTACTTCTGGTACTTGTTCACCTTTTAATACTTCTTGTCCTTCTTCTTCATGATCAACATGATCTTTGAAGAACATTTCAGAAAGCTCTACAATTTCAGCTCCAAAGCTCATTTGTTCATGATATAACGCAATTACATCACGAATCCAAGCTTGTTCTTGTTCACTTAAAGTCTCACCTATACGTCCAGCTTTCACTAAATGCGGTAAGCTTAATTCTACCACCGTATCTAAATCTTGCTTTTTCATATATTGGTTGTTCATCCATTTTAATTTTTGAGAATCAAACAATGCAGGTGATTTTGATAAACGAGCTGCATCGAACATTTTGATAAACTCTTCTTGAGAGAAGATTTCTTCTTCTCCTACTGGCGACCAGCCTAGTAGTGCAATAAAGTTAAAGATTGCTTCTGGAAGATATCCAAGCTCTTTATATTGCTCAATAAATTGAATAATAGATTCATCACGCTTACTTAATTTTTTACGGCTTTCATTTACAATTAAAGTCATATGACCAAATTGCGGGATATCCCAACCGAAAGCTTCATAAATCATCATTTGTTTTGGCGTATTTGAAATATGATCATCACCACGAAGTACGTGTGTAATTTCCATTAAGTGATCATCTACTGCTACCGCAAAGTTATAAGTTGGAATTCCATCTTTTTTCACGATAACGAAATCACCGAAATCATTTGAATGGAATGCAACTTCATCTTTTACGATATCTTTAAATGTGTAATCACGGTCAGCTGGTACACGGAAACGGATACTTGGAATACGTCCCTCAGCTTCAAATTCTTTCTCTTGTGCTTCAGTTAAATCACGGTGGTTACCTGCGTAACGAGGTGTTTCACCACGAGAGATCTGTCCTTCACGTTCTGCTTCTAGCTCTTCTTCTGTCATATAACATTTGTAAGCTAAACCACGCTCTAGTAAATCTTCATATAATTTTTTATAAATATCTAAACGCTCTGTTTGACGATATGGTCCAAATTCACCACCAACATCAACACCTTCATCCCAGTCCATACCGAGCCATTTCAAGTATTTTAATTGGCTTTCTTCTCCACCAGCAACATTACGTTTTACATCAGTATCTTCAATACGAATAATAAACTTACCATCTTGATGACGAGCAAATAAATAATTAAATAATGCCGTACGCGCATTTCCGATATGTAAGTGTCCTGTTGGACTTGGCGCATAGCGCACTCTCACTTGCTTTTCCATAATTGGTACACCTTCCATTCTTAATGTCAACACATTCTATAATTGTACACCAAACAAATGTGATTATCCATCTTACGAATTAAAAACCCTTATTTTTTCTGTAATAAAACAACTGCTTGAGAAGCAATTCCTTCTTCTCTACCTGTAAATCCTAATTTTTCTGTTGTTGTTGCCTTTACATTGATATTATCAATAGACGTTTCTAATAGCTCACTAATGCGTTTACGCATACTTTCAATATGTGGTGCCATCTTTGGTTTTTGAGCAATAATTGTACAGTCTAAATTCCCTAACTCATAACCTTGTTCACGTACAAATTCCCAAACCTTTTGCAGCAATACAGCTGAATCAGCATCTTTAAAGGCAGGATCTGTATCAGGGAAATGCTTTCCAATATCTCCTGCTGCAATTGCGCCTAAACATGCGTCTGCGATCGTATGTAACAATACGTCTGCATCAGAGTGACCAATTAATCCTTTCTCATGAGGAATTGTAATTCCACCAATAATTAACGGTCTACCTTCCGCAAATTCATGTACATCAAAACCTTGTCCAATTCGAAACATTTTTTACATCCTCCTCAAGCTAAACTACAGAGCTTTATGATTCTATATTATATCGCTATCCTTATAAAGAAAAGCTCGGCTGTTGCCGAGCTTTTCTTCGCTATAATCATCACTGTCATTTCTTTTGAACGTGAAGGAAACTTTCAGCAATTAATAAATCCTCTGGAGTCGTCACTTTAATATTATAGTAACTCCCCTCTACTACACCTACTTGCTTTCCGATACGTTCTACGAGACTTGCATCATCTGTACCAAGGAAACACCCCTGTTTTGCACTTCTATGAGCTTCTAACAAAAGAGAAACAGCGAATCCTTGTGGTGTTTGTACAGCTTTAAGCTGAGATCTTTCTACCGTTTCGACAACAACACCCTGCTCTACCTTCTTAACGGTATCTTTCACTGGCACCGCACAAATGGACGCCCCATATTTTTCTGCTGCAGTTAATACATCTTGAATCACTTTATTCGTTACGAACGGACGCGCACCGTCATGTACAAGAACATACTCAACATCACTAGTATGCTGAATCGCATTATACACACTATCTTGTCTTTCGGCTCCACCCTGAATAAATTGTACTGGCTTTTCAATCGGATACTTCTGCATTAGCTCTTCAAAATACGGACGTTCTTCTTCGTTAATTGCCATAATAATACTTTTGCACGCTTTATCCTTTTCAAAAGCACGTAACGTATGCACAATAATCGGTACTTCATTAATAAGTAAGAACAACTTATTTTTACCGGCACCCATCCGCTTCCCTTGACCAGCTGCTGGAATAATTAATGTATACATATTAATAATCCTCTACTTATAATGCTTTTTCTAATAATTTACGTTTGGCGAAAATCATACGACCAGCCGATGTTTGCAACACACTCGTAACAAGCACATCGAGTTGTGAACCTACATATTCTCTACCATCTTCTACTACAATCATCGTGCCGTCATCTAAATATGCAACACCTTGATTTTGTTCTTTTCCATCTTTTACAACATAAACACTTAGTTCTTCCCCTGGGAGTACAACAGGTTTAATCGCATTAGCTAAATCGTTAATGTTTAACACTGTTACCCCTTGTAGTTCAGAAACTTTATTTAAGTTGAAATCATTCGTTACTACCGTTCCACCAGTGATTTTCGCCAACTTTACAAGCTTGCTATCCACTTCTTGAATATCATCGAAATCGCCTTCATAAATTTCTACCGGAATCGGCATCTCTTTTTGAATACGATTTAAAATATCTAATCCTCTGCGACCACGATTACGCTTTAAAGCATCAGAAGAATCGGCAATATGCTGAAGTTCTTCTAACACGAATTGCGGAATCACAATTGTTCCTTCTAAAAACTTTGTTTGGCAAATATCAGCAATACGTCCGTCGATAATTACACTCGTATCGAGAATTTTCCAATGAGTTGTAGATTCTTCTACCTCTGTTTCAGTTTCTTCATTATCACTATTATTATTTTTCTTCTTCCCACGTTGTGGTAGTGTAAATAATCCTAGCAATTCATTCCTCTTTTTAAACCCTACTTGGAATCCTAAGTATCCAAGTAAAAGAGTAAAGAACACTTGCAAAACTGTACTAATAACTGGAATTGTAAATTCACGAATTGGTATTAAAATTAAATACGCAACAATAAGCCCAGAGATTAAACCTAATGTACCAAATAAAACATCCGCTACAGGCGCCTTTACAAGAGCCTCTTCAATATGCTTAATAAGTTGAACAATATAATCTACAAGCCAAAATGTTGTTAAAAATAAAATAATTGCACCAATAATTGCACGAGCATACGATCCTTCCAATAAAGGAACGGCACCGATGTCTAATACATTAATAACTTTTGGGATTAAGTAAATCCCTAACGCTCCCCCAATTACTAGAAAGAAGAGCTGTACAATCCGTTTTAACATCCAACCACCTCCTACTCATTATTAACCATTGTTTCGCTAATCAAAACGCCGAATGCAAAAGCGGACGTGTTTTTTTATAAATAGTTTTATTTACCAATATATCATATCATATACCAAAAGTGTTCTAGTGTCGTTATATTATGGAATCAATGTAATATTCTTAATTGTGTCTACTCATATAGAGATGCTCTTGGATTCTTTTTAGGCCTTCTCGTATTTTCTTCGCCCTGACTTCTCCAATTCCTTCCACATCATCTAATTCATTAATAGTTGCTCGACAAACACCTTGCAAAGTCTTAAACCGATTAATTAAATTTTCAATGATAAGTGGCGGAACGCGCGAAATTTTGCTTGTGATTCGGTATCCTCTCGGCGTCACACTTTCTTCTAAACTCGTTTGTCCTGGGTAGCCAAGCAGTTTAACTAAATCGCTATCCTCTAGAAGTTGTGTGTTCGCAAGATCTTGTAACTTTTTCAAAATTTGATGATGGTCTTGTGTTTTTTCTTGGTAATAATCTTTAATTAATAATGCTGCCTCTGCCTCTAAATCAGCTAGTAGTTCTGTAAGTTGTAAACGAATTAACCTTCCTTCTGTTCCTAGCTCATGAATATAGCTCAATATTTCATTTTTAATACGCAGTACCATTTCAACACTATGTAATACATGAACTACCTCGGACATTGTAACGACTTCTTCAAATTCTAGAATGCCCAAATTCGTAATACCGTCATTCCATACAGCCTTATATTTTTCTAACGTTTGAATAGCTTGGTTTGCCTTTGTTAAAATAACACCTATATCCTTTAGTGTATAACGTAAATTCCCTTGATATAGTGTAATTACGTTACGTCTTTGTGAAATAGCCACAACAAGACTACCTGTCTGCTTTGCTACACGCTCTGCTGTCCGGTGGCGCATACCTGTTTCAATAGAATCAATAGACGCCTCTGGAACTAACTGTGCATTTGCAATTAAAATTTTACTTCCAGTTTCATTTAAAATAAGTGCCCCATCCATTTTTGCTAATTCGTATAAACTAGCAGGAGAGAATGCGCAATTAATATGAAAGCCTCCATCTACAATACTTTTAATTTGTTCGTTATACCCAAGAACAATTAGTCCCCCTGTTTGTGCGCGAAGCACATTATCTATGCCTTCGCGCAGTGGTGTTCCTGGGGCCACGAGTTGTAAAATATTAATCATACTTTTGACACGTTGCTTGTTTTCTTCCATAGCCTAGCCTCCTAATGTCAAACGAAGCGCTTCCCCTAAATTAGATACACCTACTACCTCAATCCCATCTGGAATTGTCCATCCTCCCAAATTTTTTCTAGGAATAATAGCACGTTGAAATCCTAATTTAGCTGCTTCTTGTACACGTTGTTCAATTCTTGATACTCTTCTTATTTCTCCAGTTAATCCTACTTCTCCTATTACTGCATCAGTTGGTGCCGTAGATTTATCTCTAAAACTTGAAGCGATACTTAAAGCCACAGCTAAATCAATTGCTGGTTCATCTAATTTCAAACCACCTGCTACTTTTAAATATGCGTCTTGGTTTTGCAATAATAAACCTGTTCTTTTTTCTAACACTGCCATAATAAGCGATACACGATTATGATCAATTCCCGTCGCCATTCTTCGAGGGTTTCCAAAACTAGTAGGGGAGATTAATGCTTGTATTTCTACTAAAACCGGTCTTGTTCCTTCCATCGAGGCAACTACTGTTGATCCTGCGACTCCAACGGGTCTTTCCTCAAGAAAAATTTCAGAAGGGTTTAAGACTTCCGCGAGACCAAGCTCTTTCATTTCAAAAATACCCATTTCATTCGTGGAACCAAAACGATTCTTCACAGCTCGCAAAATACGATATGTATGATGACGATCTCCTTCAAAGTAGAGAACTGCATCGACCATATGTTCTAACATACGAGGACCTGCAATTGCCCCCTCTTTTGTTACATGTCCAACGATAAAAATAGGGATTCCTTTTGTTTTTGCAAGTTTCATTAATTCTGCTGTACATTCACGTACTTGTGCCACACTTCCCGGCGCTGACGTTACCTCAGGTAAATGTATCGTTTGAATGGAATCAATAACAACAAAAGCTGGATTCATCTCTTCAATATGTGCTGCAATTCGCTGCAAGTCCGTCTCTGATACAACAAATAGATTACTACCATTTACATGCAAACGATCTGCACGAAGTTTAATCTGTTTTGCCGATTCTTCACCGGATATATATAGTACATCATATGAAGAATCTGCTAATTGCGATGAAATCTGTAATAGCAATGTTGATTTTCCAATCCCAGGGTCTCCACCAATAAGTACTAAGGATCCATCTACAATCCCACCACCAAGTACACGGTTAAACTCTTGGAATTTCGTTTCAATACGTGCCTCAGATTTTGTTTCTACTTCTGTTAGGCGTCTTGGTTTTGTTACTTCCGATTGAATTGCATTGGCATAATTAAGGCGTCTTGATGATACAACCGGTTCCATCTCTTCAACAAGTGTATTCCATTGACCACAACCAGGGCATTTCCCCATATATTTTGGTGACTGATAACCACACTCTTGACATGTGAATTTTGTTTTCTTTTTAGCCATATCGTTTTATATTTCACTTCACTTTCATCTATAAACAGTTTATCCTTCTCGTACAAGAAAGAGGGCTATCTCGTAGCCCTCTTAGTTTGTCTATACTTATTTTACCTTTTCGGCACTATGAATGACAAATGTTTCCCCTTCAACATCAAAGATAACTTTTTGTCCTTTCTCAATAGCACCTTTTAAAAGTTCTTCTGATAGTCTATCTTCTACATGTTTCTGAATTGCTCTACGAAGCGGACGAGCACCGTATTCTCGGTCAAATCCTTTATCAGCAATGGCTGAAATTGCTCCTTCTGTTAAATGCAATTCAATTTCTTGCTCTTTTAAGCGATTCACTAACTGATTTACCATAAGTGTTACAATCTCTTGAATATGTTTTTTCTCAAGCATATGGAACACGATAATTTCATCAATACGGTTTAAGAATTCTGGACGAAATGCCTTTTTCAGTTCATCCATTACTTTACCTTTCATATCTGAATAATCGCGGCTCTCATCTTGTACGTTAAATCCAAGATGTTTATTACGTTTTAACGCGTCTGCACCAACGTTAGATGTCATAATAACAATTGTATTACGGAAATCAACTGTACGCCCTTTAGAATCCGTTAAGCGACCATCTTCTAATACTTGTAATAAAATGTTAAACACATCAGGATGAGCTTTCTCTACTTCATCTAATAGGACAACTGAATATGGCTTACGGCGAACCTTTTCTGTTAATTGTCCACCTTCTTCATATCCAACATATCCTGGAGGAGATCCAACTAAACGAGAAGTAGAATGCTTCTCCATGTACTCAGACATATCGATGCGAATCATTGCATCCTCATCACCGAACATAGATTCTGCTAACGCTCTTGCTAGCTCTGTTTTACCTACACCTGTTGGTCCTAAGAAAATAAATGAACCAATCGGACGTTTTGGATCTTTCAATCCCGCTCTAGCACGACGAACAGCTTTCGCTACAGCTACTACCGCTTCATCTTGACCAATAACACGATCGTGAAGGATGGATTCTAAGTTTAATAATTTATCAGTCTCTGTTTGTGCAAGTTTAGAAACCGGTATACGAGTCCACGTAGAAACGACATTGGCAATATCTTCTACTGTCACTTCTGAGTTTTCTTTTCCTTGTTGTTCTTTCCATTGACGCTTCGTATCTTCTAACTTCTCACGTAAGCGTTGTTCCATATCACGTAAGGAAGCAGCTTTTTCAAATTCTTGACTTTGCACAGCTGCATCTTTTTCTTTTCTAATTTCCTCAAGCTTCACTTCAAGCTCTTTTAGATTTGGTGGTGTTGTATAAGAACGTAAGCGAACCTTGGAAGCAGCTTCATCAATTAAGTCAATTGCCTTATCTGGTAAGAAACGATCTGTAATATAACGGTCTGAAAGCTTTACAGCTGCATCAATTGCATCATCTGTAATAGATACACGGTGATGTGCCTCGTAACGATCACGTAAACCTTTCAAGATTTGAGTTGATTCGTCTAAACTTGGCTCATCAACGTGAATTGGTTGGAATCGTCTCTCTAAAGCCGCGTCTTTTTCAATATATTTACGATATTCATCTAAAGTTGTCGCCCCAATACATTGTAACTCTCCACGTGCTAAAGATGGTTTTAAGATGTTCGATGCATCAATAGCACCTTCTGCTCCACCTGCACCAATTAATGTATGAAGTTCATCAATAAATAGAATAATGTTGCCAGCTTGACGGATTTCATCCATAACTTTCTTTAAACGATCTTCAAATTCACCACGATATTTCGTTCCAGCTACAACTGTACCCATATCTAGTGTCATAACACGCTTATCTCTTAATGTTTCAGGAACTTCATTATTTACAATTTGTTGTGCTAATCCTTCTGCAATTGCCGTTTTACCCACACCAGGCTCTCCAATTAATACAGGATTGTTTTTTGTTCTACGGCTTAAAACTTCAATTACACGTTGAATTTCTTTACCACGCCCGATAACAGGATCTAGACGATTTTCACGTGCAACAACTGTTAAATCACGCGCTAAGCTATCCAGTGTTGGTGTATTTGCATTTGTTGAAGAACCACCTTGGTGACCTGAACTTGCTTCATTACTTCCAAGAAGTTGCAACACTTGTTGTCTTGCCTTATTTAGGCTAACACCTAAGTTATTTAAAACACGTGCTGCTACACCTTCACCTTCACGGATTAAACCAAGTAAGATATGTTCTGTTCCGACGTAAGAATGACCTAATTTACGAGCTTCATCCATTGACAACTCAATAACCTTTTTAGCACGCGGTGTATAATGTACAGTTTGAGAAGCTTCTGTTCCGCGTCCAATTAATGCTTCTACCTCTTTTTGAACTTTCTCTGGACTTAATCCAAGGGCAATTAACGCTTTTGCTGCAATTCCTTCACCTTCACGTACAAGCCCAAGTAAAATATGTTCTGTTCCAATATTATTATGCCCAATACGAATTGCTTCCTCTTGAGATAAAGCTAATACTTTCTGTGCTCTTTCTGTAAATCTTCCAAACATCATAGAAATCGCCTCCTACTTGCGCTTAGTTTTTTTCAATACGTAATCGCTCCCGGATTAAGGTTGCTCTTCGATAATCTCTTTCTTCTGGTCCTAAAGGTCCACCTGCATATTGTTGTAAAATACCTGGTTGTGTAAGAACCATTAGCTCAGTCAAAATATTTCTCGATACACCTTTTATATATCCTAAATCAATACCAAGTCGTACATCTGATAAGCAAGTGGCCGCTTCCGCAGATTGAATTAACCGACTGTTTGCTAGTATGCCATAAGAGCGATAAACTTTATCTTCAAGCTCAATACTTGAATTTTGTACAATTAATTCTCTAGCCATCTTTTCTTGCTGTATGATTTGTTGAATGACACTCTTTAAATCTGCAATAATATCTTCTTCAGATTTTCCTAGCGTCATTTGATTTGACACTTGAAATATATTACCTAACGCTTCGCTACCTTCACCGTATATTCCTCTTACTACTAACCCTAATTTTTGAATTACTTGTATAATACGGCTAATTCTTTTCGTTAAAACGAGTCCCGGTAAGTGAATCATTACGGAAGCCCTCAGTCCTGTACCAACGTTAGTAGGGCAACTCGTTATATATCCAAGTGATTCATCAAAAGCATATTCAACCTCTTCCTCTATCCAATTATCTATTTGATTGGCACTTTGAAGGGCCTCTGATAACTGCAATCCTGAAAATAAGCACTGAATCCTAATGTGGTCTTCTTCATTCAGCATAACACTAATATGTTCGCTTCCTGACAATAGACATGCTCCATATTCTGTTCCGGCAAGGTTAGGACTAATTAAATGCTTTTCAACTAATACTCTCCTTTGAAGAGGCGTTAATTTATTCATTTTTAATAGTTCAAACTCTCCAAAAGGTTCTACCGTTTTATTTATAAATTCCTTTTTAAATAATTCATGAATCTGTTTAGCTTCTTCTTCGTTTTGCATAGTAGAGAATTGATATTTTTTAAAATTACGAGCCAAACGTATTCGACTACTTAAAACAATATCAGAATCAGGGCCATCCCCCTTCATCCATGGACTAATCGCTTCATTCATAATTTTGTCCAGTGACATAGAACTATTCCCCCTCTCTATGCTCACTAAGCTGATTTTCAAGACCTCGAATTTTATCCCTTATTTCAGCAGCTTTCTCAAACTCCTCTTTCTGTACGTATTGTTTCAGAATGAGTTTTAGTTCATCTAATTCTTTCTTTAAGTGAATATTTCCTTCTATACGTTCCGGAATTTTTCCACAATGTTCTGTATGTCCGCCGTGAAGACGTTTTAATAATGGCTTTAAATGTTCCTTAAATGTATCGTAACAAGAAGCACATCCAAAACGTCCCACCTTTGTAAATTGCTCATATGTCATCTTACAATCTGGACACCTTAATATATTTGTATTCGAAAGCCCGTTTTGTCCTTCTTCAAACATTGTCGATTCACCATGTAATAACCCCGCAAATAAATCATGGAATGAAAAGTTAGACTGCGGCGATTGAAAGAAAGACGTATAGCCACTTTGTTCTGCACATTGCTCACAAAGATGAACTTCCGTCTTCTGTTCGTTGATTACTTTTGTATAATGTAAAGTTGCTGGTCTTATATTACAGTTTTGACAAGTCATCACTATCCCCACCTTTACAACAGGAACGATCTATCTCATAGTACTTTTCATACATTACTAGATTGTTCACTTTCCCTTATTCGTTTAAATAAAAGTGCGTGTTCTTTTTTCAAAACCTCTACAATATTTAACTGCCTTATACCTTAGTTATTACTCTTTTACAAAAGCTATATTTATTTATATTTCAGTGTTCTTAACATTGCGCATAATATTCGAGCCCTAAGTTCATCTCGAGAAGGAACATCCATTGATAATACAGACCGATCTAGTACACTTAACATAAGTTTAGCTTCACGATTTGTTATGATTCCCTCTTCTATTAAACGTATAATCATACTCTCTGCATTCCCTTGCGCAACGCTATGATCAATCATATGAAGCATTTGATCGATAATGTCTATATCGTCATGCAGTTTGACTTTTATAATGCGAATGTAACCTCCTCCACCACGTTTACTTTCTACTACAAATCCTCTTTCTATCGTAAAACGGGTATTGATTACATAATTGATTTGAGATGGTACGCACTCGAATCGATCCGCAATCTCATTTCTTTTGATTTCAATCACATTATTATTACTTAAGTCAATAACTTGCTTTAGATATTGCTCAATGATATCAGATATATTTCTCATTTATCCGCCACCTTTATTGACTTTGACTATCTTTGACTTTAATTATATACGTATTAATAAAATTTGCAACTCTTTTGCTTATTCACTATCCTAGCCACATTCCCCTGTATTTAATCAAAATAATAATTATTTAAACACATTTTTTAATTACTATGGATTATAAAAGAAAACACGAAAAAACACGAGTCAAATGACTCGTGTTTTTAATTGCTTGGCGACGTCCTACTCTCACAGGGACAAGGTCCCAACTACCATCGGCGCTAGAGAGCTTAACTTCCGTGTTCGGTATGGGAACGGGTGTGACCTCTCTGCCATCATCACCAAACTATGAAGGCATAT
>NZ_JBTGPA010000020.1:0-512 GCF_054326875.1 Bacillus sp. BC08 | reverse complement strand
ATTGTCTCTTCGTCTGTTCCTGCTAATTTCAATGTACCTGCTTCAATACCTTCTGGGCGCTCCGTTGTATCACGAAGAACAAGAACCGGTACACCTAATGACGGCGCTTCCTCTTGTACACCACCAGAATCAGTTAACATTAAGTATGAACGAGCTGCAACATTGTGGAAATCAATTACATCTAGCGGCTCAATTAAATGAATACGACCATGATCGCCTAGAATGTCATTCGCTGTTTCACGAACAACTGGGTTCATATGAACCGGATACACAACTTGTACGTCTTCATGCTTATCAACAAGACGTTTAATTGCACGGAACATATTACGCATTGGCTCTCCTAAGTTTTCACGGCGGTGAGCTGTCATAAGTACAAGACGATCGTTTCCAAGTTTCTCTAGTACAGGATGACTATATGTTTCTTTTACAGTTGTTTTTAGTGCGTCAATTGCTGTATTTCCTGTTATGAAAATGCGTGACTCATCTTTATTTTCTTTCTGTAAGTTCGTTGC
>NZ_JBTGPA010000019.1:0-161642 GCF_054326875.1 Bacillus sp. BC08 | reverse complement strand
GGCAGTAAGACCCCCACCTCAAAATGCAGCGAAAGCAAAGAAGTTAGGTGGGGGATCAACTGCCCATAAAAGTCCGATTGGTGAGGGCTAATAATCAGTGGGGGATGAAGAAAACCCCCACTGATTAAAGTTTCACTTTATCTCTCTTTATTAAGCCCCAATCTCTCGGTAAGTAAACGATGGCAGTAAATCGCCATCATTAACAAAATACCACCTACGCAATAACCAGCTAAAATATCAGTTGGATAATGTACATTTAAAATAACTCTGCTTAACCCAATCGATACAATGACTATTCCCATCAAAATCGTGATAACATATTTCCCAGTTACACTCTTCAAATTTGCCGCAATGATATAAGCAAGAAATCCGAATGTCATAATAGATAACATTGCATGCCCACTAGGGAAACTATACCCAAGTGCATCCAATGCTTCATTTAACGACGGACGATCTCTTTTCACAATTTCTTTTATCCCTTTATTCACAAGATGTGTTATTAAAATCCCCATTGGATACACGATCATCGCAGCATAATAACGTTTTCTCCAAAAAACAAGTAAACTTATAACGAGCGTAGTTACAATCCCAATGGCAGAGCCTAATTTTGTATAGTGTGAGAAAAATGTAAGCGAATCTTCTGTTTGTAATCCTTTTACTAATGCTCGGACATATGTATCCATCACTGTAACGCCACCCGCATGTACGCGCCAAGCAATAATGCCAAATACAGCAAGTAATAAAATGATACATACTACCTCATATTGATGCAACTTCTTTTTCAAGCGATTTCCTCCTACTATGAAAAAATGCGATTTCTATTTTAGAAACCGCATTTCCTTACTTATTTACCTTTTGTTTTTAACTCTGTCCAGTAACGATCATAGTCTTTTAGCTTATCGTCTACATCAACAAGCCATTCTGTACGATCTAATTCTTCTTTCGTTAAGAAGATCATGTGGTTTTCACGATATTCTTTACTATGAAGAGGATGAGCTTTTTCATTTGGATTACTGTATCCAATTGATTCGTAGTTTTTCACACTTACTTTCTCATCTAATAAGTAGTTCATAAACTTCTCTGCAAGCTCTTTGTTTTTCGCACCTTTTGGAATTGCTAACGTATCAGCCCAAATTGTGCCGCCTTCTTTTGGTACAACGTACTCTACATCTTTATTATCTTTTGCGATAAATGCTGCATCTCCAGACCAAACTGTTCCGATCCAAGCATCTTCTGTAATGAATTTTTGCTTAATATTATCTGTATCAAATGCTAATAAGTTTGGAAGCAGCTTCTTTAAATCATCTGCTGCTGTCTTTAACTGTGCATCGTCTTTCGTGCTGTTTGAGAAACCATGCTTCTTAAGACCCATACCTAATACTTCACGAGAATCATTTAATAAAGTTACATGCCCTTTATATTTCTCATTCCATAGGTCAGCCCAGCTTGTAGGAGCTTCTTTCACATACTTTTTATTGTATGCAATCCCTGTTACGCCCCAAGTATATACTAAAGAATATTTATTCTCTGGATCAAACGCCGGTGTTTTGAAGTTAGAAATCATATTTTCGATATTCGGGATATTCTTTTTATCTAACGGCGCTAATAAATCCATTTTCGCCATTGTTTTAACCATGTAATCAGACGGCTGAATTAAATCATACTTAGCGCCACCTGCTTGTAATTTCGCAAGCATTTCTTCGTTACTTGCATACTTATCATAGTTAATTTTCACGTTATATTTCTTTTCAAAATCTTTTAGCACTTGCTCATCAAAATTGTCAGCCCAGCTATAAATGTTTAACTCTTCTTTCTTTTCACCACAACCAGCAAGTACACCAGCAACAAGGCTAAAGCTAATTGCTGCGCCAGCTAATCTTTTCATTAATTTCATCGATTTATTACCCCCTCGTACTTTCTATATCGTTCGTATTATAAAGGAAGGTGTCCTCCAGAGTTTTCTTCACCATCTGCACCTTTGTTACGGAAGATTTCAGATAGAACCATTAATCCTACGATAGCCACAATTAAAATTGTAGAAAGTGCATTAATTTCTGGTGATACTCCGCGCTTAACCATACTGTAAATGTATAATGGCAATGTTGTTGATCCTGGTCCTGATACGAAGAAACTAATCACAAAATCATCAATTGATAATGTAAATGTTAATAATGCGGCTGAAATAACTCCTGGCGCAATTGCTGGGAACGTTACATAACGAAACGTTTGCCACGGCGTTGCTCCTAAATCATTCGCAGCCTCTTCTAAATCACGTCCCATACCAGAAAGACGTGCTGCTAAAATAACGACAACAAATGAAATACTAAATGTAATGTGCGCAATAATAATTGTTGTTTTGCCAAGCTCCATACCTAATTGACTAAATAAGATAAGTAAAGATAATCCCATTAAAATATCTGGAATTAAAATTGGTAAATACACAAGACCGTTAATAGCCCCTTCATAACGATATTTATAACGATGTAATGCAATCGCGAAAATCACACCAAGAACTGTCGTTACAATCGTCGTTACGATCGCAATCGTCATACTATTTACAAACGCATCAATAACATCTTGCTTTTGAAATAAATCTGTATACCAATGGAATGTAAAACCTTCCCATTCCGCATTAATGCGAGAATCATTGAAGGAATATACCATTAAAACCATCATTGGAAAATACAAGAATAATAAAATTAACCAAGAATAAGAAACTAAAAACTTCTTCATCTTTGCTTATTCCCCTCCGTTCCCATCATATTTATATACTTTCGTTGCACGATAATATAAGTAAATTAACAGAACAGAGAATAGAACAACAATCATAGATAACGCAGATCCAAACGGCCAGTCACGCGCTCCTAAGAATTGATTTTGAATTACGTTTCCGATTAATGCTACTTTCGATCCACCCATAACGTCTGATACAACAAACATTCCGATAGAAGAAACAAACACTAAAATAGAACCAGTAGCAATTCCTGACATTGTCATTGGTACTGTTACATTCCAAAATGCCTTTGCTGGTGTTGCTCCTAAATCATAAGCTGCTTCTAGCTTACGCTTATCAAGCTGCTCAATCGCTGCATACACCGGTAAAATCATAAATGGTAATAAAGAATAGACCATTCCGAGTATTACAGAAGGTGTATTATATAGTAAATTTAAAGGTTCACTAATAATACCTAGTTTCAATAGCAATGTGTTTACAAGACCTTGTGAACGTAAAATAACAATCCATGCGTATGAACGAACAAGGAAGTTAATCCAAAACGGGATCGTTGCCAATAATAAAAGAATGGAACGGTATTTACGATCAACAATTGTAATTGTATAAGCAAATGGATAACCAATTACTAAACAGATTACTGTTGTAATAACTGCAATCTTAACAGTTTCCCATAACGTTCCCATGTATAGTGGATCAAACACACGAGCTATATTCTCTAACGTAAATTGCATTTCCACTGTTCCGTATGCTCCGCGTTGCATAAAGGCAAATGCCAATACAAACAGAAGGGGAATTAGGAAGAAGATTAACAGCCACGCAACTGTAGGTAGTGCGAGTAATTTCCCTTTTTTCAATTTAAGGTCACCTCGTCCTCTTGCTCCCAGCCTACGTATACATTATCTCCAATGCTCCACTGCGCTGCTTCTTCAGCAGTTTGATATGCCATTAGTAATTCTGATGTTTTTTCGTCACGTACATACAGCTTTTCCATATTTCCAACAAACTCAACGTCTTCAATATGTCCAAGATGGTATTCTTTTAAAATCGGCTCTTCAACCGAACGTACCTTTACGTTTTCAGGGCGAATTGCTACATAGCCTTCCCCGTTTTTCACAATATTATTTTCACCGATAAATGTCGCAACGAACATTGTTTTCGGCTTATTGTAAATTTCTTTCGGCGTTCCAATTTGTTCAATATGTCCTTTATTCATAACGACAATACGATCACTCATGCTCATCGCTTCTTCTTGATCGTGCGTTACGTATATGAACGTAATTCCTAAATTACGTTGTAAGTTTTTCAATTCACGTTGCAAATCTTTTCTTAACTTAAAGTCTAACGCCCCAAGTGGCTCATCTAGTAATAATACACGTGGATTATTTACAATCGCTCTCGCAATTGCTACACGCTGCTGTTGTCCACCAGAAAGCTTTGCAGGTTTACGATTACGGAACTCAAGTAACTGCGTTAAACGCATTGCCTCTTCAGCACGCTCTTTCTGCTCTGCTGCCGGTACTTTCTGCATTTTCATACCGAAACAAATATTTTTCTCCACATTCATATGTGGGAATAGCGCATAATGTTGGAACACTAAGTTCATATGACGCTTATATGGTGGCAAATCGTTAATCTTTTCATCATCTAATAAAAGATTCCCTTTAGTTGGCGTTTCAAAACCTGCGATCATGCGAAGTAACGTTGTTTTCCCGCAACCACTCGGCCCTAAAATCGTTAAAAATTCCCCTTCTTTAATGTCTAAAGAAAGAGGTGGGATAATCACTTGATTTCCAAAATGTTTTTCTACTGCTTCAACTTTAATAATCTTTTTCATTTTCCCGTCCTATCTACCTTAAATTTTAATTTTTATATTCATGAATACATATTTATGTTCTATAGACTATTTTTTGTTTCGATCCAAACAAAAATGATTGTTTAGCAGCGTTCTCTTCTACTCTTTATGTAGTATGTTTGATTCATTTTCGCACGATACATGTGTCGAACAGAAAAACCCCTTCCATTGCGAAGGGGCTATTATCATACGGCTACGCCTACTGATAAACACCATCATCATTTTAACAACTTTCGTATGAATTTTAAAGCACTTTTTGTAGAAGAGTAACGAATTTTCATATCGAATGCCGTAGATTGGGCTAAAATGCTTTTATAATGTGAAAAAGTCCGAAAACTTTCTTCCCCATGATAACTACCTAATCCACTACTTCCAACACCACCAAAAGGTAAGTATGGCGTTGCAAGATGATAGACAACATCATTAATACAGCCTCCGCCATATGAAATATTACTCGTCACTTTCTTTTGTACTTCTTTATCTTCAGAAAATACATATAACGCTAATGGCTTCGGATGTTGCTGAATTGTGGTAATTACTTCTTCTATGTTGTCGTATTCTATAATTGGTAAAATCGGACCAAAAATTTCATCTTCCATAACAGTACTTTGCCATGTAACATTCGTTAACACTGTTGGTTCTATATGTAAAGTTTCTTTTTTATAGTTCCCGCCGATTACCGTTTTACCATCTTTCAAAAATGTACATAAACGTTCAAAATGACGTTCAGTCACAATTCGTACATACTTGTCGTTGTTCAGTGGATTTTTTCCATACTGCTCCGCAATCTCGTGTCGTAATGCCTCGATTAACTGTTCTTTCACCGAAGCATGCACATACATATAATCAGGTGCTACACACGTCTGCCCTGCATTTAAAAATTTCCCCCACACAATTCTTCTTGCTGTTACATCTATTTTTGCATCTTTATGTACAATACATGGGCTTTTTCCGCCAAGTTCTAACGTGAGTGGTGTCAACCGTTTCGCTGCTGCTTCCATCACAACTTTTCCAACACCGACACTACCTGTAAAGAACATATAATCAAACGGTTCCTTTAACAATTCCGTACTCTCTTCTACACCGCCTTCTACTACCGCTACAAGCTCTTCTTCGAATAATTCCTCTAACATTCTCGTAAGCACTTTGGAAACGCTCGGCGTTAGCTCTGACGGCTTTAAAACAATTGTATTTCCAGCCGCCAACGCTCCTACAAGAGGTGCAATTGCTAATTGAAACGGATAGTTCCACGGTGCAATAATAAGTGTCACACCGTACGGTTCAGGCACGACTTTCCCCTTTGATCCAAAATGAGTGAGTGCTGTTCGAACTCGCTTCGGTTTACTCCACGATGAAATATGCTTCAATTGAAAAGAAATTTCTTTTAATACATATCCAACTTCCGTTGTAAACGACTCATGAACTGACTTATTTAAATCTAATTTCAATGCCTGAAATATCTCTTCTTCAAAGCGCTGAATGCCTTCATAAAGCTTCTTCAAATTATTCTTTCTCACTTCTATACTTCTCGTATGGCCATTATAAAAATATGCCTTTTGTTTATTTACAATAGAAGAAACACTCATTCATTCACCTTCTCCCACTATTTTTATCCAATTCTTTCATTATTTATATAGACTTCATATATAATAAATTTCTATTCGTAAAGTTACATTATATATAATTTCTTCTTTTATATAAAATTCATTGCTCACAAAAAAACTACCGAAAGAAAATCTCTCGGTAGTTTTACTGTATTAACGATATAAACGAACAGCACCTGCAGAATTATCATCAGCTTGTCCTACTACTTCAAACTTCAGGCCAAGATTCGGTAAAATACGTCCTGCATCTGGAATCTGTTTATTAATATACGTTTTTGAATCATCAAACTTTGGTACGCCCGCTAAGCCATTATACTTATACGTTCCGCGTGTTGGAGATACAACTTCCCAAGCTGGCGTTTTATCGAATGAGAACGCCGCATCAGCAATTTGGAATCGTGTACTACTTGCCACTGTTGGTTTACCATTTAAAGTTCCAATAATTGCTTCTGGATGAGAATCAACTACGCCAAGGAAACCATGTCCTGGATGTAAGCCAACCCAGTTATCTGTATAAGCTGAGTCTGCATACCATACAACCATACCTGTGTTGTATTCTGGACCGCGAGCATATTTCAATGCGTTATCTGAACCAGCATAGTTTCTCCACTCTACATAATAGTTATGTTTTTTCTTCTCTGTTCCATTAGATACAGCGAATCCATCTAATTTGAACTGCGGTGTACCTTCTGCATCATCAGAGAATACTACTTTACCGTCTACATTTAGTGATGCATTATCAAGTAGGAAACCGTTTAATGCTAAACCACCATCTGTAATGTACTCAAATGTTAATTTTACTTTCTTACCTTTGAATTGGCTTAAATCGTATGATTTGTCAATCCACTTTCCATTTGTTGAATGTGCATTTCCACTATTTGCTTTCTCGCCAAGTTTTTCAATTAATGTTTTTTGGCCATCTTCTGTTACAGCATGTACTTCAAGGAAATCATACTCTGCTTCAATTTCATACAATGACTTGAAATCAAATTTCGCAGTCGTTGCATTTGTCAAATCGAATAGTGGCGTCTCCATTTTTGTATGAAGATTGTCACCTTTTGTGCTGTAGTAATACTGTTTACCAAAGGCTGGAGCAATTGTTTTTATATCTTTATCTGGTAAGTTAACACGAATCATACCTGGACGGTTAGATTTCGTAACACTTTGGTCTAAATATGTTGCTAGACCGATACCTTTATTTAATTTCTCGTAATCTACTTCTACGATATTTGCCCAGTTACCACCAATTGTTTTTTGGAAAAACTCTTTATTTTGTGGTGAGAAACTCGTTGGCGTCGTTCCTGCAATATTACCAGCCCAGCTTCCGCCACTCATAACAGACCAAGCTTGAATTGGTTCACCGTCGCCAGTATAGTCTGTATCATACTCATCTGGAAGACCTAAATCATGACCATATTCATGCGCGAATACACCAACTGCGCCATCTTCTGGTTCAATTGTGTAATCGAATGCTGCAATCTTTCCGCCCCAATATGGAACTTTCGCTTGTGTGCCTTCAATTGGGAATGGTTTTGGTCCAACTGTCCAGCGATGTGACCAAATTGCATCGTCACCTAATTTACCGCCGCCAGCTTCTTGTCCAACACCCGCATGAATAATCATTAAGTGATCGATTAAACCGTCCGGTTGTTTTTGATTTCCATCGCCATTTACATCGTATTGGTCGAATTGGTCAAACTCTGATAAATCAATACCGCTATCTACAGCAGCTTTTAATGCATCTTTTACTAGATCACGTGGTCCTTTTGGTCCTTTATTATCATGACCTGTAGCAGCATCTGCACCGTAATCAGCAGCTTTACCAGGAACTGTTAACCATTTTGTAACTGTTCCGTCTACTGTATAACTACCGCCAGATTGCTCTTCGTAATATTGTTTAAACGTTTCGATTTTGCTGCCATCCTCTAATGCGAATGGCTCATTACCGAATAACATTTTTTCATAATGTTCTTTGTTAAAATCGTCAGTATACATATAACCAGGTTCTTTATCAATATTGTTATGTTTAAAGTCAGCGTACTCTACAAGTAAAACGAGTACTTTATCTTTACGAACTTCACCGTTATATTCTTTTCCCTTTGCTGGAGAAGTTGGTACTTTACCATTTAGACCACCCTTAACTGGGCCTGTCGCTGCAGGTGTTCCTGTTGCTGGTTTGTCTAACTTTTCTTTCGTATCTGCTTTCGCATCTTTCACTTTCTTTAAAAAGTCAGATGCTTCTTTCGTAAGTGGGTCCCCATTTGATACTTCTTTCCCAGGATTTTCACCCTTCTTGTTCTCTACATATTTTTCGACAGCTTTCTTTGTTTCTGTCTCTGAAGCTTTCGAATCAATTACCCCACGGTTTTTTAGCGCATTTGCTAAACGTTCTTCTGGAATTAAATGATCATCAACTGGGCTCGTAGCTGTCTTATTCACAGGTGTTTCAGCATATGCAGACTGGCCACCCGCTCCGAATGAAAGACCTAATACAGCTGTCAAAGCGATTGATGACAAAACTTTGAATGGTTTCTTGTTCATCCCTTATTTCCTCCCCTAATAAAAAATATGTATTACAAATTGAATTTTATTAAAAATTCAATATTTTTTCAATATTTAGTCATATTATGTAATGTTTTTAATATATTTGTAAAAATTCCATAGTTAGCATACGAATATATCACAATTCAACAATGTTTTCTGAAAATATTGAAAATATTTGTCAGAAACTTTATAATCGCCATAGAGGGAATTTAATGGGGATTTTATCTTTGTTTTATCTACAAAATATTTGATAATTCACTATATAAAACACAAAATGCAATTGCATTATCATATATTCTGTAGCAGCAGTTATGACCGATAATTAGGGAGGAATTACATTTGTACAAAGATAAGACTGACGCACTGGACCAAGAATGGATTGATTTAATACTTGAAGCTCTAGACGCTGGTATCGCCCTGCAAGATATCGAACATTTTTTCCAACGTATGAAGCCATCCAGTCAGGCTCAATAGGTTTGTTCTTTTTAACGAAGTTTATGTTATAATAATGACATCATAAGACGACGACATATTGATAGAAAGGTGCGCAAATATGATTGGAGAACGTATAAAACGCCTTCGCTTACAAAAAGGTATTTCATTAACTGAACTTGCCGAAAAAGCTGGTGTTGCTAAATCTTACATTAGTTCTATAGAACGAAATTTACAAAAAAACCCTTCCATTCAGTTTCTTGAAAAAATCGCAGCAGTTCTACAAATTCCAGTTGATACTCTACTTCATGATGAAACAACAAAGGAAAATCATTTAGACTCCGAATGGACACAACTCGTTAAAGATGCGATGAGCTCAGGTGTCTCCAAAGAACAATTTCGTGAGTTTCTTGAATTTACACAATGGAAGAAAAATCAACAATAATACATATAAAAGAGTGCTTAATACGGGCACTTCTTTTTTTCTTTATAAAAAAAAGCGGGGATTCCCCGCTTTTTTTATTTATTATTTTTCTTCGCCATCTGTTTGGTTAGCATTGAATGTCCATTCTAAGTTCAATGAATCACCTTGGAATTTATTTTGATCTTTACCATCATCTTCGAATACAAATTGTACCCATAGGTAGTCTTCTGTTCCAGCTTCTAAGCCACCTTTTTCTCCCCACTCAGGAGCAAAGATATCTTTAGCAACAAGATCAGGATCAGCATTTTGTAAATCCGCTAAAGTTGTTTCATATACAGGTTCACTTTGCTTATCCCAGTTCCAAAGGAATTTCACTTTAATATGCTTACCAAAATCTTCACCGGCATTATCACCTTTTGCATCTGTAATACTATACTTTGTCGCTAATTTAACGTCTTTAATTGCTAAAGTACCACTGTTCTTTAATAAGAACTCTTTCTTAACAGAATCCCCTGGTTTTAAATCTTTAATATCTACAAGCGTTTTAGGGTTCAATGTAAGATCTAGCGTCCCAGCTGCAAATGTATTATTTGATACTTCTTTATCACTAAAGAATGCAAATGTTCCTCCACCAATTAAAGATAACCCCAATGCTGCTGATGCAACTCCCATACCTAATTTCTTTTTCAGACTCACAATCAATTCCCCCTAGCTGTTTTTTATATTTTCACCCCTTATTTTTCAATAAGGGACATAAAGAAAACTATATTAGCTTAGCTAACGTTCGTTCTCTTTTAAAAACCTTAAGTTCATTATAACGAACGATACTATATAAATACAACAATTTTTTATTAATATTTTCAGTTATTTTCATTTCTCAATATTTTTTGGAAATTTCTAAAAAATATTGAGAAATAAAGAATAACATTACTTAATTTTCCCTATCTATACTAATTATTATACTTCACCATTATGCTGCCAACTCGTTTGCTCATATCTGCTTTTTGACGTGCACTGTTAAAATAACAAGAACACGCCAAATAGGTGAGTCGCAATACTCTCTCACCTACTCAGCTTTATAACCTCTATTCAATCTAAATGTTGCTGTATTTTACTTGCTATTCTTGTTTCTTACTCTCTTCTAGCTTTTTGGCTTCCTCTTGTTTCTTCTTCTCTTCTAGTTTTTTCGCTTCTTCTTGTTTTTTCGCTTCCTCTTGTTTCTTCTTCTCTTCTAATTCCTTTTGCTTCTCAACCTCACTCACTTGTTTTGCTGTTTCATCTACTAGTAACTTCTCAAAATCTTGAATTTGTTTATCAATCGCCTGTAAATTTACTTCTTTATCAACATACTCACAGTTGTCTTTTACTATATGGAATCCAGCATTCACATACGAGAATACTTGCTTATTCGATTCAGTTGTATTTCTTTTTAACTCTTCTTGCACTTGATTATAAGGGGTTTCTATTGAGCCATATAATTTTTGTAACAATTCTCTTTCCGCAACTATTTTCTCACGCCCTTGCTTCCACGTAACAAGCGCCTGTTCTAACTCTTGCGTGGAGGTGAAGGTTACTTTTGATTTCATCCCTTCATACTCATGCAAAATAACTTCCTTATGTTGCTTAGCTTGTTCTATTAATTGATCAACAGTTTTTGGAAAAATACTTGCTGTAGAAATAGTAGCCTCTACTTTCGTTTCATGAATGAAAGCTGCTTCTGTATAAGTCATCATCTGAGAGCCTAAATAAAAAGTAATAGAACACAAACATGGCAAGATAAGCATCTTTTTGAATTTCCAAGGTGGCTTCAGCATTTTAATCTCTCCTATCGAACAACTTGTTCTTTATCAAGAACTATACCTTTATTATAATAAAGGTAATTAAAAAATGATATAAAAATTATGTTTCTTTTTACATTTCTCTTTTAACACAAAAAGAGACTACCACTTTTGATAGTCTCTTTTTGTTGTCATTATTATTTCGTTTCACCATCGCCTTGCTGTGCATCAAACGTCCAAGTCAATTGTAACTTATCGCCTTGGAATTCATTTTGATCTTTTTTATTATCAACGAATTCAAATTTCACTTTGAATTTATCAGATTTACCTGCTGAAATACCTTTTTCATCCCAGAACCAAGCAGCTAAATCATTATTTACTGCTGTAAGTGTATCGCCCTTCAATTTATCTAATGTAGTTTCTTTCACAATCGTTTCATGCTTATCTACATTTTTTAAGAATGTTACTTTAATATGTTGACCAAAATCTTCTTTATTATCTTTCTTCATATCTTCTACACTATAGTCTGTTTTTAATAGAACTTTTTTAATATCTAATGTACCTTTATTTTCTAATTTAAATTCTTTTTCAACTGTATCACCAGGCTTTAAATTCGATACATTAACAACTGTTGATGGATTTAATGATAAATCAAGCGTACCAGCCGCAAATGTATTATTTGACACTTCTTTATCACTAAAGAATGCAAATGTTCCTCCACCAACTAATGCTGCTCCTAGTACTGCTGATGCGATACCCATCCCTAATTTTTTCTTTAAAGTCATGTCCAAATCCCCCATAATATATATTTGTTAATTTCCTAGTAGGAACTTATAACTAAGATAACTAGACGGATTGTTCTACTTTTTTATCTTTCTTTTCTCCGTCGATGCTACGAATAGCGCCAAAAATAGAAATCGCGGAATAGCCAAGTAAAAAGACTCCTGGAATAATAAGAAGTAACGCTGCTCCCGCTTTTGAACTCGCATAATTCAGTCCATAACCAACGTATGGAACTGTAATATCTGCATACTTTCCGATTACATTCTCTGCAAGTACTGGTGCTAAATCTGGTCCGTTGTTATTATCACCTTTTGTTTCATACATTACTTTTCCATTTGCATCTTTCACACCGATAATACGGTGAGTGACAATTTTGTCATCTTTCTCTTTAAACGTAATAACATCACCTTTTTTATATTTAGAACCATCTTTCGTTGGCTCTATCGCAATGATTGACCCTGTCAAAAATGTTGGTTCCATCGATCCTGAAAGAACGCTCTTAAATTGATATCCCATCAATGTTGGATCCCCACCACTCGCTTTTGAAGAAATAACTACAAAAGCTAAGAAAACCATTACTGCAAATAAAACAAATGAGATAACGTTGCTAATAATCTTCCAAACGAATTTCATCATTTCTCTCCCTCTCCGTTGTTTTATATTATTTGAAGTATATAATACACATCTCGTTCTTTAACAAGAACACAACTAAATAATATAACGAACAATACATAAATGCAATAAGAAAATTTACAATTATTAGTTATTTTAAACATATAAAAAAGACTGTGACAAAGTCTCTTCACAGCCTTTTAACTAGTAATTTATTTTTCTTCTGATTTCATTCCTTTTGTATTTCGGCGTAGCACTACAAATAAAATGGCTCCCAATAATACAACGGCACCTATCCCAATACTTATTATTTTCACATTTGATTCGTTTACTTCAGGCTCAGCCGTATCTTTTTTAGGCATCGCAAAAGTAACATCTTCTTTAGAAAGAACATTTACCGTCGCAATTGTTTGATTATTTTTCGTAATATCAACTGCCCCAACTACCTCACCACGATGAATTCCTTTATGATATAAAGAATCTTTATCTAATGAGGCCGCACGGAAAATCGTCCTCACATTCTTCCCTTCATCTTTCTTAAGCATAAGCTCTGCACTTTTTTCAAGCTCGCTATCAATATCTTTATTTAAATACGTTGCCTTTTGATGCCAACTATGTTTATCTAGTACAGTTTGCTTCACAAATTGACCGAAAGAATAGTCCGCCATCTGCTTCAAATCTTCATAAATTTCAGGTCTTTGAGAAGCCATTACTACATTTATAATACGATTTCCATCCTTCTCATTTAATAAAACGAGCGTATTGCGCGCTTCATTTGTAAAACCCGTCTTACCGCCAATGCTATATGGATTTTCAAAATAAGTAGACTTGTTAAAAATAGACACCGTCTGTCTAGATGTCGTAACTGTCGTTCTTTTCGTATTCATCGCTTGCAAAATTTCAGGATACTTTTGCACACCTCTCGTAATCATAGCCATATCAAATGGTGTTGTATAATGATTCGGATCATGCAATCCATTTGGTGTGACAAAGTGACTATCTGTAGCCCCTAATTGCTTCGCTCTCTCATTCATCATATGAGCGAAATTCTCAACACTTCCGCCAATACGCTCCGCAATCGCATACGACACATCATTTGCACTCAGCACCATTAAAATCATAAGCGCAGTATTTCTATTAATCGTCTCACCAGGTTGAAACTCAATTTGATAATTACTCTTCTCTTGATCTAATGCTAATTGTGAAAACGTAAACTGATCCTCTGGCTTCGTATGCTCCATAAGTAAAATCGCCGTTAACACCTTCGTCATACTAGCTGGAAACGCGCGATGATGTGCATTTTTGTCATACAAAACATCTCCTGTTTTCGCATCAATCGCAGTTGCAAACTGACTAAAAACATTTGGTCCTTCCGCAGGTGGTGGTGCCACTTGCTCTGGATTCACTCCAACATTCGTCTCAGCACGTAACGTCATAGGTGTCAAAAAAAATAAACAAATAACGGTAATAAAAGCCAAAATTTTCTTAAAATTTACCATATGACTCTCCCTTTTCACTATACTCTCATAGCTAAAAAACTGAATCTACCAATTCATATGTAATTTGTATTAAATTGGAAGAATATTCACTGTTTTTTACTATATCATACTTTTACGATAAAGAACATAAATATACAACAAAAAATAAGAAGGAATTACTCTTTCTTATCCTTCTCATCAATCAATGAATCTATTAAATTTTGACTAGCTTCCTCAGGTGTAATCTCATCTGTCATCCCCATAAACGACCAGCCTTTAGAATCGACCCACTCAACAAACTCTTGTAAAAACTCATCATGTGTAACATCCACATCAAGAATCGAGCCATTAATCGAAATCGTTCTATTTCTAGATACACGCATCTTGAACGTTTTCCTTACCATTACAATAATTCTCCCTCTGCTTCTGAATAATTATAAAATAATCTTGTATCTCTGTTATACATGATTTTAAGTAAATTGTAAAAAGGATATATTGGCCAATTTGCATATTGCAACTAAAAATCTATCATCCTGCAAAAATAGACAACGATATGTAATTGATCATAAATGACTAAATAAATCCATATAAAAACAAAACAACTTCCATTTTATCACACCAAATACAAATGACTTTCGTACAATAGAATGGAATATACTAGAAGAAACCTTAACATGAGGAGGAACTCTATGGCGCGTTGTACGTATTGTAAAACGAAATGGAAAGTAAAAGATATATGGTCGATACTCGTGACATTTGAAAAAGATTGTCCGTATTGTTTTGGAAGGCAGTATCTATCAAAGAAAACATTGAGCGCTATGCCAGAACTGATTAGCTTACCTTTACACTTCTTATTCCCTTTTCTTGTTGATTTAAGTGACGAGGGTCCTTTGGATTGGTATCGAAACAAATAATATAACCGCTTTATTCGAAATTACTTTTCACTACATTCTCTACCTATGTATTCCTTAATATACGACTAGCACCATTCCAACTACTTTCCCTTCAAATTCAATATAAAATATTGTAAAATTTCAGTTAATTTTATATAATTACTTTAGCATACAGATTAAAGATGCTGTTACATACGCATTTTTGAAGATCCCGTAGCTCAGCAGGGAGAGCGCCACCTTGACAGGGTGGAGGTCGTGAGTTCGAGCCTCTCCGGGGTCATAAAACCTAATAGTATCAAGGCTTGATAGAGTATTCTCACAAGCTAAACTTGTGGTGATCTCTATCAGACACCATAAGTAGTCCTCTTTTTTGTTTTCATAAAACTAAGAAAGGGCTGAAAAGAAAATGCTACTTAAGTTTGTATAGTAATTAAAATTATAGTTTTTACACTCGTTGAAATCAGTAAGATAACTCTTAAGACTACTGTTTATTTAACTCAGATCCCTATCCCCCTCAGATATCCTAATTTAACGATACTCTACTTAATAATTCTATACAAAAATAAAGCAAGGATTTCTCCCTGCTTCTGTTAATTTCTTTTATTGAGAAGATTAGCCACCAATATTCTTATCTGCCATTCTATACAATTTATATCTATTTTGCCCTCTTCTTTTTTCGATTTCTAAATATTACCTCTAACACTACTACTGCGATGAATCCTACAGTTAGTTGTAAACCTGTAAACAGAAGTTTATCATTTAGAGGAATATCAGGTGCACTCCACAGTAACGCTGGAGGAATAATGATACCAATAATTACAATAATTCTCATTATCTTCCCCATTTTGTTTCTCCTATCATATCTTTAAGATTTACGTTTCTTTTTACAATTCTACTAATTTCTCACGTAGAACCAATTCACTCTCAGTCATATACCCTTTATGCATTTCCTCTACAATTTTATCATGATTAAAACATAATACTTTTTCCTCACCCAAATAGCCAACTGGGTAAGGAACACCTATATAATCGAACTCACGATTATCCGCTGAAGTAACCATTCTTCCAATAATCATCACAAATTGTTCTATATCTTCTAGCTTAACTACTGTTCCAATCGGTAAAAGTTTCATTTATTTATTCCCCCTTTTTTTATTGACTTTTTCCATAAGATTTATAACAAATGAGTTCCACACTAGAGAAAATCCAGTAAATATAAGAACAGCCAGCGAAATAACAATTTTATCTTTCCACGTTTCTCCATTTATCATAGCTAGTGTAATTAATAGTACTGCTGCAATACATATTACTATTTGTGTGACTCTACGCATTTTAACCCCATCCTCACTCTTCCTTCTTAAATTTAAATGAGAATCCTCCACCATAACCATTAGGTGCTGTTGCGGAAAATCCCGATTCTTCACCTGCACGGATTTTATAACCATATCCACCCAGTATGATTTCACCTTTAACATCTATATCATAGTCACCTAATACAGGGATATAATTAGGTATCTTAATCTTCGTAATTTCCGCTTCGTATACTTGCAAAGCTATCATGTTTTCACTTTTAAAAGAAAATCCCTCAATCCCCTGTACATAAGAAGCTACTCCTTGTTTGCTAGTAAGAGTTAATTCCTCCCCAAAACCTTTAGAAGAATTATATTTATAGGCTATAGTCTCTTCTGCAACAGCGCCTTCTATTTTTACCCCTATAATATTTCGTTGTAAAACATCTTCTTTAGCAGCCTCGATCGTATATGGTATGTTGAATTCTGCTGAACCGTTTAATGCTTTAAAGGTAAAGTTTGCATTATCAAATAACTCATGTTCGGCATTCATCACAGTTCCACTACCTTTAAGTGACACTCTACCATCACCAAAATTCGCGTCCATACTACCTTTTAAATATTCTACATTTTTTTGGGACTTCGCCTTCGCAATCATATAATTCATTTGATCTGCTTCACGGAATTTCTTAGCAGAATGTTGGAGTTCTTCTGAAATTTTATCCAATAGATTATTAACTTCAAAAATCTTTGGTTTAGCTTCATTAAACATTTGATAGAAATTCTGACTGGTTGCACCTGTCCACTGAGACGCTATGTACTCTGTTTGATTATAAAGATCTTTGTGCATATTGTCTAAAGTTTGTTTAACATCTTGTACCAACTTAGCTGACTGATCCAAACGTTCTGGAGTAATTTTTATTAAACCCATAGGCCCTTCCCCTTTTAAATATTTATATAGAATATTTTACCACAACAGAATTGTTGCAAATATGAATATTTTATATAATCTTAAAACTCCAAAGACTTCTTCTCCTCTGGGTTACCCTTACAGCACTTGTAATTATAACTTATACATTCGCGCTAACTCTATAATATCACCTAGTCCAATTCTACGAAATTATTTCTACTATAAACATCTACTATCGAATACGCATATCTACCCTATCCTTATCTTTCTAGGTAAAACTAAAGAGGTAGCTTTGGATTGCTACCTCACGAGACACAACCATCCAGTGTGATTTGCTGGAGGAACCTCAATTCAGCATCTTCCTCAGCTCTACCTGCTTGGTACTCCAACTCAATTACCTCAGTAACATTAATCCCCTCGAGGTAGACTAATTTATCAAACACATTACTAAACATGTGTAACACATCATTTTTAACTTGCTCGATATCTTCCTCAGGTGTTACCTCTCTATAGTGTGCCTGTTTGTACATTTCCCCCTCAGGTTTAAACTTATAAGCAATAGCCCAGTTTTACCTACAGTAATCCCTTCGGATATCCTAATTTAACGATACTCTACTTAGCAATTCTATACAAAAAATAAAGCAAGGATTTCTCCCTGCTTCTGTTAGCTTCTTTTATTGAGATGATTAACCACCAATATTCTCATCTGCCATTCTATACAATTTATATCTATTTTGCCCTCTTCTTTTTTCGATTTCTAAATATAACCTCTAACACTACTACTGTGGTGAATCCTACAGTTAGTTGTAAACCTGTAAACAGCAGTTTATCATTTAGAGGAATATCAGGTGCACTCCACAGTAGTACCGGAGGGATAAGTATACCTATGATTACAAGGGTTCTCATTATCTTTCCCATTTCGTTTCCCCTATCGTGTTTTTTAAATCTATATGTATTTTTCAATCTTTTTACAATTCTACTAACCTCTCACGTAAAACTAATTCACTCTCATTCAAATACCCGCTATGTATTTCCTCTACAATCTTATCATGATTAAAGCATAACACTTTTTCATCACCTAAATAACCAACCGGATAAAGAACCCCTACATAATCAAAATCACGTTTATCTGCTGAAATGACCATTCTTCCAATAATCATAACAGGTTGGTTTAGATCTTTTAGCTTTACAACTGAACCAATCGGGAAAAGCTCCATCGTCATTCTCCGTTCTTTTTAGATATATTCTTCGACTTGTTACTCAAAATTTCTAATAGATAGGAAATTCCAATACCTATTCCACCAATAATCAATGCTGCAATAGCTGTTAAAAACCTTTTTTCCATTGGCTGCGGAAAAAAGAATGAAGAAAAAAATAAAACTGCGGTAAAAATATACATCAAAATACGTCCTTGTTTAAACATGTGTGATTACTCCTTTTTTTCAGGTTTCAAGAAAAAACCTCCTCCAAAACCTTCGTATGATGCATAAAAACCTTTCTCTTGACCCATGTGAAGCTTATACCCATAAGTCCCTACTCCCAATTCTAAGCGGATTGTTATATCGTGATCACTGAAATACGGAATAATATCCGGAACATCAATTTTCTCTAAAAGCAATTCATACTTGCGCGAACTATATTCCGCACCTACCTTCGCTGTATACTCATCATAACCTACAATACTACTAAAATCGTGCATTTTTTGAGTTACAGTTATATCTTCCATATAAGGAATATCCGTTCTTACATAAGATGTTTCTTGAGCGCGTGCCTCCACTTTTCCACCAATCAAGTTACCACTAGAAGCATCTTCGCGGAGTGTTTCTTTACTATACGGAATATTTAGCTCTGCAGAACCAGTACCAAACTTTGTATTTATTTTACTATCCTTACTTAATTCAAACTCACCATTTACTACTGTACCTTCTAATTTCCCTCCAAGTCGATCTCCTTCAGCACCTTCTGCCTTACCTGTAAGATATTCGACTTTATCATTATTTTTATTAAGAATACCAGAAGCCATCGCAATAGCAACATCCATATTATCTACCTGTTCGAATTTATTAGCAGAATCAAGTAGAAACTTCTCAAGTGGCTCTAATATGATTATAAATTGTGCCATCTTAAAGGATGAATCGCGGAAATCCGTATTAAATTTCATATAGGTTGAGCCCAACCAATTACTAGAAATCATATCAATATCTCGTTTTAGTCGCTCCTGTGTTGCAGTTGCATTCGTGATAGTTGATCTAATAGTCCCTGCCACTTTTCGCAACTGTTCAGGAGTAACTTTTATATCCCCCATAGCCATTCCCCTTTTAAATATTTATATAGAATATTTTACCACAATAGGTTTTTTTCAACTATGAATATTTTATATAATCTTAAAAATCTGTATTCTGCGTATAACTACATCAGTCCATCTCACAGGCAAAACTCTAAAAGAGTTCCCCTAATAGATCCCAGCTCAGTGAAAAAGATAAATACAAATGACTACTGAGGAATATTAATTGGTTGTCCTATATAGGTTTACTACTTGGTGAAACCAAGAGAAAGACTATATAACTATTCTCTAAGAGATTATCCTTCTCTAGGTTTTAAGTATTTAAATGCATTTAAAACAAATAACTACCCGAGGTAGAACTAATTAGTTGAACTTAATAGTTTTAACTACAGAGTATCAAAATAAGCACTTTTAGAAGGAACTAACGAGGATAGTCAGCGGAGATGTAACTATAAGGGCACATGTTGAGAGAATAAATTTTATAAAATTGACTGAGAAAATAAAACTCGGGAGGTCGATTTTGTGTCTGTATAGTAACTCTGTATGGCAGTATGACACCATCCGATATGTGCACCCATCCCTATGCCTGTAATATGTGGCGCTAAGGAGGTAGGACCAAGAAGTATCCCCCTCAACAGTCACAGAAAGGTAGCTAACGAGGGCAACTACAAGTAATATACCAATTGCAACATATAATCCCGTTTCTTTTCCTAATTTAAAGTCATGGCCAAATGTTCCCAAACCCAATTCCCCTTTTACGACGCCATCTTTATCTTCGCGAATGGCACTAGCAAAGACCATTCGCATAAAACTTCTTCCATCTATCAATCCGTATCCGTAGCACAAACTAACCACATTTTATGCTCCGTACTATCTAGCACCATCCAAGTAATATCCCACGCAACATCGTAAAACCAATCTGTCCAAGGGCGGTAGCTTTCGAACACTTTTATATCTTCGTATCGATCTTGAAACATATATTGACATACATTGACCGCTAATTGCTTTGCGATAACTGGTCGTTCCTTAAATCCTTCATATGCCCCGCCCCACAAAATTTGAGCGGCAATGCTTCCATCAAGCATGACTGCCAGTTGCTCTTTAAAACGAAACTTATATTTTTCTGACGTATGTATTTTTAATTCCTCTAAGTCTTTGATTATATCTAAAGAGTTGAAGATTCTTCTAAAGAAGTGTTCGTTTCCCTCTTTCGAATGTGGTATTTCTTTGAAAAAATTTTCGTTATGTACTTTAAAACAGCTTATAACCGCTCCGCCATTTACGTTTTGCTCCTTGAATGTATGTATGAGTTGCTCAACAGATGAGTCATTCGCTTCTATTTTTTCAAACGTTCCCTCTTTCCATCTCATAACGCCCACTACTCTCTATTAAAAATTTGTTTCTTCATTATAAATAGCAAAATAAAAGCCAGCAACTTTAAGGTTGCTGGCCTATCTATTATTCATATTCGATAAAACAATAACAATTGCTCCAAGCATATAATGCCCCGCTACCATCCACGTACTCCGATCAAAGATCATAAGTGATAACCAAAGCGATATATTAATAGCAGCAAATAATACATATAAAATGAAGTCTCTCTTTTGTAGCGCCTCTCGATTCATCAAAATATAAATTGCACCGATTGGCGGAAGGATGAAGCAAAGGAAAAAAACAAACATTTTTCTTAACGACCATGGATATGAAGTTACTGTCTGCATATAAGTCTCCTTTTCACTTTATAATACATGTAACATCGGTCTTACTACTCTATATTCGTCACTATAAGGCTTCTTTATGATTAAAGGTGAGTGAGGTTCTCCCTCTTCTTCTATCATTGTGAATACTTCTGTTTTTTCTTGTAATGTGTTGGATTCACTGTTTTTAGTAGGTTTTTTACTTGTTTCGATTTTCTTCGTTACTTCTCCGAGCCTTTGTCCAATTTTTTCAGCTTCGGCAGGTTCATTCGTAACGTAGTATTCCTGATCCTCCCATACTAACATGGGTGGCACTGGTTCGCGTTTGTTACATATTATATAAGTAATACTAGCTATAAGTAGTAGACATGTTAATAAAAAGAAGATAGTTTTTTTGTTCATATAGTATGCTCCCTATCTATCATTTTATTAAATTATATAATATCGATTATATGTAGTAAATGGATTTAGTGGGAATTTTCGGATTTTATACAAAAAAGAAAAACCTTACTCAAGTAAGGTTCATTCTATAGTGACTGATTTATTAAAACGATCATTACGATGATCGCTATAAACATAACGACTAAACAGCCGATCATTTTATAAAAGCCTCTTTTCGTTAGCGTCCCACCTTGAACGTCTTTCCGAATAAATAAGAATACGGCTAAAAATAATACAAGTCCAATGCCAAAAGCATACATCATTTGCATATGTTAATCTTCCTTTCTCTCTTCCATCTTAATATCTTTTCGATAAAACAACAAATGAGATAAAAACTGTACTCATCGTAAGTGCCATTAATATGTTTAATAGTTCAACCGCAGATAGTGTAATTACTTGTAGATTTAAACCGAAAGAGAAAAGAAGATAATATGCTGTTAATGCAAAAAAGCTGAAGAACATTCCTTTATAACGAATAAGTTTCATCCGCTCATCTTTTTCTTTAAATTGTGGGTGTAAGTAACTTAAGCAGAAGCACATTATCATCATCGCAAGTACTGTATAAGTTGGAGCCGGTGGTGCGGAATGTGTCATTATGCCTGCTAATACCATAGTTCCACTCATAAATAGAAAGATAATTCCCATGATAACGAAGTACTTTTGTGAATAGTTCATCTTTATTCCCCCTCTTCTTTTCCTTCATAAATAAATACATGTTCTATCGTTGTCTGAAATGTTTTCGCTATTTCAAATGCTAACGGAAGTGATGGATCATATTTTCCTTTTTCAATTGAAATGATGGTTTGTCTGGAAACTCCAAGTTTCTCAGCCAATTTTTCTTGAGATAGTCCAAATTTTTTTCGGTATTCGACCATTTTATTTTCCAAGGAAACTTCTCCCTCCTCCCTTATAGCGAGTATATGTGTAAAGCAAGCTTTACGTCAAGTTTCCTTTACATTCGTTTTATTCATTTTTCGTTCTATTTATATAGAAGAAACTTTTTCATTTTTAGCAAGTCTATTTTGAAATAAAACGCGGAACACTGTAAATAACCGTTACTATATCTCCTCCTCTCTTTTTTTAAAATTTAATATCTCCCTATTTGTTTTATCCTTTTAAAATATTTCATTTATCTCTTTATTCCACGAAATACGTTATTGGTTTTACCGTGTTTTTCGTCATATTTATAGAAACTAACTGTTTATGAAGCATTTTTTATGTTTAGCAACTTTTTTTGTAGAAATCCTTCACTTTCCTTTCGATATTTAACACTATCTAAATAAAGTTTACGATAAATTCATAATTTTTTATTTTTTATACTATATTCCGTTATATTGTTGTATAATATCAATGAAAGCGCTTATTATTTCAATATACATAATTCGAACTCATTTTTATCGAAACATTCTAACTATTATACTTATATTTACATGCAACAATTTTAGTTATCCGTATAGGTATACCAAATATATCCACACCATTTTTCTGTAAAATTACTTTATAACATGAAAGATTAACTTGGGTGATAAGTTATTGTGAATGTTTTTTTACAAAACAGATAAGTAATAGTGTTTGGTATTATGTAAATTATTGTAATAACATAAGAGTAAAGAAAACATTTACATTGATTATTGGTTCATCAATTATTGAAAAGAGCAAAATGCACCTTTTTGTATGGAAAAAGGATTATATGCATTGGGAGGTTTAAACAAATGACGAGGAAGAATACAACGACAAACCCTTGGGCCAAGTTCCACGGTCCGAACCTTGGTTATGTTATTGAGCAGTATGATCTTTACGTAACTGGAGCAGGTTCTGTTGATCCGGAATTACAAGAGCTTTTTGAAATTTTTGGAGCTCCTTCGTTTCAAGATGATGTCGTAACAGGGGACAACACAGCAACACATTTTTCTCCTCAAAACACAGGGAACATTGAAAAAATTCTTAAAGTCGTTCAGCTTGTTGAACAGATTCGTTCTTTCGGGCATACGTTGGCTCACATCAATCCGATGGAAGATGCTGCAAATGGACAATCTCTTCTTGAGAAAGCAATGAACGAATTGAGCGATGCTGACTTGAAAGCGATTCCAGCTAAGTCAGTATGGCAAGATGCACCAGAAGGTATTCACACTGCACTTGATGTAATTCATAGATTAAAAGACGTTTATACAAAATCTTTAGCTTATGAATTTTCTCATATACAAGATAGTGAAGAACGCGCGTGGTTGCATCAAATGGTGGAATCAAATTCATTGCGTCAACCACTATCAAATAAAAAACGAACTGCTCTTTTAAAACGTTTAACAGCTGTTGAAGGTTTCGAGCAATTCTTGCATAAAACATTCGTTGGGCAAAAGCGTTTCTCTATCGAGGGCGTTGATATGCTTGTACCTGTTCTAGATGAAATTGTGCTAGAAGGTGCTAAAAGCGGCGTAGAAGATGTCATGATTGGTATGGCTCACCGCGGTCGTCTAAGCGTACTTGCACACGTATTAGAAAAACCATATAGTCACATGTTTGCTGAGTTCAAACATGCAAAAATAGAAGGCGCAGTGGCTAACTCTGGCTGGACTGGCGACGTAAAATACCATTTAGGTAGAGAACAAGTCGTTAGTAACGAAGAAGTTAGCACGCGTGTTACATTAGCAAATAACCCAAGTCACCTTGAGTTCGTTAACCCTGTTGTCGAAGGTTTCGCACGTGCGGCTCAAGAGAATCGTAAAAAATCTGGTCTTCCAGAACAAGACACTTCAAAATCATTCGTAATTTTAGTTCATGGTGATGCTGCATTCCCTGGTCAAGGTATTGTATCTGAAACGTTGAACTTAAGCAGATTGAATGCTTACCAAACGGGTGGAACGATTCATGTTATCGCAAACAATGCAGTTGGTTTTACGACTGATAGCTATGATTCTCGTTCTACGAAATATTCAAGTGACCTTGCAAAAGGTTTCGATATTCCGATTGTTCACGTGAACGCTGATGATCCAGAAGCTTGTCTTGCTGCTGCTAACCTTGCGATTCAATATCGTACATTGTTCAAAAAAGACTTCTTAATCGATTTAATTGGTTACCGCCGCTACGGTCATAACGAAATGGATGATCCAGCAGTTACGCAACCACAAGTATACAAAAAGATTAAAAACCACCCAACTGTAAGAGCGATTTATGCAGATCAATTACAAGCTGCTGGTGTTCTAAATGCAGATGAGGTTGAAACAATTACTCAGTTTATACAAGAACAATTAAAATCTGACTATGCACAAGTACCACCAGCTGATACGAGCGATGCAACAATTCATGTTAAAGTGCCAGATGTTGTTGCAAAAGGCATTCAGCCAATTGATACTGGTGTTGAGATTGACTCACTTCGTGCAATTAATGAAGGTCTACTATCTTGGCCAGAAGGCTTTAACGTATATCCAAAAGTGAAGAAAATTCTTGAGCGCCGTAAAGATGCTCTTGAAGAGAACGGTAAAATTGAATGGGCACTTGCTGAGTCATTAGCATTCGCTTCTATTTTACAAGAAGGTACGCCAATTCGTTTAACTGGTCAAGATTCACAACGTGGTACATTCGCGCACCGTCATATCGTATTACACGATACTGATACAAATGAAACATATTCACCATTACATCGCTTACCAAATATTAATGCATCCTTCTCTGTTCATAACAGTCCGTTATCAGAAGCTGCTGTTGTTGGTTACGAGTATGGTTATAACGTATTCGCTCCAGAAACTCTTGTTATGTGGGAAGCGCAATATGGTGACTTCTCAAATACTGCGCAAGCATTATTTGATCAATATGTTTCAGCTGGAAGAGCAAAATGGGGTCAAAAATCTGGTTTAGTTCTTCTATTACCACACGGTTATGAAGGTCAAGGGCCAGAGCACTCTAGTGCACGTCCAGAGCGTTTCTTACAGTTAGCTGCTGAGAATAACTGGACAGTTGCAAACTTAACGAGCGCGGCACAATACTTCCATATTTTACGTCGCCAAGCATCTATCTTAGGAACAGAAGCTGTTCGACCATTAGTATTGATGACGCCGAAGAGTTTATTACGTCACCCACTTACGCTTTCAACTGCTAGTCAGTTAAGCGAAGGACGTTTCCAGCCTGCTCTAGAGCAAGAAAACCTTGGTACAAAACCAACTAAAGTAAAACGTCTTGTTTTAAGCACAGGTAAAATGGCGATTGACTTAGCAGCAGAAATTGAGTCTGGTAAACATGAGTACAACTTAGATGAAGTTCATGTTGTCCGTATTGAACAGCTGTACCCATTCCCTGCTGAGAAAGTTCAATCTATTATTAAACGCTTTAAAAACTTAGAAGAAATTATTTGGGTTCAAGAAGAACCTCGTAATATGGGCGCATGGCATTATATGGCTCCAATTCTGTTCGAACTTGCTGGAGATAAAGTGAAAACAGGTTACATTGGACGCCCGGATCGCTCTAGCCCATCTGGCGGCGATCCATTCGCTCACAAAGCTGAGCAAGAACTAATTGTTGCACACGCTTTAGATGTGAAGTATAACTTCCGTCAAGATAAACAAGAAATTGAAGTTTTCAGCAACTAAAAGTAACAATGAAGGTTTCTAGCTTGTTCCCCGGACAGATACTCTGCCGGGGGGCAGGCTAACAAATGGAGATTACCGAAGACAAAAGAATAAAAAACACACCGTTAGGCAAATAAGGGGAGGACATTTAAAATGATCGAAATTAAAGTACCTGAGCTTGCAGAATCTATTACTGAAGGAACTATCTCACAATGGCTTATCAACGTAGGCGACAAAGTTGAGAAAGGTGGCAGCGTTGTTGAGCTTGAAACTGATAAAGTCAATGTAGAAATCATTGCAGAAGATTCAGGTATTGTATCGAAGTTACTAGGCGAACCTGGGGATACAGTTGAAGTTGGCGCAACGATCGCAATTTTAGATGCAAACGGAGCACCAGTTGCAGTAAGTACACCTGCACCAGTGGCTGAGCAACCAAAACAAGAAACAACTGAAGCACCGAAAGCTGCGGCTCCAACTACTGAGCAAGCTGCAACTTTACAAGGTTTACCAAATACGAACCGTCCTATCGCATCACCAGCTGCTAGAAAAATGGCTCGTGAATTAGGAATTGACTTAAACGACGTACGTAGCACAGATCCACTTGGACGTGTGAGACCACACGATGTACAAGCTCATGCTACAGCACCAAAAGAAGCACCAGCTGCTCCAAAAAGTCCAGCTCCTGCTCCAGTTGCAAAAACGGAATTCGAAAAACCAGTTGAGCGCGTGAAAATGTCCCGCCGCCGTCAAACAATTGCAAAACGCCTTGTAGAAGTTCAACAAACATCTGCAATGTTAACAACATTTAACGAAGTTGATATGACTGCAATCATGGAATTACGTAAAGAGCGTAAAGATGCTTTCGAGAAAAAACATGATGTACGTCTTGGCTTCATGTCATTCTTCACAAAAGCAGTTGTTGCAGCATTAAAACAATTCCCATTATTAAATGCTGAAATTCAAGGCGACGAGCTTATCATTAAAAAATTCTATGATATCGGTATTGCAGTAGCAGCTCCAGATGGATTAGTTGTACCAGTTGTACGCGATGCTAACCAATTAAACTTCGCCGAAATCGAAAGCGAAATTCGTAATTTAGGTATGAAAGCACGTGACAACAAACTTTCATTAAAAGAACTACAAGGTGGTACATTCACAATTACAAACGGTGGTGTGTTCGGTTCTCTAATGTCAACACCGATTCTAAACAGCCCACAAGTTGGTATTTTAGGAATGCACAAAATCCAAGTACGTCCAGTTGCAATTGATGCAGAACGTATGGAAAACCGTCCAATGATGTATATCGCTTTATCTTACGATCACCGTATTGTTGATGGTAAAGAAGCAGTTAGCTTCCTTGTTGCTGTTAAAGATATGCTTGAAGATCCAAAATCATTATTATTAGAAGGTTGATAGATTAATAATCTATTTAAGGCTGTAGAATGAATCATTCTACAGCCTTTTTTTATTGCGTTCATACGGGACAAATTCCATAACATAAGCTAATAATGTATGCCTAAAACGTAAGGAGGATTAAAATGAATAACCTTCCAATTGATGCAAAACTTAAAGTAAATAAGGATACTTTTTTCCTCCCCGATTCAAACGGGGGTGTCTATTTTCGAAATAACGCCAGTTCATTTCGTATGGACGGTGATGGAATTTACAACTGGATTGAAAAATTAATGCCAATGTTTAGCGGTAATTACTCTTTAGCAGAAATAACCGACGGTCTCCCTCTCCCCTACCAAAATCGTGTATTGGAAATCGGAGAGATTTTATATGAAAATGGTTTCGTTCGGGATGTAAGTCAAGATGCACCTCATGAATTAAATAGCGCATTACTTGATAGATACGCCTCACAAATTGAATTTTTAGAAGCTGATTCTCATTCAGGTGCTCTAAAATTCGAAACGTACCGCGGGGCAAATGTCCTTATAATTGGTTCTGGAGATATGCTTACTTCCTTAGTTTCCTCTTTATTAGAATCAGGATTACCTACCTTTCATTACCTTGTGACAGATTATGCGGAAACGAGTTATGAACGCATTCATGAGCTAGTAGAACTTGCATATGAAGTTGATGATACTGTACTTGTTCAAGAAATAGATACGACAATTGATCGTCCCCTGCATGAAGTGTTCGAGCCTTTCGACTGGATTTTGTACGTTTCTCAAAATGGAGATATTGACGGTTTAAGAGCTGTTCACACGATTTGTAGAGAGATAGGGAAGAACTTCATACCAGCCGTCTGTTTATCAGCACTTGGTATAGCTGGTCCTATCGTAACAGCTAATCATGAAAAATGCTGGGAGTCCGCATGGCACCGGCTACATGAAACGACTTTACAAAATGAACATTCATCAGCATCATTTTCACCACTTCCATCTGCAATGTTAGCAAATATAATCGTATTTGAATTACTTAAGCATGTCGCTGATGATTCTTACCGAGAAAAAGAACCACAATTCTTTTTATTAAATTACGAAACACTCGAAGGAGCATGGCATCCTTTTATAAAACATCCGCTCGCAACTGATGAAAGTTTTACAATTGATACGATAGAAAATCTTTCTGAACAACTTGAGCATCGGTCCAGCCAACATACCTCAACGGATTTATTCCGCTTTTTCGACTCATTAACTTCTAAAGAAGCTGGTTTATTCCATGTATGGGATGAACAAGATTCATATCAATTACCGCTATCACAATGCAATATTCAAGTAGCTACTCCATTATCAGATGGTCCTGCTTCCCTCCTGCCTCTTATGACTTGTGGTGGTTTGACTCATAATGAAGCGCGCCGAGAAGCTGGTTTAGCAGGAATTGAAACATATATAGCAGAAATTATGCACCGCCTTATTCCTGAACATAACGATATCGGTATTGGCGCTGGGGAGACAATGACAGAAGGTGTATACCGGGCGCTACAACAACATTTAAATAACAAATTGTATGAGCGACAATCACATATGCTAGAAGAAATTACGACGGTCGACTTAACCGAAATTCATGATGAACATTGTAGATTTTATTACGATGCTCTCGCTACAATTCATGAAACACCTAAAATAGCAGTAAGTGAAGAGATTCTCAGCTTTCCAGTCGTTTGGGTCGGTATAAATGATCGATGGTACGGCGCATCTAATATTAATACCACGTTAGCATTACGAAACGCACTACAACTATCCCTTCTTCATATTCAAAATGAAGAGACTCCATACAGAGCTAATATCTTGCCGGAATCCTCTATTATTTTATATGACACGGATTCTTTTAGGTTAGAAATACAAGTGGAAGAAGAAATTCCAAGCACGCAATCTGTACAGCTTGCCTTGCAACATTTAGAAGAACATAATTTTTATCCATTCGTGTTTGATTTAGCTATTGAACCATTCTTGAAAGAAAACTTAGATGGTGTGTACGGGGTATTAATTGCAAAGGAGGACAGTCTATGACTCAAAATATATTGCTTATAGGAGATGGCCTACTTGCAAACTATGTACATGATCAACTATGCAAACAATATTCTATCATTCGCCAACATGGCCTTACAGACGAACTCCCTGAAAATATTCAATTCGCTCTCGTATTACATGATGGCTCTCCTTCTTCCATTCATCATGATGCCGAACTAATTTTCCGTTCCAATCAGATTCCGTGGTTACGCGGGTTTACTTCATTTGGTGAAGGTATTATCGGTCCTTACATTCATCCTCTTGCAGCTGGATGTACCCATTGTGCCGATGGACGACGCTTTATCGCTGGCTTTGATCAAAAAGAAATGTGGGAGTTACAACGAAAATATGCGGTAAAAGAAGATAACGTAACGAGGCGTGATGTACGTGCCACCCAAAATGGTATGTTACAAATGTGCCATCTTATTTGCGCAGAAACAGAGAAATTATTAGCTCAGCACCATTCTTCTTTAGAAAATAAACTCATTTTACTAGACTTACAAACACTGCAATGTACACGTCATTCTTTTCTTGCAGATCCCCTCTGCCCTGTATGTAGCAATTTGCCTGATGATACGGCAGATGCAGCAGCAATTTCGTTACAACCAAGCTTAAAAACAAGCGAAGCAACGTATCGTTGTCGTTCCATTCATGAACTAAACACATTTTTAGCGAGAGATTATTTAGATTACCGAGTCGGTATGTTAAACGGAAAAATGCAGCATTCTTTATTACCGTTTGCTGACGTTATTATAAACATGCCATTAATGTTTGGAAATGAAGGTGTTGCAGGCCGAACTCTTTCATTTGCAATGAGTGAAGCGACTGCTATTTTAGAAGGTTTAGAACGATATTGTGGTATGTCACCTCGAGGAAAAAAGACAAATGTACACGGCAGTTTTCGTGAGTTAGAGGATCATGCACTGAATCCCCTCTCGCTCGGTGTACATACAAATGAACATTATAATCGTAATAGTTTCCCGTTTAAACCGTTTGATCCTGACTATGAACAAAATTGGGTATGGGGCTACTCTTTACTACAAAATCAACCAATTTTAGTTCCTGAATCAATCGCTTATTATAGCCTCGGTCATCGAGATGCTTACGTATATGAAACATCAAATGGATGTGCTATTGGTGGTAGTTTAGAAGAAGCGATTTTTCACGGCATTTTAGAAATTGTAGAGCGTGACGCCTTTTTGCTCACTTGGTATGCCGAATTACCTCTCCCCCGCCTTGATCTTAGTTCAGCAAATGATACAGAATTACAATTAATGATTCAGCGGCTATACACGATTACCGGCTATGAATTGCATGCCTTTAACGCAACGATGGAACACGGCATCCCAAGCTTATGGGTAATCGCGAAAAATACGCGTGAAAATGGAATGAACGTCGTTTGTGCGGGAGGCTCTCATTTAGACCCTGTCCGCGCTTTAAAGAGTGCCATTCATGAAATAGCAGGCATGTTACTAATAGCAGACGATGAACTCGAACAAAAAAGAGAGCACTACGAAAACTGCTTGCAAGACCCTTATCTCGTAAACAAAATGGAAGACCATAGTATGCTGTACGGATTGAAAGAAGCGGAAGAACGTCTTCACTTCCTTTTACGTGACGATGCACCGGTGCAAACGTTCCAAGAAATGAATGCATTACAATCAGTTGATCTAGATTTAACATCCGATCTTCATCAACTTTTAAACCGTCTAGAGCAAGCTGGACTTGAAGTAATCGTTGTAGATCAAACCGTACCTCTTATAGAAAAAAACGGATTACATTGTGTAAAAGTCATTATTCCAGGCATGCTACCGATGACGTTCGGTCACCATCTCATTCGGGTTACAGGACTAGATAGAGTGTATACCGTACCGATGACACTTGGATATAGCGCTGAGCCTTTAACGAATGAACAATTAAATCCACATCCGCACCCATTTCCATAGTAAAGGAGGGGATTCTATGCAGCTGGATACTTTTTTACATCATCTTCATTTTTCGATCGATGAAATTATGCCGAATCATGAAGTGGACTGGGAAGATGCACCGCTTCCTTATAAATTATATCGAAATGCACCTATCATCCCTCTCCCTTTAGAAATACCATTATCTTTACCTAACTCTTCTACTACACCTACTTTGAAGGAGATTGGTCATTATCTTTGGGCCTCATTTGGTTTAACACAATTATGTCAGCTAAATAGCGAGAAAATTTTATTCCGAAGAGCTATCCCTTCAGGCGGCGCTTTATATCCAAATGAATTGTATATATATTTAAAGATTGACGATTATCCAGATGGTATTTACCATTACGACGCTGCGCACCACCGACTTATTTTACTTCGCGAAGGAAATTTCGATTCTTATCTCTCGGAAGCACTCGGCTATCGTTGTAACATACAGTCTTGTTTTGGTGCTGCATTCGTATCCACTATGTTTTGGAAAAACTTCTTTAAATACAATAATTTTTCATATCGTCTTCAAGGACTAGATAGTGGTGTTCTCATCGGTCAATTACTTGAATGTGCCAAACAATTCGGTTACACAAATGGCGTATATTTTCAGTTTCTAGACCGTGCAATTAATCATTTACTCGGACTGCCAGAAGGCGAAGAAAGCGTGTATGCTGTTGTTCCTTTAAGTACAGAACCGCAAAATGATTGGTTTCACAATGATGATCATCATAATAACACGGTTACTTCTCATGAATTACTACAGCAAATTCCGCCATTAACACACGAACATTTCGTTCGATCAAAGCAAGTAGATAAACATCCTATGATATCAAAAATAAATGCAGCTTCTATGATCGAATCGACAGCACACTTCCACACACTACATCATGAAGAGCACTATCAACATTATGCGCACGCTGTACAGTTGCCGCAAGTAGAACGGCTATCGTATGATTTTTTACAACTTTGTAAAGAACGGTATTCCCCTGATGCTGACTTCACTTTAACGAAATGGGATGCAGCAGGGCTCGCTACCTTACTACAAGAAGCGAGCCTCGCCTTTCCTTATTACAACGACCTTGATGGTCAGTATGTAAATGAAAATGCGCGCGTCTCCTTATATGGATGTTTTTATAACGTAAAAGATATAGAAAACGGCGCTTATTCTTATAGCAGCAAAAATCATTCCATACAGCCACTTCGATATGGAGACCTTCGTTATCCCCTTCAATCCAGTATGACGATGGATAACGTAAATCTTTTTCAAGTACCGCTTTGCCTACATGTGGTCGGAAAGAAAGATTACTATACAAATGCATTAGGCTATAGAGGGTACCGTATTCACCAAATGGAAGCTGGTATACTCGTTCATAAACTCGTTTTTGCAGCGACCGCGATGGGAATGGGCGGGCATCCTTTACTTAGTTTTGATACAAATTCATGTGATCAGTTGTACGGGATAGATGTGGGAAATGAAACGTCTCTCATTCAAATTCCTGTCGGGGCGTATCGAGCGCGGAATTGGTTAAAAGGGGATTTGCGTAATTAGAAGCACGCCGATATACGGCGTGCTTTTTTTAAAGGACTCAATTTATAAAAAGCGAAATGAGTATATATTCTTACATAAAAGGAGAGTTTAACTTGAGTATTTTACAACGATTAATCCAGCAAGCAAAAAATCCTCGCGGAACAATTGGTTCTTCCATGCTTTGTATTATGAACAGTGCACATACGAGACTAACAAATTGGGGATTACAGAAAGTACATATAAAGAAAGATGCAATCATATTAGATATCGGTTGTGGCGGCGGTAAAACGATACACACTCTTTCTAAACGAAATCCGTTTGGGAAAATATACGGGATTGATTACTCCGATCAAGCTGTAAAAAATTCTATACAGACGAATATAAAAGATGTTCAAAACAAAAAAGTCATTGTTCAACAAGCAAGCGTTTCTTCTATTCCCTATCATACGAACTTCTTCAATCTCATAACCGCTTTTCAAACACACTACTTTTGGCCTGATGTGGAACAAGATATAAAAGAAGTATTTCGCGTCCTACAACCGAACGGATCCTTTTTATTAGTGGCTGAAACTTTCAAAATTCAATATCATATGGAGAAATGTAAAACGACTGAAGAATTAATAAACCTATTTTATAAAACAGGATTTAAAAGTGTGAAATGTTATGAAGAAAGAGGATGCCTTTGTGTAATAGGAAACAAATAAAAAAGCAGACCTTGAAAGGTCTGCTTTTTTACTAGATTAACTTAAAAATACTCTTAATTTGTCTCGCAAATAACCAGTTTTTCGTACCGTAGTTATCATTTAAACTATCTAAATTGATAGATTGTCCGTTAGCAAACTTTAATTCTAACGTTGTATTTTTGTCATTTGTTTTTAAGTTGCTATGTGTAATGGCATCATACTTTAATTTTTCAATTTCAATATATTCATCTTTTTCTTGTCCGATCACGACATGGTCTTGGAAGAAGAAGAATACTTCTACTTTCTTACCGAAACAAAATACGTTTTTCGTATAAATTAATGTCGCATTATCAAGTCCGACGCATACTTCTTTCATCTCTTCCACAACATGTCCAAAGTCTTCTTCTTGTCTTGCGTTTGATTCAGCAATCCATTCTTCGATTGTTTTCATATTAATTGCCATACTGTGCCCCCTGGTTCGTTCATTGCTTTATTTAAAAATAAATACTATATGAAAATATAAGCGATAAGTACTATGTTTTCAAGGGTGAACGGTATATTCGCAATAAAGTTAAATTTCAAAGTAATATACTAGGAGCATCGATTCCATTATATTTTAAACGTTTGAACGAGACATTCTTCATCATCGATTAACTGTTTTTTCTCATCAAATTCGATGTTTAGCTCCCTATATACTTTCTTCCAAAAAGAAACTGCTCGTACATTTTTCACAAGTTCAATAACGAAATATTGTCCTCGTTTCTCTTTTAATACATTCTCAACAGCTTGTTTACCGATTCCTTTTCCTTTGTACTGATTCAATATGAAAATGTCATTTATGCCAAAGTCGTTTTCCTTCTTCAAAAAGGGGCGTTCCAACAATAATAAAAATCCTACAATACTATTTTCAGCTTTTATAAAATACGGAGTGATTCCATCATTTTCCCAAAACATGTGCAAATCTTCGTATTCAAAAAATCCATTTTCCCCAATCGTTATATTAGGAGTGAATGTAGAGAGGTCATGAAGATATAGTGCATACAAATTACGTAATATTTCTTTTTCTGATTCTTGAACTATTTGAAGTGTTACAAACATTTTTTATGATCCCCTTCCCTATATGTAACTGTTTCTCCCTCTTTATTATTCGCTAAAAAAGTTTACCTACCTTTGCAAAAAAAAATAGCACTTAAAAAGTGCTATTCTGCTCTCCTTGCCGCTTGCTGAATTGGATCCCAAACGCTGTTATATGGTGGTGCATAACTTAAGTCGACATCTTCTAACTCGTGAATACTCATTTTATTGAAAAGTGCCATTGCGATCACGTCAATTCGTTTATCTACACCTTCTTCTCCAATTACTTGTCCGCCTAATAATTGTTTCGTGTCAGAGCGATATAATAATTTCAAATAAAGTGGTTTCGCATTTGGATAATAGCCCGCCATATTTGTAGAATCTACTTTGACTGTTTTATACGGGATATGTAACCCTTTTGCTTCTTTTTCATTTAAGCCTGTTCTTGCGAGCGTCAAATCCATAAATTTAATAATACCTGTACCTAACGTACCTTTAAAGGCTCTTCGCTTATCCAGCATATTCAGTCCAGCGAGTCGCCCTTGTTTATTCGCAGTCGTTCCAAGCGGGATGTGGTCATGAATTTCTTTTATAACGTGGTAATGTGTTGCGCAATCACCAGCTGCATATACGTCCTGCACATTCGTTTGCATATATGCATTTACTTCAATTGCTCCTTTATGATTTGTACGTATATTTGTTCCTTCAAGAAAATCAGTATTTGGCTTCACTCCAACCGACACTAAAACAAGATCTGCCTTATACGTTCCTTTATCCGTTTCAATTTGTTCCACTCTTTCATTTCCTTTAAATGCTTTTACATTTTCATTCGTTAAAATTTCAATATTATGCTTACTTGCTTCTTTATGTATATATTCAGCCATATCTGCATCATAAATCGTACCGATATGATCATTTCGCTCAATCATTCTTACTTTCTTACCAAGTTCGACGAATGTTTCTGCCATCTCCAGTCCAATCGCACCGCCGCCAATAATGGTTACATCTTCAACTTTATTCGTTTCTAACGTTTTTAATATGCGCTCAGCATCCGGAATTGTTTTTAAAAGGTGAACACCTTGCAAATCTCGGCCTTCCCATTCTGGCATAACAGGATGCACTCCAGTCGCAATTAATAAACGATCGTACGGAAATTCAAAAATATCTTTCGTCTTCGTATGCTCTGCGTACACCATTTTCTTTTCCGTATCTACTTTCGTTACTTCATGTCGTACTTTCGCATCAATTCTGTATTTATCACGAAACGTCTTTACATTACGCGCGATTAATTTTTCCGTTGAAGCGATAGCACCACTAATGACATACGGTAATCCACACTGAGCATACGAATAAATTTCACCTTTTTCTAACGTTACAACATTTGCATTTTCATCGTTTCTAACAATTTGCATCGCTGCACTCATACCAGCTGCATCTCCGCCAATAATGACATAGTTCACTTTACCACTCCTTCTTTTTTACACACTCTTTACGTTTTCCATATTTTATAGAAATAACACCTACTTCCATTGTAAAGAAAGAGAATTTCATCTTCAAATTTGGTGCACAAACCTATACCTTACTAGGTAGCCGTCGTGTCTTATAAACAACATATTTAATATGCTATAACAGTAATAATCGAAAGTAGAGGTGAAACATGTATGTGTGCCGGCCTTCTCGCTCAAACTCCAGAGGAACCGCAAGAACCGAAACCCGCCGTGTCGCTTGATCAAGAATTTTCTATTAATGCAACATTATACAGCGCTCGCGCTTGGTTATCTAATGATGAGACTTTCGCACAAACGATTTGGAAAGGCTCTCACTTCGCTTCAGCATCGCACGCTGGCAAGTCCATCTTACCAATCGGTACTGTAAAGATTTTGAACTTATCTGATGATACAATAACAGTTACTGCATCATCAGATTCAGATGATGCTCTCAAAATAGTGGTACCGCCTCATTCTGAAGGTGTGTTAACATCTAGTGCATTATCTGATGTGCAAGCAAGTACATCAGGTGGAGCAAGTAAAGTCACATTCCTCTTTCATATCTTTTTCTCAAGGGATCCTGGTCCAGCTAAAAAACCATAGAAAAGGTACAGTTATGCACTGTACCTTTTTCACATGTTTATTCTCTTGCTTTAATCAGTTCCACATTATAAGTTTCAATATCTGTTAGCTTTCCTGTAAAATACGGATTTTCTCTATACCAAGACTGTTTTGAAAAATACGCCTGCATATCTTTCGTTTGAAAAATATGTCCATGCCTTGCATATATTTCGTTTCTAGCAATTTTCAAATGCTCTTTCGATAAATATGTTAAGTCCGCACTCGTTAGTTTCCGAATATCACTATCAGAGAAGATGAAACCATTATATACATACCGAGTCGTAGGTGGTGGAGTAACATTATAAACAACTGTTTTTTCTGTACTTTTCTTTTGGAATGGAAGATTATAAGAAGGAAGTGCCGTTACCGTTTCTACCTTCGTCGTTTCCCTTCCATTTTCTCCATTTCGTTCTAAATAAATCGTCGTACTTCCATCAGTTGCTACCGGTCCCCACGTAATTTCTTCTCCAGCCAGAGCTGTAACTGGCTTTTGATTCACATACAATGTTGCACCAGGTGCATTCGTTTGGACAGTAATATATTGCCCTTGCAACGTTAAATCTATCGTTACGTTATTTTGACCTTGTTTCATAAGTACAACCTTTTCTTCACGTGATAGTTTTACATAATCATTTTTATATTCTGATTGAAACACTTGAGTCCCTGGAAGAAACGGTCCATATTGCTTCTCAAACTTTTTATCATCTGTTTTATCAATTTCTTTTCCGTTCATTTTTAAAGATGTACCTTTTTCACTTGAAAGTAAAGTCGTATAATACGTCTTCGCTTTCAATTTATACCGATCAAATAAAAAGAAATACTTCCCGTCTTTCGTTAACGAAAAATCTGCTCTTTCGGTTCCGTCCCCTCGTTTTTCATCTTGCCTCAAATATTCTTTCAATTCATTCACGTAAGATGGATTTTCTTTTATATACGAAAATAGTGGCATTAAACTTTCTCCCGTGACAATAATGGCTGGATCATCTGCTGTGATGATTTCGGCTAACTTCTCCCCGTCCCGCTCTTGTACAATAGTAATCATCCGGTCTACTTGCTCAGCCCGCGTATAATACGACGATCCATATACATACAAACCGACAATCGCTATAAAAAGTAGTACTAAAAGTGTAATGCCAACTTTTGTACCGCTGCTCATTTTCTTCTTTACTACACGACTTTCCATCTTCTTACCGCAGTTTTGACAAAATTGCACACCTTCTTCAAAATGAGTCCCACACTTTGTACATACATTCATCCATTCAACCACCTTTTCATTAGAAGCCAGTTAATCCCTGTGTAAAGGTTTGAATTATCGTGCTAATGTAAGACCAAAGTACAATGAATGTTGCGATTCCAATTAAAACATTTGCGATAATAAGTGTGTAAACAAGATCTAATCCGCCGTTGTCTAATTTTAATATAGCAACAGTTATACTAATCCCTATATAAGTTGTAGCTACAGATAGTAATATCGGTAAGAAAAAGATTAATAGAAAACTAAAAAGAAATGTAAGAACTAATATAGCGATAGCCGGCGTTGCTATCGTTCCCCATACGCCGAATACTTCAAGAAATGAAAAAGAAGATTTCATCATCTTTCCACTTACAAAAATAATAAATCCGACAAATAAAGTTAAAATTAATAAAAATAAAAAGACCGTTACAGAGTCCAAAAAGAATGTAGGAGTAGGTATATCTGGTGCAAATGTTTTCGTAACAGCTGCTGCAGTACTCATCATTCTATAAAAAATACATGCCCCTAAAAAACAAATAAGAACAAGACTTACAATTCCATTTCGTACTTCAACCTTGCCGCTTTTCATAATCACTGTCGGTGCTTTGAAAGCATGTTTAAAGAACTGAAAATAGCCACTTGCAAACCGCTTCGCTTGCTCTACCGTTTCATTTGGTCGAGTTTCCTTTGCTGGTGCTACGCGTGTTTGTTGCTCCCCTTCTTCCTGTGCACCACTCGCTACTGCTTCCTCCGTCAACGAATGTCCACAATTCCCGCAAAACTTTGCCTCTGCTGCATTTTCCGTCTGACACGCCGGACATTTCATTCTCTCATCCCTCCTTGAGCATATACCATATAGGGTGTTACAAATTCAATATATGACTTTGGACATAAAACATGACTACAAGAAAAAGATTATGAAATCCTTCTTTCAAATGGAAATATATATGCTAGCAATCTTGAAAAATAATGCTATTATGAAACAGAACAAATAACATTTTTAACAGATTGGATGAAAGACAATGGAATTGGTAAACTCAATTTTTCAAATACTCCTTACAAGCGTAATCCAATTATTTTCTTTAATTGGCGTTATCATTGTAATTGGATTTCTATTAGGTTATTTAGAATCTCTCACACGCATGTATTGGTCGAGAGCTTTCGGAAGAAAAGGATTCCTTTTAACGGCGTGGATTGGTGTTCCAATTCACGAACTTGGACATGCCATTATGTGTGTACTATTTCGTCATAAAATTGTAGCAACGCAGTTTTTCCCAACAGATACAAGTCAAGGTGCTTTAGGCTACGTACAACATCAATACAATCAAAAAAGTGTATATCAACGAATTGGGAACTTCTTCATTGGAATCGGTCCTATTATTTCTGGTATTACTGCGTTAATCCTTTTAATGCGCTATTTCGTACCAAATTCATATTTCTTATTTAATACAACTCTCGAAAAAACAATTGCTTCTACTTCTATTAATATAGAAATGGTTCAAAACATGCTCTTGTCGACGTTTGTATTATTGAAAAGCTTATTTACAATAAGTAATGTATTGAACCCTTCCTTTTGGTTATTTTTATTTATCGCCATTTGTATTTCTGCACATATCGCTTTAAGTAAACCAGATATTAAAGGATCAATAGACGGTGTGATCGTCATGTTTATCGTATTATTTTTATTCAACATAATCGCAGGACTATTTCAATACGACAGTAATCAGCTACTCGGCAAAGTGATGAAGTATAATATGTACCTCATTGCGTTTTCTAGTGTGGCTCTGCTGTTCTCTTGCATTTCTACACTTGTTAGTTTTGGGTTTTATAAAATAAGAAGAGGGCGTTCATTTTGAACGCCCTCTTCTCCTCAATTATTCCGCTTATAATCACAATGCTCAACCGGAACACGAGCATGTCCTTCTTCATCTGTACACCATGACTGCGACTGGAAGGCAAGAAAAATACCGATCCATGATTCTTCCTTTTCGAAGTGAATGAGTATACCTCCGTCTTGCCATATACCATTATCACCTTTCCATTTCTCTACATTCCCTTGGTTCATATGAATATCGTGTATACCGTTTCCTGGTTCGAAATGGAAGTAAGAATCGGGTGTATTTTCTTCTGGTCCCCATCTTTCACCGAACGCGTAAATAATCGCTTTTTCTTCTATTGCTCGTTTTATATAACGTTCTATTTTTTCATTTAAATCATTATCCACTCCTGCTTTTTCAGCAGGTAAAGGAATCATTTGTTTCGATTCAAATACATTACCTCTTACGTAGTCTAAAGCTACTTTCGGTTCATTGTTTTTTATTTCTGTAAAACCGAATGGTAATGTCGGTAAAATGTGAATCGCCTCTGACCGAATATTGTCGCTCGCAAAATATAAAACTTCTGACGGATAACTTTGCGATTTCACATTAATTGCAATACGATAATTTACTTCTGCTTCGCCTTGTAAATGAACTTGATAATGAGGTGTTCTCCCTTTTCCAATCTTTGATTGTATAACTGTACCTTTTAATACACCGTAGTTTTTTAGGGGCATACATTTCATCTCCTATTCATTTAGTAGAAGCTTTACATATTTAAAACATTATCCAATCATAAAAAAAATCCTCCTATGTTAGGAGGATTTTTAATTTCTCAACATATACCAAACAATAACCTCTACTACTACGAGCAACACCGCACCAAAGATCATTAACGTCGTCTTCTTTAATAGTTCATTTTCACGATACGGGATATTACATAAATACGCACCTAGTGTAATCCGTGACGGACAAGCGATTGTCGCTACTGACGATGCTGTGTTTTGCAGTGTTGTGACGTATTGCCACGGGAGTGCTACGTTTTGCGCCGTTTGCATTTGTAGTTTTATAAACATCGCATTTGATCCTGCATTACTACCTGTTAAAAAGCCACCAATAGCGCCAATAAACGGAGCAACGAAAACGAAAAACGTTCCAAATGTTTCACCAGCTGTTTTTGCAAGCAATGAATGCATACCAGATGCACCCATTAGTTCTGAAATAGCGATAAACATTGTCGTCGTAATTGCAAATGGAATCCATTGCTTTATCGTTTGCGAGAGTGATTGTTTAATAATATGATATGGAATGCGGAAGAAGATAATAGTAAATAAGCACGTCATACCGAGCCAAAATCCTGGTGAATATAGCATTTCTAATTTGTAAGAGTATGATTTTAAATCAAGGACTGCATATGATCTGAATACATCATGTAATGCTGGTACGAGGCGAGAAAGCAAAATACAAACAGTTAAGAATATATAAGGGCTAATAATTTTTATAATAGATACTTCTCTTTCCGTTGCTGCAGCATGTTCTGTCATTACATTTTGCTCACTTTTTCCTTTTAATTTAATGATAAGAAAGCCAAATGTAATTGTAACGATAGAACTTAATATACCTGCTAGTTCAACACTTACATATGCGTTAGAAAGATAGATTCCGAGAGAGAATAATAGAAAGAAACCGAATCCTTCCTTCCACTTTTCCATAACGGCCTGCCAGCCTCCAACAACATGTAAAGAAAGAATGACGAAATAAGCAAACATCGGAATGCTTAGTAGTGCCGTATTTGTACCAAGTGTTGTAAGCGGCATATTTATAAGCTGCGAACCGATAATCGTACCAGTTGCCATTGCGCCCCATGAACTAGCTAGTAAACCAATAAATGAAAGTAGTACAGCTTGAAACGGTTTATAGCCTAATGATAGAAAGATAGGTGCTGCAACCATGAAACCAATTCCGAATCCACTTACTGATTCGATTAGTGGACAAATACCAAAACACATAAGAAGCATTTGTAATAAACGATCGTGCGTCACTTCTTCTAAAAAACGCGCTACTTGATCGATGTATCCCATTTTGTTCATGAGGTGAAATAAAAAAATACCGAAAAACAACACGTACCCGACAATAAAACAAATTAACCAACCTTTAATCGTTGCGTGCACAGTTTCACTTATCCCTAGTTGAAACGTTGGCGAGAGTAAAACGATTCCAACAGACACAACGTAAGCAATTAACGAGGACCGTAATGACGTTTGTTTAAATAAAAACAAACAAATGAAAATCATCATAATTGGGATAAGTGCCAACAATATGGCCATGTTATCATCTCTTTTCATTAAAAATACAATTTTTAACTATTATATAACAGATGTCGTAATTTTCAATTGTTTTTACAACAGATTCAAAAAAGGAGCCAAATGACTCCTTTTCATTCCCATTTTCTATTATCATGAAACACGTTCTGCTGCCTCATTATTTTGTCTAACACAACAAACACAATATAAGCACATATTACTTGCAATACAACATTCCCAAATTTCATTAATTCAAATGAATGGATCCAGCGAAATAATTCGTTTAATAATACAATCGAAACGATACTAAATAGTTCTATACTAATCGAAAATATACATATTTCTAAAATAGATTGCTCTTGAATGCGATTTAAGTTGGAAAAGATGAATACATATCCTAAAAATAGAGCCATCAATTCTATTTTCGTCATGCTAATGAGCCAAGCGTATAGTGGTACAGTTAAAAGAAGATATAGTAGTTTCCGTCTTAGCATGCTTTCTCACCCTTTGAGTTGTATGTATTTTCTGTATATTTTAACATTTATTACGTAAAACAAAAAGAAGAGACTTATGCCTCTTCTTTTTGTTTTGTTGCCTGTATTAATTCACATATTTCTTCTCGCTTTTCATTTTCTAACAGCTCAATGACTTTGCTTCCAACAACTACCCCATCACATATTGTAATCATTTCTTCTACATGTTCCTTCGTTGAAATACCGAACCCTGCGACTACCGGTAAATGTGTATGTGATTTTACTTTTTCTAAGTAACTATGAATCTCACCTTTAAAATTTTGACGTACTCCTGTTACGCCCGCTACTGTAACAGCGTAGACGAATCCTTCTGATTCACTCGTGATTTTTTCGATTCGCTCAATTGGGCTCGTTACTGTAACGAGTGGAATTAGCGCAATGTTTGCCTCTCGAAGTAACGGAGCAATAATATTTTGTTCTTCATACGGTAAATCCGGAACGATCATACCGTCTACCCCTGCTTCTATACAGTTTTCGATGAATCGTTCTTTTCCGAATGCGAGTACTGGATTTAAATATGTCATGAGTACAAATGGAATTTGTACTTCTTTCCTTACCTCTATTAATGCTTGAAAAATGCCCTTTAATGTTACACCGCTATCTAGCGCTCGTTTCCCTGCTCTTTGAATTGTTGGACCATCTGCGACTGGATCTGAAAACGGAATGCCGATTTCAACGATGCTTGCTCCTGCTTCGTCTAAAAAACGAATTCTTTCTTTTAATTTTTCAAGGCCACCATCTCCGCCCATTACGTACGGAATAAATGCTTTCTTACCATTTTCAAACGCTGCTGTAATTTTTTCTACTCCCATTTTTTACACCTCTTCCATATAACGTTTTATACTCTCTACATCTTTATCGCCGCGGCCAGATAAGCAAATGACAAGTCCTTCGTCTTTCTTCATTTGCGGCGCTAATTTTAACGCATATGCGACAGCATGCGAGCTTTCTAATGCCGGGATAATCCCTTCTTTTTTCGTTAATAATTGAAACGCTTCTAACGCCTCATCATCTGTAATGGAATGATAAGAAACGCGGCCAATATCTTTTAGCAAGCTATGTTCTGGCCCAACACCTGGATAATCAAGCCCTGCTGAAATAGAATGCGCTTCTTGAATTTGTCCTTCTTCATTTTGCAGAAGGTACATCATCGATCCGTGTAAAACACCAACGCTTCCTTTCGTTAAAGTCGCTGCGTGCTGTTCTGTATGAACGCCTTTCCCTGCTGCTTCTACGCCGTAAAGAGCGACTTCTTCATCGTGTACGAACGGATAAAACATTCCCATCGCATTACTACCACCGCCAATACAAGCAACGACTGCTTCCGGTAACTTTCCTTCTAACGCCTCATATTGTTTTTTCGTTTCTTTCCCAATTACACTTTGGAAATCACGAACAATTTGCGGGAATGGATGCGGTCCGAGAACAGATCCCATAATGTAGTGCGTATCGTGCACGTGTGAAACCCAGTAACGAAGTGCCTCGTTCACCGCATCTTTTAATGTGCCGCTACCTGCCGCTACACTTTCTACTTTCGCTCCGAGTAACTCCATTCGGAACACATTTAATTTTTGACGTCTCACATCTTCTTTTCCCATAAAGATGACGCATTCTAATCCGAGTAGGGCACATACAGTAGCGGTTGCCACTCCGTGTTGTCCTGCTCCTGTTTCAGCGACAACTTTTTTCTTGCCCATTCGTACTGCAAGAAGTGCCTGACCAATTGTATTGTTAATTTTATGAGCTCCTGTATGGTTCAAATCTTCACGTTTTAAATAAATCTTTGCACCGCCGCAATACTTCGTCATATTTTTAGCGAAATAAAGTGGTGTTTCTCTTCCGACATACGTTTTTAAATAATGATTTAATTCCTTTTGAAACGCTTCATCTTGCATCGCTTCTTTATATTCTTCTTCTACCTCTAATACAGATTGCATTAACGTTTCTGGAACGTATCGTCCCCCGTATATACCGTAGTGACCTTTTTCATCTGGATATGCGTAGTTCATTTGGAACACTCCTTCGCTTTTATAATAAATTGTTTTATTTTCTTTAAATCTTTCTTTCCTTCTGTCTCCACTCCACTACTTACATCGACCATGTATGGCTGAATAGTTCGAATCGCTTCTTCTATATTAAGAGCGTTTAATCCACCAGCTAATATCGTTTTCTCTCGCAATTCTTTTGGCATATGCGTGAGTAACTCCCATGAAAATGTCTTTCCATTTCCTCCGTGAAACTTTTCTTTCGGGCTATCAAACAATATATAATCCGTTTCATATGTTTGAGCGTTTTTCATATCATCCTCTGAAACTACTCCAAGCGCTTTTATAGACGGAATATTCAATCTTCTGATTTGATGATTATCTTCATCCCCATGTAGTTGCACATGCGTTAACCCGCATTCATCTGCAACTTTCTGGATTTCTTCTACTGATTCATTTACGAAAACACCGACCTTTAATACGTTTGCTGGAAGCTCCTGAATAATTTCTTTCGCTAGCCTTGGAGTGATTTTTCGCTTACTTTCTGCAAAAACAAATCCGAGTGCATCTGCTCCGTATTCGCAAGCACGTTTTGCCGTTTCAACATCAGTGATGCCGCAAATTTTCACTTTCATATGTTCACCTTACAGTCTTCGAAAAAGGTACTTATAGAAGATGATGTCATAAGTGCTTCTCCAACTAATACACCTTTTGCTCCAGCTCGTTTGACGCGAATAATATCTTCTTTTGAATGAATCCCGCTTTCACTAATCCAAAGTAAATTTTCCTCGTTTAATCGTCTTCCAAGCTGTTCTGTTTGGCTTAAATCGACTTCGAATGTTTTTAAATTACGGTTGTTAATACCGATAACGTGCGGATTTAATTGGATCGCAATTTCTAATTCCTGTTCATCATGAACTTCAACAATTGCTTCTAATCCTTTTTCTAGTACGTAGCTATACAGTTCTTTTAACTTCTCTTTCGTTAACGCCGCTACGATTAGTAAAATAATATCTGCGCCAGCTTCATACGCTCTATCAATTTGAATCTTATCGATTATGAAATCTTTGCATAAAAGCGGAATGTTACTTTCTGCTCTTGCCGTTTGTAAATCATGAAACGACCCTTTAAAAAATTGACCGTCTGTTAAAACAGAAACTGCTCCTGCACCGCATTCTTCATATGTTTTTACTTGTTTTCGTACATCAACGTGTAAATTGATATCTCCTTTTGATGGTGATGCTCGCTTTACTTCTGCAATGACAGTAAACTGCTGTAATGCTTCTACAAGTGAATGTGTCTTTCTACTTTCTTTTAATGGTGTATATGTTTCATATAATGTCGCAACTTCCTTTTTCTTTTGGTCTACAATTTTGTCTAAAATCGTCCCCACTTTAATTCACCCTTTCTAATTTTTCATGACTTGCTGCAATTAATAAGTTTAGTTTGGCTAATGCTTTTCCAGAGTCAATACTATGTGCCGCTAGTATAATTCCTTCTTCAATCGTTTCTGCTTTTCCATTTGCGAAAAGAGCTAGACCTGCATTTAATAAAACAGTATCGCGGTAAACACTCTTTTCTCCGCTTAATACTCCGAGCGTAATCTTTGCATTTTCTTTCGAATCTCCACCTCTAATCTCTTCGTTTTTCACTACTGAGAAACCATATTTCTCAGGTTCAATACTCGTTTCTACTATTTCATTATCTTTTAAAATGACAACACGATTTTCTCCTTGCAATGATGCTTCATCTAAAAAACCACTTCCGTTTACGACAAGCGCTTGTTTTCTGCCTAATTTCTGCAATACTTGCGCAACTGGTAGCAACATATCTCGTTTATAAATGCCGACAAATTGTGTTTCTAAATTCACTGGATTTGTTAAAGGACCAATTAAGTTAAAGATCGTTGGCACATTTAATTCTTTTCTTATTTTCATAATGCGCCTTAATGCTGGATGCATCGCTGGTGCAAATAAAAATGCAATGCCGACATGCTCTAATAAATAATCAATTTCGTTTGGCGTACTGCTAATATTTACACCGAGTTCTTCTAATAAATCTGCACTTCCTGTTTTACTAGAAACAGCTCGGTTACCGTGTTTTGCAACCTTTACACCAGCTCCTGCCAGTACAAATGCCGATGTTGTACTAATATTAAACGTTTGGGCACCGTCACCACCTGTCCCGCAATTGTCCATTGCTCCTTGTATATGGTTCGAAAACGGTAATGCCTTTTCACGAAGAGCTCGAACGAGGCCGTATATTTCTTCTGCCGTTTCACCTTTCGCTTTCAGTAAGACTAAGAAGGCTGCAATTTCACTTTCCAATATGTTTTCATTTAATAAAAGAAGCCCGGCTCTATACATTTCCTCTTCTGTTAAATGTTGTCCCTCCACTAATTTACGAAGATAGTTATTCATACTCTTTCCTCCTCCTTCACTTCGCCTAAAAAAGCACGTATTAACTTTCCGCCTTCTTCTGTTGCGATTGATTCCGGATGAAACTGTAATCCGAATAGCGGATAATAATTGTGACGAACTGCCATAATTTCTCCATCGTCCATCGCAGTCGCTAGTATGTCAAAACACTCTGGCAAACTCGTTTGCGCTGCAACAAGGGAATGGTAGCGCATCGCCGTTAATGGCTGGGTAACGTATGAAAAAATTGACGTTCCGTTATGTTTCACACGGGATGTTTTTCCGTGTTTAATACGTTCTGCTCTTACAATGTCTCCTCCAAATGCTGATATAATCGCCTGATGGCCAAGACAAATACCTAATATGGGAACGTTCTTATAAAAATGACGAATCACTTCGATACAAATACCAGCATCCTCTGGTTTTCCTGGTCCTGGTGAAAGCACAATTCCTGTTGGATTCATCCCTTCTAACTGTTCTATCGTTATTTGATCATTCCTTACGACAACAATATCTTCTTCGTATTCACCTAATAATTGATACAAGTTATATGTGAATGAATCATAATTATCAATCAGTACAATCATTTCATTACCTCCAATAGTGCTCTCGCTTTATTTAACGTTTCTTCATATTCAGCTACTGGGTCTGAATCATAAACAATTCCCGCTCCTGCCTGAACGTATGCTTTTTCATCCTTGACGACCATCGTTCGAATCGCAAGCGCCATATCAAGATTCCCTGAAAAACTAACGTATCCAACTGCACCCGCGTATACATTTCTTTTTTCATTCTCTAGCTCATTTATAATTTCCATTGCTCTAATTTTCGGAGCGCCTGACACTGTTCCTGCTGGCAGGCAATACGCTAATGCATCAAATCCGTTCATTTGTTTTCGCAATGTTCCGTAAACTTCAGATACAATGTGCATAACGTGAGAGTATTTTTCTACTTTCATATATTTATCTATCGTAACTGAGCCAATTTCACTCACTCTACCTATATCATTTCTTCCAAGATCCACAAGCATCATATGCTCCGCTCGTTCTTTCTCATCTTCTAACAATTCTTTTTCAATTTCCGCATCTTCCTGCTTCGTTTTCCCTCTCGGCCTCGTACCAGCAATTGGATTCGTCATCACTTTACCCTCTCTTACCGATAACAAACTTTCTGGCGAAGAACCGAGTACAACATAATCTTGAAAATCGATATAGAACATATATGGTGACGGATTTGCAATTCGAAGTTTTCGATATAAAGCGAATGGATCACCAATACATTCACTTTGCAAACGCTGGGATAATACGACTTGGAATATGTCCCCGGCCCGAGTGTATTCTTTCGCCGTTTCTACCATCGCACAAAATTCTTTTTCTGTTATAGAAGAAGTGAATGATAATGTTGATTTTATTTCAGTTACTTCCACTTCTTCTCCCCTCAGCACTTCCTCTTTGTATACTTGCAATCTTTCATATACTTCTTCATAAGAAGCTGCATCTTCTTCCCTGCATACATATACAAAAGATAATTTTTGGCGTAAGTGGTCATACACGATAAACTCACGGTACAGTAAAAGGTGTACTTCTGGAATATTTAATGGATCGTGTAAATCTACGCCAATGTTTTCATATTGCCGGATGACGTCATAGCCAATATAACCAACTGCTCCTCCGCAAAACGGGAATGGACTGTCTACTTGAGCTGACGCGATTTCTTCCTCTAACACTTGTAGTACGTTACCTTGCAGCTTTTCTGTTTGGCCGTAAATCGTTCGTTCCACTTCCGTACCAACGCTTTTCACTTCGCCATATGGATTACATCCTAAGTAAGAATAGCGTCCTTTATCTTGATGAAGCTGTGAGCTTTCTAATAAAAACTTTTTCTTTCCCTTCATACGTCTATATAAAGAAATTGGCGTAATGCTATCTCCTTCTTCTTCGGTAATTACTAAAAATGTTTTTTCTTCTCTTTTTCGTTTCATAAATTCTTCTTTCGTCATCATGTCCTTCACCTCACCCTGAAAAATAAAAAAGTCCTCTACATATCGAAAATATGTAGAGGACGATAAATTTACCGTGGTACCACCTCATGTTGGACGCAAAAGCATCCCGCTTTGTTCAGGTACAAAATATATACCTTATCCTTGTAACGGCGGAACCCGGGTTGCCTACTGAAAATAATTGTTCAGCATACCTCTCGTAAGCCCATTCCGTATATGGCACCGCACCGGGCTCCCACCTATCCCCGGCTCTCTGTAACGTCTCCAATATACGTACTCTTCTTACTTCAACGATTTCATTTATTTAATTTTTTGTACACAAAAAGGGAGTACTCATCCTATAGAAAGGACGGGTACTCCCGTGGTGCCACCTTAATTCGTTACGAATGTAACGCACTTTACCGTATCAAAAATAATACGTGTCTCTTGTATCGATGAGATCATGTCGCCAAAGCCTACTTCTTTCGTTTCGGTTTGGAAGCTCCGAAGCCCATTCCACATCAATCCCATACTGATTCGCACCAACCATCAGCTCTCTGACATGTTCATCATGTGTACTCTTCTTCATCAACGCTTGCATTTTTTTTAAGTTGCACTCATTATAGACCTAACTTTTTTCATAAGTCAATACTTTTAAAAAAATTTTATTTTTCTCTCCTTTCAATATTATATTGACAAAACAACCTCTTTTTATGTAAATATAATAAATACTCTATTAAAAATAAGGTTTTTTGCATGAATATTATATATTAAAAAAGTAAAACGATGTCAAAAAACGCTTACATTTCTGAAAATTCGTATTTCTGTATGGATTTTTCAGAATAATCATGATAGATTATAAATATGCATAACGCATCAAAAGACATGACAAAAGGAAGGGGAACTACATGAGTACGCAGATGTTAACTTTAACTTCTATCTCTATTTACATGCTCGGGATGTTAGTAATTGGCTATTTCGCCTATAAACGAACGTCCAACTTAACAGATTATATGCTTGGCGGGCGTACACTAGGCCCCGCAGTAACAGCATTAAGTGCTGGAGCAGCTGATATGAGTGGTTGGCTTTTAATGGGCTTACCCGGTGCAATGTTTAGCGTTGGATTAAGTAGTAGTTGGATTGCGATCGGCCTAACATTAGGCGCATACGCAAACTGGATCTATGTCGCTCCTCGCTTACGTACCTACTCTGAAATTGCAAACAACTCTATTACTATCCCAGAATTTTTGGAACATCGTTTCCACGACAAATCCCATATGCTACGCCTAGTATCTGGACTTGTTATTATGATATTTTTCACGTTTTATGTAGCTTCAGGATTTGTCTCTGGCGCTGTATTATTTGAAAATTCATTTGGACTCAATTACCATGTTGGTCTTCTTATCGTTGGTGGAGTTGTCGTAGCTTACACATTATTTGGTGGATTTTTAGCTGTAAGTTGGACAGACTTCGTGCAAGGAATCATTATGGTAGTCGCTCTTATTCTTGTTCCAGTCGTAACAATTATGCACGTAAATGGACTGGGTCCAGCATTTGAAACAATTAGATCTATCGATCCGGCCTTATTAGATATTTTTAAAGGTACTTCTGTATTAGGAATTATTTCATTATTCGCATGGGGCCTTGGTTATGTTGGACAACCACATATTATCGTACGCTTTATGGCGATTTCTTCTGTAAAAGAAATTAAAAGCGCACGACGTATTGGTATGAGCTGGATGATTTTCTCTGTTGTCGGAGCTATGTTTACTGGCCTTATCGGTATTGCATACTATTCAAAAGCAGGTTTAAAACTTTCTGATCCAGAAACGATTTTCGTTGAACTTGGCACTATTTTATTCCATCCACTTATTACTGGATTTTTATTAGCAGCTATTTTAGCAGCGGTTATGAGTACAATTTCATCTCAGTTACTCGTTACTTCTAGTGCTATAACAGAAGATTTATATCGTACCTTCTTTAAACGTTCTGCTTCTGATAAAGAACTTGTATTTGTCGGTCGTATGGCTGTACTTGTTATCGCATTAGTTGGGGGCGCATTAGCATTTAAACAAAATGATACGATTTTAGCTCTTGTTGGATACGCTTGGGCTGGGTTCGGTTCTTCATTCGGACCTGCTATTTTATTAAGCTTATATTGGAAACGTATGACGAAATGGGGCGCGCTTGCTGGTATGATTTCTGGTGCCGCTACTGTTATTATATGGACTCAATTCAAATTCTTAAAAGAATTCTTATATGAAATGATTCCAGGTTTCACTATTAGTTTACTAGTAATCGTAATTGTTAGTTTACTAACGCAGCCTTCAAAAAAAGTTGAAGAGCAATTTGAGAATTTTGAAAAACAACATAACCATAATCTATAAAGGAAAAGCTCTGCTGTTACGATAACAGCAGAGCTTTTCTTTTTATCAAGTTTCGACAATCTTCTGCTCGAATTTAACAAATTCTTTATGTTGCGTTAAATTAAACATAACACTACTCCTTTATAGTAGTACTATCAGCACTTATACAGAAAGGGGACTCCAACATGTTAGCAGCTTTCCAGCAACAACAAACACGAAAATTTTCACCTATCACAAATACTTCTGCGTCTTGTTTGAACATACAACCTAATCCACCCAAAATTACAATTGCTCCTTCTGTTATTTCAGTCATTGGTGTTCATATGGAAAAAAATAAGTTAAAAGTAAGAACTGGACAAAGCACTGAGTTATCAGCTTCTGTTTTGCCAGTGCAAGCAACGAATACAGAACTTATTTGGACAAATATGAATGCTGATGTTATCACAATGTATCCAAAAGGTGATACGGTAACGATTACTGGAAAAAGTGCCGGAAGAGCAGTCGTAATTGTCACAACTGCTGAAGGAAAGTTCCGTGACCTATGCATGATTCATGTACAACCTTATATGACAAATCCAAAGTAAAAGAGTGGCTTCGTAGCCACTCTTTTACTTTGTTTCAATATGTGAATTTTTACTTGTAACGAGATTGATGGATTGCTCTTTATCTTTAGGAGAAATAATTTCTGTTTGATGTGATCCATAAATAATTTCAAGTCGATCAAATGATAAGGCATGAGCTGCTACTGGATTTTTCGTATTTGAAATTTGTTTTATATCTCGTATAAATATGCGCTTTTTAACGAAACCAGATTTAATAGTAATTGTTTCTTCTCCGACGATATATTTTGTCGAAAACCAACTCCAAATAAATAATATCGCTAATGGAATTGTAAAAAATAAAAGAAAATACTCTCTCCCTGCAAACAAGGGAGCAAAACACGCTCCAATGACAACGAAAAAAATCGGATATAACCATATATCTTTTTTTGATGGAAATTCCATTAAACTTCCCCCTTCCACACCCGTATTTCTATAAAACAAAAAGAGAAGTATCACAACTTCTCTTTTCTCCTCTAATATTATAATTCCTGTGTATACGCCGGCTCGTTTACTACATTTTTTGCTGTTCGTTTTTGTTGCTGTAGTAAGAAAACAGATACACCAAACAATACGAGCATGCTACCGATAATTTGCATTACATTTAGTCTTTCACCGAGTAAGAAGAAGGCTAGTATAGATGCTCCAACGGGTTCTCCTAAAATACTCATTGAAATTGTTGTTGCATTTACGTAGTTTAATAACCAATTATTAATGACGTGTGACACTGTCGGGACAACCGCAAGTAAAAGAAAAACGGTCCAATCCCACTTCGTATAACCTGTAAAAGGCACTTGCAACACTATATTATAAATCCCCATAAAAATACCTGCGAATGCAAAAACTGTAAAGCTGTAAATCCAGTGTGATACTTTCTTTACTGTCGTTTGCCCGATAAATAAATAACCGACAACCGCAATTACACTTAAAAAGGATAATATATCTCCATAAATGGCTTGTTCACTTAGCCCTAAATCTCCCCACCCAATACACATTACGCCTAATATCGCAATTCCCATTGTCGCAATGGCTGAGTATGTAGTTCTTTCTTTAAATAAGAAAAAACCTCCAACTAAAGATACGATTGGTTGAAGCGCTAAAATAATTGTCGAACTAGCAACTGTCGTATGCTTTAAAGATTCAAACCATAAAAGAAAATGAAGTGCTAAAAAGAAACCAGATCCAATTAAAAATCCCCAATCTTTTATTTGAATCTTACTAAACTCTTCCCTCTTTTTCCAAACGATAGGCAGCATAATAAGTACGATAATCCATAATCGATACATACTTAATATGGAAGATGGTGCTGAGGACATCTTTACAAAAACTGCTGCGAATGAAATGGCTATAATGGAAATGGCTAATGGTAGTGCGATTGATCTTTCTTGTTTCAAATTCCGTCTCCCCTCTCACCTGTCAAAAATCCCACTTCATTATATCCGTTTTCTTTCATAACTTAAATACTAATTTTTTAGATTCTTCGTACCATTATGGTAAAATAGAAATGAAGGCACCTATTAGTGGATATTTCTTTCTTTTTCACTACAAGCGTCGCTCTTACAATCATCACAGTAAATTTTTTATTTAGGGGGATCTACATGAATCAAACAATCGGGAGAATTGAAGAGATTTCATTTTATAGCGCATCACTTCAGGAAGATGTTACACTTCTCGTTTACTTACCAGTAAATTACACACCACTGCACAAACATACAGTTGTAATTGCACAAGATGGTAGAGATTATTTTCAGCTTGGTAAAGCGCACCGTGTAATTGAGCGCCTTCGTGAAACTGAAGAAATTGACCGTACAATTATTGTCGGTATTCCATATAAAAATGTACACGATCGTAAAGAAAAATATTTCCCAAATGAAGTAAAAAACGCTGCTTATATTCGTTTCCTTGCTCATGAACTTGCACCATATATCGATGAAAATTATCCAACGTACCAAATGGGAAAAGGTCGTGTGTTAATTGGTGATTCTCTTGGCGGAACAGTTTCCTTCATGACTGCACTTATGTATCCGCATACATTCGGTAAAGTCGTTATGCAATCACCATTTGTGGATGAAACAGTGATGAACTTAGCAAAAGACTTCAAAAATCCGGAGGCGCTAGACCTTTATCACGTCATTGGGACAGAAGAAACAGCTGTAAAGCGTACGGATGGACAAGTATCCGATTTCGTAGGGCCGAACCGTGAGCTCAATACGCTTCTGACAGATAGAAATTTCATCACGCATTACGAGGAGTTTGAAGGTAACCATACGTGGAAATATTGGCAAACTGATTTACCAAAAGCTTTCTCTCATATTCTATCAATGAAATAATAGGGAGCAGTATTCAGAATAATTTGATATAATAGATTAAGAGAGTTATTTTCTCAAAATCTAACTAGACTTACAAAGGGAGGAATTGGAACATGAAATTAGGCATTGTAATTTTTCCATCTAAAATGATTCAAGATAAAGCGAACGGATTGCGTAAACGTTATGATCCGCACTACGCATTAGTTCCGCCACACATTACATTGAAAACACCCTTTGAGACGCAAGATGAACAATTAGAATCGATTGTAAACGAGTTACATACAATCGCAAGTAAAACGAACCCTTTCACCCTTCATGTCGGAAAAGTTGGTTCATTCGCACCTGTTAATAATGTTCTTTATTTTAAAGTAGAAAAAACACCTGAACTTACTTTCTTAAATGAAGAAATGCATAGTGAATTCTTTACACAAGAACGCGAATATGCTTTCGTACCTCATTTAACAATCGGACAAGGCTTATCAGATGCAGAGCATGCTGATGTATTAGGTCGATTACGTATGAAAGATTTCTATTATGAACAACCAATTGATCGCTTCCATCTTCTATATCAATTAGAAAATGGAACATGGACTGTACACGAAACATTCCACCTTGGAAAGGGGCACAACTAATTTGCACGCACAGATCGTACAAACGGACGAACAACTAAGAGACGCATTCTCTGTACGTAAGCAAGTATTTGTGAATGAACAACAAGTTTCTGCTGAAGAAGAGTATGATGAATTTGAAGAAACTTCAACACACGTTGTTATATATGATAATGATGTTCCAGTTGGTGCTGGTCGTTTTCGCATACTGGATGGAATAGGAAAAATGGAACGCATTTGCGTACTAGCTTCCCATCGGAAAAAAGGAATCGGAAAAATCGTTATGGATGCACTTGAAGCGTATGCAAAGGAAAACTCGCTACCAAAATTAAAGCTGCATGCCCAAACACATGCTGAAGATTTCTATAAGAAACTTGGATATGTAACGAATTCTAATGTATTCATGGAAGCAAATATTCCTCACATCGTTATGATAAAAGAATTGTAATTTGAAAACAGGAGGTATCCCCTCCTGTTTTTTACATTGCTATTTTCTTTTTCTTCCGCTAAAGTTAAATGTTGATGCTATAGTTTTGAAGGTGAATATATGACACAAGAAAAATTTTCACAAAAATCATTAACGCACGCTGATATTCCGCGTGCAACATACCATATTCCGAAAACATCTACCCATTTAATTATGGAAGAAGATGCGGATGCAGCGTATTTCCGCGCTCTCGAGCAACAAAATGTATTTTTAAATGAAAAACAATTAGAAGCCGTGCGAACGACAGAAGGCCCTGTCCTTACATTAGCTGGTGCTGGAAGCGGGAAAACGTCTGTTTTAACAACTCGCGTAGGTTATTTAGTAAATGTAAAACAAGTTCATCCGCGCAATATTTTATTACTTACATTTACACAAAAAGCAGCTGAAGAAATCCGAAACCGTGTAGCAAATTTACCAGGTATGAATCGTGCAGCAAGTAGCTACGTTGTTGCTGGTACGTTCCACTCTGTCTTTTTAAAATTGCTTCGTAGTCAAGGATATAATCAGCAAATTTTAGCAAATGAAAAACATAAACAAATTATGATAAAGAAAATTTTAAAAGAGTTACGCTTAAAAGACGATTATGATGCTGAAACGATGCTCGCTATGATTTCACTTGAGAAAAACAAATTGAATCGTCCGAAAGATGTAAAAGCAAAAACACCCGTTGAACAAGAGTTTAAAGAAGTATACGAGCGTTTTGAAGAAGTGAAACAACGATATAATTATATTGATTTCGATGACATCCTATTAGAAACATATTATATGTTAGAAAATAACGCTCCTTTGCTTACCCAATTACAACAACGTTTCCACTATATTGAAGTAGATGAGTTCCAAGATACATCGTATGCACAATATGAAATCGTAAAATTGTTAGCCACGCCAAGAAATAATTTATTTATCGCAGGTGATGATGACCAAGCGATATACGGCTGGCGAGGAGCAAGTCACCAAATTATTTTATCTTTTCCAAAAGAATTTGATAACACTACGATTATCGCACTGAATACGAATTATCGATCCAATCCTTTTATCGTCGGGCTTGGAAATGAAGTTATCAAACTAAATCAAGAACGTTTTGATAAAGAGCTATATTCTGTGCGCGAAGAAGGTGTACAACCTTTTTACGCAAGACCTGCTACAACTCTTGATGAAGCAAATCAAATTTTGCAGCTCATTCAAGAAAAAGTAGATAGCGGCGAACGTAACTTTAAAGATTTTTGTTTATTGTATCGCACACATTCTGTAAGCCGTTCGTTACTTGATCAGCTTACCATTCACAAAATCCCGTTTATTAAGCACGGGGCGAGTCAATCATTTTATGAACATTCTTTAATTAAGCCTGTATTAGATCATTTAAGGCTGGTGATTGAACCGTTTCGACTAGAATCACTTTCAAATATATTACCAACGATGTATATTGGGCGTGATGATTGTATTTCATTTATTGAACGTGAACAATGGAAATATGGTGAGGGCCGCTTCCCTTCTCTTCTTCATTTCTTATTATTAAATCCGAGCTTAAAACCTTTTCAAGTGAAAAAGGTAAATGAGCGTATCGATTTTATTAAATTTATAAAAGAATTAGAACCGAAAAAAGCATTAAAAGAAATTATTCATGGTAAAGGAAAGTATTTAGAGTACTTACAAAGTAATGATCGCTCTTCCTTTACGATGCATAAAGATATACAAGAAGAAATGTTAGAAGAATTAATGGAGTCTGCAACTCGTTTCACCGACATTCCAGCATATTTACAATTTATTGATGAAGCAATTCAAGGCCAAAAAGAAATGGAAGCATTAAAAACAATGCCTGAAAAAAATGCTGTTTCGCTTATGTCTATTCATAACGCAAAAGGTCTTGAATTTCCATGCGTCTTTTTACTTGGAGCAAGCGATGGTATTCTTCCCCATACTTCTTCTTTAAAAGATGCAAATGATCGTGTTACAGAGACTTCTGAAGCTTTAGAAGAAGAACGTCGACTACTTTATGTCGCCATTACACGTGCGAAAGAAGAACTTTATATTTCCTCTCCGCAATTTTTTAGAGGAAAAAAATTAGATATCTCTCGTTTTTTATATACTGCGCGAAAAAATTTACCTGAAAAGACATCCACTAAATAAGGATGTCTTTTTTTCATATTGCATTATGTACATCCCTACTATATAAATTCCTTGTTTTTATCATACGAATTAACGTAATATCAACCATATCCCGTTCATATTGTAATAGTGTATGTCAGAACTCACGATAAGGAGTGAACATAATGAGCTGCAATTGTAACGAAGACCATCATCATCATCATCATCACGATTGTGATTTCAACTGTGTATCAAATGTCGTTCGTTTTATACATGAATTACAAGAATGTGCAACCACAACCTGTGGATCTGGTTGCGAAGTTCCATTTTTAGGAGCACATAATAGTGCATCTGTAGCAAATACACGCCCGTTTATTTTATACACAAAAAGTGGAGAACCTTTTGAAGCATTTGCACCAACTGCAAGCCTTTCTAGCTGCCGATCTCCAATTTTCCGTGTCGAGAGCATAGATGATGATGATTGCGCTGTATTGCGTGTATTAACTGTAGTATTAGGTGATACTTCTCCTGTACCACCTGATAATGATCCAATTTGTACGTTTTTAGCTGTACCAAATGCAAGATTAATATCGACCAATACTTGTCTTACTGTTGATTTAAGTTGCTTCTGCGCGATTCAATGCTTACGTGATGTTACGATTTAAAACTAAATAATGAGTTAAGCATGGATTGGGTGGCAGAATTTTCTGCCACCCAATCCATGCTTAAAAGGTATTATTATGTATTTTTTATAAAATTGGGAACTTGTCTAGAACATAGAACCTGTCCTTTTCATTAACTGAAAGTAGAAACAGATAAAGGAGTGAAAAACATGTTCTCTTCTGATTGCGAATTTACTAAAATCGATTGTGAGGCGAAACCAGCTAGTACACTACCTGCCTTCGGTTTTGCTTTCAACGCTTCTGCCCCTCAGTTCGCTTCATTATTCACACCATTACTATTACCTAGCGTAAGTCCAAACCCAAATATTACTGTTCCTGTAATAAATGATACAGTAAGTGTCGGAGATGGCATTCGAATTCTACGAGCTGGTATTTATCAAATCAGTTATACATTAACAATTAGTCTTGATAACGCACCTGTTGCACCAGAAGCTGGTCGTTTCTTCTTATCATTAGGTACGCCGGCTAACATTATTCCTGGATCAGGTACAGCGGTTCGATCTAACGTTATTGGTACTGGTGAAGTAGATGTATCCAGTGGTGTTATTCTGATTAACTTAAATCCTGGCGACTTAATTCAAATTGTACCAGTTGAGTTAATTGGAACTGTAGACGTCCGTGCTGCAGCATTAACAGTTGCACAAATTAGCTAGTAAAAAGCGGTATTTCTTCACTAGAAATACCGCTTTTTATATGTATAATAAAAAACACTCACAGTACTATGAGTGTTTCATTCTTCATAATGTTTTATTGTATTCTTCTTTTTCCCACAATTACATCCTTTTTTCTTTACAAATCCTTGTTGTTGTAACTGTTCTTGATATGCCTGTTGTTGTGCTTGGTGCTGTTGCTGCATGTAATACCATTGCTGCAGGTCATATGAATTTTGCCTTGGATTATTGCTCACAGCAAACATCTCCTCTACTATCAATTCTGTCTATTTACTATATGAACAACTCTTTATTTCCGTTCCCTCATTCTTTTAAACTCCGCTTTCTCTCATATTATAAAAATATATTATTCTCCCATAAAATATCCTGTAATCGTTTCAATAATTGCTGCTGCACCTGCAATAGCTAATAATGCAAGTAACGGCTCTGCAACGATAGGGATCCAATTATATAAAACTAATAAAAAAGCACTAACCCATACACCTGTACACCAATAACAGCTTAATAATTCGCCAATCCACTTTCTCAATCCTTTACCTTTGACTTTTGTAAAAGTTGATATACTTCCATCCGGCTCTGCAATCTCTAATTCGTCAATAAACGGTCTTCGCAAAAAAGCTGTAATTTTATCATATACAATTAAACGGGTGAGCCTAAAAGCAGCTAAAGCGAAAATAAAAAATAAAAGCCAACTTGTAAACAGCATGATTCCACCTTCCCTTATCTTCTTTCGCCTATTTAAAAAAAAAGCTCTTGAGATTGTGACCAAATCTCCTCGACTCCAATATCTTATTAATGTAAATACAAACAAGAAGATAAGGAGTGACATTAATGAGTTGTAACGAAAATAAACACCATGGCTCTTCTCATTGTGTAGTTGACGTTGTAAAATTCATCAATGAATTACAAGATTGTTCTACAACAACGTGTGGATCTGGTTGTGAAATCCCATTTTTAGGAGCACACAATAGTGCTTCAGTAGCAAATACACGCCCTTTTATTTTATACACAAAAACTGGAGAACCTTTTGAAGCATTTGCACCAACTGCAAGCCTTTCAAGCTGCCGATCTCCAATTTTCCGTGTGGAAAGTGTAGATGATGATAGCTGTGCTGTATTACGTGTATTAACTGTAGTATTAGGTGATACTTCTCCTGTACCACCTGATAATGATCCAATTTGTACGTTTTTAGCTGTACCAAATGCAAGATTAGTATCGACTAACACTTGTCTTACTGTTGATTTAAGCTGCTTCTGTGCGATTCAGTGCTTACGCGACGTTTCTATCTAATAAGTGAAGTAAACTAAAAAACTATTGGGGTGGTAGAAGATTTTCTACCACCTTTACATATTTAAAAGCCGGCCATACTAATTGATTGGATATCATCTATAGACAACCTAATATCTCTCATACTATTTTGCGGCATAATGGATACAATGCCATTACGATACGATATGATTGATCCAATATAAGAAACTGTAGCCGTTTTTATTCTGCACCTTACTTTCGGAATGTAATGAGGGCGATTTAATAAAAAATGAATTTTCTCATCATTATTCATATCCTTAAATGATTTATTATACGGAACAGTTCTCACTGGCTCTTGCTGTTCTTGTACTTGTTCCTCTTCTTCTATTTCTTCTATTTGCTGCTCTTGTTGTTCTTGCTGTTCTATTACCTCTTCCACAGCACTACTTACAGCATTTTCATTTTCATTTTCATTTCTATTACTTTCTTCTCTTCGATCCTCATTTTCAAAGTTTGTTAAGATAATCCTTTTTATTTTTGGTGCAGCAAGTTCCAAACTTACTTGCGCAATATATAACAACGGTTTTCCAACTGTTGAACTTTTATTTTTATTCTTCACACTCGTCCCTCCCACTTCCATACGTAGCTGAATAAATCGTGTACTATTATAGTTATATTCATAACGTGGTAAGAACTTTCGTTAAAATCGTTCTTTCTAAGAACAAATAAAAAGGACAATCTCAACATATAGAGATTGTCCTTTAAAAATTACCATTATATTTATCCTAGGATATGATATCCTGAATCAACGTGAATGTTTTCTCCTGTTACGCCGCGTGCCAAATCACTGAATAAGAATACTGCTGTATCCCCTACTTCTTCTGGAGTTGTTGTACGACGAAGTGGTGCGCGCTCCTCAATTTCTCTTAAGATTGAGTTAAAGTCGCCTACACCTTTTGCAGATAACGTACGAATTGGTCCTGCAGAAATAGCGTTAACGCGAATGCCGTGTTGGCCTAAATCGTTAGCTAAATATTTCACGCTCGCTTCTAATGAAGCTTTCGCAACACCCATAACGTTATAGTTTTTCACAACGCGCTCGCCGCCAAGGTATGTTAACGTTAAAATATTTCCGCCTTCTGTCATTACTTTCTTCGCTTCTCTTGCTACAGCTGTTAAAGAGAATGCACTAATATTTTGTGCAAGTAAAAATCCATCGCGAGAAGTATCTACAAATTCACCTTTTAAATCATCACGATTTGCAAAAGCAATACAGTGTGCAACGCCGTGAATTGTACCAACCTCTTGCTTGATTGTTTCAAAGCAAGCTGTAAGTTCTTCATCATTTGTTACATCACAAGGTAGTACAAGTGATTCTTGACCTTCTAATGTGTCCGCTAATTCACGAACGTTTCTCTCTAAACGTTCTCCTGCATATGTGAATATTAATTTTGCACCTGCATTATGCAAAGAGCGAGCAATTCCCCACGCAATACTTCTTTGGTTCGCAACGCCCATAACAACAAATGTTTTCCCTTGTAATAGTTCCATGATATATCCTCCCAGAATTACTTATACTTGTTATTAGTACCTGATACTATAATTATAGTACCATAAAACCTCTTAAAGGCAAACAAAAAAGTCATTAACTTAAATTTTGTTAATGACTTTTTGTTTCTATAAAAAAACGCTCTAATCCTTCTTCCCAAGAAGGCATTTGTGAAAAACCATTTAGTCGTAGCATGTTATGTTGGAAAATAGAATATTGCGGTCTCGCTGCCGCTGATCCGAATTCTTCGGTTGAAACAGGTAATACATTCACTTGCATATTTGCATCCAAAAATATTTTTTTTGCAAATTCAAACCAAGAACATGAACCTCTATTTGACACATGATACGTACCGTATAAAGAAGTATGAATGAGCTTATTAATCATTACATTTAAATCCGCCACATAAGTAGGAGAACCGATTTGATCTGCTACAACAGATACTTCTTCTCTTTCTTTACCTAATCGCATCATCGTTTTCACAAAATTATTTCCATACTTACCATATAGCCACGATGTACGAACGATAAAATATTTATTATGTAACTCTTTGACAAACTGTTCTCCCGCATACTTAGAAGCTCCGTATATATTTATCGGCACCGGATTATGAAATTCATCGTACCCCTCCGGTCTGTCGCCCTGAAATACATAATCGGTACTAATATAAACTAATTTCGCCCCTACTATTTGTGAAGCAACCGCTACATTTCGAGCTCCTATTGCATTTATTACATAAGCAAGATCTTGTTCTTTCTCAGCATGATCAACTTTCGTATACGCTGCACAATGAATAATGATATGTGGCCTAATTTCTTGTACCACTTGCTGCACTTGCGCTATATTTGTAATATCTAGTAACTTTTTATCAAATGGATATATGTCATATTCTTCAGGATTTAACTCTTCTTGTAGTTGCTTTCCCAATTGACCATTTGCTCCTGTTATGATAATCCGTTCTTTCATTTATATACCCCTTACTTTTCCTTTAGTGGTTTCCACCATTCTATATGATGTTCATACCATTCCACTGTTTCTTTCAACCCCTGTTCAAACGTATATTGCGGTTCCCACCCGAGCTCATTCTTCATCTTTTGTGCATCAATTGCATAACGACGATCATGACCTAAACGATCTGTAACATACGCAATATCTTTTTTTGTTTTTCCTAAGAGAGTCATGATTTGTTCCACAACATCTATATTGGTTTTTTCATTATTTCCACCTATGTTATATACTTCACCTATACGCCCCTTATGCAAAATAACGTCAATCGCACTACAATGATCCGTTACATGTAACCAATCTCTTACATTTAATCCATCGCCGTATAACGGTAGCTTTTTTCCTTCTAGCGCATTCGTAACCATTAATGGAATTAACTTTTCAGGATATTGATACGGCCCATAGTTATTGGAGCAACGCGTTACTATAACTGGTAATTGATATGTTTTATAATAAGATAAAGCTATCATGTCGGCGCTCGCCTTACTTGAAGAATATGGGCTATTTGGAGCTAACGGGGTTACCTCGGTAAATCGCCCTGTTTTCCCTAAAGAGCCGTACACCTCATCTGTTGATACCTGCACGAGTTTAATATGTGGATATTTTTTTACTAATTCTAATAAGGTGACTGTCCCAATTACATTTGTATCATAAAAAGGAATCGGATTTTCAATGCTACGGTCCACATGTGATTCAGCTGCGAAATTGACAATTACTTGTACGTCACGCTCCTTAATAACATGATCCAGCAGCTCTCCATTTTGAATTTCCCCTTTTACAAAAGAGTAATTCGGATGATTTTGAATAGACTTTACATTATTTAAATTCCCACTATATGTTAATGCATCGAAATTAATAATTCTATATGTTTCATAGCTTTGTAACATGTAATGAACAAAATTACTTCCAATAAATCCGGCCCCACCTGTTACTAATATATTCATATAACAACTCTCCTACTCAAAAGCTATCTTCACATTCCTTAAGTAACGGTAACATTCGATCTTTATCAGACAAAATAGGACTTGTTACCGGCCATGGAATTGCTAATTCTTTATCTTCCCAAAGTAACCCTGAGTCATGCTCGGCGCTATAATACTCATCTACTTTATACATAACAATCGTATGCGGGACAAGTGTACAAAAACCATGTGCAAATCCTTTTGGCACTAATAATTGCCGGTGATTATCCGCGCTTAAAATATATCCTCTCCACTGTTTAAACGTTGGTGAATCTTTTCGCAAATCAACGATAACGTCATAGATTGCCCCTTGCATCACTTGAATAAGTTTCGTTTGTGCTTTCGGATTTTTTTGAAAGTGTAATCCTCGAATCGTTCCGGCTTCTGCTGAATAAGAAACATTATCCTGTACAAATGAATACGTAACCCCTAATGTTTCTAGCACCTTCTTATTATAACTTTCTGTAAAAAAGCCACGATCATCTCCAAATAACCTCGGTTCTAACAATTTTGCGTCGGTAAAGTTTGTTTCTACAACTTTCATATTCTCACCTATTCTCCGTTAAACTGTTTACCAAAGTTTATATCCTGTGCTAACGTATTCGCCCTTTGAAGAGAAACATGAGTTCCCGCATCAGTCCACCAACCGCTCATTTCATTATAAGTAAGTACCTCTCGTTTTAAATACCAATTATTGATATCTGTAATTTCAAGTTCTCCCCTTGCGGAAGGTTTTAATTCTTTTATATAAGAAAAGACTTTCGAATCATACAAATAAATTCCTGTAACTGCATAGGAGCTTTTCGGCTCTTTCGGCTTTTCTTCAATTTCAATTATTTTTCTGTTTTGAATGTGTGCTACGCCAAATCTCTCCGGATCATCTACAGATTGCAGCAGTACTTTCGCGCCTTCTTTTTGATTTGCAAACTCTTCAACGTACGGACGAATGTCATCTGAAAAGATATTATCCCCTAATATAACTACCATGCGATCGTTCCCGACGAAATCCTCACAAAGCCCTAATGCTTGTGCAATTCCGCCAGCCTTATCTTGCACACGATACGTGAAGGACACGCCAAATTCTTGACCGCTTCCTAAGAAACTAACAACATCTCCCATATGCTCTTTCCCTGTAATAATCATAATATCTGTAATATCGCATTGTTTCAGCTTATATACCGCATGATAAATCATTGGGTAACGTCCAACAGGAAGCAAATGCTTATTCGTTACTTTCGTTATTGGATATAATCTCGATCCAGTTCCACCTGCTAAAATAATTCCTTTCACCCTGCATCTCTCCCTTATGATGGAGATAGTATATCTTTGTAATGCTCTACAAACACTTTCCGATACTTCTCATATGTATCCGCATCAAACTCATCCCCGTTGTAGTGAATACACCATAAATTTGCTTGATTAGGGATACCAATTAAATAACCAGCCTTTTGAAACTCTAAAGACTGCGACACATCATAAAAGTGGAACCCTTGAAACAAGTCTTCTCGCCACGGAATATCATACTGTGTGGCCATTAATAATCCATCAATTGCCTGAACTGAAATAAATGATTGATTCCCATAAAACAGCTGATCTAAATTTAATAATTGATAATTCTGTCTTCTATACTCAATCACTTTCCCTACTAAATTTTTCCCTTCCCACCATATCCCGTTGCTCGGTAAAAACTGAGCACCAGCTACTCCAATTAAACCAAGTTTTTCATTATCTTTAAAAAGAGAAATGAGTGTATAAAACATCTCACGATTAATAAGATAAGTATCTTGATGTATATAAACCTTATACTTCGCGGGATAAGAAAGCGCTCGGTTATATGCACTTGCCATACTTTTCGCATCTCGTATCGGAAAAATTTGTACAACATAACCAGGGGGAACAAAAAGGTTTCTTATTTGTCTCTCGCATTGTTCAAATAGCTCTTCATTATTTATACAAACAACGACTAATATTGTATGATCTTTCATTTTGTAGCCCCTCTATTCGTCTTGATTTACATCTGACATATAGTGCTCCACAAATATTTTTCTATACTTTTCATAGTTGGTCATATCCACATCGATATGATAGTGAATGCACCACGCATCACGCTGTACAGGAACCCCAACTGTATAGCCTGCTTTTCTAAATTCAAATGATTGAGACACATCATAATAGTCAAATCCATCAAACAAGTCTTCCCGCCACGGAATATCGTATTGCGTTGCCATTAATAATCCGTCAATACATTCAACTGGCATAAATGTTTTTGAGTCATGATACGGCTTTTCCTGACTGGCCATATAAAATAAATCATTCATATAACCAATGACTTTTCCAACAACTCCTCTACCTACATTCCATACTCCATTTGGAGGAACATATTGGGCTCCAACCATACCAATCATTCCAAGATGTTCATGTTCCTGAAACAATTGAAGTAATCCATATAAAAATCCTACATTTACAATAAAAACATCTTGATGTATATACACTTTATATTTTGCTGGATGCGAAATTGCTTGATTATATCCGCTCGTCATACTTTTCGCATTTCGAATCGGCATAAACTGTATCGTATATCCTGGAGGAACTGGCAATTGTAATATATGTCGCGCACATTGTGCATACATTTTCCGATCATTTATACACGTAACAAATAATATTGTTTTATCTGCCGCACTCATAATTGTGATTTTTCTGCTTCAATAATGTATTGAAATACAACCGTCTCAGCCATGAAGCCACTTCCAAGACGATATTTTTTACAAATTCCATATAATTCCTCAATAAGCGGTTCATACATTTTATGGTCAACATATACACGATCTACTTTACTAATTGAATAGCCTGCTTTTAAAAACATTCGTAGCATTTCATTAAATGTAAAGAAGCGAATATGTGTTTTATCTAATAAACCATATTCTGTATACGTCCAATTTCCAGCAAGTAAAGGAGCTAATACTGAAATGTGTGAAACGTTCGGTATACTAGCCAAAATTACACCATTTTGCTTTATATATGGTTTTACCTTTTCTATTACAGCCCACGGATCAAATAAATGCTCTAATACGTCTCCAAATATAACGCAATCAAATTGCTCTTCCTCATACGGCATATCCATTGTTTCTATATCACCTAAAACAACATGATCTAGTTTTTCTTTTGCTTGTTCTGCCGCCTCTGGGAATGCCTCAATTCCTGATACACGTGTGCCATTTTCTTTTATGGCAGCTCCCAGTGCACCACTCGAGCAACCGATATCAAGAACTTCTTTCCATTCCTTTTTTATATGCTTTAATAAATTCGGATTCACTGCATTGTAATAATGCCCGGACTTTTCTTCATATAAAGAATTTTTTGGGGAATTCATTTTACACACTCCTTATGCAAATTAAATTTGAAATATAAACCTCATATGAAGTCTATACGTGTAACCAGTACAGCGATACTTTACTATATAGCCAATCTATTAGAGTTAGAATCGTAATAAGGCCATTTCTAAAAAACGCAACCTATAACGATTTATATTGTTCATCAAAAACACTCCGAAAATATTTGCGGTTATATTCAATTGCAGCATTATTTGGAACATAAGAAGCTGCTAATTCATTGTAATAATAAGCTTTATCTTGCTCGCCTAACTTGCTATAACAAATACACATTTGTAAATAAGGAATCCACGTGTAGCTAGCTGGACTGTGAAAAGGACTGTCTGTTGCCATTGTCACTTCTGTTGCAAGTTTAAACCAAAAAATTGCTTCATTATATTTTTGTTGATCCATATATATATATCCTATTCTTGTACAATTCTCTCCTCTAGGAACATCATACCGAAATGACTTTACACAAGATTCAACTGCCTTCTCCCACATTCCAAGCTTTGCATAGCAATCTCCTAATTTACCACATGCATAAATTTTCTCTTCATACCAACCTTCGTCTTGACTAAGAAATGTTTCATATAGCAACACTGCATCATCATATTTTTGATTATCCATAGATTCATTCGCGTAATAAAACAAATCTCTTGAACTTAATTCTTCTCCTGCTGCTACAGTATCTTGAAAAATTTTCAAATTACGGTTCGTTACTTTCTTTTCTTTTTTATGTGTAATCGCAACATTACTATTAAAAATCTCACCAAAAATAGCTAAATACTCATGCACCTTTCCAAACCATTGAAATTCTTTTTCACGCTTTACAAGTCGATATCTTTTTGTACAATATAAAGGTTTCCCATTAGAATCCATTACAAGATGATACGGCATCGAAACAGCATCAACATTAGGATCTAACTCTCTTTTTAATAGCCTCAATGCCTCTTGAGCATCTTCTAATAACACATCATCAGCATCTAGCCATAATATATATTCTTGCGTTGCTTTCGAAAAAGAAAAATTTCTAGCTGCCGCAAAATCATTAATCCATGGAAAGTCATATATGTTAGAGGTATATTGAGCTACAATTTCTTTCGTTCGATCAATGGAACCTGTATCAACTATAATAATTTCATCAACGATTTTTTCTACTGCGTCTAAACATCGACCTATTGTATCTTCCTCATCTCGAACAATCATACATAAACTAATTGTAATTCCTTGCTTGTTCAACATAATCACCCTCTTCCAAATCAATCATATGTTATACATACAATAAACTTTCCACTTTTTTAACTTGCACAAGCAGTTTAAGATTTCTTTTCAATAATTCAAATGTCCGTGTCATTTTCTTCCGGTTTTGCATCTACTATATAATGAACGCTTTATGGAGGTGAATTTATGTCAAATAATAATTATTCAGATGGATTAAATCCCGATGAATCTTTATCAGCTAGTGCATTTGACCCTAATCTTGTAGGACCAACATTACCACCAATACCACCGTTTACCCTTCCTACCGGGCCGACTGGACCGACTGGACCAACTGGGCCGACTGGGCCAACTGTACCAACTGGACCTTCTGGACCAACTGGACCGACTGGACCGACTGGACCAACTGGACCAACTGGACCGACTGGACCGACTGGACCGACTGGACCGACTGGGCCGACTGGGCCAACTGGACCAACTGGACCTTCTGGACTGACTGGACCGACTGGACCGACTGGACCGACTGGACCGACTGGGCCGACTGGACCGACTGGGCCGACTGGGCTAACTGGTGCTACTGGACCGACTGGGCCAACTGGTGCTACTGGTGCTACTGGACCGACTGGCGCTACTGGCGCTACCGGACCGACTGGACCAACTGGGCCGACTGGACCAACTGGGCCGACTGGACCAACTGGGCCAACTGGACCTTCTGGCTTAGGACTTCCAGCAGGATTGTATGCCTTTAACTCAGCTACAGTTTCTTTGGCTCTTGGGATTAATGATCCAGTACCATTTAATACCGTTGGATCTCAGTTTGGTACGGCAATTTCTCAAATGGATGCCGATACTTTCGTAATTAGTGAAACTGGTTTCTATAAAATTACTGTTATTGCTTATACAGCGGCAGTAAGTTTATTAGGAAGTCTTGGGATTCAAGTTAATGGAATTCCAGTACCAGGTGCAGGCACAAGCTTAATTTCACTTGGAGCTCCTATCGTTATCCAAGCCATTACACAAATTACTACAACACCATCACTCGTTGAAGCAGTTGTTACAGGAATTGGATTATCACTAGCTCTTGGTACAAGTGCATCCATTATTATTGAAAAAATCGCTTAATTTTGTACTTAGCAGTAAGACTGATATCAGTTTTACTGCTTTTTCATTTGTAAATTCAATCATTAAATCTTTCTTTTCTACATAGTCATAATGTTGTATGACATTCCGCAGGAGGCACTTATATGGAAAATAAATCAGCTGTCCAGCTTTATCTCGAGTTATTAAAGAAAACAATTTTATTTGAAATATGGTTAGAATACGAACCATACTTACCTGCTTCGCTACATATATCTAAAGAGCTATCATATGAACCAGTTACAGTTCCACTTCCTTTATTTCTTAAGCAATACGTAGAAAATCACAATTTAAAAATCGTTGATCCTAACGTTTCAAAAAATGAGCGTCAAGGTGGCAAGGATTGGCCAAGAGCAGCACACAGTATGGTTGGTCGAAAACGTATGAATCAATTGCATGAGGCGATGGAAACTGTTGTAAAGGAAAATATAGAAGGTGATTTTATTGAAACCGGTGTATGGCGCGGAGGATCATGCATTTTTATGAATGGTTTTTTACAAGCAAACAACATTACAGATCGCACTGTGTGGGTTGCTGATTCGTTTGAAGGTTTACCAGCACCTAACTTAGAACAATACCCGAAAGATTACGGTGATTATTTGCACACATTCGATTACTTACGAGTTTCTTTAGAAACAGTGCAAGAAAACTTTAGAAAATACGATTTATTAAATGATCAGGTGAAATTTTTAAAGGGTTGGTTTAAAGATACTTTGCCTTCAGCACCGATAGAAAAAATTGCAATTGCCCGCCTTGATGGCGATATGTATGAATCAACGATGGATAGTCTTGTAAACTTATACGACAAAGTTACAACAGGTGGCTTTATTATTATTGATGACTACGGATTAGTAACATGCGCCGAGGCTGTAACAGATTTCAGAAATGAAAGAAACTTAAAAGCTCCTATTACTACAATTGATGATTTCGGTATTTATTGGCGAAAAGAATAGAATATAATTTTATTTTTTGAGGGGTTCTATTACACTACTTATTCATAAGAACCAATTGTGTAAAGTTCCCCTCACTATAAATGGACAATAGAAATCCCCTACTTTACTACAAGGACGGAGTGAATGTATGAACGAAAATGAGAAAAAAATCACATTAATTCCACCCCCGGAACTCGTTCAATATGTAGGTGGTAACTTTGAAGAAGTTGGAAAAGAGTTTATGCAATATTTTATTGAAATTGGTAACTTAAAATCAAATGAAACAGTATTAGATGTAGGCTGCGGCATTGGCCGAATGGCAGTTCCATTAATGAATTATTTAAGCGATGATGGTACTTATTATGGATTTGACTTATTCAATGCGGGGATTACATGGTGCAAAAATAACATTTCAACACGCCGTAACAATTTTCATTTTGAACATGTCGATATATATAATCAATTCTACAATCCCGATGGAAAAGAAGATGCTTCCCAATACAAGTTTCCATATGAAGATGAATCATTTGATTTTATTTTTTTAACGTCTGTCTTTACCCATCTCCTTCCGAAAGAATTAGAACATTACGTATGTGAGATTTCACGAGTTTTGAAAAAAGATGGGAGATGTTTTATTACTTTCTTTTTAATTAATCCTGAATCTTCCTATTACTTAAATGCAGGACTAAGTACGTTAGGTTTTTATCATCAAATTGACAATTGTTATGTTCTAAATAAAGACATCCCCAATTTCGCAGTTGCCTATCCTGAGGAAGATATTCGTACCCTATTAAATAAGTATGGACTAGAAGTACAGACTCCCCCCCGTTACGGTTCATGGTGTAGCAGAACTGAACATACAAGTTATCAAGATATTATTCTTACACAAAAAATTTCTGAAAGGTAGTTGTATATGAATAATATAAAAAATCCGCCTCTCGTTTCCATCCTTATTCCCACCTATAATCGACCACATTATTTTAAGCTTGCTCTAGAAAGCGCATTAGCACAAACATATTCAAATATCGAAATTATTGTAGGAGACGATAGTACAAATAATGAAACAGAAAAACTAATATACAGACATTATTTACATAAGCATAAACATATAACGTACATTCGAAATAGCTCTACTCTAGGGCAATTTAATAACGCCCTTATGCTCTTAGAGCGGTCAAGTGGAGAATACATAAATTTCTTAATGGACGATGATATATTTTATAATAATAAAATTGAAAAAATGATGTTTCATTTCCAACAAGACTTAAATAAAAATCTCGCACTTATCACATCCTATCGCACTTGGATTAATGATAATGGAGATATAATCGAACAACATCCCTCCATGAAAAAATTATATGATGAAGATACACTACTAAATGGGAAAGATTTTGGAAACCGTATGCTTATGGCAGGACAAAATATTATCGGTGAGCCTACAATCGTACTCTTTAGAAAGAGCCTATTAACGGAACCTTTCGGCACTTTAAATGGCAGAAAATATGGTTGTAGTGTTGATATGGCCTCTTGGATAAGTTTACTTTCAAAAGGTGATGCAATGTATATCACTGAGCCCTTAAGTTCATTCCGCCTTCATACTGGACAGCAAGTACGTCACAAATTCCTTGAGGGCTGTGAAGATTTTTCTCAGCTTGTTTTAACCTCGAAAAAGTATGGTTTCTTACAAAACACTAAACATTATAAAAAAGGTTTGATAAGAGCTTACGGATGGTATAAAAATGCGGTCAAATTTTACGATTTATTTCCAAACCTCATTCCAGATATAAATACACATGCACGTCTTTCCTATTGTTTAAATATCATTACAAAAGAGCTCCATGCAATATAGTCCATCACAAGGGAGGAGCTATTCCTTCCTCGTGATGTATGACTTCCCACAAATAGTGGAATAAATGTATGGTATGCATAGTCTGCTTGTATATTATTTTTATCATGACATGATTCATATACTTACTAGGCGATAGAAAGGAATACATACATTGAAAGATCCAAATTCTCAATATCAAATAGACTACGTATTACTATTCATCTTATTTGCCATTGGGACTGTTAGTTGCTTTGCAATTGCAAGTGCACAAGCTTCTTTACCACCATTTTTGCAAAGCGTAAATTTTGTATTAAAGCAAATTCAATGGTACTTCATTGGATTTATAGCCATTGGTGTCATTATGATTATTGATTTCGATCGTTATCAAAAAATTGCTTGGTATTTATATAGCTTTGCACTGGTACTACTCATTGGACTAGAACTTCAAGTACCAGGTGCCGTTACAATTAAAGGGGCTACCGCTTGGTACAGGCTCCCAGGCATCGGAAATTTCCAGCCTTCTGAAATTATGAAATTGTTTTTAATTCTCGTCACCGGACGAATTATAGCAAATCACAATGAGAAATATTTTTTTCGAACAATACACGACGATTTTTTATTACTTGGAAAAATATGTGCAACAAGTTTACCACCCCTGCTACTTATTGCAAAGGAACCTGATTTAGGAAACACGATGGTAATTTCAGCTATGCTCGCAGCAATGATATTAGTTTCTGGTATACGTTGGCGTTTTATTTTCGGATTAGTTTCTGGCATTTCTGCAGCTGGCGTTACATTAACTTATATTTTTTTTACTCATACAAAATTCTTTAAAGCACACATTTTACAAGAATATCAACTAAATCGCTTTTACGGCTGGCTAGCTCCATACAAATATGATGCGCAAGGCTATCAATTAAGACAAGCTTTCTTAGCTACTGGATCAGGAGAAATGCAAGGAAAAGGTTGGGAAAATGGACAAGTGTACTTTCCAGAACCACATACAGATTTTATTTTCACTAATGTCGCTGAACAATTCGGCTTTTTAGGCGCAAGTGTCATTATTGCACTTTTTTTCCTACTTATTTTCCGCATGATTCATATCGCTTTAGAAAGTAATGATCCTTTTGGTAGTTACATCTGCGCTGGTACAATCGGAATGTTTACTTTTCAAGTATTTCAAAATATCGGCATGACCATCGGGTTACTCCCGATTACAGGAATCACACTCCCCCTTATGAGCTACGGAGGAAGTTCCTTACTCACATACATGATAGCGATTGGATTTGTTTTAAACGTTCGTTCAAGGACGAAAATCTTTATGTTTAAATAAAGTAAAAAACGGTATATTTTTATCTCTATCCTTTTTTAGATATACTAATGGAAAATGTGATGGAGGTTTAAATATGAAATATGACATTATAGGGGATATTCATGGATGCTTCCAAGAGTTTCAAGATTTAACGACGAAACTCGGATATAAGTGGAATCGCGACCTGCCGATTCACCCTGATCAACGTAAGCTTGCATTTGTTGGTGATATTACAGATCGCGGTCCTCATTCATTACGTATGATTGAAATTGTATGGGAACTTGTCATAAATAAAAAAGTAGCTTATTATGCTCCGGGAAATCACTGTAATAAACTATACCGCTTTTTCCTTGGGCGTAACGTATCAATCGCTCACGGGCTCGAAACAACTGTTGCCGAATATGAAGCACTGCCTTCTCATAAACAAAATATTATAAAAGAAAAATTCATCACACTTTATGAACAATCCCCTTTATATCACGTACTCGATGAAAAAAGGTTAATTGTATGTCACGCCGGAATTCGGCAAGATTACATAGGAAGACAAGATAAAAAAGTACAAACCTTTGTATTATATGGCGATATTACAGGAGAAAAACATGCTGACGGCTCCCCTGTCCGTCGCGACTGGGCTAAGGAATATAAAGGAAAAGCTTGGATTATATATGGACATACACCTGTAAAAGAACCTCGCTTTGTAAATCATACAATTAATATTGACACTGGTGCTGTATTTGGCGGGAGTTTAACTGGATTACGTTATCCCGAAATGGAGACTGTTTCCGTCCCTTCCTCCCTACCTTTTGTCCCTGAGAAGTTTCGCCCAATTTCATAACTTACGAGGGATTTCCATATCATTTAGGCCGCTCTCCTATAAAAACTAGGTAAAGTAATTAAAAAAAGATGCAATAAAGTGCATCTTTTTTTAATTACACGGCATATACTGTCGCAGGAGGTGACGGAATGAAGAAAAAATCTTCTAAACAAAAAAGAAAATGCCCGCCTTTTTATCTGCCCATGTACGGAATTAACAACTGGTGCAGCATCCGAGCTGCAGCTTTAGAAGAACTGGAAGGACAAGAGGCATCCCCAAAAAACAAAGCCAGACCAAAATATGTCTCTTTAGAAAATGCTGTAATGAGCCGCATAATTGATAATAGAAAAACTAAGATGCAGCAAAAAAATAAACCTCTCTCTACTCATAATGAACAGATTGTGCCCTCTGAGCAAACAGAGAAAAATATAGAAGAAAATATACCTGTAGCAATAAATAAAAAAGCAGAAGTAGAAATTCCAGCTGCTATTATCAATCAAGTGAAGAAAATAAAAGAAGCATTAGCACCATCCAATGATATACAAACGGAAAAAACAATCATAATTCAAACCCCTACACCTGAAAATACAAAAGTAAAAAAAGGTGGGCGGTATGCATATGCAGAGGGGCTTCATTCTCATGCAGAGGGTACAGCTTCACATGCAGAAGGGCTTCTTACACACGCAAAAGCTTCTTTCTCTCATGCAGAAGGATCAAAAACGAAAGCAACTGGACATAGTTCCCATAGTGAAGGAAGTGAAACGACAGCAAGCGGATCTTATTCTCATGCGGAAGGTAAACATACAATTGCTTTAGGAGAAGCAGCACATGCAGAAGGAACTGCGACTATCGCTAACGGATTCTCTTCTCATGCGGAAGGTAATCATACATCAACGGCTCATTTTGCAGGTAGCCATATTATGGGGCGCTTCGGCACAGCAGAAGAATCTTATTCTTGGTTTATTGCTAACGGTACAAATGAAACCGACCATCATATTGGCGCAAAGTGGCTTGCTCATAATGGGGAAATGTATATTGATGGCGCTTCTTACAATGCAAGTGGCACTGATTTTGCACAAATGTTTGAAACAGCAGACAATAATCTTATTGATGTAGGTTATTTCGTTACATTTAGTAGCGAAGAAAAAATTCGGATCGCTACTTCAAACGATTCATTCATTTTAGGAATATCTAGCGCAACCCCCGCCCTTATAGGAAATAGCGGTGCTTTAAGTTGGCAAAAACGCTACAAAACAGATAGCTTTGGAAAACGTCAATATGTATGTACGGAATCGCAAGACATACAACCTCTTTTAAATACAGAATGGGATCCAGCTTGCAAATATATAGCAAGAAAAGATCGTGCCGAGTGGCTTCCTGTCGGATTAATTGGACAAATGCTAGTACGCGATGACGGCACTTGCGAAACGCATGGATATTGTCGTCCAAATAACGATGGCATTGCAACAAAATCCGAAAGTGGATTTTTCGTTATAAAGCGCACGGGTGAAAATCAAATTTTAATATTATTCCGCTAAGAAAAAAGGGAACAAAATTCTTCATTACATAAGAATTTTGTTCCCTTTTTAAGTATGCCTTACTACCTCTTCCATATCGCTTGGAATCGTTGTAGTGAAAAACATTTCCTTCTCTAAAATAGGATGATAAAACGTCAAAGATGTACTATGAAGGGCTTGACGTTGTATCACATCTCTTCGTCCTCCATATAAATCATCACCAAGTAACGGGTGGCCTATATGAGCCATATGTACACGAATTTGATGCGTTCTTCCTGTCTCAAGCTCAAGTGATACATGCGTCTTATGATTAGCGCTATCCATCACTCTAAAATGAGTAACTGCTCTTTGCCCATCTTCACAAACTATTCGCTCAATAATGCTATCCGATTTTCGTCCAATTGGTGCGTCAATTGTTCCTTCTCGTTCAACCATCTCACCATGAACGATTGCTTCATACGTTCTTTTCACAGCTTTTTGTTGATGCTGTTTCGATAAAAGATGATGCACGAAACGATTTTTTGCAATAAGCATAAGCCCTGAAGTATCACGATCCAATCTTGTTACGATGTGCACCGTACTTGCAAGATGCTGCTTATCATAATGAGATAAGAGCGCATTCGCAACACTCCCTGCCGGATGTTCTCTAGACGGAATCGTTGACATGTTCGCCTCTTTGTTTATGATAAGAACCGCATCATCTTCATATACAATACATAAAGGGATATCTTCTGCAATCATCCCTTCACTTCTTTCCTCCACTGGAAAAAAGACACGTAATTCTTCACCAGCTTGCAACTGATGACGAACGCTCGCATGTTGATTATTTACTTCAATAGCTCCGCCGTGAAATTTTATATCCGTTAATGCGGCTTTAGAAATCCCTTTTGTTTTTAAAAATTCTCTAACTAAAGTTCCCTCTTCAGCCGATTCTATATCCCATTTCAATGTAAATCTGTTCAAATATATAAACCCTTTCTATTTATCTGCAACAAACGAGTCACGAACTCGTTTCCAGAACGGGAATGGACGGAAACGAACAAATCGTACTTTCTCGTTTGCAACGCGATACTGGATTGATTTCACATCTTGATGCACCATCGTTAAATGGTCCACCGTAATTTGTAAGTTCATTCCTGCAGCCGGCTTCAACACACATGTATGATGCTTCGGCAGTACGAGTGGCGAGCCTACAGTACGAAACACACGATTATTAATAGATGCCATTTCTGCAATTTGAATCGCTTCAATAGAAGGGTGAATAATCGCTCCACCAAGCGCCTTATTATACGCAGTACTTCCAGAAGGAGTAGAAATACAAAGGCCATCCCCGCGGAACGTTTCAAAGTACTCTCCACGTATTTCCACTTCTGTTACTAATGTACCTTCCGCACTTTTCACAGTTGCTTCATTCATCGCCAAATACTGTGACTCTTTACTCCCATTCACATAGCGAATAATCACTTCTAAAAGCGGATATTCCACCACTTGGAATGGTGTTTTAGCAATTGCAATTACTAATTTCTCTACTTCTGTCGGTAACCAATCTGCATAGAAACCTAAATGCCCTGTATGTACACCAACAAATGCTGTTTCATCCAATCGATTATAATAACGATGAAACGCATATAAAAGCGTTCCATCTCCCCCAACAGAAATTACAATATCGGGTTCCTTTTCATCCATTATAAATCCAAAATCTAGCAAGTACTCTTTCATCGTGCCTGCCAATGTATCTGATGATTGATCTCCCTTTGACATAATTGTAAATTTCATCGCCCAACACCCTTTAGTTTATGATTCGGAATCTTTCGTTTCTTGTTTTCTTGAAAAAGCTTTCTGCGCTTCTTGAATCTCAAGACGAATAGAAGACATTTCTTCATCTAATAAAAATGCCGCTTCCGCTGCGCGTTGCAAGCGTATTTTAATATCCTCAGGAAAACGTCCACTATATTTATAATTTAAAGAATGCTCAATTGTTGCCCAAAAATTCATTGCTAACGTGCGTATTTGAATTTCTACCAATACTTTTTTTTCTCCCTGAATCGTTTGAACTGGGTAACTAATGACAACGTGATAAGAACGATAACCGCTATCTTTCTTTTGCGTGACATAATCACGTTCTTCCACGATTTCGAAGTCATTTCGTTTTCGAAGATATTCTACAACGGGCTTAATTTCATCAACAAATTGACACATCATTCGAAGGCCCGCGATGTCTTGCATATCTTCTCTTAGCCGATCTAGCGGTACATTTCTCTTCTCCGCTTTATCAATAATACTTGGAACCGACTTTACCCTTCCTGTTACAAACTCAATTGGAGAATGCTCTGTTAACATTGCAAATTGAGTACGCATTCCTTTTAGTTTCACTTTCAGCTCTGCCACCGCTTGATGGTAAGGTGCTAAAAATTCTTCCCAATTTCGTTTCATTTCAACCACCACCAAAATCAATCCATTTGCTTATAGAAATACTTTTTCTACAGCAGTTACTAGTTCTTCACCGTAATTTGCATTACCTTCAATATTTTCAACTAAATATTCTACTTCTTCTTTTAAACTTTCTAATTCCATTTCAACGTCATTCACACGAACGAACATTGCCATATCTTTATTCATCGCTTCATGCATTGCTTCCCAGCATGTGTGCGGAATACTTACATAAATGAAAGATGATTCGTTTTCTAAGATATATAAAAATGATAAATTGTCTGAGTCTACAAGTACGTGATTACGCGCCCTTAACTCCTTTACCTCTATTTCATTATTTTCCGCACAAAAAATAAGAGCATTCTCTCTCTTTTCTACGCTCTTAACTTGAATTTTATTTTGCATGCTCTAACTCCTCCATCTCAACTTCCTGTCTTACTTAACAGTATTATTGTATCATAACATGGACGCAAACAAATAAAACATTGAACCAAATTTATGAAAAAGCGATAATGTGTAAAGAATTATTTTTTAAAAGGAGCGCGCATACAATGACACAAGAAATTGAAATTGAATTTAAAAATATTGTTACAGAAGCAGAATTCGATACATTATGTAAATCATTCTCTATTGAGGTATTTACGAAACAGGTGAATCACTACTTTGAAACACCAGGCTTCTCATTAAAAGAAGCTGGCTCTGCACTTCGTATTCGTCATAAAGGAGAAACTTATACATTAACATTGAAACAACCTGCAGAAGTCGGCTTGCTGGAAACTCATCAAGTCGTAACAGAAGACGAAGCAAGAATGATGATGGAAACAAACGTAATCATTCCAGGGGCCGTAATGGATCAACTACACAAATTACAAATTCCTGTTTCCGCTTTAACTTATATGGGTAGTTTAACAACTGAAAGAGCCGAAACGCTATTTGAAGGCGGAACACTTGTCTTTGATCATAGTTTCTATTACAATCACGATGATTATGAAATTGAATTTGAAGTGCAAGATGAAGAAACAGGCAAAGCTGCATTTATTCATTTATTAAAGCAGCACGACATACCAATCCGTCATACAAATAATAAAGTAAAACGCTTTTTCCTTGCCAAACAAAACAAAGCACGCTAAAGTGAAAATTCCACTAGTGAATACGTTCTACTAGTGGATATATCTCACTTTTTAACAGTAAAAGATTCTTTTACATCTGTAGAATAAGCAAAGAACGTTATGAAGGCTATTTATTTGCCCTCTGGAACATTCCATTGCTACAATAGATATACATTTCATGGAAAAAGGAGTTTATAAAGGATGAGCAAGCAACCGATGACACCATTTGAAGCAATTGGCGGTGAACAATGCATTGCAATATTAGTAGATACATTTTATTCCTATGTCAGTAAACACCCTGACCTATCTCCCATCTTCCCGGATGATTTAACAGAAACCGCTAGGAAGCAGAAACAATTTTTAACGCAATATTTAGGTGGTCCTAATTTGTACACTGAAGAACATGGTCATCCTATGTTAAGAGCACGCCATCTTCCGTTTGAGATTACTCCAAAACGAGCAGAGGCTTGGCTATCATGTATGGAGCAAGCAATGGATGATACAGGAGTGCACGGTCATATAAGAGAGTTCGTTTTTGAACGTTTAGCATTAACTGCTCAGCATATGGTTAATACTCCAAATGAAACAGGTGAAGTGTAATGGATAAGCAGGAAGCAAAGCATATAAATATGCCATCTCCTTCCGCATGTGAGCATAAGTCTGTAGAAGCATATTTATTTATTGATCCACTTTGTAAAGATTGCTGGGAAATTGAGCCCTTTATTATTAAACTATGGCTTGAATACGGGAAATACTTCTCTATTCGTCATATCGTAACAGGAAAAGTGGACGGAACGAACGCTTCCTCACACAAATGGAATAAACCTGCTAATATTCGATTTGTGTGGGAAAAGACAACAAGTTTACAAGGTTTTTCATGTGATGGAAAGGTACATATGCAAGAGGCATCGTCAACACCATATTTAGTTTCGATGGCAATTAAGGCAGCGGAGCTGCAGGGCCGAAAAGCAGGTTCGAAGTTTTTGCGAAAACTCCAAGAATACATTTTCCTTGAAAATGTATCAAACCCTGACTGCGAATTATTACTTGCATGTGCAAGAGATAGCGGTATTGATGTAGAAGAATTTAAAAAAGACCTACATTCCACTAGCGCAAAAAAAGCTTTCCAATGTGACTTAAAATTCACAAATGAGATGCATATTACAGAAATACCTTCTCTCGTATTTTTTCATGCGAATTCAGATGAAGAAGGTATTAAAATCGCTGGAACTTATTCCTACGACGTATACGTACAATTATTGAAAGAACTGGTAAAATGTGAAATTGAGCCAGAACCATTACCACCTTTAGAAGTGTTATTAGAAGCAACGCAATTTATATCTTCAAAAGAAGTAGCATTTATATATGACTGCTCGCAACAAGAAATCGAGCGCGAACTGAAAAAATTACAACTGAAACGAAAAGTACAAATGATTGACGTAAAATGTGAACGCTATTGGAAATGGATAGCAAAAGAAAAAGACCTGGTGTAAAACACCAGGTCTTCTTCTTTACGGCTTATAAAAATATTAAAGGGGATGGGAGAAATTTTCACGTTCAAACAAAGGGGTATATGTTTGTATGTGAATTCGTTCACGCTTATTATATTACAAGATTCGACGTCAGATGACAACCCCTTTTGTCGAATTTCACACTTTTGTCACATTCTAAACGTTTTCATTTCTGAATAAGCTATAAAAAAGCTATTTTGGAGGTGTTCTGTATGAAAAAAACGTATATTTTACTTATCATTCTAGCTGTCATCGTTTCTTTTTTCTTGTACATCCTCTCTCTACTACAAGCTTTTCCTAAAATTATTGCCTTCCCTCTTTTATTTGGAGTCATTGTCATCGCTCTCTCTTATTTCAACCATAAAAAACGATTTAAAGGGTTTTAACTACAAAAAAAATCGTAAAACTGCCTTCTAATTTAGAAAAAAGAAGGCAATTCACTTTATTTTTTCGACAAATATCGACAAAAATATTTAAAATAGAAAAGACGAGGTAAATTCCTCGTCTTTTCTATTACTTCTCTTCAAATAATAATGCTTCTAATTCATTTAATTTCTCTTCAAATACTTGCAATGCTTCTTTTACTGGTTCTGGAGATGCCATATCTACTCCAGCTTTTTTCAGCACTTCAATTGGATAATCTGAGCTTCCTGCTTTTAAGAACTCATTAATGTAACGTTCTACTGCTGGTTGCCCCTCTTCTAAAATTTGTTTAGATAGAGCTGTTGCTGCACTAAATCCTGTTGCGTATTGGTATACGTAATAGTTGTAGTAGAAGTGCGGAATACGAGACCACTCTAAACCAATTTCTTCATCGATTACTAAAGCATCACCGAAATATTTCTTATTTAAATCATAGTAGATCTCCGTTAACATGTCTGGCGTAACCGCATGTCCCTCTTGTACTTTCTTATGAATAATATGCTCAAACTCTGCGAACATCGTTTGACGGAATACAGTACCACGGAATCCTTCTAAATAATGATTTAATAGGTATAGACGCTCTTTCTTATCTTCTGTCGTTTTTAATAAATAATCGTTTAGAAGCGCTTCATTACAAGTTGATGCTACTTCTGCAACGAAGATTGAATAATCACCGTATACGTGCGGCTGCGTTTTTCTTGTGTAGTAACTATGCACGGAATGACCGAACTCATGAGCAAGTGTATATAAATTATTTACATTATCATGCCAGTTCATTAAAATATACGGATTTGTTCCATATGCACCAGATGAATATGCTCCGCTTCGTTTTCCTTTATTCTCATACACATCTACCCAGCGATTTTCATATGCTTCTTTTAAAATTTCAACATACTCATCACCAAGTACATTTAAAGACTTTAATAACATGTCTTGTGCTTCTTCATACTTCACGTTCATTTTCACTTCTGGTACAAGTGGTGTATATAAATCATACATATGAAGCTCATCAAGCCCTAGTGCACGCTTACGAATATCAATGTAACGATGTAGCAAGTGTAAATTATCATTTACAGATTCAACAAGTTGATCATACACAGCTTCAGGAATATTATTATTACTTAATGCCGCTTGACGTGCAGAATCGTATTTACGAACACGTGCATTGAAATTATTACGTTTCACAGCCCCGCTTAACGTACTTGCAAATGTATTCTTATATTTTCCGTACGTTTCATATACAGCTTTGAATGCGTCTTCACGCACACGGCGATCATCACTTTCTAAAAACTGAATGTAACGACCATGTGTAATTTCTACTTCTTCTCCATCCTCACCTTTAATAGATGGGAATTTCAAATCCGCATTATTCAACATACCAAATGTATTACTTGATGCACTCATTACTTCAGATGCTTCTGCTAATAGAGCCTCTTCCGCTTCAGATAATACGTGCGGGCGTTGACGCGTAATTTCTTCTAATGCATGTTCATATACACTTAGGTCTCTATTTTCTTTCAAGAATGTTTGCAGTGTATCTTCTGAAATCGATAAAATTTCAGGCACAATATATGCTGTGCTACTAGATACTTGTGAATATAAATTTGTCGCGCGATCGTTTAACGCTTGATACACAGAGTTTGTTGTATCTTGATCGTAACGCATATGTGCATATGTATATAGCTTACCTAATCGCATTGAAATTTCATCTTCATATTGTAATGCTTCAAGTAAATTGTTCGCAGAGTCACCAAGTTTCCCTTTAAATTCAGTTAACTTCGGTAATAGCTCTTTAATGGCTTGGAATTCTTTTTCCCATTCTGCATCTGTTTGGAAAATATCTTCTAATCGCCACGTACTTGATTCTTCAATCTCTTTGCGATCTGGTAATGTTTTTGCTGTGTTTTGTTCAGACATCCTTTAAGCCCTCCTTTAAATATCTCTACTTACATACAATTCGATTTTTCTTATGTAATTCCTTCACGATCAGTCTTTATTATATCCCCTTTTCCTTCTCTCATGTTGTACTTTGCCTCAAATAAAGATAAGGCATACGCTAAGCAAATTTCATCATATTTCATAAATTCCTCCTCTGTTTTCAGTATGACTACACCCCTTTTTTTCCGGTACTTATAAGTCCCCACTTTCTGCAATACACCTGCATAACATAGAAATGCCATATATTCAGTAACTGCTACTTTCCATATATGCTGAGAAAAGTACGGGAGCATACGCCTTTTCGTATACTTTTTCACATAACTACACGCATATTGAAGGGAAATATAATCGCCTACCGCAAGCTCGCCTATACACTTCATATATAGAAAAGCTTGCCATATAAATGGATTTGTTTGAAAAGCAAATGAGGACGGGAGCGGCACACCAATTTCAGAAGGAAAATTTGTTGGGGTACTAAGAGGCGTAATAGTGACTTATGATTGTAATTCCAAATCGATAGAGCATTTTGCCGAAAGTAGCTCTTTCGCTTTTTCCATTCCTCACCTAATGTTTCTTTTCGGAAAGAGACGGGAGAAAAGAGCATTTCAAAAGTAGTTGTATCAGTTGGCAAATGAAGAGTATGTGAGAAAGAGACGCTTGTAGAAAATAAAGTAATAAACGCGCATTTCATAAATGATTTTTGTTCCGGACAGAAAAAAATAAGAAATGGCTGAGGATAAGATTGTAAGGAGAAAGCCATAAGGGAGGAGAATTTTATCCAATATGCTGATTGCTTTTTCAATTGATTTCCACCAATAATCCAAATGACCTGTATACCAACTCGCCAATACGAATAGGTTCGTTTGTACAGCTGCTCTATAGAGAGATTGGCGCATTGGTACTCAATCGCGATTTTTCTCCCTGCTCTCTCTATGAAAATATCTGGTCTTTGCTGAATCTTTGGCAGATAGTGCTCTATATTTACATGAAAGTTTTGACGTTTGAACCACCTATATAACAATTCTTTACCGTGCATATGATACATAGATTCCGCTTCATAAAAGGCAAGACACGCGTCCATTTTCTTATGAGCAAAATGCCAACTTTTTTGTTTCCCTAATTTCATTTGCACTTCCTTCCCGCAAGCTATGCAAAAGAAGCTTTCTCTTTTACGCATACAATGTAAAAGCTCTTCATCATGATGATAGAGTAGATGGATTTTTTCTCCGTTTTCTCTTTTAGCAATAAACATCGGAATCACACCCTTTCAGCTCCTTATATTCTACAATTTATTACAAATTCCTTTTAAAAAAGAGATGTCCCAATTTCGGACATCTCTTTTTATAATAAAGGTGATAATAATCGATACGTCGATTCCACAATTCTTCTATGAAGACGCCTTTTATGAAAACGATCGACATGAATTTCACTTGATTCTTCTATATCCTCTTTAAAATCTTGAACGAGTTTTCGAATGCTGTCTGTATCATATAAAAAGGCATTTACTTCAAAGTTCAAATGAAAACTTCTCATATCCATATTAGCGGTTCCAATTGAAGCTAAATCAGAATCGACAATGACAACTTTACTATGAAGAAAACCTTTTTCGTATTCATATATCTTTACCCCTGCATCTAAAAGCTCCGGGAAGTACGATCTCGATGCGTAAAAGACGGTGCGCTTATCGGGCTTACTCGGCATTAATAAACGAACATCAATACCAGCAAGTGCAGCTACCTTTAATGCCGATAAAATATCATCATCTGGAATGAAATACGGCGTCGCAATCCAAATTGATTTCCGTGCAGAAGAAATCATGGCAAAATATAAATGTTTAATTGTTTCCCATTTATTATCGGGTCCACCTGCAACGAGCTGCACGCCTCCCCAATGATCCCCCTCAACTGCTTTCGCTTGTAAATATTCAGGGGCTAGCACAGCCTCACCAGTCATATAAAACCAATCTTGAAGGAAAATAAGTTGCAAGCTTTGAACAGCTTCACCACGCAAATATAAATGCGTGTCTCGCCAAAAGCCGAAGTACTTATCCTTCCCTAAATATTCATCACCGATATTCAATCCACCTACAAATCCTTCATTCCCATCAATAATAACGATTTTTCGGTGATTTCGATAATTAATCTTATCGTTTAAAATCGGAAAACGCACAGGGAAAAACGGAATCATTTCAACACCTGCGTCGTTTAATTCTTCAATATACGAATTGGATAATCTAAAACTTCCAACCGCATCATATAAAAAACGAACAACTACGCCTTCTTTTGATTTTTGTATTAAAATATCTTTAATTTCTGTTCCAAGCTTATCATCACGCACAATGTAATATTCCATATGAATGTGATGTTTCGCTCGTTTTAATCCATCTAAAATGGCCTGAAACGTTTCATCTCCATTTGTTAATGTTCTCGTTTCAGTTTGAAATGAAATATTTAAAGCGCCTAGACGATCCGCTAAACGAAATAAAAGCTCTTGATGCTTATGATTGCGCAAAATTTGTTCTTCGTAATCTTCATGCCCCTTATATTGTAAAAACGCTTGTTCATCGAGCAACGCTTTCTTTTGGAACATTCTCTTCCTCCGAAAGTTCTGTCCGAATAATAAATAAGCGAAGAATCCAAATACCGGAAAAATACCTAACACAATGAGCCATGTAAGTGTTTTTGACGGATGACGGTTCTCTAAGAAAATCACGCAGCCAATTAAAAATGCAGATACTGTAAATAAAATACTAATAATACCTAGAATCGACACATCTTTTATCCCAATTACATCCGAATAAAATGCTACATCAATAAACATACGTAACGAAACAAATAATGCGAACAATAGTAAAACAAAGAAAATCAACTTTAACGTATTCTTCATCTCTTACCTCCTTACTAAGAAAGCTTTCCTATTCTTCATATAAAAAGCCGATTTCATACTACAGAAATCGGCCTACGTTTTAGCAGGAAAATTATTGCGAATTGTTTCAAGCGCATGCTCTTTCACAATTTGTTTCCCATACTCACTTACACGATGAATTGTTAAAGTTGATTCTTCTCCGTACTCTAAAACAATACTTAAAATACGATCAATTTCTTCTTCATCATGTAGCACTTCATCGAATTCCACATATACATAATAGCGGTTCTCAAATGAATACAGCTCATCTTTTATATCTTCAAAGATAAGACGGTGGCTTAATGAAATGACATCTTCAAAATCATTAAACTTAATTAAAAAGCCAAACGTACCATCTTCGTTAAAGTTTGTTCCTGCTTGCTCTTCTACCTCTTCCACTAATTCTTGCTGGAATAATGATTCAATGCCTTCATCTAGAGGAATGTCTATAATTTTATCTACACCTATTGGTAGTTCTAACTTTTGTCCATCCTTTGAAAGTTCTGCTTTCGTTACAAGTACTTCAATCCCTTTATCGACTGCTTGCACTTGAATCCATAACGGCCCATCAATAAAGAAATCGTCATGATCACGAGCTTCGTCCATCATCTCCCAAAAGAGCTCTTCACTTCGTTCGCGATCGTACCAAATCTCTTCACGATTAAACCCTCTGTCCTCTATATCAATGTACGTAATAAAAAATTTCATCGTATGGTCATTAATTCTTTCAATATCCAAAATACAACTCTCCCTTCCTGTTTGGAATTGTTATGAAGGGATTCCCCACTCATATGACAAATCAATAGATTCTTGTACTCTCATTTTATGATAAGATTCTCCAGAATGGAAATAAAATCGATTTATTTTACAAAAATAGTTATATGCCTATCTTTATTCGATTGTCTACACAAATATATCATTATAGCGATTTCTTACTCACAAAAAATTTGGACATACATTTCCACCTTCCCCCGTACACTGTAATAAAGTGAAACTTTTATTAGAGAAGATGATTTAGTCTCTCTCTTCACCACATACATATAGTTCGCTTATTAAAACATCATAAATGGAGGCAGACGAATGGACTTAGAGTTTTTAACATCTGTACTAATGATTGTCGGTATCGATGTTGTATTAGGTGGTGACAATGCAATCGTTATCGCACTAGCTAGTCGAAATTTACCTGAACCGAAACGAAATAAAGCCATTTTGATTGGTACTCTTTTAGCAATCGTACTAAGAATTATCCTTACTATACTAGCTGTCTATTTACTCGACATTCCATTTCTGCAACTTATCGGAGGCGTTTTACTTACATTAATTGCAGTAAATTTACTAACTGATAATAGCAACGATCTTTCTGCTATTCAGGGGAAAACAACTTTATTTCAAGCTGTGCGTACCATTGTATTCGCGGATCTCGTTATGGGGTTTGACAATGTTATTGCTATTGCAGGTGCAGCTCACGGAAGATTTTTACTCGTAATAATCGGATTACTCATTTCTATCCCGATTATTATTTGGGGCAGCAAACTCATTTTAATACTTATGGAACGCTTTCCATTCCTCATTTATTGCGGGGCAGCGATTCTCGCCTATACAGCCGGAAAAATGGTCACTCATGAAGACCGACTTGCAACCTTTTTTCATAACAACCCAAGTTTCACTGCAAGTATTCCTTACTTATTTATTTTCACCATTTTATGCATCGGTATTATCGTGCAACAAGTTCGATTACGGAATGTGAAACATTAAAAAAAACCTTCTACTATATAATAAGTAGAAGGTTTTCATATTATTATAATTAATTTACAAGACGCTGTGCTTCACGTAATTGGAACGTTCTTACTGTACGTGGTAAGAAACGGCGGATTTCGTCTTCATTGTAACCTACTTGAAGGCGTTTCTCGTCAATCATAATTGGACGACGTAAAATCCCTGGATAGTCACGAATCATCTTATATAAATCTTGAAGTGGTAAAGACTCTAAGTTTACATTTAATTCTTGGAAAACTTTCGAACGAGTAGAAATAATCTCATCCGTTCCGCTTTCTGTCATACGTAAAATCTCTTTAATTTCCTCAATCGTTAATGGATCTGAGAAAATATTACGTTCTGTATAAGGAATATGATTTTCCTCTAGCCATAATTTCGCCTTTCTACAAGACGTACAGCTTGGAGAACTATATAATGTTACCATACAAAGCTCACTCTCCTTAAAGAGTACAAATTCTGTACTAATTACAGTTTAAATTTCTAAATTCAGCAATTTTTTTGCGATACCTTGTCTTAAAACAAAGTGCAAAAATCGCATTTCATGTAAGCAACAACTTTTAGTAAACAACAATTACTTTTAATAAGTAACTTCTATAATCATTATACAATAGATTTTGCAAGAAATATACAGTAAATTTCCTTCTAATTGAGAAAACTCTTCCGTGTATTCCACTGCTATGTAACATGACCACACTCGCTTCAGCTGTACTTTAACAATACCTCCAACCCTCTTAACGCTTGCTTTTCATAAATTATTCATATGATATATAGTTATTTTCCCAGAATCTTTCCTATAAAAAAGAGAACGTTTTCTTACCTTTTCTTGATAAATCAATTAAGAAATGTAAGACTATACAATTGAGAACGAAAAGGAACGTTTGTTCTTATTTTAACAAACATTCTCCTTCATGTCTATACGATTTCTAAAATAAATCAATGATTTTTCTGACATTTCTTTCTTTTTTACCTTTTATCTCATACAATAAAAATACAGACAGGCAAAGGGGGAATTTGCAAATGATTGCTTTTTTTATTGATTTTGTCACGGTTGCTGCCCTCATCATCGGAATAACAGCATTGATTGGTGTCATTACAAATAGCATTGGTGAAAAACTCTTTGGTGGAAAAGAAAAGATGAAGTTTGTTAATAAAAGTTTGGATGTGCAATCCGGCTGGAATCAAGTTGGTGGGAAAGGTATTTATAAGAAACGTACGTATTAAAAAAAAGCAGGCAATCACCTGCTTTTTTCTTATTTCTCTACTGACGCCCATTTAAAGCTTAAATCGCCGCCATATTTATGGTTGTACATATTTTTAATTGATTCTCTTTGTATATATGCTCTACCACGTTGATATACTGGAACAATCGCAGCGTCATCAAGTAACATTTTCTCTGCTTCTAGCAATTTTTTCCAACGAGCATTTACATCGCTTCCATCTTTTTTCGCTTTCATGATGATCTCATCATATTTCGGATTAGAATATTTCATTTTATTTTGTGATCCGTCAGTTACAAACATATCAAGATATGTAATTGGATCTGGGAAGTCCGCACTCCATCCAGAGAATGACATGACAAAATCGCCCGCATCTTCTAGTTTTAGTTTTTGCGCAAATGGTTGTTGTTTAATTTTCACTGTTAAACCTGGTAAATTCTTTTCTAATTCACCTTTTAAATATTCACCTGTTTTCTTCGATAATTCAACATCTTCATTTAATAACTCTAATTCGATTTCATTTTTACCAAGCTCTTTTTTACCAGCTTCCCAATATTTCTTCGCTTCTTTCACGTTTGGTTTTACAATATCTCCATTTACAGCACGGAAGTCTTTCTTATCTGGCCCTTTAATGAAGTTATCAGGAATTAATCCTGTTGCTGGCTTAGAACCGTTATTTAATAATGTATCAACGAACGGCTTACGTTCAAAAGCAAGTGAAATTGCTTTACGAATATTTTTATTCGCTAAAGCTGGGTCTTTTTGATTTAAACGAAGGAAGAATACAGATGTATCTTCTACTGTTTGGAAATCTGGTTTTCCTTTATATTTATCGATGAACTCTGCTAATAACGTCGCTCGATCGACTGCGTTTGTTTCATATAAATTAATTGGCGTAGACGTATCTTTTACAATATTAAAGTTTACTTCCTCAATCTTCACTTCTTTATTGTCCCAATATGACGCGCTCTTTGTCATTTTAAAGCTACGTTCATGTTGCCAATCACTTAATGTAAATGGTCCGTTATAAAGTGTTGTATTCGCTTCCAAACCAAACTTCGTACCTTGCTCTTTCACAAACTTTTCATTCATAGGATAGAAGATTGGATATACCATTAAATCTACAAGGTATGGAATTGAATTGTCTAATTCCACTTCTAATGTATGATCATCAATCGCTTTTACACCTAATTGATCCGGACTCATCTCTTTTTTATTAATTTTCTCTGCATTTTTTATATCATACATAATGTACGCTGATTTCGCAGCTGTATCTGGGTTAATTGCTCTTTGCCATGCGTATACGAAATCTTTCGCCGTCACAGGCTCACCATTTGACCATTTTGCGTCTTCACGTAATGTAAATGTATATTTTTTACCGTCTTCTGACTTTTTAAATTCCTTCGCTACACCAGGAACTAGCTTATCATCTTTTCCTAAACTGTATAAGCCTTCCATCGTATTAGTCATTACTCTTGAAGAAACCGCATCAGCTGATAACGCTGGATCCATCGTTGGAATTTCTTGCGTTTCAATTAAATTAATAACTTGCTTTGCACCGCTTTTCCCGCTATCCCCTTTTGCGTTCGCTTGCGGTTCATCTTTTTGGTAGCTACATGCCCCTAACATCATGCTCATCGCTACTGTTGATACTACAAAAACTGGCATCTTTTTTTTCATATTTCCACCCTCCACAAAAATGTTAGCCCTTTCATTTTCAAACAAATAGAAATATATATATGTTCTAATAATTCATATTATACACACAAATATATTTTTTGTATATTTATATTTCTATTTCATTAAAATTTTCTGTTAAAAAATAAACCTTTGTAAACGTTTCATATTGCTGATTATCCTTACTGAAGTGTTGAAAATAAGTGTTTTTATATTTTTCTAAATTATCAGAGAAAAATGAAATTTATATTTTATAATACTTTACGTATAATTATCCTTCTCTTTTGATCATAAAATAGCGCTCCCTTCATAATAAAAATATGTAGGCTAAAATGAGTGCAAAGGATAAGAAAGTATGTTACGATACACTTTGCTAAAAATAGATATCGGTAAAGAGGGGACGGACATGACAGCAATTCAAGCAAAAAACGGGCCGACAGAGAAATTAAGTTTATTCTTATTAACATGGCCTATTTTTCTAGAAGTTTTTCTATTTATGTTAATGGGGATCGCTGATACTTTCATGTTAAGTGCATTATCAGACGATGCTGTATCTGGGGTTGGTGCAGCGAATCAATACCTCCATATCGCTATTTTGGTACTAGAAGTCATCGGGAACGGCGCAGCTATCGTCGTATCTCAATACCTCGGTTCCAAACGTTTTATGGAAGCATCTAAAATATCAGCTTTAGCCGTCACATTAAATTTAGTGGTCGGACTCATTATAAGCGCTGGTTTTCTTTTATTTTCAAAACATATGATGATGGCAATGAACTTACAAGGCGATGTACTCATGTATGCGCAAAACTATTTATCCATCGTCGGAGGCGCTATTTTCCTTCAAGCTATTATTAATTCATTAGCTGCAATTATCCGCGTACACGGCTTCACAAAGCAAGCGATGTTTATTTCACTTGGAATGAATATTATTCATATCGCTGGAAACTACGTACTCATTTTTGGGAAATTTGGTTTCCCAGAGCTCGGTGTACAAGGGGCTGCCATTTCTTCTGCTGTCAGCAGATTAATCGCACTTATCGTTTTCTTCTGGTTACTGTACCGCGTTATGGAATACCGTGTGAAATTACAATATTACTTCACCTTATCAAAAGAATACATCGGGAAAATTTTAAAGATCGGGATTCCCTCTGCATTTGAGCAGGTTATGTATCAAGCTTGCCAAATTGTCTTCTTATACTATGCAACATACTTAGGAACGGAATCATTAGCGGCGAGACAATACGCTACGAATATTTCTATGTTCACTTATTTATTCGCGATTGCAATCGGTATGGGAACAGCCATTATTATCGGACGTCTCGTTGGTGGTGGTGAAAAAGACGAAGCGTATGAACGCGTATGGAAAAGTGTAAAGTGGGCAATTGGAGTCACTTTATGTATGGTCGCTCTCGTTATTACATTCCGTACACAATTAATGGGACTATTTACAGATAATCCGCACATTATTACCTTAGGTGCATCAGTTCTTTTACTAAGTGTACTACTTGAAACGGGACGTACGATGAACATCGTCATTATCAATTCACTTCGCGCAGCTGGTGATGCAAAGTACCCCGTTTTAATCGGCGCATTCTCTATGGTGTTAATGAGTTTACCACTCGGTTACTTCTTCGCCTTCCATTTAGATATGGGGCTCGTTGGTATTTGGCTAGCGATTGCTATTGATGAATGGACACGTGCCATCATTATGTTCTTCCGCTGGAAAAGTAGAGCGTGGGAACGTTATGCACTCGTTAAACCGGAAGAACAAGAAGAGAATGTTTCTGTTCAGGCACAGTAATACTCATTTAATCAAAATGCATGTATTCACTTACAAACAAATAGTAACAATAAAACTGTTTATATAGTAGAAAAAAGCCAATCTTCCATAACGGAAGATTGGCTTTTTATTATTGATAAATCTCTTTATATTTCTTATACTCTGCTTCAGAACATAATACGAAATGTCCTGGGCGAATTTCACGCATTGTTGGTGCTTCACTAGCATAATCATGCTGAGATGGATCGTATACGATACGTTTACGATTGCGCTCATAATCTGGATCTGGAAGCGGAATTGCTGATAATAGTGATTTCGTATATGGATGAATTGGATTCGCATATAACTCTTCACTTGTTGTTAGCTCAACGATTTGACCACGGTACATTACGCCGATTCGGTCACTAATGTATTTTACCATTGATAAATCATGGGCAATGAATAAGTATGTTAAACCTTTTTCTTTTTGTAACTTTTTCAGTAAGTTTACAACTTGCGCCTGGATTGAAACATCAAGTGCTGAGATTGGCTCATCGGCAATGATAAATTCCGGTTCTACAGCAAGTGCGCGAGCGATACCGATACGTTGACGTTGTCCACCTGAGAATTCATGCGGGAAACGGTTTGCGTGCTCTTTATTTAAACCAACTGTGATTAATAATTCATGAACACGGTCCATACGCTCTTTTTTGCCTTTTGCTAGTCCGTGAATATCAATACCTTCTGCAATAATATCCCCTACTGTCATACGAGGGTTTAATGATGCATATGGATCTTGGAAAATCATTTGCATTTTACGGTTGAACTTCTTCAGTTGTGCGCGTGATTTTTTACCATGTACATTTTCACCATCGAACAATACTTCACCAGCAGTTGCATCATATAAACGAATAATCGTTCTTCCAGTTGTCGATTTACCACAACCTGATTCTCCTACAAGACCAAATGTCTCTCCGCGGTAAATATCAAATGAAATATCATTAACCGCTTTGACAACACCACCACTCACGTCGAAGTGCTGCTTTACATTTTTTACTTCAATTAATTTCTCACGTTGTTTAGTCATGTTGTTCACCTGCTTTCATTTGAAGAATGCGTTTTTCAACAACTGCCGGCGGTCTTACTTCTGGAGCTTGCTCGTGAAGTAACCAAGTTGCCGCGTAGTGTGTATCACTTACTTTAAATAAAGGTGGGTCCATTTCAAAATCAATTTTCAGCGCCTGCGGGTTACGTGGTGCAAAAGCATCTCCCTTTGGCGGCTTTAATAAATCTGGAGGCGTTCCAGGGATTGCATATAACTCTTCTTCTGAACCATCTAAACTTGGCATAGATGCGATTAGGCCCCAAGTATACGGATGTTTTGGGTTGTAGAAAATTTCATCTACAGTTCCGATTTCAACAACTTTACCAGCGTACATAACTGCTACGCGGTCCGCAACGTTTGCCACTACACCTAAGTCATGCGTAATGAAAATGATTGCCGCTTCTGTTTTTTGCTGAATGTCTTTCATAAGCTCTAAAATTTGCGCCTGAATTGTAACATCTAGCGCTGTTGTCGGCTCATCGGCAATTAATAATTTCGGGTTACAAGCTAACGCCATCGCAATAACTACACGCTGTCTCATACCACCTGAGAATTGGTGAGGATATTGTTTTAAGCGCGCTTCTGGATTCGGAATACCTACAAGGTCGATTAATTCTAACGCAACTTTACGTGCATCTGCTTTACTCATCCCTTGGTGTTTAATAAGGCCTTCCATAATTTGATTTCCAATTGTCATCGTTGGGTTTAATGATGTCATTGGATCTTGGAAAATCATCGCGATATCTTTACCGCGCACTTGTTGCATTTCTTTTTCTGTTAATTTCGTTAAGTCACGACCTTCAAATACGATTTCACCGTTTTTAATACGTCCTGGAGGATTCGGAATTAATCCCATTAACGCTTTAGAAGTAACTGATTTACCAGAACCAGATTCTCCTACAATCGCTAATGTTTCTCCTTTTTTCAAATCAAAAGTAACACCGCGTACAGCTTGTACTTCACCTGCATGTGTATCAAAGGAGACTTGCAAATCTTTTACCTCTAGCAATGTTTTCATTTTTACTTCTCCCCTCTTTTACTTACGCATTTTTGGATCTAACGCGTCGCGTAATCCGTCTGCCATTAAGTTGAATGCTAAGATTAACATACTGATGACAACCGCAGGGATGAACATCATATGTGGATACGTTTGAATTGATTTATAACCATCATTTACAAGAGAACCAAGTGACGCAAATGGTGGCTGAATTCCTAAACCAATGAAACTTAAGAACGCTTCACCAAACACCGCTGATGGAATTGTAAACATTGTCATTACGATGATAGGTCCCATTACGTTTGGAATTAAATGTTTCACAATTAATTGTGTATTTGTTGCACCTAATGTACGAGATGCTAATACATATTCTTGGTTTTTTAACTTTAAGATTTGTCCACGAACAATCCGCGACATCCCTATCCAGCCTGTAATCGCCATTGCAAGTGTAATTGACCATATACCAGATCCCATAATGATTACCATTAAAATAACGATGATTAAGTATGGAATACCGTTAATAATCTCCATAACACGTTGCATAATATTATCTACTCTACCGCCATAGAACGCTGAAATACCTCCGTATGCAACCCCAATTACTAAGTCAATCGCCGCTGCTAAAAGAGCGATATATAACGATACACGCGTACCTTCCCATGTTCTTGTCCATAAATCGCGTCCAAGATCATCTGTACCAAACCAGAAATACTCTTTAATATCACGTTTTTCATATTGGTCAACACCATATTGATCTGTACCGTCAAATGGTAGCCAATGAACATTTTCAATAACAGGAATTTTCGGTGGTAATTTCGCACGACCTAAGTCTTGCTCTTTATACGAGTGTTTACTTACCATCGGCCCAAAAATTGCTAGTAATACAATAAGCGCTAATAAAACGAAACCTAACATTGCTCCTTTATGTTGGAACAAACGTCTTCTTACATCTTGCCAAAACGTTAAGCTTGGACGGGCAATGACTTCATTATCCACATTATTTTGATTGGCTTGTTGAAATAAATCTGGAGATAATTTTTGTACATCTTTCATCATTTTTTCCCTCCCGCTAAACGAATTCGAGGATCAATAATTCCGTATAAAATATCAACAATGAAAATAACTAAGATGAAAATCGCACTATAGAAAATTGTAGTTCCCATAATAACTGTATAGTCATTCACTGTAATAGATTTAACGAACTGTTCCCCTAGTCCTGGTACTGCATAAATTTGCTCGATAACGAGTGTTCCTGTAATTAATGCCGCAACCATTGGTCCTAAAATTGTTACAACTGGAATTAGCGCATTACGAAGTGCGTGTTTTACAATGATAACGCCTTGACTAATCCCTTTTGCTTTCGCTGTTAAAATGTAGTCAGCTTGCATAACTTCAATTAACTCTGCACGAGAGAAACGTGCGATTGTTGCGATAACTGCCATCGATAAAGCGATCGTAGGCATCACTGTAAACTCTGGCCCTTTCCAGAAGGCTACTGGGAACCAACCAAGTTTTACCCCTACGAAATATTGTAGTAATGCGGCGAATACGAACGATGGTACCGACATCCCGAGTACGGAAATAATTGTCGCCCCATAATCGACCCACGTATTGTTACGAAGTGCCGCAACGATTCCTAAAAGTAAACCGATAAATGTTCCTAATATAATCGCTTGTAAACCAAGTTGTGCTGATGGTCCAATGCGATCCACAATCATATCTGTTACTGGACGGTTATCATATTGGAATGATACCCCTAAATCACCTTTTGCTAAGTTACCTAAGTAACGTGCATATTGAACTGGTACTGGATCATTTAAACCATATTTTTCAAGAATGATTTCTTTTTGTGCCGGTGATAGTTTCTCCTGGTTTTTAAGCGGAGAACCCGGAAGTAATTTCATCAAAAAGAAAGTCAGTGTAGTAATTAAAAATAATGTCAAAGCCATGTACACGAAACGTTTTAATACATAACGTCCCATAGTCAAGCACCTCCCCGTTTTTCTCAAAAGCAATAAGATAGTTTAAAATATTCTTACTTTTATTTTTTTAAAATAAGAGCATATGCCCATCATAGGCATATACCCTTATTCATGATGGAAACCATTTTTAGTTTTTGAGTTCAACCCACTTATAGCTAAATTCTCCGCCATATTTATGTTCTAATAGGCCAGTAATTGAGCCACGTTGTAAATAAGCTTTTCCTGGTTGATATACTGGAGCAATCGCTGCATCTTCAAGCAGTTGTTTTTCCGCTTGTAATAATGCATCCCAACGAGCTTGTACATCAACTTCTGTTTTCGCTTTTTTAATTAAATCATCATACGCTGGGTTTGCATAATTTACTTTGTTTTGTGCATTACCTGTCGTATACATTTCAAGGAATGACATTGGATCCATATAATCTGGACTCCATCCCGCATATGACATTGCATAATCTCCACTTGCTTCAAGTTTTAATTTTTGTGCAAATGGCTGCATTTTTGTTGAAACTGTTAAACCTGGTAAGTTCTTTTCAAATTGACCTTTTAAATACTCTCCGATTTTTTTAGCATCATCAGTATCAAAGTTTAATAGCTCTAACTCTACTTTGTCTACACCAAGTTCTTTTTTACCAGCTTCCCAATATTTTTGAGCTTCTTTCATATCCTCTTTTATAAGCTTTCCGTTCTCTTCACGGAAGTCTTTTCCATTCGGACCTTTTGCTAAGCCTTTCGGAACAAAACCATATATCCCCTCTGAACCATCGTTTAAGATAACTTTTCCGATATTTTCACGTTCAAAGGACATTGCAATTGCTTTTCGGATATTTTTATTTGCTAAAAATTTATTCTTTTCATTTAAGCGAATAAATTGTGTAGATGGTCTCTTAATCGTTTTAAAGTCAGCATCTGATTTGTATTTGTCTACAAACTCTGATGTTAAGACTACACGATCAATTGCTTTCGTTTCATATAAATTTATAGCAGTTGAACGATCCTTAACAATATTGAAGTTTATTTCCTCAAGTTTTACTTCTTTATTTTCCCAATACGTTGGATTCTTCTTAAGTTGGAAACTTTGTTCATGCTTCCATTCATTTAATACGAATGGACCATTATAAAGTGTCGTATTGGATTCTAATCCGAATTTTGCTCCTTGTTCTGTTACAAACTTCTCATTCAAAGGATACAACGTCGGATAGACTGTTAAACTTACAAAATAAGGAACAGGGTTATCTAATTCCACTTCAAGTGTATGATCATCAATTGCCTTTACACCAAGCTCTTCAACTGGCAATTCTTTTTTGTTAACTTTCTCCGCATTTTTAACATCAAATAGTATGTAAGCAAACTTGGCACCTGTGTTTGAATCTACAGCTCTTCGCCAAGAATAAACGAAGTCTTTTGCTGTTACAGGTTCACCATTAGACCATTTCGCATCTTCACGTAACTTAAACACATACTTTTTGCCATCTTCTGATTTCTCATAAGATTTAGCGACACCCGGAACAAGTTTATCGTCTTTCCCCAGACGATATAATCCCTCCATTGTGTTATTCATGATGTTAGAAGATGCTGCATCTGTTGATAACGTCGTATCCATAGTGGGAATTTCAGCTGTCTCGGTTAGATTTAACACTTGCTTGTTTGAGGATTTTTCTTTTGCGCCTGCTTTATTATCCTCTTTTTGGTAACTACAAGCTCCTAACATACTGACCGTCAACGTCGATGCAAGTAATAACGGTATCTTTTTCTTCATGTTGTGTTGCCTCCCCTAATTGCACTTCCTGTACCCTCACTTGTAAAAAAGTAGAATTGAAAGAATAATCTCCAAGTTTCTACAATTTTCATTATACATATAATATAACAATTGTGAATATAGTTTTTTGTTTTTTTGTTAAAATTTTTAATAAAATGTTTATTTTTTTATTTTTTTGTAAAGGGATACGTTAACATTGCTACCATCATCTTAAAATCAGACCTTTAATTGCGTATAATTTTCAAAAAATTAATTCTAGTACATATTATAGCTTTTATAGTATAATAATTCTAGTAATATTTTGACGGAGGGGAACATTTTGAATAAAGTTTTTTTTCATACTTGTATACTAATTTTCATAGCGATAATCGCTTCTAGTATTGGCGCAATCCTCGTTTCATCGCAATTTTTGTTGAATTTTGTCAATATATCGTTTTATGCCGCACTATTTTTTATTCTTGTCGGCGGTTTTTTATTCATATTTCAAAATGGATTTTTTAACGTAACAATTTACGCCTTTCAAAGAGTGTTTGGTACAAACAAAAAAATTGACTCTTTAATTGAAGAAGCAGAGGAACCTGTCGATAAGAAAGAACGTATTTATAAAACATATTCATTCAAATGGACGTATCCAATTTGTATTACAGGTATCGTTCTTGGGTTGTTCTCAACCCTCATTAGCTTTACTATTTTGATGTAGTTTGCAAACACTATCCCATATGATATAATAATCAGCAAAACATTTTGTTATAAAACTTTAGTTCTTTCATATTAAAAGAGCTCAGGTAACAATAAATAAATTTATATGTATGCGATGATAAAGAAGAGTACATATTGAGGCAATTTCAGAGAGCTTGTGGCTGGTGTGAACAAGTAATTGCGCAGTGTGGAATGGGCTTTTGAGCACCAAACCGAACCGAAAGTAGTAGGCTTTGGCGTTATATCCAAACGTTATTATGGATTAGAGAGATTTCACAGTAGTGAAATAATTAGGGTGGTACCGCGGTCCATTCGTCCCTATAGTTTTTTGGGATGAATGGGCTTTTTTGTTTGCCTTCTCTTCCCTATCACACATTCAAATTTAGGAGGAATTACTTATGTCAGTTATCTTTTCTGGTATTCAGCCGAGTGGAACGATTACACTTGGAAACTATTTAGGAGCTATGAAGCAATTTACAGAGCTTCAAAATGAACACGACTGTTATTTCTGTATTGTAAACCAACATGCGATTACAGTACCTCAAGATCCCGTACAACTTCGTAAAAACATCCGCAGTCTTGCTGCACTTTATGTAGCATGCGGCATTGATCCTGAAAAAGCTACTTTATTTGTACAGTCAGAAGTACCAGCACACGCTCAACTAGGATGGATTATGCAATCAGTTGCTTATGTTGGAGAATTAGAGCGTATGACGCAATATAAAGATAAAGCTTCTGGTAGAGATTCAGTTCCAGCTGGATTACTAACGTATCCACCATTAATGGCTGCTGATATTTTACTTTACAACACTGAAATCGTACCTGTTGGTGATGATCAAAAACAACATATGGAATTAACACGTGACCTAGCAGAGCGTTTCAACAAACGCTTCCGTGAAGTGTTCACTGTTCCTGAAATTCGTATTCCAAAAGTAGGAGCTCGCGTTATGTCATTAACAGAACCTACGAAAAAAATGAGTAAATCTGATCCGAATCCAAAATCAATGATCAGTATGCTTGATGAACCGAAAACAATTGAGAAGAAAATTAAAAGTGCTGTAACAGACTCTGAAGGTATTGTGAAATTTGATAAAGAAAACAAACCTGGCATCTCTAACTTGTTAACAATCTACTCTTCATTCTCTGGAAAAACAGTAGAAGAAATCGAAGCAATGTACGAAGGAAAAGGATACGGAGACTTCAAAGGCGACCTAGCACAAGTAGTCGTAGATGCAATTCGTCCAATCCAAGACAAATATAACGAACTAATCAGCTCACCAGAACTAGACGAAATTCTAGACAAAGGCGCCGAAAAAGCAAACCGCGTTGCATTCAAACAACTACGCAAAGTAGAAAACGCGATGGGGTTAAGTAGAAAACGTAGGTAACTTATAAAGCGGCGGCTCGTTCAGAATGTGAGGGGGATGGAGCTCCTGACGTAGAGGCGCTTTTTGCCTCGCAGGAAGGCGCGAAGCCATCGAACATTCTTGCCGCTGGAGCTAGATTTCTTATAAAGCGGAGGCAGCTCGTTCAGCTCTGACTGGCTAAGGTTCTTTCGCATAGAAGACGCTTTTTGTCTTCTTATGCGGAAGGTTCTTAGACACGAAGAGCTCGCTGCAGAAGCTGCTCGCTGAAGCCAAGTTAAAACAAATTAAAAAACCGCCAATTGGCGGTTTTTCAATTTACCTTTTGCTCGTTTTCCATTTCCCATAACTTTTCAAAAAATGGCTGTCCTTTTACGAGACGCTCGCATAATTGTTCGTGCTTCTCAGACCAGCCTGTTTTCGCTTCATCATACAGTTTAGCCCAAATATCTTCAAATTCCATATGTTGAACCATTCCGTATGCTGATGGATCCCACTCTGTGAACCAATAGCGAATTTCTGCTGTGTTTTTCGTTGTATGTAATTGATCTAACGCCATAAATAATAATTGTTTAAGCTGTCGTTCTTTACGAGTTAAGCCATTCATAATGAAAGGCGATGGTGATAAAATATGATGTTCTTTTTCCATTTCTTCTACTTGGAACTCATACTTTTCTGCTTGTACGTTTTCTACCATCTCATATACCATCTGCTCTTGGCGCGGTATAAGTCTGCTCTTTCGAATTGGCACATTGTAACCAATTGTGTCAATCGCAATAATTCCTTTTCCATCTGTAACTACAAAGCAATACTCTTGCTGCAAACGTTCATGATTTTTACGAATATAAGCCTTATGATGTACGTCTTCCAACAATTTTTGCGGAAGCTCTAACAATTCGTCTTCGATGTAATGATATAATGTGGCATCTACTTTTAATAATGGCACTTGATCTAATAGCTCAATCGTATCATCTTTTCGCCATTCGTAAAAATGACAAACGTTATACCCATTTTCTTCACCTTCAAACCAATTTACCCATACATCATGTAGATATAACATTCACTACCCCTCACTTCACTACTGTTTGTATCAATCATTATGTTCAATTTTGCTAAACTTTATTCCACCTTAGGAAATATATTCTAATTATTATTTTTTCTTCTATTGATACTAAAAAAACAGGAAATAGAGCTCCTGTTTTTTTATATATGAAATGTATTTGCTTTATTCAATATTTCTTTCGCATCTATAGATAACAAAGAAAGTGTATCCATAGATGTGGAAGTTACACAATCTTTGACAATATGAAATCCAAGTGCATAGCCAAGCATCTTCGGATAAGAATGAAATCCATTTAATAAGATGTCGTGCTCCCTTGTTCCTCGTTTTATACTTATTCTTTCATGTACAACGTTTTTCCAATAATAAATAGCTTCTTCTTTTGAAAGATACGTCGTCCACGGTGCATTGTTTTTTTCTGAATATCTTTCCGTTACTGCTTGCTCAGCTAGCCCTTCCATAACCATCGTATCAAGTAATGTATACTCTGTTTCTTTCGTCTCAATTTGATGTAACCTGCATATGTGATGATATTCATGCGCCAATAACACTTTTAACTCTTCCACCGAATTCCGCCCACATACGAATAAGAAAATAACGTGACGCATAGATAATCCGGCCCTGCCGTTATACTCTTCTTGCACAGTTCGATTATAGGAATCTGATAATAAAATAAAGACAGGGACATCCGGACCTTTTAACCAAGTTTTCAGCTTCTCATACTCCGTACGTAATTCTTTCCAAACTTCCTTTTTCTCTAACTCTTCAATTTCTTGTTCTCCGCGCATAACCGGGCGATACATACCTTTAGAAATTAAAAAGCGATACAATCTTTCTTTTGGTAGCGGGATATACTTCGTAAACTTCTCACATAGCTTTTCTGGCCGTCCATAATATAGATGTAACCACTCGGCAGTTTCAACAATCCCCATCTTTATCCCTCCTTTTTCTTATGTATATGCAAAAGGAGGAAAAGGCGTAAAAATAAATAAGGAGTTTTTTCGCAATATATTGCGAAAAAACTCCTTATTTCATCTATTATTTATACGATTTAAATACTAATACTGCGTTATGACCACCGAATCCTAGTGAATTACTTAAAACCGCGTTTACTTCTTGATGTCTCGCATTATTCGGTACGTAATCTAAGTCACATTCTGGATCTGGTGTTTCATAGTTAATTGTTGGAGGAATTACTCCGTCTGTAATTGATTTAATAGAGAAGATCGCTTCAACAGCACCAGCTGCTCCTAATAAGTGACCTGTCATTGATTTCGTTGAGCTAATTGCTACTTTATACGCGTGCTCACCGAACGTTTCTTTAATTGCCATCGTTTCATACTTTTCATTCGCATCCGTACTTGTACCGTGCGCATTAATGTAATCAATATCTTCTGGCTGTAGACCTGCATCTGCTAAAGCTTGACGCATTGCACGCACGCCGCCTTCACCGCCAGGAGCTGGCATTGTAATATGGAACGCATCACCAGTTGCACCGTAACCAGCGATTTCCGCGTAAATGTGAGCACCACGAGCTAATGCGTGCTCTAATTCTTCAAGAATTAAAATACCTGAACCTTCACCCATTACGAAACCACTACGGTTTTTATCGAATGGACGGCAAGCTGTTGCTGGATCTTCATTGAATGTTAATGCTTTCGCTGAGCTAAATCCTGCAAATGCCATACTTGTTAATGGCGCTTCTGCTCCGCCTGTAATCATTGCATCCGCATCACCGCGCTGAATTGCTTTAAATGCATCACCAATTGAGTTTGCACCAGATGCACAAGCTGTTACTGAACAAGTGTTAATTCCTTTTGCTCCTGTTGCGATCGATACTTGACCTGCTGCCATATCTGGGATCATCATTGGTACGAAGAATGGGCTCACGCGGCGCGGGCCTTTCTCAGTAAAAATCTTAAATTGTTCTTCGTATGTTTCCATACCGCCAATACCAGAACCAATCCATACACCAATTCGAGGTCCGTTTTCTTCTGTAATTTCAAGCTTTGCATCCGCAACTGCCATTTTCGCTGCTGCTACTGCATATTGTGTAAAGCGATCCATACGGCGCGCTTCTTTTTTATCAATATATTTCTCGACTTCAAAGTCGTTAATTTCTGCTGCTACTTTTGCTGGAAATAGTTCCGGATCAATTCTTGTAAGTCGTCCGATTCCAGATACACCCTTTTTAATGTTTTCCCACGCTGTTTCAACATCTGTACCGACCGGTGTAACAGCTCCTAATCCTGTAATTACGACCCTCTTTTTTTCCATACAAAATACACTCCTTTTTTTCTCTCAGTCCTTATTTACCCCAACGAAGAGCGACTGCTCCCCATGTTAATCCGCCGCCAAAACCAACAAGTATAATTAAATCACCATCTTGAATACGTCCGTTTTGCAATTCCTCTACCATTGCAATTGGAATTGAAGAAGCTGATGTATTACCAAACTTTTCAATTGTCATACTCATTTTTTCTTGTGGTAAATTTAATCTCTCTCTTGCAGATTCCATAATACGAATATTCGCTTGATGCGGTACTAAGAAATCCACATCCTCTTTCGTAAGACCAGCCTTATCCAGCACGCGAAGACAAGATTCACCAAGTTGACGAACGGCAAATTTAAAGACTTCTCTGCCATTCATCATAACATACTCGTCTTGATATAGATGCTTACCGCCACTTCCATCTGCTCCTAATTCGAAAGATAGAACGCCTCTTCCTTCTGAAACAGCCCCCATTACGATAGCACCGGCTCCGTCTCCAAATAGTACTGCTGTATTGCGATCATTCCAGTCTACAATTTTAGAAAGTTTATCACTACCAACTACTAATACATTTTTATAAGTTCCCGTTTGAATAAATTGCTGCGCTGTAATCATTCCGTACATAAAACCAGCACATGCTGCACCTACATCCATTGCAGCTGCATGTTTCGCTCCAATCGCTTCTTGAATGACACAAGCTACCGCTGGAAACGCACGATCTGGTGTTACTGTCGCCACTAAAATAAGATCGATTTCCTCTCCACTAACCCCTGCATCTTCAAGTGCTTTTTTAGCAGCCTCTACGGCCATATATGAAGTATCTATTGTATCATCGGCAATGCGTCTTTCTGCAATTCCCGTTCTCGTACGAATCCATTCATCGGATGTATCCATTATTTTCTCTAAATCGTGATTTGTGACTACTTTTTCCGGCACATATCTTCCGATCCCTAAAATGCCCACGTTCACATCGCAGCCCTCCGTTTTATATCAATTATTATGACTTGGTACTAATTTTAAAACATAAATGTATTTTTGTCTAGAATATATTTCAGCTAAAACATAAAGCTAGGCATTATTCACTTTATTGTTTATTAAAAGAAACAGAAACATACCTTTCCTGTTTCTTTTGAAATATAAAAAAGCCCGAACCGCTTCTACTTACGGTTCGAGCCTCTCTTCCCTCAAAAAAAAGGTTTTATTCTTTATCTGCTTTCCCAAGCTCATATGCTTCGTTCATAACTTTCATCAATAACTCTAATACTGGTTGTGCTTTCTCCATATCAAGCGCAATTCCATTATCATCTAAAATGGCCTTTGCTTCTGGTAAATGCTTCATTGCGATTTGTAAAAATTGCATGCTTTTCTCATTCATATTATGTTCTTCCTCTCCATTAAAACTTTCACATACATAGTGTAACACGCTCGCTATCCTTCGTATAACTCTTTATATTTTTTCATATGTGCCAATTGTTTATTTAAACCGTATTCTAATGGGGTATTTCTTTTTATCGAAATAACCTCTACAGTTGAATCTCTTTCTTCCTCATTCTCTTTATTCACTTTATCCTCTGCACGTAAAAGGTTCATACCTTTTTTCCATAATGATTTTTTACCACTAAGTAAATTGTATATACCGAGATGCTCCTCGCTCATTCCATTTTCCCATAAGTATTCACATACATCTTCCACGTACAGTAGATCACTTCCGTTTTCCTCACTCGCATAATGGCATTCTTTCTCATCCAGTTCTGATAAAATGAGCTGATGGTACATCATAAAAGATGGTTGCCATGGCCCATATAATGTAGGAACTCGAAATACACTATATTGTAACTCTCCTTTTTTCAATCCTTCTTCCACTTTCGAAAATAGACGTTTATTTTCGGACTCATCTGTGTTTCCTACTTCAATAGAAGAAATTAGATTTAACTTCACTTTATGTTCTTCACACAGTCTTACAATTCGCTTTAAATACTGTAATATGACCCTTTCATTCCGAAAGCCACTTTGTTGATTTGGCTCATACAAGCAAAAGTAAACCGTATCGAACTTCTCTCCTTCTACTGATCTCCATCCATCTTCATCTCTTATCGAATAATACGTAAATAACGCATTTCGCCCAATTAACAATAACTTCTCTTCATTAATTTTTGTCATATTCTCGAATTCATCAAAATCAAGACCGTACACTTCTACTTCTTCTGCAATCATTTTATTCACAAGGTGATAACCTACAAACGTAAGTGCACCTATAATTAGCACGCGCTCCATACCACCAACCCTTTCTCCTTGAAACAAATAGCTCCTCATTTATGTATATGGGAGCTTCACAATTCTTCTTCATATTTTTTAAAGAAATCAGTCGTTTGCCTAACCATTTTATATTTCACATCTTGCAGATGGAATAAAACAGAAGTATCGCATTGATTGAATTGCCTCATTTTCTCATATTTACGTAACAACTGTTTTCTTCCTCTTTTTTCTTGTGTTGATACGAAAACTTTAACAGGTACACAAGACGGAAGAAGCGTAAATGATTTCTTATTTATTTTGGATTCTAACTCCTCTTCTTTGGAGTCATACGCTAAACTTAATTCCTTCACTAATCTTTTGTAAAAAAACTTATGCTCTTTCTCAAACTCCACATATTCTGGTAAATCTAAACACGGATTTAACATAATGACTGAGCGTATACATTCAGGGTATTTGTTCATCATTTCAAGTGCTACAAGTGCACCCATACCATCTGCCATAATGTGCATTTTCGCATTTAATGTCTCTTTTCTCAAAACAACGTCATATAAGCGTTTTGCTAGACGAACAGATTGGTCGTTTCCCCAATGTCTTCCGTATAAATTAGAAGAAAAGACCGTGTAGCCTTTCTCAATAAGGCCATGTAAAAAATAGGATCTACCTGCATGCTGTGTCCATAAACTTGTACCATTCTCAATAAAGTAATTGTAATCACCAAGAAGCATTACAGAAAATCCATTTGGCTTCTCCGGTAAATAAATGACACATGGTTCTTTTTCTAAATAAAAAAAACGTTCTGTAATACTCATTTTTCCCCCGCCTTATTTTCTAAACGTATAAAAGTACTCTTCTATAATGTATGAACGGAATGCAAATTTGCGTTGAAAAATCTACAAATATTTTTCTATATTCTTTTTTCAATTGTGTTACAATAAGGACAGATTGAACGAATAGAGGTGTAAAATATGCGTTTCATTTGGGCATTAATTTGGTCGTTCGCGCTTGTACATATGATGAGCTACGTAATCGGCTCTATGACTGGCGGTACATACGATTTTAACCAAGCGTCTATTTTCTCAGTTGTTCTTGCGGTATTAGTACTAGCAATTTCAGCTACAATTCCAAACGAGCCAGTAGAACAACACTAAAAAAAGAGTCCGGATTTTATCCGAACTCTTTTTTATTTTATTTTACATGAACGACTAATTCGTTATTTTCTACATCAACCACTACGTGACTGTTATCAGTAATCGTTCCTGCAATTAATTCTCTCGCTAATTTCGTCTCAACTTGACGCTGTACATATCGTTTTAACGGACGAGCTCCGTACATCGGATCAAAGCCAGCTTCTACAACAAATTCTTTCGCTGCGTTTGTTAATTCTACTGTAATATGACGGTCAGCTAAACGACCTTGTAATTCTTTTACAATTTTATCCACAATACCTTTAATTTCATTCGTTGTAAGAGGTTTGAATAAAATAATTTCATCGACACGGTTTAAGAACTCTGGTCGGAAATGTCCTCTTAATTGACCCATTACAAGTTCTCTTGATTCCTCTTTAATGGAGCCATCTGCTTCTAATCCATCTAACAAATGAGCAGATCCAATATTTGAAGTCATAATAATAACCGTGTTTTTAAAGTCTACTGTACGTCCTTGCGAATCTGTAATGCGTCCATCATCTAACATTTGTAATAAAATGTTGAATACTTCTGGATGTGCTTTTTCAATTTCGTCTAACAAAATAACTGAATACGGTTTACGTCTTACTGCTTCTGTTAATTGACCGCCCTCTTCATATCCAACATATCCAGGAGGCGCACCAATTAAGCGTGACACAGCGTGTTTCTCCATATACTCAGACATATCGATACGAATCATTTGCTCTTCACTATCGAATAAAGATTGCGCTAACGTTTTTGCAAGTTCTGTTTTACCAACACCTGTCGGTCCTAAGAAGATGAAGGAACCAATTGGACGGTTCGGGTCTTTAATACCAGCGCGTGCACGAAGAACTGCGTCTGATACTAAACTTACCGCTTCCTCTTGTCCAATGACACGCTCTGATAAAATTTGCTCTAAGCGTAGTAATTTCTCGCGTTCACCCTCAACGAGTTTTGCGACAGGAATACCAGTCCAGCGTGAAACAATATCAGCAATCTCTTCTTCACTTACTTCCTCACGTAATAAACGATTTTCTTGCTTATTATGCGCACCCATTTCTTCTGCTTCTTTTAATTCTTTTTCAATAGCAGGAATTTTCCCATGGCGAAGTTCAGCTGCTTTATTTAAATCGTAATTACCCTCTGCTTCTTCTAATTCACGGCGCAGACGCTCTAAATGTTCACGCAAGTCACGAACTTTGTGAATATCTTCTTTTTCTTTCTCCCATTTCGCTCTCATACCACTTGCAACTTCTTTTAAATCCGATAATTCACGTTGCAACGTTTTTAGACGTTCTTGGCTACCAAAGTCCTTCTCTTTTCCAAGAGCTGCTTCTTCAATTTCCAGCTGCATAATGCGGCGCGTTACTTCATCTAACTCTGTTGGCATAGAATCAATCTCTGTTCGAATCGTTGCACACGCTTCGTCAACAAGATCAATTGCTTTATCTGGTAAGAAACGATCCGAAATATATCGATCTGATAAAACTGATGCAGCTACAATCGCGCGGTCATGAATATTTACACCGTGATAAATTTCAAAACGCTCTTTTAAACCACGTAAAATGGAAATTGTATCTTCAACAGTTGGTTCTTCTGCTAATACTTGTTGGAAACGTCTTTCTAGCGCTGGATCTTTCTCAATATATTTACGATATTCATCTAACGTTGTCGCTCCGATACAATGCAGTTCACCACGCGCAAGCATCGGCTTTAACATATTTCCTGCATCCATCGCACCTTCTGTTTTACCAGCGCCGACGATTGTATGAAGTTCATCAATGAATAATAAAATGCGGCCTTCACTCTTTTTAATTTCATTTAATACAGCTTGCAGACGCTCTTCAAATTCACCACGGAATTTTGCTCCAGCTACAAGCGCACTCATATCTAATGCAAAGATTGTTCTATCTTTTAACCCTTCTGGTACATCCTTTTTCACAATACGCTGTGCTAATCCTTCAACGATTGCTGTTTTACCAACACCTGGCTCACCAATTAAAACCGGGTTGTTTTTCGTTTTACGTGAAAGAATGCGAATTACGCGGCGAATTTCACTATCGCGGCCGATAACAGGGTCAATTTTCCCCGCTCTTACTTCCGCCACTAAATCACGACCATATTTCTCTAACGCTTCATAAGTTGCTTCTGGATTTTGACTAGTCACTCTTTGATTCCCCCGAACTGTCATTAAAGACTGTAATAAGTTATCTTTCGTAATATGAAATTTTGTAAGTAATTGATTTATATCGCCTTTTTCCTCAGAAAAAGCAAGCAGTACATGTTCAACTGAAATGTAGTCATCTTGCAATTTCTCTGCTTCTTTTCCTGCTCTTACAAGCAGTTGTTGCAGAGCACCTGTTATATATAATTTACCTGCTTCTGCACCGCTTCCCGTTACTGACGGCTTTTTCTTAATTAAACTTTCGGCGCCTTGCTTTAACGCTTCTATATCGACATTCATTTTTTGAAAAATACGCACTGCTAACCCATCCTGCTCTTCTAATAATGTAAACAAGAGATGAACAGTATCTACTTCTTGATGATGATGAGATACCGCTAAAGATTGGGCACTCATAATCGCCTCTTGTGTTTTTGTTGTCATTTGATTTAAGTCCATCTTTACAGTCCTCCAAATGTTTGACTTTCTTTGACCTTTGATTTGATTATACGCCAACTGACTTTTTTATACAATAATTTTGCTTATGTATTTTCAAACTTATTATTGGAAAAAGAAAAAGAGTGCATTCATTATACAGGTGAAAAAGTTACGGTAAATGAAATTATAATGCCCCATAACAAAAAAGCCGCAATAATGATTGCGGCTTCTGTTACGGTTTTCTTTTATATGTCCACTGACGGTTATGATTTGTGTTATCTGGAAACTTTTCACCTGCAGTTAATTTCACCATTTGCGGATCTTTTACCATACTTCCTGTTTCACCAATTTCTACATAAATGCCATCATTTGGTGCTTTTTGTCCAGAACGAAACCTGCGATTTTGTCCCATTTCCATTCTCCTTCCATGACGTCTTTGCCTCATTAGTATATCCATTTTCAAAGAAAGCTTTTCTGTCATGTTTAGGAAACAAGTACTACATTTCGTTCTTGTACATATACATGAATGACACAAGCTTAGGAAGGAATTTCGTTCCTATTTGTAGAAAAAAAAGAAACCAACCTAATATAGGCCAGTTTCAAAGGAGAGTCAAACATATACGAGAAGATTACATGTTTATTATAAGCTTCCTCACATGAGCAATGTAACCCTTTTCACAATTTGTACATAATGAAAGAAACATTGTTTGAACTTTCTAAAAAGACGTTGACTTTTCGTAATTTCCAGCGAGAAATAGTAGACACCGTAGCACTTTGCGACGTAAGATGGGTATATAGTGAACTTTCCATCTTTGGTGGTCTCACCCAGTTTAACCTCTTATTTCTGCATATTAAAAACGGAAATACAGATAGAAACAAAAAAATTATTATAAGAGGTGAAATTATGAATAAACAACATTTAATCGCATTAGACTTAGACGGCACTTTATTGACAGACAACAAAATAATTTCCACTCGAACGAAACATACAATTGCAAAAGCAAAGGAACAAGGACATATTGTCGTTATTTCAACAGGGCGTCCATTCCGTGCTAGTTTTGATTACTATAAAGAACTCGGTCTGAATACACCAATCGTAAACTTTAACGGCGCTTACGTACATCATCCTCTTGATTCAAAATGGGGAACACATCACTCTCCTCTTGAGCTAGCAACAGCGCAAGAAATTGTCCGAGCTTGCTTTGATTTTGGCGTAAAAAATATATACGCTGAAGTAATGGACGATGTGTATGTTCGTGAAATTGATGAAGATAAAAAACATATTTTCGAATTCGGTTCTCCAAAGATTTTTACAGGAGACTTATTAAATATTTTAAACGATCATCCAACTTGCTTATTAATTGACGCACATGACGAACATTCTATTGCAATTCGTCAACATTTAACTGATATGCATGCTGAAGTAATCGACCATAGAAAATGGGGCGCACCTTGGCCGATTATTGAAATTGTAAAAAGCGGATTAAATAAAGCTGTCGGATTACAAAAAATTTCTAGTCATTACAACATTCCACAAGAGCGAATTATCGCTTTCGGTGATGAAGATAACGACTTTGAAATGATTGAATTCGCTGGTCACGGCATCGCAATGGGTAATGCTATTCCTGAATTAAAATCACTCGCAAACCATACGACGTTAACGAATGAAGAAGATGGTATTGCATTATATTTAGAAGAGGTTCTTGGATTGTAATCTAAAAATTCCCTGCTTATAGTTTCTCGCCAAACGCCCATACTATAATTAGACGCCGGATTATCGCGTCGAGTGTTTTCAGCTAAATAAAGGGGGTTTTTCGAATGGGTAAAAAGAACAAATCAAAACGTTTTATCCAACAAGGAGCCGATGCTGTAATGAAGCATGATGCAAGATTCCCGTACCGTGGTACATTAGCTGAGGCAGAAAAAGCGAGAAGTAACTCTTCTTTTGGAGGGGTTTAAATGGGGAACTTACTATTCCAACAAGCTAGAGATGCTGTTGCAAATGCCGTAACTTGTTCAAGCGGTGCTGAGCAACAAGATCTCGTATATAGAGCAAAAAACGCTTTGCATTCTGCTTATGCAAACTCTTCAACAGCTGAAAAAGCTCAGCTACGTGAAATGCAGGAGCAGTTGCAAAACATTACGAATTTGCATTAAAAAAGAGGACCAACTTTGGTCCTCTTTAATCTTTTCGAAACAACCCAAACACCCCGACCGTTTGCAGTACGTTTGTAAATGCACCTGGATCCACTTGTTTAATAACCCTCTCTAATTCATACAGTTCATAACGAGTAATAACAATCATTAACATTTCCTTATTTTCATTTGTATAAGCACCTGTTGCCGGTATAGTTGTGATCCCCCTCACTAAACGTGAGTGAATCGCCTTTCGTACATCCGCCCCATTCTTCGTAACGATTAATGCTGTAATCTTCACATGACGTGTATGAATTGCATCGATAATTCGCGTCGAGACATACAAAGTCACCAAAGTATATAATGCTTTTTCCCATCCATACACATAGCCAGCAGCGATAATGATCAGTGCATTAAAGAAGAAAAAATATGTACCGACAGGCTTGTCTTTTATTTTAGATAAAATCATGGCGATAATATCTAAACCACCTGTAGAAGCCCCCCACTTTAACGCAATCCCTACCCCAATTGCTGAAATAATCCCGCCAAAAATCGCATTCAATATGATGTCGTTCGAAACCGCCCTAACCGGGATAATTTCTAGAAACAAAGTCATAAAGATAACGCAAAGAAAACTAAAGAAAGTAAAGGCCTTTCCAACCTTTTTCCATGCTAAAATAACGACGGGAATATTAAACAAGCTAAATAATACGCCCGTTGATATGTGAATAGATAAAAAGTCACCTAATATTTGTGATAACAATTGAGACAATCCAGCAAATCCACTCGCGTACACTTTCGCTGGCGTTAAAAATAAATTCATTCCAATCGCGTTTAACAAACCTGCGATGATTACAACGATTAACTTCTTTATAAGTTCGGCATAATTCAACTTCAAATCCATTTCTAATCCACCCTTATTATTCATGAATGCACTGCTATACATAGTCTTTACGAAAAAGGAAATGATAAACGTACAACGTTTAGAAATGGAGTTGATACATATGCCACATACGAGTGACAACGACAAAAAAGCACGCGATAATAATGCAAAGCGTACGCAAAAAAATGAGCAAGAACAAAAAAATATTCAGCAAGGTAAACGTGCCTATTCTAAAAAGACCGATCACCTTTGATTCCATCGTACATCAACAGTATTGTTGATGTACTTTTTTACATTTTACAGGAAAAAACATTAAAAATTCACTTCATGTTCACTTCTATATTCTACAATAGCGATAACATATTCGGATGAGGTGTTGGCATGAGAGGGAAACACATTTTCATTATTACTGCACTAATAAGTATATTAATGCTAGCTGCTTGTGGACAAAAAAACGGCTCAGCTACAGTCGCGACGGCAACAGACTCAACCATTACGAAGAGCGACTTCGAAAAGCAGTTGAAAGATCGTTACGGAAAAGACATGTTATACGAAATAATGGCACAAGACGTTATCACAAAAAAATATAAAGTATCTGACGATGATGTAGATAAAGAAGTACAAAAAGCGAAAAAGCAATACGGCGATCAATTCACAGCTGTACTAGAAAACAATCGTTTAAAAGATGAAGCTGATTTTAAAAATCAAATTAAATTCAAACTTGCTATGAATGAAGCAATTAAGAAAAGTGTTACAGAAAAAGACGTGAAAGACCACTATAAACCAGAAATTAAAGCGAGTCACATTTTAGTAAGCGATGAAAACGAAGCGAAAGAAATAAAGAAAAAATTAGATGCTGGTGCTTCATTTGAAGAATTAGCAAAACAAGAATCGCAAGATCTACTATCAAAAGATAAAGGCGGAGATCTGGGATACTTCCATTCCGGTACAATGACACCTGAATTTGAAACAACTGCCTACAAACTAAAAATCGGCCAAATTAGCGATCCCGTCAAATCACCAAATGGCTATCACATTATTAAACTAACTGGTAAAAAAGATTTACAACCTTACGATGAAGTAAAAGACTCCATCCGCAAAAGCTTAGAAGCAGAACGTATTGCCGATCCTACATTCAGTCACAAATTACTACAAAAAGAATTAAAAAAGGCAAATATTAAAATAAACGATAGTGATTTGGAAGATACATTTACTCTTGCGCATGAGCAAGGGAATTAAAAAAGCACCGCCTTATTTTGTTATAACAAAATAAGGCGGTGCTTTTTATTTCATTTACTTCTTAAAGTACGTCCAACCTTCTTCTTGGTAAACCTTTTCTTCTTTCATCAACTTACCAAGCGCACGCTTAAACGCAGCTTTACTCATATTGAAACGTTCTTTAATGTCTTCTGGGTGGCTCTTATCCCAAAACGGCATTGCTCCGCCTCGTTCTTCCATATATGCATAAATTACAGCAGCATCGTCTTCCATTCCTTCTTCTTTACGAGGAAGAAGTGAAATGTTAATTGTACCGTCATCTTTTACGTCAATAATACGACCAGTTACACGTTCACCGATGCGGACTTGTTCTTTTCTTTCAGTATGGTGTAAGAAAGCACGGAAATGCTCATCAGTTAGTATGAATGAACCAACTTGAAGTGAACGATACACACGTCCATTTACGTTTTTATTACGCATAGATGGCGTCGCATCTACGATAATTTCTTGCATATCACTATCTCTTGCCGGAAGAGCAATAAGACGATCACGATTCGTTAATTTTAACGTACAATATAATTCGTCTCCAACTTCTGGCCATACTGGCATGTAAATCGGGAACTCATCAGCTGGGATTAGTATATCTTTTGATACACCAATATCAACAAACACACCTAAACTAGGGATAACTTCTACAACTTTTACCCAGTTCCAATCAAAAGTTGTAATAAGTGGCTCCTTCATTGTTGCTGAAACACGATTTTGGTGATCAAGGTATAAGAATACATCAATCGTACCGCCTTCTTCAATTTCTCCAACTAATTCGTTTTTATGTAGGAAAATTTCTTCTTCTTCATTCCCAACCATATATCCGATTTCCGTTTCACGTAAAACAGTTACCTGTTCAATCGCTCCTAATTGTAAATACATATTTTTTAATTCCCTTCTCTATATAAAGTGAAACTTTAGTCAGTGGGGATTTTGTTCATTCCCACTGATTGTCAACCCTCACCAATCAGGCGTTTACGGCAGTGGATCTCCCACTCAACTTCTTTGCTCTAACTGAATGCCCGTTAATGCGGGATAAAATTATCTTTTTTATCATTCCAAACAAAAGTTAATTATAACACGATTTCCCCTTTATTTGTCCAACTGCCCAAAATTCACTATAATAAAATGAGGTTACATGATTATAAGTATGAAAACACTTAAGTCTAAGCTCGTTTTCAGCTATACTTTAGTATGTACAGTACATAAAAAGATTAGAAATTTATTTGGAGGTGCTAACTATGGCAAAAGATAGTTCTTTTGACATCGTTTCGAAAGTAGAATTACCTGAAGTAACAAACGCAATTAACATCGCATTAAAGGAAATCCAAAACCGCTATGACTTTAAAGGAAGTAAAAGTGATATTAAATTAGAAAAAGAAGTACTAGTTTTAACTTCTGACGATGAGTTCAAATTAGACCAAGTAAAAGACGTTCTAATTTCTAAACTTGTAAAACGTAACGTTCCAATTAAAAACTTGGATTACGGAAAAGTTGAAGCTGCGACTGGTAACACTGTTCGCCAACGTGCAACACTTCAACAAGGTATCGATAAAGATAACGCGAAAAAAATTAACAACATCATTAAAGAAATGAAATTAAAAGTAAAAACACAAGTACAAGATGACCAAGTACGTGTTACAGCGAAAAGCCGTGATGACTTACAAGCAGTTATCGCAGCAGTTCGTAGCGCTGACTTACCGATTGACGTACAATTCATTAACTACCGCTAAAAAGAAAAACATCCTCTACACAGAGGATGTTTTTCTTTTTAGCCGGGAGGGAAACTCACAACCGGATAGTTAAAATGAAGATTTGATTATTATGCATAAATCAAGAAGGGCCTTTTGAAAATCAGCGCAAGACCACCCTCCCCGCTCAAATGTAACAAATTATGAGTATAAGAATATTTTCCACCCTTTCATGTAATGTAAAATGAGTAAGGAATTTGTTTTATGAAAAATATTCATTAAAAAAGAGTTAGAAGTGGTTATTTGAAAAAATTAATACTATGGTTTTTATTAGCTACATTCTGTCTACATATTGCAGGATGTTCTAATAATATGACTACACTCAAGGATAAATCTAAAACTTCAACACCAGCGAAGTGCAAACACATCAACAAAGCTTGGTATAAGAAACATATGTAATGCAATAATCGAATCATTTTAATTTTAATACTATATAGACGGAAATATAAATTGTTAACAGGGATACAAACTTCAAAAATGATTTTAGAATCAAGTTTATAGAAAATAATAAGATGTTTATAAGCGTAAAACCTACAGAGATTTTCCCTGTGGGTTTTGTTCTATGTATAAGTAATTTTCAAGAATTTATAAATGTTTTTTTAAATATTTTTCTTTAATCCTTTTTATATAATGCTCTTTTTCTGTTAGTTCAAATATAAATAATGCTTTTTTCATGTTATCAACAACATCTTCTTCATTATGTTCTTTAATCCTTAATAAATTCCAGCCCTTTAAATAGTATAGTTCACCTAATAGGTATAACGTGTTTAAATTAATAGCTAATTTGATGCCCTTATCAAGGTATTTCATCGCCTCTTCATGTTGATATGCCTGACCTAAACAGTTCGCTAAATTAAAAATGATTTTTAATTTAATTTCTCTATCTCTAGGAAAATCTAACCTGTTAAAGTTAGTTAAACATTTTCTTAATATATCAATACTTTTTTCATATTCTTTGTTTTCCGCATAAAATATAGACATTGTCTGCATAATATCTATTTCTCTTTCTGATAAAAAATCAGCATTGGTTAACGTTAATTTTAATGCATTATTTAAAAGATCTAAAGCCGTTTTTGTTGATCTATTCACCATAAATATAGCAATTGCTTCATGCCATATTAGAAATTGTTTATCTTCTTTTGTCTGGAAAGCATTTTCATCTTTTTCTTTTTTTACTATCTCATAAAGTTCTGTATATTGTTTTTGCTTTATGCAATCTCTTATTACACATTTTACATTTTCTACATATTTCAATCTTTTATTTTGAGTTAGTGCAAATATATTATTCGGATCAATACCAAGTCTTTCAGATAGTTGATATAACAATATACTTGATGGAAAAATCATACCTTTTTCTATTTTACTAATTTGACTTTGTGAACATATTCCATGACACAATTCAGATTGCGATATATTCTTTTTCATTCTAAGCTCTTTAATGGTAATACCCAAATCGTAAAATTCCATTTTTCCTCCTCAAATGTGTAACCCTTAATGAGTATAAGACTATTTCCCATCCTTTAATGTAATGTAAAATTCGTATAGTTGCAATTATTGTTTGTTCTAACGGGCTTTTCACTTCTTTGCTCAGCTGCATTTCGAGTTGAGAGTCTTACTTCACAGAAAAACAGACTAGGGAGAAAGTTTTCTCCTTAGCCTGCCCCACCGAGATTTCGCATTTATTAAAAGCAACACATTATCGCTTTATCAAATGATTTTTCAAGAATATATACTTTATCATTTTCGATTTTGTATTTAATATTATTTCTCTTTAGAATTGCTGTATCAACAGAATGAACACTATCGCCCCACGGAACAAATTCCCCATCATCACGGTTGTCCCAAAAATAAAAACTTACAAATACGATAAAAACACATACACATAGAGCGAACCAATTCTTTTTCCGTAAAGACCTCACCACCTTAAACTGAAGAAGAACTACTAAAAAAACGTTACTCATTTCCGTCTCTTTTTAACCGCAACTAAAAACGCAATAAATAATACATTCACACCGACGATTAAAGAGATAAATAGCCAATTCACACCTGTTTCTCCGTTAACTTTATACACATTTGATTCTTCACGCTTTAAAACAAGATAAAAATTCCCGTTTTCTTCTCTTATAATTTCATCTTCTAACAATCCTCGTAACTCTTGTTTTTCGCCAATTGCACTTACAGGTAAAGCAACTTTTTGTGTTTCTTTCGTATTATTAATCGCTACTACTGTCACTTCATCTTTGTACTTTCGCTTTAGTACACTCATTCCATCTTTATCGTATAGAAGCTCAAACGTACCGCGTCGTAGAGATGGTCTCGCTTGTCTAAGCTCACCGAGTTTCGTTATGTGCTGCATAAACTTCTCATCTGATTTGAAATCCATTAATCGTCTATTATCCGGAGTATCCCCTCCATCTAATGCAATTTCAGTCCCGTAATAAAAATTCGGAATGCCTGGTGTTGTTAATAAATATGTAAGAGCTAGTTTCAAGCGAGATGGCGGATAATTCATATTCTCTTTTGCAATACGAGTAAATCTTTTCGTATCTTGATCATCTAAAAATGTAGCTGATTCTCCGTCTTTTTTACTCACATCATATAAAGGTTTCACCGATACATCCGCTTTGGAAAACGATTCTACTATTTTTTCATTGTATTTACTATCTTCTTTTGTCATAATACGAAAATCTTTCTTTATCGCTTGCATATCTTTTTGCACGTCATCCCAGAAAGAACGCGATTTTTTTTCACTATGTATTACATAACTTGCATCTAAATCGACTTCTTTGATCCACCATTTCATCGCGTCGATGACTTGTTGTTCGTTCTCTCCAAGCGGAAATTGAAGTACAATTTTCATTCCTTTTGCGTGAGCTGCTTGTACAAGTTCTTTCACATCATTTTCTGTTCCGAAATGTCCATTTACCTTTTGAAAATTGTGCACATCTAACCCATCATACATTCCACTTTCAAAAAGCGGAGAAAGCATAACAGCGGTAAATCCTATTTCTTTTATGTAATCCAGTCTTTTTATAATCCCTCTTATATCTCCACCTTGATATCCTTCTAGATTACCAACTTCTAACTGTTTGTCATTTTTCGGTTCTCCATTATTAAAGCGATCAATCATAATGGAATATATGACTTCGTCTCGCCACTCTCTTTTTTCATCCGCAAACGTATGTATTGGTATAAACAAAACGACAGCTAAACAAAAACAAATAAATAGTTTCCTAGTCCGTATTTTTCCCACACGCATCCCCCATGTTTTTTAATTGTAAGAATATTATACCAATTATCCAAACGAATCACATACGTTGATTTCATTCTTCCCAAAATACTTCATGTTATATTTTCTAACATGAAGTATAAAGTTTTCTGAATTTTTAGTTGATTTTTTATTTCGTTTCGAATATGATATGAAACATAACAAGTTGATGTTATTTTTTCTAACATTATAGGAGGAGAGAGAATGAATACAGGAGATACGGTTTTTATGTTTGTAACGACAGTAATGGTCATGTTAATGACACCAGGATTGGCACTTTTTTATGGGGGCATGGTTCGTAGTAAAAACGTACTCAGTACGACAATGCATAGTTATAGCGCAATGGCTGTCGTTTCGATTCAATGGATTGTAATCGGTTATTCTTTATCATTCGGACCAGATTGGCACGGACTTATCGGTACACTCGATTGGTTCGGTTTAAACGGAGTTACCTACGCACCAAATCCAGACTACTCATCTACTATTCCTCACAACTTATTTATGATGTTCCAACTCATGTTCGCCATTTTAACTCCAGCTTTAATTTCAGGTGCATTCGCCGAAAGAATGCGATTTTCCGCTTTCCTTATTTTCATCCTTCTATGGACAACAATCGTTTACAATCCTGTCGCTCATTGGGTATGGGGCGTTGGCGGGTGGCTAAGAGAACTTGGTGCATTAGACTTCGCTGGTGGTAACGTCGTTCATATTACATCTGGCGTGGCTGGCCTTGTATTAGCTATTTTCCTCGGAAAACGAAAAAACATAAACGGTACTTCTCCTCACCATTTACCATTCACGATGTTAGGCGCCGGTCTACTATGGTTCGGCTGGTTCGGTTTTAACGTCGGAAGTGCATTATCTTTAAATGACGTAGCTTTAACTGCATTTATTAATACAAATATAGCCGCTGCTGCCTCTGCATTAACTTGGATGCTTTCAGAATGGTTCTTCCAATCAAAACCGACTGCGATGGGAGCTGCTTGTGGAGTTGTTTCCGGTCTAGTCGCTATTACACCAGCTTGCGGGTTCGTTACACCTTTCTCCGCCCTTCTTATCGGAGCAATTGGCGGCGTATTATGCTTCGGAGCAGTCTTTTTCTTAAAAACAAAATTCGGATATGATGATACACTTGATGCATTTGGCTGCCACGGTATCGGCGGAACTTGGGGCGGTATTGCGACAGGGCTATTTGCAACCACTACTGTAAACAGTGATGGCGCGAACGGATTATTTTACGGAAATGCCGCTTTACTGCTTAAACAACTGGTAGCAATCGGCGCAACATATGCATTCACGATCATCATGACATACGCCATTATTAAAGCGATTAACTTCTTCCTCCCTGTTCGGGTAGGTGAGCACGAAGAACATATGGGACTTGATATTTCGATGCACGGGGAGAAAGCTTATGAGTATACGGAGCGAGTGAACTAAAAAAGAGATGCAATCTATTGGTAGTAGATTGCACCTCTTTTTATTGTACTTGTCGGCGGTATACTCCACCTAGTATTGCAGTGAATATATCGGCGATTTTTTAAATATATCAACGATCATTTCAATATATCGACGTTTCGACACACCATATCGATTTACCAACAAATTCCAACATAGCGAACACGAAAAATACCCCGGTGCAACTTACGAATCACCGTACTTTCTTTTATTGGTACTTAAAATAATAAGAAATGCCACAGCTATTACAGCTAAAAAACGAACCGGATTAAACGGCGTTCCTACCGTTTCATTAAAACGATGATAGATAAACGGAATCATCTCAAGCACCATTAGCCCAATCGCTATAAACATTTTTATAATAGCAAACACTACAAATAAAAAGACACTTAACGCAATAATGAAAATTAAAACATCCATCAAAATACACCTCTTATATGTAAAACTTATTTGACAAGATTATAACATCTTTTACACATAAAAAAGACGACCGTTTAACAGTCGTCTTTTCCTACTTATTTCGGAGCATTTCCCACATATTGCGTAATATCAACATTTAAAGACTGCGCTAAACGCATTCCGTACTCTTGATCTGCACGGAAGAAGTTACAAACAGCTAGTAATTTCGTGCGCTCATTTACGTCTTTTAAGTCATTTGTTAAGTTTGCAATTAAGTTGTCTTGCTCTTCTTTAGAGAACGAACGGTAACGCTCACCTGCTTGTTTGAAATCATTTGGTTTGTCAATTTTTTCACGAGATACATAGCCTTCTACTTTCATAGTTGAATCGCGGTAAGTCGGGTCTTCAACTGGATTTTCAGTATGACGGCTCGGTTCGTAGTTAATTGTAGATGGATTTTGATTTATTTGCATCGCACCATCACGTTGTTGGTTATGAACAGCTGCGTACGGGCAGTTTACAGGAATTTGTAAGTAGTTCGCACCAAGACGGTAACGCTGTGTATCTGGATAAGAGAATAAACGACCTTGTAATAATTTATCTTCAGATGGTTCAATACCATTTACAGTTGCACTTGGAGAGAACGCCACTTGCTCTACTTCTGCGAAGAAGTTTTTCGGATTACGATTTAACGTCATCGTCCCTACTTCAATTAATGGGAAGCGATCTTCCGGCCATACTTTCGTTGGGTCTAATGGATCGAAATCTAAAGAATCCGTTTCTTCTAGTTGCATCACTTGTACGTGTAAATCCCACTTCGGATAATTTCCTTTTTCGATTGCATCGAACAAGTCACGAGTTGCATGGTTGAAGTCTTTTCCTTGTACTTCTTGCACCTCTTTTGCACTTAAGTTACGTACACTTTGCTGTGGTTTCCAGTGATATTTAATGTAGACAATTTTACCTTCTGCATTAATCCATTTAAATGAATGAACACCGAAACCTTCCATTTCACGATAACTAGCTGGTGTACCGTAATCAGAAAATACCCATGTCATCATATGTGTAGATTCTGGACTTAACGTCATGAAATCCCAGTAACGGTCTGGCGTTTGAACGTTTGTATCAGGTGCTGGTTTTAAAGAATGCACCATATCAGGGAATTTAATTGCATCACGAATGAAGAAGACCGGTAAATGGTTACCTACGATATCGTAATTTCCTTCTTCTGTATAAAATTTAACAGCGAACCCGCGTGGGTCACGAGCTGTTTCTGGAGAACCTTGACCATGAATAACCGTTGAGAAACGAACAAATACAGGCGTTTCAGTTCCTTCATTTTGTAAAAACGCTGCCTTTGTATATTGCTTCATGCTGTTTTTCGTTACGAATACACCGTGAGCACCTGCACCACGTGCATGTACAACGCGTTCTGGAATACGTTCACGATCAAAGTGAGCCAGTTTTTCTACTAAATGATAGTCTTCTAATAATACCGGTCCACGGCGACCAGCTGTACGAGAATTTTGGTTATCTCCAACCGGAGCACCTTGGTTTGTTGTTAAGCGATTATTTGGATTCATCAGGGGGATCCTCCTCTTTATCTTTTAGTAATTATTATTTATTTAAAATTATTACAAATTAATTATTATTCAAAATTAAATTCTTGTCAACTATTTCCTTCATTTTTTTGGAAACAATTTCAGCTAAGCAATCGATAAATACAGATTGTGAATTTGGCATATTTGGTCTAAAATATGCGACGTTTAATTCATCAGTTACAACTTTACATTCGTAATCGTTGTCATATAAAACTTCTAAATGTTCTGCCACAAAGCCGACTGGACAATATATGAAAGATTCATATCCATGCTCTTCAAATAAATCTCTCGTTAAATCTTGTACATCCGGTCCAATCCATGGATCCGGTGTATTTCCGGCACTTTGCCAACCAATTGTATAGTTTTGAATATTTGCAGCTGCTGCGATTAAATCCGCTGTATGTTGCAATTGCTCCACATAAGGGTCCCCTGCTGCAATAATTTTCTCTGGTAAACTATGTGCCGAAAAAATTACGACAGCTTTCTCTTTGTTTTCAATCTTTGTACATGTTTCTTTTATTTGCTCTGCCCAATAAGAAATAAATTTCGGTTCATCGTACCATTGTTCAATTGGTTCAATAACAGGACCACCGATTTCTTCCGAAAGACGAATAGCACGGTCATTATACGCTTTAATACTAAATGTAGAATAATGCGGCGCTAATACGATACTAATCGCCTGCTCAATTCCATCGCGCTTCATCTCTTCTACTGCATCTTCTATAAATGGAGCTATATGTTTTAATCCTAAATAACAAGTAAATTCATACTCTGTAAACATATTATTCATTGAATCTGTTAATTTATGCGCCTGCTCTTTCGTAATTTTTGCAAGTGGTGAAATTCCGCCAATCGCTTTATAGCGCCCGATTAAGTCTTGGAGTGCTTCTTCTGAAGGTTTACGCCCATGGCGAATATGTGTATAGTACGCCTCTACATCATCTAATGATTCTGGTGTTCCATACGCCATTACGAGTAAACCTATTTTTTTCTTTGTCATCTATATAACACCTCAATTTTGTAAATGAGAATCTTTTTCAAGAACATTTGTTTCCAATTATAACAATGAATAATAAGTACGTAAAGATAATTATTATAAATAAGTATTATTTCTAATATGATTTTGAATTTTATTTGACAATTTATTTAATAAAAAGCGACTTACTTTTATGTAAGTCGCTTTTCTTCTATTCTTTAATATTTACCCCATACTCTTTAAACCAAACGTGAATTTGCGCTAAATGAGCTAAAAGCTGAGGCCCAGTCATTAATTGACCGAACCAAGGGGATTGAAACGCACTACCGCCTGATTCAATCAATCCGCTCAATTGCTCTTTATCAAATAACTCGTGCAAAATTGAGCCTTTATCCGTTAATAAATCTTGTAGCCATACTGTTACGGCTTTCGTATAGTGCGGATTATGCGTTTTCGGATACGGACTCTTCTTTCTATATAAGATGTCATTTGGAAGTAATCCTTCTAACGCTTTACGCAATAGACCTTTTTCGCGGTTTTTATACATTTTCATTTCCCAAGGAATATTCCACGCATATTCGACAAGTCGGTGATCTGCAAACGGAACGCGTACTTCTAAGCTTGCCCCCATACTCATACGGTCTTTTCTGTCTAATAATGTTGTCATAAACCATACCATGTTCAAGTAAAATAGTTGTCGTCTCTTTGCTTCAATTGGACTTTCTCCCTCTAAAATAGGAACTTCTTGAATAGATTCTTCATAACGCTGCTGTACATATTGTTGTAAATTTAATTTATTTCTCCATTCTTTCTTTAGCAGTTGTTCACGTGCTTCTGTAGAGCGCATCCACGGAAATGCACCCGATTGTAAATCATCTTCTCTATAAAACCACGGATAACCGCCAAATATTTCATCTGCGCATTCCCCAGATAAACCAACGACAAAATCTTGTTTTATTTCACGGCAAAACCATAATAATGACGAATCGATATCTGCCATACCAGGCAAATCACGAACGAGTACCGCTTCTGTTAAATACTGCGCTAATTGTTCATTTGAAATGACGCAACGATGGTGGATTGTTTGAAACGTCTCCGTCATTAAATGAATAAATGGTGCATCTGAATTCGGCTGAAATGCATTCGCTTTAAAGTATTTGTCGTTATCTTCATAATCAACAGAGTATGTGTGTAATTGCCCTTTTCCTGACCTTGCGTATTCTTGCGCAGCAATTGCTGTAATGGCGCTCGAATCTACACCGCCTGATAAAAAAGTGCATAACGGTACATCCGAAACGAGCTGCCTTGTAATCGCATCTTGTAATAAAAATCGTGTTTTCTCTACTGTTTCTTCAAAGGAGTCTTCGTGCTTTTTACTTTCCACATTCCAATATCTCCATATACATAAACCGTTCTTCGAAAATGTCATCGCGTGACCTGGACGTAATTCTTTTATACCGGCATAAATACCGTGACCAGGTGTTCTCGATGGTCCAAGACCGAATACTTCGGATAATCCTTCTAACGTTACTTCCGCCTTCACATCTGGATGAGCCAGTATCGCTTTTAACTCTGAACCAAATAGTAATCGCCCACTATCATATTTATAAAATAGTGGTTTTACACCTAGTCGATCTCGCGCAATAAATACTTGTTCTTTCTGTTCATCCCATACGGCAAACGCATATATACCGTTTAAATGATCGACACACTCTTCTTTCCATTCCATATAAGACGCTAATAGCACTTCCGTATCAGAATGACCTTTGAACGTATATCCTCTTCTTAATAGTTCCTTCCGAATATCTTCCGTATTATACAGTTCACCGTTATAGCAAATTGCATAATTCGTTTCATCTTTTAGACAAGTCATCGGTTGTTTCCCACCCTCAGGATCAACAACGATTAACCGTTTATGCCCAAATGCGACATTGCCTTTAATCCAAACTTTATTATCATCTGGGCCACGCTTCGCTAACGTCTCAGCCATCTTCGTAACGACGTCCCGTTCTCCTTCTAATGAGCGTTTATAATCCACCCATCCTGTAATCCCGCACATACGAATCATCCTTCCATCCTATTTCTTTTCCTAAACGAGCAGTAATCCCCACCCTTAAAGGTGCGGATCAAAAAATGAAAAACTTGACGATAACCTACTATCCACATATGGAATAGCATTTTCACTCAGTAAAACGTGTTTTATTGTATGCCCAGCTATGTCTAGATGTGTCTAGTTATAAAGAATGCACGAACTGTCTATAACAGAAATAACTACTTTTCATAAAGGAGAAATCGTGTATGATACAACGTAACCATATTTTATATAACCAGCCTCGCGCTCATACAGTCGGTAATGTAGAATATATAAACAATGAATGGGTATTCTTTGATGATGAAAATGATGAAGCATTTTTATTAGAAGATATTGCCGAAGATGGCTTTGAGATTTTATATAACAACAACTGGCTACCAGCTCGTTTCTATGAACAAGATGTATTACAAATCGCCAACGAACAGCACCACCTGCAAAACGGGGAAATGATACGCATTCGAAAAAAATTACTTCTTAGCTATACGGAATGGCTTGAGGAATTACCTGACTCTGTTTTTGCATTATTAACGGAATCATTGCAATCACTTCATTACTCTTTATATGATTGCATGTATTGTCATAATTATTTATCTTTCTTACCGAAAGAGGAAGCATGCGAAGGAGTAAATATTCTTTTATTTGATAACGAAGAGATGATTTGTACATTGCAGCACCATTTCGTTCGTCACGCTACGTCAAATAAAAATATGTTCCGTTTTACGAAAGTAAACGGAGAAGAGTTGCATATTGATGCGACATAAAGTAAAAAACCACCTTATCTCCCAAACATTTGAGATCATAAGGTGGTTTTATTTTTATTTGAATACGTACCAGCCAATCGGTAATTTTAGTCCTAAGTATATTACCGCTACTAACGCAACAATAAATAAGCCCCAAACCGCCCCTGTTGGTTTGTTTTTGCTCATTTTTACAAGAACCATTTCCATTCCACCGATAACTAAAATACCGGCTAACATTTTCAGGCCGTACCACATGTGCATGCTACCTGTTGCTGTTTTCATAATACTCATGTACAACATGAATCCTGACACAATAATTAAGATATACATTAGGCGAAGCCCCATATGTACACCTTTACCTTTTCTCCCTGCTGAATAAAGTGAATACGCAACGAAGAATAAAATTAAACCTAACGCCCATGCCGTAATATGCATATGTACCATCGTATCCCTTACCTCCTCTTTTCACACTTTTTCACTCTATATGATAACATGTTCATTTATTTTCAGGAAATGTTTCGCTTTTTTACATTTAAATGATATAATATTTAGAGTATTTACAAACTTCTTGTAATAACAAAAGGGGGAACAATCATGATTCAAACTAAGGATATTATCGAACTTACAGACACATACGGAGCAAATAACTATCACCCACTTCCGATCGTTATTTCTAAAGCAGAAGGCGTTTGGGTAGAAGATCCTGAAGGAAACCGCTATATGGACTTATTAAGTGCATATTCTGCAGTAAACCAAGGTCATCGTCACCCAAAAATTATTAACGCTTTAATAGACCAAGCTAATCGTGTTACGCTAACTTCTCGTGCTTTCCATAGTGATCAATTAGGTCCTTGGTACGAAAAAGTTGCGAAACTAACTAATAAAGAAATGGTACTTCCAATGAATACAGGTGCAGAAGCTGTTGAAACTGCAATTAAAACAGCTCGCCGCTGGGCTTATGACGTGAAGAAAGTAGAAGCAAACCGTGCTGAAATTATCGTTTGTGAAGATAACTTCCACGGACGTACGATGGGTGCTGTTTCTATGTCTTCAAACGAAGAGTACAAGCGTGGGTTCGGTCCAATGCTTCCTGGCATTATCGTAATTCCTTACGGTGATTTAGAAGCGTTAAAAGCTGCTATTACACCAAATACAGCTGCATTCATTTTAGAGCCTATCCAAGGTGAAGCAGGAATTAACATCCCACCAGCTGGTTACTTAAAAGAAGCTCTTGAAGTATGTAAAAAAGAAAACGTTTTATTTGTAGCAGATGAAATCCAAACAGGTTTAGGCCGTACTGGTAAAGTATTTGCTTGTGATTGGGACAACGTAACTCCTGACATGTACATACTTGGTAAAGCACTTGGCGGCGGCGTATTCCCAATCTCTTGCGTAGCAGCAAACCGCGACATTTTAGGCGTATTCGAGCCAGGTTCTCACGGTTCTACATTCGGTGGTAACCCGCTTGCGTGTGCTGTTTCTATCGCAGCTCTTGAAGTGTTAGAAGAAGAAAAATTAACAGAGCGTTCTCTTCAATTAGGTGAAAAATTAGTTGGGCAATTAAAAGAGATTGATAACCCAATGATCACTGAAGTTCGTGGTAAAGGTTTATTCATCGGTATCGAATTAAACGAGCCAGCTCGTCCTTACTGTGAACAACTAAAAGCAGCTGGTCTATTATGTAAAGAAACACACGAAAATGTAATTCGTATCGCACCACCTCTAGTAATCTCTGAAGAAGATTTAGAGTGGGCATTCCAAAAAATTAAAGCGGTATTATCGTAATAATAGAGAGGTTGTCCTACATGTTGGGACAACCTCTTTCTTTTTATATTGATTTATACTAAAATAAAGTTGTAATTTTCTGGTTTTTAAAATTGTAAAGGAGATTCGATATGTTATTAAGGTACGGCAAACATATTAACTATTTGGCTACATCTTTTATTTTAGTTACATTCTTTGGCTTCCTACTTTCCACAACATTGCTTATTCACTACTCAACTTCTACTACATTCACACTGCTGAAAGCATCATTTTGGACTGCTGTTATTCTTACTATCATCGGTTTTGGACGAGAAAAAAGTGCACTTACGGTTATACTATTCGGCGTTTGTACACTTGCATTCATTGGTCTTTACACTTTTTCGGTTATCGATTACCTCTATAACCCAAGGCCATAAAAAAGAGCTATCTTCGATAAGATAGCTCTTTTTTCATTTCACTACATTTCGCAAAGTGCCAATGCCTTCTACTGTAATGACAACTTCATCACCAGCATGTAAAAACTTCGGTGGTGTGAAACCTTTTCCCACTCCAGACGGCGTTCCTGTTGCGATAATATCTCCTGGTTCTAACGTCATGCCTTTACTTATCGTTGAAATAATTTCTTCTATTGAAAAAATCATTTTATTTGTATTTGAAGTTTGCCTTACTTCCCCATTTACTACTGTTTCAATGTGTAACGCATTTGGCACACTAACCATTGATTTATGAATTAAATACGGTCCCATCGGACAAAATGTATCGAAACTTTTTCCAAGGAAAAATTGTTTATGCTTCCTTTGAATATCGCGAGCAGTTATATCATTTATAATGGTATAACCAAAAACATGCTCAAGCGCTTTTTCTTTTTTTATTTGTTTCCCTCGCTTACCGATGATGATAGCTAGTTCTCCTTCATAGTCTAGTTCATTCGTTGCATGGGGATGACTATTAATTTTTTCATCCATTCCAATAACTGTCGTTGGCGCTTTCGTGAAGATCATTATATTTTCTGGAATTGATTCTACTCCGCCCATTTCTATCGCATGCTCACGATAGTTTTTTCCAACGCATAGAATATTCTTCCTTGGCCTTGGAATTGGTGCTAATATTTTCACCTCAGTTAACGGATAATACGCCGCCCCTTCATTTTCCTTCGCCCAATTTACAATATCACATATTTTTTCAAAACATTCGGTTCCTCTCTCAATACACTCTAACATTGTGATTGGAATCGTAACCTTTTCCCCTTTTTGTCTTTGTGCTTCTCTTAAGTGCAATACCTTTTTTTCTTCTTCATCCACAATACCTACAAATACCTTTTCATCTTTTTTTGCCGTTACCAAACGCAATATTTCCACTCTCCATCCTAAAACTCATACCATTTAATTGTATTCGCATCCGTAAGAAAAAAACCTTCTCATGCACGCTAATTTTTACAATATTCTTCACCTATCCTATTCGTTACTCCTTTACATTTGACATAAAATGTAGAAAATTTACTTTTTTTAGCGAAAGCATTTCTTTTTTATGGAGTTTTTGTATAATATGTACTACATATATACTAAAAATTTCATTTAGAGATGGAGCCGATTTCAATGTTTGAGCAAGCGATTGAAAAAAAACGTGAAAAAATGATTTATTTTGCTGAACGCTACGGAATGACTTCTCAAAAAACAGTGGATTGTAGCCAAGAACTGGACAGGCTCTTAAATGCAATTTGGCATGTACATACGGATTTTCACCCTAATCAAACACTCGATACACACACGCAATAACGCGTGTGTTTCTTTTATTTCAAAAAAACACACATTTTATTGAAAACGCCCATACAATAGTAGAAAAGAAAATTTTAAAAACGAAAGGTGTTTTGTATGCCAGCTATGGTCGGACATATTCGTATCGTCAATATTGGATCAAGTGGTATTTTTCATATTGGAGATGTATTTGCGATTAGGCCTATTAGTTATTCACGCGCTTTTGCTGGGGCCGGTTCTTTTAATGTTGGAGATAACGTTTCTGTCTACAATTATCAAAGCGCAACGACTGTTAATGACTCCGATGTAATTGATCAAGCGATAATTGGTTCAACTTAGAGGAGGCGATTGCATTGAATTTTTACGTAAACCAAAGCATCATCATTAACAGCATTAAAATTGATAGCATTACAACCTCTTCTGTATTTCAAATTGGTACTGCTGGAAGTATTAAAGCTCTATCTAAGTTCTCTAATACTGGCGGATTTACAGAACCCCTTCGCCCATTACAGGCGAAAGGACAAATTATTTCTATCAAACCATCAACTAGTTCTTCTTAAGACATCCTTGTCATAAATATATAGCAGGAATATATTTACCCTCCCTATTGAAAAGGAGGTTTCACAAATGAATCAAGATATATATACTTACTTACACCAACTTCAGCAAGCTCTTCAAATACAACAAGCAGCCATCCTGAATTTAGAAGAACAAGTGCGTCAACTCCAAGAAGAGCTTAACGAATTAAAAAATCGCCCCTCCTCTTCTGTAGGAAAAGTGGAATACAAATTCGATCAATTAAAAGTAGAAAACTTAAATGGCACTTTAAATATTGGTTTAAACCCATTTTCAGCAAAAGGACAGCAAATTGAAGATTTCCAAGTGGATACAGAAACTTTGAAGGTCAATCCTGAGACTGACACAAATCCAGACTTTTACCAAGGGATTCTTCAAGAAATGCATCGTTACTTGGATGAAGAAGCATATAATCGAATTCTACATTTTGAACAAGAAGAGAGAACGCCGCTCGATGAAATGTATCGACAAATGATGGTTGATGACATAAAAAAACAGATGGAGCATAGACTTCCTTATTATTTAACACAAGCGCAATCATATGAAGGGATTTCAACAGATCCAGATTATTTACGAGATATTATTATTCAAGCAATGAAACATGATATCGACAAAGCTTTCCTCTCTTTTATTCAACACATACCGGGCAATTTCCGAAAGGAGTAAGTATGTATGAATCTTAACGTTGTAAATCGTGAATTAAAAGTCGGACAGATTAAAATGAACGGTGTATCGTCATCTGCACTCTTTTTAATTGGGGATGCGAATCTCCTCATTCTATCTTCTATTCTTGATACACCATTTGAAACTGTAACAGAGGGTCCGTTTGTACCGTTAGTAACAGATGTCCCTCCTACTCCAGGTTAAGGAGACTGAGAAATTATGTTACATCATGTGTCTGTTGTCCAAAATGTTTCTATTATTTCTTTAGGGATTACTGCCGTGTTTCAAGTTGGAGATGCAAATCAAATGGAGTTAAAAAGTAGGGCTCTTGCCGTCCACAGAGAAATTCCTTGTTATATAAAAGGCGAAGGTCGCTTAGATGCATTTGAAATTTTTACAGATGAACATGTCACAATCCCAAAACGAACGACAGATGTAAAATTAAACATTGTAAATGAATGTCCTTTTATTGAAGTGAATGACGTTGAATTACGAACACTCTTAAATTCTGGTTGCTTTCAAATCGGAAATGTTGATTATGCTTTCAATAACTCTCGTATTATGCAAATTCGCCAATATATCACTGATGAACCTTCCGCTCAATAATTCATATAGTAATTAAAAAGCTTAGTAAAGTAGGTGGATGGTATGCCTTCCGTTGTTGGAAATCTCGTCGTTCAAAACAGTAATGGTTCTTTTAATTTAGGGGATTTTTATAACGTGTCTCCGAAAGAAAATACGAAAGCTTATAATGGATCCGGAGCTTCCAATGTTGGATTTGTCGTGAACACTTTTAGCGGCGTTAGTGCAACAAATACGTTTGATTCTGATGTGGCCGATCAAGATCAGATCGGAACAGCGTAAAAAAAGTAGGAGATATTCTCCTACTTTTTTCTTTTATCTCATTCAAGACTATGAAAAGACTCCACTGTTTACTGCTTCATTTTATTTAAATGATAACCCGCTCTCCTCCAAAGCCTTTCTAAGCTTTGGCATAGACGCAGGCCCCATACCGTGCAGTTTTAAAATTTCTTTTTCACTATACTTTGAGAGTTCTTCTATCGTGTGAATGTCATGATGTTGCAGCGCATTTCGTGCTGGTGATGAAAGAAGTGAAAGAAATCCTGTTTTCGGTTTCTGTTCTTTCTCACAAGTTGGGCAAGTTGGACAATCGCTACTTTTATAGTATTCATGTCCATGTTCACACGTTCTTAACGTTTTTTCCGTGGCCATTTTCAAGTCCCTCTATTCTTCAATTTTTACAACATGGTTGCCATCAAAGAAATATAAGCATTTCTCTTTCACAGGATGTTGCAAGCTTTTCTCAAGTGCCTTTGCATATAAAGAAAGCTGCACTTTATATCGATCTTCTAAAATTGGTTTCGCTTGATCGAATCCGCCTGGGAACTTCCCTTCAATCGTATCTGTTTTAAAGTCGATTAACGTAATACCGTCTTCCTCTTCAATCATACAGTCGATAACCCCTTGGACAAGAATTGATTCCCCGCTCTTCCCTTGCCAATCTTGATATGCTTCTTCTGCTGCAAGCATCATTGTAAATGGTACTTCACGCTCAACGCTTTTCGCCGCTAATACTCTTTTACCTAGATCACTGTCAAAGAATGAAATCACTTTTTCAATTGCTATTTCTTCGGCTTGTTCGAATGTTAATAGTTCTTTATTAACCATGCCACTAATTTGCTCCCGAATTATTTCTTCTGTAATCGGCTTCTTCAAATCAACATGTTGCATGACAGCATGAACTGCCGTACCTCTTTCAGCGTAGGTTAGTCCTTTTTTCTCCATAAAACGAGGGCGTGTTTTAATTGGCGCACGCATTTTTTTAATAAAGGCGTTATCGCTACCTTCTTCAGATTGATAATTTCTCTTTATTTCTGTAACAGACTGCTTTGCACGATGAGATGTTGCTTCCTCATATCCGTACTTCCACATTAATCTGTCATATACTTCTTCTTTTCGTTCACTTTGCAGGGGAACAGCTTTTTTCTCACGAAGTGCTTCTAGTAATTCTTGTTTCTCTTCTTGAACCGGTTCTGGCGCGAGTAACGTACTACCGTCAACAACTTCTACTTTCCAGCTCGTGTCGTAGTCATAAATTTCACCTGGAATACTCCCTTGTCCTAATTCAAGAAGCATTTCACTATCATGATGTCTATATAATGAAGGTGCAATCCAATCTAAATAACAAGACGCTCCGGCACGTATATGATCTGGTAATAACCATTCACTATGCTCCCTCGCATCAAGCCATTTTTCCATTTCCTTATTTGCATCCTTAACTGTACCGATTAAAATTAACTTCTCTTTTGCACGCGTTAACGCTACGTATAATACGCGCATTTCTTCCGCGATTAACTCCATTTTCATTTTACGCTTAATCGCAAGCTGCGATAATGTCGTATATTTAATACGTTTACGAGGATCAATAAACTGCGAACCGAAACCGAAGTCTTTATGAAGTAAGAAGCGTTTCATTAAGTCCTGTGTATTAAAACGACGACCAAGTCCCGCTACGAATACAACTGGGAACTCTAATCCTTTACTTTTATGAATCGTCATAATACGAACGACATCTTCTTGTTCACCTAAAGCTCTCGCCGTCCCCATATCGTCACCGCGTTCTAAAATACGCTCAATAAAGCGTAAGAAGCGGAATAACCCTCTAAACGATGTTGCTTCATATTGTCTTGCGCGGTCATAAAGTACACGCAGGTTTGCTTGCCTTTGCTTTCCGGCTGGTAAACCGCCAACAAAGTCGTAATAACCTGTCTCCCCGTACACTTTCCAAATTAAATCAGAAAGTGACTGTTGACGCGCGAATTCACGCCATCCTTGTAGTAAATTATAGAACCACTCTAATTTATCATGTAGCTCTTGTTCTTCCTCAAGCGGTGCCCCTTTTAAGAATGAGCTCATTACTTCATAAAACGAACCTTTCTTCCCGTGAGCACGGAGCGTCGCAAGTTCCTCATCATTTAACCCTACGATTGGTGAACGAAGTACTGCGGCAAGCGGAATATCTTGCATCGGATTATCGATCACGCGGAATACGTTCATCATAATATTTACTTCTGTCGCTTCAAAATAACCAGTCGCAAGATCAGCGTATACTGGAATTCCTTGCAGCTTTAACTCTTCCATAATTTGCGGTGCCCACGGCATCGAGCGAAGTAAAATAACAAAATCGCGGTATTGTACAGGGCGCATACTATCCGTTTTACGATCGTACACTTCATAACCTGAATCAACCATCGCTTTAATGCGCTGCGCCATAAGACGAGCTTCAAGCTGCGCTTTTTCTACTTCCCCACCTTCTTCTCCGTCTTGCACTTCTTCTTCTGTTTGCTGAATGCATAGTAGTTCTGCCGCTACGTCTTCACCTTCTGGATAGCTAGCACCTAGCTTTAATTCAGCGTCTGCATCGTAGTCGATTTCTCCAACTTCTTCACCCATAATTTGTTTGAAAATAAAGTTCGTACCTGCTAGCACTTCATGACGACTACGGAAGTTTTTCGCTAAGTCTATCTTCATTCCGCCGCCCGATCCTTCTTGTGTGAAGCGTTTATACTTTCCTAGGAATAAACCTGGTTCTGCTAGTCGGAAACGATAAATCGACTGTTTTACGTCACCTACCATGAACAAGTTTCCTTCACTCTCAGAATCTTTCGTTACGAATTTAATAATGGATTCCTGTACGAAGTTCGTATCTTGATATTCATCGACTAGTACTTCAGCAAATTTATTACGATATTGAAGCGCTACTGCTGATGGCTTCATCTCACCATTTTCACTTTGTTCACTTAAAATTTGTAAACAGAAATGCTCTAAATCTGTGAAATCGACCATTCCTTTATCTCGCTTCATCGCTTGGAAACGCTCTGTAAATACTTTTACAAGCTGTACGAGTTTTTCTAATACAGGATGCATATCTTGAAAATCTCGTAAGAAACTTTCAGGTTTGCGGCTAAATAGCTCTTCTTGTAATTTCTTCACTTCATCTTTCGCTTTATTACGAAGAGAGTCTACTTGTTTTACAACATCTTCGTTGTAATCACTTTTCTTAATACGCTTTAACGTTTGCCACGATACGTTTTGCATCGCTTCATAAACGCTTGTCCACGATTCAAGAGCAGCTGATGATAACGTTCCGAGTAAAGCTGCATCAGCTTGCAGGGTTTCAACGCGAGGCGCTGGACCGTCAGGAAGCATTGCGAGTTCGGTCGCTTTACGAATATGCTGTTCTGCTGTTTCAAGCTGGAATTTCACATCTTCTAATAAGTAGGAAGCATACACTAAATCTTCAATTGTCTTTCCTTCCACGTCGTATGCTTCTACTAATTTATCGAGCCATTTTTCCGGATTTGGATGCGCTCTTGATTCGGTATGAAGCGCTAAAATCATACGCTGTAAGTCATCATCACTACGATCACTCGTATAACGATCAACGAGTTCAAAGAATATCGTATTATCTTCAATTCCATACTCTGCTTCTAATATGTCATCTAACACTTCTTCTTTTAATAATTCGTTTTCTGTTTGATTCGCAATGCGGAAACGAGGATCAACATCAAGCATGTAGTAGTATCCTCTAATTACTTGTAAACAAAAGGAATGGATCGTTGAAATAGAAGCCTTATTTAATAAGCTCAGCTGCTTTCTTACATGCTGAGAACCTGGCTCATCAATTAATACTTTTTCTAACGCTTCTCCAATTCTATTTTTCATCTCTTGCGCCGCTGCATTCGTAAATGTTACAACGAGCAGGCGGTCGACATCGACTGGATTTTCTTCATTTATAATCTTTTTAATAATACGTTCAACTAATACTGCTGTTTTCCCTGATCCAGCTGCTGCTGCGACTAAAATATCACGTCCGTTCGCTACAACAGCTTTCCACTGATCATCTGTCCACTGACTACCTTCTGGTTTTTCAGGCCAATTTTCAATCATTCTCCGCCAACCTCCTCTCTAATTTTCTCCATCGCTTCGCTATCTTTCATATCTTTTAGCGTACGGAATTGATTATCTTCAAGTGATTCATCGAACTGACAAACAGATTTGAAGTTACAGAACGTACATGCCGCTTTATTCCCCTTTTTGTAAGGGGCAATATCGATAACGCCTTCTGTAATGTCTTTTCCGATATTTTCAAACGTATGGTGTACGTATTTTTGCAATACGTTAAACTCTTGTTCACTTGCAATGCTCGAACGCGCACTAAAGCTACCGTCTTTTTTCAGACCAGCAGAAATAATATCAGAGCTTCCTGTTGAAAGTTTATTATCCATTAAACGAACAACGTCAGCATCGCCTAGTACGAGTCCTTTCATTTTAAATTTCTTTAAAATTTCTTTTTCGATTTCTGCTTCAGATGCGTCACCTTTCATCTCAACGATCGGGTTATGAATATGGAAGTACAGTACACCAGCTGGTGATGCCGTGCCGCCTTTTTTCATCCACGTATGTGCATTTGAAGTAACAACATCTAAATACGTTAACATTTGAAGTGCCAATCCGTAATACACTTCCGTTAAGTCTAACGCTTTTGAGCTTGATTTATAGTCAATAATACGTAGGAACGTACCACTTTCATCTTCTGCCTTATCAACACGGTCAATACGGCCAACTACTTCCATCTTCACACCATTTGGTAATGAGAATTCCATCGGCGGAAGTGATCCTGTACCGCCCATACCGAATGGCACTTCTAAATCAACTGGTACGAAACCACTTGATTTCGCGTGCTCACGAAGAATGATTGACGTACGGAAAATGATTTGTTGTAGTTTTTGTTTTAAATAGAAATGACGGTTTGAACTTAATAAAATTTGTCTTTGTAATAACGGTGCAATCTCTTCTATTACTAAAGCAGAAAGATGCTCACACTCTTTTATTGATAAATCTGCCCAAGTACGATTTTCACGTAATAGCCTGTCGGCAATTCTCTTCAGCGCTGCATGGAATAATTCCCCGATATCTGGCGCATCCAGTTTGAAAATATCACGCTCTCTTAACGATAATCCGTGCTGCGCGAAATGAGCATATGCGCAACGGTTAAATAGTTCCATACGAGAGACGCTTCCTTTTATTGTGTCTCCGTATAAATCTCTACTTACAACTGAACTTAGCTTTTGCGCACGATTTCGGTAGAATAAGCTTGATAATACGCGGCTACTTTTTTGCTTCCATTCATCTGAAGTAACGTAGAAATTATATACGTCCCACCAAAAGTCTAAATTCCCTTCAAATCCGTATCGCTTCCACGTTTGAAGTTGCTGCATTACATATGACAACGTTACTTCTGGCGTTGCTACGTATGAAATTTGTTCCGAACGGGATAAATCATTTACGTCATTCGTAATAAATGCATCTTTCACATCAGGAAACATTCTTTTTATTTTCTTAATAAAGCTAGACGCAAGTAACGTCTTTCCTTCTTCATCTGCTAGCGGACAAGAAATATATAATTTCTCAGTCGCTCTCGTTACCATTTGGTACATAACAAACTGTTCTTCTAATAAGGTTTGTCTCGTCGTTGGTGCTAATTCGATACCTGCAGCACTAAGAACATCTCGTTCTTCATCAGACAGCATACCTTCATCCATAGGTGCTGCTGGAATTACTCCTTCATTCACGCCAATGACAAATGTTGCTTTCACATTTGATAATCTAGAACGATCAATATTCGCAATTAACACTTGGTCTAATGACGGCGGAATGTTTGCGAATTGAAGCGCCTCAAGACCTGTCGACATAACGTCTGTGAACATAGAAAGTGACATTTTCTCTTCGCCAAGCATTTCAACGAACGTATCAAGAAGACTCATTACTTCTTCCCATACTTGCTCATGATCTGTCGCAAATAAGAAATCTCCGCTCTCTTCTGCACGAATACGTAATGCTTCTAGTTTTTTTGGAACGTCTAGCTCTTCTAAAAATAAGTAAACCGCTTCGCACATTTGCATAACTGTTCCCGCACGTTTCAGCCTTTTTTGCATACGAATAACAGGCGTTCTTACAACGTCGCGTAGTCGATTTATTTTCTCTTCCATTTCACGTTCACTGTCTGTAATCATCCCGTCTGTATCGTCAAGAGAACGATAGCGGCGATACATCCATGGATCTTCAGAAGTCCATCTCTTCCCTTGTACACCGTACGCTAAACAGTAGTTTTCAAACTCATCCATCTCTTCGCGCATCGTTTCTTTTCTTACGTCTAATGGATATAAAAGCTCTGTTTTTACGCAGCGAAACACTGCATCATAACGCCAATTCCCGCTAATAATCTCTAGTGCAGAACGAATACATTCTACTAGCGGATGATGTGACATCGGGCGTTTTTCATCGATGAAGTGCGGGAGATTATAATCTGTAAATAGCGTTCGCATCACATCGTAATAACTTTCTCCATTACGAAGAAGAACCGCAATATCTCGGTAACGGTAGTCTTCATCCGCCACAAGTCTACGAATTTCACGAGCAACGCCTTCTACTTCAGCTCGTAAATTCGCTGCTGTATGAATCGTTACACTTGCTTCCCCATGAAACTTTTCATTCGGACGCGCTTCATAATGCGTTTCTAAATGCGCTAATGCTTGCGAATGAAAACGTGGTTGTTCCATAAGCGGAATCGTTTTTTCAATTTCTATCTTCTCTTCACGTGCTACTTGTTTTATTTTTTCATATGTTAACGTCGTTTCATAAAATAAATCTAGTTCATTTACTGGCTGTGCTAACGTTTTTTCATCTAGTGTTAACGTGATTGTAACTCTCGCACCGCAAATCATAAGCCGTCTTACAATTTCTAGTTCTTGCGGTGAGAATGAATGAAATCCATCTATATAAATTTCAGCCCCATTTACATATTCAGATTGCGGAAGCTTTTCCACTAGCAATTGCAGGTAGTCTTCTGAATCTAAATATTTTCCAATTAAAGCACGTTCGAAATCATCATATAGTAGTTGTAAATCATACACTTTATTCGCTAATAGCTTTTGTTCGGCACTGCTACTATGTGCATCTAATTGTTGCCACATTTCATATACGTTAGATGGCGTCACGTTATAACGTTTAAACTCCGCAATCATACTCCCCAGATGTTCAAAGAAACCGTTTTGCTCCGCTGCTTTTTGGAACACTGATAATCCATCTTTACGAGACTCTACAATTTTACGAAGTAGCATATGTACGCCCGCTTCATCAATGTGAAGACGACTCGCTCCGCCAACTTCTTGCAGCACCTTCCACGCTAACCGTGAAAAACTAAAAACTTGTGCCCGAATAGAACCTCTAACATCCTCACTACCAATTAACGCCTGCTGCGTTTGGAATGTCATCTGTTCTGGCACAAGATATAATATTGTTTCCCCTCTTGGGCGCTGCTTTAACTCTTCTTGCACTTCGTGTAAACAAAGTGTACTTTTTCCACTTCCCGCTCTACCAATCACAAATCGAAGTGACATGTAACCCCACCTTTCACTTACATAACGAACGTTAGTTTGCTACTATAATTGTATTATAGGACACGAAAAAAGACAAACGGAGTAGTTTGTCTTTTACTATACTTCTACCTATTATATCAACCTTTTGAAAAGTTCGTTTGCACCTCTTGAATTGGCCAATATCGTAAATCAACTTTACCGACAACTGTATCAGCTTTTACAAATCCAAAGTGTCTACTATCCCAGCTCCCAAGGCGGTTATCACCTACTACAAAAATATATCCAGGTGGCACCGACTTTTCTTTCGTTAACTCTTCTAGTTTAAAATCACCTGTTAGTTGTCGTCCATTTATCTCTTTCTTATACGTCTCTAAATAAGGTTCATCCACGAATTGTCCGTTTATATATAGTTTATCATGCTTATATTCAATTTGATCCCCAGGTAAACCGATAATTCGTTTTACGTAGTCCTCTTTTTTATTCGCATGAAACACAACAACATCAAACCTATTCAAGTCCCCCACTTGATAACTCACCTTATTTACAACGAGCATATTGCCATCTTGCAATGTCGGCATCATTGACTTCCCCTCTACAACGTACGTCGAAAAGAAAAACGTTCGAAAAAATACAGCTAATAATACACCAATTAAAATTGTTCGTATCCACTCTATGCCTTCTTTTTTCAAAGTTTTCTTCATCCGCTTCTCCCCTTATCCTTTAATAATGAAGCTTTCCTTTACAAAGAAGACTATTCTTAATGTAGTTCTAACTTTACTTCGATTTTCTTACCGACATACCATAAAATAAAAATACCAATCACTACAATGACTGATTTCACCGGATTATGAATAAATGACATTAAATCATGACCGATATACGTTAAAATAAAAATCATCACAAGTTTTCCGAACGCGAGCGCAAGACCAAACTGTTTTACACTAATGCGAGATAAACCAGCAACAACATTTATAAGCGCGGACGGTGTAAACGGAAAACAAAATATAACGAAAATCGGCGCGAACCCTTTCCTTTCAATCCATCCCATTGCCTTTCGTACTCTCTCATGCTTATTTACAAAAGAAAAGAAACGACTTCGGCCAAAATGGCGGATTATGAAAAAGACAAGCAAGGCACCCATTACTGATCCAAGCCAGGAATAAAGAAAACCGAGCCAAAATCCAAATGCAACAGCATTCGCCAGTACAAATACGATGAGTGGCAATGCCGGAATCAACGCTTCTATCATCGGTAAACCAATACCAAGAAGTGGTCCGAACGCTTTATAACTTTCAACAATATGATCCATATTTTCTGGTGAAAAATACTCTTTGATTGTCTGAAAATCCATTCTACACTTTACCCCTTTACTCTAAGTACTACCTCTACTGTATCATTGCTTATATGAAAGAGGAAATGGTAGATACGACATATGGAGATGTAATTATTAAGTTTCCATACCTTTCATGAGAATTCCTTCATTATTATGCTATGATAATCTATCAATATTCGACAGGACGTGTCGCGATTTTGGAAGTGGTCCTTTTGTTTTGGTAGCAAATTCCTTGGTAACTGAAATTATATCGGCGATTTTCTTAATATATCGACCGTAACTCACTTTTTATCAGTGATTTTTCAAATTTATCAACCACAACTCGATTTTTATCGGCGATTTCTCGAATATATCGACTTACCGACAAAAACTGACAAACAAAAGGATGGGGGTTCCCCCATCCTCTCACACTTCGCCTTCCTTAACAAAATACACTTTCTCATATGCTGGTTTCAGTCTAGATTCTTCCGTTTTATCAATCTCTTTAAAACAAGGGCTCCCTTGTTTTTTCCTACGATTTTCATATTCAGTACGCAATTTTGCCGTACGATTTAGTTGATTTTCAAAACTACTTTTTGATATTTCTAATTTCACAGCAAAGCCATTTATAAATCTAACAATAACATTTCCGTCCTTTGACTCTTTATTACTTTCAATATAAAAATGAGACAACCAAGCGCACTCTTTTCTAGAGTATGAATAAGTAGGAAAAAAATAAAGTTGATCTGCCGGACTAATCGCAATTGGTGCTTTATGTGTAATATGAGTTAACTCTTTCGTTCCTTCTTTTCTGCCTAAGAAGCTAGAACCATGCTTGCGGCAACTTCTTTCTATAATATCTAGAGGCTTTTGAAATACGAAAAAGGAATCTTCCCTCTCAACAACTCGTGTAACAATTTTCTTCTCACTTAGAATAACAGGAAGTAAGGCCATTGTATTTTTATTTACCACATAGTTTTCAACATAACGTTCTACTTTACTTTCCATATTCTACTGTCTCCTTTTTTCCAATTATATTAGCAGCTGCATATGTAATTTTAGCATCTATGAAGAGGAAATGGTTTACAGATTCCGCTTTTTTACAATACTTTATCATTTGTCAAGTATCTTTTAAATTAAAAAATAACAATATAGTGATTATAAAATAAAAAACCTATACAAAATGTATTTATACTACCTATAAATATTTACAACTACTTCCTCATTTCGCATCATTACAACAATTAACTTTGCTATAATTAAAATAAAATTCAATATATGGAGGCCTATTATGGAAGAAAAAGAAATGCAACCAACGATTCAAATGAAAAATAGTAGCATTGTGATCGTGAAAAACTCAGCTAGCATTATATTCGGACTGTTTTTCATTCTGCTATTCTTCGCAAAGCCTTTTCGTAAATCGGAATGCTCTGAATGTAAGAAACGCGCAAAGAAAAAGATTGGAAAAGAAGAGTAAAAGGCCTTCCATTTTGGAAGGCCTTTTACTCTTCTTCCTATTTTCTTCCGAGTGTCCTCATATCCTTTTTTGAAAATATTACTACATACAAAAAATACGATGAAAAATTATCCACTACGTTAAAAAGTACTTGTACGTGTTACCCATTTTTATTTTTTATTAAGAACTTCAACTTTATACATCACTAGCAACTTTTTAATTCGTTAAATCTACAATATAAGTTTTGTATAGAATTCCATTTCAAAACACAAAATATGTAAGTGATTATTTATGATTACATTAGTTTTTTATCTAATTCCAAAAAGGAGCTGTATAATATGGAGAAAAAAAGTCTATTAAGACAACAGATTAATAGCGTCCCATCAGATGCTCTGAATACCCCTAGTAAAGAGCAAGAACAAATGTTAGAAACGTCATCTCAAGACGAACAAAATTCTAACAACAATACTAACAAAAAAGATGTTACTCAAAGCCTATATGGCGTAGATTTATCCATTTCGGATGTAGACAAAACAACAAATAAACAATGAATTGTAAAGAAAAAAATTAAGAACAAATAAACTTAATACTTTCTCATTTATAAAGTGAAACTTTAATCAGTCCTCAACAATTGGGCGTTAACAGACAGTTGGTCTCCCGCCGAATTTTGAGAGGAGAAACCAACTGCCCGTTAATGTGCATGATAAAAGGACGACCATTATTTTCACAGTTATAAGGACGTAATTTTTCTTCAATGAAATGAAAACGAATTGTTACTTCAATCGTACGTAGAAAATGATCCTGCAGAACTAATTCTTCTATAGAAACTGATACGCGTTCACCCGATGATTTTTGAATACCTCCATCATAATCTCCTTTTCCATCAATTTTGACATAAAAAAGAGATAGCAAGACTTTCTCCACAACAAAAAAAAGGATGGCAGCAGCCATCCCTTTTTTCCATAATAAACTATAAAATTATAGTTTGATTACGTTTTTAGCTTGAGGTCCACGGTTACCTTCTTCGATTTCGAAGCTAACTTTTTGACCTTCTTCTAAAGATTTGAAACCTTCAGTTTCGATTGCAGAGAAATGTACGAATACATCGTTTTCGCCTGGAACTTCGATGAAACCGAAGCCTTTTTCGTTGTTAAACCATTTTACTTGTCCTGTTACTGCCATGATTATTTCCTCCTAAGAAAATACAAATTTTTAATTTTTTAGTCTTCCTGTCTAAAAAAAGAATCCACACATTATCAAATACGAAACATAAACTAGTTCTCACATACTTTTTCTCGTTCGTTTTCAGCACTTGATAACATATGGATTGCTTAATTTAACTATTCAACTGGGACTATCATAGCACATTAAAATAAAATGTACAATCTTTTTTGAAAATAACTGACAAATTAAATTGATTGCACATTCGTAAATATTTGATTTTAACATGTGCGGATTTCACTTTAAAATGAACATACACATCATTTGAATGCGATTACATCCCTTGTTCTGAAGTGTTACAATATAATTGTATTGGAGGGGATTCTATGTCAAACTACGCCAACGAAGAAAAGCTTACAGGGGGAAATGTATCAAATGTATATCGTTCTGAAAATACTGTTCGGCGAGAATTAAAGCCTGGCAGTACAAAGATTCATAAGCTATTACAACATTTAGAAAACAAAGGGTTTCATCATGCTCCAAGGTTTTTAGGTGTAGATGAAAAAGATAGAGAAATTTTATCCTTTATTGAAGGAGAAGCTGGGAATTATCCGTTAAAAGAATATATGCGATCTAATGATGTTTTAAAAGAAATAGCAAAGATGCTCCGACTTTATCATGATGCCGTAAGTGATTTTCCCTTATCAGATGAATGGCAACCGATGGATTGTACTCCTAATGACATTGAGGTTGTATGCCACAATGATTTTGCTATATATAACATTATTTTTAATCAAGAACAACCAGTAGGCATTATTGATTTCGATGTTGCTGCTCCTGGTCCAAGAATTTGGGATATCGCTTATACGCTTTATACTTGTGTGCCTTTAAGTAGAACGTATTATACAAAATCGGGTGAGGCAGTTCATTATGACTCATCGCAACATGCTAGCCGTATGAAAGAAAGAGTGAAATTATTTGTCCAATCCTACGGTAAAAGTATGGACGAAGATTACTTAGGAATGGTGTTACTACGATTAGAAGCTTTATGTACATATATGAAAAGAAAAGCACAAGAAGGCGATGTGAATTTCCAAAGAATGATTGATGAGGGACATTTAGAGCATTATGAAAAAGATATGGAGTTTATTCGTGAGCATAGAGCTGAGTGGATTTAATCATATTGTCTTTTTTTGTCGGTAAGTCGATATATTTAAAAAATCGTTGATATATTTTCATTTACTCTCGCATCGTTCAGAAAATAACAAGGGGCACCCTTCAAAAAGGGGCCCCTTCCTTTTATTTCGTAAATTGTGCTTCTTCTGTAGATCCTTTTAGCGCTGTCGTTGATGAAGTACCGCCTGTAATAACTTGTGCTACTTCATCAAAGTAACCTGTTCCTACTTCGCGTTGGTGACGTGTTGCGGAGTAGCCGTGTTTTTCTGCTGCGAATTCTGCTTGTTGTAGTTCAGAGTACGCTGCCATGCCGCGCTCTTTATAGCCACGTGCTAATTCAAACATGCCGTAGTTTAATGAGTGGAATCCAGCTAGTGTTACGAACTGGAACTTATAACCGTAAGATGCGATTTCTTTTTGGAAGCTCGCAATTGTTTTCTCATCTAGTTTTTGTTTCCAGTTGAATGAAGGTGAACAGTTATATGCAAGTAATTTCCCTGGATGCTCTTTATGAATTGCGTCTGCAAATCGTTTTGCATCTTCTAAATTTGGTTCAGATGTTTCGCACCAAACGAGATCTGCATAAGGAGCGTATGCTAAACCACGTGCAATCGCTTGATCAAGACCTGCTTTCGTACGGTAAAATCCTTCTGGAGTTCTTTCTCCTGTAATAAATGCTTTATCAACCGGATCAATATCGCTCGTAATTAAATCTGCTGCATCCGCATCTGTTCTTGCAACAATAATGGTCGGCACTCTCATTACGTCTGCTGCAAGACGTGCCGAAATTAAATTACGCACCGCTGTTTGCGTAGGTAATAATACTTTTCCGCCTAAATGACCGCATTTTTTCTCTGAGGATAATTGATCTTCAAAGTGCACACCTGATGCACCCGCTTCAATCATACCTTTCATTAGTTCAAATACGTTTAATTGTCCGCCAAATCCAGCTTCTGCATCTGCTACAATCGGTACGAAATAATCTGTATCATCGCTTCCTTCCATATGCTGAATTTGATCCGCACGTTGCAGCGTTTGATTAATTCGTTTTACTACAGCAGGTACGCTGTTCGCTGGATATAAACTTTGATCTGGATACATATGTCCAGAAAGGTTCGCATCCGCCGCTACTTGCCACCCACTTAAATAAATTGCTTTTAGCCCAGCTTTCACTTGCTGCATCGCTTGGTTCCCTGTTAATGCGCCAAGTGCGTTAATGTAATCTTCCGTATGAAGCGATGACCAAAGCTTTTCTGCACCGCGGCGCGCTAACGTATGTTCAATATCAATTGATCCGCGCAGGCGAATTACATCTTCTGCCGAATATGGACGTGTGATCCCTTTCCAGCGCGTATCTAGTTCCCAGCTCTCTTGTAATTTCTCGATTCTTTCGTTTTTCATTTGTTCCATCCCCTTTTCATTTTTATAAAATTTCATAACCCGGTAATGTTAAAAATGGTACGAATTCATCATTCCGAACGAGATTGGTAAACAACGTTGTCGCCTCTTGGAATCTCCCTTTCTTAAAGGCTTCTTTACCAATCTCACTTTCTATTTTTACTAGCTCTTCTTCTTTTAGCGCTTCCATCAGTTCAAGCGTAATATTACGACCGTCATTTAGCGTTCCACCTTCATGACGAATCCATTGCCATACTTGCGCTCTAGAAATTTCCGCTGTTGCCGCATCTTCCATTAAGTTATAAATTGGTGCTGCTCCCCGGCTGCTTAACCAAGATGCGATATATTGAATGCCTACGCTAATATTTAGGCGGAGTCCCTCTTCTGTAATCGTTCCCACTGGCACTTCTAATAAATCCTTTTCTGTAACATGTATTTCTTCACGTTTTCTAAAAATTTGATTCGGTGTTTTCATAATGTGATTAAATACTTCCATCGCGACTGGTACAAGTCCCGGGTGGGCAACCCAAGTCCCATCATGGCCGTCTAAAGCTTCGCGCTCCTTATCTGCACGCACTTTTTCAAAAGCCGCTTCATTTGCTTCTGGATTGTTTTTAATCGGAATTTGCGCTGCCATTCCTCCAATAGCTGGTGCATTACGGCGGTGACACGTTTGAATGACTTTCAAAGAATACGCGCGCATAAATGGCGCCGTCATCGTGACTTGCGCTCTATCTGGAAGTAAAAATTTATTATGATTACGGAAACTCTTTAAAAAGCTGAAAATATAATCCCATCTTCCGCAATTTAATCCAGCAGAATGATCTTTAAGCTCATACAAAATTTCATCCATTTCAAACGAAGCATGAATCGTTTCCAGTAACACCGTTGCTTTGATTGTTCCGTTTGGAATACCGATATATTTTTGAGCAAATACGAAAACATCATTCCATAATCTTGCTTCTAAATGACTTTCCATTTTCGGTAAGTAAAAGTATGGACCGCTTCCTTTTGTTAAAAGAGCTTTCGCATTATGGAAAAAATAAAGTCCAAAATCTACTAAGCTACCAGACATATTCTTCCCGTCAACTTGCATATGTTTTTCTTCTAAATGCCATCCTCTTGGACGCACAATGAGTACAGCTGTTTTACTATTTAAATGATATTCTTTTCCGTTTTCATTTTTATGTGAAATCGTTCCCCGTACTGCATCTCGTAAGTTTATTTGACCTTCAATCGCATTCTCCCAAGTTGGTGAATTCGAATCTTCAAAGTCTGCCATAAAAAGATGTGCTCCTGAATTTAAAGCATTAATAACCATCTTTCTATCTACTGGTCCAGTAATCTCTACGCGACGATCCTCTAAATCTTTTGGCAATTTGGCAATTGTCCAATCCGCTTCACGTATGTGCTTCGTTTCTTCTAAAAACCTCGGAAACTCACCTGCATCAATTCTCTTTTGTTTCTCCGCACGCTTTTGTAAAAGTTCTATGCGGCGCTCATTGAAATTTCCATGTAGTTCCTTCAAAAAACTAAGCGCCTCAGGTGTCAATATTTCGTTGTACGCTGGCAACATTTCTCCGGGCAATGTAACCCGTGAAGTTTGCGTCGACATATTAGCATCCCCTTCTTAAACTGTTTTATAACAGATTTGATTTTATGTTTATATTATATAACAAATCTTCAGAAAAGGAAGTTTTTTTTGGAAATTTTATCGCTTTTTTTTACAAAACTGTATTCTTCCACCCGTATTACACATAAAAAAGAAGCTAGTGTTATATAACACTAGCTTCTTTTTTATTATTTATTCAAAAATTGTTTTAAATAAGAACTGCGCATATTGTTCACGCGTTACTTTCATGTTCGGAGCGAAGTTACCCTTGCCATCTCCTACTGAAATACCATTTGAACCTACTGCATTAATCGCATTTTCTGCCCAATGTCCTTTTGGTACATCTTTAAATTTTGCTGTTCCTTGTACTTGTAATCCAAATGCTTTCGTAAGAACTTGCGCCATTTCTGCACGTGTTAACGTAGCTTTTGGTCTGAAGTTTCCTTTCTCGTCACCTGTAAAGATACCTAATTCTGTTACTGCTAACACTTCAAAAGGAAACATCGTTGAGTTATCATCAACAATATCATTATACGGACTCTCTAATACCTCATCTTCGCCAAATTCTTCATCAAGATCAAGTGCACGATAAATTAAAGCAGCTACTTGTTCACGAGTTACGTTATTTCCAAAACCGAACACACCATTTCCATAACCAAGCATAATTTCTTGTTCTGCTAAAGTTTGAATTGCTTCATAAGACCAATGTCCTGCTGGTACATCTTTAAAGATAACTGGACTTGCTTGTTGTGGCTTTGCAGCTAATTCAGCTTTTACTGTAGTCCCCTCAGCACTAAATGCTACTCCACCCATAATTGTTAAAGCTGTTGCTACTTTTAAAAACTTTTTCTTCAAAGTACTCTCTCCCTAAAAACATATTTTTTTCTAATATAAAGAATTAATGGAAGCGTAACAATACAATTCCCATGTGATTTTTGTCTAATTTATGAACTATATTTCATATACTTTCATTTACACTCTATTAATAATAAAGTTACTAAATCGTATATTTAACTAATAAAAAGTTACTTTATCCAACTTCTTATTACCCATTAAATTCCAAAAACTAAATTACGAATAGCAAATCGATATACTTAAAAATAATTTAAAATAAGAAAAAAGCGTGGAATTCCCGCGCTTTTTTCTTATTTTAAATTATATTGATATAATTTAAACATCCTTATATTTTAACTTTCATTCATAATCCTCATCTTTTACTGGAAAATAAAAAACAGCTTTATTTAAAAACGTTGCATATTGCTCACGAGTTACAACTTTATTCGGTTCAAATTTCCCATTTCCTGTTCCTACTATGACATGATTAGACTGCAGTGCACTAATCGCATTTTTTGCCCAATGATTATTTGGTACATCTTTAAATGTATGGTTCTTCTTCACCTCAAATGTAAATGCCTTCGTAAGAATTTGCGCCATTTCTGCACGTGTTACTGGTGCGGCTGGTCTAAAGTTTCCTTTTTCATCGCCTTTAAAAATACCATGCTCTGTTAATACTAAAATTTCATCTAAAAACATTGTTGCCCGCTCAGAAATATCTTTGTATGGATTTTTTAAAGGTCCTTCTTTTTTCAAATTCAATGTACGATAAAGTACTGCCGCTACTTGTTCTCGTGTTACATTATCTCCTACACCAAACTTACCATTTCCATAACCTAACATTACTTTATTGTATACTACGTCCATTATATCGTCATATGCCCAGTAATTTACTGGAACATCATCAAACACAATCATTTCTGGATATTCTTCTGCTTTTACGTTTGGAACATTTGTACTTACAAACAAGCCGCCCATAATAGTCACCGTTGCCATTATACGTAACATGTTCTTCTTCATTGCCCTCTCCCCTTTATCTCCATTTGAAAAAACGGAAAATAATAGACTGAAATCCTTTCCAATATTACATATGTTTCCTTTGCACCCATTATGCAATATATTACATTTAAAAAATCTATTATTGTGAAAATCACTACTAAAGGAGAGCCAATTCGCTCTCAATTTCAATTTTTATACCGAATTGTACGCAAATCAATTTTCTTTCCTGTATTCATGTAAAGGTGTTTCTATAATATAAATATTCTACTTTTTTTAAAAGAAATCCTTCACATTTTAAGAGTTCATTTTCTAGACAAAAAATGCAATTATATCGACTTAACTACAACATACGACAATATTAACCTATCTATTAATAAAAGCTCATAATGAGCGGAGGATGTCTCCTCTACAAATTATGAGCTTTCACTTTATCCCGCATTAACGGGCAGTAAGACCCCCAAAAGCAAAGAGATTGTGATGCACGCAAATGCCCGATTGGTGAAGGATGATAATCCCCCACTAATTAAAGTTTCACTTTATCTATTCCATTTTCCCTGGAGAATTATCAATGGATCGTTTTAAAAACTTCGCAAATTGCCCGCGTGTAACGAGCATTTCAGGCTCGAACTTGCCATCTCCCGTTCCAACCACAACTTTATTAGACTGTAATGCGCTAATTGCATCTCTTGCCCAATAGTTTTCTGGTATGTCTGTAAATGTATGCGGATGCTTTGTTTTCAACTCATATGCTTTCGTTAAAATTTGTGATAATTCTGCACGAGTCAGTGTTGCTTTCGGACGGAAATTTCCATTTTCGTCTCCTTTAAAAATACCAAGCTGTGTTAAGCGTAAAATTTCGTAAGGGAACATGGTTGATTTCACACTTATATCTCTATATGGATTCTCATTAATTACAGTTCCTTTTACATGAAGTGCGCGGTATAATACTGCCGCCGCTTGTTCACGTGTTATATGATCTTCTACACCAAACTTACCATTTCCATATCCAAACATAATTCGATGATATACTAAATATTTAATATCATCACACGCCCAATGATCTGTTGTTACATCATCAAACTCTATCATCTGACCAGACTTTTGGATAACATCTGCATTTGCAGACACACCATTTACACTTACAAATATTCCTCCCATTAAAGTTAATGATGTCATTATCTTTACTAGCTTTTTCATCTCTCTCACCCGCTTTTTCCTTTATTTCCCTACAAATTTTATTGTACAAAAAATCAGGAAATTATCAATAGAAGGTAGGTTAAATAATTTAAAATTCTGAATGTAAATTTTCTTTTATCGCTATTTTTTCTTCCTCTGTTTTTCGAAAAGTAAATGCCATCCCTACAAATATAAGAACAATCCCTACTACTTGCATACTAGTCGGTCTAAACCCGGTAAAGACTGTATCTAATAGGATTGCAACAGCAGGATCTAAAAATACTAATACCGAAATTAATCTCGTCGATAAATCTCTTAAACTGTCAAAAAATAAGTAATATACAAATCCCGTATGTATAAGTCCTGTCGCTGTGATCATCATCCAGTTCATCTCTGTTAACCCTTGAAACTTGCCAAAATCTACGAATGGTAGCAATAAAAATATTCCTAAAAACGTTTGCAAAAATGTCATTGCATATGCGCTCGTATGCTGAATCCCTTTTCCTAATAAAGTGGTAAAAGCATAAAATACAGCTGCAAGAAGTGCCCATACCATTCCAGATGACATCAGTTTTTCAAGCGATAGACTTCCATCTACTCCAGCTACTAAAACTGTACCGATAAAACAAATCACAATGGACATAACAGCAAACACTGTAAGTTTCTCTTTAAATACAATACTACCAATCATTAATACGATAATAGGTGCAAGGTGGTACACTGAAATCGCAATTGTAATCGACATCACTTCAAACGCTTTAAATAAAAATACCCAGTTAAAAACGAGAAATACACCGCATGCTAATATTTGTATAACTTCTTTTTTATTCCATTTCTCACTTTTATACTGTCCTGTTACGAGCCAACATAATGCTAAAAATATAGTCGCACAAATGCAACGAACGAATACTAATTCAAAAGACGGTAAACCTGTTTGAACAGAAAAAAATCCAATTGATCCGAAAATAGACATCGAAAGGATCATTTTTATAGCCGGCATTGATTTTTTATTGAACACCCTTTCTCTCCTCCTATAACCTATCTTTTACAAATGAGAAATCTCCAAAACATTACGTATTATTATATATTACAATCGGAAAATTGTAAAAAATTAGAATATAACAAGTGACAGCCGCACAAAATTCCCATAAAAAAATCATCCTTTTTTATATAGGATGATTTTTTTATTATTGAGAGGAATTTCTCTAGATTAAAACTTAAATATACTACTACTTTTGAAGAGTAAATTGGGCAACTATTTGTTTTAATTCCCCCGCTGCGTTATGCATCTGTTCAATTGAAACCGAAATCTCTTGAACAGATTTTTCTTGTTGTTGAATAGACTCTTTTACCCTATCAGTTCGGTCAGATGATCTTTGGGAAATTTGAGCTATGTCTTCTGCAGAAGCCGAAATCTCCTCACTGCTCGCTGCAATTTCATCTGTAGACATAGATACCGTTTGAATTTGCTCAGATACTTGCTGTACTTTTTCTGTAATTTTTCCAAATACTTTTTCTGTATGCATTACTACTTGTGTACCTGCCTGTACCTCATTATCTACTTTCCCCATCATATCTACGGTATGACTCGTTGTTCCCATAACTTGAGTAATAAGCTTCTCAATTTGTTTTGCAGAATTACTAGATTGTTCCGCCAATTTCCGCACTTCATCTGCCACAATTGCAAACCCTCTACCACTTTCCCCAGCACGGGCAGCCTCAATTGCGGCATTTAATGCTAATAAGTTAATCTGAGAGGCAATAGCTTGCATAACATCAATGATTTCGACAATTTCTTCTGATTGTTCTTTCATAGTCTCTACTTGTTTAACACCGCTATGTACTGAATTTTGGATTATATCCATCTGTTGAATCATTTGTTTCATTAACTTATTACCACTCTCTGCGTCTAATGCCGACTGAGCAGACAATTCATTTACAGAGGATGATGTATTCACTATACTCTGCATTCCTTGTGTCAACTCTTCCATCGCACCCGCAGTTTGTTCCATTGCTTGCATTTGGCTCTCTGCACCAGTTGCAACTTCTTCAATATCTATAGTGATTTTCTTCGCTGCACCACTAGATACTTCCGATGCAGATACTACTCCGTCTGCATGTTGGAATAAAAACTGAATATTATTCTCTACTTCTTGCATATTTGTTCTTAGCCCTGCAATCATCTCGTTAAAATCACTTACTAATACACCTAATTCATCCTTAGCATTATACTCACCATGTACAGTTAGATCTCCTTCTTTTGCTCTTTCCATCATACGACTAACCGTTTGTAAAGGAGCAACTATAAGCTTGCTAATAATATAACTTACTATACATATAATGACTGTAGTAACTACTACAAGAATGATAAAAGTAATAACGGACCGATCTATCATTTTTTGAGAATCTTTAAATACTTGGTCAGCTAAATTTGAAACATACGCTTCTAGATCTACAGCATAACTAGCTAACTCTACTCCCTTAGGTTTTAATTCCTTATGAAATTCGTTTACCATTTGAGATTCATTTGTTACCTTCGCTTTATCAAACAACTTCTTATATGTCTCCATATAACTTGGCAAAGATTTCTTCATCTTCTGAAACAGTTCATCCTCTTGCTTACTTAAATTGAAGCCATCATCATATTCTTTTAATAAAGAATCATATTTTTCAAGATCCTTTTCAACATTACCAATAATCCCCTCTTTATTTGTTCCCTCATTTGGTGAAGCTGTAATTAATTCTAATAAGTTATATTCTAGTGAATTTTGTGTACGAAGCATTCCTTCTAATAAAATTGCAGAATATTGATAATCATCTACTACAACCTCTGTATCGCGCTTAATCTTATTAATAGAATTAATTGCTACACAGCTCATAATTACCATACCTAAAATTGCTAATGAAATAAGCGATAATAATTTATATTTCACTTTTAAATTTTGTAAAAAATACATATTTCCACCTTTATTCCTTTATATATAGATTTTTAGAATTTTATAGCTTATTATTTACAAAATCACAATAAAAAGCAATGATAAATATTCCCAATATCGAACTTATATCTCTATAAAAAAAGAAGTAGCATAATAGCTACTTCTTTTTGCTTTGTTTCTCATATTGTTCAAACGTATGAATTCTTTCAAAAATTGGTGGATGTGTGTATAAGAAAAACTTCACTAACGCAGGCGGATTTACTTGGCTTAAACTCGTTTTTGATAAATATTGAAACGTTTTTACACCAGATTTCCCGTCCTTCGTCATATCTAAAGCATATTGATCTGCCGCTCGTTCTTCTATACGAGAAACATAGTTTGTTGCTGGCTGCGATGCAAAAGAAAGTACAGAAGAAATTAAGAAAAATAAAGGTAAAATTGAGAAACATGCTACTTTTGAAACTTGCAGCGTATCTCCCCATTTTCGAATACACATATTTATAATACGACTAATGAGATACATCCCTATGAAAGATAGCAGCACATAACTCGCAACGCCCCAATATATATGTTTCATAACATAATGCCCCATTTCATGGGCCATTATAAATAAAATCTCTTTATCTTTTAATTGCTTAAGCGTTGTATCCCACATTACAATACGGGCGTTAGGGCCAATTCCTGTTACATATGCATTTAACGCATTCGTTTTCTCTGACATATTTACTTCATACACGTGTTTAGCAGGAATGTCAGCTTTGTCTGCTATCGCTAAAATTTTCGTTTCTAATTCTTTATTTTTCAGCGTCGAAAAATCATTATAAAGTGGATCAATAACGACCGGCTGTATAAATGTTAAAAAGATTGTAAATGGAACAGAGAGTGCCCACCCTGCTATCCACCATCTCTTCGGAAATTTACGGATAAGCCATAGAAGTACGGTAACTACGATTAACATCGTCGCATAACTTTCCCAAAAACCGATAACATGATCTTTTATCCAGCTTTGTGTACTTTGCGTTGAAATGCCGTAATCAACGGAAACTTTTCGGCTAATCCATTGCATCGGCAGGGCAAGAACTGTTGTCAGTAATGATAAATAAAAGAAATAAATCGCAACTTGCAGGACACTTATTTTCGTCGTTTCCTTCGACCATTTCTCAAACTTTCTTGAAACACCGAGCACAAGTACAAATAATAAAATAATCCATTCTAGAGGCGTCGCTAAAAAGTAAAGTAAATTTTTCACGCGCGAATAATCTTGACTTAGCGTAAGCTCTCTTGCATTCATAAACGTTTCTGGATCTGCCTTTGTTCCTTTATATATGTCCGGAATCAGTTCATGATTCCATCCAAATAAATACCAATATATAAGCAACGCAAACCCAACGTACAAAAAAAGCGACCACCCAATAACCTTCCTCACGCTATTCCCTCCTCTATGCTGCCTGTCTATTATTATTGTAAGTTCGTACATGCTAAATTAGAACAAGCTTATTATGCGAATTGCTCGCGAGCCTTTTATTTACATAAAAAAACTCTTCTACAAATAGAAGAGTTTTACCTACCTTTAGACACTTTCTTCGGTTCATACTCTGGGATAAGAAACGTACTTACAACCCAACATATTAAGCCAGCGCCTTTTACATAGCGTATATATTCATAGTCTTGAAAAAATAAAGTCGTTACAATAAGCGTAAAAAATCCAATTAAAACTAGTACGTATCCTATTTGCTTCTTAGATAACATAACGTGCCCCCTTAAGGAAGTACATCCACTAATAAACTAAAATCTTGTAAAGAAAAAGAACTATATTTCATAATACCTTGTACAGCCAAAAGTAAAATAAGACCGGTCACACACATATAATTAATGCTTTCTTCACTCTTTTTTTCAGCAACTATTCCGCCGCTTATACATAATATTCCTAACAAATGGAGTGCTAAATACATAAAGAAATAAGCTTCCTCCCAGCGAATAATAACATTGACTGTCGTTATCAGCACAATACTAAGCAAAATCAAATAAAAAAACTTATTTGATGATATTGTTTCATTCATATAATTTTATACATCCCTTTCAAATTTAGAATTAATGATGTTTCAAAGCTATAAAGTAAATAATTGTTTTCATACTATAAAACAAAAGGAAAGCCACTATTACTTTCTCGAATATTTTATGAACCCACATATACTTCTCTTCATTTCTTCTGAAGATGCGCTTCATCATTTCTTCTACAATTAGACCAAATATTAATAAAACCCCTAACACAATAAGAAGAGAAATAATATTTTCTTTTAAATGAGTACTAGAAAATAAGTAATACTCTGGAAACACAATCGTATCTACTACAGGTTGCACCCAATGACAAACGCTTTTATCACACATATCTGTAAGAGACGTAGCATCTATAATGTCTTTCAATATTTTTTCAATCGTCTTCTTCATCTCATTTACTCTCCACTACGTCTGAAAAACTCTTTTCCTGCTCTACATATATAGCTGGCATTTCTTTACTCCAATATTTGCGGTTAACAAATAAAAAGATGAGTACTAAGTTTAATCCTGTTATAAAAATAATAAGCCCTGGAAAGAACGTCGTATAATTTGAGAAGTCTGCAAAACTCATGATCTCTTCTTTATTTATTAAAAAAGAAGCACCGATTACAAATGCATTATTTAACATGTGAATCGCAATTGGCATAAGTAAACTATTCGTACGAATATATACGATTGATAGTACAACGCTAAATACTACTGCGCCTAGGAAATCAACATGTAGCAACGCAAACAACATCGCTACTACAATGATCGCTATACTCGTTCCCCATTTTGCTGCAAAGCGTTGCAGTAAAAATCCCCGAAAAACAAATTCACCAATAATTGGTGCGATGAATACGACCATAATAAACTGATATACAAATCCCCCTGTGCTATCTATAATCGGTTCACGTAACGCGTTCATAATAAATTCCGGTGTAATCCAAGCAAAGCTATACATGTACAAAATAAGATATCCGTAACTAAATACGCCTAACATAAGTGCAATGTATAAAACTTGCACCAGGTTAAATGTTTCCTTTTTATTAATAAATAATGAAAAGGAAACACGGTGTTTTCTATACTCAAAAAAAATCCACGTAATCGGAAGGATATAGAATATAAGAATATTTATAAAAGTAGAATTTTGCATATGAAATGTATTTTCTATCAATTCATTACTGACTCTTGCAACTAAAGTTAATAGTGCAAATACAATTAAAAAATATCTAGCTCGCATCGTTTGAAACGGATTCACACTCATCTCCTCCCCTATGTTACTTTTATCATATCATTTGATTCTTAATTTTTTGCGAAAGAAAACCTTAAAATTTCCTTAAAAATTCCATAAGTTACAGAAAGATGATATGATATTCGAGGAAATTAGGAGGGATTTTTATGTATGAAGCAAATATTTTGCTCGTTGATGATGAAACAGCAATTTTACAATTACTAACTACCATTCTTGAAAAAGAAGGTTTTTCTCATATTACAACTGCAACATCCGCTGAAATAGCTTTATCTCTCACTCAGCAAAACAATTACGATTTAATTATTTTAGATGTCATGCTTCCTGGACAATCTGGTTTTGATATTTGTCCGATCATTCGCCAAAAAACAGATTGTCCTATTTTCTTCCTCACAGCTAAAACATCTGATTTAGATAAAATATCCGGATTTTCACATGGTGCAGATGATTATATTACGAAGCCATTTAATCCACTTGAAGTAGTAGCTCGTATGAAAGCACAACTCCGTAGACATATGAAACAAGCAGTACCACACGAACAAAAAGCACACTCAAGTTCATTTGGCAGATTTGAAATTGACCGATATTCTGCAGAGCTTACAGTAGGTGGACATGTTGTCGAATGTTCCGCCCAGCTATTTCAGCTATTACTCTTCTTTTGCGAGAATCCGAACTACGTATTTTCGAAAGAAGAAATATACGAAAAAGTTTGGGGAGCACCTGCCTACAATGGCGATGACAATACCGTTATGGTCCACATTCGAAAACTACGTGAAAAAATTGAACAAGATCCAAGTAAACCAGAATATATAAAAACTGTTCGCGGACTTGGCTATAAGTTCATTACAAAGTAGGGTGACGATATGAACTTTAATAAACGACTTATTATCCAGTTTATTCTGCAACACGTATTTGTTTTGGTTACACTACTAATTGCTGTAGTAGCTGCTTTCACTTATTTAATTTTTCTTGTTACGAGCACTTCATACGAACCGAACATTCCAGACTCTGATAATTTTGTGATTGCAAGATATATCTCTTCAGAAGATGGCGATATTTCATTAAAAGCTGAAGTAAAAGACTTAATTAAAGAGAAAAATGATTGGATTCAAGTTGTAGAGGAAAACGGAAAAGTTCTCTATCACTTTAATACGCCAAATGACGTACCGACATCTTATACGAAAACATCTTTATTCTCATATATACAGAATCACATAGAAAGCCCTTATACATTTACATATTGGGAAATTGAATTAGAAGAAAAAAACGTACTTGTTATTTACGGTGGTACGTTAAAAAGCAATGGATTACTGAAATCAATCCAGAAAGAGCACCCTTCTGTATCTACGGATACATTCACATTAACAGAAGAAGAAAAACAGTTACTTTCTAAAGAAAAAGCAACGCTTCAAATCTTTAATAGTGGCGGCGAAGAAGTATTCTCCTATCCAAATGGAAAGAAAAAAACGTTTTCTGCCATACAAGCTGCTCTTAACGCAAAAGAACCGTGGAATCACAAAGAAAACACGTCTAGCTTTTACGACACAAATAGCAATCATCTTCTCGTTGTAACAGCCAAAAATGAGCACTACTACCCAGATGATGAAATAGAAGATGTATTTGCTAAAAAGTTTCTAATCGGATGTGGATTAATCCTGCTTATCGTATTTGTTTATTTAGTCATTCTTTCTATTTGGTACGGTAATAAATTTGGAAAACCGTTATTGCATGCGATGCGCTGGCTTAAGAATATAGCTGGTGGAAAGTACGAAGAACCTGTTAGTAAAAAAGGGAAACCTGTCAGGTTCCGGCGATCCGGTAAAGAAAAATGGTCATTCCGCTTATTTAGTGATGTGACAAATTCACTAGAGCATCTTTCTATTACACTTAAAAAAAATGATGCAATGAGGCAAGTACTGCAGCAAACACGCGAAGAATGGATTACCGGTCTCACACATGATTTAAAAACACCACTTAGCTCTATATATGGCTACGCATTATTACTAGAATCACAGCAGTACAACTGGACTGATCGTGACATTCAACAATTCGGCAGCGTTATGAAAGAAAAATCTCAATATATGACGACATTAATTGATGACTTAAGCTTAACGTATCAAATAAAAAATAACAGTCTTCCTGCGCAGCACGTAAATATTGAAATGAATCAATTCGTCCAAAAAGTATTATTACAATTTATTAATAATCCGACACTCCAAAATCAAAATATTGAATTCGTACCAAGCTCAAACAATATTCAATATTTCATTGAAGAAAAATGGTTCCAGCGTATTATCGAAAATTTACTCGTAAACGCTGTAAAACATAATAATGAAACGACAAATGTCAGCGTAAAACTTTCCCAAAACGCTACTTCATTTACACTCTCTATTTCAGATAATGGAAAAGGAATGGATGACAAAACGAAAGAACTTCTCTTTGAGCGATATTACAGAGGAACAAATACAGAAGAAAGCAACATCGGGACTGGACTTGGCCTTGCCATTACGAAACAGCTCGTTCATGCTCATAATGGAACAATTTCTATTGATAGCGAAATTGGAAAAGGAACGACGATTATACTTGTGTTCCCGTTTCATTCGTAGGAAAAGCGCTATGTGGCGTCTTTTCTTATGGGGGAGTTTGGTGGTAAATGAAATTATATCAATTTACCACCAATAACACTCCTTTCTCCTTACCATACAAAATAACCTTTCACAACTCACTATGAAAGGTCATCTCCATATTTTAGCTATTTCCCTACTAACACAAACACATTCTCATCAGGTGCTTCCATTACTGCAACATGCCCTGATTCTGTTGGAAATGGTTCGCGAATCCATTTCACATCTTTATTATCTTTTAAACTATCATACGTTTGTTGCACATCTTCTACTAATACTTCGACTTCCATAAAGTTAATACCTGGATGATTGCTTATTACTAACTCCGAACTTTTCTCATCTGGAAACTTCAATCCTATTAACGTCCAAATAACCCCTTCTTCTAATTCTCTTTCTATAATCCAGTTTTGCTTCATTCCCATTTCTTTATAAAAAGAAACTGATTTTTCTATATCCTTCGTATGTATAGATACACATTCTATTTTTTTGAACATCTTCCCATTTCCCCCTTTACAAAAAAGCGAACCATCTCCCAATGATTCGCTCTTATCCTATTACTTCTTCTTCACCGGTATCCAAAGTTCAATTTGAGCGAACTCACTTTTATCTGCATGGGAACGCTCATCGTATAGCTCAAACTCATTAACGCCGCAATGTTCGTATCCTGAATGCGGGAACCATTCTGAGAATACAGCATTCCACGTTTGGTGAATAGACGATACCATTTCTTCATGAGGAACTTTCGGCGTTGTAAATACAGCATATGTCGCTGCTGGGAAAGTACGCTTCGCAACTTCATTTGGTACATTTTCAAAACCTGTAACTTCCATTCCGATAATATAAGTGAAGTCGCCCGTTTCTAAATTAAAATCAGTACATAATCCAAGCTCTACCCATTGGCTCGTATCTTTACGATTCGGAATCGTTGTTCCAAGGTCTTTCTGTAAATATTCTTGCCAAAATGCTGGGATGTCTTGATGGTTTTTCCCTTCTTTACTTGTCGTCTTCAGTTCATAACCCGCCACTAAAAATTCTGGTTTATTTACAATACGATATTCCATTTGTATGCCTCCTAAATACGGATTTAATTTTCTTTGCTTTACATTCACGCTGTAATACATCGGTGTTTCAATTTCTTGTTTTCTATATTCACTCGGTGTCATTTGAAATATTTTTTTAAAGGCTCTCGTGAACGTTTCGTGAGATTGAAAGCCATGCTCAAATGCGATATCAATAACTTTTTCATCCGTATGAGAAAGTTGATACGCTGCCCGGGCTAACCTCCTCTTTCGAACATACTCCATTACTGTATCACCTACTAATGCCTGAAATACACGATGAAAATGCGACTCAGAAAAACCTGCAATACGTGCTAAATTACGCAACGTCTGTTTTTCCATAACATCTTCTTCAATATAATCAATTGACCTTTGAATTTGTGTTTCATAGCTTTCCATCTCTGTTCACCCGCCTTATATGTATTATGATAAAAGAGAATCCTATCCACTTCTTGACGTTTTTTACTATAATTCCATAAAACATTGTAACTTTTTTATATGTATTTCGTTGTTATGTATGAAGGGAGGGAAATGTAGTGAAACGCAGGCAATCACTAGAAGAAATTTACTCCGAGCATATGCAAGATTTATCCCGCTTTAATGGGCAGTAAGACCCCCACCTCAAAATGCAGCGAAAGCAAAGAAGTTAGGTGGGGGATCAACTGCCCATAAAAGTCCGATTGGTGAGGGCTAATAATCAGTGGGGGGATGAAGAAAACCCCCACTGATTAAAG
>NZ_JBTGPA010000018.1:0-247768 GCF_054326875.1 Bacillus sp. BC08 | reverse complement strand
GCCAGGATCAAACTCTCCAATAAAGTTAGTTTGTCTAGCATCTAAAAATAAAAATTGACGTTTCACGTTGTTTGTTTCGTTCAGTTTTCAAAGAACTACTTGGTCGCTCATTTGCGACTTCCTTATGTTAACATCTTCGTTTTTCGATGTCAACTAAGTTTTTCAATTTCTTTTTTGTCGTTTTCTGCGTTTCCGCATCAGCGACGGTTATTAATATATCATGGTGAAAAATGAAATGCAACACCTTTTATAAACTTTTTTTAAATTAACTACATTTCTTTTTTAATATCATATACTTAAACGAAATATCTCTTTCATTTCTAAGGGATTCCTACATATATTCTATATAAAGTCACTCTACCCAAAAACATTTCTTTCTATAATAAATGTTTTATTCATATACCATATCATACAAGGAGGAATACATATGGACTATACCGATTTATTAATCAAACTAGGTCTCTCGGCTATTTTAGGATTCGCCATCGGTTTAGAGCGCGAATTAAAACGGAAACCACTTGGTTTAAAAACTTGTTTAGTTATTTCTATCATTAGTTGCCTCCTGACGATTGTTTCTATTAAAGCGGCTTACAATTTACCACATACTGATCATATGAATATGGATCCACTTCGACTTGCCGCGCAAATTGTATCAGGGATTGGTTTTTTAGGTGCTGGTGTTATTTTACGAAGAGGAAACGATAGTATTGCAGGGCTAACGACTGCTGCTATGATCTGGGGCGCTTCCGGTATTGGTATTGCTGTTGGAGCCGGCTTCTATATCGAAGCGATTTTCGGAATGTGTTTCCTTATGATTAGTGTCGAACTTATACCATTAACAATGAAATTTGTGGGACCGAGATCATTTCGTCAACGTGATATCGCAGTAAAACTTGTTGTGCGAAATATGGACAATATCCCAATTGTAATTGAAGAAATAAAAGAAATGGATATAAAAGTTAAGAATATGAAGCTCAAAACATTGGAAAATGGCTCGCACTATTTACATTTGAAATTATGTATCGATCAAAAAAGACATACCGCTGATGTTTACTACGCCCTCCAGCATCTTGAAAGTGTTCAACAAACTGAAGTGGAAAGTATGTAATGTAAAACAAACTCTCTTTTCAATTAGAGAGTTTTTCTTTTTTCTATAATGGTAACAATGAATGTAGTCCTGCAAAGTAAGGAGGAATAAGAGTTTGAAATCCCGTCCAAATTTAGTAGATACATTTCGCGATTCCATTATTTTTCGTTTAGTTTGCTTTATTATTGTACTTACTGCTTTCTCCGGATTTCTTATACATAGATTAGAGCCATCGCACTTCACAACATGGTTTGATGGAGTTTGGTGGTCAATCGTTACCATTTTCACTGTTGGCTATGGTGACTTTGCCCCGCATACGCTAATAGGCAAACTTATCGGTATGGGTATTATTTTATTTGGAACCGGCTTTTGTTCTTATTATATGGTTCTATTCGCTACTGATATGATTAATAAACAATATATGAAAATTAAAGGAGAAGAAGCTGCGACTTCTAACGGTCATATGATTATCGTCGGCTGGAACGAACGGGCAAAACATGTTGTAAAACAAATGCATATCTTACAACCGAACCTTGATATCGTTTTAATTGATGAAACACTTTCTTTACTTCCAAAACCATTTCATCATTTAGAATTTATAAAGGGGTGCCCCCATCACGATCAAACTTTATTAAAAGCTAATATTACAACGGCACACACTATATTAATAACCGCTGATAAAGAAAAGAATGAAAGCTTAGCAGATACACAATCCATTTTAAACATTTTAACTGCAAAAGGTCTCAACCCAAATATTCACTGCATCGCTGAACTTCTTACTTCTGAACAAATACAAAATGCAACAAGAGCTGGTGTATCAGAAATTATAGAAGGAAATAAATTAACGAGCTATGTATTTACCGCTTCTCTTTTATTCCCTTCCATTTCAGGTGTACTATTCTCACTTTACGATGAAATCTCTGATAATAAATTACAACTGATGGAGCTTTCTCCGTCCTGCATCGGACAAACTTTCGCAAATTGCAGCTATACTCTGTTAAAGCAAAACATTCTCTTACTAGGTATAAAGCGCGACGAACAATATATGATTAATCCAGTCCATTCCTTTGTTCTCATTGAAAGCGACATACTCATTGTTATTCACCATTAATAAAATGACGCTCTAGTTCTTGTATGAGCACTTTCCCAATATTGATATATTTTCTTTTCACATCTCCATCTGGATCTTTCGGCTCAGCAAATTGGTCCATTCCACTCGTTCCGGCTGCTAAAGTATTTACATGATCATCTAGTTCGTCTTGGTATACGTGCGAAAGAATATATGGCGTTTCAAGACGGACGATGACGCCCGGCACATCTAGTTCGCCATTCACCGCTGTAAATGGCACCCGTAAAAATTGATAGCCATCTTCTTCATCGATCTTATAATCAAAGCATCCTTTATCATAATCCCAATTGCCACCAATACTATATCCAAGTGGCTTCATTATCTCTTCTAACTTATATAACGCATATGTACGTCCTTCTAAATTTGATTGAATTGGAATCAAGCCCATCCCTCCTAGACTTTTTCCTTAGCATACCCACTCTAGTTTGAATATACTGATGGACTTTTCGATAAAATAATAAAAAGCGACCGGATTTCCGGTCGCTTTTTATTATTTTAAACGTTCTTCTAATTCTGCTTTTAACTCTTCAAATCCTGGTTTACCAAGTAAAGCAAACATGTTTTTCTTGTATGCTTCTACTCCTGGTTGATCAAATGGATTTACGCCTAATAAGTAGCCGCTCATCGCACATGCCTTTTCGAAGAAGTATACAAGGTAACCGAATGTGTACTCATTTAATTCAGGGATATTTACGATTAAGTTTGGTACTCCACCATCGCTATGTGCAAGTAATGTACCTTCGTATGCTTTTGTGTTTACGAAGTCTACAGTTTCACCAGCAAGGTAGTTTAATCCATCTAAATCGTTTTCTTCTGATTCGATTGTTAGTTCATGTGTAGATTTACCTACTTTCAGAACTGTTTCGAATAAGTCACGACGACCTTCTTGAACGTATTGACCTAATGAGTGTAAGTCAGTTGAGAAGTTTGCTGAAGATGGGAAAATACCTTTTTGATCTTTTCCTTCACTTTCACCAAATAACTGTTTCCACCACTCAGAGAAGTATTGAAGTGCTGGCTCATAGTTAACAAGCATTTCAATTGTTTTTCCTTTATTGTATAAAGCATTACGAACTGCTGCATATTGGTAAGCTGGGTTTTCTTCTAGTTCTGATGTACCGAAGTCACCATGACCAGCAGCTGCACCTTTCATCATCTCTTCAATATTTAAGCCACTTACTGCGATTGGTAATAAACCAACTGGCGTTAATACAGAGAAACGTCCTCCAACATCATCTGGAATAACGAATGTTTCGTAACCTTCGTTATCAGCTAATGTTTTTAATGCACCACGTGCTTTATCTGTCGTTGCATAAATACGTTTGCGAGCTTCTTCTTTTCCATACTTTTCTTCTAATAACTTACGGAAAATACGGAATGCTAGTGCTGGCTCTGTTGTTGTACCTGATTTGGAAATAACGTTAATAGAGAAGTCTTTACCTTCTAATACGTCCATTAAATCTTTCATGTAAGTGGAGCTAATGTTTTGTCCAACAAATAGCACTTGTGGAGTTTTACGTTGTTCTTTAGATAGCGTGTTGTAGAAAGAATGGTTTAACATTTCGATTGCTGCACGTGCTCCTAGGTAAGAACCACCGATACCTACAACAAGTAAAATGTCAGAGTCATTTTTAATTTTTTCTGCGCATTTTTGAATGCGAGCAAATTCTTCTTTGTCATATTGAAGCGGAAGGTCTACCCACCCAAGGAAATCGTTCCCAGCTCCAGTTTTTTCGTGGATTGCGTGATGTGTTACTTTCACTGCATCACGTAAATAAGTGATTTCATGTTCACCGATGAAGGATAACGCTTTAGAATAGTCGAACGTTACATGTGTACTCATCTTTTTCCCTCCAATAATGTATATGTATTTCTGTATTCACTTTAGCGAAACTGAAGTTGTAAATCAAGCGATTCAACAATTGTAAACGTAACCAATATATATTTTTTAGAAAAAGTTCATTTTTTGCATAAAAATTCGCATTTTTCGGTATAGATGTATATACATCCTTTTTCTTATATTTTTTATGTATAAAAACAACATAACTACCCCATTCTATAAAAGAGTTAATTAACTCATCGCTTGCTCATGCTTCACAATTAAGGGGGGCTTTTTCATGAGTACACTACAACGTATCGCATTAGTCTTTACTGTAATTGGCGCTGTGAACTGGGGACTAATCGGGTTCTTCCAGTTTGACTTAGTGGCAGCCATTTTCGGTGGACAAAACTCAGCTCTTTCACGTATTATTTACGGCATCGTCGGTATTTCTGGGCTTATCAATCTTGGTTTACTCTTTAAACCATCAGAAAATCTTGGTACTCACCCAGAAACGAACGAAATCCACTAGTCAGTATGTCTTTATTTCACCTCCGACATACGAATATGATTGCATGCAATCATATTTGCAAATATATATCATAAGACAAAGTAAAAGAGGAACGCTCATATGCGCTCCTCTTTTACTTTGTTAACTCGGACTCTTCAATCCATTCTGTTAGCTTTTCTCGCAGCGTATTAAATCCGTTCTCAGATGGATTCGGTATAAGAATCCGTCCTTGTTTTCTTTTCGCCGCTTTTAACGATAAACTCATTTTTCTGTGTTCTTCATCAATTGAAAGTACTTTTACTTCTACTGTATCGCCGACTTTTAAAAAGTCATGAATATCCTTTACATATCCATTTGTAATTTCAGATATATGCACAAGTCCTTGTGTTTCTGCATCTAACGCTACAAATGCACCGTAATCTTGAATCCCAGTCACTTTCCCTGTTACAACCACTCCTGTTGTATATTGTTCTGACATATGAAACACTCCCATACGTTTACCATTTTCTCTACAATTGTAGATAGCAAAGCAGATGATTTATTGTTAAATATCCGATTAGTTAGTACGTACCCTAAGTAAAGCTACTCAGGATACGCATACCTTATATTAGTAAATTATACCACTATGACAGAACTCATTCAAAATTAACGAAAAATTTCCTGTAGTACGTATAATTCTCCAATATTGGGATAGAATACTAACACATGGCTTTCTAGTATTCCCCCCCTTTTATGGACAAAACGTATTACGTTTTGTCCTTTTTTTATTTTCTATAAACCGTTCCATTCTCTTCATTGCTTCCATTAGTTGTTCAAGCGATGTTGCATATGAGCAACGAATAAATCCTTCACCACTTTCACCAAATACACTTCCAGGTACAACAGCCACTTTTTCTTCTAATAATAACTGTTCTGCAAATTCCGCTGAAGATAATCCCGTTGAAGAAATGGAAGGAAAGACATAAAACGCTCCGCCCGGCACATGACATGTTAATCCCATTTCATTGAAAGATGTCGTCATAAAATTACGGCGTTTCTTATAACTATCTCTCATCCGAATTACTTCATCATTCCCCGCGCGTAACGCTTCGAGTGCTGCGAACTGAGACATCGTCGGTGCACACATCATGGAATATTGGTGGATTTTGAGCATTAATTCTGAAAAATGAACAGGAGCTGCAATCATACCGAGGCGCCATCCTGTCATCGCAAATCCTTTTGAAAATCCTGAAATTAAAATCGTATGCTCGCGCATATTTTTAATACTCGCGAAACTTGTATATACTTCGTCGTATACAAGCTCTGCATAAATTTCATCAGATAATACGATTAAATTGTACTTTTCAACGATCACTGCTATTTCTTCAAGCTCGGATTTATTTAACATCGCACCTGTTGGGTTATTTGGTGAACAAAGTAAAACTGCCTTTGTTTTCGCTGTAATAGCTGCTTCAATTTGTTCTGGTTGTACTTTAAACTCATTTTCTAATGTAGTCGCCACGGGAACTGGAACTCCTCCAGCTAATGTCACAAGCGGTGCATAAGAAACGAAACTCGGTTCAATAATGAGTACTTCATCATCAGGATTTATAATGGCACGCATCGCTACATCTAACGCCTGACTCGCTCCAACTGTAACAATGATTTCATCGTTTGAATCATAAGATACTGCAAATTGTTTTTTTAGATACTTTGCTATTTCTTGACGGAGCTCCAATAATCCTGCATTTGCTGTATAGGACGTATATCCTTGTTCTAAAGAACGGATACATGCTTGCCTTACATTCCAAGGTGTAACAAAGTCAGGCTCTCCTACTCCAAGAGAAATAACACCCTTCATATTCGCTGCTAAATCGAAAAACTTTCGAATACCTGATGGTTGTAAAGATTCTGCTGCTCTAGATAGTTCAAATTGCTTCATGGTGTCACCACAATCCGCTTATCATCATCGTTTTTTTCGTAAATAATTCCCTCATGTTTATACTTCTTCAAAATGAAATGTGTTGTTGTAGAAACGACAGATTCAATTGTTGCTAATTTCTCAGAAACAAACATCGCTACCTCTCCCATTGTCTTTCCTTCTAATGTAATAGAAAGATCATATGTCCCTGACATTAAATACACAGACTTCACTTCTGAATAACGATAAATTTGTTCAGCAACCGCATCGAACCCAACGCCGCGCTTTGGCGTAACTTTCACATCGATCATCGCCGTTAAACCTGTATGTTCTTTCACCTTCGTCCAATCGATATGTGTTACATAATCCACAATAATCTTTTCCGCCTCTAATTTTTCAACCATTTTCTTTACTTCTTCTACTTCTATATTTAACAGCTTCGCTAATGTATCTACAGTTAATCGACTACTTTTTTCAAGACAAGCTAATAATTCTAATTCTTTTTCTGTTACCATATAAATCATCCTTCCTTTTCGTTTGTGTCTAAATTATACAAATACCCTTTCCAGTTTGAAAAGAAGATTTTTTTAGTGAATTATGTCAAAATAAAGTGAAACTTTAATCCATGGAAAGGTTCACCCCATGGATTATTAGCCCGCACCAATCGGGCTTTTACGAGCAGTTGATCTCCCACCTCACTTCTTTGCCTCAACTGTCTTTTTAGGTGGGAGTCTTACTGCTCGTTAAAGCGGGGTAAAGTGAAACTTTAATCAGCGGAAAAATGCGTGATAAAGCGAAAGGGGATGGAACCGTGAAACCAAAAGTTTATATTGCCGAACCAGTTCCAACATTTGTAGAAGAATATTTATCAGAACACTGTGATTATGAAAAATGGGAGCAAAATGAGAAGGTACCTCGTGATATCCTATTGGAGAAAATACAAGATAAAGATGGTTTATTAAATTTTGGATCTGCTATTAATGAAGAATTATTAGAGGTAGCTGCTAACTTAAAAGTAGTGAGCAACATTTCTGTCGGTTACGATAATTTTGATTTACAAGCGATGGAAAAGCGTAATGTAATCGGAACGAATACACCATACGTACTAGATGATACAGTAGCTGACCTCGTTTTCGCTCTTATGTTATCTGCTGGTCGCCGTGTCTGCGAGCTAGACTCCTACGTAAAAAACGGTGAATGGAATGCCGAAATTGGAAAAGAGCACTTCGGACTGGATGTACACCATAGTACAATCGGTATTATCGGAATGGGACGAATTGGTGAAGCCGTTGCAAAACGAGCGAAATTCGGATTTGATATGAATGTTCTTTATTATAACCGTCGCCGTAAAGAAGAAGCAGAGCAAAAATTCGATGCTACATATTGTGATTTACAGACACTACTAAAGCAATCTGACTTTATTGTCCTTCTTACTCCATTAACAGATGAAACGTATCATCTTATTGGAGAAAAGGAATTTTCATTAATGAAAGAAACAGCAATCTTCATTAATGCTTCTCGCGGGAAAACAGTAGATGAAGAAGCGTTAATCCATGCGTTAACAGAAAAGAAAATCTTTGCAGCGGGCATCGATACTTTTACACAAGAGCCGATTCAAAAAGATAATCCGCTCTTATCCTTACAAAATGTTGTGACTTTACCACACATCGGATCTGCCACCTTAAAAACTAGACAGCAAATGGCTATGACGGCCGCTGAAAATTTAGTTGCGGGGTTACAAGGAAAAACACCACCTAATATTGTTCGCGGATAATACTAAATAAGCGAAAGGCAAGATGACATCGTCATCTTGCCTTTTTTTGTTAACATATTTTCTTCTTCCTTGGAAATGATATGAACAAAAATCAATGGAGTGACAAAAAATGAATCACGAATATACTTGTCCTTATTTCACTTTTTCCACTCGCGGCACTACTATTCATTACGAATTGTATGAACATGACAACAAAACGGAACGCCCTACTTTCGTGCTCATTCACGGCTTTTTATCTTCCTCATTCAGTTACCGCCGTCTTATTCCTTTACTATCGAAAGCAGGAACAGTACTGGCTCTTGATTTACCACCATTCGGAAAAAGTGATAAGTCTCATCTGTTTAAGTATTCTTATCACAATTTAGCAACGATTATTATCGATTTAATTGAACATTTATCTCTCTCAAATATTGTGTTAGTTGGGCATTCTATGGGTGGACAAATTTCTCTTTATGTAAACCGTATACGTCCTGAATTAATTTCAAAGACAATTTTACTATGTAGCTCTAGCTATTTAGCACGTGCAACCTTACCTTTACTGTACTCTTCTTATTTACCGTTCTTTCATTTATACGTAAAGAACTGGATTATTCGGCGCGGCATCGTTCATAACTTAATGAATGTCGTTCATGATCACTCATTAATTGACGATGAAATGAAAGAAGGCTACTCCGCTCCATTTTATGACAACCGTATATTCCCTGCTTTAACTCGTATGATACGAGACCGTGAAGGTGACTTATCTTCAACTGAATTACAAAAAATCGAAACACCTACACTACTCATTTGGGGTGAAAAAGATCGCGTCGTCCCTGTACATGTAGGTCATCGGCTACACAAAGATTTACCGAATTCAAAATTTATTTCTTACGAAAACACAGGGCATTTACTACCTGAAGAAAAACCTGAAAACGTTTATGAAGAAATCATCGCTTTTTCTGCGCAATAATATAAAGTGAAACTTTAATCAGTGGGGGTTTCATCCTCCACTGATTATTAGTTGAACCAATCGGGCATTTACGGGCAGTGGATCTCCCCCTAACTTCTTTGCTCTACCCGAATTTTGAGGTGGAGTCTTACTGCCCGTTAATGCGAGGTAAAAAGGCTGTCGGAAATTCCGACAGCCTACAATGAACAACTTCCGCCTTCTTTTACTACAAGTAATTCCACAGCTAACTTCTCACATTTTTCAAGCGCAGGTACTTCCTCAAAAGACATAAAGTATATATGTTGAATCTTCTTTGCGATGTATTTTGGATCATCGAACACACTTACGACGTTCACGACATCGCTCGCTTCTGTTTCATAAAACTCCGGTCCCATTTGAAACGGATCCCAATTCTTCACAACCTCTATCATCTTTTCATATGTACCCATTCGCTTCCCGCCTTTTCACTTTTTAATACTTTTCTTTATCCTATCACATCAGCTATTCTATAAGAAGAGAGAGAACTTTCATAACTTAACGGTTTTACAGAAGAAGGGGGCAAACTTATGCAACTATTTCATAAAACAGTCAATCGACGTGGAACTCATAGTACAAAATGGGATACATATAAAAATGAAGAACTTATCCATGCTTGGATTGCTGATATGGATTTTGAAGTACCACAACCAATTCAAACTGCTTTAAAGAAACGTATCGAGCATCCTATTTTCGGCTACACACTTCCTCCCGAAAATATTGGAGATATTATTTGTAACTGGACAAAAAAACAGTACAACTGGGATATTCAAAAAGAATGGATTGTCTTTAGCGCCGGAATCGTTCCAGCTCTTAGTACGAGTATACAGGCCTTCACAAAAGAAAATGAATCCGTTCTCGTACAACCACCTATTTATCCACCATTTTTCGAAATGGTTACAACAAACAATAGACAATTATGCGTAAGTCCATTACAGAAACAAAATGATACATATGCGATAGACTTCGAACATTTAGAAAAGCAATTTCAACAAGGCGTCAAACTCATGCTTCTTTGTAGCCCTCACAACCCAATCGGACGTGTTTGGTCAAAAGAGGAACTCACACAGCTTGGCGCGTTATGTACAAAATATAACGTAATCGTTGTCGCGGATGAAATTCATTCCGATATTATTTACGCAGACCATACACATACACCGTTCGCTTCTTTATCTGAAGAATTAGCAGCACGCACCATTACTTGTATGGCTCCGAGTAAAACATTTAATATCGCTGGATTACAGGCATCGATTATTATCATTCCAAATGAAAAACTCCGTCAAGCCTTTACATCTATCCAATATAGACAAGGCTTCCACGGATTAAATATATTCGCCTATACAGCGATGCAAAGTGCCTATACAGAATGCAACGATTGGCTAAATGAAATCCAATTATATATAGAAGATAACGCTCAATTCGCTTGTAAATATATTAAAGATCACATACCTGCTCTTTCTGTAACGAAACCAGAAGGTAGTTTTTTATTGTGGATTGATTGCTCTCGCCTACAGCTTTCTCAAAATGAACGCACTACATTACTTGAGGAAAAAGGAAAAATCATCGTTGAACCTGGTGAAAAATACGGATTAGGCGGAGAAGAACATATTCGAATTAACATCGGCTGTCCAAGGTCTGTTTTAGAAGAAATTTTAAATAGACTGCGCCATACGCTTTCATCCTAAACTCTTTTGTAGGTAAATCGATATACTCTCACTTACATTTCACAAAAAAAGCTACCATGCACGGTAGCTTTTACTTTTTCTTCATATCCGACGCTTTTTTTACAATGACACCACAAGCAATTCGATCCCCGGATTTACCTGCTGGTTGTGTCATACCATCATCAGCGTTTTCTGTAATAATAATAGACGCTCCATCTTTTCTATGAATCGTCGTTTTCCCTTCTTCAAGCGTTATATGCGGCGCATCGATTTCTGCTTTAATCTTTCCAGAACCGTCTGCAATTACGTTCGGTAAATCACCGTTTTCTGCACCTTTCGGATTAAGAAGACCATGTTTTTTATTATCAGGATTCAAATGATTCCCAGATGATTCAAATCGTGGCGCTTTACACTCACCAATTTCGTGTACATGTATGCCGTGTGGGCCAGGTGCGAAACCTTCCCCTTTAATCGTAATTTTCACTCCGCTTGTTTGCTGCACTACTTTTGCAGTCCCCACTTCATCGCCTGAAGCATTATGTAATTTCACGTCAATTTCTTTCGGCTTTCCTTGGTCACAACCTGCCATCAGAAATAATACACAACAACTGAAAAAAAGCCGTTTTTTCATTCTATTCCCTCCAAAATATATTCTGCCCTTAGATTGTCCGAGCATAGAGGGAAACATACAAAAATGAGTTACTGTTTCTTTTCCGCTAAAAGTTTTTCTTCAACTTTCTGTAATCGATCTGCTTCTCGTTTTGATACACGAATGAACATGCGCCACGTAGCAACGGCACCAATGATAAATAGAACACAAACAATCCCTGGAATAATATATTCTGTTTTATCTTCCGGAAAATATAAAGGCATCATACGGAACACTCCTTATTATAGGATTCAAAAACCATCAGAATTTTCTGTTATATTATTTTAAATTATAGTTGAACCGATTCATATTCTCAAGGGTTCTTCCGAAAGAGAAGGATTTCTTTGACTACTTCGTGGACTTTCCTTACTATAAACTTGAGGTGAAAAATATGAGAGAAACATTTGAAATTGGCGAAATCGTTACTGGTATTTATAAAACTGGAAAATACATCGGAGAAGTTACAAATAGCCGTCCTGGCAGTTACGTCGTAAAAGTATTAGCTGTTTTAAAACATCCGGTGCAAGGTGACTTACATAACGTAAAACAAGCTGACGTACCATTTTTCCATGAAAGACGCGCTTTAGCTTTCCGTGAACAAACGAACATTCCTGAGCAAATGGTAAAGAAATATGAAGGTGAAATTCCAGAGTATACAGAGTCACTCAAATTAGCATTAGAAGCTCAAATGAATTCATTTTCTGAAGACGATTCACCTTTTGGGGTTCGTAGTCTAGAAACATTAGAACAGTTAAAAAAAGACTACAAACTTTAAAAAAACAAAACGACCAAATTACATACTGTGCAATTTGGTCGTTACTGTGTACTCACTTTCTTTAACACTTTTGAAAAATCAACGAGTTCTCCTAATGTTGGAGGTGCTGGTTTCACTAAATACTCTTTATCTTTTTCTACCAATTTAAAAATATTATACGTCGTCATCGCATCATCTAGTGCACAATGATGCTTACCCGTCCCTGCTTTTCCATACGCCTCAATTGCTTTCCACAATCCTGTTTGATTTCTCTCCCCAAAAAACTTCTTATACTCAAGTGATAAATCACGACACTGTCCTAAGAATGGAAAGTCTACTCCCGCCATTTCACAATTATGTTTCAACACTTTCATATCCATATTTCCCCACGTAACAATGGTTGGTTTACATCTCTTTTCATATTCTGCAAGTTTTTCAACGAGTTCCGGAAACGAAATTCCTTTATCTACGACTTCTTGTTTGATTCCTAAAAATTTCTTACATCGATCCGTTAAAGAAGGAAAAGTTTTCGGCCTAACATGAGCTGAATACGTGTCTTCTACCTTACAGCCAACAACTGAGACGAGTCCTACCTCAATAATCTCCGGGAAAAATCCTTTTGGTTTTTTTCTGTGCTGGGGCATCGTAAACTCAAAATCCAAAAATAAAAATTGTTGTTCATCCATACGATCCCTTCCTTATCATCTTTGTCATTCCTTCCTATTTGACACTCCTACACGAACAAGCTCGAATGCTAATTCCATTTTAAATATTCAGATTGGATGTATCTTATATATATGTCAAATGCCCACAAATATTTTTAAAAATAAGAAAAAATGACCAATGCAGAAAATATGACAAAATATCCCCTCTCATTTACATCCTCCATTTTTCTACTTTATAATGACTTTATGTGTGTTTCTTCGAGAACATTTTTGACACACTAAGAAAAGTGAATGAAAGGAGTTGAGAGTTTTGCACGAAACAACGCAAGAGCTCGCAAACTGGCAGTATTATTTTGCTATCGCAGTCTTTTTAATTACATATGCCATTATTATTTCTGAAAAAATTAATCGCGCTGTCATCGCACTTCTTGGTGCAGCACTCATGGTAATTATGGGGGTCGTTGATTTACACAACGCCTTTACGAAACATATTGAATGGGGGACGATTACGCTACTCATCGGTATGATGATTCTGGTGAACATTACGAGTAAATCGGGTGTCTTCCAATACGTTGCCATTAAAGCAGCAAAAGGAGCACAAGGAAATCCAATTAAAATTTTAATTTCACTTTCCTTACTTACTGCACTTGGTTCCGCATTTTTAGATAACGTTACAACTGTACTTCTTGTTGTTCCAGTTACTTTATCTATTACGCGCATACTGCAAGTAAATCCTGTCCCTTATTTACTTTCTGAAATTATTTTTTCAAACATTGGAGGAACAGCAACATTAATTGGTGATCCACCTAACATTATGATCGGTTCTGCAAATAAGCATTTAGATTTCAATGCGTTCTTATTCAACTTAGCACCTATCGTAATCATTATTATTGGTGTGACAGCGACAATACTTTACTTCATGTATCGTAAACAATTAATTGCTGATCCTGTACAAGTTAAGAAATTAATGAGTTTAGATGAAAAGCAATACATTAAAGATCCAGTATTAATGAAAAAATCTTTAACAGTACTTGGACTTACAATCGTAGGTTTCATGACTCATTCGATTTTCCATGTTGATGCAGCCATCATCGCTTTAACTGGTGCTACTGTACTTATGCTAATCGGTGTGAAAGAACATGAAATTGAAGAGGTATTCGCAAGTGTAGAGTGGGTAACAATCTTCTTCTTCGCAGGACTATTCGTGCTCGTTGGAGGACTTATCGATATCGGTCTTATCAAAATGCTAGCGCAAAAAGTAATTGGCATAACGGGCGGAGATATTTCTTACGCATCTATCCTTATTTTATGGGTATCTGGTATCGCCTCTGCAACAATTGATAACATTCCATTCGTTGCAACAATGATCCCACTTATTAACGATATGGCAGTTGGGCTAGGTTTATCACCTTCTGACGCACAAGTCGACGTATTATGGTGGGCATTAGCATTAGGTGCTTGTCTAGGTGGAAACGGAACATTAATCGGAGCTTCTGCTAACGTAATTGTTGCAGGTATCGCAAGCCGCGAAGGACATAAATTTAGCTACATGGACTTCTTAAAAGTCGGTTTCCCAATTATGATCGTTTCATTAATCATTTCTCATATTTATATTTATTTACGCTACCTTATGTAGTAAAAAAGGGCTGTCCTATATGGCAGCCTTTTTTTCTTAGTCAACGAAATACCGATTAACCAACAAAAAGCTGTTCCAAAATATCTTCGAAACAGCTCCCCGCATATATCTACTCGTTATATCTTACCGGCTCATTCCGAATAATGAACAAGTGGATTGGCAAGAAAACTGAAAATGTGATGGTATGAATAATCGTAAATAATATAGAATTCGTTCCGTACCTGTCTAAAATAGCATAGATAAGATAAATAGACAGCACAATCGATACAGCTGTTGCTAATAAATATAGAATTGGTACGAAGTTAAAGATGAAGCATGCGACATATATGCCGAATACTTTCCATCCTGCTTCTTCTTTCAAGAAATCTGGTAATTTATCTTTTGCTAAGTCACCCCAAATCTTACTATTTAAAAAAGGAATAAACGCAAGAGCACCATCCGTTGCACCATCATTTTTCGCCATCGTATACAGTGCAAAAGCCGTTAATAAATACGCAATAATTGCCCAAATCAATACAACAAGAATAAACGCAAAACTAAGAGCAAAGAAACCTGCTAGTAGGCCTTGATCTTCCATCTTATCCTCTCCTCTCTACTTTCAACATATTTCATTACATAGCAAGTTATGTTTTAAAATTCAACCAAACTCTCTGTATAATAATAGGAGTAAGATAATTAGAGAGGAGAACGGACTTATGCATCCATTTGTACAAGCATTACAAGAGCATTTCATAGCTCATAAAAACCTTGAAAAAGCAGAACCAATGGTACGTTATATGAAAAACCACTTCCCATTTCTCGGTATTCAAACACCTGAAAGAAGACAGTTATTAAAAGACGTTATCCAAATACACACTCTTCCAGATCAAAAAGACTTTCAAATTATCATACGTGAACTTTGGGACTTACCAGAACGTGAATTTCAAGCAGCCGCACTTGATATTATGCAAAAATATAAAAAGCATATAAACGAAACGCATATCCCCTTCTTAGAAGAACTCATTGTCACAAAGTCTTGGTGGGACACTGTTGATAGCATCGTTCCTACATTTTTAGGGAATATCTTTTTAAAACATCCAGAATTAATTTCTGCCTATATTCCAAAATGGATTGCATCCGACAACATATGGTTACAACGCGCCGCTATTCTATTCCAGCTAAAATATAAACAAAAGATGGATGAAGAACTTCTTTTCTGGATTATTGGACAACTACATTCTTCAAAAGAATTTTTCATTCAAAAAGCGATTGGCTGGGTCCTTCGTGAATATGCAAAAACAAAGCCCGATGTCGTTTGGGAATACGTGCAAAATAACGAACTTGCCTCGCTTAGTAAGCGCGAAGCAATTAAGCACATTAAACAAAATTACGGAATAAATAACGAAAAAATAGGCGAGACTCTATCATAGATAGACGCGTTCCTCTATTGAGATTTAAAAAAGAACGTGTTAGAATATGTTCATTATTATTAATATAAGTAGCGATGACGGACTTATAAGTACTTGCACAAAAAGCGATTCAGGGATAGTGAAAGCCTGAAGCTGCAAGGAAACGGCAGTCTCGAGCAATACGTGATAAAGTGGATGCACCTGTTGTGTATCAACTAGGGTGGAACCGCGGGCAAACGCTCGTCCCTAGGCAATTAAGCCTTGGGATGAGCGTTTTTTTATGTTTTTCAAAGCACATATAACGCTAGTTTCACCAGTATCTGAGCACGTCATCGCCAATACGTTAACTTTCAAAAGGAGGATTTTATTATGTATTCAATGGAACAAGTTGTAAACTTAGCGAAACATCGCGGTTTTGTTTTCCCTGGTTCTGAAATTTACGGTGGTCTTGCAAACACTTGGGATTACGGTCCACTTGGAATCGAATTAAAAAATAACGTTAAAAAAGCTTGGTGGAAAAAATTCATTCAAGAATCTCCATACAACGTTGGTTTAGACGCAGCTATTTTAATGAACCCAAAAACTTGGATCGCTTCTGGTCACGTTGGTAACTTCAACGATCCAATGATCGACTGTAAAAAATGTAAAGCGCGTCACCGTGCTGACAAATTAATTGAAGATGCACTAGATGCAAAAGGCATCGAAATGGTTGTTGACGGTCTTACTTTCGACCAAATGGCTGACTTAATGAAAGAGCATGAAGTAAAATGTCCTGATTGTGGTAGTGAAGAATTCACTGAAATCCGTCAGTTCAACTTAATGTTCAAAACTTTCCAAGGTGTTACAGAGTCTAGTACGAACGAAATCTTCCTTCGTCCTGAAACAGCACAAGGTATTTTCGTAAACTTCAAAAACGTACAACGCTCTATGCGTAAAAAACTTCCATTTGGTATTGGCCAAATCGGTAAGAGCTTCCGTAACGAAATCACGCCTGGTAACTTCACATTCCGTACACGTGAATTCGAACAAATGGAACTTGAATTCTTCTGTAAGCCTGGTGAAGATTTAGAGTGGTTCGCATTCTGGCGTGAAACTTGTAAGAACTGGTTACTTTCACTTGGTATGACTGAAGAAAGCATGCGTCTTCGTGACCACGGTGAAGAGGAGTTGTCTCACTACAGTAACGCAACAACTGATATTGAATTCCGATTCCCATTCGGTTGGGGCGAACTATGGGGCGTAGCATCTCGTACAGACTTCGATTTAAAACGTCACATGGAACACTCTAACGAAGACTTTAACTATATCGATCCACAAACGAATGAACGTTACGTACCGTACTGCATCGAGCCATCTTTAGGTGCTGACCGCGTAACATTAGCATTCTTGTGTGATGCATATGAAGAAGAGCAATTAGAAAACGATTCTCGTACAGTTCTTCGTTTCCACCCTGCTTTAGCACCATACAAAGCAGCTATCTTACCATTATCTAAAAAGCTATCTGAAGGTGCTACTGAAGTATTCGCAGAATTAGCTAAAGACTTCATGGTAGACTTCGACGAAACTGGTTCTATCGGTAAACGTTACCGTCGTCAAGACGAAATCGGTACACCATTCTGTATCACTTATGACTTCGACTCAGTTGAAGACAAAGCTGTTACAGTACGTGACCGTGACACAATGGAACAAGTTCGTATGCCAATTAGCGAATTAAAAGGTTTCTTAGAGAAGAAAATCCAGTTCTAATTATAAGAAAAAGAGGCAGCTCATGAGAGCGCCTCTTTTTTATTTTTCACGTTTTTCTTTAATTGCTACTGTACATCTTGATATGCATAATAAATCATCATTCTCATCAATGATACGCACATCCCAAACCATTGTTGAATGTCCTCTATGTATCGGTGTCCCGATCGCTGTTACAATTCCATCTTTCTTTGAGCGAATGTGATTTGCATTAATTTCTAGACCGAAACAAATACATTTCTCTTGATCAATTAAATTATATGAACCGACACTTGCTACTGTCTCTGCTAATGCAAGGGATGCACCACCATGTAAAAATCCAAACGGCTGATGCGTACGCTCATCTACAGGCATCGTAGCAACTACCTTATCCTCTGTCATCTCTAACAACTCGATTCCAAGTGAATCCATTAAAGTTTTTGCCATCTCGTTTCCCCTTTCTCTTGCTTTAATTAAATGTATAATTTTACCTGTTTATTTTCAAACTACTTATAACACTTATATAAGGAGGTTTCACCTAAATGAAACAGAAATTTTGTATACTACTGCTTATGTTCTCCTTGCTGACTATTGTACCAAATTGTGCACTAGCAGCCAAAGCATCCAACCTGACAATCGATGTTCAGACTGTAACACAAAAAGGTAAGAAACCTTATATAGAATATCAAATTAACAGACCTTCGTTTCACAATTTTTCCGATTCTAAATTTCAAAATAAGCTCAATTTCTATTACAAAAAATCTACTGACAAATTTAAAACAAAATTAGAAAAAGACGCAAAAAAATATTATAAAGAAGCAGAAGGATCTAGTACACCCTTTCATCCGTATGTGGCGAATGTTGATTATAAAGTCTCCTTAAATAAACCACCGTTGCTCAGCCTATATTTGAATTACTATCAATATACAGGCGGAGCACACGGTCTTTATACGTGGAAGGCAAACACATTTGATTTAAACAAAAAAAAGCTACTACACTTAGACGATTTATTTCAACAAGAAGATAAATATAAAGAAATAATCCGTGCTGAGATTGTAAGACAAATTCAACAAAATGAAAGCATTTATTTTCCCGATGCAACTGAAAAGGTCATGAGCACGAAAAAGTTCCACTTCTTTTTAGAACCGGACAATCTCGTTATTTATTTCCCTTTATATGAGATTGCTCCTTATTCAAGCGGAATTCCTCAATTTCGTATTCCGTATACGTTGCTAAGAGAGTATTTGAAGCCTTCTTATCAAAATATTTTAATTGACAACAAGTAAATATTTTCGCTACGATAATGTTAACCTAAAAACAACAGGAGGTTAACATTATGAGAAGATTTCATGTTTTAGATTTAGCATTAGCTGCCATGTTCGTCGCTCTTATGGCCATTGGTGCAAATATTGTATCTTGGGCACCATTCCTGCAAATAGCGGGCATCCCATTATCTATGCAACCATTTTTCGCAATTTTAGCAGGGCTTCTTCTTGGAAGTAGACTTGGCGCATTATCAATGACTGTGTATATGCTCGTTGGCTTAGCTGGTGCACCAATTTTCGCTAACTTCAAAGCTGGATTCGGGGCACTTTTAGATCCTACTGGTGGTTTTATTATTGCATTTATTATCGTTGCTTACGTATCAGGAAAACTAGTAGAACAAAAAGAAAGACCAACATTCAGTACATTTGCAATTGCCTCTTTCACAGGAATCATTTTAACGTATATTATCGGTACTACTTATATGTACGGGGCAGTCAATTTCTTCATGGGCGGTAATATGAGTTATAAAGCGGCTTGGATGATTATGATGTGGTTCGCAGTAAAAGATATTGCATTTACCATTATCGGTGCTATTATCGCACCTCGTATATACTATGCTGTACGCCGTTCCGCTTATCAGCATTCTCATTCGACGATTTCATAATAAAAAAGAGTTATTTCAGTACACTGAAATAACTCTTTTTTTATATTAAGACTCTTGATTCGTATGTTTTTCTAAAATTTTCTGCATCATTACAACCATGTCATCACGTAATTCTGGGTGTTGCAGGGCCATTTCAATTGTCGTTTGAACGAATCCTAACTTTTCACCTACATCATAGCGCGTTCCTTCGAAATCATAAGCGAATACACGTTGAATTTCATTTAAGTTTTGGATTGCATCTGTTAACTGAATTTCACCGCCAGCACCAACATGTTGCTGTTCTAAGAACATGAAGATTTCAGGTGTTAAAACGTAACGTCCCATAATTGCTAAGTTTGAAGGTGCTGTACCTGCTGCTGGTTTCTCAACGAAATTACGAACTTGGTAACGACGTCCTTCTTGCTCTAATGGGTCGATAATTCCATAACGGTGTGTTTCATTTTCTGGAACCGTTTGTACACCAATAACAGAAGAAAGCGTTTTATCATATTCTTCAATTAATTGACGTAAACATGGTTTTTCAGCTTGAACGATATCATCACCTAATAAAACAGCGAATGGCTCATCACCGATGAATTTACGTGCACACCAAACAGCATGCCCTAATCCTTTTGGTTCTTTTTGGCGGATATAGTGAATATCTACCATTTTTGAAGAAGCCTGTACTTTTTCAAGTAACTCATACTTTTTCTTTTCTAATAAGTTTTGCTCTAACTCAAATGCATTATCAAAATGATCTTCAATAGAGCGCTTCGTTTTACCAGTAACGATAATAATATCTTCGATTCCTGATTTTATTGCTTCTTCTACAATGTATTGGATAGTTGGTTTATCTACTATCGGTAACATTTCTTTTGGCATTGCTTTTGTAGCTGGTAAAAAACGTGTTCCTAATCCAGCTGCTGGGATTATCGCTTTTCTTACTCTTTTCATCACAAAATACCCTCTCTTCTGTCAGAATCAATAACGATTATTTCCTTACAGAGAACAAAAGGGAGGTTTCGCTCCCTTTTGTTCTCTACTACTTAAAATTACTTTATATTATAAACGATTCATAATATCTTCTTTAATAGTAAGTAACTTTTGTTCACTATTTTGTAAAGAATTATCTTGAACACCGAAGTAGAACTTAATCTTCGGTTCAGTTCCAGATGGGCGTAGGCAGAACCAAGAACCATCTTCTAATTGATATTTTAACACATTTGATTTCGGTAAGTGAATCTCTTCTTTATGTCCATCTTGTAAAGATGTAACGATGCTCGCTTTATAGTCTTCAACTGCTACAACTGTTAGGCCCGCTACTTCTTTCGGAGGATTTTCACGGAATGTTGCCATCATCTCTTGGATTTGTTCCGCTCCATCTTTTCCTTTTAGCGTTAACGACACAAGATCTTCACGGAAGAAACCATACTTCTCAAATACTTCTAATAGACCATCGTATAACGTTTTTCCTTGTGATTTGTAGTATGCAGCTACTTCACATGCGAATAGAACAGATTGTACTGCATCTTTATCACGACAGAATGGACGGATTAAATAACCATAGCTTTCCTCATAACCGAATTGGAATTCGTATTGTCCGCTTTCTTCATACTGTTTAATTTTCTCACCAATAAATTTAAATCCAGTTAACGTATCAACTGTATCTAAACCGTATGCTTTCGCGATTGTACGGCCAATTTCAGACGTTACGATTGTTTTTAATACAACACCGTTCTCTGGAAGCGTTCCGTTCTCTTTCTTTTGAGATAATAAGTAATCAAGCATTAATGCACCTGTTTGGTTACCAGTTAATACTTGGAACTCACCATCGTGATTACGAACTGCTACGCCAAGGCGGTCTGCGTCAGGATCCGTTGCGATTAACACATCTGCGCCTACCTTCTCACCGTCACGAATTGCATACTCAAACGCTGCATGCTCTTCTGGGTTCGGTGATTTAACTGTAGAGAAGTTCGGATCTGGTAACTCTTGCTCTTTTACAACTGTTACATCTGTAAATCCAACTTCTTCTAAACCACGGCGTACAGAAATATTTGATGTTCCGTGTAATGGTGTAAAGACGATTTTTAAGTCTTTCCCAACATTTTGTACCATTTCTTTATTAATAATGACATTGTTCAATTCTGCAGCATATGCATCATCTACTTCTTGTCCAATAATATGTAATAAACCTTCAGCTTTTAATTGCTCCACATTAGCAACCTCAACTGTTAACTCATCCTCTACTGCATCTACATAGCTAATTAACTCATCAGCTTCTTTTGGAGGCAACTGCCCACCATCTTCACCGTATACTTTATAACCGTTATATTCAGGCGGATTATGACTTGCCGTAAGAACGATTCCACTCACTGTATGTAAATGACGAACTGCGAAAGAAAGCACTGGCGTTGGACGTAAGCTTTCAAACACATATGTTGTGATGCCGTGTGCACCAAGTGTAGCAGCTACTTCCATTGCGAATTCAGGTGATTTATGACGAGAATCGTACGCAACAACAACACCGCGTTTTTTCGCTTCTTCACCTAATTTTTCAATAAATGTCACTAATCCTTGTGTCGCTTTACGAACTGTATATACATTTAAACGGTTCGTACCAGCACCAAGTTCACCACGCATACCACCTGTGCCGAATTCTAGATTTTTATAAAAGCTGTCCTCAATTTTCTTCTCATCTTGCTTCATGTTTTCTAGCTGTTCTTTTAGTTCTGCGTCTAGCTCTGTATATGAAAGCCAACGACTAAATTCCTGTTTCCAATTCATACTTCTATCTCCTCTCGCTTGTCATACCTTTATTATATGAAAAAAACAACCTGTATCTCAATATTTTTTACAATCTAACAGGATTTTACTAGGAATATTTGTATACACTATGGTTAAATACTCCAATAAAGGGAATGAGGATTATGCAAGAATGGGGATTGTCAGAAGAGCTCAAAATACAAACAAAGCAAATGATTGAAATTGCTGAGAAAGAATTATCAATTATGAGGCAAGCAATTGATAAAGAAGATGAATGTATTTTGTGCAAAATGGAAGATATTCATCATATGTTAGCCAATGTACAAACATTGGCAGCTACATACTATATTCAAGCGTATTTATCACCGTATACGGAAAGCTCACAGTTCATCACAACAGCTGTCCAGCATTTAAGCGCCCGAAAACATGGTGCTCTTATTGTTGTGGAACGAAACGAGACACTTGAATCTTGCATTCAGACTGGAACAACATTAAACGCTCATTTAACCGCACCTTTACTAGAATCCATTTTCTATCCAGGTAACCCTCTTCATGATGGAGCCGTTCTCGTTAAGAATAATCATATTGTTTCAGCTGCCAATATTCTTCCGTTAACGAAAAGCACAGAAGTTGATCCAGAACTAGGAACACGTCACAGAGCTGCAATTGGCTTATCCGAAAAAAGCGATGCCCTTATTTTAGTTGTCTCTGAAGAAACAGGTCGCACTTCATTTGCCTTAAATGGGACGTTATATACGATTTCTTTATAGAATCCATCTTTTTCCTATAGAACAGTACAATAGGAAATGAAATTATATCGACTTACCGAAAAAAAATGACAATAATCATATTAATAAAGAAGGCTGTTCCAAAATATCGGAACAGCCTTCTCTTATAATCTTATTCTTCTCCGAAACGTTCAACAAGTGTTGCAAGTGTACGTACCATTGCACCTGTTGCTCCAGCTGGTCCTAAATCATGCGCTCCTGATGTTTCAGATGTTCCAGCGATGTCTAAGTGTACCCACGGTGTTTCTTCAGCGAATTCACCTAGGAATGTACCTGCCATAACCGCATGTCCTTCGCGGCCTGGTGAGTTATTTAAATCAGCAAACTTACTGTTTCGAACGCGTTGTTTATCACGATCAAAAATCGGTAATTGCCAAATTGATTCATCTGTTTCCATAGATGCCTCTAGCACTTGCTCAAACAACTCTTCATTGTTTGTCATTGCACCTGTCGTATGATTTCCAAGTGCAACAATTACACCACCTGTTAATGTCGCAACATCAATCAGATAGTTTGCACCTAGTTTTTTCGCATACGTAATACCATCAGCTAACGCTAGGCGACCTTCTGCATCTGTATTTAATACTTCAATTGTTTTTCCGCTCATAGACGTGATTACATCGTCTGGCTTAAACGCTGTACCACTTACAACGTTATCAGTTGATGGAATAACAGCGATCACATTTTGCTCTGGGCGAAGTTCACCGATAATTTCCATCGCACCTAACACAGCAGCTGCACCGCCCATATCACCTTTCATACCGACCATACCTTCACGTGGTTTTAATGAATAACCACCTGTATCGTATGTGATTCCTTTTCCAACGAATCCAATAACATCTGTCCACTCTTCTTTTCCTTTATAAATAAGGGCGATCATTTTTGGTGGTTCAGTAGATCCCTGGTTTACTGCAAGTAACGCACCCATACCAAGATCTTCCATCTCCTCTTTCTCAAGAACTTTATAATCCATATCATACTTTTCCGCTAACTCAACAGCATACTCAGCAAGCTTTGTTGCTGTTAATACGTTTGGCGGCATATTTACAAGTGTACGAGCTGAATTTGTTGCATGTCCATGTACGTAACCGACTGTTAATGCAGCTTCAATTTCTTGTGCCTCTTCTGCTGTAATAGCCGTGAACTTCTCTAACTCCACACGTTCCTTTTTATCTGATTTATACGTTTGTAACTCATATGTACCAAGACCTTGTACCTCTGCTGCAATGTGAGCTACATCAATCGCGTCTAATTTCTCTGTTACGAAAGAATCAAGTAAGATTGCTGCATCTTGTACTTTCGCTGCCTGTAACGTTTTAAACGCCTTACCAAGAGCCGCACGTAATGTTTCCGTCGTATACGATTCTTTCTTTCCTAAACCAACGAAATAGTAACGTTTCACATTTGTTTTTCCTAAACTATGTACTTTCGAAATAGCTTTCTTCTTAGTAGAAAGTTCTTTCTCTTCTAATAAAACTTGTAATTGTCCTTCAAACGCTTTGTCCAGTTCTTGTACAAAACTACTCGTTTTCTCTTCTTCAAATAAGGCAACAATTACCGCTTCATGGCTTGCTAATTCTTTTTGTACTTGAAACATGTTCAGACCCCCTAAATTTCTCTACTCTACCTTTATTATAACTTTATTTTCGATAAAATGCGACAATTCTAACTTCTGTTACATCCTATATAATCCATATTTCTTCTATATAAAATTAAAAAAGTCTAGCGTAATTACCACTAGACTATCTTTGTTTTAAATATTGACCGCGAAACACTTGCATCGTTTCATCTTGATTTAACATCGTTAACTCTTCCTCTGAAAACTTACCATCTCCAACTTTCACTACATATACATTTACTTTTTTCTTACCCCATTGGCTATAAACATCTTTCACCGTATCATAGTACAAATCAAGACGGTTTCCTTTTATTGCACCGCCCTTATCAGCTACTACACCATATCCATAACCTGGTACGAATAAAATTGTTCCAATTGGGAATACGCGCAAGTCAGCTGCGATTGTGGAATATAAATCCCTTTTCACCTTAACACCTGAATATGTAATACCATACTCCGGATGCCCCGGCCTCTTACCAGTTGACTCAATTCCTGACGTATAACCTGTTGCAGTCATTTCAATTGAACGATATTTAGACCAGTCTTTCGCCTGCTCTAAAGCATTTATCACTTCTTTACTCGGAGCAACATTTCTCTTAACTTCTGCTGCATGTACTTCTTTTGCACTCGTTCCCTCATATTTCTTTACAATCTCTAATAAAGAAACTCCTGTGAAAGCATTCCATGTTACGCATAATGCGGATACAAGTAAACAAGTCATCATAATGCGAATACAATATCGTTTTAACATTTTTATATTCCACACTCCTTCATCGTTAATCATTCCCTATACAATGAAGGAATATGCAAAAAAAATCTCCAAATGAATTGGAGATTAAAACATTTGATATCCGCTTTTCCGAAGTTTCTTAATGACAATTCCAGCTAAAGCAGCACCTACTAATCCAGTAGATAAAATAAACACATCTGCTTGTCCTAAATGCGATACACTTGTCCCAAATGAAGAGAATGTTTCTTTTGGCTTTGAAAAGTAATCCCACATACTTGCCTTATTAATAATAAGCATACAAACAATCGGATACACAATCACCATTACCCATGTTGCTCGCAATATCATGTTGAGTAAAAATCCAATTCCAAAAAACAAAATGAAAAATAACATCATTGAAATAAGTAGTACCGGTATACTCACTCTTTCTCCCTCTCCTTCGTATGCGCCGTAAATACATGATAGGCCGTATAACCAAATTGCTCTCCTGGATTTAATGTTTTGTCCATCTCAAGATGGAATTCTGATTTTCTTTCTAACAAATATTTAATAAGTACAGACGTATTTGGATCGTCCGCAATCGTATCTGGATGCAGAAATGCTACTTCGGACAATTCTTTCTCCTGTACAATAATGCTTTCTCCTTCAGGCTCCAAAAGGAAAATAATCATATTATCACTAATCTCATTTCGAATCACGCCCGATCGAACGCCAATGATCCCCTTCACATGAGCGACAATGCCTGTCTCTTCTAACACTTCACGTTTCACAGCTTCATCAATCGTCTCACCTTCATTTACAAAACCAGCCGGCAAAGACCATTTCCCCTTTAATCCACTGTATTTTTTCTTAACGAACAGCCACCTACCATCTTTTGTAGCTACTAAGCCACCGACAGCTAGCCATACTTTCCCTCGTTTCTCCATGATGTAATACCCTCCTCTACTAGAACGGACAGAATATTCTTTCTTTTTTATATATTATACTATATTTTTAAAATGAAAAAAGCAGAAACAGCTCTTAGCCGTTTCTGCTTTTTCTACTATATATTAAAAGAACTTTAATTTACCTTTTTTAAGAACTAATAAAGGTCCACCTAATAAGAATAGGTAGCGGTTATCGATAACCTTCTTCATGAAGGAAGCTTTCCAACCTGTTAACTTTTTGCCCATAACAACGCCCATTGCATCGTCATGACCTAAAGAACATACAGATCCTTTATTATCGAATGCGAATTTCTTCATTTCGCCCTTGCCACGAACTAACACAGTTAAGTTGTGTGCAATGTTGTAACCTTGTTGAATTGCGATTTGTGCTGTTGGTGGGTATGGACGGTTAATTTCTTCGTTAATGATTAACGCTGCGTCACCAACCATGAATACCTCTTCGTATCCTGGAGCGTGCATGTACTCATCAACTTTTACACGTCCGCGCATTGCTTCAAAGCCAGACTCTTCTACAATACCATTACCACGAACACCTGCAGCCCAAACTACTGTTTCAGACTTAATTAATTCAGTATCATCGCCATTTGCAACGATAATACCTTCTTCAGTTGCTTCTTTAATTGCTGTACCGATGCGGAATTCTACGCCTTTTTTCTCAAGTTGTTTAACAGCGTATTCTACTAATGCTGGATCGAAACCTGGAAGTGCTGTTGGAGCAGCTTCTACACAGATGATACGTGCTTTTTCACGTGGTACATTGTACTCTTTGCAAAGTTCAGGAACACGGTTTGCAAGCTCACCTACGTACTCGATACCAGTAAATCCTGCACCACCAACAACGATTGTTACTAACTCATCACGTTGTTCCGTTGCATATTTAGCGAAACTAGCTTCCATATGCTCACGAATTTCACGAGTTGCATTAATGTTAGCGATTGAGAATGCATGCTCTTTTAATCCTGTAATTCCGAATGTTTCTGATTCGAAACCAAGACCGATTACTAAGTAGTCATACTCTAACTCGCCATCTTTTAAGATAATGCGTTTTTCAGCAGCTTTAATTTCTACTACTGTATCTTGTACAAAGTTCACTTTATTTGTATCAATAACGTCTTGAATATCTAGACAGATTTTTTCATCTTGTAATGTACCAGCTGCGCTCTCGTGTAACCAAGTCGCTTGGTAGTGATAGCTGTTGTTGTTTACTAACGTAATTTCAGCTTCATTTACAGATAATGCTTTTTGCAGACGAACAGTCGTAATCATCCCGCCATAACCTGCACCTAAAACTACGATTTTTGGAGTCTTCACCAAATCACAACCCTTTTCTTTATATAATAGTAATAAAAAATAATACCAAGTACTAAAAACTCTATTTGTCAAGAATGTGGAATTTATCACATTCTATATCATAACAAAACGCAGTCAAAAAATCGTACGAATTTTGTCATAGAAATTTAACATAATACTTCCCTATATTAGTCGGTTTTATTCCAGAATTCAAGCGTCTGGCGAATTATCAATATTTTAAAATAACATAGCGTTTTCAAGGGTTTTTCAGCCTTTTTTTCATGTATTTTCCTTTCACCATATTTTATACAATTAAAAAAGCATCTATGCGAAAACTTACACACAATTCAGTCGTTTTCAGGAGTATTATGAACTCAAATATGCTATCATTTATTTGAAAGTGTCATCATTTGCAGGATTTTCGTGTACATATGAACAATATATGAAATCAATATCAAAATTCCATCTATAGGGGGAATGAAAGTGGCAGAAAATCAAAAAGTTTACGACATAACAATTATTGGTGGTGGTCCAACAGGACTGTTCACAGCATTTTATGGCGGTATGAGACAAGCAAGTGTAAAAATCATTGAAAGCTTACCTCAACTTGGAGGACAATTATCCGCACTCTACCCTGAAAAATACATTTATGATGTAGCTGGATTCCCAAAAGTGCGCGCACAAGAATTAGTTGATAACTTAAAAGAGCAAATGAAGAAATTTGACCCAACCGTTTGTTTAGAAGAAGCTGTTGATACGCTTGAGAAACAAGCTGACGGTATATTTAAACTTGTTACGAATAAGCAAACTCACTATTCTAAATCAGTTATTATTACTGCCGGCAATGGAGCTTTCCAACCACGCCGCTTAGAATTAGAAGGGACTGCAAAGTACGAAAAGAAAAACTTACATTATTTCGTTGATGATATGAATAAATTTGCTGGTAAGCGCGTCGTAGTATTTGGCGGCGGCGACTCAGCTGTTGATTGGACAATGATGTTAGAGCCGATCGCTGACAAAGTTACAATCGTTCATCGCCGTGATAAATTCCGTGCGCATGAACATAGCGTAGAAAGCTTAATGAATTCTCGTGCAGAAGTAAGCACACCATACGTTCCAGTAGAACTCATTGGTGATGACAAAATTGAACAAGTCGTTCTTCAACACGTAAAAACGGAAGAAAAAATTATCATCGATGTCGATGACGTAATTGTAAACTACGGCTTCGTTTCCTCTCTTGGCCCAATTAAAAACTGGGGATTAGATATACAAAAAAACAGCATTCTTGTGAACTCAAAAATGGAAACAAATATTCCTGGCATTTACGCTGCTGGTGACATTTGTACATATGAAGGAAAAGTAAAACTCATTGCTTGCGGCTTCGGGGAAGCACCAACAGCAGTAAACAATGCAAAAGCTTACTTCGATCCAAACGCAAAACTTCAACCAATGCACAGCTCGAGTATGTTTTAATATAGAAATGAAAAGAACTCCTTTTACATGAAGGAGTTCTTTTTTTATTGTGCTACCGTACCCTTCCAAAATATGTTACAATAAATAAGAACAAACGTTCTAATTTAAAGGAGGGATTTTTAATGATAAACGAACCTATTATCGTAAAAAAAGAAGCTTTCCAAGCAATCGGCGTTTCGATTACGACGACAAATAAAATAGAGACATCTACTGAAGGAAAAATTCCAGGGCTTTGGAACCAATACTTCCAACAACAAATCATGCATCACATCCCAAATCAACAAACGAAAGAAACATTCGCTTTCTACTCAAATTACGAATCAGATGAAACTGGTACATATCAATTTACAATCGGTATACCCGTTTCTTCATTAGAAGACGTACCTGAAAATATGACAACTTTAACAATACCTGCCGCTACATACGCGGTATTTACAACGAGAAAGGGACCAGTTGCAGAAGTCGTTTGCGAGGCCTGGGAATATATTTGGAAATGGTCAAAAGAAAACAAACGTGCTTTTACAACAGACTTTGAGCTTTATGATGAAAAAGTAACAGATCCAACCAACGCACAATTAGATATTTATATTGCATTAGCCTAAACGACAAAAAAGAAGATACCAAATGGTATCTTCTTTTTTGTCGTGAAATAGCCACTGTGCAAATTCAACATTATTGTCTACAATGAGAAAGTGCAGTATAGAAATATTAGAAACTGTATAAATTGATTGTTAACAAGTTTTTTAGTTTAAATTTGTCACATAGAAAGGAAGCAATATGGAGGAACTACAACAAAATAAATCTGCTTTAGAGGGAAGCGGAAAACCGTTATTAAAAAATACGAATTTCCTTTTTCTTTGGGCAGCTACACTCTTTTCAAGTTTTGCTTTAGCCTTTTTTACTTTTTCACAAACGTGGTACATAGCAAAAACATTAAACCTTGAGGCTTCACTCGGTGTTGTTTTCGTAGCTCTTAGTGTTCCAAGGCTTATTTTTATGATTATTGGCGGCGCTGTGGCTGATAAATTCCCGAAAAAAAACATTATGTTTTATTCTAATATTATTCGTGCTATTCTTGTCGCGACCATCCTTACATGGTTCATCGTAGGTGATGTAACACTATATACATTTGCTTTATTCGCTTTATTCTTTGGGCTTGCTGATGCTTTTTTCTGGTCAGCTGATGGATCTATCTTGCCTGAACTTGTAGAAAAAAGCCGTTTAACACAAGCAAACTCACTTACACAAATGACAAACCAAGCATCGGTCATCTTAGGTCCTGTACTTGGCGGCATTCTTATCAAATTTACGAACTATGAAACGATTTTTTCGATCACGATTTTATTACTGATCGTCGCAGCCATACTCGTTCAAAAAATACAATTTACGATGCCAGAGCAGCAAAATACAGACAAAGGCATGTTCACTTCTATTAAAGAAGGAATCTTATATGTAAAGGCATCACCATTCCTTTCAACTTTCCTTCTTTGTAGCGCCTTTTTAAACTTATTTTTAATTGGTCCGATGCAAGTCGGTTTCCCGCTTTTCGTTAAAAATGTTCTGCACGGTGATTCGCTTCAGTTTAGTTACTTAGAAGCATCTGTAGGTGGCGGAATGGCAATAGGTGCTGTCATTGTCGGTTTAAAAAATATTAATCGCAGACGCGGTATATTTTGCATTATCATGATGCTACTGTCTGGTGTCTTCTTCTTATCCATCAACTTTAGCACCGTACTTTGGCAAGCATTATTAGCTGGTATGTTTTACGGTATTACAATCGCAATGGCTATCGTTCCGCTTATGGCGATGATTCAATCGACAGTAAAAGAAGAAATGATGGGACGCGTAATGAGTTTACTTATGCTATCATCCATGGGCTTTATCCCGCTTTCTTATGCATTCACATCAATCGCACTTGCAATAGGAATTCCAATCGTAACTGTTATGAAAAGCGGTGCAATCGCCGTTATCGTTTTCGTACTCTTTGTAGCGGTTCGTGTTCCAGTTGTAAGAAAGTTTGATTAACCACTTGGAGTCATGTGTTATACGCATGACTCCTTTTTAAACGGATCAAATAACGATATCCCCTTACTTCTTCTCACAGCTGCGCCCCATTCTAGTCCAACCTCTAAAAATAGATCCCGCACTGTACTATATAAAAGAGCCTTCACATTTTTACGAATTTCCCCGTACTTATACGCTCTCACAACACTTTTCACTCGCCAAATGAAATTTCCATACACTTCTTCATCAGCTAGTATTTGCTCCAGTAACACACCTTGCTCCAGTAACCCGCTCTTTTTATATGCAAGTTCCACCTTACTCCAAAATATATTAATCTTTTTCGGATTACGCGTCATCGGCACAAGTGCATATATAAAAGGCTTCGGTATATCGTGACGGCAATACGTCTCATCAAGCTCGTACGTTTCTTTTCTATTCTCTTTTATTTGTGGAATGTTTTTAGAAAAAATTGTTTCCTCCTCATTTTTTTGCTCATTTTCACTACAGCCAGCTGCATAATCCTCACTTTCACATGCGGACATTTTCATACGGTCATCCATGCGGTCAATTGCAGATATCAGAAATACATATAAGTTCGCACTATATCCGCCGCGCCTATGTCTTTCTTTTGTCGCAACACGCTTTATAATGCCTAGTTCCTCTAACTTTGCAATGGAGCGGCGTACTGTACGAATACTCTTTCCAATATTTGTAGCGATTGTCTCCATTAATGGACAAGCAACTCCTACTGTTTTTTGTTTCTCATTTACCGCATACTTTCCTAAAAAATGAATAATAGTAGCATCCGTTTTATTTAATTGAAATCGATAGCACTTCAAAACTTGCTTTTGATATGTATTAAACTCTTCTTTACTTCGAAATTCACTATATGGTTTCATTAAGTTATATAAGCTTCCCATTTTATCACCTCACTTATAAATAAGAGGCAGGAAGAGAAATTGGCGTGATAGTTAATATTTTTTATTGGAGATGAAAATATGATTGTAATCAGTGCTTGTTTAGGTGGCATCGCTTGTCGGTATGATGGAAATGACAATCTCGTTTCAAAAATAGAGGAGTTATTACAAAGAGAAGATACCTTACTTGTTTGTCCTGAAGTATTAGGAGGACTACCAACACCTCGTCCCTCAGCTGAAATTATTGGTGGGAATGGCGATGACGTTTTGGATGGAAAAGCAAAAGTGATGACAAAAGACGGGGAAGATGTTACAGAAGCTTTCGTAAATGGTGCTTATAAAGCATTGGAACAACTGAAAGGCTTACACCCAGAATATATTATTTTAAAAGAACGTAGCCCATCTTGTGGTAGCTCTACAATTTACACTGGAGAATTTAACGGGAATAAACAAACTGGTTACGGGGTAACAACTGCTTTATTCAAAAGACACGGATTGAAAGTCATTTCAGAAGAGGATTTTGAGAAAGAAAAAAGGAATTGACCCTGTTCGTCAATTCCTTTTTCTTTCTTATTTCGCACCTAATTTTTCTTTCACTTTCGCAGGAAGCTCATCTTTCTTTACTTCTTCCCAAGCTGTTACACCTTTTTTATCTGAGTGATATACACGTAAGAATGCATCTTTACGCAGATTTTTTTGAGCTGTAAATTCTAATTCTTTCTCTTTACCTTCTTTATCAAAACCATTTAGTTTGTATTCGTAATCTTTATAAGGCTGACCATTATCAGCTTTACCATTATACTCTTTTCCATCTACTGTAATTTGAACGTAATACTCATCTTTACCCATACGGTTTAAATCACAGCCAACTAATAGGCTTGCAAATACAACTAAAATACTAAAAAGTGCAATATATCTTTTCATTTCCTTCACCTCATGTGTTTTTCTTATATTGTTATCTTAAAGCCTAAGCTTTAAAGAAGAAATTCAAAAACATGACATGAACATTACACTTTTGTAAGATAATAATTATTTCTTCACTTTAGAAACCGTCATCCCGCCTTCAATATGCGAAAAGGGATTTCTAAATAATGAATGGAATATATATTTATTGTTTTTAGCTTTTGAGAGGAGAAATAATATGAATCCTATTTTATTAGATGTTCCGTTACAAATAGAAACAGACAGACTCATTCTTCGAGCACCACTTCAAGCTGGTGAAGGGAATGTAGTACAACAAGCTATTAAAGATTCCATTCATGAATTAAAGCAATGGTTGCTTTTATTCCAGTCAATTCCTACTGTTGAAGAAACGGAAATTCTTCTGAGAAATGCGCATATAGATTTTTTGAAAAGAGAAAGTTTTCGCTATCTTGTCTACCATAAGGAGACGAATGATTTTATTGGAACGGCTAGCCTTCACAGAATTGATTGGAAGGTTTCTAAATGTGAAATTGGATACTGGATTAACACCCAATTTAGTGGTAATGGATATATGACAGAAGTAGTAAGTGCGTTAATAAACCTTGGATTTCAGTTGTTCAAATTTAGAAGGATTGAAATACGATGTGAACGTAATAACACGAAAAGTCGTGCAATCCCTGAAAAACTAGGTTTTGAGCTTGAAGGGATATTACGTAATGAAGATTTTACAGCTGATGGCAAACAACTAACTGATACTTGCATCTATGCAAAGATATATTAGATTTTATAATTCGTTGTGCAATATACCTTAAGGTCGGTTTCTAAATTGGGAAGGCGACGTTTTTGATTTTTTACGACAAAAGAAAAGACCTCCTTAACGATTTTATTTCATCGCTAAAAAGGTCTTTCTCTATTTCTGTTAAAAACTTAGCACTCTTCTGGCTTACCAGCATTCGTCGCTGTACGGAAAGATGATCCACATCCGCATGATGCGATTGCGTTTGGATTGTCGATTGTGAATCCGCCGCCAAGCATAGATTGTTTATAATCAATTTTTACTCCTTTAACAATCGGAGCACTTTCTGTATCGATAACAAATTCAACACCGAAAAACTCAAGAACTGTGTCGTCTTCTTTTGGTTCTACTTCAAATCCTAAGCCGTAAGAAAGGCCAGTACACCCGCCGCCATGTACAGCAAGGCGCACGTACTTCTCTCCATCTTCAGCATCTTTTAACATATCTTTAATTTGAAAAGCTGCTTGTTCTGTTACTTCAATCATGAAATACACATCCTTTCTGTTCTCATTCTATTATACATCTTTACGCTTCTATCTTGTACTCATACACTCCGCGGCAAATTACTTCCGCTGGTCCTTTCATTAACACATTGCCTTCTTCTGTCCATGCAATCATTAAATCGCCGCCAGCTAAATGAACTGTAATTTCCTTACCACGTTCCATCTTTCCATTTAAAATAGAGGCTACAACCGCAGCACACGCCCCTGTTCCGCAAGCTTGTGTTACACCAGATCCTCGTTCCCAAACACGGAAGTTCATCTCTTCCTCATTCAAAATCTCGATGAATTCAACATTTACTCGCTCTGGAAACATTTCATGTGTCTCAAGGACTGGCCCAAGTGTTGTAAGTGGTGCTTGTTCTACATCATCCACAAAAATAACCGCATGCGGATTCCCCATTGAAACAGCTGTAAATGCGTAACGATGATTATTGTATAAGAAGTTTTCACGAATAAATGGTGTTTCACCTTCACCAAGCATCGGTATTTCTGCACGTGTTAAACGCGGTGCTCCCATATCGATTTTCGCTAATGTAACTTTCCCTTCTTCTACCGTTACTTCCGCCGTTACAATGCCAGCTAACGTTTCAATTGTGAAAACTGTTTCTTCTACTAGTTTATGCTCATACGCATATTTCGCTACGCAGCGTAAACCGTTACCACAGCTCTTTCCTTCTGATCCATCATTATTAAACATGCGCATTTTCACCGGAGCTATGTCAGATGGACAAATTAAAATCATTCCATCTGCTCCAATACCAGTATTAATATTTGAAACCTTTTCCGCCACAAGAGCTAAATCTTCTTCCGGAATTTGTTCTTCAAACATATTTACATATATATAACTATTGCCAAGACCATGCATTTTTGTAAAAGAAAATCGGCTCATTTGTATTCACTCCAAAAATAATTTGTTATTTCAAGTATAAAATGCACGCTTTTAGAACACAATATGAATGTCCCCCGTTTCTCATATTTGACAACATTTGGCGATGAGCCACTCTTGCACAAATTGTGTAAGAAAAAAGCCCTTCTAAAAGGGCCTTTTTTTATTTATCCCGCTATTCACCGGACAGTAAGACCTCCACTTCAAAATTCAACGAAAGCAAAGAAATTAGGTGGGGATCAACTGTCCGTAAAAGACCTAGCGTTCGAACTCAATCTCCCACTGAAACGTTTCGTCTCAGTGGGAGATTTGACATACAATATTATCCTCTCCCGCGAAAGAAGTTTTTATCTAATAGAAAAAGAAAAAGGAGTTGCTGATTGCAACACCTTAAAACATTGGATTTTCATCCAAATACTCATATACATTATGGACAAGTTCTTCTACTGTAGCACCTTGTACTACTTCACCATTTACAAGTGCAAACGGTCCTTCAAAACAAATGCCACAATATCCTAAACAACCATACTCCATTACATCTAAATTCGGATCTTTTTCTAATTTCTCTAAAGCTGCTTGCGAGCCACTCGCAAGGTTACCTACACAAAATTCAATTAATGGTTTAATCAAAATTCTCCCCCCTGTACTACAAAACAAATTACCTTCTGACTTTACCCCGCATTAACGGGCAGTAAGACTCCCACCTCAAAACTCGGCGAACTCAAGGAAGTTAGGTGGGAGATAACTGCCCGTAAATGCCCGATTGGTTCAACTAATAATCAGTGGGGGGATGAACCCCCCCACTGATTAAAGTTTCACTTTATCTATAAGAAGAAAACTAAGCTGTCTCTTGTTGTTTTCGTTATACATTCTAAACTATTTAGTTACTTCACTATTTCACTTCAAAGTAGATAGTCTTATTTTATATAACATGCTACTTGCAATGAAATGGTAACTAAAAAGGTAAAACAGTTTACTTTACTTTTCTTCTTATTGTACAACAGAGTATTCATTCATGCATTGTTATTTGTTCACAAATTCGATATAATTTGATTGAGTAAAGTCAAAATATTTTATTAATATAAAATTGTGTGATTAGGGGATATTTCAACAGAAAAGGGGTAATCCATCATGAAACACCTCGTAATACTAGGTGGCGGCTACGGTGGAATGAGAATTCTGCAGCGGCTACTTCCAAGCAACCAACTTCCAGATGATGTACAAGTGACATTAATCGACAAAGTACCATATCACTGCTTCAAAACTGAATATTATGCATTAGTTGCGGGTACTATTTCAGAAACGCATATTCGTATACCGTTTCCTGAGCACCCACGCCTCAATATTCAATACGGCACAATAACAAATATTGATCTCGAAGAAAAAGCTGTTCATCTCGATGGCGGCGAAGCGATCCAATATGATGATTTAATTATCGGTCTTGGCTGTGAAGATAAATATCATAACGTTCCTGGGGCGAAGGAATATACACATAGCCTACAATCGATTGAACAAACACGTAAGACATATGAACAATTAAATAGTCTAGAACCAAATGCAACAGTAGCTGTCGTTGGTGCTGGATTAAGTGGCGTTGAAGTTGCAAGTGAACTTCGCGAAAGCCGTTCTGATTTAAAAATCTACTTATTTGATCGAAAAGATAGAATTCTATTCCCATATCCAGAGAAACTAAGTAGATATGTAGAAGAATGGTTCGTAAAACATAAAGTTACTATCATACGAAACTCTAACATTACAAAAGTAGAACCAAATATTGTGTACAACCACGATGAACCACTTGAATGTGATGCAATCGTCTGGACAGCTGGTATTCAAGCAAATGAAGTTGTTCGAAACCTTCCAGTTGAACAAGATGGTAGCGGACGGGTTGTTTTAACAAAATATCACAATATTCCAAATAACGAGCACGTGTATGTTGTAGGAGATTGTGCAGCACTTCCACACGCACCATCTGCACAACTTGCTGAAGGTCAAGGAGAACAAATTGTCCAAATATTATTAAAACGTTGGAATAATGAACCACTTCCTGACGAACTACCTGTTATTAAATTAAAAGGTGTTCTCGGTTCTCTTGGGAAGAAGCACGGCTTCGGTTTACTAGCAAACCAACCATTAATGGGACGTGTACCGAGATTATTAAAATCCGGTCTTCTTTGGATGTACAAGTATCATAAGGGTTAATACTTTACAGGCTGTCTACTACTAAGCAGGCAGCCTCTTTTATTCGTTACAATATAATTATCAGACACATCTTTCTCAATATGAATAATGATTTATTTTTCATTTTTATATTAAAAACTATCAATAAACAGTGTATGCTATTTATAAGTTGTTTTATTTCCTTTAAGACCGAAGTCATTCGGTCTTATTTTTTGTGTTGTAAATACTTTTACAGGAGGTATTCCATTTCACTTATGAACGTAACGAAACTAAACGATCGAATAGAAGCGAAGAAGAAAGAATTGATCTATCTCGTTGAAAAGTATGGATTCACTCATGATAAAGTGATTTCTTTCAGCCAAGAATTAGATCGTTTACTTAACTTATTAATAGAAAACAAGACGAAGAAAAAACGTTGCTCTTTATAACCGTTATCTTCTCTTTTTTGATACGATATAAAGTGAAACTTTAATCAGTGGGGGTTTTGTTCCTCCCCCACTGATTATCAGCCTTCACCAATTGGGCTTTTACGGGCAGTTGATCCCCACCTAACTTCTTTGCTTTCGCTGAATTTTGAGGTGGGGGTCTTACTGCCCGGTGAATAGCGGGAGAACTAGAATCAGAAAGGAGCCATCTATGTTTATATTAAAAGACGTTACATATAAAGATATACTACACATTCCTTATTTACAGATTCAAAAAGAAAAAATCACATGTATTATCGGTGAGAGTGGAAGTGGAAAAAGCACATTGCTCCGCATGCTAAATGATTTGCACTCTCCAACATCCGGTACAATTGAATATAACGGAAAACTAATTTCTGATTATCCTCCTATTCAATTACGACGTGATATAATCATGCTTGGGCAAACGCCACCTATTTTTGATGGAACGATTAAAGACAATCTATTAATGGGACTTCGTCTTTCTGAAAAACCATTTCCAAATGATGATATTTTGCGAGGCGCATTAACAACTGTTAGCTTAGAAAAAAATTTAGAAGACAACGCTGATTCCTTATCAGGCGGGGAAAAACAACGACTTGCTTTCGCACGTATCGTACTTATGGATCCACCTGTTTATTTATTAGATGAACCAACCTCGGCGCTAGATAGCGATACAGAACGCCGCGTTATGAAACAATTTACTATACTAGCAAAAGAAAAGAAAAAAACAGTTATCTTCATCACGCACTCGCAACAACTTCCAGAAGAAATTGCAGACGATATTATTGAAATTAGCAAAACAAACGGTGCAACTAGAAAGGAAGTGCTCTCCGTTGAAGGGCGTTATTGAACTCCAAATTTGGCAACTTGCCGCTGCATATATTTTTATTCTTATTTTAATTGGACTTGTAAAATTAAAAGGAATACCGCGTGAAAAACAAATTGCGCTCGCAACATTCCGTATGACGATTCAGCTCGTACTTGTTGCATATGTCCTTACATACGTATTTGAAAATAGTAATCCATTTTATACAATTGCTCTTATTACTTCTATTACTACCTTTGCCATTTTTAATATTTATAAACGAGTTAACATCCCGATGTCAAAAGACTTAAAACGAGTAGCCGCTCTTTCCATGGTGGCCGGATCAATTGGACCACTTCTACTATTTATCTTTGTTATTATCGGGCATGACCCTTGGTATGCGCCGCAATATATCGTTCCGATTACTGGAATGTTAGTTGGGAATGCGATGACAGGTGTTTCTCTCGGGGCAAATACGTTCTTAAACAATATGAAATCACAAAGAGGTCAAATTGAAGGAGCACTTATGCTTGGCGCAACACCGAAAGAAGCCGCCGCTCCGCTCATCCGTGACGCTTTTGACTCTGCTATTTTACCAACGATCAATTCTATGGTCGGAATGGGGATTATAAGCCTACCAGGTATGATGACAGGGCAAATCTTATCTGGTGTATCACCATTTACAGCCATTCAATATCAAATTGCTATCATACTCGGTATTTCAGGAAGTACTGCCTTTGCTGTTATTATCTTCTTACAACTTGGATATAAAACATTCTTTAATAAGCGGTGTCAGTTGAAAGAGGTTGACTATAGTGCACGGTAAATGGTAAATGAAATTATATCGACGATTTTTCTAATATATCTATCGTAACTCAAAATATATCAACGATTTTTGAAATATATCGACGATTCGACAAGGAATATCGACTCACCGACAAAAAATAACAATAAAAAAGAGGAGGCTACTCGCCTCCTCTTTTTATTATTTACGCCTTCTTAACGAATTGTGATTTTAACTTCATAGCTCCGAAACCGTCGATTTTGCAATCAATATCGTGATCGCCATCAACTAGACGGATACTCTTTACTTTCGTACCGATCTTCACAACTGAAGAAGTTCCTTTTACTTTTAAATCTTTAATGACAGTAACAGCATCGCCGTCTTGAAGAACGTTTCCGTTCGCATCTTTTACAACTTTTGCACCATCATTATTTTCAGCTTCTGCTTCTTGGCCCCACTCATGAGCACATTCTGGACATACGAAAAGAACGCCATCCTCATACGTATATTCTGAATTACATTTTGGACAATTTGGTAAAGTAGCCATAAATTCATTTCCTCCGTTCATTATTTATACGTAAAAATCAAAATTGATGTTTACATCTCGATAAATAAAATTTGTACAGCATTTCTTTATAGTGCCACAGTCTTACGTTATTGACAAGCCTACCTGGAATTCTCATTTTTTATTGTATTTTACAAAATTTCAATTCGTATGGTGTTTTACAATAAAAAAGAAGAACCTTCACAAGATTCTTCTTTTCAAAATAAATGAGTTCTCACTAGAACGCCCAACCATTTTCTTCAATATAAAATTGATACTCTTCTAACTCTTCTTTACTTAACTTTTTATTATTCTCATATACTTCTTGCCATTCAAAATAGTCTTCACTAAAATAAACAGCAAATTTTATTTTCACATTTTTCTTCTCTGTATAATCATAACCAGTAAACTCTACTACATCATAATCTTTTTCTTTCTTCACAAACTTCCAAGTTGGGTTATCTGTCATAATCTCTAAAGTAACACCTTCACCACTTGAACGAACAACATTTTTAATATTCGGCTCAGTTGGTAAAAGTGAGAGTCCGAACATAGCTCCACCAAATACTATCGTCACTATAACTTGTAAACCAATCATGCCAGCAAAACTAGCACTACCCTTTGATTGTAAGTAATACGCCTTCTCATGATCAGGCATATTTTCTCCCTTATGTAAAATACGAACAGCGTGCTTATAATATAAACGGTTTCCTTGCCATCCAGTAAATATCATCATTCCTAATTGAAGAACTAAACTAAACTAAACGTTAAATAAATCCCATCTGGAATATCTATAAAAGGAGTTACAACGATACTAGGTACCGCTAATAAAGTAAGTATAATAAACAACTTATACATTTTACGATAGGCTAACCAAAAAGTTGGGAAGAAAAAGGCTACCCAATTCCACGTATTTCCTTGCGCTGGATTTTCTACTTTTCCCCACTTAAAGTCATAATGCGCCGTATTCTTTTGAACGACTGTATGTAACTGTTGCGGAGAAATTGTTTCTTGTAAAACAGTGTCCTTCACGTACTTCATCCTCTTCTCATATCTACATACGTGTATTTTATAGAAATAAAAAGAAGGAATCTAACAAAAAGTACATATATTCCATAAAAATAAACAGAAATCGAATATATTCCGACAATTATCCATTTATTATTCCATTTTACTTTTAAATATATTAGAATACTTATGAATAATACGTTTAATACACTAAGTTAATCATTTTGTATATTTGATAATAAAAATGTTTCACATGAAACTATCCATATTTCGTATTACCTTTTCTCTACACAGTACATATAAATCCATTTCTCCAAAATACGAAAGACGCCCTTTTCAAAAAGGCGTCTTTTTACAGTTGAAAATTTACTAATATAAAAAGTGCATTATTTAATAAATGAATCCCCCATGGGACGAGTAAGTTATTTGTTTTCTTATATGTATAAGCTAAACATATACCGCCACCAAAAATATATAAAACACTACCTACCGTAAGGGGATGACCTAAAGTAAATATAGAAGCACTTATAACGGCACTACTAAGTGTAGAAAAGCGCTGAGATAATTTTGTGAAAAACATCCCCCGAAATAAAAGTTCTTCCCAAATCGGTGCAAAAACAGTGAGTACAACTACATATAAAATGATTTCACTTTTAGTAGGCTCTATTACTAGATTAGATTCATTCACACCAAGCCCATGTGGTAAAACTAAATTTAATACCGCAAGATATATAGGCAGTACGATCATCGTCATTACTATCGTTACATAATGCTTAAAATTATTGAACTGTATTGATTTTACTAACTGCACACAATAATTTCTTGCTGGTGAGTATATTAAAATAATAGTGAGACATGTTAAAGGCGGAATAAGATGATCTACATACCATGGATATAAGGAAGAGTCATATATAATGTTTAAAAAACCAATTCCATGCATGACCCCAAAAATAATTACTATCATGCTAATTACTTCGCGCATACTCATTACTACATACTTTTCTTCATAAGTAGCTAATTCTGTATTCACCCTATCCCCTCCAGTATAATTAAACCTTTTAAACCATTATATACCAAATACATCACAAAAACAGACGATACAATTTACTGTATCGTCTGTTTTTCCCTACCATTTCTCTCTACATATTTCAATTAAATGCAGTAAGTACTTCCTCGTCATATCTGCCCTTCTCCACCTTGAGAGCATTCGCTTTTCTTTTGGATTCTGCCTTATTCTCGCTACTTCTTTTAATAAAAGCTCCCATTCTTCCCCTGAACGTTCTAACAAGTATTGCAATCCTCTATCTTTTGAAATGATTGTTTTATGATCTAGTGTATATAAAATACGCCCCATCGTAACGACAGCTGATCCTACCCACTCTTCTATGAAAAATAAATATGGCTGCTTCGCTTTTTCACTCCAGTATCGTTCTACGTTGTATTTCATCGTATTGACTACATCATCCCACCCTATTTGAAATGAAAGATCTTCTGCTTCTTTCCCAGCAACTGTAATACCTTGATTTTTCAATGTCCACCATGTGACCGCATTAATATCCCAATGACCTATATTTGCCTTACCATCTGCACAATACATGTACTCATTCATTTCATCATTGTATTTCCCTAAATCAGCAAGCGGAATATACATACCATCCATTCTTTTACCTAACGTACTACCACTAAGTTTCTTATGAAGTTCTACAAGTTGCTGTTTTTCAGCTTCATTCACAGAATCACTTATTACTGTAACAAAATCAACATCGCTCGTTTCTGCATGAAATGCACCGAGTGCAATGGAACCATAAATATATACGCCGACTATTTTTTCATCCAAAAAGATTTCTTTTAATTCTACGGTGTACCGCTCCATTAACTGTTGTACTTCTGTTGGTAAAGCATGCCTCACTCTATTTTCCACATCTATCCCTCCAATAAAAAAGAGCCTTTGCGAATTCGCAAAGGCTTCCTGCTTTATAAATATTTCTCGATTTCTTCGTAAACATCCTTCAAACGAGGATTTCCTTCTCCAACAATTTCTCCATTTACAAGAACGACTGGATAAAATAGATCTTCCTCCACTACGCGCTCTGCGAATGCTTTTTTATCTTCATCTTCTTGTTCTTCTTGAAAATCAATATACTCGAAATTAAATTTATTTTCTTGTCCTTCATATTTACGACCAATCGCCGCTTGTAGCCACTCAAACGTTTCTGTTGAAGATGGCATTCCAACGCAGCTCGCACAAATTACTTTCGTCCCATACACTTGCACATTAACCATTTCTTCTCCCCCACCTCTTGTTTCAACAGTATATTCAGATGTCTCAGTACATAAGCACATCATTTTACAAACTTAGTCCCCACCCCTATACTGAAAAAACACAATAAAATATTTCGACAATAAAACAAGAAGAGAAAAAATAGATTTTCCCCTCTATCTTGATTATAATAAAACTGATGAAAGGAGTCGATAAAAATGGAAAACCCACATATGGAAGAACAAGTACTAGAAGTATTAGATAAATTACGTCCATTCTTACTTCGCGATGGCGGAGACGTTGAATTAGTAGACATTGAAGAAGGTATCGTAAAATTACGCCTTATGGGTGCTTGCGGAAGCTGCCCAAGTTCTACAATCACACTAAAAGCTGGTATCGAACGCGCATTACTAGAAGAAGTACCAGGCGTTATTGAAGTAGAACAAGTATTTTAATTAAAAGCGGAAGCGGCTCGTTCAGAATCGCTTCCTAGAAAGAGACCCAAATGGGTCTCTTTTTTTATTCAAATAGCAGCTCCCCTTTAACATCATAAAACAAAATTGGAAATCCTTCTCAAAAAATGAGATAATTAATACTATAGAATCGTTCACACATATACAGAAAAAAACATAGGGGGACGACACATGCCAAGAATGGGAAACACTTTTTTAACAATTCAAGAACTAGAAAAGAAAAAAGAGTATTTATTAGATCTTTCATCCGTTATACCAACGTGGAATGCGAGCTACCAATTTTTATTTAAAGAAATTCAGCAAGAATTATTGAGTAAAGTAAATGAAAAAATCGAACAACATCAATTCATTTTAAATATATGTGCAGATCAACAGGTAGGGGCATAATGTATTACATACAATTGTGATATATAAAAAAGAGACCTCAATCGGTCTCTTTTTTATATTTTAAGATAGCCAATCTAATTTCCTAATCCCTAACTTATCGACCGGTAAACGAAGTGAGCCATAAAAGTGCTTCATAAATTGCTCAGAGCGGTTCACATCGTGTAAAATGGCTTCTAAGCGATCTCTATATATGCTTTTTTGTTCTTCGTTTCCCGTTTGGTAATATCGTTCGACTGTTTCAAAGTAGTGAAGTGGGAACAGGAGCCTTGCAAATAATAGGCGCCAACCAAACGAAGATAGCGAATAATTCCGTTCATAATCTGTAACAAATTGAACGATTGTTTGCTCCCAGTCTTTCTTTTTTTCTATCATCATATAGCGAATTAATTCTGCCATATCTCGAGTTGGGTGATCATACACCCAGTCAAAAGGAAGTTTGAGGCGCTTCGTTTGATGCCATAATAAGGGTGTGAATCGTTCTTGGCAAATTGTTGCTGCATCAGTCATTTGCGGTGTATCATCCATCTCTGTATCGACAACATACTGAATTGCATTTTCTGCAACTCCTAAGTAATACGGGAAGGATTCAATAAACAATTGATCGAATACGTCTGTAGGGTGGTTCATCACTTGTGATTGCCAAAACTTTTCTAATTGATCGAGCCTTTTTTCCCATAACGCTTTCCATTCGCCTATGCGGCTTAATTGCTCGATTTCTTCCGGAAAGAATGCACCTCGTTTATGGAATATAGAAAGCTCACTTCCTAATGATGTAGCATGTCGTTCTAACGCACGCATACCTTTTAATAAGCAGTAATTTTGTTCTTCTATCTCACATACATAGTAGCCGTGTATAGTCGGAACGAAAGTCGCTACAGTTATATCCCCTTGCTGGTTCATATAGTCACTGAGCTTTTTCATCTCTACAAGTACTTCTTCCTCCATTTCTCCAATTGGAACAAGTACATAAATTTTGTTGCGAATCCAAAAGCTTTTATAGGGGCCAAGGGGGATTAATTCTTTAACATGCATGTGATAATGCTCATAAATATGATGAATCATCGCAGTCGCCACCTATGGTTTTTCTTTATATATATGAGCTTGTGCTCGCCTTTCATTCCTATGCACATGATAAAGCAACGAAACGTATACAAATACTAAAAAGAAAAAAAGGTGATAAACATGAAAGAATCAAATCAACTACAAGAAAGAGCATTACAACTATTACAAGAACGTGGTGTAACAATTGACGATATTGCTGAGCTTGTTCATTTTCTTCAAAAAAAATATCATCCAAATTTAGAGATGTCAGAATGCCGTTATAACGTTGAGCGTGTATTATCAAAACGTGAAGTACAAAACGCACTGATTACTGGTATCGAACTCGATGTTCTTGCTGAAAAAGGAATGTTAAGTGAGCCGTTACAAGATATCGTAAAGCGTGATGAAGGCTTATACGGAATTGATGAAGTGATCGCACTTTCTATCGTTAATGTGTACGGCTCTATCGGTTTCACGAACTTTGGATATATCGATAAATTAAAACCTGGTATTTTAGAATTCTTAAATGATAAATCATCTGGAAAGGTGCATACATTCCTTGATGATATCGTTGGCGGAATTGCTGCCGCTGCTTCAAGCCGCTTAGCGCATAGAGCTGAGCATTCGGAATAATAAAGTGAAACTTTAATCAGTGGGGGGTTTTCTTCATCCCCCACTGATTATTAGCCCTCACCAATCGGACTTTAATGGGCAGCCCGACCCCCACCTCACTTCTTTGCTTTCGCTGAATTTTGAGGTGGGGGTCTTACTGCCCATTAAAGCGGGATAAAACATGAAAGACCGTCAGTTTCATACTGACGGTCTTTCGTATTCCATGAGCATGAATTCTCTTCCCCGGCTCAAAAAAATAGAACCTTGCTGAAAACCTATATTTTCATATAGCGTAATCGCTCTTGTATTAAATGTCGCTACGCTAAGTCGAAATGTTTTCGGCTTAAATTCTTTAACAGCAAAAGCTATCCCAGCTTGAAAAAACATTTTCCCTAGCCCTTTCCCTGTTAACGCCGGCTTCATGCCAAGCCCAATATCAATTACATCTTCTCCACCATATAAATGAGCATCTCTTCCCCCTGGTACTTGTGCATTTTCCCCAAAACAAAAATAGCCGATAAACTCCCTATTATCGTCACAACAGCCATAATATGTTCCATCTAATAATTCTTCTATTGCTTCTTCCTCTCCTGAAAAACTATACAAATCATAAGGTTTCTCATACATCCACGTATTTATCTCATTTGCTTCTGCTACCGTTAACTTATGTATATCCATCCTTCTCTCCCCTAATCAAATATTCTATATATACTCATTCATTTTTCGTGCCTCATTTCCCTCTAATTGGAATATGCATAATTGCATACGTACACCTATGAAACAAATGGTACAATTTTATTTGAATCGCTGTTGCTACACTTCTTGATCAAAGAAAAGGCGTTAAAACGGATATTAGCGCCTTATCAAACTCAAGCAATTGGCACATTTTGTCATCGTTAAAGACACTCAAAAGAGTGTCTTTTTTTTATATCCCACAAGGACTTACTCATTTCAAAGCATAAACACATAAAATAATGTAACTCTTTACATGCATATATCCCTTTCTAAAAGTTGTAACGTAGACTCAAAATAAAAAAGCACTCTTGGCTAGAGTGCTTTTTACTTTCAAATAAGGAGGTTACATAGTATGGATAGTACTCTCGTATTTAACTTCGGCATTGGTATTGTCATCATTTTATTTGTCTTCTTTGTACTTTGTATGAGCGGGGTATAGCAATCTTTTATGCTGATAACTCCTTTAAAGTATCACTTAATTTAAACTTTCTTAATTGTAAGGAAGCAATCAATGCTGCCCCTGCGCCAAGCATCAAACTAGCTAGAGCCAATATGAAGACTTGATTATACGGAATGATAATAACTGTTAGCTCTAGACTTGATAACACAATATAGCTAAACAAAATCCCGCCAAAAATGCCAATACAACCAGCTATCGCTCCAAGTAAAGTTCCCTCTAATAAAACGATCCGTCTCATTTGCTTCGGAATAGCTCCTACCGCACGAATCATACTAATTTCAGCACGTCTTTCATGCAAGCTTGCGACTATCGCATTCATTAATCCTATACCAGAAATAATGAAAACAATTACAACTAACAAGCGAATTAACATCATCATTTGCGATAATAACTGCTCTTGTTCTTTCAATAAATCATAACTGTTTATAACTTCTACATTCTCTTTATTATTTGTAATTTCTTTTACTTGCTTCTTAATCGCTTCAAATGATTGATTTGAATTTGTCATAATTTGAATCGCTTCATATCCTTGTACGTGAAACTTATCGCGAGCCCATTGTTCATTTACAAAAACATCTAATCCTCTTAACCTTAATCCTTGCTCAATAATCGAAACGACTTTAATCGTTTGTTTTTCTTTCCCTTTTCCTTGTACGTCAATCGTATCATGCAACTGAAGTCCTAAATTTTTAGCCACTTCCTTCGTAATGACTCCCTCACCATCTTGTAATGGCTTATTTAAGGTTTGCCCTGCAATCACTTTCGCCTTTGTTACTTTCTGGTACGCTACAATATCGTTACCTACAACTTCCATTGAATCGTAGTTCAAATTGTTTTTTTTCGCAAATTCATACCATTCTTGATTCGCTTTTTTAAAGTCATAATTCACAAGCTTTGCTGTAAAGTCAGTAGCATTCCCAACACTCGATTCCACACCATCAATTTTTCTAACCTTCTCCATCCAACTAAACGGTAATGTTTCTATTCCTTGCGACTCTACCGGAATTCTTATTACTAAGTCCGCTGGTAAATGTTTTTGTAATCCTTTTTTCATACCTTCATACATAGAATTTACATACATCGTTCCAACAAGCGCTAACATAAAACCAAATGCTAGTATAGCAACCGACACAGCTGCCTTATTCCGATAACGAATTACATTCCGGCTACTAATCGTCGTTTCAATTCGTAATATCATTTGAAACGGTTTTGCAATCACTGGTGCTATCACACGAATAAAGAACGGAATTGCAAATAACAAACCAACTGCAAATAACAGCGCTCCTATCGCACTTGGATTAAAACCGATATACTGCTCTAATACGTTACCTGCCAGTCCAATAGCAGTACCAATAATTAAAATGCTAAGGCTAAAAGCACTCCATCTCTTTTCTTTTTTCTCATTACTAGGAAGGCCTGGGCGAAGTGCTTGAACTGGTGGAATCTTTCTCACCATGAAAGCTGGTATAATGGCCCCTATGATAGACATGACAATCCCCAATAAAAAAGTAATGAGTAAAATCTCACCTGAAATTGAGAATGATGCTTTCCCTGCTCCCTCAATATTCACCCATTTGTTAATGAATGATGCTGCGATTGTTTGCGTACCTGCCCCAAGAATCACCCCTGCTAGCGATCCGATTGCTCCGATACATAAGGCCTCTAATAAAACGACTACTATAATTTGATTTGGGTTACTACCGAGTGCACGTAATAATGCCCACTGCTTAAATCGACTTCTAACAGATAAGAAGAAACTTCCCATTATTAAAAGAGCTACAACAAATAAAGCAATACCACCTAAACTAAAAATTAACGGCTTCATTACATTTAGTCGTTCAAACGCCTTATCAACATAAGTACGTTGATCCACCTTTATATTTTCTATCTTCTTATTTACATCAAGAGCAATTGCTCTTTTCACATTTACATCGGCTGTTTTAACTTGAACGAGGTTAAATTGATTTGGTAGATTTAATTCTTTTTGAAGCCAATGAATTGGAAAATACGCACTATGCCCCATTGCTGCCATTAACGGCGGATTTAAAATCCCGACGACTTTCACATTCTTTTCTCCATGCTGGGGAAATGGCAACTGAATCGTATCTCCTAACCGTATATTTTCACGGTCTGTATATCCTTTTGTCAGCGCTACTTCAGCACCTTCTTTCGGATATCGTCCTTCTAATATTTTATAAGAGTGCATTTCTGGAGAATCTTGCTCCACACCCCAATAGGACGGTTTTCCCGATAACTCTTTATAATTTGGAAAAGGATATGGTATAAGTACTTTTGATATTTTTTCAGCATTTTCTAAGCCATCTATTCCTTTTAAACTTTCATTATTTAAATACATATCATTTTTTATATAACCAAATTGCAAATTATAATCTCCATACCGGCTTACTACTTGTTCTTTCACACTTTTCTCTACAGATTGATTGCCTAGTAATAACATCGTCGCTAACATAACACCTAAAGCTGCACCGAGAGCAATCAACATATTTCGCAGCCAATTTTGTTTCATCGATTTTACTGCATACTTAATTACCCATCGCATCACCTTTACCCCCTACTTTAAAGTGACGATTCATAATCTCTTGAATGTGAGTAACTTGTTGCGGGATATTTCGAAACTTCCACCCTTTACTTTCAGCATGTTCATGAATCACTTCACCATCTAATAAGAAAACAACTTTATCCGCATGGGCCGCTACGAACGGATCGTGTGTTACAATGACAGCTGTTTGTCCTAACTCATCACATGCATTGCGAAGTGCCGCAATTATATTTTTGCTATTTTCTGAATCTAATGCCCCTGTTGGTTCATCAGCTAATATAATAGCCGGCTCATTTGCAAAAGCTCTTGCGATCGCAACCCTTTGCTGTTGCCCACCTGATAACTGTGCTGGTAAATGTTTTTCTTTTCCCTTCAATCCGACAAGTTCTAATAATCGCGTTGCTGTCACCGTTGCCTTCTTTTGCGAGACATTATCTAACAGTAACGGTAATCCTACATTCTCCTCCGCACTAAACACTGGAATCAAATTAAACTGCTGAAAAATAAAACCGATTTTATGCCTTCTAAATAAAGCGAGCTCTTTTTCTTTTAATGTTGAAATCTCTGTACCATCAACTCGAATACTACCTACCGATGGAATATCTAATCCACCTAATAGCTGCAATAAAGTCGTTTTCCCTGAACCACTTGCCCCCATAATACAAACAAAATCTCCTTTTTGAATTTGAAGATTAATGCCTTTTAATATTTTTACTTTACTATCCCCAATATCAAACGATTTTTCTAACCTTTCAATTTCAATAATATTCATCCTCATATCCCCTTCTCTCTCTATTTACCAATCTATATATTCTATTCGGAATGCAAAATCCCTACTTTTTTGTATTTTTTTGTCACATACTAACATGTATCCCATATTAGCCAATTACATTTTCACTTTATTTCTCACGTCAGAAAAGTTGACTCCCACAAAAGAAGTAACCGTAATAGTTACATAAAGTGAAACTTTAATCAGTGGGGGGTTCTTCATCCCCCACTGATTATTAGCCCTCACCAATCGGACTTTTATGGGCAGCCCGACCCCCGCCTAACTTCTTTGCTTTCGCTGAATTTGGAGGTGGGGGTCTTACTGCCCATTAAAGCGGGATAAATAAAAAAACTATTCACATATCCACAAATAGGAGGAAGAACAATGAAACATGTAATCGTTTATGCACACCCAAATAAAGCAAGCTTCAACCATGCGATTTTAGAAACGGTAAAAAGTGAATTAGAAGAAAAAGGTCATGAAGTACGCGTTCGCGACCTATACGAATTAAACTTCAATCCCGTATTAGGCGCTTCCGATTTCATCTCATTTTCTCAAGGAAACACACCAGAAGATATAAAAGAAGAGCAAGAGCATATCTCTTGGGCTGATAGCATTACATTCATTTATCCAGTTTGGTGGGCGGGACTTCCTGCTATTTTAAAAGGATACGTTGACCGTGTATTTAGCCACGGCTTCGCTTATGCTTACGGTGAAAATGGTATTGAAAAGTTATTAAGCGGTAAAAAAGGCTTATTATTATCTACAATGGGAAATACGAAAGAGGCATACACAGCAGGCGGTATGTTTGAAGCAATGAAGAAAACAGCAGATGTTGGTATTTTTGAATTTACAGGCATTGAAACAATTGAGCATACATTCTATACGAGTGTCCCTTCTGTGGATGATAATGTGCGTAAGCAATATCTTGAAGAAGTTAAAGATGTTGTGAATCGTGCATTCTAATAAAAAAACTCCGGTTGTTAAAACCGGAGTTTTTTTATTTCATCATTAATTTCGGAATATATCTTTGAAGAATGCTTTCTAATTCATTCATATCTTCCTGTCTAATAAGTAAATTTACATTGTCATTCATTTTTTCTCGCCCGCGATATAAAAATATATTTTCTTTTGGATTTTCCCATGTTGATGTTTTATAGCCTTTTAATTCTTCGTATGAATAAAAGTTTAATCCGTCTACTACACCTTTTTCATATATTTGTACACTTTTAATAAGATGGATAGCTATTAAAGTCATAAAACAACTTGCTACAGCATGAATACCTAGCTGAATGAGGAACTGTTCAACTGTATCAATATCGCCACTTACGTACTGAGCATATATATACATACATTGTCCAATGAAATATGCTGGTCCAAGTAATGCAATCCAACGTCTTTTCACCCGAGGATACATTGCAATGAGTTTTCCTGAGCTTTTTTTCATTTCATTTATTTTATATATCTTCCATAGAACAAAAAACAAAACACATAATGTAAAAACAAACATAATACATGACATCCAGTACACTCTGATTCCCCCTTGTATCATTACATATAAATTTTACATTTTATATAACAACAGCGAATATGCAATTATGCATAAAAAAACAGGTAACCTATTCCGGTTACCTGCATTCCATTACATCTTCTCAATCCACTCCGTCAAGTTATGCACAACTTGCGTTGGTTGTACTTCATATTCTGTTAACTTCTCCACAGTTGTGACTCCAGTGTGGACAAGAAGCGTATGCATACCAGCATTTACTCCCGCTAAAATGTCTGTATCGTAGTTATCCCCAACCATTAATGCTTCATCTTTTCCTATCCCAAGCACTTTTAACGCTTGTTCCATAATGATTGATTCTGGTTTTCCGATAAAGATTGGATCCACACCTGTTGATACTGCTACAACTGATGTTAATGAACCGTTACCTGGTAATAATCCGCGCTCAGTCGGAATGGCAATGTCTCCATTTGTAGAAATAAATGTTGCGCCGTTACGTACAGCAAGACAAGCTTTTGCTAATTTTTCATATGTGATGTCACGATCTAAACCAACAACAACGAAATCAGGATTTTCATCCACAAGTTCAAATCCTTTTTCCACAAGCGCATCATGTAAGCCCTCTTCACCAATCATATATACAGTTGCGTCTTGTTTACGTTCATAAATGAAGTTCGCAGTCGCCATACTCGTTGTGAATACTTGCTCTGCTTCCGCTGGAATATCGAAACGAACAAGTTTTTCTGCCACTTGCTCTGGTTTACGCGTTGAGTTGTTCGTAACGAATAAATAAGGAATGCCGCGCTCTCCTAACGCTTTTACGAAGTCGCTCGCTTCTTCAATTTGTTCTTCTCCGCGATACATCGTACCGTCTAAGTCAATTAAGTAACCTTTATACATCGATTATGTCTCTCCTTCTATGCTAACGTTCTCACCTATCATACCACTCTTATATTACCCGCTTTTTCCAAAGAAAAAAACGCTTTACCTTAAAGCGCCCCATAACGTTCATTTTTTCTCTTTTACTTGGTAAGAACAACTACAATCGCCCTCACACATGTTTGCTAACGTCTTCACATCTGCTCCTGCAAATAAACGATTATACATCTCTTTTTCATCTTCACATACTTGTGGGAATCTCTCTGCAATTTCCTTTAGCGGACAGTTTTGTTTTTCAATTATGAAAGAGTTTTCTCCATCTCTCTTTATTTGAACCATATAACCATTTTTCTCTTGCATAGCTGCTATCTCTTGCACTTTATATGCTAAATTCTTTTGATTACTCACTCGCTTTTGCAACTGTTCTTCCATTCGCTTCGTTCTCTCTTTTAAAACGTAACGAAGTATTTTTTCATCACCCATTCGAGCTAAATCTTCTAGCATATCAATAGCAAATTGCTTATACTCCTTCGGGAATGTATCTTCTCCCTTTTCGCTTAATCCATATAAATAAGTTGGTCTTCCGACATGTTGCCTTACCATCTTGGAATAAATAAAACCATCTTTCTCAAGATTACTTAAATGTCTTCGGATCGCCATTTCTGTAATCTCTAAAACGTCAGCTAGTTCTGCTACCGTGTGTTCTCCCTTTACTTTCAACAATTGTACAATTTCATCTTTCGTCGTACGTGCTTCCCCCATGTTTCAACCTTCTCCCTTTTCTTTCTCACATACAATATAAGATCCCCAAAAAGGTACCTTGGGGATCTTATAAGCATAATTATTCTGGTACAAATGCAGATACAGGTCCTAATTCCTTCTCTAAATAACTGCGAATATTTGCTGGGTATTTCTCTACCACTGCAATATGTTTTTGAATCGTCTTATATAATTCATCATGATTCATTTGAATATAATCTTGCGTAAGCATTTTTCGAAGAAGAATCACTTCTTTCATGCCTTGTCCTTCTTCTGCACTTATCACTCGCTCGTCCATTAAAATGTCGATAATATCTTCATAACTTCCTGGATCGCGCATAATAAATCCATCAATCATCGCATTCCCTACATCTAATACAGTATCAATAATTAGATGAGCTATGCGTTCTAATGCGTAAAATTCAAACTCGGTTTCATATATCTTTTTCTCTTGAAATGTACTTGTTGCTCGTTCTAAACATACTAGCATTTGTTCTATTTTCTTTCTGTCTACAAAATACATGAATGTCACCTACCTGGAAATTAAAGCATTTACATTTTAATTGTAACGCTTTCTTCTGAAAAAATCGACAATTTTTCGAATTCACCTTTTCTCCGTTATTTGTTATAGTTATATTTGTATGATTTTTGAAATTGGAGGAATGGAATCTTGGAACGTGAACTCGCACTAGAAATTGTCCGTGTAACAGAAGCAGCAGCATTAGCATCCGCACAGTGGATGGGCCGCGGAAAGAAAAACGAAGCAGATGATGCAGCAACTACAGCAATGCGTGATATGTTTGATTCAGTAAACATGGCAGGTACAGTTGTAATTGGTGAAGGAGAACTTGATGAAGCACCGATGTTGTATATTGGTGAAGAACTAGGAACAGGTAACGGTCCAGAAGTAGACATCGCCGTTGACCCATTAGAAGGTACAAACATCGTTGCAAAAGGTCTTGCAAATGCAATGGCAGTTATCGCAATCGCAGATAAAGGAAACCTTCTTCATGCTCCTGATATGTACATGGAAAAAATCGCGGTTGGTCCAAAAGCAGCTGGTAAAATTAGCTTAGATGATCCAATTGAAAAAACAATTGAAATTGTAGCAGAAGCTAACAATAAAAAGATTCGCGATCTAACAGTTATCGTTCAAGAACGTGAACGTCATCAAGATATTATTGACCGTGTTCGTGCAAAAGGTGCGCGCGTGAAATTATTTGGTGATGGTGATGTTGGTGCGTCAATCGCAACTGCACTACCTGGAACGGGTATTGATTTATTCGTAGGTATTGGCGGAGCTCCAGAAGGTGTTATTTCTGCAGCAGCATTAAAATGCCTTGAAGGTGAAATGCAAGCTCGCTTAGTTCCAATGAACGAAGAAGAAGAAACTCGTTGTCGTGAAATGGGATTAGAAGATCCTCGTCAACTTCTTATGTTAGATGACTTAGTATCTGGGGATGATGCAATCTTCTCAGCAACTGGTGTATCTGCTGGTGAGTTATTAGACGGTGTGAAATTCCTTGGCGGAGATTTAGCTGAAACATATTCTATCGTTATGCGCTACAAAACAAGAACGGTACGATTCATTAAAACGCATCACCATTTAGATCATAAACCACACTTAAACTTAGATATTTAATAAAGGAGCCATGTGTATGGAAGAACGTTTCTTTCTGTACGACGATACAGTCGCTACAAGAACTCGTTTCGTTAGCTTTATGGGAGAAAATGAGCGTCATGATTTAGCGCTTTTATACTCCGATCGTCATTACGGTAAAACAATTGTCCTTGATATGCAGCGCAATAAATTTGCAATCATCGGTCCTGACGATTTAAACGAACCAGGCTACTTAGAGCATGCATTTTCTATGACTGAAGAAATTGCAGAAGAACTACGCTCATTTTTATTTGAACTTATATAATTTATCGTATGCACCAGCTATTTTAGCTGGTGTTTTTCCCACTTTAAGTATTTTGAATTTTCAAACCACCATGTTATAATTAAGAATAAATCTATTTGGATAGAAAGGACGTTATCTACGTATGCCAACATTTACTTTGTAATGGACCAGCAATTGGATAGCATTACTCTCAAAAAAGCACCGTGCTTTTTCAAGGGAGTAGTCTGCCCATTCCCATTACAAAGGAACGTAACGCATCTGTAGTATGATGTTTACGGAGGTTCCTAAGGGAATCTCCTTTTATTTTTGTCTTTTTCCCATGTCTTCATACTACAAGACATCCAAATAGCTGTATTACGTTTCTTTGCCACTACTATAAGAGGTGAAGAAAAATGCAGAAAGTACAACTTTCTTGGAGTTTATATGAAAATGAGCAAAATACAATTGAAAAGTATTGTAAAAATTGCAGACGCACTACCCTATTTACTGACACGAATATTCGTAGGCATAATGCCAATGGAAAAAACATATACCGCTTTGCCATTTATAAATGTCCGAAAGATCATACGTGGAATCAAAAACTTCGTATTTATAAATCATTTACTGATCACGTTGAAACAATCGATATGACCCAGCAGGATCAAACAGAAACAACTACTACCATTTCCATTACGCAACATAAGGAAAACGACATAACCGAAATCACGATCGTATTAGATATCGTTTTCGGTTCACACCGAATCGATAAAGCCTTATCCACATATATTTCCGACTGGAGCCGTACACGCATTGTGGATAAAATTAAAAATGGGGATATTCAATTGAACGGGCAACACATGAAACCAAACGCACTACTTTCTGAAGGCGATTCTATTTCAATTTGTTTGTAAGCAAGTAAAAAATCCTCTTACAATCGTAAGAGGATTTTTTTATTTCTTCATTTTTCGTAATACGAAGTGTGCACAACCGAAGTTACAGTACTCGTATAAATACTCTGATAAAGTACTAATTTTCGTATCATATGTCGAACGTTGATTACTATCATCAAAGAAACCGCGCAATCTAAGTTGCTCATAACCCCAGTCCCCAACGATGTAATCATATTTATTTAAAATTTCTGCATAACGCTCTTTAAATGCTTCTTCACTAAAACCATCACGAAAGTTTTTAATTACTTCGTACTGAACATTATTAATGCTCACCGTAGCATGCATCTCTTGCTCTTGCTTTTGCTCCATCATTAACTTCCTCTCTAAGCATTCTTCTTTTTATCGTATCACAAAGCATACCAACCAACAATTTCAAATACAAAAAATTGAAAATTAGTGCATGCTATGGAGAAGGAGGTGATACATCGTGAAAAAACAAATTATACTCTCTCTCCTCACTCTCTCCTTATTTGCAGGCTGTCAATCAACGAATAAAGCCGAAATGGAACGTGAAGAAGGGAGTCGTGTTCTTGTTTCCAATAAAAACGACATGTATCATACGGAAAATACAAATACACGACTTACAAGGGTCGGCTATTCATCTAAACAAAAACATGAAGTATCTAACAAACAAGTAGGAGCCATTAACCGTGAGAAAGTCGCTGAAATGATTACAAGCATGACAGTCAAACTTCCTGACGTTACAAACGCTGCTACGCTCGTTACAGATGATGAAGTATTTGTTGTATACCGTGCAAACACAACAGATCCAAAGCTCGTAGCAGATCAAGTATATAAAGCTGCTTTGTCCATCGTCCCTCGCTATTATAAAGCATATGTATCAACAGACCAAAAGTTGATTTCTCAAATTCAAGGACTTCAATCTGGCGCTTTAAATGATACAGAATATACACAGAGCCTCGACATGCTAAAACGGGAAATGAGTAAAAATCCTCATTTGAACAATACGGGGGATCAGACTTTAAATGATATGATAAAAAAATAAAGAAGATGGAGAAAACCTCCACCTTCTTTATTTTTGACTATTTCTTACGATCCGCATAAACCTCCATCGCATCACACATAAACTTTGCTAATCCTTCGCCAAACTTATCGATATTTTTCGTGAAGCGCTCATCAGCAACGTACATTTGACCGAGTCCCTTAAAAGCATCTAATGAATATTCTCCGAAGTTTTGCAAGTAATCGTACCATACTCCTATTGCTTCCTGTGCCTCTTTAGAATCTGGTGCGCCGTGTCTAAGCGCCGCTAAATTTCTGTAAATCGTATTGAACTCTTCTTGATTATCTTTTGACATACCTTTTGCATATTCATTCGCTTTATCTACAGCTGCGTCTCCCCATCTCTCACGCGCTTCTTCTTCGTACGGATTCTGGCTGAAATCGAAGCCTTCAAATTTCTCTTTATTCGTCATTTCAATCTCTCCTTTTGTATGTTGAATTGTTTTATCAATCGTCGCAATCACTTTATCTAACCTAGCACGCTTTTCAATAAGCATTTTCTTATGAAGCTGTAATGCCTCTTCGCGGTCAAATGATGGACTCATGATAATTTCTTTAATCTTCTTCAAAGGGAAGCCTAGTTCTTTAAAAAATAAAATTTGCTGCAATGTCTCTAAATTTTCATTGGAATACAGACGATATCCAGACTCTGTCGTCTCGTCTGGGGTTAACAACCCGATTTCATCGTAATGATGCAGTGTGCGCACACTAATTCCAACTAAATTAGCTACTTCTTTTACCTTCATTGTCATGTGTATCTCCCCCTTAGTACATACGATAAAGTATGACGCAACGTTAGAGTCAATAAGTAAATTCATTTTTTGTTAAAAGTTTCATCTCCACTATATTTCATGCATAATAGATATGTACATATATTAGAAAGCGGTGAAAGTATGGTTTCAAGTACGGTAATTGCCAGTATCACAATTCAACTTGTGCTTTCGATTCTGGTACCTATTATTGCGTTTGTTTATTTTCGTAAAAAATATCATATTAATTGGAAAGTAGTCGGTGTTGGTGCTCTTATTTTTATTGGATTTACCCAAATTCTCGAGACACCGTTCCACCTATTTATGCGCGGAAATCCGGCAATCGCTCCAATTTTAGAAAATCCATTTGTCTTTGCACTTTATGGCGGACTAACCGCTGGTATTTTTGAAGAATTAGGACGTTTCGTTGCCTTCTTCTTCCTACTAAAAAAATATCAAGAATATAAAGATGGTTTTGCTTACGGAATAGGTCACGGCGGGATTGAATCCATTTTAGTCGGCGGATTCTCCGCATTGCAGACACTTATATTCGCAAATGCTATTAACAACGGTAGCTTCGCTCAAATGGCAGAAAAACTACCACAATTAAATGTTATAAAGGATATGTTAATAGAACAACCTGCTTATTTATACTTCCTTGGCAGCTTGGAAAGAATTATGGCTCTTGTACTGCAAATTGCCTTTACGATGCTTGTCTTATACGCAGTAAAACAGAAGAAATATATCTTCCTTGTTTACGCTATATTATTCCACGCATTTGTAGACTTTTTCGCGGCACTTTACCAAACAAAAACAATCAACATCTTTGTTGCAGAAGGAATTACCCTTCTCTTCACAATTGGTGCTGTCATTCTTATTCGTAAAATGAAAGAGAAATTAATGAGTTTGCCGGCATAAAAATAACCCACCAGTTGGTGGGTTATTTTTTATATGGATTATCATAATGATGATAGCTTTTTCCCTCTTGCAGCTTCCTCTTCGTTTCTGCATCTATAACAATGTACTTACGAAATTCGTTTGCTTCATTTTGAGAAAAGGACGCGAAAAAATAAACTTGGCGATCAGGGTGAATAAAAGAATCTTGAAACACCACACTACTCCGACAACCCACAGCTGTTTTTTGTAGGAAAGAAAATTCTTCATCAGGCACTTCTTTAAATGAGATTTTTTTTCGAATGCTATATGCTGCATTTTTATATTCTTTATACACCTTTTTATCTAACTGTTCATAAAACACATCTTCACTCACAAACGATTTATTTCGGTTGCTTGGATAATTTAATTTCGTATTCGATTCTGCATATGTTGTGGACAAGTGCAGAAAGAAACAAAGACTGAATATAATACATATCATTTTTTTCATAAGTGCACCTCAAATGTTCATTATCCACATTACTTTTCCACATATTAAAATCAATATGCCGTTTCCAATAAAGTGAAACTTTAATCAATGGGGGTTTTCTTCACCCCCCATTGATTATTAGCCCTCACCAATCGGACTTTAATGGGCAGCCCGAACCCCCCCTAAATTCTTTGCTTTCGCTGCATTTTGAGGTGGGGGTCTTACTGCCCATTAAAGCGGGATAAAAAGGAATTTTTTCCACATTTGTCGAAGTATATAGCGTCAACTTGAAAGATGGGGATGAATTATGAAGAAATTGATTGTAATACGACATTGTTCAGCAACTGGCCAAGAACGTGATGCCGAATTAACGATTGCAGGAAAAAACCAAGCAAACATCCTTGCTACATTCCTCTTAGAAAACCAACTACAAATAGATCATATTATTTCAAGCCCATTTGTGCGAGCTATCGATTCTATTCGGCCCTATGCGCTCCAAGCTAACTCACCTATCCAAGAAGATGAAAGATTAGCTGAACGCATATTAAGCGACGTTCCAATGGACGATTGGATGCAAAAACTAGAATCTACTTTTACAAATATAGATATTGCCTTTTCAGGCGGAGAGTCGACAAAACAAGCAACGGACCGTGCTATATCGCTTATCCAAGACGTTTTAAAATCAAACCATACTACAACACTACTCGTTACACATGGAAACTTACTTACGCTCATTTTAAAGCACTTTGATCATACGATTGGTTTTAATGAATGGAGAGCTCTAACGAATCCTGATATTTACGAAATTACAATCGATGAACAATGTGTCCTAAAACGATTATGGGAAGCACCGTCCGAGTAATATCTCTTTCCAACACATTCAGTTGACGCCACGAGAAGAAACTGTACTAACAATAGAAAGGGGTATCACTCCATATGTACGAAGATGTACTTGCTTTACTACATAAAACAAATGCTTCTTACGAAAAGTTTGAACACGAACCAGTACTCGATTATGAAACAGATCGTATCGTACGTGAAAGGCTTGGCTTACACGGCACTCCAAGTAAAAGCTTATTTTTAAAATCAAAGTCTGGAGATTATTACGTATTTTTTACGCTAGAGGGCACAAGACTCAACCGAGGAGAGATGAAAGAAATAACAGGAGAAAGCTTATCTCTCTGTTCTCCCGTTGAGCTAAGAGAAGAAACAGGCTGTACACCAGGATGTGTCGCTCCTTTCGGTTATTCACAACATGTAACGATTATTGTGGATCGTACGATTTATACTTACGAAAAAATTTTAATTACACCTGGTGTACCTGAATTTACAATTGAATTATCCACAGAGGAATTAAAGAAAATCTTATTAACATGCCCGAATACTGTTTTAGAATATAAGAAACAAGAGAGCTTATAATAGCTCTCTTTTTAGTGAGCGCCAGAACCTGACAAATTCAATACAACAACTCCGCCTATAATAAGTACTAATCCCGAGGCAGTTTGCCACGTAAAAGCATTTTTCCAAACAAATACACCAATGAGTGCTGTTAAAGCAGTTCCTACTCCTGCCCATATCGCATATGCCGTACTAAGTTGCATATGTTGCAATGATTTAGATAGGAAGAAAAATGCTGAAGCGAATCCAATCACTACACCTATACTCGGTAACAATTTTGTGAATCCATTCGATACCTTTAACATTGATGTCCCGAATACTTCACTTACAATCGCTATCGTTAAGAAGATAAAAGCTTTCACCCTCATACCCCCTTTTATCATTTTTAAAATAAAAAACTCCTTCCTAGTTTTAAACTAAAAAGGAGTTTTTTATTATTTTGCTTCTGCTGTTTTTTCTTTTGCAGAACGAACTTGCTCGTCCGCATGATAAGAAGAACGCACAAGTGGACCAGCTTCACAGTGGCTAAAGCCTTTGCTAAGTGCAATTTCTTTAAGCTCTGCAAATTCTGCTGGTGGGTAATATTTAAGAACTGGTAAATGCTTCTTAGATGGTTGTAGGTATTGTCCAAGAGTTAAAATATCCACATTGTTTGCACGTAAGTCATCCATTGCTTCAATTAAATCTTCTCTCGTTTCACCTAAGCCCACCATAATGCTCGATTTAGTTGGAATATCAGGCTGCATTTCTTTCGCTCGACGTAAAAACTCTAATGAACGGTCATATTTTGCTCTAGCGCGAACTCGGTTAGATAATCGACGTACTGTTTCAATGTTATGGTTTAAAATATCTGGTTTTGCATCCATTAACATTTTTAAGTTTTCTTCTACTCCACCCATATCAGATGGTAATACTTCGATTGACGTAAATGGATTTTTACGACGTACAGCGCGTACTGTTTCAGCAAAAACAGCTGCTCCGCCGTCTTTTAAATCATCACGTGCAACCGCTGTTATAACAACGTGCTTTAAGCCCATTTGTACTACAGAATCTGCTACGCGTTCTGGCTCTTGTAAATCAAGCTCAGTTGGTAAGCCTGTTTTAACCGCACAAAAACGACAAGCACGTGTACAAACCGCACCTAAAATCATAAATGTTGCTGTTTTTCTTACAGCCCAGCATTCATGAATATTCGGACATTTCGCTTCTTCACAAACTGTATGAAGATTCTTAGAACGCATCATTTTCTTTAAGCCTGTATAGTTTTCATTCGTGTTTAACTTAATTTTCAACCATTCGGGCTTGCGCTTATATTCTGTTTGTTTTGTCATGGTTATCAACTCCGCACAATATGAAATAGTTTACCGTGTTCGCTTCTTTCAATGTAACATATCTATTCTAACGTATGAAAGCGATTTGCTCAAATGAAGATTCTAAGATTTTTTCCAATCGTTCCCTATAATGAAATACTCCGTATATCCCACACTAAAAAGAGTGATGTTGTGAAAGGAGTCTATTTCATGCTTCGAAAAATTTCTCTTTTGCTTTCAATTTGCTTTCTTCTCCACCAAAACATCGCTTACGGTGAAGATAATCAGCAAAGCATATACGAAAAGCGCATGGCACTATATAAAGAAACCGAGCAATCTTCAGGCATTCCGTGGTATTACTTAGCTGCAATGGATCAATATGAAAGAAATATACGGAGCGTAAGAAAAGATATTCCGAAAAAACCAGATGCCATCATTTCCCTTTATTTCAAACCAGAAATATGGGCTGGACCCGTTAATGGTAACGACACTCTCCCCCATACAATTTCTTTATTTGGCGGGTTAGGTTTAGATGGTGACAAAGATGGATTTGCAAATGCAAATAACGACCGTGATCTTTTGCATACAGCAGCAACGATTTTAAAAAAACAAGGAACGTCCGAAGACCGTGTTCACATTATGCTTTGGGAATATTATAGACGTGCGAAAACAGTTGAATTAATTACCGAATACGCCCAAATTTATAAACATTATGGACGTATTAATTTAGAAGGAAATGCTTTCCCACTTCCAATTCGTAGCGACCATAGCTACCGTAGTACCTTTGGCGCTGGAAGAAGTTTTGGGGGAAGAAGAGTTCATGAAGGAACCGATATTTTTGCAGGCTATGGCGTACCAGTAAGGTCCACTTGCTATGGCATTATTGAAACAAAGGGCTGGAACCGCCTTGGCGGATGGCGCATCGGTATTCGTGACCTTCATAATAATTACCATTATTACGCTCATTTAGGCGGATTCTCAAAAGAAATACAGCTTGGACAAATTGTCGAACCAGGAAAAGTAATTGGATTTGTTGGTAGCACCGGTTACGGCCCTCCCGGCACAGCGGGAAAATTCCCTCCTCACTTACATTTCGGCATGTATAAAGACAATGGCTATACAGAATGGGCTTTCGATCCATACATGCATTTAAGTCTTTGGGAGCGAAAAGAACGCGCGAATACAAAACGATAACCGTAGCAATATGCTACGGTTATTTTTTAAATTTGGCTAACTATCCGTTTTCTTTTTATCAGGTACAACAACACTCCCGCTTCCATAATAAGTAGGCACTTCCCCTTGAACAATGCGCGTTGCAATCGGAACATCTTGTTTTACTTTTATTTCTTTCGTATGAAATGGAATAATCACTTGCAACGTTACTTCCATCTCCATAATAATTTGAATCGCTGTCGTATTGATTCCGTGCGGCTCAATTTTTTGTTTAATATCCGTATTCACATGACCAATCGTCGTGAAATCAATTGGAATATCGGGTCCTATATTTCCAAGAAGCGCATTATCCGTTATGCGACCAAAAGGAACTGCCATCGTTGCCCCATTTTTTTCAGAAATACCTAGTCCCTTCAAATCACCTTGCTCTACTTGCTGTAAATATTTTTCTATGTATGTGGTCGTTGATGTTATGATTTCATTTACTTGCTTCGTATTTAAATTAATTGTGGATACTTTCCCGTTTTTATCATTTTGTACTTTCATTAATGAATCCACATCGAATCCTTCATTCATTCTATCTTTTACCGCCTTCGTCATAATCGCTGTCGCCATTTTATGCGTCTCTACTTCCCCATATTTAAGTAACGTCGGCTGAATGCTACTATTCACAATCCATAATCCTTGCACGAGTAATATAACAAAAAGAATAAACGACATAAGCAGTATGTACCGAAAGGAAATAGGCCCCCTTCGAAACCGCGAATTTTTCGAACGAAATATACTCATAAAAAAACCTCCTTCTTATATCATTTCTATGCAAGAAGGAGGGACGATATATGCTTATCTCATTTTTAATAATGCTTCTTTTCCGATTGTGCCAGCCGTAATACCTAAAGCTTCGGCTTCAATCGTTACTGATTCTAGCGGTGCTTCAAGAAGTTGTTCAATCGTTCTTACACCAACCGCGCGGCCAGCAATAATACCTCGATCACCTAACTTTTCATTTAAAAGACCTACATCTAATGCCCCGCACATAATATATCCTTTATCGCTCATTACAGCTAGCAAATTTGTCTTTGGAAGTTTGACGCTAACCGCAATAAACGTATAATTATCGATTATAATTGGCTCCACATTAACCATAGTTCACACTCCTCTCTTTCTTATCTGTATGACAAGAGAAAAATGAGTGTTACAAGTTAACTAGCCTATAGTTTGACGGAAGATGTATGAGTTATCAACACGTCTGTTAACACATCTCTAAGTAGTTCCGGCATATAATATTGTTTGTCAGAAAGTGTGGATAGCTCTGGGTATAAGTAGCCGAATGTAAACATATCAATCGTTCCTACTGTATATATACGATCTAATTCCAGCGATTCCCCGTTAATCAATACATCTTCGAGTAAAATTTTATTCCCAGGAATCGTATCTGGAATAACTTCTACACCAGCGTAAATCATTTTCCCCATCACTGTCCCGCGAAATCCAAATCCTTTTACCTCAAGGTTCTCCATATTCGGGCGGCGCGCTTTCAAAATAACTTCTCTTAACGTTTTTCCCGGTACTTTTAATAAACATGGATTAATGGGATGTGGACAAATTCTGTGAATATCTCCGCGCGTCACAACACCTTCATTTAATCCCTCTAATAGCACACCAGCGTTCACCATGCCAATCTCTGCACCACACCACGTTTTCAGCGCACTTGCTAACATGTGCGAAAATGATGTCTCCTGAAACCAATCGACCGGTAATGCTTCCTTTAAATGAACGACAGGCTCGGCCATAATCTGTTTACTTTCTTCCTGCAGCAATTCAATTGTGGATAACGGTTTGCTATAAGCACCTAAACGTTCTGTCTTAATCGCTCTACCGTCTTTTTTCAACAGCTTCTTCGTCTCTCTATCCACAGTAAGCTGAACGTGCCCAACGTAACGTCCCCACTTTTCACAACAACAAAGTAAAGTATTATTCATAAGAACACCACGCTCAAATAAATGATGCGTATGTGCACCTAAAATAACATCTATATCATAATGCTCCGCCATATACTCATCCATGCTTTTTCCAAGATGAGAAAGGACAACTGTAATATGAGCCTCATCTCGCACTTCTTCTAAAATAGACTCTAAATGGATAAGCGGATCTTCAATATGCCAATCTAGCATATGATAAAACTCTGGATATGCAACCGTTAATCCGATAAAAGCAATCGTAATCCCATCTGTCGTTGTATGTAATTTATAAGGCTTTGCCCACTCCGGACGTACACCTTCTTTTTCAAATAAATTCGCGACGAGCACCTCAAATCCAGCATCATCATATAGACGATTCAAATGCTCCTTCGCTAACGTAATTCCTTCATTATTTCCGATCGTTACATAATCATATAACGCCTCATTCAAAAGCTTCGTATTACCAAGTCCATTCGTCGCTTCCGAAATACTATGAAAACGATCCACATGATCTCCGATATCAACCGTCAAAACGGTCTCTCCAGCTTCCTGTCTTCGCCTTTTCTCTCCCTGTACAAACCGAGAAATTTGCGGCCAATTTTCAAAATGACTATGTATATCGTTTGTATGATAAAGGTGGATGATTGTTTCTTTATTTATATTCAGAGAAAAAACCTCCTCTCAGTTCCTTACTGCCATTTACGCTATGCGTACGCAATAATCCTGTAAATACTTTTCGTCTTTTCTTGCTATTTTACATTGTACTCGCATTGTGAGAAAAAGCAAAAGATTGCCCTTTTTGATAGGAAAACTTTTTTATTGTGTGGAAGGATTTTTGGTGGTGGAGTTAGGTTGGGATTCGGGGAGGGGGATTTGTCAAAAAGTTTAACAAAGTGGTCGACAGGTTCGAGTTCGATTGGATTATCCAGGAGATTTGTCAGTATCTTTTCCTTACTGCTAGTCGTTCTCTTTTCATATAAAATGTTGCGGGGTATATGAAGAATTTCTTTTGTCTTACTTTGTGGATAAGTCGATATTCCTTGTCGAATCGTTGATATATTGAAACAATCGCCGATATATTCCGAGTTGTGATCGATATATTTGAAAAATCGTTGATATATTTAAATGGATACTAGACGGGGTATCACCCTACACTTATACCTTGTAACACGACATATGTCGTGTTACAATCTCATCATAAGGTGGTGAACCATAAAATGGATAAAGAGATATTAAAAGGAAGTATTGATATTTTACTTCTCTCCATCATTAAACAGCACGATACGTACGGATATGAAATTATTCAAAAGCTAAAAGAAAACAGCAATGATCTATACACGATGAGCCAAGGTACACTCTATCCAGCACTCAAACGCTTGGAACAAAAGGATTTAATCAATTCCTACTGGGGTGAATCTGAAACTGGTATGAAACGAAAGTTTTATTGCATTACTACGAGCGGAAAAAAATTTTTAGAAGAAAAACTAACAGCGTGGAATTCAGTTACAGCTCTTATTAAAACTTGTCAGAAAGGAGCTTTAAATTAATGACGATTGAAAAATACATAAAGAGTATCGTTCAAAAAACAAACCTAGCGCAATCTGATAAAGACGAACTATACTTCGAAATTTACGATCATCTTACAAGTTTAAAACAAGAATTTCTCGATCAAGGAAAATCCGAAGAAGAAGCTACTACATTAGCCATTCAAACCTTCGGAGAAGCCTCTACTTTAGGAACTGAAATTGAAAAAGCGATGCAATCTTCTACGCAAAAATATGTACAGTGGATTGGCTGGGGATTATTTTTACCGTATTCATTTGTTTTATTATTTAAACTATTGCTCGGGAGGCCAGTTTTTTACTTTGGTAATCTGAAGTACTTCTTTGAAACAGGTGACTGGCATTCTATACACGGTGGGTTAATAAACTTAGTTCCTTTCAGAAGTACAATCAACTATTTAAGTGGATTCGATCCTACTCATTTACTAGATCCTTATAATATAGAAATCGTACTTATGAACACATTAGGGAACGTCATCATATTTATCCCACTCGGATTCCTTCTGCCGTTATTATTTAAACAAATAAACAATGTAAAAATGGCATCAAAAATTTTCATTAAGTCTATTTTATTAATTGAATCGTTACAACTCCTTACTTTTACTGGTGTTTTCGATATTGATGACATCATATTGAATATGTTAGGTGCTGTAATTGGATATGGTTCTTTTGTTGGGATGAAGTATATTTGGGACCGTGTTAATTCTGTGGATAAGGTGGATACGATTTAGGTCCGGGGTATACGTGTTGTTCTTCCTGTCGTAATTTGTTGATAAGTCGATATATTAAAATAATCGTTGATATATTTAAATGAACACCCACCTGGGTATCCCAACCTGACCTATAAACTGAATCCAACTAAGCACAACATAAAAAAGCGCCCTGCATAGCAGGGCGCTTCTACTTTATCTATTAACCAATAGAACCTTCCATCTCAAACTTGATTAGGCGGTTCATTTCAACTGCGTATTCCATTGGAAGTTCGCGAGTGAATGGCTCGATGAAGCCCATTACGATCATTTCTGTAGCTTCTTGCTCAGAAATACCGCGGCTCATTAGGTAGAATAATTGTTCTTCTGATACTTTCGATACTTTCGCTTCGTGCTCAAGTGAAACGTAATCGTTTTTGATTTCGTTATAAGGAATTGTATCAGATGTAGATTGGTTATCCATGATTAACGTGTCACACTCGATGTTAGAGCGAGAGTTTTTCGCTTTTGGTCCGAAGTGTACGATACCACGGTAAGTTACTTTACCACCATGCTTCGCAATCGATTTAGAAACGATTGTTGAAGACGTGTTTGGTGCTAAGTGAATCATTTTCGCACCAGCATCTTGGTGTTGGCCTTTACCAGCAATCGCGATAGATAATGTTAAACCACGAGCGCCTTCGCCTTTTAAGATAACTGCTGGGTACTTCATCGTTAATTTAGATCCGATGTTACCGTCAATCCATTCCATCGTTGCGTTTTCTTCACAAACCGCACGTTTTGTAACTAGGTTGTATACGTTGTTCGCCCAGTTTTGGATTGTTGTATAACGGCAATATGCATCTTTCTTAATGATGATTTCTACTACCGCACTGTGAAGTGAGTTAGTCGTGTAAACAGGTGCTGTACAACCTTCTACGTAGTGTACGTGTGCGCCTTCATCTACGATGATAAGCGTACGCTCGAATTGTCCCATATTTTCAGAGTTAATACGGAAATACGCTTGAAGTGGTGTATCCACCTTAATACCTTTTGGAACGTAGATGAATGATCCACCAGACCAAACTGCAGAGTTTAATGCAGAGAATTTGTTGTCTGTTGGTGGGATTACTTTTCCGAAATGCTCACGGAAAATATCTTCGTTCTCTTTTAATGCGCTATCTGTATCTTTGAAGACGATTCCTAGAGCTTCTAGGTCTTCTTTCATGTTGTGGTATACAACTTCAGATTCGTACTGTGCAGATACACCAGCTAAATATTTTTGCTCAGCTTCTGGAATACCTAATTTATCAAATGTTGCTTTAATTTCATCAGGTACTTCATCCCAAGACTTCTCAGATTTCTCAGATGGTTTTACGTAGTACGTAATTTCATCGAAATCTAAGTCGTTTAAGTCGCCGCCCCATTGTGGCATTGGCATTTCATAGAACTTATCCAGTGATTTTAAACGGAAGTCTAACATCCACTGTGGTTCTTCTTTCATACGTGAAATCTCTTCAACGATCTCTTTTGTTAAACCGCGTCCAGCACGGAAAATCGAAACGTCTTTGTCTTTGAAACCATATTTATAATCGCCGATATCTGGCAGTTGCTTCGCCATGTTGGTGTGTCCCTCCTTAGATAACCTCGTTTTTAGGAACCTTTAACATTACTTATCTTCGTTTAAGCCCTTTTCTAACGCTTTCCACGCTAATGTTGCACATTTAATACGTGCAGGGAACTTGCATACGCCTTGTAATGCTTCAATATCTCCTAAATCAATGCTGTCATCGTACTCTTTTCCTAGCATCATGTCAGAGAAAATTTTAGAAAGCTGAAGTGCCTCTTCAATTTTCTTACCTTTTACTGCTTGTGTCATCATTGAAGCTGAAGACATTGAGATAGAACATCCTTCTCCTTCAAACTTCGCTTCTTGCACAATACCTTCTTCTACTTTCATCGTAAGTTGAATACGATCGCCGCAAGTTGGATTGTTCAAGTTAACTGTAACACTATCTTCTAACACGCCATTGTTACGAGGATTCTTATAATGATCCATAATAACTTGACGATATAACGTATCTAAATTATTAAATGACATTTGTGAAATACTCCTTTGTCTTGATTAGCGATTCAACAAATGTATCAATTTCTTCTTTTGTATTATATAAATAGAAGCTCGCACGTGCTGTAGAAGAAGCTTTCAGCCACTTCATAAGCGGTTGTGCACAGTGGTGTCCTGCGCGAACCGCAATGCCTTCTACATCTAATACTGTCGCTACATCGTGAGGATGTACGTCTTCAATGTTAAATGTAACAAGACCAGCGCGATGCTTTGGACCATAAATTGTAACGCCATCTACTTCTGATAGTCTTTCTAAAGCATATTGCGCTAATTCATGTTCATGCTTTTCAATATTATCAAGACCGATTTCTTCTAGGAAATCAATTGCCGCTCCAAGTCCGATTGCATTACCGATAATCGGTGTACCTGCTTCAAACTTCCACGGAAGCTCTTTCCAAGTAGATTCTTGTAAATCTACGAAATCAATCATTTCACCGCCAAATTCAATTGGCTCCATATTGTTTAGCAATTCTTTTTTACCATATAATACGCCGATACCTGTAGGTCCGCACATCTTATGAGCAGATAATGCGTAGAAATCACAGTTCAAATCTTGTACATCCACTTTCATATGAGGTGTACTTTGTGCACCGTCAACGACCATAATTGCGCCATTTTCGTGTGCGATTGCTCCGATTTCTTTTACAGGATTAATCGTTCCAAGCACGTTTGAAACTTGCATAATAGAAACGATTTTTGTATTCGGTGTAACTGTTTGACGAACATCTTCTAAAGAAATTGTACCGTCTGGTTGAAGCGGAAGGTATTTTAAAGTTGCACCAGTTTTCTTCGCAACTTGTTGCCACGGAATGATGTTACTATGGTGCTCCATGTAAGAAATAACGATTTCATCGCCTTCTTTTACATTTTCAAGACCATAGCTAGCCGCTACTGTATTTAATGCAGTTGTCGTTCCGCGCGTGAAAATAATCTCTTCCATTGATTTCGCATTAATAAACTTGCGAACTTTCTCGCGTGCACCTTCATACGCGTCGGTAGCTTTCGTACCGAGCGTATGAACACCGCGATGCACGTTAGAATTATATTCTTTATAGTAACGTTCTAACGTTTCAATGACTTGAATTGGTTTTTGAGAAGTTGCTGCACTATCGAAATATACAAGTTGTTTGCCGTTCACTTTTTGATCAAGAATTGGAAACTGTTTGCGTATTTCATGAATATTCATTAGCGAACTTTCCTTTCAATTACCTCAACAAGCTGTGCTTTTACTCCTTCAATCGGAAGCTCATTTACTACAGGTGCTAAGAATCCATGGATGACTAAACGTTCTGCTTCGCGTTTTGGAATACCACGGCTCATCAAGTAGTATAATTGGTACGGATCTACGCGGCCTACTGAAGCTGCGTGACCTGCCATTACATCATCTTCGTCGATTAAAAGAATTGGGTTTGCATCCCCACGAGCTTTCTCATCTAACATAAGAACGCGAGAAGATTGTTGTGCATTTGATTTAGATGCACCGTGTTCAATCTTACCAATTCCGTTAAAGATAGATGTTGCACTATCTTTTTGTACACCGTGTTTTAAAATCCAACCTTCAGAGTGCTTACCGAAGTGAACAACTTTAGTTGTAAAGTTTTGTGTTTGGTTACCACGGCCAATTGTTACTGTTTTCGTATCAGCATATGAACCGTCGCCCATTAAGTTTGTAACGTTCTCTGAAATTGTGTTTCCGTCATTCATAAGGCCTAGAGCCCAATCAATGCGGCCGTCGCGTCCTACAACACCGCGGCGGTTAACGTAAGTTGTTACGTCTTTTGCTAATAGATCAACCGCACCGAATTTCACTTGTGCGCCTTGTTCCACGATTACTTCTGCTACGATATTTGCAATACCTTTAGCATTTTCATTTGCAACGTAGTTTTCTACATAAGTTGCAGTACTGTTCGCATCAGCTACGAATAATACGTGGTTATATACGTTAGCTTCTTCGCCGTCTACTAAGAATACAGCTTGAAGTGGAGTTTCAAGAACAACGTTTTTCGGAACATATACGAATGCACCGCCGTTGATTAATGCAGCATGAAGTGCAGTTAAACGATGCTCGTCTACCTTCACGCCATCTTTCATTAAATACTTTTGTAATAGTTCAGCATGCTCTGTTGCAGCTGTTACGATGTCTGTAAAAATAACACCTTTTTCTTTTGCTTCGTCTGCTAAAGAAACGAACGCAGTTGTACCAGTACGTTGTACTAATACGCTGTTATTTTCATCGATTAAGTTTTTCACTGCTTCTGGAAGCTCTGTTAAAGAACTTACAGGCTCTTGCTTAGCAGCGTCGCCTTTTCCGATAAAGTCCCATTTCTCAATTTTCGTTTTATCAGGCGTTGGCATTGGAAGTTCAGTTGCTTGTGCAAGAGCTTGTAAGCGGAACTCAGTCAACCAAGCAGCTTCGTTTACTTCGCTTGCGCGTTGACGGATTGTTTCTTGATCGAAAGGTAATGTACCGATTGTCATGTTTATGCTCCTCTCTTACGCTTCTTGCTCTGTTGTTTCGTCTTCAATACCTAATTCTTTTTTAATCCAGTCATAACCTTCAGCTTCTAGACGTTGTGCAAGCTCAGGGCCACCAGATTTAACGATACGACCGTTCATCATAACGTGAACGAAGTCTGGAGTGATGTAGTTTAATAAACGTTGGTAATGCGTAATCATTAGGCAACCGAACTCTTCGCCGCGCATTTGGTTAATACCTTTAGATACAACTTTTAATGCATCGATATCAAGACCTGAGTCGATTTCATCTAAGATTGCGATTTTTGGCTCAATCATCATTAATTGAAGAATTTCGTTACGTTTTTTCTCTCCACCAGAGAAACCTTCGTTTAAGTAACGTTGTGCCATTTCTGGATCCATTTCTAGGAATTCCATATTTTTATCTAATGTACGGATAAATTTCATAAGAGAAATTTCATCGCCCTCTTCACGACGTGCATTAATTGCAGAACGTAAGAAGTCAGCGTTTGTTACTCCGCTAATTTCACTTGGATATTGCATTGCTAGGAATAGACCTGCTTGTGCGCGCTCGTCTACTTCCATTTCTAATACATCTTCACCGTCGATGATGATGCTACCTTCTGTTACTTCATACTTTGGGTGACCCATAATCGCAGAAGATAAAGTTGATTTACCTGTTCCGTTAGGTCCCATAATTGCGTGGATTTCTCCACCTTTTACTTCAAGGTTTACACCTTTTAAAATTTCTTTGCCATCAATTGATACGTGTAAGTCTTTAACCGTTAATGTAGAACCAGCCATCTCAATACCTCCATTAATCCTATATATACATTTTAAAAATTCCTAAAACGTTCATATTCTCATTTTATTCTCATTCTAATCTTATATCAAATAAAATGATATCGCAAACGACGAAAAAAAGTAACAATTTTTTCACAAATGTATATAAGTATTTCCCTTGCATCCTTATATGATACACCTTTCTTCTTATTTATATAAAGAAAAAAGGACTGGTAATTTTCCAGTCCTTTCCTCATATTTATTCACTTACCGGAAGTACAGCACCTTTATATTCTTTAGTAATAAAGTCTTGAATTTCTTTTGAATGCAATACTTCTACTAATTCTTTCATTTCTTTTTTCTTCTCGTCACCTTTACGAACTGCAATAATATTTGCGTACGGAGAGTCTGATCCTTCAATCGCAATTATTCTTTTATAGGAACAACCGCTCCTTTATATTCTTTAGTAATAAAGTCTTCGATTTCTTTAGAATGTAATACTTCTACAAGCTCTTTAATCGCCTTTTTATCTTTATCACCTTTACGAACCACTACTACGTTTGCATATGGAGAATCATCACCTTCAATTGCAATTGCATCTTTTTCTGGGTTTAATTTCGCATCAATTGCATAGTTTGAATTAATTAAAACAGCGTCGCCTTCTTTATTGTTATACACTTGTGGTAACAAACCAGGCTCAATATCCGTTTTGAACTTTAAGTTTTTCGGATTATCTGCAATATCTTTTGGCGTTGCACTAACTGGATCTACTCCGTCTTTAATTTTTAAAATGCCTTCTTTTTGTAAAATTGCTAAACCACGTCCATGGTCAGTAACGGAATTACTCATAATAATTGTCGCCCCGTCTGGAAGTTCTTTTAAGCTCTTATATTTTTGAGAGTATACACCAATTGGTTCAATATGAATTTTTCCTGCTATTTCAAAATCATATTTTTTATCTTTCATTTCTTTTTCTAAATACGGAATGTGTTGGAAGTAGTTTGCATCTAGATCCTTATCCGCTAACGATTTATTTGGCAACACGTAATCTTGGAATTTTTTCACTTCTAACTCAATTCCTTTTTTCTCAAGTAACGGCTTTGCCTTTTCTAAAATTTCAGCGTGCGGTACGTTAGAAGCCCCCACAACTAATTTCTTTTCATCTTTATCTTTCCCGCCACAAGCAGCTAACCCAAAAATTGAAGTTGAAATAAGTGCTGTAAGTAATAATTTTTTCATTTGAAACATCCTCCCGTTTTTTATTATCGTTTATCTATTCGAACCGTTACACGATCACCAATCCACTGAATGAAAAATACAACCAGTAATACACAAATTGTAGCAACGATTGTTACATCGTTATTTCCTCGTTGGAATCCTTCTAAATATGCAAGTGTTCCAAGGCCACCAGCACCAACAACTCCCGCCATTGCTGTATAGCCTACTAAAGCAATTGTCGTAACTGTAATGCCAGATACTAATGCTGGTAACGATTCTGGAATTAATACTTTCAAAATAATTGTGCTTGTTTTTGCTCCCATTGCTTTTGAAGCTTCAATTACACCTTTATCAATTTCGCGAAGTGCGATTTCAACCATTCTCGCGTAAAACGGTGCCGCTCCAATAATTAAAGCCGGCAATGCTGCACTTGCTCCAAGAATTGTTCCAAGCAAAATCTTTGTGAATGGGATTAATAAAATGATTAAAATAATAAACGGTATCGAACGGAAAATGTTTACGAACGCTCCAATCGCTGTGTTAACCGTCTTGTTTTCCCATAAATTATCTTTCGCTGTCATAAAAAGTAACAATCCTAAAATGAGTCCTAAAACAAATGTGGCAAGAGCTGCGATTGCCGTCATATATAACGTTTCACCAGTTGCTTCTAACATTTGATTCCAATCAACATTTGCCAGTAACTTATCCATGTGCAATCACCTCCAGCTCTACTTGATCTTGATGTATTCCCTCTATTGCTTGCTGAATCGCTGTTTCCTCACCATTTAAATGAACAACTAAACTACCGTAAGAACCGTCATTCGTTTGTGCGATATTTCCTTGCAAAATGCTAACTTCTATATCACTACGTTGCATTAATCTTTGAAGTACTGGTCTTTCTACAGCTTCACCGATAAACTGCAAACGAACTACTTTACCATCTGGATATTTTTCAATTAAACTTTCAATCGTTTCATTTGTATCTTCAGAATCTGTTAATTGCTTTACAAATCGTTTTGTAATATCTTGCTGTGGATTACGGAATACATCAAGTACTGGACCCGTTTCTACAATCTTCCCTTTCTCCATTACCGCCACTCGATTACAAATCTTTCGAATCACGTGCATCTCATGTGTAATAAGTACAATTGTTAAACCGAGACGCTTATTAATATCTAATAATAAATCTAAAATTTGATCTGTGGTTTCTGGATCAAGAGCTGACGTCGCTTCATCACATAAAAGCACTTGCGGATTGTTAGCTAACGCTCTTGCAATACCAACACGTTGCTTTTGTCCTCCGCTCAGCTGAGATGGATACGCATCTCCTCTTCCTTCTAATCCAACAAGATGAATTAACTCATCCACGCGTCTTCTTCTCTTCGCCTTATCAACACCTGCAATTTCAAGCGGGAACTCGATATTTTCGCGTACAGTTCGTGACCAAAGTAAGTTGAAATGCTGAAAAATCATTCCGATTTCTTGCCTTGCTTTACGAAGTTCACTTCCTGTAATCGCTGAAATCACGCGATTTGCAATTGTAATTTGGCCAGAAGTTGGTTTCTCTAACTGATTGAATAATCTGATTAAAGAACTTTTCCCAGCGCCACTATATCCGATAACACCAAAGATTTCACCTTTGTCTATTTTTAAATTGGCATTATCTACAGCAGTGACATCACCGCTTTTTGCTTTATATATTTTCTTTACATTCTCTAATAGAATCATGGTGTATCACCCCTTTTTTTATTTGGGTCGACTCCGCAATTTTTTATTTTTGATGCGTGTAGTCCACCGGTATCACTACTTTTATTATTTGAATGTCCTCCACATTCAAACAATAAAAAAACCTTTCTGCTTTAGAGAAGCAGAAAGGTTTATGTGCGTATATAACAGCATTATCCCTCTCTCTCATCTCTCAAAGCATTTGCTTTGCAGGAATTGGCACCATTTCAACATAAGTTGACGGTTGCCGGGCTTCACAGGGCACAGTCCCTCCACCTCTCTTGATAAGAGAAATCAGATTACATTTTCGTCTGATTTGTAATTTATGAAATTGTCTATATTTTATGAATTGAATTGTATCAATATCCACACACCATGTCAACAGAAATTTTCGTAAAAAATGAACCTTCAGAATTTCAAGCCCCTACTGACATCGGTTTACATATGTGAAACATCGATTCGACTAATAGCATCGTTCGATATGTTCCCGAATATTGTACACGTCCATCGTTCATTAACATTTGCAATCGTACATTGCCGTTTACCAATTGTTTTACATCTTCTTCATCTACACAAACAATTTGCTCCGTCCCTATTTCCTCATGTAGCAGTTCTATATAATCTCTTGAAATTTGTAACGAACAACTTTCATCTCCAAAGCGGAAATTAACAGTTTTTTCTCCTTGTCTTAAAAGCGGCTCTAAATGATATTGACCATTAGCGTAATTTACAAATGATTGCAGCAAAGAATATAATTTCACCTTGAATCACATCCTTCATATCACTTTCTATTACACATACCATTCCCTCTTACTAAAGAGCAATCCTGTTACTTTCGCTCGACAAATACTGTAACCACCCTGCATCTCGACATATTTCCCAAGAAATATGTCGAGGCGGCAAAAACTTTGCCGCCTACTTTAATTCCGTATATAAATATTCAACCGAATGAAATGCATATATCTTCTTCATAAGTGTCCCATTTTCAAAAACAAGTAAACACGGCACACTTTCGATTCCATACTCTTTCGCTAAATGCGGAGCATAATTTAAATCTAACATTCCAATTTTCAAATCTTCAATTGTCATCTCAACGACAGTTAACATCTTTTTTGCTAATTGGCATGTTCCACACATTGGAGTATATACATATAACACTGTTTTTTCTTCGTTCTCTATTAAGGCTGTTGCTTCGGCTCCTGTCCAGTCAATCACTTCTATCATTCCTTACCGTAAATATTCTGTATAAACGTCAATGTCAGCTCCCCATAGTACATTTGCTAAGTGTGAAGATGGCGCAGTTGCCACTTCCCGGTACGAGCGATCAATATAAATATGCTCTGCTTGCGGAAATTCTTTTCGAAATTGTTTCCTTAACTTTTCTCCAGCATCATCAGCATCCACTAATACATACACTTCTTTATCAAAAAACTGATCAACGAGCTCATCCATTTTCGCCAAACCAATTGTACCATTTGTACAAACAATTTCCACTGGTTCCCGAATAATAGATTCAATCTTTCTTCTATCTGATGTACCTTCTACAATAATGACTTTTTCCACATAAATCATATGTCATCACCCGATCACCATATACTATACAACCTTTAACTTAGTATATAGTATATTCGTTATTTTCATGTTGTTTCCTGTTTATTTTTGCAAAAGAAAAGCAGAAGCGGCTCGTTCAGATTGTGAGGGGGATGGAGCTTCTGACGTAAAGGCGCTTTTTGCCTTGTAGGAAGAAACGAAGCCACCGAGCAATCTAGCCGCTGGAGCTGGACAATACAGAAAAGCGGAACCGACTGTTTAGCCCTGTTGGCTAAGGTTCTTTCGCACAGAAGACGCTTTTTGTCTTCTCGTACGGAAGGTTCTTAGACATGAAGGGCTAGGAGGTGGAGCTAGACAATGAAAAGCGGAAGCGGCTCGTTCAGATTGTGAGGGGGATGGAGCTTCTGACGTAAAAGCGCTTTTTACCTTGCAGGAAGAAGCGGAACCACCTGTTTAGATCAAGAAGCCCCATGAAACCTTACCGAAAAACGTTCATTCCTATAATAGCTTATTCATTTACGTTCGATTTTAAATGTATTATGTAACACAAAATAAAAAAGGACAGCACAAAGGCTGTCCTTTAGTCGACTATAATTAGTCTTGGTTTGTCATTTCTGCATATTTTTCAGCAGTTAATAACTTCTCAACTTGGCTTGCATCAGAAAGTTCAACTTTAACCATCCATGCACCCTCGTATGGAGATTCGTTAACAAGTTCTGGTTGGTCACTTAATTCTTCGTTTACTGCTACAACTTTACCGCTTACAGGCGCGTATAACTCAGAAACTGTTTTAACAGATTCTACGCTTCCGAATGGCTCGTCAGCTTCAATTGTTGCACCTACTTCAGGAAGTTCAACGAATACGATATCGCCTAGCTCACCTTGTGCAAAGTGAGTAATACCGATAACAACTTCATTACCTTCAGTTTTTACCCATTCGTGTTCTTCAGAGTAACGTAAATTATTTGGAATGCTCATGACTGTACCTCCAGTGAATGTATTAATTATGTAAAAATACCTTATTGGTACTTTTTCCACACACTTTCAAACTGCTCTTCGTTAAAACCAAGTGTTACATTCGTTCCATCTGTTACAATTGGACGTTTAATCAACATGCCATCAGATGCTAAAAGCTCGTACATTTCGTCTTCATTTGCATCTTTTAACTTATCTTTCAGACCAAGTTCACGGTAACGCATTCCACTTGTATTAAAGAATTTTTTCAATGGTAATTCACTTTTTTCATGTAAATTACGTAAATCTTCTTTTGATGGTGGATTTTCAACAATATGAATCATCTCATATGCTACATCGTTTGCCTCAAACCATTTCTTTGCTTTTTGACATGTGCCACACTTTGGATATGAATAAAATGTTACTGTCATAAATTCACCTACTTTTTTACTAACCTTTACCTTTATCATATAGAAAACGTTTTATTATTTCAAACGATTATTCGCTAAACTTTTACTTATTTCGTGATAATTTTTAATAATCCTGCAAATTTTTCTTATTTTTCCGCCATTTGTTAAGAAAAAATAAATATATAAATTTTTTTTGATTCTTCTCACATCCTTCGTCAAACATACGTCTTAAACAAACATTTGATTAACTCCTATATTTCTTTGTTTACTCTTGATCTGCATCGACTTCTTCCTACCAAACGTACATCTTAAACAAACGTTTGATTAACTCCCTATTTTTCTTTGCTAACCCTTGGGGTGCATCAGTTTCTTCCTACCGAACATACACCTTAAACAAACGTTTGATTAATTCTCTATTTTTCTTTGTTGACCTTTGAGCTACATCAGTTTCTTCCTACCGAACATACATCTTAAACAAACGTTTATTTAACCATTTCAGCCTATAGTCACAAAACCTGGCAACACTTTACATGACAAGGCGTACAGATAAAGTGAAACTTTAATCAGTGGGGGTTTTCTTCATCTCCCACTGATTATCAGCCCTCACCAATCGGGACTTTATGGGCAGCCCGACCCCCACCTAAATTCTTTGCTTTCGCTGAATTTTGAGGTGGGGATCTTACTGCCCATTAAAGCGGGATAAAAGGAAATAACGATTTTGGCCGTAATAGTGAGAGTATTCCATAATGTTGAAGAAATTACTGCATAGAAAAAGACGCATCTAAATTGATGCGTCTTTTTGCGATGTTTCTTTTGTGAAATCATATAAAGCAATTGCGCCTAAAATAACCAATATACTTTCAGGGGCATCTAACAAAATAGTTCTCCAAGTTTCTGAGATTACCCATTTAATACCTGCCGCTGATTCAAAATATGCTTGAAAATAACCGATTGTAAAATCAATTACAAATAAACATACAAGTAATGTTAGACCAATTCGAATTAATTTCTTGTTTGTAAACATGTAACACCTCTCAAAATCCATTGGATATTTCTGATTTTAGTTCTTTATATAAAAAATCCATATATTTAATTTTAACATACAAAATATCCAAATAAATACAATATGCACATTTGCATATTTCTTGCATATTGAGGAATTACTGTTAATAAAAAAGCCCTACTAGTAACCTCATAACAATGGAATCATTTGGACCATTATATAACCGATCCCTAAATGCGAAATAAAGGAGAAGCCTTGTTTACAGGCTCCTTCTTCATCGACTCAAATAATCGGCAATTGTTTGAAATACGACGATATACATATTATGAATACTTTCTTCAGTATTTCCACCATTTGATAAACCAACTGCCCATTGTTGTCCTTCACCACTTCCGATATTTGCAAAGCCTTGTGTATACATAGCATTTACATCTTTTCGTGCACTGTTATACTCTATCCCTTTTGTAATAAACGTTGAATATGATTTATCTTGCAAACCGATAAAAAATACTGGTTTCTTTAGCGATGAAAATACATTTTTATACTGCTCTGTTGAGGCTTCTTGAAAGTGATCTTTCATTATTAGAAAACCATCCACTTCCTTAGATTTCTTTTCCAGGTCCTCTAACTTCATTTCCTCAAACTTTATATTCCTAAACGTATCTTTCGGTTTTTCTCCAATAACTCCAATTACGAGTGCTCTTCCGTTATATTCTAATTTCTCTCCTTCTTTATCCTTTGCACACCCAGCACCGACTAGGCATATCAATATAAAAACTAAGAAATACGATAAACGCTTCATATAGCACCCTCCCCTTCTTTTCAGTCAAGTGACAAAAACGTAAGGTTCATTCAAGAAAATGTAAGTAAAATCGATAGCTCAAATTACGTTTCTATATTATAATCAATTGAATTTACTTACATTACTAAACATAGGAGATTATCATGAAGAAATTTAAACTTTCATCTTTTCTTCCGTTAAGTTATATACTTCTACTCGTACTCGTAAGTCCCCTTTACGATGTATTAAATAAATCGGCTGTTCACGCAGTAGATGTCACAACTGTAGTAGACGATTGGATTCCATTTGTAAAAGCATTTATTATTCCTTATTTACTGTGGTTTCCTTACTTATACGGCGCACTTATTTATTACTGCTTTGCGGATCGAAAACAATATTATGTCACTTTAAGTAGTGTAATTCTTGGAAAACTTGCTTGTTTTTCTATTTATTATTTTTGGCAGACAACTGTACCACGTCCAACAGTCGTTGGGTCAGACGTATTTTCCGAACTAGTCCGCTATATTTATAGTATTGATCAACCGGTGAACTGTTTCCCTAGCATTCACGTTCTTACTACCTTTATCATTATGTTAGCTGCCTTTAGACGTAGGGAACAACATGCTTTTGAATATTACATTCTTACCTTCTTCGGTACGCTTATTATTTTATCAACGCTATTTACGAAGCAACACGCATTTGTAGACGCCATTTCTGGAATGACGCTTGCAAGCATACTTTACTTCGGCGTTCAGTTGTTATTAGCAAAAGAAACAATACGTGTTCCAGTAAAACAAAATCAAAAAATGTAAAAAGCAGACTGTGGCTTCCAGTCTGCTTTTCTCTATATAAAGGAGATTTTCAATTTAAGATTGCGGTACAGTCATATCACCAGAATGAATACGACCTGCTTTTTTAAGAGCAATGTAAAGTATATAAGAAACAGCTACTGGAATGATGATATAAGTGATTACCATCGCTGGGACAACTTCCCATCCTTCACTAGAAATTAAATTAATTGGTGCGATAAGAGAACTCAATCCAAGACCTGCAATTTCTTTTCCTGCTTCCAGTTGAAAAATCAATGCTGATACTGGACCAACTATCGCACTGGCGACAACAGTTGGGACGAGAATCATTGGATTTTTAGTGATATTTGGCAACTGTACTTTCGGAGTACAAAGTGCTTGAGCTAATATGCCGCCTAAATTATTTTCTTTCGCTGAGATAACAGAGAATCCGATAAACTGGGCAACGCAGCCTGCAAGAGCAGCACCACCTGCAACACCATCTAAGCTAAGTGCAATTGCTAACGCAGCTGATGAAGCTGGAGAGATAAGTAATAGTCCCCAAACGACTGCAATGACGATAGAAGCGATGAACGGGCTACCAGCTGAGCTATCTTTAATAAATGCTCCAACTGTATTTAAAACAGGAGTAATATTATGAGATAACCAAATACCGACTAAACCAGAACCTAATATGGCCGCAAATGGAACGAGCATCATATCTAACGCAGTTTTCCCGCTTAAACGTTTACCAAGATATACAGCTAAAGTTGCTGTTAATAATGCACCGATTGGCTCACCTGTTTTAATGATTAGACCTGCTTCAGTAATTGAAATGGATCCAGCACCAATCGCTCCAGCTACCATAGCCGAGAAGATTACAAGACCATTTGCACCGAGCATAAAAGCAATTCCGGCACCAATGGCTGGTGCCATAAGTGATTTTGCAACAACTCCGATTGTAATAAGTAACGGAATATCAACAATTCTTCCTATATTTTCTATTAGTAAACCAATTCCAAGGGATACGAAAATACCTTGTGCGATTCCAGCAGATGCTTTAAATACACGAGACATTATATATTCCTTCATTTGTTTCACCTTCTCCTATAAGTTAGTAACCAATTGTTTTCATATAATCACGTAAAATATCGTTTGATTTTGCGAATCGAGATTCTTCATCCTCTGTTAAGTTTAGTTCTACAATTTCTTTTATACCATCTCTAGTAATAATAGCTGGCACTCCTGTACAAATATCATACTCGCCGTACTCCCCATCTAAAATAGCTGATACAGCAATGACACGGTAATCATCGTTAAAGATTGAGCTCGCAATATATGCTAGAGAATTTCCGATTCCGTAATAAGTAGTACCTTTTCGTTTATAAATTTCCCATCCAGCTTTTGCAGTCTTCTCAACAATTTCATCTAAATCTATTTCACCAAATTTGTCTTTTTTCTCTTCTAAAATTTGTAGAATTGGCTTTCCACCAACAGTTACGTGAGACCAAGCAACCATTTGAGAATCACCATGTTCTCCTAATGAATACCCATGAATACTACGAGGGTCTACATGTAACATTTCAGATAAAATTGTTCGTAAGCGAGAAGAATCTAGTGATGTACCAGTACCGATCACACGATTTCTAGGTAATCCAGATAATTTCCACACTTGATACGTAATAATATCAACTGGGTTCGATGCAAGTAAGAAAATACCATCAAATCCACTTTCCATTACGCCGCCAACAACACTTTCCATAATCTTCGCACTCGCTCCTAAAGTATCTAAGCGACTTTGTCCAGGCTTTGGTGCTGGTCCTGCTGTAATAATAACGATATCCATATCTTTGCAATCTTTATAGCTTCCTGCATATACTTTTGTTCTTGTATTTGTAAAGTTAATGCAGTGTGATAAATCCATCGCTTCCCCAACTGCACGTTCATGATTTATATCAATTAATAATAGCTCTTCGCAAATGCCTTGATTCACAATGGAATATGCACAACTTGATCCAACTAATCCAGTACCGATAATTGCAATTTTTCTTGTATTTCGTTTCATAGCAATCTCTCCTAATTGATCATATAATCTATTTCTTTTGTTCTTTACACTCCTAATTATAGAGATTCCCACGATATAAACCATGGATACTTTGTGAAATATTGAGCAAACTTTTTGTCCTTTTTGTGAATTGTTATATTCCATTTTCGTCATATTTGTTACAACTGGAAAAATATTTATTTTATATTTATTGACATGCTCAAAACAAAAAACGAGCGACTTCATTCGCTCGTTTTTGTCATCCCATTATTCTGCACTTAATTGACCTTTTAATTGCTGAACAATCATTGGATTCGCAGGTGCTGCCGGTTTGTAATAACTTTTTTGCTTTGCGTACTCATACATATTACGTTGGCGCATTTCATCTTGATTACGAATTTGGATTAACGTTTGGTGCAATTGTTCATTATCAGACTGAGCAATATAATTTGCATAACTTGTTAAACTTGCATTTAATCCTGCTAAATAATCATTTACCATATCTTTTTCATTCATCTGTCGCTTCCTCCTATCCTAGGAAAGTCATTAATTGCTGTTTCGTATTTCTTGCATCTTGCGCATCCTTTTGTAACATTTGTTTCAACTCTGGATCTGTACAAGCCTGTGCATACTGGTCTAACTTGTTAATAATTGTTGCATGTCCACCAATTAAATGACGTAAATTTTCTACTTCAAGCTCTGTTAAGTTTTGCATAGAATACTCCTACCTTTCTTCTTTCATTCTTCTTTAGTATTCTGTTCTTTTTAAATCGTATTCATTAAAAAACTTTATTACATTTCAAATCAATCGCATCTATTTATAAATCCAATAAAGTGAAACTTTAATCAGCCCTCACCTAACTTCTTTGCTCTCGCTGAATTTTGAGGTGGGGGTCTTACTGCCCATTAAAGTGGGATAAAACGTTATAATTACAGAAAAATACAAATTTTCAATAGGTAACCTATGACAACAATATACTCCCCAAACAAACCATAGTAGGTAGGTGTGCTTATGCAAAAATATTTTAAAGTTATCTTCTTTATCGTTTACGCAATCCTATATATAAAATTATTAATTGATATATTAACTTCAAAACCACTGTTCACTTCTATACCTGTACATATGTTATTTCTCATTTGTTTTCTATTTATAGCATTTAACAATTATAGAAACCGTAACACTACCTTTTTCCTCGTCTTTATTAGTGCAACCCTATTAGTAAGTGTTAGTTTCATTAAAAGTATTCTTACATAGAGGAGCAATGAACATGAAAACACATGACTTCCTTACAGAAATCCAGAAGGGTTCTGAGCCTAGTCCATATCAAGATCCCATCGCATTCAGTTTCGTTTGCTTTTTCTTAGCGATATATACATTTTTCAAACCAGCTAAATAATATCATTTAACGAGAAAGAGCCTCTAAATCATTAGAGACTCTTTCTCATCTAATATTTTCTTTTTAAAACTACGATAGTTAGAGCATAAGAACAAAGTACTCCAGCTAATAAACATGCATTTGCTAATTTATACTGTTCGCCTGTCAGTGAATATAGATTCCCAATTAAAAAGATAACTAAATATAGAAGTAAAAATACAAATAATGAAATTTTAGCTGCATTCCCTGTAATATGCTCGCCTCTTTCATCTTCTCCCTCATTCTTCTGAAAACGTGTTGAATATAAAACTCCTATTAGTCCTGCTACTGAGATTATGATCCCTATTATAATACTCATTCCGTTTCCCCCTCTATCTTATATTGAAAAACTTCATGAAACTCCTTACCTAAAATATGTGCAATTTCAAAAGCTAAAATTAAAGATGGATTGTAACGATTTGCTTCAATTGAGGCGATTGTTTGTCTACTTACCCCTGCTTTGTTCGCTAAATCAGTTTGTGACCAGCGTTTTTCTGCTCTAAGTACAACGAGATTATTTTTTAAATTCCCACTCTGTTTCATAACCTCTCCTTATTTTACATTATTTTCTATATTTTAATTGTAATTTATTTTTAACATCATGTAAACTATTTTTAACACAAATAAAGTGAAACTTTAATCTACCTACTGTTCTTTTCGAATCATATGCACTAAAAAACCTTAGAATCACTTCTAAGGTTTTTGTTTGCCTTGCTTCTTATTCACGTAATCCTTTAATAAACGTTTCCAATAATACATGTAAACTTGTATCTAAATCTAGTGGCAAACCAAATCCACCTTGCTGTTCAATCGACGCAAATCCATGACAAATACTTCTGAATCCACGTGTCGCATGAAGTGCATTCTCCCCTTCTAATCCGTACTGCTGTAAAACCTGAAGACAAAGCTTTACAATTCCGTCACCAGCTTTTCTTACTTCTTCATCTCGTAAAAAAGTTGCTTCATACAGTCCAGGATGTTTGCGTACAAATGCTACATACGCTTTTCCTAAAGCATGAATTGCTTCGTCCATACGTTTACCCTCAGCAGCTTCTTCCAGTCTGTTATGCAGCTGTTCGATTCCGTAAATGCCAAGATTTTTCCGTACATCTTGTAAACCTTTCACATGATTGTATAGCGAAGGTGAACGTACCCCTAATGTTTGCGCTAATGAAGCTAACGTTACTTCTTGTATTCCATTTGTATCCGCAATTTCTACCGCTGTTTCTACAATTTTCTGTAATGTAAGTCCGATTCTCGGTGACATAAATTACCCCTCTTTTCTACTTTCTATATTCCGCTTAGCTTCCTTTATAGCAAGCTCTATGATAGCACCTGGATCCTCTATCATTTTTCCATGTCCTGCCGCAAGCAAGGAAGGCTCATATTCGCTTAACTTCTCTGCACTTTGTAATGATATTTCTTTGCTCCACGTTGCCATCGCAGGAAACGGAAACCAAAATTTCATTTGGCCCGAAACAGCCATACCGCCTCTTGTTTGGAATGCATCCCCGACAATAAGAGCTTTATTCCGTACATCAAGAAACGACATGGAGCCTGGCGTATGTCCCGGTGTCATAATCGCAAGAAGCGATCCAATTCGGTCGCCATCTTCCAATAAAACATCAGGCACCGTTTTTACTTTTTTAGGTACACCGCCTTTTATCGGTATATTCGGTTCATCCTTTTCTAACGTCGTATCTCCTTCTAACAGCTTTGCGTCCCGCTTAGAAATATAGACTGGAACATTAGGAAGTACTTCCTTTAATGCGTCTAATGCACCGATGTGATCATCATGCGCATGCGTTAATACAATCTTAGTAATTGGCTTCCCTATTTTCTCAGCCGCCTGTAAAATACCTTTTGCGCTATATGGCAAAGCCGCATCAATTAAAGTTAAACCATCTTCTTCCTCCACAAAGTAACAATTCACTGGAAACACTCTTGGCAAAAATGACAATTGATATACCGTTTGTTCATGTATCATTCTCATATTTCCATCTCCCTTTTCACAAAAACTAATACCATTAGTTTTATTATACTAATGGTATTAGTTTTATGTCACTAAAAATTTCATTTTTACAAAAAAAAAGAAAAGTAGCCGTTTATACGACTACTTTTCTTTACAGCTATTAAACTGTGTAACGCTCATCTTCTAAAATTTTTGCAGCGATTTCACGTTTCTTCGGAATTACGTTAAGTGGTGTGTGGCGAGTTAATTTACGTAATGATGATAACATCATGCGCAGCATGTCGCCGTTTTCAACTGCGATAAGTGTTTCTTTCGCATCTGCTTCGATTTCGTTGAATGCTTCTTGGCAGAATACTTCAGTGTATAACAATTTTTGTTTATTCTTTTCAAGACCAGTTGTTTTAATCGCTTTTTCTGTACGAAGAACAGCTGACTCCATTGCGTATAGGTTGCTTACGATGTCAGCGATATTCACAAGAATTTCTTGCTCTTTATCTAATGCTTTACCGTATTTTTGAGCAGCTAATCCAGCTACCATTAAACCGATTTTCTTCGCGTTAGTTACTAAATATTTTTGAAGTGCTAATGGCTCATCGCCTACTTCTTCTGGCATCATCATCATTAACTCTTCTTGTAATTTTTGTGCTTTTTGAAGAAGTGGTAATTCACCTTTCATCGCTTTACGTAAGAACGTACCTGGTACGATTAGGCGGTTAATTTCGTTCGTTCCTTCGAAAATACGGTTAATACGAGAATCGCGGTACATTCTTTCAATCTCGTACTCTGCCATAAATCCGTAACCACCGTGAATTTGAACACCTTCATCTACTGTATAATCTAATACTTCAGAACCGAATACTTTATTTAAAGAGCACTCGATTGCATATTCAGCGATAGAAGCTGCTACTGCTTTACCGTCCTTTACTTCTTCCTCAGATAATGTGCTCATGCGGCTTTCGAATAAACCTACTGTACGGTATACAGAGCTTTCAGCTGCATATGTTTTCGCTGCCATATTCGCAAGTTTCTCTTGAATTAATGGGAAGCGAGCGATTGGTTGTTTGAACTGTTGACGTTGGTTTGCATATTGTGCTGAAATTTCTACTGCACGTTTCGCAGATCCAACTGTACCAACACCTAATTTATAACGGCCGATATTTAAAATGTTGAACGCGATAATATGACCTTTACCGATTTCACCAAGTAAGTTTTCTTTCGGTACTAATGCATCTTCTAAAATTAACGTACGAGTTGAAGAACATTTAATACCCATTTTCTTTTCTTCTGGGCTTGTAGATACACCAGCATATTCTTTCTCTACGATAAATGCTGAGAAGTGCTCTCCATCAATTTTTGCGTATACGATAAATACATCAGCGAATGCTGAGTTTGTAATCCATTGCTTTTCACCATTTAATACGTAATGTGTACCTTCTGCATTTAAACGTGCAGTTGTTTTTGCGCCTAATGCGTCAGATCCTGAACCTGGCTCAGTTAATGCATATGCAGCTAACTTCTCACCAGTCGCAAGTAATGGCAAATACTTTTTCTTTTGCTCTTCGTTACCGAATAACACGATTGGTAAAGATCCGATACCTACGTGAGCACCGTGAGTAATTGCAAAACCACCAGCGCGAGAGAATTTCTCTGCGATTAACGCTGAGCTTACTTTATCAAGGCCAATTCCGCCGTACTCTTCTGGTACATCAGCGCCTAATAACCCAAGTTCCCCAGCTTCTTTTAAAAGACGAACAGAACGATCAAACTCGTGTTGCTCTAAATATTCAAGCTCTGGAAGAACTTCATTTACGATAAAGTCCTCTGTCGTTTTTGCAATCATTTTATGCTCAGATGAAAAATCTTCTGGCGTAAACACTTGATCAATTGTAATCTCATCAACTAAAAAGCTACCGCCTTTAACCGCACTTCCTACTGTTTTTTCCATGAAAATTTCCTCCTTCATATTTTCATGAGCCGCTTCTTTCTTTTTGAAAGAAGCTAGCTCTCCCTTTTGTTTTTATAAACCTTTGTTACTTCCATTCTTTGTATTGGCGACGTCTCGTTCTGAGCAAGTCACCTGCACTTTTTTTAATCCAGTTCCAGCGGCTAGAATGTTCGGTGGCTTCGCTTCTTCCTGCGAGGCAAAGAGCGCCTCTACGTCTGAAGCTCCATCCCCCTCACATTCTGAGCGAGCCACTTCCACTTTTTTTCCATAATCCAGTTCCAGTGGCTAAAACAGTCGGTCGTTTCACCCCTTCCTGTGAGGCAAAAAGCGCCTCTTCGTCAGGGCTTCCAACGCCCTCCTGTTCTGAACGAGTCACCTGCACTTTTTTTATAGTAATTCAAACACTCCTGCTGCTCCCATTCCGCCGCCGATACACATTGTTACGATACCGAATTGTTGGTTGCGGCGTTTCATTTCATGAATAAGAGATAGTGTTAGTTTTGCTCCTGTACAACCAAGTGGATGTCCAAGTGCGATTGCACCGCCGTTTACGTTTACTTTTTCTTCATCTAAACCAAGTTCGCGAATAACTTGGATCGATTGAGAAGCGAATGCTTCGTTTAGTTCGAACAAGCCAATATCAGATAGCTCTAGACCAGCTAATTTTAACGCCTTTGGAATTGCAGCAATTGGGCCGATTCCCATTACTTCTGGTGGTACGCCAGCTACTGCGAATGAACGGAATTTCGCAAGTGGTTTCATACCATCACTCACTGCTTTTTCACGATCCATTAATAGTACAGATGCTGCACCGTCACTCATTTGTGAAGAGTTACCAGCTGTTACAGAACCGCGAACGTTAAATGCTGGACGTAATTTCCCTAAAATGTCTAGCGTTGTTTCTGCTCTTATACCTTCGTCTTGCGCGAAAATGATTGTTTCTTCTTGCAGTTTGTTGTTTGATCCAACAGTACGTAACGTTACATCTACAGATACTGTTTCATCAGCGAAGTTACCCGCAGCTAATGCTTGCGCAGCACGTTGATGACTTCTTACTGCAAATGCATCTTGCTCTTCACGAGAAATTCCATATTTCACAGCAACTTGCTCTGCTGTATGTCCCATGCCCATATAATATTCTGGAGCCGCTTCTACAAGGCGACTATTCGGACGAACAACGTGTCCCATCATTGGAACTAAACTCATTGATTCCGCTCCGCCTGATAATACCGCTTCCGAATGACCAAGCATAATACGCTCTGCTCCGTAAGCGATACTTTGTAAACCTGAAGAACAGTAACGGTTAATCGTAATAGCTGGAACATCGTAGGAAAGTCCTGCTAATCCGCCGATATTACGAGCCATATTTAAACCTTGCTCTGCTTCTGGCATTGCACAACCGAAAATTAAATCATCGATTGGTCCTTCATAATTCGCACGCTTTAACGTTTCTTTTACTACTAACGCCCCTAAATCGTCAGGACGAACTGTTTTTAATGAACCCCTCTTTGCTTTTCCAATTGGTGTTCTTGCTCCCGCAACAATGACAGCTTCTCTCATGAACGATATCTCCCCTCGTTATTAGTTACGTAATGGCTTTCCTTTTACAAGCATGTGCTGCATTCTTGCTTGTGATTTCATCTCACTTACTAAGCTAATAAATGCTTCACGTTCTACATCTAATAAATACTGCTCATCAACTTCTGTTCCGTACGGCACTTTTCCGCCCGCAATGACATATGCAAGTTTCTTCGCAATGTGAAGATCATGCTCTGAAATGTAACCTGATAAATGCATTGCTTCTGCACCAAGTACAAGCGTTGCATAGCCTGTTTCACCAACAACTGGTATCTTTTTACGAATCGGCGCTTTATAACCCGCTTCATATAAAGAAAGTGCTTTTTGTTTCGCATCATATAGTAAGTGATCACCATTCACACTAATACCGTCTTTATCGCCTAAGAAGTTGTTCGATACAGCTTCTTGTGCTGATGTAGAAACTTTCGCCATCGCTACAGATTCGAATACTTTATTCGCAACTTTTTGCAGATCAAACTCTACACCGTTTGGCATTTTATTTAAGTGTTTAATGTATAGCTCTTTATTACCGCCTCCGCCAGGGATTAAGCCAACACCAACTTCTACTAAGCCCATATACGTTTCACTAGAAGCTTGAATGCTAGCTGCTGGTAAGCAAACTTCTGTACCTCCGCCAAGCGTCATACCATATGGTGCTGCTACAACTGGCTTAGAAGAGTATTTAATTTTCGTCATTGCATCTTGGAAGTTTTTTACAACCCACTCGATTTCAAAGTAGTTGTCATCTTGTGCTTCCATTAAGATCATTGCTAAGTTCGCACCAACGCAGAAGTTCTTCGATTGGTTACCGATAACAAGACCTTTATAATTCTTTTCTACTTCATCAACAGCGTAGTTAATCATTTGCGTAATATCCATACCAATTGCATTGCTCTTCGAATGGAATTCTAAGCAAAGGATGCCGTCACCTAAATCAATTAAGCTCGCTCCGCTATTTTTCTTTAATACGCCATTTTTCGCTTTTAATTGTTTAAGAGAAATTGCCTTTTTATTACGTTCGATTAGCTTATATTCGCCATTATCGTAATAGTAGCTATCTCCGTTATCATGTTTGTAGAAAGTAGTGAAACCTTTCTCTACCATTTCTTTCACCCAAGTCGGAACAACTACGCCGTTTTCTTCCATCTTTTGAACAGACTTTTCAACGCCGATTGCATCCCAAACTTCAAATGGTCCTTGCTCCCAGCCGAAGCCCCACTTCATCGCTTGGTCAATTGCAACGATATCGTCAGCAATTTCTTTATGAAGTTTTGCAGAGTATAAAAGAGTCGGTGTAATGATGTTCCATAACAACTCTCCTGCGCGGTCTTTTGCGTATACAAGCGCTTTCAATTTATTCGATAAACCTTTTTCTTGTTTACTTAACTCGATAGATGCAGCTTTTAATTTTTTGCGTGCTTCATATTCCATCGTTTCAGGATTTAGTTCTAAAATTTCTTTTCCTTGTTTTAAGAAGAAGCCTTGACCTGTTTTGCTTCCAAGCCATTTTTTATCAAGCATGTCATGCATGAAAGCTGGTACTTTAAATACATCACGCTCTTCTTCTTGTACGTTTTCATATACGTTATTTGCAACGTGTACGAATGTATCTAAACCAACAACATCTAATGTACGGAACGTTGCGCTCTTCGGACGACCAATAAGTGGGCCTGTTACAGAATCAACTTCTCCAATGCTATAGCCGCGTTTTATCATCTCTTGAAGAGTTACTAATAAACCGTACGTACCGATGCGGTTTCCAATAAAGTTTGGTGTGTCTTTTGCGATAACAACGCCTTTTCCAAGAACGTCTTCGCCAAATAGTTTCATGAAGCTTAATACTTGTGGATCTGTTTCTTTCGTCGGTATTACCTCTAGAAGTTTTAAATATCGTGGTGGGTTAAAAAAGTGTGTGCCTAAGAAGTGTTTCTGGAAGTCGTCTGAACGACCTTCTGCCATTTTTTCAACTGAAATGCCTGACGTATTCGAGCTTACAATAGAACCCGCTTTACGAACAGCATCTACTTTTTCAAATAGTTTCTTTTTAATATCTAAGTTTTCAACTACTACTTCAATAATCCAATCAACATCAGCTAGACGCTCAAGATCATCTTCTAAGTTACCTGCTTCAATCAGTGCTAAATTTCCTTTCACTGTCAGAGGAGCTGGTTTTTGCTTTAATAGTTTTTGCACAGCCGTATTACTAAAACGATTTCTCACACTTTTATGTTCTAATGTAAGCCCCTTCGCTTCCTCTTCTTTTGTTAGCGCAGGTGGTACAATATCAAGCAATAATGTAGGAATACCAATATTAGCTAAGTGTGCCGCAATCCCTGAACCCATTACGCCTGAACCTAGAACAGCAGCCTTTTTAATTTGGAACATCCAATTCTCCCCCTATTCTTGAATGAATGCTCATTCAATTTTTCGACATAAGTCGCAATCAATGAGTGAGCCTCTACTAATAAATATATGATACAGTTTGAATTTTCGCAATATATTTATTGATAAAATTTTCTGAAATAAATATATTTCTTTTATTTGCCCATGCTATATGTATGTATTTTCTTCACTCAAATACACTTTTCCTTTTTATAATCTGACGAAACTGGAGGAATATATATGGCAAAACTTAAGAAGAACCCTTCAAAAGCTGGAATTAGCGCAGCAAGTGTAACTGGAAATGCAGGTCCGCATAATCACGGTGTGGAAAAGGGCCGTCAAGGTAATAACCAACAATATAAGAAGCATAATATGGGCGAAAAATAACGGTATATTTTTGGGCAGAAAACGTGGCATAATGGGTAATGGCTGCTTTTTCTGCCCAATTTATTTGTACATATGGAAAACAAAAGAGGGAACGATGATGAAACGAACAATAGTTATGATTGTAATGATTGCTACACTATTTACAGGGATGATTTTCTTCTCTTACGCACAAAGACAGCAAACTGTAAGAGCCGATCAACCTAGCATCACTGGACAATACGCCATTACAATCGATGCGGACACAGGTGAAATTTTGTATGGAAAACGAGAAGACGAACGCTCTTATCCGGCTAGTATAGCCAAAATGATGACAACCCTTCTTTTACTAGAGAATGTAAAAGAGGATGAAGAAATTACAATTACAGAGAACGCAATTAAAACAGAAAGTCAAAGTAAAAAAATTAAACTTCGTGCTGGGGAAAAGTTAAAGCGTGATGAGGCATTAAAACTGATGCTTATCATTAGTGCAGACCCAATAGCCGAATCCATCGCAGAACATATCGCAGGATCAAAAAATGAATTTGTAAAAATGATGAATGCTAGAGCGAAGGAACTTGGTACAAAGCATGCGACTTTCAAAAACGCAAGTGGTGCTGATGCACTCGGAAATAAGGTATCACCTTATGACATTGCTATGATTACGAAAGAAGCGTTAAAGTACCCAGTTGTTTTAGAATATATGAATTCAACACGTACAACTCTACATACTTCAGAACGCTCTCCAAACATCGCAAACTATGGACGAGAAGAACTATATGACGATCCATATGCAATTGGAAGTAAAAGCGGTCTATCAGCACTCGGAAAATATACGGTCGTAACAGTGGATGAAAAAGACGGTAAACGCGTCATTAATGTTGTATTATCTTCTACTCGTACGCAACTATATCCTGATACGAAGAAAATGGCACATTACGCATTTCAGCAATTAAAATAACCAAGGAGTATTTTCTCCTTGGTTATTTTTTAACCATACCTTTTAACACGAACGCAACGTTTGCTGGACGTTCTGCTAGACGACGCATGAAGTAGCCATACCAGTCGTTTCCATAAGGTACGTAAACACGCATTTTGTAACCTTCTTTTACTAGCTCAAGTTGACGCTCATTACGAATACCATATAACATCTGGAATTCAAATTGGTCTCTTGGAATGTTGTGTTCTTCGGCAAGTTTTTTCGTATATTCAATAATCGCTTCGTCATGTGAAGCAATTGCAGTATAATTTCCATTTAATAAGTGCATTTTTATAATTTTTTTATAGTTATCATCTACATCTTTCTTATCCGGGAACGCTACCTCTTCAGGTTCTTTATAAGCTCCTTTTACAAGACGTAAATTTGGACTATAAGCATTTAATTCTTCCATATCTTTTTCTGTACGATAAAGGTAGGCTTGAATAACTGTACCAATATTATCGTATTCAGATTTTAATTGTTTAAAGATCTCAATTGTTTTCCCGCAGCGCGTATAGTCTTCCATATCAATTGTAATAAACACACCATTTTCTTTTCCAGCTTCTAAAATACGGCGCATGTTATTCATTACGATTTCATCAGAGATATCTAATCCCATAGAAGTCATCTTTAAAGAAAGCTGCGAATTAAGACCTTCTCTTCCAATTGCACGAATCGCTTCAATCGATTCGCTAGCCATTTCATTTGCTTCCGCTTCGTTATCAACGAATTCACCTAAATAATCGATCGTTACACAAAGACCTTGCTTATTTAATGCTTTAATTGCAGCTGTCGCTAATTCAATCGTTTCCCCTGCGACAAAGCGACCTGCACCAAAGCGTAAACCGTACTTTTTAGCCAGTTTTGTTAGCGCTTTATTTTTTGACAAGAAAAGAAACGAATTTCGCATTAATTGTTCCATGTAATTCACCCCTATGACTGTGATTTATCTGTTTTTTACCCCTCTTCAAAATTATATCATTGTTTAAAATTATTGGATACAAATAATTATTTAGATAATTTATAAAATACTATAAAAACATTTAAAACCCTATATTTTCGCTTATAAATATGCAGGAAATATTTTTCGACATTTAGAAAAAACGAATTTACTAGGCACAAAATAAGCATGTCGAAAATATTCGACATGCTTATAAAACCCTTTATATTCCATGTAAATTATACAAGGATATTAATACAGAAAACTTGAGATTATATTTATCGCAAGTTTTTTTATTGCTCATTTCTCTTCTCTTCATTAAGCCTTTTAATATCTGTAATTAACTGTACCATCTCTTCTTTCGCATCAGGGTAAGTCTCATTCCAATGCTTCACTAAAGCCGGCATCGTCTTAGCTATGTAAGAATACAGTGCCCACTTCTGCACCTGTTCCTTTCTCTCTTCATTACTCTCTCCAAGTAATAGTTCCGTATATTTCTCTAACAACCCATCAAATTGTTCGTTAAACTTTTCACTCATTTTATCTACCTCCTATATGAAAAAAGCAGCGAAGATCGCTGCTTTTTCTTATAATTTTGATCGAACAGAGTTTAATTTCTTCTCCATTGTGCTTACTTTGTCACGACGATCATCGATACGAATTGTTGTCGCAACGCGCTGTGCACCTTTCATATATGGAACTTCATGCATTTGTTGAATAACTTCTAGAATGACAGGAAGATCTCCTTCAATAATTGTATTCATTGGTGTTAATTGATATTTCACGCGATCTGCATTTTTCTCTAACACCTTTTGTACTTCTGCTACATATTCACTAACACTTGGATTACCCGTTCCTACTGGAATAATCGATACGTCAACAATTGCCATAGTAGTCTTCCTCCTATTACTTGCTTCTTATATATCCATTGTCTATTTTACCGAAATACTCATCATTTTACTAATTTGTTATTCCTCTATTTTAAACTGCTCAACTAATCTTTCTAAGTCTCTCATGTGCTCCGTCAAACTTGCCATCGTATGAGCTACCTTTTCTAGATGATTCACTTGAGATTCAGTTGCAGCATTTACCTCTTCCGAAACAGCTGCGCTTTCTTGACTCGTACCAGCAATTGTATGCATTACCTCTGTAATCTCCCCTTGCTCGTGACCAATGTTATTTACCTCTGCTACAATTTGTTCCACTGAAGTACTAATCGTATTTACAACTGACATAATTGTACGGAATTCCGTTTCTGCCTCTGTCGTCACTTTATTTTGTACATCCGCGATATCTTTCAATTTACTTACAACTTCTACAACACGTCTTACCTCTACTTGTACATCACCAATCATCGTCGCAATTTCTACTGTTGCATCTTTTGATTGTTCCGCTAATTTCCGAACTTCTTCAGCAACAACAGCAAATCCTTTACCTTGCTCACCTGCACGCGCCGCCTCGATTGAAGCATTTAAAGCAAGTAAATTCGTTTGATCCGAAATACCTTTTATAAGCTCTACAACATTTTGAATCGATCCAACTCTTTGCTCTAACTTTCCGGAGGCTTCCTCTGTATGAACAACAATCGAAGATGATTGGCCCCTTGTACGAACTAAATTACGCATCGTATTTAATCCTTGCTTAGATGCCTCTTCAGCTTTGCCAGCCACTCCTTTTATTTCACCAACGGATTGATTCATTTGTTCCACTGACTGCGCCATATTCTCCAGCTGCTCTGAAACTTCATCTACACTATTAGCAAGAGTAGACGCTCCTCCGCTCACATCATCCATTGCACCTGACACTTCTCTACTAGCAGCTACAGTTTCAGTCGTTAAATAATGTAGATTATTCGTTGATTGCTGCACTGTTGATACACTATTTTTAATTTTGCTTACCATTTCATTCATTTGCTCAACCATATGATTAAAGTGATTTGTCAGCTCTCCAACTTCATCCTTACTTGTCACTTTCATTTGCAACGTTAAATCACCTTCTGCTACTTTTTGAACGTGATTCGTTAATAGTTGCAGCGGTCTTGCTAATCTTCTTGAGAACAAGTATGAAGCTATGATTCCAACTAATAAGCTAATACATGCCATTATAAGGACTGTATTTCTCGTACTATTTAATAGCCCATCAATCGTTTCTTTCGGATAAAAAATTCCTATTTTCCATTTCATCAAATCAAATGACTGGCTATAAACAACTACATCTTCACCTTTTAATGTAGTGACAGCGTATTTTGTTACCTCTTTATTTAAACTCTTCACAAGTGGCTCTTTCGAAACATCTTTCCCTATTTTCTCTGGGTAAACAAGAGCCATATTTTTATCATTTATAATAAACATTTCTCCGCCGTTATTGTATTGAATATTATGAAGTAACTTCTGAATTGTTCCAAGTGATACATCCATCGCTACAACACCTAATACAGATCCATCTTGAGCTGTAATTGCTTTAGAAACTCCCACGCTTAACTTACCTGTTGCAATTTCATACATAGGTTGTCCCCAGTGAACCTTTTTCACATCAGCTTCTGAGTCTTTATACCATGGTCTTGTCGTTGGATCATATCCTTCTGGCACTTGTCCACCTTCAGCAAGATTGGCACTTAATGTTTTTTTATCTTTCGTACCAATATATAGGTCTAAAATACCAGGATGATTCTTTTTGTACTCCGAAAACTCTTTCATCAAAAATGCTTCTTCTTCTGGAGTAACTCCGTCTTGAAGTATATTACGAACCATCTCACTGTTCGCATAATATCCCATATCTTCATCCGTTCTTTGAACAAATGTCGTAAGTTGCTCTGTCACAAGATCCATCGTATTTTGAGAATACTGGTCTAAGGAGCGCACTTCCTTCTCTTTCTGTAATTGATACATAGCTGTACCTAATATTACAAACATCATAGAAATAAGTACCGAAAATACTACCGCAATTTTTAAACGTAAACTTCTCAACATCTTCCCCCAAACATCTCCTTCTCGTTGCATCGCAATCATATTAATCAATATATTAAGTATAATGGATAAAATTAAAAAATTGAAATTAATTCTCATCTCAATTTAAGTAGAAAACCTACTACCACTTGTGCAAAAACAAATAGTTCATTATCCTTAAGCTATATAAACTCATTCGTTCGGAGGGAACTATGTTACAAAAATTCGGTTTCTCACAATATGAAAGCCAAGCTTATGAAGTTGTCGTATCAAGCAACGAACCACTAGATGCTACAACAATTGTGAAGCACTCTGGTGTTCCAAAAGCAAAAATATATGAAGTGCTAGCACGCCTGATCGATAAAGGCATGGTAATGGATTCTGTTTCTGAAAAGAAAAAGCTGTATACAGCATTACCACTCAAGCTAGCAATTGAAAAATTAACGACAGAATTTCAATCAAATATTAAAGAATTAGAAACAAATATATCGAAAAAATCATTTACAGATGACCGTGTGTGGAGCTTAAAAATGCAATCTTCTATTCGAGTTCAAAGTAAAGAACTCATCGAAGGTGCAAAAAAATCCATTCTTATTTCAGCTTGGAATGATACTCTTTCTGAATACCTTCCTATACTAGAAGAAAAAGCAAAACAAGGCGTCCACATCGAGTCTCTTATAGTTGGAAAAGTAGAAACAAATTTAGAAAACATGCATTTTCTAATTCCAGCTGAAGAACCTAACGCATTAGAGCGCTATTTACTACTCGTCGTTGACGACCACGAAATTTTATTTGCTGGTGTAGAGCAACAATCATGGCAAGCGATGAAAACAATGTCAAAACCTTTTGTAAAGTTCTTCATAGAATTTTTCCATCACGACGTTGCACTTGCAAAGATTACCCAGAAACACCATGATCTCTTTATGCAAGATGAGGAAATTAAGAGTTTGTTGCGGAAGTTGAGATACTAAAAAAACGCCTCTATTACAAGGCGTTTTTTTCTACATTTCTTTTCTATTTTTCATCCTTAACACATAAGCACCCGCAATAATAAAACCAATTCCTAAAACGAATAAAGCGGTAAATTCATTGCCGACGCCGCCAGTAGCTGGTAAACGCACTTCATTATGATTACTAGGTTGTTGCATTGGCTTCACATCAGCGGAAGGTTTCACTTCTCCATTCGGTGTTGGCTTATTTGGCTTAGAAGGAAGCGATGCCTTTTCTTCTTTCTTATTCTTCACAATATGTTTAATAATTTCTCCATCCTCTTTTATTTCAAATGCGAATGTCTCTTCATTTATTACATATCCATTCGGCACTATTGTTTCTTTATACGTGTACTTTCCGTATGGTAATTTGAATTTCGCTATACCTTGCTCATTTGTTTTTCCTTTTACTACTTCTTTCCCTTGTTCGTTGTAGATTGTAAATTCTGCGTTCGGCAGTTTCGTATTCCCATCCGCTACATCTACTTTCGTTATTTCTAATTCACCTTCTACCTTCTTATCTTGAACGATATGCTTAATAATTTCTCCATTCTCTTTTATTTCAAATGCGAATGTCTCTTCATTTATTACATATCCATTCGGTGCTATTGTTTCTTTATACGTGTACTTTCCGTATGGTAGTTTAAATTTCGCTACACCTTTTTCATCCGTTTTTCCTTTTGCTACTTCTTTCCCTTGTTCGTTGTAGATTGTAAATTCTGCGTTCGGCAGTTTCGTATTCCCATCCGCTACATCTACTTTCGTTATTTCTAATTCACCTTTTACATTTTCATTTTTCAACTCTAATACAGCAGTTTCACCAGTTTTCACTTCAATTTTTTTAACACTTCCGTCTAACACATATCCAGCTGGCGCTTGAATTTCTTTGACGCTATATATACCGATTGGAAGATTCCCTAGCTCAGCAATCCCCTTATCATTAGTCGTAACATTTTGTTTAAAGTTTTCATTAGAAACTTCAAACACCGCTCCTTTTAATAATTCCTTTTTTTCTCCTAATTTCATAATCTTTAAAAAGCCTACTGATTCCCAATTTACAACTAAATCTGTACTGATTTTCTCACTATTTCTTTGTAACAATACTGTTGTATTTTGAACTTTTTCTGATCCTTTAAAAGCTATTGCTTGTAAATTTGTTAAAGTAGACTTCACTTTCATTTTAAAATTACCGCTACTCGTATCTTTCGGGATTAATATTTTAAATTTTTCGTCAATTGATAATATACTTTTCTCTTCTCCATTTTCATTTACAATTCGAATCCCTTTAGGAGCATTTTCAGGAAGAATTGTATAAGAGCCAGAAACCGCATTTGTTTGCACTGCATAAAATCCTGTTTCTAAATAATCACCTTTTTGTGTAGCAGTTTGTGGATCTACAGGATTAACTTTTAAAAATACATCTTGTGATTCTGTTTCTTTTTTTGAAGCCTCTACTAAACGCTTCATAAGATTATGTACTCGTTCATTTTTTGCAACTAAATCTTCTACCGTTAATTCATTTGCTGCAATCCATACCGCTAATTGTGTAGCATAATGCGCTTCTTCTACTGTCGCTACCCCTAATTCAGATGGGCTTTTTTGAGGATACCCATTTAATAAAACACGATATACAGCATCAGATGTTTTCCCCATTTCAGGCAAATCATCCCCATTGGGAGAACGTAAATCAGGCGTTAAACAATACGCAATACCACCCGAAGCCGCTTTAATTATTTCTGTCTTTATTTCACGCTGTTTCGAATTACTGTAGCTCCAATCCATTTTATATGTTTCTCTGTTCATTACTTCTGCCTTCACTTGCGGCATTGCAATTCCTAATAAAATAATAAGAGCACTTAAAAAACTAAACCATTTTCCTAACATCTTTCGTTTCATTTTCTCCACCACCATATATAAATTTCTACATGAAGCAATCTTACTGTTTCATTGTACTTATAGTGAAAAAAAGAGAATAGGTGGTTTTTTTGTAGTATCTTGTCGAATTGTTGAGAAAGTTTCACAGTAATAAGCAACTTTAAAACTGTTTGTTCTCATGCTGCTATTGACAAATGAACATTACATATTTCCAACTTTCAAACATAATAAAAAAGACACTTTATAAGTGCCTTTTTAACTTACGAGAAACAAATTTCAAACGAATACATATTACTTATCTTTTTCCTTTATCTCCTTCAACAGCTCAATAATTTTCTCATTTTGCTCCACTTGTTTCTCTGAATTTTGATAGATGAAACGTACCCATCTTAATACAAAAACAACTACAACTATCGGTAATAGTGCAAGTATCATACCGAATATCGAGAAGTTAAACATCATTTCCCATCACCTCGCTACATACAACCTTCTCCATACATCTACTAAAACCTGCAAAATTTCACAAATGAAAAAAGAACCTATCAAACGATAGATTCTTCCTTCGCAAACTGAGTAGAACTTCCTCTCGTAATAGAGAAAATTGCACAAAGCAGCGCTAATATAATAAAGCCGCCGCCTACCCAAGCGTTATATATAACAGATGATTTTTCAATAACAACTCCGCCTACTGTTGAACCGAGTGCAATTCCTAAGTGAAGCGCAGAGTTATTTAGACTTTGCTGAATACCAGCTGATTCTGGTGCAATTTCAATTAAATAATTTTGTTGCGCTGGTGAAATAGCCCAGCTCAGCATACTCCAAAGTCCCATCATAATAATGAACAGTGGGAATGAGAATGTCATCATCGGCAATATGAAGATTGCACACGCAAATACGATAATAATTGAGATAATACTTTTCTTCGATCCCCATTTATCAGCAAGCAAGCCCCCAAGGCCGCCTCCAAGTACCGCTGCGATTCCGAAAATGAAGTAAAATACACTAATCCAATTCGCTTCCACATGCATCACATCTTTTAAAAATGGTGTTAAATATGCATATAGTGTTAAATGACCTGTTAAAAATAAAAATGACGTTAACTGTGCACTTACGATTTTCTTATCTTTTAACGTAGCAATTTGCTCTCTTATTGATAATACCGATGTCGGTGGTACTTTTGTTAAAAATAATGAAATACAAGCGATTGCCATAACTGTTAATACCGAAATTAATACAAATGGTGCACGCCATCCATATGCATTTCCGAGTACAAGACCGAGCGGTACTCCAAGTACAAGCGACCCACTAATCCCCATGAAAATGATTCCAATTGCACGCGCACGAAAATGCGGTTCTACAACACTAGAAGCAAGTGTTACAGATAACGCAATAATTAATGAACCGCTCGCCGCACAAACAACCCTCGAGAACATTAACATCCCGTAATTCAAACTAAATGCCGAAATAATATTTCCGATTAAGAAAATTGATAATGCCCCAATGTATAATCTTTTTCTTTCAAACTTTCCAGTTACCGCTAATAAAACCGGACCTGATAAAGCAAATACTACTGAAAATATTGTTATAAGTTGACCAGCTGCACTAATAGATACTCCTAAATCATTGGCAACTAGATCGAGCGTTCCTCCTATAATTAGCTCAACCGTTCCGACTACGAAAGCCGCGATCGCTAAAATATACACACGAAAATTCAAGTCTTTCCCCACGCTTTCTGTTTTAGTTACTACGACTATAGTAACCAAAACAGAAATTGAACACAAGTACAATTTTTTTACAATAAAAAACAGGCGTATGATACGCCTGTTTCTAATTATTAAACACTAGTTTTATTCTTCTTATTTAAATACCAATACACCGGTAGTCCAGTAAAGACCATTCCAATTGATAAGAAACAACTTACCGGATCATTAATAATTGCACTGCCGATTACAAAGAACGAACCTAAAATCGCGACGATTGGTACGATTGGGAATAAAGGTACACTATATGCACGCTCTTTATTCTTATTACGCTTTCTTAAAATGAAGACACCAATAAACGTCATTACATAGAAAATATAAATAATGAATACGGAAATCTCAGATAGCTTATTCGGATCACTAATAATCATTAAAATAATTCCTAAAATGATTTCAACAGTAATCGCATTTGCTGGTGTTTTAAATCTTGGGCTTTCCTTTGCAATAAACTTAGCAAACGGAAGTTGTCCACGTTCTGCCATCGACATCGGGATACGTGGGAACGTTAAAATCTTTCCATTTAAACAACCGAAAATAGAAACGATAATACCGATACTAATAATTTTCCCACCATATTCTCCAAGTAGCATGCCCGCAGCTGTCGCTGTTGCATTTTCTCCAAGGTCTACAATCTTCGCTGCTGGTAATACATTTAATAATGCCAAGTTAATTAACACGTAAGCAGCCGTTACAATTAAAATCCCCACTGTCATTGCTTTCGGTAATAACTTTGTTGGATTCTTCATTTCTCCGCCAATTGAAGCGAGTAGAATCCAGCCGTCATAAGCAAATAACGTTGCTAAAATTGCCATACCGATACTTTGATTTTCCGATATCGGCACAACTACGTTAAAGATATCGCTATTTCCTTTCCAAAAACCTAACACAACAATTAAAACAATCGGAATCATCTTCCCAATTGTCGTAACCGTTTGGACGATACCTCCGTATTTTGTTCCCATACTATTTACAACGCCAAGGAATACAACTGTTCCAATTGCAATTGGTAAATTCCATACTTTATCTAAATAGAAAAAATTAATCATTAAAGAACTAAAGTACAACCCTAATGTTCCAATAATAGCTGGTCCATAAACAATCGTTTGCATCCAGCCTGATAAATATCCCCAAAAACTTCCGTAAATCTCCTCTAAATACGTATACAACCCACCATTTTTCGGGATTTGCGCTCCAATTTCAGCTACTGTTAAACCACTTGCTAGCGTCAACAGACCACCAATTACCCAAGCAAGAATCGCCATATTAGAACTCCCCGAGTAATCTAATACGCTCCCTGGTTTCATAAACACACCAGATCCAATAATCGTTCCTACCACAATAGAAAGTGCTACTGTTAAGCCAATTTTGTTCTTCTCATCATGATGCATGCTGCGTATCCTCCTTCCAATCCTAGTGTGATGCAAAAATGAAATAAAAAAACACTCCTCCCTAAAAAAGGGACGAGTGTTATATTCGTGGTTCCACCCTTGTTTCAATTAGCAAAGTGACACACTTCACCAATTTCTCAAGTCTAAATAACGGTTTTTGCCGGCAAGCAATTACTAGATGTTCGTTCACTGCTGCAGTTCAGAGGTGGTAATCTATTTTTTCGTATTAGGAAGCTCACAGCCAAAGGCTTCCCTCTCTGAGAATCGTAAAAAATTGATCATGTCCTCATCATCACTTCTTGATGTCGAATTTTGTAGTTATTGTTCATTATATTGAATTGTTAGAAAAAATCAATATATTTTTTTATATAACATACGAAATATTTCTCTTCTTATATTATAACAGAAATTACGACACTTCTCTAATTCCCTAATATCTTTGGAACAGTATATCGGTAAAAAATTATATCAGAGATTTTTCAAATATATCGATTTACCAACAAAAAACGACAATGAGTAAGAGGAGACTTTCTAAAAGAAAGTCTCCTCACATACGTACCTTCCGGTTGCCCACACGAAAGATACGACTTCGCTCAATTATTTCTCATCTTTGTTCATAAAAAACTTATGATGCGGAAGGTCCACATTCAATTCCTCTAATTGTTTCTTTTCATTGTCTAAAATTGATTTTGCTTTTGTTTTTGTTACCTCATCTAATCCCGCAAAGATGTCTTCATGCTTCTCTTTCTCTGGAAGTTTCACACCTAGTTTTGTTAATTCTTCTTTTGCTTGCTCATGTGTTAATTTTCCGGATTTTTCTTGTTCAAAGATAGACTTCGCTTTTTCCTTTGTTGCTTCATCTAAATTAGCAAGCATGTCTTTATGCTTACCCTTCTCTGGCATTTTCACGCCTAACTTCGTTAATTCCTCTTGCGCTTGTTCACGTGTTAATTTGCCGGATTTCTCTTGCTCTAAAATTGATTTTGCTTTTTCTTTTGTTGCTTCGTCTAAATTAGCAAACATATCTCCATGTTTACCCTTTTCCGGGAACTTCACGCCTAGTTTTGTTAATTCTTCTTTTGCTTGTTCACGTGTTAATTTGCCGGATTTCTCTTGCTCTAAAATTGATTTTGCTTTTTCTTTTGTTGCTTCGTCCAAGTTAGCAAACATATCTCCATGCTTACCCTTCTCTGGCATTTTCACGCCTAACTTCGTTAATTCCTCTTGCGCTTGTTCACGTGTTAATTTGCCGGATTTCTCTTGCTCTAAAATCGATTTCGCCTTTTCTTTCGTTTGATCGTCTAATCCCGCAAACATATCTTTACGTTTTTCTTTCTCTGGAAGGTTTACACCTAGCTCTTTCAACTGTTTCTTTGTATCGTCCATAATCGTTTTTACTTTTTGTTTTGTAGCGTCATCCAAATCTTTTTTCGCCGTTTTTGTAGACTGCTCAGCTGCTGGAGTATTCGTTGCCGCGAATGCCGGAATACCGACGCCTCCAATGATTCCGAATGATAAAGCACCTGCAATCGCTAAATACCCAACTGTTTTCTTCTTCATAGGAAATTTCCTCCTTCATATTTCTAAAGCATGTACACTTTCGTATACAATGCCTATAGTAATGTCGGTTTCTTAACATTTCCTTAACGACTTAACAAAAAAACGCCGCTCATCCCGAGCGGCGTTTTTCTAAGCTTTTTGTAATTGTAATTCTTCACGTTCCATTATTCTTCTTAATACAATTGTTTGTGTCATTGTAAATAAGTTACCTGTTATCCAGTACAACACAAGTCCTGATGGCGCCGCAAATCCCATAAATAGAATCATTGCCGGCATCATAATTTGCTGCACCTTCAGCATCTGTACTTGTTCTCCAGGTGTAACGTTAGATTGGAAAACTTTCATCTGAATAAATGTCGTTAGCGCTGCAAGAATCGGTAATATATGATATGGATCTGCATGTCCTAAGTTCACCCATAAAAATGATGAGGTGCGAATCTCTTCTGTTCGGCTAATCGCATAATACAAAGCAGAGAAAATCGGCATTTGTATAAAGATTGGCCAGCAACCAGCAAGTGGATTCCAACCGCCTGATTTCATTAGTTCTGACATTTCTTTTTGATACTGCTTTTGTTTTTCTAAATCTTTACTTACATCACCGTGTTTTTTCTTTAGCTTCTGCAATTCAGGTTGCATTTTTTTCATTTTTGCTTGGCTACGATATTGCGAAACAGCTAATGGAATCATTGCTGAACGAATAACGAGCGTCATAATAATGATAGCAATCCCAAAGCTAGCTCCCGGTATATGATGAGCAACAAATTGAATCATAAACGAGATTGGATATACGAAATAATGATCCCAAATCCCCGTACTATGTGCATCAATTGGGGCTGCATTGCTGCAACCAGATAAAACAAAAACAAGTAATAATGATAAACTAATGAGCGCAGCTCGGTATGATTTTAACATGTTCATTCCTCCAATGTTTCGTAATTATTTAGCGAAACATTGGTGTATACGGACCGACCTCGTCATTCTCTTCACTTGATTCTTGTCTGCGTACAGAACGAATCATTCCATATTTATAAAAAATTGAAAATAGCGGTACATTCCCTGCACTATCTTCACATGTATCAACTAGTTTAAAGGCCCTCTGTCTACCGCTCGATGCTTGCTGACGCACAAAGCGAGAAACGTTAGCAAGGAAGAAAACTTCTAATAAACAAAGTGCTGTCGTTACAAACGATATATATAGAATTGCATCCTGCAATAAAAATTCCATCGCTTCACATCCTTAATAAGGTCATTTTAGCACATTCGGCAAACATTCTCTATTTCCTTTTATTTTCAAAAAAAGTATTTTGCATATTTTCTCAAGAAAACAATAATTAAGAAACGTTGTATTCGCTTTCTTTAGTATATTCACACACATCAATGAATAGGCTTGATTTATTAGAAATTTATAAAATTTTTGCATTATAATAAAACTATTGCCAGTTTTTGAAAAAACCTTTATTCTCTTCTTGTAATCAAAAATGAATATGGAGATGAAACATACTATGGGTCAACTAGGAGACGCCGATTACGTTCCCGACACCGCCTTTTTATCCTTCCCAGCAGCTAAAACATTTCACTTAGAATTCATCATACAGTTGGTTGTTATTTTCGTAGCCTCTATTTTGTATGCAATTTCTATGAATATGTTCTTTATCCCGCATAACATGATTAGCGGTGGCTTCGCTGGTGTAGGGATGATTATCGGTTATTTAATGCACTACAATATCGGTGCACTTATCTTTTTACTAAACATTCCTCTTCTTATTTTAAGTCACTTTTACTTAGGCAAGAAGACAACCTTTTTAACAGCGTACTTTGTAGCTGTATCATCATTAGCGATGAACATTATCCCTGTACACCAAGTTTCAGACGATATTTTACTATCTTCTGTATTCGGTGGTGTAATCTGCGGAGCAGCTTCCGGAATCATATTCCGATTTGCTTCTTCAACAGGTGGTTTTGATGTTGTTGGATTGATTGTAGCGAAACATCGAGATATTTCGATTGGAGCAATCATCTTTGGATTCAACTTAATCTTACTTGTTGCAGCAGGATTTATTTTCGGATGGGATATTACACTTTATACGTTAATTAGCCGGTTTGTAGTCAGTAAAGTAATTGATGCCGTGCATACGAAACATATTAAATTAACGATAATGACAGTTACAGAAAAAGGCGAGGAAATAAAAAGCGCACTATTACATCACGGCATACGCGGAGTGACAATGGTAGATGCTGTCGGCGGCTATACAAACCATAAGAAAAAAATGATTTACACTGTCGTGACTCGCTATGAGTTAGGCGAAATGAAACGTATTATCCGTCAAGTGGATAACAAAGCATTCATGAACATTACTGAAACAGTTGAAATTGTCGGCCGTTTCAAACGCATATAAAAAAGGTTAATACATTAAAGGGCATAACATATTAGTCATATATAATATGTTATGCCCTTTGTTATTTAACTAACGCACCTTTTAGCATAATAAAATCACCAAGTTTATTACTACAAATCGGAGGATAGCATTCCATATACAATACTATCTGTCCATTCATTTTTACTCCAAAAATCTTGTATGAAATGGGCTTCCTTTCTCATGCCTATTCGTTCACACAATTTTTGTGAAGCTGTATTACGTGCATCAAGATTAGCTTGTATACGATGTACATTACATTCATTAAATAATTTAAATACCAAACTACTTACTGCTTCTGTTGCCAAGCCTATCCCAGCTACTTCATTGGAAAAACTATAACCAATCTCAACAGTGTCTTTCATATTTGTATACCATACGGATAAGTCTCCAACTACTTTAGTCTTATATATAACTGCCAAACTTAATATTGATTCTTTAGTAAGTACATTGTTTGCTAGCTTCTTATTAAATCTCTTCTGCATGTCTTCATGAGTCCACTTATTATGTAATAGAAACTTACATGTATCATCATTATTATAAATAGCAAATACATCCTTTAAATCAGTACTCTTAAATGGTCTAATTATTAATCTTTCTGTTATGATCTCCAAGTTAGCTCTCCTCCCTTTCATTCATACTACAAAACATTTTTATAGTATTTAAGTCCCCTTCTTATATCCCACCTTGATTACATATTTCATCATAATAAATGAAAATCCTTCTGCCACTAAACTGCGCCGTTAATGGTATTTCTTTGCGCTTTTTATTTTTTACACTTATTACAAAATCAGATAATTCTATTATTGTGCCCCTAAATGTGTTATAATGAAAGCAGACTCACAAAAAAAGAGTATATAGACTTGGAAGTTTCTCTTATTTTACAAGCAAAAAGAAACGAGCAGTCGGGTATATTTCAAACACCATACACGTAACGGTTTAAAAAACCGATCATCTTAGTTATTCTTCCATGATCTTTTTATAAAAAAGATACGTACAACTAAAATTCACTTCAATATACTATACCTACCTTTTTGACTTCCAAATCATCTTATTACATAAGGAGATGAACATATGAATCAATATATCAGATATACAATAGCTGTCCTGTTTGCTATTATCGGCGGAACAATCTGCTTCTGGACAAACACTCAGCTTGGAGAGAATATCATTTTTAATGGAATCGAAACACTTGTAAGCGCTTCAATTTTAGGCGGATACATTTTCTTCCTCTTCAATCCAGAAGAAAATGCGCAAAAAACAATGTTATTAACAATGATCGGAATCGTTGGCGGATGTATTTCCTACTCAATGACTAACTATACATTACCACTTCAATTAAGCTCAGCTTTCTTCCACGGTCTATGGACTTGGTTCATTGCATTCTGCTTAGCAGACGTATTCAACCTACTACAAGACAATGAAGAAGAAAACAGACGCCAAATTGAAAGTAACTCGTAAGCTGGAAGATATTCTTCCAGCTTTTTTAGATTGGTTTGTATACCCCGGCTAGTACTCGTTGGAATATATCAACATTTTTTCAAATATATCGACGATTTCTACACTTATATCAACGATTTTTTCATTTTATCGACGATTCGACACAACATATCGACTTACCGACATCTTTCGACAACCTATTCAGACTCTATACCCAACACCAAAATAAAAAGAAGCTACCTCACGGCAACTTCTTTTCCACATACCCCACTTAGCATTCACTAAAATATATCAACGATTCTCCAAATATATCGGCGATTTCTCCACTTATATCAACGATTTTTTCATTTTATCGACGATTCGACATAGGATATCGACTTACCGACATCCTTTGAAACCCAAAACGTACAACATACCTATCCCCCAAGCAATTTACTGCCGAACTCTACGATTAAAAAGATAACTAATAGGATCGCGAGTATCTTTAATGCTACATATGCTACTTTAAAAACAGCATAAATGAGCAAAACTATTAAAATAATCGTTAAAATTTCCATCTAGAATTCCTCCAAGCTTTGCTCTTCTTACCTTATTTTACTCGCCCCAGACTTTTTATGGAACGGCATAAGACGACATAGAAAAAAGAGGATACCTTACCCATCGTAAGATACCCTCTCTTTCAACTGCTCAAACCATTCTCTCTCTAATTGTAAATATCCCAATTCATTCTTTTCAGCATTCTGTAATTCTTTATCGGCTTTCTTCATATACAAACGGGAAGCTTCTAAATCATTCTCTGCATATGTAACAATTGCTTGTGCTCGATAATACCCATGTAAGTCCACTTTTGTAATGGCCTTCCCATACTCCTTCGCTTCTTGCAGAGAAAGGCGATCCATCTCATAAAGAGCCCGATATAAAAGATACCAACTATGAAAACTACTAACGAAATATTTATTTTCTTTCGTTACAGGGAGTTTCACGATTTGTTCTACATACGGTATCGCTCTTTCCATTCCCTTTTGATCCGAACGAGCAAGGAAGACGAGCATAAGTCCGCTCATTATATCTCTTATACTTTTATCCTCTTTTAATTTTTCCTCACTAAGTTCTATTAATCTCTTATCCCAATCTTTCGGTCTTTTATAACTAAATAACTCACTCGATACTTGAATGTTATATAAATGCTGCTTCGCCTTTTCGTCACCTTTAATTAAAATGAAAAATTGCATACCATCACTCAAAAACGTTCCTTTTATCGGTACGATTGTAGCTGCAAAAATTGTAAAGTGTAACACAGCGAAATATAAAAGATATTGATAATAACCCACCATGTATATGTAACCTGAAATAACACCAAATAGTAAACTTGTAATCGGTCCACCTAAAGTCATCCATGCCCATTTTTTTGAAAGGTTCGGTGTATCTATAGAAGGTGGCACTAACATTACGACGCCTCCAAAGTACATCCACAATTTATTTTCTCGAATGCGTACTTTCCCCTTCTCTTTTTGAAAAGTAATCGGCCCTACTGTCATAAATTTAAAATTCAAACCACTTATTAAACCAAATACTACATGCCCCAGCTCATGAATAGCTAACACTAATAAAAAGATTCCAAATAATGACCATATATCTAACATTACTTCTAATTTCCCAGTTCGGATCACTCCGTATAAAATGGACAAAACTAACGCCGCCGTCATAGAACCAGCTGGCCTTCTGAAAATATCCAATTTTTCCTCTCCTTAATAAATCATTTTTCTCTGCATTTCGTACATGAATTTTCCAAGATGCAATATCCAAATAAGTGAGATTAAGCCAATTAATACAAAATCGATATCACTAGCCGCTGTATATATAACGGCAGCCCACCATACATATGCTAATATTGTATTCGTAAATTCATACGCTTTATATCCAGCCTCATGCACAATGTGTTTTAATCCTTCATCTGCATTTTTCGTCCACATTTTCATAGATTCCATATATGTTACACCTTGTTCAGGATATAGCTTGTTATAACGATTTTTTGTTATGAGCCCGATAACCACTACAATAGTTAAACAGACGATAGAAGCTACTAAATTCCACACTGCAAATGAAACATTTGTATCCTGCAACAGTGCACGTCTACATGTAATAACTGCATATACAAACCATGCCTGCGTAACTATATCACCTACACGTAAATATATACTTATAATGCCTAATTTTCTGCCTTGTACGCTCTCTTCTTCATCGCGTGCCTCCGCTAACATACGTGTATTCTTCCAAGTGTAGTACATCATTAAGATTCCAAAAATAGTACATACACCTATAAATGTATTAGATGATAATTTTCTCGGTTCATCCGAGAGTAAATTTAAAGCTATATAAGATGTTAAAAAGCCACCCATCATACTTAATGCTATTTTCCCCACAAAATCAAATTGTTTTTTTCGTTTACTCTTCATCATCCTCTTCCCCCTCCACTAACGTGAATATTTCCTCCACCGGTACATTGAAAAGTTGTGCGATTTTTAACGACAATACGATAGATGGTGCATAATCCCCGCGCTCAATTAAACTAATCGTTTGCCGTGATGATCCAATCGCTTTTCCTAAATCCCCTTGTGATAAACGATGCTTTGCCCGCAATTCCCTCACTCGATTTTGAAGCTTCATGTCTTCCCTCTTTTTCATTTATTTAATTAAAATTGTAAATAATATCCTTATTTTTGTCAATTATAATTGTCATTACGACTATTATAATTGACAAAAATAAGGATGTATTATGATAGAAATAACTTATATAATGAATTTGAAATATTAAACAAAGGAAGTGACATATGAATAAAACATCTACTTTTCCCTATATTCTTACTAAACTTACAGCTACTTTATTATTACTTATTAGCACGCTTCTCTTAACAACTAGTCAACCAACACTATATAGTTTCTTAACTGGATTACGAGAACTACTATATATTCCTTTCGTTCCTATTCTTGCGGTATATGCAATTTTTTGTTCTATTTGCATCGATAATTTAAGCTTACACACTTACACACGACTGAAGACATTATGCCTTTATATTTTTTGCGGTTATTTATTTTTTCTTCCACTCCTAATATTTAAAGAAACTGATCTAATACAGTTTTTGTTTCTCGGATCAATTGGAGCAGTATGTTCTCTGTCCTTCTACTTATATACATTCATAGCAGCAAAATTTAAGTGGGTACAGTATTTCGTACCCAGCATTATGCTTATTATATTTACCACAATTAACTTAATAGATATAGAAAAAGCCGGAACATTAAAAGAACAATGGGTCGAAACAAAAACAGATAACTCTTTTGAAGCATCTTTTCAACATTTTAGCGGTGAACATAAAGTCCCCATTGAACTAAAACGAGGAGATATATTAGAATTCACCATTGAATCACGAGCTGAAAATCCAGATGGCTACATAGGAGAAATCAAAATGGCTAGTGAATTTCAAGAGGAAGAAAAGTATTTAGCTTCAGTCGGTCCTGATACGTATCATTTCGCAGCAATTAAGACCGGAACTTATTACATTATAGTTAGCGGAAACCAATTAAAAGGAAAATTAAAAATAAACTGGAACATAAAATAAAAAAGGCAGTGCGTCTGCACTGCCTCCCTAAATTTTGACATAGAATGGATTCCATATTAACTTGCGTTTTGTAAAAATACTCGTTTTAACTGTTTGCGGAAACGAACTCCTAACGTAATTGCTACAATCACAATCACTCCAAAAATGATTTTACCGATGTGACCTTCTAACGCTCCAAAAATATCATGCAAGTTGCCACCTAACCAGTAACCACCGATTAAGAAGAACGATACCCAAAATAGAGCACCTGAATAAATTGTAATGGCAAAGCGACGGAATGGTAAGTTAATAATTCCTGCAAAATATCCTGTAAAATGACGGACACCAGGAATAAAGAAACCGATAAAAATAAGGAAGTATCCATACTTATCAAACCACATTCTTGTTAAGTCGATTTTTCTTTGTGTTAAAAATACGTATTTCCCATACTTTTGAACAAAGGGCATACCTAATTTATTTCCTAAAAAGTATTGAATTGTCATTCCTACACTTGTCCCAATAAAAGATAGGATAATTAAAATTGGTAAGCTTAAATCACCTTTCTGTGCTAAAAATCCCGCATATGCTAGCGTTGGCTCTCCCGGAAACGGAAGTGCAATATATTCTAACAGCAAACCAACAAGTACAACATAGTACCCGTACTGCTGAAATAATTCATGAATCCATTCCATGTCATCTCTCCTTCCAATCACGTACAACTTCTTACTATTATTGTATAAAAAAATTGTCGAAATAACTATCTCAATAGCTTACATTTTTATTACATTTTTGTAAGGCCCACACTAAAATTTTCCGTTCTTTATTTACTTCTATGTACGTTCATTTAAAAACAACTTAACAAATATATACCGTGAGAAACTTGGACTTAATATGCATTTTTTATCCAGTTTTTAACACTTAAAGTCACCTTATTTTGTTCTCAATAAAAAACCACCACAAACTCATACGAACTTCATATTAGCTTCATATACGTATTGTAAGATTATATCGGAATTTGTTGAAAAATTTAACCAATATATGACTAAGCATTAAATTGAATAAATATAAGTCGTTTTTCGAAATTGAAAAAAGGGTGAATAAGAAATGGAAGCTTATAAAATGCACGATTTTATTAATACAAATGTTGAATCTCATCAAAATGAAACCGTTTTTAATTTACACATATGTGAAACAAGTGAATTTGACGTAAGTTTAACAAAATCTACAACACTGTCTTTTATCGTTTCAAAAAAGAACATTAAAATCGTTACGAAAAAATGGATTAATTCAAATCAAGAAAGCATGATTGGCAAAAGTTACATCATTCCAACGAAAGCTTTCCACTACTTCTTACCAGTTATTTCTGAAACTGAAGATGAACTAAATATTCAAGTGCAAAGTTTTGGACTACATGGTGAACTTTTACTAAATGAAAGATTACTTATTGATAAAAACAACAAAAACAATCCCAAAATTACCACGTTCTTTGAAACATTAGATGAAAATGTAAATAAGGTATTAAGAGGTTTGCAAATTCATTGTATGTAAGACTATTACAATAGCAAAAAGGAGAATATAATGAAAAAACTATTATTAAGCGCACTATTATCATTAGGATTTTTAACTATTCCATTCACAAATGCTGAGGCAGCTACAACGAACGCTCAACTAATTGTAAACACGCAGTTAAATAAAATGGATTATTATCAAAATGGAAAATTCATAAAAAGTTTTACTGTTGCTACTGGAAAAACAACTACTCCTACACCTAAAGGCACTTTCCAAATCGTAAATAAAATTAAAAATCGTCCTTATTATACAGGCAAAATTAAAGGCGGAGATCCACGTAATCCACTTGGTGACCGTTGGCTCGGACTAAACATGGCAGGAACTTACGGAACAACTTATGCGATTCATGGTACGAACAATAATCAGGCAATCGGCAAATGGACAACACTAGGTTGTATTCGTATGTATAACAATGATATACACTGGTTATTTGAGCGTATTCCCCAGCAGGCTACTGTCACTGTAAAATAACCTAACAACACGATTTACGTGTAGCCAAGAATTTTATGTCTTGGCTTATTTTATTTCTTCATTTACAGTAGCAAAACAACTGTATTTACATATATAATAAAAATAGATTGTGTCAAATGACATTAAAACATTGATAAACATGGATATTAAAATTATACAGTTATAATATTTTATAAATTTTACATTACATACTATAATAGAACTACTGTAATTCTGAAATATTCAGTTTCGCTAAACAACTCCCCTTGCTACTTTCATGATTATTTTATAGCGGGGGCTTATTATATGTATAAACAATCTGAGTCATTCGAAAATGATGAATTTGAATATTGCAGTAAAAAGCGTTATTTAGGAGGTGTTACTATGACGCATATACTGGTGATTGAAGACAACCCAGATATACAAGAACTAATTCGTGAATTTCTAATGGCACAAAACTTTACCGTTGATGTCGTTGGCGCTGGAACAGAAGGTATTCTTCTTTTCCAAAAAAATTCATACGACCTGGTCCTCCTTGATGTGATGTTACCAGATATAGATGGCTATAGTATTTGTAAAATTATGCGAGGACAGTCTGATGTACCGATCATTATGTTAACAGGCTTACATAATGAAGAAAGTGAAATTAAAGGATTTGAATTAGGTATTGATGACTATATTACAAAACCGTTCCATTACACCGTATTTATTAAACGTGTAGAGGCTGTATTAAGAAGGGCAGCAACGAAGGAAGCAGAAACTGCAACTATACTACAATTCCATGAATTGATGTTAAATTCTACAGCATATGCCGCTTATGTTCATGGTAATCAAATTGAATTAACAACAAAGGAATTTGAAATTATTTATACTTTACTGCAAAATCGGGGAAAAGTATTATCAAGAAGTGATTTGCTGAATAAGGTATGGGGCTATGAACATTATGGTGATGTAAGAGTTATAGATACACATATTAAAAACTTAAGAAAAAAATTAGGGATTCCTTATATTAAAACGGTGAAAGGCATTGGCTACAAAATCGAATCGTAGCACCGACAACATCACCAAAAATATTTTCATCAAAACCTTATTATTTTGTATTCTTTTATCACTTTGTCTTTATCAAATTATTTACTTCCTAGCTTCAAACTACGATAAAGAACGTTTTGCGAAAGAAAATGGAGCGCTGACTACAGAACAAGCGGATTCAGACAAACAAAACGACCAAAGTAAAACGAATCAAAGTAAGGCTGTTTCAGAGGGTATAATTTCTAATTTCCAATCTTCTATTATAGATTATAAAGCACTCTCTACAGCCATAAATCACCTTTTGCAGCCTAGCCAAACTGCAAAAGCAAAAGAACATACTCAAAATATTGCGAAACAAAATAGTACTTCTGCTCTACCTATAGAAACGGAAAAGCAAGTCGCTACTAATGATGCCTTACATAAACAAAATGCAGCAAGTAAAACAAATGATGCACAAGATCATCCAAAATTAGCAGATGCACTGCAGCAATTAGCTCCACATATTGGCGCGACAATGCTTGCATTATCTTTACTCGGATCCTTAATTTATACAAAACTAATTGCCAAACCTTTTCAATATATGAGCGATGCTTTAAAAGATATTATGAATATTGATTTCTCAGATAAAAAATCACTTAACACAAATACAGATCAAACAGATTTTAATTTACAAGTAGCTGCTTCACAGGTCCCAAATATTGTGAAAAATTTACATGCGAGCAATCAAGATTTAAAAAGTGAGCTCAAAAAGGAACAACAATTAGAACAATCTCGTAAAGAATTTATGTCTATGGTATCCCATGAATTAAAAACACCAATCGCGGCAGTTATGGGACAACTCGATGGTATGATTCACGGAATTGGTGCTTATAAAGATAGAGATAAGTATTTAAAACGCTCCTATGAGATGATGCAAGATATCAACATATTAACGGAAAAGATGTCAGAATTATCCAAAATACAAAACCCTCAATTTAAACCGAATTTAGAAGTTATTTCATTAACTTCTATTATTGAGGATGTTATGAAAAAAGTAGACTACTTTGTATCTGTAAAGCAATTAAATGTTCAATCCAACATTAAACAAGATGTACAAATTTTAGCTGATCCTAAATTTATTCAAACTGCTATTTTTAACATTATTTCAAATGCAATTCATTACACAATTGACCATCAGCATGTCTATATCAAGCTTTATGAAAAGCCAAACGGTTACGCATTAGAAGTGTTAAATACAGGTTCACAAATTGATGAGGATAAACTTGCCCATTTATTTGAGCCATTCTATCGCGCAAACCCTGGCAAACATGGATTAGTACAAGGTAGTGGCCTTGGGCTATATATTGTAAAGCAAATATTAGATAAACATCAGTTTCCTTATGGGATACAAAACACAGCTCAAGGTGTAAAATGTTCTATTGTATTCCCAAAAGCAATGTAAAACCTACTACAATTTCATACCCCAAATTCATACTTCGTATGAGTGGCGGAATTTTGTAGAGTATCTTACTCTGTTTCGTTCGCCCGTTATCCTTATTTGGATAGCGGGCGTTTTTTATTATGTAAAAGGAGGATTTTCATGGAAAAATTTAAGTATTCATTACTCGTTTTATTCGGCGCTTGTAGCTACGGCGTACTTTCAACTATTTTCAAACTCGGATTTATTGATGGATTTTCAGCACATCAACTATTAGGAGGACAATATGTCTTCGGGTGGATTGGGCTTCTTCTGCTCGTTCTTTTCGCTTCACGTCATAAAGTAACAAAAAAGCAATTCTTTTCCTTACTAACAGTTGGCACAACAATGAGCATGACTGGTATCTTCTACGCTATCTCTGTAGAAGAACTACCAGCATCTATCGCTGTTGTCCTACTGTTCCAGTTCACATGGATTGGTGTAGTCATTGAAGCAATTGCCAATCGAACATTTCCAAGCCGTGAGAAAATTATATCTATCATTATTTTATTTACTGGTACATTGTTTGCAGGCGGTTTCTTTGAAGGTCTAGGACAAAGCTTTTCCACGAAAGGTATTATATTTGGTTTATTAGCCGCTGTCTCTTTTTCATTCTATGTGTTTGCAAGCGGGCGCGTTGCTACAGAAGTTCCGCCTTATACAAAAAGTTTTCTTATGACAACAAGCGCTACTCTTATCGTATGCCTATTCTTCCCGCCAACCTTTTTAACAGACGGTGCCCTGCAAGCAGGCCTTTGGAAATACGCTTTCTTCCTCGGATTGTTCGGCGTTGTCGTACCTGTCATTTGTTTTTCAATTGGCGTACCGAAAGTAGGAACAGGACTTAGTACAATACTAGGAGCAGCTGAATTACCAACAGCCATTATCGCTTCTATTACACTTGTACATGAAGTCGTAACCTTCATGCAGTGGATTGGGATCATCTTTATACTACTTGGAATTTTTACTCCTCAGCTGCTTACGGCTAGGAAAACAAAAAAACATAGTAGCGTGCATAGTGCGTGAAAATAGAAGTTTGCATATAAAGTGAAACTTTAATCAGCCCTCACCAATCGGACTTTAATGGGCAGCCCGACCCCCACCTAACTTCTTTGCTTTCGCTGCATTTTGAGGTGGGGATCTTACTGCCCATTAAAGCGGGATAAATGTAAATGCAGTTACAATGTGGTATAATTTCAAATCTATTTGGAGGTATAAATGACTATTTTAAGTGTAGCCTTTTTTGCCATTATGTGTATCTTCTTCTTAATAAGATATATGAAAGAAAAGAAATTTTACGATTTGCTCCTCATTCCCATTTGCATATATGCTGGGGCAGTCAAAACCCCTTTAGTAGAGTACTTAAACTTTAATACTACATTCAAAATAACATATGATATTGCAGCTATTATTCTCGTAATCCTTGCTGTACTTTTCTTCTTAAAGAATAAGAAAGAGAATCCTACTGTATAACAAAAAGACCTTTCATGTATTTGAAAGGTCTTTTTCTCTATCTCACTTTACCGCTCCATATAACTTATCTACCTCATGCTCAATTTGTTTTACATCAATTCGTTCAAATAGCGGCTGCACACTATCAATTCTATTCGGCAACGTGTTTTGAGGCTCCCAATTTCGTTTCACAATCGATAATGTATTTCTAACTCTTTCACTTGAAAATGGTAAAAATGGTTCAAGGAGATTCGCAAAATTAGCGATAAGATACACACAATTATAAATCGTTTCTTCGCATGCAACTGGATCATCTTCTCGTTGTTTCCACGGCTGCCTCTCATCAAAGTATTTATTTGCAAAACGTACTGCCTCAAATATTGTTTCTAGCGCCACCTTAAATGTAGTTTGCTCAATCGCCTCTCCAACATTTTTATATAATCCTTCTACTTTACCTTTCAGTTCTACATCAATACTTCCCTTCGGTACAATACCGCCATAATACTTTTCAATAAACTTTAATGTCCGGTTCACAAAGTTCCCATATGCACCTAGCAATTCACTATTATGACTGTAAATGAATTCACGCCACGAAAAATCAGTATCACGATTTTCTGGTGCATTGACTGTTAAAAAGTAACGAATGGAATCTGGATTGTAGCGTTCTAATATGTCAGGCACCCATACTGCCCAGTTTTTACTTGTAGATAACTTTCTTTTTTCAACTGTTAAATATTCATTCGAAACGATATGACGAGGGGTAGCTCCTTCTCCTATTCCAAGCAATACCGCTGGCCAAATGATGGAATGAAACGGAATATTATCCTTTCCGTGCACATAATATGTTTTCGCTTCTTTATCCCAAAACTCTTGATCATCTTTCCCTGTTTCTTCCCCCCAATGTTTACTTGCCGAATAATATCCTGTCACTGCTTCAATCCATACGTAAATTTTCTTATCTTCATACCCTTCTACTGGAATTGGTACCCCAATTGGTAAATCACGTGATACGGCCCTATCTAATAATCCTTCCTTAACATATCTCTCTGTTAATTGAATCGCATTGTCGCGCCATGTTCCTGCTTGTTTTGCAGTTTCTACAGCCCTTTTAATTTGCTCCTGAAATGTATGCAATGCGAAATAGAAATGCTCTGTTTCCTGTACGGATGGCGTACTACCACATAACTTACATTTCTTTTCTAACAAATCAAGTGGATCTAAAATAGCTGAACACGCATCGCATTGATCTCCTCTTGCTGCTTCATGGCAATGTGGACAAACGCCTTCTACATAACGATCAGGTAAAAACTGCGTACACGTTTCACAATACGCTTGTTCCACTGTTTTTTTATAAATATAGCCTTCTTCTAATAAACGTAAAAAGACATTTTGAACCGTTTCATGATGGTGCTCACTATCTGTACGTGTATAGCAATCATAAGTAAAACCAAGGCTACGAAAACATCGCTGGAACTCTTCATGATACTTATCAGCAATTTCCTTCGCCGTCACACCTTCTTGTTTTGCCCTAATTGCAATTGGCGTTCCATTACAATCACTTCCCGAAACATACAACACATTCTCACCTTTTGCCCGGTAATAACGTGCTAAAATGTCTCCAGGTAACAAACTCGCAATATGTCCAAGATGTAACGAACCATTTGCATACGGCCAAGCGCCTCCAATAAAAATACTCATCTTACATTCCTCCTTTTAAATATAAAAAAGCCCCGCCCTTATCTTAAAAAAGATAAGGGCGGGGCTGTATAAACAGTCGCGGTACCACCTTATTTCGCCAATTACTTACATAATTAGCCTTAACAAGTACGGAGCTATATGCTCTTATACTGTGGTTTTGATAACGAGTACCAACTCTCGTCGCCGCCTACTATTATCATTTGATAAGTTCAGGACGAAGCTCAAAGGCCATTGTTCAAATGAATATTCTTGCTTCTTCTCAGCTACCGAAGCTCTCTGGACAGAATGGTTTCATCCTACTTTTCCTTTTCAACGCTTTTATATAACATGTATTTTACGACTTACTCACAGAAAAATCAAATTTTTATTCAAAAAGAAGAGGAAATCCCATCCTCTCATAGAATAACTATACGTTCACAAAAGGAGTGATACGATTGAATCAAAACCAACTAAGCATACGTAATGAAAAAAGTTGGAATGCAGCTGCTTATGAAGCTTGGACGAATCGCCACGGGGCGCCAGCCGATTATGCAAAAAAGCTTATGGAAGATCCCGCGCGCGAGGTTAATCACTATTTACCTTACATACAATCTCCAAAAGGAAAACGTATTATTAATTTACTCGGGTCAAAAGGAAATAAAGCGGTTGCTCTCGCTCTTTTAGGAGCTGACGTAACAGTTGTTGATATTTCAGCAAGTAATGCAAAATATGCAAATGAACTTGCTGAAGCAGCAGGTGTCTCTATCCAGTATGTCGTTTCTGATGTACTAAATGTTCAGCTCTCCGAATCATTTGATATCGTATTGCTAGAACTTGGTGTACTCCATTACTTTTTAGATTTAAAACCGCTCTTTCAAAAAATTGCTACCTTGCTTAAAGGAGATGGCATGCTTATCCTTCGTGACTATCATCCTGTTTACACGAAATTATTAGGAGTAGACCACCCATCATTTCGGGCTAATGGAAATTATTTCGATGAAGAATTAATTGAAGATGATGTTGCTTATAGCACCCTTCTTACAGAAGCGCAGAAAGAATCGTTACCTAAAACACTCATCCGTCGCTGGACGCTAGGAGAAATTATTACAACGCTTGCAGAAGAACATTTTAAAATTGAAAAACTAGTTGAAGAACACGGATGTCATCAAAGGTGGGTCTTCCCTCCTACTGCGCGGGAAGGAATTGAAGAACAAATACCCGGTTTATATACATTAATTGCGACAGCATGCAAAAAAGGATCCCTTCACGGATAGGATCCTTTTTGCATGCTCACGCATATAAGTTGAGGTTGGAGATTACCATAATTCTGTAGAATAGGACACAAGATATTTCAACATTTCGTCTCTGACTTACGTCGTCAAAAAGGGGTATGACCAACATAACGAAGAGTAATGTTTATAGTTGATAGTGATAATCGTTATCAACTAATTAGAAGTATACATGATGTAATTTCAAATTTCAATAGTATTTCTCATTTTTATTTATGAATTTTTTGATATACAAATGTATACATTTTAAGAACATTTACTCATATGAATCTGCCATCTTCCATTATCTGCTATAATTTTCATTGAACAGATTAATAACTTCATAATAATGTTTTTATTAATATCGTTCTTAATATTTATAAATCAATATAAATAGTTTTTTAAAAAGGTAGGGGTAACGATGAAATATATTAGTATTCGAAAAAAACTACTGTTCACACTCTTAAGCATTTCTTCTTTATTTAGTATTGCTCTTATTGTTATTCTTTCATTCGCTATGAACCAAGCAAGCGAAATTGAAACGTTAAAAAATGATGTATCAAAACGAGCAACAATTTTAAAAGAACGTGGCGATTGGTTCCAAGCACAAGTTGCCGGTTTACAAGAATATTTACTGTCACATGATCAAAAGGGATTGGATAAATTCAACCAAGAAGGAAAAAAACTAGCTGATACTAGAGAAAAAGTAACAAGTGATAAAAAACTCCCAGAAGGAATGAAAGAAGCGATTTTAATGGGAGGAAAATGGCGAAGCGTTATAGATAATGAAGTCCTCCCTCTCGCCCGCGAAGGAAAATGGGACGAAGCATCCAAAATCGCTTTAGCTCAAACCGATTATGTAAACGACCTTTTAAGTCGCTTTACTAAATATGCAAATGAAGAAAATGATAAACGTGACGTATTAATTGCTGACGTAGAGTCTTCTTCATCTCTTATTCAATATATTATTTTCTTCTCACTCATTACATGTACAGTAACATCTATTTTATTAGCATGGTGGTTCTCTGGTAAACTCGTTAAACCGATAAGACAAATTGATGAGAAATTAAAAGAATTAGCTTCTCAAGATGGCGATTTAACTGCTAGATTGCACGTAACGAGTAAAGATGAAATTGGTGATATCGCCAATTCCTTTAATCAAATGCTCGCTAATTTACAACGTATTATAAAACAAGTGCAACAAACATCTACAAGCGTCAAAGAAGCGTCTGAAAATGTATTTATCGAAACAACTACGTCTATGGAAAATACCGCAAAAACCCAAGAAACTATGAATGCTCTTGAGCATAATATTCGTTCACAAGTTTCCAGTATCGAAGAAAGTTCAACTGCAATGGATGATATGACAACGAGTGTTCAGCGTATTGCTGAATCTGCCTCTTCTGTTACTAGCCTAGCTGTTACAACTGCTGAAAAAGCAGATAGTGGGAATAAAGTCATTGAGAAATCTATTACACAAATGCATACCATTAACGAAGCTGTTAACGCTACATCACAAGTAGTAGAACGACTCATTACACATACGAATCATATTGATACTGCACTTCAATCCATTTCTAATATCGCGGAACAAACGAATTTACTCGCTTTAAATGCTTCAATTGAAGCAGCACGTGCTGGCGAACATGGAAAAGGATTCGCCGTTGTTGCCGATGAAGTACGAAAACTTGCTGAACAATCTCAGCTAGCAGCAACTGACATTAACCATTTACTTCATCACATTCAAGCTGACACAAAAATAGCAAATGAAATGATGACACAAGGTCAGTCAGAAGCTTCTGCAGGAATTACAGTCATTCGTACCGCTGGATCTTCATTCTCAGAAATTGTTAACCACATTAACAAAGTCTCTACACAAATGCAAGAAATGTCTGCGACTGCTGAAGAAATGGCCGCAAGTTCAGAAGAAATGAATACAGCTTTAAATAACATCGCTTCTATTTCAAATGAAGTTGCCGCCGAAACATCACAAACAGCAACTTCAGCTGGTGACCAAGTAAACAAAATGAGTGTCGTTGCTAAAAAAGCGTCTGAAATGAAAACGACTGTACAAGAACTTGAAATTCTCGTTTCGCATTTCAAAACAAACATTTAAAGCGAGACTTTCATTTATACTTCTAGAAGCTCCAAGTTATTAAAAAGAGAGATCTATAGTCTCTCTTTTTTCAATTTAAAATATCTCTTTCTATCTCTCATTCCGTCTGCTATAATTCCTAAAGGAAAGAAGAAAGCTTTATTCCAGTCGGAGTAAAGCTTTCTTTCAATTTTTTACATTTATTAATTCTAATACTTTGATTTCACAAGGAGGCTTTTTATCATATGAATTTTATTAGCATTCGAAAAAAACTAATGTTCATGATGGGAACGATTTGCGCTTTATTTGGCATCGCTTTAGCTTTTATTTTATTTTTTGCTATTGATCAATCTCATAAAGCTGAAGCATTACAAAAAGAAATTTCCCCTCTGGCAACACAATTAAAAGAGCGTGGGGATGCTTATCAAGTACAGCTCTCTGCTTTAAGAGGTTATTTATTACAACGTGACCAAGTTGAATTAGACAAGTTTAATGAAATGAGTAAACTTCTTGAAGATAAGAAAGATGAGCTTCTTTCAAATCCTAACATTTCTCAATCTGTGAAAAATACAATGGAATCCGGATCGACTTGGAGAAAATTTATTGAAGAAAAAGTTTTCACTCTTGCAAAAGAACAAAAATGGGAAGAAGCTCTACAAGTAGCTTATGCAGAAAATGGTACTGTTTATAAAGTAATTGGTGACTTCACAAATTATAGTAATGAACAAGCTAAGTTACGTGATCAATCTATCGAAAAAATTGATAAATCTTCGCTACAAATCGAATATGTTGTCTTCTTATCACTTGTTATTTGTATTATCGTAGCTATCACTCTTACATGGTGGTTCTCTGGTAAACTTGTTAAACCAATTCAACAAATTGATAGTAAACTAAAAGAATTATCATCTCAAGAAGGTGACTTAACAGCCCGCCTACAAGTAAATAGCAATGATGAAATTGGTACAATCGCAACATCATTTAATACAATGTTAGAAAACCTACAACATATCATCAATCGTGTTCAAAAAACATCTGTAGAAGTACAAAACGCTTCTGAAAATATGCTAGAAAAGACGAATATATCACGCGAGGCAACAATAAGAGTTCAAAGCTCGATGTCTAGCTTAAATGCAAGTATTCAATCGCAATCTGCTAGCATGGAAGAAAGCTCAACTGCAATGGACGATATGACAGTAAGCGTTCAGCGTATTGCTGAATCCGCTTCATCTGTAGCAGAACTAGCTGTAACTACTTATGAGCATGCGAATGATGGAAATACCGTTATCCAAAAATCTATTACACAAATGACAACGATTCACGACGCTGTAAATGCTACTTCAGAAGTGGTCGAACGTCTAATCACTCATACAAAATATATTGATACAGCTGTACAATCTATTTCTAATATTGCAGAACAAACAAACTTACTTGCTTTAAATGCTTCTATCGAAGCAGCTCGTGCTGGCGAACAAGGAAAAGGTTTCGCTGTCGTAGCTGACGAAGTTCGAAAACTTGCTGAGCAATCTAAAACAGCGGCAACAGATATTAATCAATTACTTCATCAAATTCAAAATGATACAGAAATAGCTAATTCTATGATGTCTCAAGGTCGATCTGAAGCATCAGAAGGTATTCATGTTATTCGTCAGGCAGGCTCTTCTTTCACAACAATCGTAGAACAAGTAAATCAAGCTTCTACACAAATGCAAGACATATCAGCAACTGCTGAAGAGATGGCTGCAACTGCTGAAGAAATGAACGCTTCACTGAATAACATCGCTTCTATTTCGACTGAAGTATCTAGTGAAACAGCGGCAACAGCACAATCTGCTGAGAAAAAAGTCGTTACGATGAATGAGATGACACAAACTGCTAGACAAATGAAACAAACAGTTGAAGAATTAGATCAACTCGTGTCTCATTTTAAAACTGAATAGACATTCCAAAAAGATCCCTCTTCCAAAAGGGATCTTTTTTTTGAGCTCATTTCCTGCACATTATGTACATTTCCGTTATAATGAGAATCGATATCATTAATATGCAGGGGGTGCTACACATGTCACAACAAGCATTTGAAGAAAAGTTATATGCAAACTTAGAAGCTGTTATTGATCCTGAACTAGGTGTTGATATTATCAATCTTGGATTAGTTTATGACGTTACAGCAGATGAAAATAATAATGCTGTCATTACAATGACGATGACTTCTATCGGGTGTCCAATGGCCGGGCAAATTGTATCAGACGTTAAAAAAGTATTATCAACGAACGTACCTGAAGTCAATGAAATAGAAGTAAATGTCGTTTGGAATCCACCCTGGTCTAAAGAACGCATGTCACGTATGGCGAAAATCGCATTAGGTATTCGCGACTAAATAGAAAGAGCTCTAACAATATTATATTGTTAGAGCTCTTTTTTTCTGCTAGGTACATGTAATGATTAAAGTTTCGCCTTATTTTACGCCTACTGCATCATAAGCTTTCGTAACAGCTTGTACAGCTTTAGAGTTTTTACCATATAAATCTTCAGCTGACTGCAGAGCAGCTTGACGCATCATCTTAAAGTCAGAGTTTGCAGTTAAATATTTCGTAAGAGCACGGTAGTAAATTTTTTCTGTCGCTTCACGGCCTACTCCAGTTACTTTCACGCCGTAATGCTCTCCGCCATCAGACACTAAATATGCAGCTTTATTGTTAATACTACTGTTAATATGAACGCCGCCATTATCAGCTGTTCCAGTGTAGCGTTTATTATAATGATCCGGGTAACCTTCACCTGGTTTTAATGGATTTGGAATAGATGCTGGATCTTTCAGAGAACGAAGTGCATCACCAGGTTTTCCAGGTGTATAAATGTCAGCACCTAGATCCCAGCTCTTCTTCTCAACCATGACACCCATAATATCAGATAACGATTCATTTAACGCACCTGACTCATTTTTATAAACAAGATTTGCTGTATGTTCAGTTACAGCATGCGTTAATTCGTGACCGATAACATCTAGTCCAGCAGATAATGGAATAAACGTCGTACCATCGCCATCACCATACATCATTTGCACACCGTTCCAAGCTGCGTTATTCCAGCTTTCCCCAACGTGAACAGTAGAAATAAGCTTCGCACCTTTATCATCGAAAGAGTTACGATTAAATGTCTTTTTGTAGTAATCATATACTTTCCCTGCATTTACATGCGCATCAACTGCAGCTTTGTCTTCGAAGAACTTAGATTTACTCTCAACTTCTTCTCCTGTATATCCAAGCCATTGTGAGAATAAATTAAACAAGTTTTCATCCATATTTTCTGCATCAAATGTATGAACACCTTGTCCTCGTTTACCATCAAATAAGTTGAACGCTCCTGTTTTCTCATCTTGAGCAATTTCAAATGATTGTCTATCGCCTAATACTCCGTAACCAAATCCTGTAATGTGATCTACAGCGTTATATTTCTCAATCACATTCCCATTCGTTGCATCAACAAAATAATGCCAGTATCCTGGAGCTGGTTTTGAAATCGATGCTTTCACTAAGTATGCAAGATAATAGTTTCCATCTTTTTCATATACAAATAAATCTTTTTTCACACCGTCATAATTCTTTACTTTACCAACTTCTTTTTCAATATCTGCCTTTGCAATCGTTTCTGCTTGCTCTGCGCTAATATTTGCAAACGCAGGAATATTTTTATCATCTAAATTCGGAATAACTTGTCCGAAGAATGCTTTTACATTATTTTCTTTATCAAGTGTAACAGTTTGATCTGAACCATACACAGGGATGTTATTATGCTTCTCAACTAACTTCACGTGTGTCGTACCAGATTCAGCGTCTTTTTCTTCCCCAACGATATTGAAGTGTTTATCAATATTCCCTGCTAATTTGAACATATCCTTCTTACTGTCTAAATATTGAAAGACCGTTTCTTTTTTATCTAGTCCTTCCGGTGCTTTCCATTCTTCACCTATGTATGCAGGTGTTTTAAACTCTTGATGATATTGAATTTTTTGTTCTTCCGCTTTCGTTGTCGTTGCTCCAAATGTTCCAAATCCCCCGGCTATAACAGTTAACGCTAATGCTGATGAAATGACTTGCTTTTTCACTATAACATTCCCCATTCCCATAAAGATTTTTGACACTTTTATACAATTCTTGTTTTTCAAGTCGATACCTTTACCAAAAATTTGAGAAAGTTTTTTCTGACAATTCAACTCAAAAAAGAGGATATCCTATCGGATGTCCTCTTTTCCATAAATGCTCTATTATCTTTTCAACTCGATTGCTAAATAGTGTGACTGCTCTTTCGCTTCAATATGAATATCTTCTTCTATCGCCTCTGCTGCATCACGCATAACAAGCGTTTCCCCATTTATTACACTACTTCCTTCAATTTGAACAAGATACAATTGACGGCCTTCTCGCACAGGAAAATGAATTTCTTTTCCGGCATCTAACGATAAAGAGTATAAATTTGCATCTTGGTGAATATGAATTGGTGCCTCTCCTTCTACTGGAGATACCATATGGAACCATTCATTTTCACGATTGCTCCAATCAAATTTAAACTCACCATAGTTTGGTTTATGATCCGCACGATCTGGTAAAATCCAAATTTGTAATAAACGTAGTGTTTCATTTCCTAAATTATGCTCACTATGAAATACACCTGTACCAGCACTCATATATTGAACATGTCCTCGCTCAATTGTTCCGCGGTTCCCCATGCTATCCTCATGTGTTAAAGCACCATCTACAACGTACGAAATGATTTCCATATCGCGATGCGGATGCATATCAAAACCAGTTTGTGCGGCTACTAGGTCATCATTAATTACACGCAATGCTCCGAAGTTCATGTTATTAGGGTTATAATAATTCGCAAATGAAAAATGAAAATGTGTATTTAGCCAACCGTGATTTGCTCTTCCCATATTTTTATGATCAACTTTTCTAAACATATCCTTCACCTCATATTATCTCGAATTCAAGATTTATTAAAAAAATTTTTCTCACTGTAATTTTTTTAGTAATTGTAATAATTGACGTTGTTCTTCTACATTTAAATTTTGAAACTGCTCCGCTTGGAACGTTTCTTGAGGCGGGACGATTTCTTCATATAAAACTTTTCCCTTTTCTGTTAACGAAATATATTTTGTAGTACCTTCTTGCTCACGACGAATCCACTCTAGCTGCTCCATTTTATTTAAAAGCTGCGTGATATTTCCCTTCGTAACAAATAGTTTATTTCCAAGCTCTTGCTGCGTTAGACGATTATGCCCTCCAACTTGAGCTAGTACATCAAACTGAGCGGCAGACACATTCCATTCTTTCAAATGCTGATTCGTCTCACGAATGCTTTTGTTATAAAAACGTGATAAACGAAACCATAATAGTAATCCGAGTCTATCTTCTGTTTTCATTCTATCACCTCGCTCGTTTCATATCATTAGTTTAGAACTAAACTTTATAAAAGTCAATCACTTACTTTTAGTAAACAACAAAGAAAGCACAGTGCCATTTCTCCACTATGCTTTACATTAACTTTCTATTTTTATATTCATCTAACTTCCTCTCCGCGAACTTCCTCGCATCTTTCTCAATCCATCTATCTTCGTACAATTCATTTCCAACATACAATACTTCTCTCTTATGCTGCATCGCATGGCGAAATTCATGCAGTAGTGTTTTGAGCACTTGCTCATACTCTTCCCACATACAAACAAAAATTAATTGTTTTTCTTTATGATAAAAACCACCTACTGGGAATAAAAATTCCTCTTCTTCTTCTCCTAATGATAGAAGCACATGATTCGCATCACACGTATCACAAAAAATAACTGGCGTTTTACATACTTCAATAAGTGAAAACACATCGTCTCTAAGCCTTTTGACATCCCAAGGAAGCTCCGAATCCAACACATACCAATTCTCCACCTGTTGATATACATTTTGAAACTGGAGTTCCATTTCTCTTTATTCCCCTTTCCAAGCACCCTTTTTCTATATGTATGCCACAATATGGTAAATATTAAACGTATTCTTTTATCCTTGAAAAAATGCCAATAAAAAAGGAATCTATGCCGACATAGATTCCTTTTCCGTAATCACTTTTTTTTCATAACTTTTTTAAATACAAAGTAACCAATTGCACAAACAATAGCAGCAAGTGCAAAGTATTTCACATATGGTCCAGCTACTTTATTAATGCTTTCCCACTCTGTTCCTAATTTAAAACCTAAATATACAAATACAATTGACCATGGAATAACAGCTAATGTAGTTAGCGTAATAAACTTAGCATGTGACATTTTCGCAATACCCGCTGGTATCGAAATAGCATGACGCACCACAGGAATAAAACGAGCAGTAAAAATAACACCAGTTCCGTAACGATTAAACCAATCTTCAGCATAATCAATATGTTTCTTTTGAATTAAAATATATTTTCCATATCGCTCAAGAACAGGTCTTCCTCCGTATCGACCAATCCAATAAATGAATAGTTGTGCGATTACACCACCAATTGTACCGAACGCGACAGCACCCCAAAATGTAATGCTTCCTGTTGATACTAAATAACCTGCATAAGATAATACGATTTCACTTGGGATAACCTCTAGCATTAATCCAAGCATAATTCCCCAATAACCAAGTCCTTCTAGAAAAACTAAAACGGAATGAATCAACTCTCCTAACATCATGTACCTCTCTTTACTGTTTTCATTGCAAACAATAAAAGTACAAGCAGGAAATATCTTGTACTTTTATTTTTTTAATTTAGTTAGCCTTCGTATCCCACTTAAAGACTTTATTTAAAAATTTATATACATTCTTTGACTCTTTCGTCAGAAGTGGACCTAAAATGGATAGTATAAGCACGTATAGTGCTGAGAATGGTTTCAGTACTGACATTAAACCACCGGCGATACCGATATTGGCCATAATGATGGAGAACTCTCCTCTTGAAACGATTGTTAATCCAATATTTGTTGATGCTTTATGAGATAATCCAGCTTGTCGCCCTGCAATCATCCCTGCAACAAAGTTTCCGATGATTGTAAGAAGGACAGCACCTAACGTTAACCATATCGCTCCGCCCAATGAGAACGGATCAATACTTAATCCAAAACTGAAGAAGAAAATAGCTCCGAAAAAGTCTCTAAATGGAACAACAAGATGTTCAATTCTGTCACTATGCTCTGTCTCTGAGAAAACTAATCCTAAAAGAAGTGCTCCAATTGCTTCGGCAACGTGAATTGTTTCCGAGAAACCTGCAATAAAGAATAACGAAGCAAATACTACAATAATGAAAATTTCATCTGAACTAATATTGAGCAATTTATTTAATAAAGGCGTCGCCTTTCTAGCTACAATAAAGAATAGAAGCATGTATCCTAAAGCAATTCCAATTGAAGTAAGAGCACCTAGGAAGGAAGCATGATCTCCTAGAACTAAACCAGATACAACTGATAAATATACAGCAAGGAATATATCTTCAAACATAATAATCCCTAAAATTAATTCGGTTTCATTATTACCAGTTCTTCTTAAATCCACTAACACTTTAGCAACGATAGCACTAGAAGAAATCGTAATAATACCCGCAATAATTAAGATTTCTAGTAAAGGGAACCCCATTATAAATCCGTATAATAACCCAAGTGAAAAGTTAATTAAAATATAAATCGTTCCGCCAATCGCGATAGAACGTCCAGATTTAATTAGTTTTTTCATCGAAAATTCTAGTCCTAGATAGAACAGAAGGAACAGAACCCCAATCCGTCCAAGGAAGGAAATGACACTTGCACTTTCAATAAATTTGAAATCGATAACACCTATTGTCGGCGCATGTGGTCCCACTAACATTCCAAGAACAATTAGAAACGGAATTACTGAGAATTTAAACTTTCCAGCAATTACTGCCGCAATTGCAACTAATACTAACGCTGTACCAACTTCAAAAATTAACGTATCCATCTAGTCAGTCCCCCTATTCGAAAGTAACTCATTAATAATTTTTTTAATTTCTTCTCTCTCACCAGAAACTACAAGCATATCGCCTTCTTCAATTGCTGTTTCTGGCCCCGGATTAAATAGCTTTTTCATATTCTTTTTCATAACTGCAATGATCGTTACGCTATATGTTTTTCTTATTTCCAGATTGCCAATTGTTTTTCCGATTGCTGGAGCTGCATTCTCCACTTTGAACCACTCAATCGCTAAACCTTCAAAGACCATCTCAACATTTTCTAATGCTCTAGGCTTATACACCATTCCGCCTAATATTGCTGCAATTTGTCTTGCCTCTGAGTCACGTAATGAAATACTTGAGATACTTTCTTCATGGTCTGAATCAAAATGATACATTTCTCTACGCCCGTCATCATGAATGACAATCACCATCTTTTCGTTACCTTTCGTAACGATTTGAAACTTATAACCAATACCCGGAAGTTCACTTTCTCTAATATTCATATTTAGCTCCTCCACAACATTTTTTATTTAAATTTTCTGTTTTTCTGTCTTTTATTCATCCAATCAACTTTAGAAATTCTAACCATTCAGGATACATGTGAGTTGGAAATCTTTTATTGTAATAATAAGTGGCACCTAAAAAGATACTTGCAGATGTAATGATAAAAAATATATTACTTCTCATTTTCAAACTCTTAAGGCTTACTTTCAATAAAGTTTCTTCTTTCAAATTATCCCCTCTTTCTCGCTTTACATTTAGTTTTTTAAAATGTAAATAATTCTAAAAATATTACGATGTAACATAATCATAACACAAAATACGTTTATGTAACATAATTTTTTAGAAAAATTGATTCTCATATATTTTTTGCATATAATTTTCTTATTACGGAAAAAAGGAAGTGTATTATATGGTTGATATCTTTAGCAGATTCCTTGAGGTAACGAATAATATTTTATGGTCATATATTCTTATTGCAATGCTAATCGGCTTCGGTCTTTATTTCTCTTTCAAATTAAAATTTGTCCAAATTACTCATTTTGGTGAGATGGTCGGTTTAATTAGTAAAGGGTTTAATCGAAAAGAAAAAAAGAAAGATAGCATCTCTCCATTCCAAGCATTTTGCTTAAGTGCAGCAGCACGTATCGGTATCGGAAACTTAGCCGGTGTAGCATTAGCCATTTCAATGGGTGGACCTGGCGCAATATTTTGGATGTGGTTTATCGCTATCCTTGGAGCAGCTACTAGTTTCGTAGAATGTACGCTCGCACAAATTTATAAAGTAAAAGATGGAAGCAGGTTCCGTGGTGGACCAGCATATTACATGGAAAAAGGATTAAACAAGCGCTGGATGGGTGTTTGGTTCTCACTTCTTATTACAGTTGCGTACGGATTAATTTTCAATTCTGTACAAGCAAACACAGTAACAATAGCATTTGAAAATGCTTTTGGACTAGAGCGAACTCTCGTAGGAGCTCTATTAGCTTTATTAGTGGCAGTTATTATTTTTGGTGGTATTAAGAGCATTTCACGTATTACAGAAATGATTGTTCCTCCAATGGCAATCATTTATATTGGTGTGGCAATTTTCGTCGTTATTAACAACTTCACTATGTTACCAAGTATTTTTACAGAAATATTTAGCAGCGCTTTTGGTTTAGACCAAGCTATCGCTGGTGGTATTGGAGCAGCAATCAAGTTCGGAATTCAGCGCGGTTTATTCGCGACAGAAGCAGGTATGGGTAGCTCTCCTAACGCAGCAGCAACATCAGATGTATCTCACCCTGTAAAACAAGGACTTGTTCAAGCATTAGGAGTGTTCGTAGATACATTCTTAGTATGTACATCAACAGCATTTATCGTATTATGTTCTGGACTTTACAAAGGATCCAATTTAGAAGGCATTGAATTAACACAACGAGCATTAAGTTCACAAATTGGACCGTGGGCAAGTACTTTCTTAGCGATTATTATTTTCCTATTCGCTTTCAGTTCTTTACTAGGAAACTACTATTATGGCGAAACAAACATCGCATTCATTAAAGAAAGCAAAACATGGTTACTGATTTATCGTGTTGCAGTTGTCGGAATGGTGTTCTTCGGATCTATCGCTGCCCTTCAAACTGTTTGGAGTTTAGCTGATTTCTTTATGGGACTAATGGTATTCACAAACTTAATTGCCATCTCATTCCTAAGCAAATTCGCCTACGCAGCATTAGTAGACTATATAAAGCAAAAGAAACAAGGAAAAGATCCTGTTTTCGTTGCAAGTTCTATCCCTGGCTTACAGAATACAGAGTGCTGGGATGGACAGGATGTAGAAGAGAATAAAAAAGCTGTATAACGATTAAAAGCGGAAGCGGCTCGTTTAGAATCGCAGGACATTGGAGCTCTCGACCTTGAAGCGCTTTTTGCTTCGAGCGAGAGAGCGAAATGACCGGAGATTCTAGCCGCTGGAGCTGGATATCATTAAAAGCGGAAGCGGCTCGTTTAGAACAAGAGCTATATATCAAACAAAATCCCTATTACTTCACCGTAATAGGGATTTTTATTTATAACAGTTCATAATTTGTTCAAATTAATTCCAGCAAAAGGGTTGATTTATACAAATTACTAGATTATAATTATTATAAATTAGTAATTGATATCACATAACAACTCAAAAGGAGATTGATCATAATGAACAAACAAGTAATCGAAGTATTAAACAAACAAGTAGCCGACTGGAGCGTTTTATTCACAAAACTACACAACTTCCATTGGTACGTAAAAGGACCTCAATTCTTCACATTACATGAGAAATTCGAAGAACTATACACAGAATCAGCTACTCACATCGACGAAATTGCAGAACGTATTTTAGCAATTGGCGGCAAACCAGTAGCAACAATGAAAGAATACTTAGAACTATCTTCTATTCAAGAAGCAGCATACGGAGAAACTGCAGAAGGAATGGTTGAAGCAATCATGAAAGACTACGAAATGATGCTAGTCGAACTGAAAAAAGGCATGGAAATCGCTCAAGACTCTGACGACGAAATGACATCTGACCTATTACTAGGCATCTACACAGAACTAGAAAAACACGCTTGGATGCTACGTGCGTTCTTGAATCAATAATATATTTAAAAGCGGAAGCGGCTTGCTCAGAGTCGCTTTTTTCTATGGAGTGGTCGCACATGCTGATACATGAAATTATATCAACGATTCGACACAGGGTACGGACTTACCGACAAATCACGACAATATCAGCGCCCCTCTCCTCTACTTTTATCAATATATTACAATCCCTTTTATGTTAAAATATAGGTAACATCCTTTAGTAAAATAGATCCAAAAGCTTTTCCATATTCATCATTTACTACTTAAATGGCGGGAGTGGTTCAGTTGAAAGACTACTTAATTAGAGCATTTTTTGCGTTAATAACAGTTGGGATTGTCTTACTTATAGCTAATATTTTCAATATACGTATCGAGGTGAAAGACTATGCTTTCCTCGTTGTTGTAGCAATTGGTGGCGGCTGGGGTGGCTGGTACCTGTATAAAAAACAAAGTAATCAAAGTGATAAAGGCATTCCAAAGTAATACGGAATGCCTTCTTTTATTGCCGTCTATAATAAAGTGAAACTTTAATCAGTGGGGGTTTTGTTCATCCCCCACTGATTATTAGTTGAACCAATCGGACTTTTATGGGCAGTTGATCCCCCACCTAAATTCTTTGCTTTCGCTGAATTTTGAGGTGGGGTTCTTACTGCCCATTAAAGCGGGATAAATAATAAAATTCAAACCGCTAATACAGCCAATCGCAATAAACATGCTAAAACTCTGCACATCTCCAGCTAGATTATACTCATCCACGATAAAACCAGACATAAACAACGTTATAGCTGAAACACCGATACATAATATCGAAATAAACCAAAGCGAAAATTCATTAATTAGCTCTTTCTTCTGTGTTGAAACAATGAGCATAGCAAGAAGGGATGCTGCTAATATACTTTTAAAAACAGGACGTAAATACACAAACTCCTCCATCTGTTTCTCCTTTTCCAAAAACATTATATCTCAACATTAACATATTTAACCAAATTAAAAACACATGCCTTTTCAAGATAAAATGACATGTGTTTCCAAAAATCTCTATAATTTTGTATTATGATAACTGTTTCCATTTCGTTCCTAAAACAGGACGCTTATAATTTTGGATTTCATGAATTAGTTTATCTGCCGTCTCAGCTGAAACGATCAACTCTTTATTCGATGGGTTCATAAACCCTTCTTTCGCTGCACGTTCAACCATTTGCAAAATTGGTCCATAAAAGTCTTTTATATTCAATAAACCAACCGGCTTATTATGTATACCAATTTGTGACCAACATACTACTTCAAATAGCTCTTCAAACGTTCCATATCCGCCTGGCAGTGCAATAAAAGCATCCGCAAGCTCTGCCATTTTCGCTTTACGTTCGTGCATCGTTTCTACTTCAATTAATTCTGTTAAACCTGTATGAACGATTTCTCCTCGGAATAGGCCGCGCGGCATAACACCTGTTACACGTCCACCTAAACGAAGAACTTCATTTGCTACTTCTCCCATTAATCCAACACATGAACCGCCGTATACGAGCTCATAGTCGTTCTCAACAAACATTTTCCCTAACGCTATTGCTTGCTCTTTAAATTCTGGTCTCTCCCCTAAGTTGGAACCTGCAAACACACAAATCTTTCTCATTCCTACACCCCGAAACTATATATTGTTATGATACAATGAACATTGTACAACATATTGAAGGGATGAGGAAGAAATGGATATCATTGCATTTCAAAGATGGGTGGAGGAATTTTACGAAAAACGAAGCTGGTCACAATATAATTCCTTTATTCGCTTAAATTTCTTAACTGAGGAAGTTGGGGAAGTTTCACGTGTTGTTCGCGCTATTGAAATTGGCCGTGATCGTCCCGACGAAAAAGTGAAGACAGAAGAAGAGCTAAAGCAAGAGTTAAAAGAAGAACTTGGTGATGTACTATCTAATCTTATTATTCTTTCACAAAAATATGATCTAGATCTACAAGACATTATGGAGGCACACGTCACAAAGCTTTCGAAAAGGTTCGAAGTATCCAAATGAGAATATTATCAATTATGGTATAATATTCTTGTCACAATACTAAGGGGGATTTTATGTTATCTAAAAAATTGCACGACGCATTAAACGATCAAATGAACTTTGAATTTTACTCTGCCCACGCTTATATGGCAATGGCTGCTTACTGTACAGCTGAGAGCTACGATGGATTCGCTAACTTTTTCCTTGTACAAGCTGAAGAAGAACGCTTCCACGCAATGAAGCTTTATAACTACATTAATGACCGCGGTGAGCGCGCTATTATTACTGGATTTGATAATCCGAATAACGTATATGAATCTGTACTAAACGCTTTTGAAGTGGCACTTGAGCACGAGCGTGAAGTAACGAAGCGTATTTATAACTTATCTGATATCGCTTGGGATGAGCGTGAGCACGCAACAATTACCTTCTTAAAATGGTTCGTCGATGAGCAAGTAGAAGAAGAAGCTTCCTTCGATAGCATCATCCAAAAATTAAAACGTATTACAAGCGATTCAAACGCATTATTTATGCTAGATGCTGAATTAGAGAAACGTACATTTACGCCTCCAGCTGAGTAGTATTCCAATCACCTTAATGAATGTATTAAGGTGATTTTTTTATTTCTTCTCTCAGCTTAATAAGCTTAACTAAATCCTTCTTATAAAGCCCTGAAACCTTTTTAACAAAGTCACTATTAGTAAAAGTCCCATCGCCTCCTTCTACTATGCTTAAATACCCATGTATGAATTTCAAAAAGGTTCTAGCATCTTCTCCAGTTAATTGATCTATGTTCTCTATAATCTCATCAAACTCCCTTAAACTATCCCGTTCTTTCAACTTAATCCCCCCTCTCTGTATTACTTATCATACAAAAATAAAAAAGCCGTTTATCCCTCTAGGCGAGAGATAAACGACTTCTATACCGTTTTATTAAAGCATAACCCCAACGATAATCGCTGATAATATACTTACTAACGTTGCACCATATACAAGTTTTAATCCGAATGAAGATACAACGTTTGCTTGTTTGCCATCGATACTCTTCGTTGCACCTGCGATAATTCCGATTGATGAGAAGTTCGCAAATGATACAAGGAAGATAGATAAAATACCTACTGTACGAGTTGATAAATCGCCAGCTACTTTTCCAAGGTCAAGCATTGCAACGAATTCGTTCGTTACTAATTTCGTTGCCATAATTTGTCCTGCTGCTAGCATCTCTGATGTTGGAATACCCATTACGAATGCTAATGGTGAGAAGACATATCCTAAAATGCTTTGGAATGTGATTCCGAAAATTGAATCGAATACACCGTTAATTGCTGTAATTAATGCTACGAAACCGATTAACATCGCCGCTACTGTTACAGCGATAGAGAAACCAAGCATAATATATTCGCCTAACATTTCAAAGAATGTTTGTTTTTTATCTTCTTGTAATTCTAAAATATCGTCTTCTTCTTTCACGTCATATGGATTAATAATATGAACGATAATGAATCCGCTAAATAAGTTTAATACAAGTGCTGTTACTACATATTTTGGATCAATCATTTTCATATAAGAACCGACGATTGACATCGATACTGTTGACATAGAAGATGCACAAAGTGTGTATAAACGATTTTTCGGTAATTTGCTTAGTTGATCTTTTACTGTAATGAATACTTCACCTTGACCAACGATTGCAGCTGCTACTGCATTATATGATTCTAGTTTTCCTAAGCCGTTAATTTTACTTAATAGGAAGCCGACTGCACGGATGATAATCGGTAAAACTTTAATATGTTGTAAGATCCCAATTAGTACTGCTAAGAAAATAATTGGTAATAATACTGTTAAGAAGAATGGTGCTTGTCCATCATTTGCTAGACCACCAAATACGAAATTAACCCCTGCTTCCGCAAATTTTAAAATAGCGCCAAATCCATCTGCAATCCCTTTTACTAATACAAATCCGACCTTTGTATTTAGTAAGAAATACGCAAGTACCAATTGAATGACAAGCATAAGTGCAATTGGTTTATATTTAATTTTCTTACGATCTGAACTGATAAGGAACCCTAGTACAAATACTACAAGTAAACCGACTAGAAACATTACGATTTTCATATGTGAATCCTCCACTTCTCCCAAGAGTTATCGGTCGTATAACGTATAACGAATGACGTCTGACCATTAGTGTTAAAAAAATTTAAAACCCCTAAATACTATTCAACTTTTATCTAAAATCAGTAAGCGTTTACATAAATTGCAATTTATAAAAGGTAGTTTCTTCTCTCCTACCATACTTGAAAGTCTGAAATTGATACCACCTACAAATCAAATTGTAAGCGTTATCTAATTGAAATGCAATAGAAATTTTAAAAGATTTTCATATGTTAATATATTCCTAATTAATTGGTTTTTTTATGAAAATTTACCAAAAAAATAGCCCTAGCTATAAGCTAGGACCATCTTTTTTACCCCGCTTTAACGGGCAGTAAGACCCCCATCTCAACATTCAGCGAAAACAAAGAAGTTAGATGGGTGATTAACTGCCCATAAAAGCCCGATTGGTGAGGGCTAATAATCAGCGGGGGATAAAGCTCCCCCCACTAATTAAAGTTTCATTTTATAACATAACACCAACGATAATCGCTGATAGAATACTTACTAATGTCGCACCGTACACAAGGCGTAGACCGAATGATGATACAACATTTGATTGGTTTTCATCGATACCTTTCGTTGCACCTGCGATAATTCCGATTGATGAGAAGTTCGCAAATGATACAAGGAATACAGAAAGAATACCAACTGTACGAGCTGATAAATCACCAGCTACTTTTCCAAGATCAAGCATCGCAACAAACTCATTTGATACTAATTTTGTTGCCATAATTTGTCCCGCTGTTACCATCTCTGCTTGCGGGATACCCATTACGAATGCTAATGGTGAGAAAATGTATCCTAAAATAGCTTGGAATGTAATACCGAACATAGAATCAAACAAGCTATTGATTGCTGTAATTAATGCTACGAAACCAAGTAACATTGCCGCTACTGTGATCGCAATTGTGAAACCAAGCATAATATATTCACTTAGCATTTCAAAGAATGACTGTTTTTTCTTATTTTCTAATTTCAGTGTATCTTCTTCTTCTGTAATATCGTACGGGTTAATAATATGAATAATAATGAAACCACTAAATAAATTTAATACAAGTGCTGTTACTACATATTTCGGTTCGATCATTTTCATATAAGAACCAACGATTGACATTGATACTGTCGACATTGAAGATGCACATAATGTATATAAACGATGTTTTGGGATTTTACTTAATTGATCTTTTACTGTAATAAATACTTCTGCTTGCCCAACAATGGCAGCTGCTACTGCGTTATATGATTCTAGTTTTCCTAGACCATTTACTTTACTTAACAATGTACCAATAGCACGAATAATTATCGGTAAAATTTTAAAATGTTGCAAAATTCCGATTAAAACAGCAAAGAATACGATCGGTAATAACGCTGTTAAGAAGAATGAAACCTCTCCTTTATTAACAAGACCACCAAATACGAAAACGATTCCAGCTTCCGCATATCCAAGAAGCGCGCCAAATCCATCTGAAATTCCTTTTACTAAAATATAACCAACTTGCGTATTTAATAAGAAATAACTTAGCGCTAGCTGAATAACAAGCATGATTGCGATTGGTTTATACTTAATCTTCTTTCGATCGGCACTTATAAGAAAACCGAGTACGAATACAACGAGCAATCCTACAAGAAACATAACAAACTTCATTAATAAAATCCTCCATTTAACTCTTCATTAACGTTGAACGTCTGACCATCCAAAATAAGAAATAATCCGAACTTTCCATTTCTCCTCCAGAACCTTCAATCGGATAGGAAAGATCATAAAACCTCTTGTTTCAAAGGCATTTCCCATTCTAACATAAATCACAACTCATATCCGCACTTTTCTTAAAAAAATTACATTTTATTATAAAACACTCATGAATGTTCGTCTTTTACTACCCAAAAATATCTTTATAAAACAAAAAAATGAGCATCAAGTTTCACTTGATGCTCACCTCATTATACTGCTTTTTCTTTATCAGCTACTGCTGGCTTATCCCAGCACTCTGTATTATTCAAACCTGGAATAGACTCCGCATAGAACACCGGATCTTTCCCTTGTTTCTTTTGCTTAATGTAATCTGTTAATGCCGCGAAAGCATACTTAGAAAGGAATACGATTGCAACTAAGTTAATGATAGCCATAATACCCATGAATAAATCTGCTAAATCCCAAACGATTTGAATTGTTGCTACAGATCCTAACATAACCATACCAAGTACAGCAATGCGGTACGCTGTTAATAACACTTTACTTCCATTTAAGAACTCAATATTTGTTTCACCATAGTAGTAGTTACCTACTAATGAACTAAATGCAAACAAGAAGATTGCAACCGCTACAAATATAGACGCCCACGGTCCGATATGTTGACTTAATGCTTGCTGCGTTAATTGAATACCATTTAAATCAGCCGCATTATGCACATCTGATAAAAGAATAATAAATGCTGTACAACTACAAATTAATAATGTATCTGTAAATACCCCTAAAGTTTGAATGAAACCTTGTTTAACTGGGTGCGTTACGTTTGCAGTCGCAGCTGCGTTCGGCGCACTCCCCATACCTGCTTCATTTGAGAATAATCCACGTTTTACCCCTAATAAAATCGCAGCTCCTAATCCTCCGCCTACTACTTCTTTAATTCCAAAAGCATGTAAGAAAATTTCTTTAAATACATATGGAATTGCCGTAATGTTTGTCACAACAACGAATAACGCTACTGCTACATAAATAATTGCCATTACTGGAACAATCATTTCAACCGCACGTGCAATACGTTTTACTCCGCCAAAGATAATGATTGCAAGTAAACCAGCCATAAACAGACCTACTAATCTACTATCTGTTTTGAATGCCCCATCAAAAGCAGCCGCTACAGTATTAGACTGTACAGCGTTAAAAATTAATCCGAAACTAACTGTTATTAGAACAGAGAAGACAACCCCTAGCCAGCGCTTCTTTAAACCTTTTTCCATATAGTACGCTGGGCCACCGCGGAATGCATTCCCATCTTTTACTTTATAAATTTGCGCTAATGTGCTCTCTACAAATGCAGAAGCACCCCCAATTACCGCAATTAACCACATCCAAAATACTGCTCCTGGGCCACCTGCTGAGATTGCGATAGCTACACCAGCTAAGTTACCAGTACCTACACGAGAAGCTGTACTCATACAAAAAGCCTGGAACGATGATACACCACTCTTCTCTTTTTGCGCTTTCCTCGTTTTCGAACTTGCCCCATCCCCAAGCAATCGAATCATTTCGCCGAAGTAACGAACTTGGACAAATTTCACACGAAACGAAAAATACAGTCCTAACCCAATTAACATCGCAATAATGACATATGACCAAAGGACATTATTTATATCCCCAATTATATTCGTTAAAAAATCCATAATCGCATTGCCCCCTCTTCCTAACAATAAGAAAATTATATTCTAAAAACTTTTAGTAATCAAGAATTTTATGTTAGGTTTTATAACATGAACACGTTAAACTTCTTAACATATATGTTTTCCCACGTAAAAACATAACCAGTACGTGCATGTATCCAACACTCAATCAATCATCCCATTCGACCAGTCATACTTTTAAGACAGTGCATTCTCTACAAATAACGAGAATAATGAACAAACAAAATTATATTAATAATTCCCTCTCACCCTTTTCAGCATTTACTACAACAAAAAAGACGAGCATCGAATTTATCTCGACGCTCGCCTTTTCATTACACCGCTTTTTCTTTATCTGTTACTACTGGCTTATCCCAACACTCTGTATTCGTTAAACCTGGAATAGAATCTGCACTGAAGACTGGATCTTTTCCTTGTTTCTTTTGCCTTACATAGTCTGCCAACGCAGCATATGCAAATCGGCCAAGAAGTGTAATCGCGATTAAGTTTGTGATTACCATTAGACCCATAAATAAATCTGCCATATTCCATACAACTTGAAGTGTAGCAACAGAACCGAATAATACCATTGCAACTACCGCAATACGGTAAATTGTTAACCAAGTTTTACTTTGTTTAATGAATTCAATATTCGTTTCACCATAATAGTAGTTTCCTAGAAGTGAACTAAATGCAAATAAGAAAATAATAATCGCTAAGAAGCTACTTGCCCACGAACCAATTTGTGAACTTAACGCAACTTGCGTTAATTCAATACCTTCTAAATTTGTTGCCTTATATGCACCAGAACATAGTACGATAAATGCTGTTGATGTACATACTAAGAATGTATCCACTAACACTCCAATTGTTTGAATAAAACCTTGTTTTGCTGGATGCGTTACATCAGCTGTTGCTGCCGCGTTCGGCGCACTACCCATACCTGCTTCATTCGCAAATAAGCCACGCTGAATACCATACTTCATTGCAGCACCGATACCGCCACCTACAGCTGAATCTAAACCGAATGCTCCTTTAAAAATTTCTGTAAACATATCCGGTATTAAATAATAATTTTTAATAACAACGAAAATTGCTACTGCAATATAAATAAGCGCCATTGGCGGAACGATCATTTCAGACATACGCGCGATACTTTTCACGCCACCAAAGATAATAACCGCAACTAATACTGCTAATACAATCCCAACAACGTAACGCTCAATACCAAAAGCGTTTTTAAATGCTAATGTAACTGTATTTGCTTGTACTGAGTTAAAAATTAATCCGTAACTAATTGTAATAAGGATAGAGAACCAAATTCCCATCCAACGTTTATTTAAACCTTTTTCCATATAATAAGCAGGACCACCACGGAAGCCACTGCCATCTTTTATTTTATAAATTTGCGCAAGCGTACTTTCTACGAAACTTGAAGACGCCCCGATAATTGCAATAACCCACATCCAGAATACTGCGCCAGGTCCACCCATTGAAATAGCTAATGCTACACCAGCTAAGTTCCCGATTCCAATACGAGCTGCTGAACTCATACAGAACGCTTGGAAAGAAGATACACTACCTTTTTTACGCGTCTTTCCAGTTAATCCATCACTCATTAGTCGAACCATTTCCCCTAAATGAGTAATTTGTACGAATTTCAATTTAATAGAAAAATAAAGACCTAAACCAATTAACATTGCAATAAGAATATATGACCAAAGAATTGTATTCGTTGATGAAACAAATTGCTCTAAAATATTCATACAATTAACCCCTCCTTTTCTCCATAAAACGAATTATATTTAAAAAACATTTAAAAATCAACATTTTTCGACAATTTGCGTTTTCCAAATGTTAGTGGTTTATAACGCATCAATCTTTTTATGACTCTCCTCCCTCTAACTGCGCATACTAAAACAAAAATAAATCTACAAACTACCCCATTGACAAAAGTACCAACCTGTAACTATAATGATTACATCAGGTTGTAACAAACCTAATTACAACAAATTCATTTACTTTCAGATATACACTTTAACAAAACACTTTGGAGGGATTTATTATGAAAATCGGAATCATCGGAGCAACTGGTAAAGCAGGAAGTCGTATTTTAAAAGAAGCATTAGATCGTGGACATGAAGTAACTGCAATCGTAAGAAACGCTGCAAAAATTACAGAAGAAAACGTAAAAGTTTTAGAGAAAGATGTATTCTCTCTTACATCTAATGACCTACAGGCATTTGACGTAGTTGTAAATGCTTTCGGCGCTCCAGCAGGCGAAGAGCACCTTCACGTAGATGCAGGAAATGTACTAATTGAAGCGATGAAAGGTGCACCAAACACAAAATTACTTGTAGTTGGTGGTGCTGGAAGCTTATTTGTAGACGAAGAGAAAACAACACGTGTATTTGATACACCAGGTTTCCCAAATGAATACCTTGCAACAGCTCAAAACCAAGGGAAAAACTTAGAAATCTTGCAACAAACAAACGATATTACTTGGACATTCATCAGCCCTTCTGCACTATTTGCATTAGGAAAACGCACAGGCTCTTATACAGCTGGCAAAGACAACCTTCTTGTTAACGCAAAGGGTGATAGCTATGTAAGTTACGAAGACTTCGCAGTTGCAACACTTGATGAAATCGAAAATCCGAAACACGTAAACGAACGCTTCACAGTAGTTTCTGAAGCTGAATAATAGAAAAAGCTCGTAAACATAATGTTTACGAGCTTTTTATTATTGTACTTGCTCTAAACCATTCGGAGTAATCTTGAAAGAAATTTCTTTAAACCTTTTCTTATCTCCTTTTCCGACTAACTCACTATTTTTGTACCAATTCAAACGACCTGATTCAGCATGGTACACTTTCACTACATCTCCATACTGGAACGAAGTTCCATTTACTTGCTCAGCAAAGTTCTTTGAAGTTTCTTGTCCTTCTGCTGTTACATGTTTTTTCTCCGTTCCATTTTGATCATATAGTGTAATTCCCATATATAATTCATTTTTAAAGTAACTATGAATTTGTTCATTTGTATGCGTTACATGTAGTTTCTTATCTTCATGATTTAACGTTACAACAGAACGAATAACATCACCCAGCCCTTGGTATACAAGACTATCTCCATACGTTACTTCTAATGCTACTTCTGTTATTTTTTTATTTCCAAAACGATCTTTCGTTTCTACTTTTACTGTTTGCTTACCCATTTTTGTCGTATCAAGGTTACCTACAAAACCTACTACTTCTCCGCCCTGTACTTCAACAAAGTTTTTCGCGTCTAACTTTTCAACTTCTGTTCCGATTACTACTTTTTGCGGTTTCGCTGTTACTGTTTGCTCGCCGTCTAATCTTTCAAATCCATTTTCAGTGATTTTGAAGACTAATTCCTTTATCTCTTTACTTTTTCCTTCGCCCACATATACATCTTTTTGATACCAATGTAAACGAGAAGATTCTGCATGATATACTTTCACTACATCTCCATAGTCAAATGTAATTCCATTTACTTCCTTAGCAAATGCTTGCGTGTTCTCTAAACCTTTTACCGCTATATTTTTCTTCACTGATCCTTCTTTATCGTACAATGTGAATTCAAAATACTTTTCATCTTTAAAGTAATCATGAATTAGGTTCTTTGTATCTGTCGCACTCAGTTTTTTCGTATCATGATGCAAAGTTACAATTGATTTCAAGTCACCATCTCTATAGCTCAATCCATATACAAGTAGGCTATCTCCATATGTTACTGTTAGAGGAACTTCTGTCACTTGCTTATTTCCAAACACATCTTTCGTTTCTACTTTCACTTGTTGTTCACCGATTTTTGTTGTATTGGGTTTTTCTACAAATCCAACTACTTCTCCATCTTTCACGTCAACAAAGTTCTTTGCGTCTAACTTCTCAATATCTGTTCCTACTACTACTTGTTGCGGTTTCGCTGTTATTTCTTGTTGAGTCGCCATTCTTTCGAAACCGTGCTCCGTAACTTTAAAGACTACCTCATGAACGCCATACTCTGTATTCACAAATTCATTCTTTTTATACACTTTAAATCGATCAAACTCTCTTTGATAGATTTTTACTACATCACCATACTCAAAAGTCATTCCATTGAATTGTTCTGCAAATGCTTTTGTATTTTCAGATGCTTTTACAGATACTACTTTCTTCTCTTTTCCAGCTTTATCGTATACAGTCATTTCCATATACTTCTCGTCTGCAAATGAAGTATGCATTGGACCTTCTGAATTGGTTGTACTAAATTTCTTTTCTTCATGGTTTAATGTCACAATCGATTTAATATTCGTCCCACCATACCATGTACCAAAGAACATAATGCTATCACCGTAAATTACTTCTAATGTAACTTCTGTCACTTGCTTATTTCCGAAACGATCCTTCGTCTCTACTTTTACTTTTTGTTCACCGATTTTTGATGTATTTGGTTTCTCTACAAATCCAATTACTCCTCCATTTTTTACTTCAACAAAAGATTTTGGATCTAATTTTTCAACATCTGTTCCTACTACTACTTGCTGTGGTTTCGCTGTTACTTCTTGCAACATGTCCATTCTCTCAAAGCCTTTTTCTGTCACTTTGAAGAATAATTCTTTTGCCCCTTTTTTCTCACCTTGACCAGTAAGGGTATTATTTTGATACCATTTCAAACGATCCGGTTCTGCGTGGAATACTTTCACAACATCTCCATACTCAAACTGCACTCCATTCACTTGCTCTGCAAAGTTCTTTGAAGTTTCTTGTCCTTCTGCTGTTACACGCTTTTTCTCCGTTCCATTTTGATCATATAAAGTGATTCCCATATATTGTTCTGTATCAAAATATTTATGAATTTGCTTATTCATATCAGTCGCATGTAATTTCTTCTCATCATGCTTTAATGTTATAACTGAAGCAATTTCATTGTTATATCCTACATATGCAATACTATCTCCATAAATCACTTCGACAGGTACTTCCGTCACTTTTCTATTTCCAAAACGATCTTTCGTTTCTACTTTTACTTTTTGTTCACCGATTTTTGTTGTATTTGGTTTCTCTACAAAACCGATTACTTCTCCATCTTTTACTTCAACAAAAGATTTTGGATCTAACTTTTCTACATCCATTCCGACTACTACTTTTTGCGGTTTCGCCGTCACTTCTTGTAAACTATCTTTTAATTCGAACCCTTGCTCAGTGATTTGGAATAATTTTTCTTTTTTATTTTTAGCTTTCCCTTGATCTACAAGTGCGTTATTTTTGTACCACTTCAAACGGCCTGGTTCTGCGTGGAATACTTTTACTACATCACCATATTCAAAATTCAATTCATTTAGTTCCATCGCAAATCTTTTTCCCGTTTCTTGTCCTTCTGCTGATACACGTTTCTTTTCAATCCCATTTCGATCGTATAGCGTTAAGCCCATATATTCTTCTTTTTCAAAACGATAATGTATTTCATTATTAGTAAAGTTTACATTTAATTTCTTCTCATTGTGGTGAAGTGTCACTGTCGACATTACATCATCTGAAAGTCCTTGGAAAACTATACTGTCATCATAAACTCCGTTAACTTGGACAGGAATTGAATTTTTATTTCCTTTCTCATCCTCAATTTCTACTAACACTTCCTGTTTCCCATCACCTAATTTAGACCATATAATCTTACCTGTTACTTTTACATTCTCCCCTAAGTTTCGGACAAGTTTACTCGCTTCATTCTCATCCAAATCCGTACCAACTAAAAGGTTTTGTACCTCATTAGCAGGTTCACCATACGGAACTTTATACGGTTCAACTTGCTTCTCGCGAATATCATTACTATCTGTAGCTTTCCAGATTTCTTTTTCTAATTTAGGTAACTTTAATTTTTCTATTTTCTCTCTAATATCATCATTTGGTGTTAATCCCCATTCCTCAAAGAAAGGAATTAAATTTTGCCCTGCCACTTGTGATGTCATATAAATTAATAGCTGCTTTTTCTCTTCATCAGAATGAGGCATTTCACTCTGAGGTAACAAACGATAAGCTTGATGTAACCTAGGATAAAAATGTTCTCCATACACTACATTTAATTGCCAAAACATTGTAAGAGGATTAATGTCATCAATGAATCTTTCTGCTTTAGGTTTCTCTAAATACTCAAATGAGTTTTTATAATGCCCGTCCATTTCTAATTGATTCCCTAACGCCTTTTGAACAGCTAATGAGTAAATATTTACCGTGACTTCCCTTACTTTAGACCACTTCCAAGGTTCTTGCTGATGTAAATGTCCAACTTCATGCCATGGTCCCCAGCCATCCTTTTCAAGCACTTCTATATCCAAAACTCTATTCATTGCCGTCGGGATATATCCTGTATGATAATTTTTCGCAAACATAAAGTCATCTTCAGCAGGCTTCCGTTTCTCAACAAACTGAGCATAATGAATTGGAGATTTCGCAACCCCAACACCGTCCTCAGATAATCCTGCTACTGCATTTTCTATTCGAATAATCCTATCATGCAATTTCATTAACTCTATCGGGTTTGTGTTTTTCATAAACTTTTGTATAGAGCTCGGACTAGCAGTAATTAAACTTCTCTCACCTTTTAATTCCACTGCATAAGGATCCTTATATTTTTTTAACATTTCATCCCAATCTTTTTTCGTATGCTTACCTAAAATAAATAAAGGGCAGTGACTACCACCATTCGTAACTGAAGCTGTTACTTCTCCTTCGTTATTCATATTGTAAAAATATAAAATACCGCCTCTTGGAGATGAAATAACATTTTTCCCTGGTTTCAAATCAAACTCTTCTGGATCCTTTTCATCATAAGATCTCGTTCCAATAAAAGCTTGAATAGACTGCGTTCCTTTTATATCAATTGTAATCTCTTCATTTGGCTCTGCATAAATTCCAGTCGGTTCATTAGCGGAAAGTTTCCAAGTAACTCTTAAACGATTATTTTCTTCTTCTACGCTACCTTTCCCCGGCAACTGAAATACCCTCTGCTCAAATTTATTCTCTTTAACCTCTTCTAATTTCCCACCTTTATTCTCTTCCAAAGGTGCCGCATATCCTTTCGATGCTTCGAAAGCTACTGGCGATAATAATGTTGATATGCATATTCCAGCTACTAATACCCTACTACTCTTTTTCTTCGACATAATCTGTGTCTCCTGTTCCTTTATTTAGAGAAACTATCCTATATATTCATTTAATAAGACATCCTATTATTTTTATAAAAACATTTAGCGAATAGACTAACACCTCGCGCACCTGTATCATTTACTACCGCATCCCTCTCCATGTATTCGCTTTCTTATATTATAAAAATTTTTATGTGCTGTATCCTCCTCACTTCTCTCTACTTGTGATGAGTTCTCTGTCTACATAAAAAGAGAATAGTAAAAGATTTTCGGTCTTGTCATCTATACATGTGTAAATACAAATAACAATAGGAACTTACATTTTTTTCATATATGACCATCTATAGGTAGTTTTTTCAACTGAATTTTACACGCTTTCTACTTTGTTTGATAGCCTTTCCAATTAGAATAATGTTACAATTTTGTGAATATAATCTATTGATTGTTACGTTTGAATTTTAACATATCTATATTATTTCTAAATAGAGTTTGAACTGTATAAACAGTAATTTTATCCCACATTTAATTTTCCTAATATAATTTTATCATTCATATAAAAAAGCACCGGCACAAGGCCAATGCTTTTTCATTATCTCTTTTGATTCGGTTTATGTGGTTCATTTGGAGTATGTGGTTTATTGTTATCATGACCATTTGTTGTTTTCCAACTTACCGATAACTCCGGACTTGTTTTTTCCTCACTTCGTTCGAGTAATACAACCGCATTTTGAATAGTCGGTGTCCCTTTATGTGCAATCCCTTGTAACTTTGTTAAATTCCCTAATACTTTAAAGCTAAATCCACCAGCTGGTGTTTGTTTTGGAATTAAGATGCGGAACTTTTCTCCCACACTAAATTCTGTTTTCGCTTCGCCTTTTTCATTTACAAACTTCGCGCCAGCTGGTGCACCTGTTGCTTGCACTTTATACGTTCCACTTTTCGCGTTTGTTTCTACTGTATATAAACCTGTTTCAAAGAAATCATTTTTCAACACTGCTTGTTGTTCTTCTGATGGCACGACGCTCATCGTAATTTCTTGTAATTCCTCACTAGCATTTGCTTTTGCAACGATATCTTTCGTTACCTTTTCTACATTTTTATTACGGAAATCTAAATCATTAATATCGATTTGTTTTAACGCATTCCATACTGCAAGCTGCGTTGCATAATGTGCTTCTCTCCAATCAGAAACACCTAATTCTTGTGGACTCTTTTGTGGATATCCATTCAATAGTACACGGTACACATTAACATCCACTTTCCCCATTTCCGGTAAATCTTGACCGCTCGGAGATTTCAAATCTACATTTAGGCAAAAGGCAATTTTGCCATCTGCTGTTTTTATAAGCTCTGTTCGAATTGGTTTCTTCTTTGACCTACTATAACTCCAATCCATTTCATACTTTGTATGATCCATAACTTCCGCGAATGCTTTTTGAAGTGGAAATAATAAGTTCGCAAATACGAATAAAACACTCAAAAAAGCGGCCATTAGCTTGAACGATCTTTTTATATTCATGTTTACAACCCCTTATGAAATAACAAATTTACTACTGTTTATTATTTAGTTAGAATTTTTTTTTATGCATAAACAAAACAAAAAAGAGTGCAAACTGTTTTGCACTCTTTCTCTCCACTATAAGTTTAGAAATCGAAATTATCAGGGTCTGGACCAACGCGATGATTTTCGTTTAACGCATCGATTTTCTCCATATCTTCTTTCGTTAATTCGAAATTAAATATATCGGCATTTGCAACAATGCGGTGTTCCTTCGTTGACTTCGGAATTGTAACAACTTCATTTTGAAGATCCCAGCGTAAAATGATTTGAGCTGTCGTTTTACCATACTTATCAGCAATTTCCTGTAATGTTTCGTTATCTAACAATTGACCTTGCATAAGTGGTGACCATGCTTCCATTTGAATACCCTGCTCTTTACAGAACGCTTGTAATTCTTTTTGCGTTAAACGAGGGTGATATTCCACTTGGTTAATCATCGGTTTCATTTCTGCACCTGCTAGTACGTCTTGCAGATGATGAATTTGGAAGTTACTTACGCCAATTGCACGTACGCGTTCTTCTTTATAAAGTGTTTCTAACGCTCTCCACGTCTCTTTGTATTTCCCTTCTACAGGCCAATGAACAAGATATAAATCTAAATAATCTAGTTCTAATTTTTTTAAGCTTTCTTCATATGCAGCAAGTGTCGTTTCATACCCTTGATCCGAATTCCACACTTTTGAAGTAATGAATAAATCTTCTCGAGAAATCCCGGCTTCTTTTATGCCAGCGCGAATTCCTTCTCCTACTGCTTTCTCATTTCCATAAATCGCAGCTGTATCGATACTGCGATATCCTGCTTTAATCGCCAATTTCACAGCTTCTACAAGTTCTGGTCCATCCTCGACCTTAAATACACCTAAACCGAACCAAGGCATTTCTACACCGTTATGCAATGTTGTTGTACTTTGTAAATGTTTCATTATATTTTCTCTCCCTTATTTCAATTGATCTCTTTTTTCTAATGTCATACTCCATGCTGTTAACATAACAGCACCTACTACCATAATTCCGCCTACCCAAGCTGTATGAATTAACCCTAACGAGTTCGTTACAATGCCACCTAAGTAAGCACCAAGAGCGATTCCTGCGTTAAACGCTGCAATGTTAATCGCGGATGCTACATCCACAGCACTTGGAACAAACCTCTCAGCCAATATAACGACATACACTTGTAGCCCTGGAACATTCATAAATGCGAATAGTCCCATGAAAATAATTGTGATGAATCCAGCGACTTTGAACGGCGCTGTAAATGTTAAAACAAATAATACAATTGCTTGAATAAAGAACATGTAAAATAATGCTCGAATCGGATTATGGTTTGATAATTTTCCGCCAACCATATTCCCAATCGCAATTGCAATCCCGTACACCAACAAAATAATTGTAACGGTACTTGCTTTAAATCCTGTTACTTCTTGTAATAGCGGAGATAAATACGTAAATGTTACGAATGTTCCCCCGTATCCTAATGCAGTAATAATAAATACAAGTAATAGTCTTCCATTCGTAATTAGCTTAAACTGATCGCGAAATGATACAGGCGTACCTTTTTTTAAGTTAGAAGGAATTAGCATACTATTGGCTATTAAGGCAACGATTCCAATTGCCACAATTACAATAAACGATGCTCTCCAGCCAAATTGTTGACCGATAAACGTTCCAATTGGTACGCCTGTAATGGTCGCAACAGTTAAACCAGTAAACATAAATGCAATTGCACTCGCACGTTTATTCTCTGGTACAAGAGCAGCCGCAATTGTAGATCCGATCGACATAAAAACGCCGTGCGCAAACGCAGATACAACCCTCGCGATAAGTAACACAGTAAAACTTGTTGCCACCGCTGCAATTCCATTACCAATAATGAAAATAATCATAATCCACATTAATAACGTCTTTCGCGACATACTAGCTGTTAATGACGTTAATACTGGGGCACCAAATGCTACTCCTAACGCATATAAAGAAACGGTTAAACCCGCTGTTGTAACAGAAACATGTAAATCCTCTGAAATAGATGGTAATAAACCGACACTAATAAATTCGGTTGTACCTATTCCAAACGCACTAATGGCTAGTGCTAATAAAGCAAACATACTTCTCCGGTTCGTCTGTACCGCCGAAGAAGATACTGTATATGAATTCAATTGAACTCCTCCTTAATGCGAGAAATCCAATCATAATAGTATGATAAAAAGGCCTTTTTATCTTCTACAAAAATAAATTTATTGCTATATGGCTATTATGAATGGCTTCACTCTATTTTTGAAGAACGCACTTAAAAGTACGATAGGTACCCAAAAGTAACATAGGCACTTTTTAGTACCGTACTACTCATTTCCCTCTTACGTATGCTATTATGGAACATATTCAACATGATAAAAAGTACGTACTTTAAAGTGCTATAGGTACTTTTTAGTAACATTTAAACTATTTAGCTTCTTTTGTTGGAGAACTGAAATTTACATTCATCAAAGGAGATTTGTATATGAAGAAATATAACATTCCCGTCGAAGCGACTTTAGAGGTTATCGGGGGCAAATGGAAAGTCGTTATTCTTTGCCACTTAACGAAAGGTACAAAGAGAACGAGTGAATTAAAACGTCTCATGCCTGGTATTACACAAAAGATGTTAACACAGCAATTACGCGAATTAGAAGAGGATGGAGTTATTCAAAGAAAGGTATACAATCAAGTACCACCGAAAGTAGAATATTCCCTTACAGACTACGGTTGGTCTTTAGAATCCATTCTTGATTCCCTTTGTACTTGGGGCGAATGCCATCTTGAAAAAAGCGGTAACACATCGATGCTAATAACAGAAGGTGAACAATAAAAAAGGAAAAAATGAACATAAATTTGTCCGTTTTTTCCTTTTTTTCTTTATATATACGTACATTTCTTAGCTTAACAAAATAATTTATACGCTTTCACGCCTTGTCAGTACTACGTTATACACTTAATATCAAATAATTAGGAATCATTTTTATGTTAACATAGGTGTATATAGTATATAATATAGGATATATATTATATACACTTTCCGATAAAGGAACTTTCCATTATGCGGACAAGCCAAGTATCGGACAGTTCATAAATAATAGGTAGGACATTATGGTTTTGGATTTATGATTTCAGCTTACTTGCTGGCATAAATTTAAAGGCATTTTATTGTGCTTTGTGAAACTTTGTATAAAGTTTCGCAAGCGTTTACTATCTTACCTATCAAAAATAAGAGTATTGCTATCGTAAAGGAGAATTGGAGATGCCAGAAACTATGACTCAAACAAAGCCAGAACAAGAAACTGTACAAATTTCTGCTAGCCAAGGACAACTTGATGTACTTGATCAGTTGTTAAAACCTGAGGTACAAGAATCATTAACTACACTAGTAGAACAGCTTCCAAAATTAACTGAGCTTGTTAACATTTTAACTAAGTCTTATGACTTCGCTCAAACTGTTGCTACTGATGAAGTATTAAAAAGCGACACTGTTAGTGCAATCACAGAGCTTGTAGAACCTGTAAAAGATACAGTGAAAGGCATGGCTGCAACTGCTATCGAAGCGAAAGATCGTGCTGACGAAAGCAACGAAGTTATCGGCCTGTTTGGTCTATTAAAATTACTAAAAGACCCACAAGCACAAAAAATGTTCCGCTTTGTGAACGCATACCTTCAAATTAGTGCAGAACGTAACAATAAATAATTTAACTTATAACAACAATTAGTAAAGACGGGGGATATCATACTATGTCAAAACAAATTGTCATCTTAGGCGCTGGTTATGGCGGTCTTCTTGCCGCTTTAAACGTACGTAAATATTACAGCAAATCAGAAGCACAAGTTACAGTGATTAACCAATACCCAACGCACCAAATCATCACTGAACTACATCGCCTTGCAGCTGGTAACGTTGCTGAGCAAGCAATTGCAATGCCACTTACAAAGCTTTTCAAAGGTAAAGACATTGATCTTAAAATTGCAACAGTTGAGTCATTCTCAGTTGATAGCAAAGAAATCAAACTAGCTGGTGGCACTACTTTATCTTACGATGCACTTGTAGTTGCTTTAGGAAGTAAAACTGCTTACTTCGGTATTCCAGGACTAGAAGAAAACAGCATGGTATTAAAATCTGCTGCTGATGCAAACAAAATCTACAAACACGTTGAAGACCGTATTCGTGAATACGCGAAAACGAAAAACGAAGCTGATGCTACAATCGTAATCGGTGGTGGCGGATTAACTGGCGTTGAGCTAGTTGGTGAGCTTGCTGACATTATGCCTAAACTTGCAAAAAGCCACGGCGTAAATCCAAAAGAAGTTAAACTTCTTCTTGTTGAAGCAGGTCCAAAAATCCTTCCAGTATTACCAGACCACTTAATCGAACGTGCAACTACTAGCCTAGAAGCACGCGGCGTTACATTCTTAACAGGTCTTCCTGTAACAAACGTTGCTGGCAATGAAATCGACTTAAAAGACGGTCAAAAACTTGTTGCTAACACATTCGTTTGGACAGGTGGCGTACAAGGTAACCCATTAATCGGTGAATCAGGTCTTGAAGTAAACCGTGGTCGTGCAACAGTTGATGCATACCTACAATCTACTTCTCACAAAGACGTATTCGTTGCTGGAGACAGCGCTGTTGTCTTCGCTCCAGACGGACGTCCATACCCACCAACTGCACAAATCGCTTGGCAAATGGGTGAGTTAATTGGATACAACTTATACGCAGCACTAGAAGGCAAAGCATTCGAAGAGTTCGCACCTGTAAACTCTGGAACACTTGCTAGTCTAGGACGTAAAGATGCTGTTGCTACAATTGGAGCAAGCAATACTCCACTTAAAGGCTTACCAGCATCATTAATGAAAGAAGCAAGTAACGTTCGTTACTTATCACACATTAAAGGTCTATTCAGCTTAGCTTACTAATCTGAATATAAGCCCGAATCATGCCCTGCATGGTTCGGGCTATTTTTATCCCACTATTTGCGGGCAGTAAATCTCCCTCCTCAAAATTCAATGGGAGCAAAAAAGTTAGGTTGGAAATCAACAGCCCGTAAATGCCCGATTGACGAGGGCTGATAATCAGTTGGGGATGAACAAAACCCCCACTGATTAAAGTTTCACTTTATCCGTATTTTTCTCTAACTTACTTATTCGGCAGAAGCATAAGTTAATCCTCTATAATTATCGAAATATACTGACTTTTGATAATAAAAGCTGTCCCTCTTTGGAACAGCTTTTATTATCATCTTTCGTCGGCAAATCGATATATCGAGAAAATCGCTGATATAATTTTTCAACCTTATTCATTATCCTAATTTAACTAGGCTGTAGTTCTTCTTCCCTTTACGAATAATGATAAATCGTCCATCAAATGAATTTTCTACAGTAACATCCGTACCTACATCCGTTACTTTTTCACCATTCATAGAAATAGCTCCGTTATTAATATCTTCACGCGCTTGTCGTCTAGATGGTTCAATTCCTAAATCAACTAGCCATTCTACGATGTTTTTCGTCTCTTTTGCAGACTCGAATGTTGGCATCTCTTTAAAGCCTTGCTCAATTTCATCAGCTGTTAACGATTTAATATCTCCGCTAAATAATGCTGCTGTAATTTTCACAGCTTGTGAAAATGCCTCTTCTCCATGAACGAATTTCGTCATTTCTTCCGCTAATACTTTTTGTGCTTCACGTTTATGAGGCTCTGTTTCTACCTTCGCTGCCAATTCATCAATACGCTCTTTCGTTAAGAACGTAAAGTATTTCAAGTATTTAACGACATCACGGTCATCTGTATTCACCCAGAACTGGTAAAATTCAAATGGTGTTGTTTTTTCATGATCAAGCCAAACCGCACCACCTGCAGATTTACCAAACTTCGTACCATCTGATTTCAATAATAACGGAATTGTTAGTCCGAATACTTTCGCTTCGTGCCCTTCTAACTTACGAATTAAATCTAAACCACTCGTAATATTTCCCCATTGGTCACTACCACCAATTTGCAGTTGAACATCTTCTTTCGTGTATAAATGATGGAAGTCCATCGCTTGCAAAATTTGGTACGTAAATTCTGTGAAAGAAATCCCTGTATCTAAACGACTTGCTACAATATCCTTCGCTAACATGCTATTAATGCTAAAGTTTTTCCCGTAATCACGTAAAAACTCAATAATGTTTATTTCACGTGTCCAGTCGTAGTTATTTACCATCTTCACTTCGCTATTTCCGCCAAAATCAAATAACTTTTTCATTTGCGCTGTTAACGCATCCACATTATGTTGAACGACTTCTAACGTTTGAAGTTGACGTTCTGATTGACGTCCGCTCGGATCACCAATTGTTCCTGTTGCCCCGCCGATTAAAATAACTGGATGATGGCCAGCTAACTGGAATCTCTTCATCATCATAAACGGAATCAAATGTCCGATATGCATACTATCACCAGTCGGATCAACTCCGCAGTATAGTGAAATCTGTTTCTCTTCTACTAGCTTACGTAAACCTTCTTCGTCCGTCTGTTGATTAATGGCGCCGCGCCATTCTAATTCATCAATGATATTCATCTTTTGTCATCCCCTCTATTTTTTTGAAAACAAAAAGTCCCTATGTCTATGACATAGGGACGATTATTCACCGTGTTACCACCCAGTTTGTATAAATAGCGTAGCTACTCATACCACTCTTAGCAATAATATCGATTGCCAATCCGCTTAGCATTACCTAAGATACTCCAGAGTGTAATTCGCAAGTTTGTTTGTGCTAGGTTCCACCAACCCCTAGCTCTCTCGTTAACAGTGACAAACTGCTACTGGGCTCTTTCAACGTATATGATTTGTTAAATTATTAGCCATTATATTGAATTGAAAACAAATTGTCAACAATACCCAAATGTTATTTTAAAATAATTCACATTTTCATACGTATTTCGTTACTCTTTATCTTCTCCAATAATCCTTACTTCTCGCTCTAACTTCACGCCAAATTTCTCTTCAACAGTCTTTTGTACAAAGTGAATTAAATCGATATAATCTTGTGCTGTTCCGTTATCCACATTCACCATAAATCCAGCGTGTTTTAGGGAAACTTCCACTCCACCAATTCGCTTACCTTGTAGGCCTGATTCTTGAATCAACTTACCAGCAAAGTTATTTGGTGGGCGCTTAAATACGCTACCACATGAAGGGTATTCTAGAGGCTGTTTTGATTCACGTTTAAACGTTAAATCATCCATTTTTGCTTTAATTTCTTCACGTACACCTTCTTCAAGTTCAAATCTCGCTTCAAGAATAATGTAATGGTTGTTCGCAAATACACTCTTACGATATCCAAATTCAAATGCTTCTTTCGTCAAAGTACGTAGCTCTCCATCACCTGTCATCACAACAGCTTCTGTTAATACAAACGATACTTCACCGCCGTAAGCACCAGCATTCATATATAATGCTCCGCCAACTGAACCTGGAATACCACAAGCAAACTCAAGACCCGTTAAATTATGATCTAACGCAATACGTGATACGTCAATAATTGCTGCACCACATTGCGCTACAATTGTCGTTCCTGTTACAGTCACACCTGTAATGTGAATTAAACTTACTGTAATCCCGCGAATTCCACCATCTTTAATAATGACATTCGATCCATTCCCTAAAAACGTAACTGGAATATTATATTCGTTAGCATATTTGATAACTTCTTGAATTTCATCATAATTTGTCGGCGCAACGAACACATCTGCTTTTCCGCCAACTTTAATATGCGTATGATTCTTTAACATTTCATCTTGTTTCACATGACCTTCAGGCAATACCGTACTTAAATATTTATAAACCTCTTGCATATTCATTTTACGATTCCTCTATTTCTATATTCTTTTTATCCCGTTATACGGGCCCATAATATCCCCACATACATGAACGAACCTAAAGTGGTGGATACAGTGTACCCAAAATCAATTCGAGACACCTATAAACCTCTTAATTTATAAGAGGTGCCACTCATATTAAAATATATATTTCATAATAAAGCAACCCAAATGGGCTACTAAACTTGACATGTCATCAGAAAGACAACAATTTGTAAAATATATTACTTTTTCAAAACACTATCCTTCAGTATCTTACTATACCATACGAAAATAAAGTGGTATTTTTTGTAATCTTTACTTTATTTTCATCAATAAAAAAAGATGCTTTTACCTGTGTAAAAGCATCTTTTTCATTATTTATTATAATTTACTTTTCGTTCTCTTCTTTTTCCTTATCAAACCATAACAGTTCGTCATCATCAACTTCACCGTTATAGTTGATTAAAATTTCTTCTCCCGCTTTTATATCCTTATAAGCGAAGAAGTTAAATGTATGATTCTCGAAGACAATTTCATACGTTGCATTCGGATTATATGCATGATTAAATAACATGCCGTATCCTAACAGGAATGCCGTATGATTTACCCCATACTCAAATGCGTAGTCAGCAAGTAACGTTTTCTCAATGTGTTCATGCTGTTCATTCGGATAAGAGATAACTGGTGCTGAGTGAATCAACTCACCCTTTTTAATATCACGAGTTGCAAATACACCTCTATTAAATTCTCCATCACTAAGTTCAGAAGTCTTAACTTCAATCATATGCGTCACCTATATAATTCTTTCTTTGAAGTATTTTATCCCGCTATTTGCGGGAGTTCAACTAATAATTAGTAGGTATTAGTCTCACTTTATCTCCTTAAGCTTGGCAGAAAACGCACAGAAAAGCAATTAAATTACTATCAAGTATTTATTTAAATGAAAAAAGAGCACACATGGTGTGCCCTTTTCAAGAAATATTACTTTTCTAGAATATCTTCTAGTAACTTCACTTGCTCGCTAACCGTATGTAACGTCTTCACTGATGTATCATTTCGATGTTTTTCTTCTTCTACACTTGCTAACACTTCTTCTGTAGCAGCAGAAGTTTGCTGGATTACATGAGAAGCATGTGTAACATCCTTTACGATATTCGTCGTTTTAACTTGGAAACTTTCTTGATGATCAACAATCTCTCTCATTACATCATTAATTACATCAATAAACTTCCCTAAATCCGTTACATTTGTTAAAACACTTGCTAGCATTTCGTTACATTCTTCTTGTACTCTTTCTGATTTCTCTACCTGTACTTCCACTTTACTCGCTTGATTACTAAACTCCTTCAAAATACCTTGAATTCTCCCCGCAGAACGATTTGATTCTTCAGCAAGCTTTAATACTTCATTCGCTACAATAGCAAATCCTTTTCCATGCTCTCCTGCTCTTGCAGCTTCTATATTTGCATTTAAAGCTAGCAAACTCGTCTGACTTGAAATATTCGTTATTACATCTACAATTTCATTAATTTGCTTCGACTGCATCATTAAATCTCTAAATATAATTCCTGATTGTGAAACAACATCATTTAAACTTCTCATATTCGCTTCAAAATTTCGTAAAGTATGTACACTGCCCTTTGAAATTTCTAAACTTTCATCCATACGAATTGATGCATTTCTCACTTGAGAAATGATTTGTTCAATATTCCCCTCCATATCGTTCAATACTTCTACCGAACGATGCATCATCTCTGATTGTGATTGGGTACCAACTGCCACTTCTTCAAAAGCGAAATTAATTTCACTCATCGACTCCGTCGATGTATTCATATTTTGTCTTAAATGATTGAAATTACTATCTAACTTTACAACCGTTTCCTCAATAAGCCTTTGAGTCTCTTCTAGCTCCTGAGCTTTCCTCATTACTTCTTGCTTCTCATCACTTAAACGAGCTAGCAGATTAGATCCAATCTTCGTTACGCCCCACATAGCGATCGTTACGATTGCTAACAAGCTTGCGAAGTTTGCAGCTTCAGATGCCGCTGTATAAGCAAAAAATTGCTCCGGCCAATAACTACAAAGAATAAATGTAAGAACAACCGCCACTCCGCCGAGAATGATAACGAGACGTTCACTCAAATAAATAAGTGAAACTGCTAATGTAAAGTAGACCATTTGGAATACAGCCGGGCTTTCGTTAAAAGCTTGTACCATAATGAAAGACATAATAAGCAGCATAAATGTCATAATATATTTATACATCGCTTCCATGCTTTCTATAAAAGTCAGAAGCGTTCCAAATACAACAACTGAAATACCACAAACCCAAAATGCTATTGCTCTCTCTGTAAAAATATATCCGTAATACCCAATCGCGATTATTCCAAGGAAGAAACTACAAATCGTGATAAACAGCAATAAATGATTTTTCTGTGATTCTTTCTCAAGGTTAGAAAAACAAGTTTTCTTTAACCACTCCATATATAAAGTCCCACTTTCTACGCTTAATTACTTCAACTTAAAGACCGCACTCACTGGGTTATGATCACTATTCTCAAACTTTAAATCTTTCCCTTGTACATTTACAATCTCCACATTCGGTGAAACGATAAAGCCATCAATAATCGTGACAAAGTTTTCACCTTCCACATACTTCTTCACATCATCTCTCACCGTCATAACAGACGGATCTACAGCCCACTTAAAGCCACCATTAGTAAAGTCCTTCGGCAACTCTACTAACCATTCTGGACGCTCTTTCACAAACTTCGGATCACTTAACTGAATATCAGAAAGTAATTGATTCCAATCTCCGCCCATTATTACGTAATCACCATCTTTATAATGCTTGTTCATATATTCTTTTAAATACTCTACTTGCTGCTTTCTAATTTGTCCGCCTTCATCATACGCAGACAAATGTAAATTTACGAGTCTAACAAACTTCCCATTACTAACAGGGATTTTATGTTCAACAATCGCTCGATCTAAATCAAATAAACGCTTTGGCCAAGGCTCCATTCCAGGAAGCTGGAACCTCTCCGCTGTTTGAATTTTATATTTCGAAAACGTACTTAATCCAGCCTCCGCATATCCCATTGGACTTGTAATTGGAACAGGGACCCATTTTGTATCATAGTTCTTTCCAAATGACGAAGCATGCTCAGGTAGTCCCTTTTTCAAAAACTCATGCCCATTTACATCAAAAGACCGCAATGATTTTATATCAACTTCTTGTAATAACGCAAAATCACTATTCTCATTTTGTAAAAACGAAAGCATATTCTTTAAATTCGTTTCCGTTTGCTCTTTACTACTTGAACCAGATCCCTTTCCTCCATCCATAAAGAAATCTTGATCCTTATCTAATCCAGCATATCCAATATTAAATGTTGTAACTTTAAACTCATTGTCAGGCGCTAATACACGCTCCTTATTATTTTCCACCTTCAAGCTTATAACATCAGCAGGCTGTTTTTTTGTAAGTGTCATATACGCTAAAAAACCACCTAAAATGCAAGCTCCTATCAAAATACATATAAGTACTATTTTTAATAATTTCTTCAAATAAACGCCCCTTTTCTAAAACACACAACTAAATTATCTTTATTTTCAGTTAAATAAAACTGAATGACAGACATAAGAAATATTTTATCACATCGAAAACCTTATATCACTATATTTAGTTTATAAGCATATCACCCTACCTTAAACCATCACACACATACAAAATGACTCCACTTCTTCACTCTGGAAATTCAATGCAATTTTTAGTACACTATATGTAATAATCAAAGGCGATGGAGTTCGCCATAACTGCTGCTTAGCTAATGACTCCTACCAGTATAACTACTGGTAGGAGTCTATTTTTTTGAGCAAGCTATTTTAAAGAGGTGAAGAAATTGATTTATATTATCGTTGGCATAGCCGGTATATTAGGGGCCCTCTCTCGCTATTATTTAGGTCTTACTATTCATACTTCATGGCAGTATTCATTTCCATTAGCCACGTTGCTCATTAACTTAATCGGCTGTTTCTTATTAGCGTGGCTAACTACGTATATAGCTCGGCGAAATATCTTACCTTCAGAAATTATTACAGGCATTGGAACTGGATTCATCGGTTCCTTTACGACGTTCTCGACATTCAGTGTAGAAACTGTGCAATTAATCAATGTTTCTGAATGGGGTACGGCTTTCTTATACGTAACATGCAGTATACTTGGTGGCCTCATTATGTCTGGCCTTGGCTATACACTAGGTGATTTCTTAATTAAGAAACAACTTACGGAAGGTGATCACTTATGATGGAGGCTTTACTAGTGGCAACTGGAGGTTTCTTCGGTGCTATTACACGATTTGCAATTAGCAATTGGTTTAAAAAAAGAAATAAAACTTCGTTTCCAATTGCTACATTTCTCATCAATATAACAGGCGCATTTTTACTCGGATATATAATTGGCAACGGAGTCACCACAAGTTGGCAATTATTATTAGGGACTGGATTTATGGGTGCCTTCACGACATTTTCAACGTTTAAATTAGAATCTGTTCAGCTTTTCAACCGTAAAAACTTCGGCATACTATTTCTATATTTAAGTGCCACTTATATGATTGGTATCCTTTTTGCATTCCTTGGCATGAAACTAGGCGGAATATAAAGAAAGAAAGTGACTCTGATCAGTCGCTTTCTTTCATAAGAAGTATGTCCCGCCATATGGGATGGAAAATAAATATGCTGGATGCACATCATAATGTACAGCTTGCATCGGAAACTGTGAGTACGACATATACTGCCCTTGCATCATTTGTGCAAAATATGCTTGTTGCTGCATTTGAATCGCTTGATTCACAGCATGAATTGTCCCCTGTGCTCCTGCCAATGTAATGGCTGCTCCCACTTGTCTACCACTATAAAAATAATGATTCATCATGATTCAGCTCACTTATTATTTTTCTTCCATATCTTATGCTTCTATTTCATGGCAAGTGTTTTATCGTGCTGTCTTTTTTCGAATCACTGAGAAAAGAGCCACACACAAAATTGCAACAATTCCAGTGAAAGTAAATAAATATGCTAATGGAATTAAGAAAAATGGCTCCACTAAAGTTCCGTCTGGTTTTACTTCAGAACCAATTATATTAAACATAATTATGCATAACACGCCTAAAAATATTGGACTAGAAGCTAATAAGTATTTTTTCTCCTTATTTGAAGTAATAAATTCAAATACTGACACACCAATACCACTAAAGAACAATAGATAGCTCACTGGTACTAGGAAGAAGTAAGGTTCTATAAGCAAACCACTTCCATCCATTTTACTTGTCGTCCCATGTATGATTAAACAAGTAGCGCCTAATGATATCAATACAATTGCTAATAAATATTTTTTCATAATATATTCTCCTTTGATTTCACAATTCATTTATCTGCATTCCTTTTTACTATTCTTACTACCATCATAATAAGCTTGACCACATTACAAGTCAACAACTATTTATCGTTTTACGATAAATAGTTGTTGTTTAATATACAAAAAAAAAAAAAAAAAAAAAAAAAAAAAAAAAAAAAAAAAGACTATAGACAATCACTGTCTATAGCCTTTTCAATCCATTATTTCGTTCTAAAATATTCCTTCTGAAACATACACATTCTTATCGCATTATGATAGTTACCATCAACGAAAAACTCGTCGAGAAGTTCTCCTTCTACCATAAATCCAACCTTTTTATAAACGTGTACAGCTTTTTCATTCTCTTTATCGACAACTAAATATATTTTATGCATATTTAATACAGAAAAAGCGTAATCCATCGCTAAACGCGTCGCCTCTGCTGCATAACCATATCCTTGATAATTTGGATCAATAATAATCTGGAATTCTGTTCTACGATGAATATAATCGATTTCCACTAACTCGACCAATCCAACCATCTCATTATCTTTCTCCACGATAAATCGGCGTTCACTTTGATCATGTATATGTTTATCGTATAAATCCTGCAGCTCTACAAATGCCTCATACGGTTCTTCAAACCAATACGACATAATATGTGCATTATTATTAAGTTCGTGTACAAACTTTAAATCTTCCCGTTCTAAAGGACGTAACTTCAATTCCTGACTCATTGCTATAACCTCCAAGTAAAAGAAACCTCTTCACTTAATTTCTCAATTTTTTTCAATTTCAAACGCCCTATTTACATTGTAAACTTTCAAGCAACTTGAAGGTCAAGACATAAAAAAGTAGTACAAACTTATGCCTGCACTACTCTTTTCTCAAATCTCTCATATTTGATATGTATAAAGCAACGACTAAAACGAGAATGGATCCCGCATATAACAACGTCTCCATCGGTTCCTCATGAGACACAATAATTAATCGAATTAAAGCCGTAATTCCGATATAAATGAAATAACGTAACGGGAAATGGTAATTCGACTTAAAATACTTAATAATCAATGCGATGAACTCGAAGTATAAGAAATAAACGATGATGCTCTCAACCAATTTATACGATGTATATTCCTTTGTTGAAAATATGTATTGAATAAATGTGATTGTCTCATTAATTAAAAAGATCGATAAAACAATGGACAATATAATTAACGCTATATTTAATATCCACTGTAAAACGCTAGCTATATAATGATCGATATTAAACTTCATTTCACACTCTCCTTCATGTAAATACTTATTTATTATAGCAAAATTATACTTACAGAAGTGTTAAATCAAATATGATCGTCCTCTTTCACTATCACTTCACCATTCGGATATTTACGCTTAATATAGTCGCTTCCCCAAGCTTCACTTTGTATCTTTTAGCTTTTTCACAATGAAACTATATACGTCAAAATCGTTTCATGACGTTATTACTTCCACATACTTGTAATTTATATAATAACAATACAGTACAAATAACGTGCTGTATAACTAATTGTGGGGGGATTAATGATGAACGAAGCATTACTATTAATCGACATACAAAATGATTACTTTGAAGGCGGAAATATGGCATTACATCGACCTGAAAAAGCCGTAAAAACAGCGAAAGAAGTCTTGAAACTATTTCGCGAAAAGCATAAAACAGTTATTCACGTACAACATATCGCGAACAATGAAGGAGCTACTTTCTTCTTACCCGATACAGTAGGTGTTCAAATTCATGATGATGTACAACCGATTGCTAACGAAAAAGTCATACAAAAACATCACCCTAACAGTTTTTTAAGAACAAATTTATTAGAAACATTAAAGGCAGAAAAAATAGATCAACTAGTCATTTGCGGTATGATGACTCACGTATGTATTGATGCAACCGTACGCGCTGCCAGTGATTTAGGATTTCAATGTGTTGTAATTGAAGATGCTTGTACAACAAAAGATTTAGAGTTTCAAGGAAATTTAATCCCCGTGGTACACGCTCATCAATCGTTCATGAGTGCATTAGAGTTTGGTGATATTTACGCAAAAGTCATATCCGCAAGCAGTTTTATAAACAAAAGCAAATAAAGAATTACAGTTCCATATGAAAAAAGAAAGAATAAATATCTTATTCTTTCTTTTTTCAATTGTCTTAATGACAGTATTTATACGATAATCACCATAATGTAAAACATCTGCAAGAGTCTCTTCTAATTGCTGGTGCGAAGATGTATGAAGAATCATGATATAACATCCATCGCCACTTATACGATACATTTCAGTAATTACGTCCGTTTTTTCGAAAAAGGTTTGAATTTGATTATGATAATGTGGTGCATGCAAAAATAGCGTAACAAAGGTCATGATAGACCCTTCCAGCTTAGCCCTGTCGATATCTATCGTATATTTTTGAATGACACCTGCCTCTTCTAATTTATTAATTCGTTTCCCAACAGCCTGGCCCGTCAAATGTACTAGCTCTCCAATTTCCTTCCAATTCATCCTAGCGTTTTCTTGTAGTAATTGTATAATCTTAAGATCTGTTAAATCAAACATAGCCGTCCCCTTCCTATAGGAATCACCTTCTATAAGATTTTCATTTCCCCCTACAATCCATCTTAAAAATTTTTACAATACAATTGATTAACTCTATTAAGAATTACATTACTGTTAACGGCTTTCCTTCTTCCTTACTATGTATTTTGGGATTACTCGTAGGCATCAAAAAAATTGGTAAGTGTTCGAAAGGGCCATACAGCAAGCTAGCGATTTTTTTATAAATATGAAAATTTTTTAGTAATTAGTTTATCTTTTTTTAATGTTTTATTTAGAGGCAGTTTATACTCGAGGATTAACATAATAAACGTAATAACTGCGTTCAGAAGGACTAACTATTACTATAATCGCAAACCGTGCTACTTAAAATCATAAAATGAGGAGACGATAAACATGAACAAAAAAACAAAAGCACTATCATCCATACTGCTCGGATTCACATTAGCATTAACAGGTTGTGCTGGCACTAAAGCCGAAGAAAATCATAGTAAACCAAAACAAGAACAAACTGCTAAAGAAACAAAAAAGGAAAATAAGTTAACGAAAGGGCAAAAAATGGCTAACATCCTTAGCGATACAAATTGGCAAGGCACACGAGTGTTAGACAAAGATAAAAATGATTTAACAAAAGAGAATGCAAACTTCATTGGTCTTGCAAAATATGATGCGAAATCAGGAAGATACGAATTCTTTGATGCTAAAACAGGTGCAAGTCGTGGCGATAAAGGAACTTTCTTTGTCACAAATGATGGGAAGAAGAGAGTATTAATTTCAGAATCAATGAAGTATCAAGCTGTTGTTGACATGACAAAACTAAATAAAAATGTATTTACTTATAAAAGAATGGGGAAAGATGCTAACGGTAAAGATGTAGAAGTCTTCATTGAACATGTTCCATATAAAGAAAAAGAACTTTCTTTCACTGATCCGGACAAGCAACTGAACTCTACTACAGGAGATATTGTTAAAAATGTTGATGGAGATAAAATTTTAGGTGGTACCCTTTGGCACGGAACAAAAGTATTAGATGAAGCTGGTAACGATGTAACACAGTTTAATTCTAATTTTATAAGCTTAGCAAAATTTGATGACAAGTCTAATAAATATGAGTTCTTCAATAGCGAAACAGGTCAAAGCCGCGGTGATTATGGCTACTTCGATGTTGTACATGAAAATAAAATAAGAGCCCATGTTTCAATTGGAAATAACAAATATGGTGCCGCTCTTGAACTTACTGAACTGAATAATAATAAATTTACGTATAAAAGAACTGGTAAAGATCAAGCTGGTAAAGACATCACTGTATTCGTTGAACATGAACCTTATAAAGGTGATATGAAACCACAATTTAGCTTTTAAAAACATTTTATTACAAATCCTGTACTGAGCTACAGGGTTTTTCAAGGCAAAATTATTTATAACTCCCTAAAAAAAGCCTTACTACACATAAATTGCAGTAAGGCTCTGACTATTTAAGATAAACATTAAACGACTTCATTATCTCTATACAAATAAGGCTTAGCAAATAATGTTACCATCCCCTCCAAGGAAAAGAAACCTTATTTCAACTTTCCTATTGATAAGTTAACACGATAATTCCCGTATTTTAATAGCCGCCCTAGAAAGTTATCTAAGTCTTCATTGGAAGCAAAATGTATTTTTAATAAATAACACCCCTCACCACTTACACGGTGTACCTCAGAAATCCCTTCTTCTCCTTGAAAGAAATTCATAAACTCTTGATGATTAGCTGTTGTTACAAACAAAGTAACAAATGCAGTCACTACTTGTCCTAATTTGATTCGGTTTATTGCAATTGTATATTGTTCAATAATTCCTAGATCCTCTAATCTCCGAATTCGATTTCCTACAGCCTGCCCTGTCATATGTATTTTCTGACCAAGTTCTTTCCATTGTATTCTCGAGTTTTCTCCTAATAATTTCAGTATCTCAAAATCTGTTTGATCAATGATATAAACCAATCCTTTCACCGTGAAAGTAGAAAGCCCGAAAGTGTTTCGCCAACTTATTCTGCTTATCGATACAATTCACTATACTTAGTTTATCCTCTTACATCACATTATTTATCAGGTATATTCACTTATAACATAGAGGACACATCAAAAAAATAAATCTAGATTTAAAGGAGGTTACAAATATGTTATTACAAGAAATTCTATCGTTCAATGAACAATTTGTAGAAAATAAGGAATACGCTCCTCGTGAAGCAACAAAAATGCCTAAAAAACGTATGGTTGTTGTTTCTTGCATGGATGCTCGTTTAATTGAGCTACTCCCAAAAGCTTTAGATATACACGACGGTGATGCAAAAGTTATCAGAAATGCAGGTGGTAAAATTACTTCTCCTTTCGATAGTGTTATGCAAAGTGTTGTAGCGTCAGTATACGATTTAAATGCAGATGAAATCTTCCTTATTGGACACCATAGATGTGGTGCGAGCCAAACGAATCCAAAAGGAACACTTCAAAAAATATTAGATCGTGGAGTAGCTTCACCAGAAATTTTATCAGCAATTAAATATGCTGGTGTTGACCTTGAAAAATGGCTATTTGGATTCGATGATATCTGCGATTCGACTCAAGCTAATGTTGATTTAGTAAGAAATCATCCACTTATTCCAAAAGATGTTCCTGTACATGGTTTAGTTATTGATCCTCACACAGGTAAATTAGATTTAGTAGTCGATGGATATAAAAAATTAAATGGTATGAAACATTAATCATTACTTAAATGAAGGGAAGTTATTAAATATGAATAGATAAGAAGCTACGCAAAAAATTATGGAAGCAAAAATCGCAAGAGGTTTAACATGGGAAGAAATCTCAAAAGTAAGTGAAAACTCTGAGACTTGGGTTGTAACAGCATTATTAGGACAAGCTACAATGACACGTCCGGAAGCAGAAAAAATCGGTAAACTATTAGAATTAGATGAAGAAGTAGTTCAAGCATTAACAGTAGTTCCACTTAGAGGGCAAGTAATGCAAATGCCTCCTACTGATCCAATCTTATATCGACTATACGAAATGATGTTACAATACGCACCAACTCTTAGAGAATTAATCTTAGAAAAAGCCGGCGAAGGTGTAATGAGTGCAATTAACTTCAACCTCGGTGTGGATACACAAGAAGATCCACAAGGTGGCGACCCTCGTATCGTCATTACACTTAACGGGAAATTCTTACCGTTCCGTACATGGTAATTAACCAAAAATTCATCTATATAATTAAAATAATTTTATAGATTTACAAAATCCATCCTTTTTAATCTAAATGTATAGAAAGGATGGATCTTTACTATGAGATTCTTTTTCGATAAAGGAGAATAACATGAATAAAAAATACTCTAATGCGAGCTTTAGCATTCTACAGTGGTTTGTTTTTTTATTAGCAAATGCAATTGCATTGCCTATCATTATTGGTGGCATATTTCATTTATCAATAGAAGATATTTCAACATTAATGCAGCGAACTTTTTTAGTTGTCGGAGTAAGTTCATTTATACAAGCGTGGTTTGGACATCGTTATCCCATTGCGGATGGGCCAGCCGGTTCATGGGTAAGTATATTTGTCATATTGGGACAAGTCGCTATGCATCAGGGACAAAGTGCAAAAGACGTGTTGCAACTTTTAGAAGGCGGGTTAATTATTGCAGGTATATTACTCTTCATTCTTGGTATAACAGGGCTTGTACATCGAATTCTACGTTTATTTACACCTTTGGTTACAGGAACTTTTCTTTTAATCTTAGCACTTCAGCTTAGTGGTGTGTTACTAAAAGGAATGATGGGGTTACAAGGGGCTGCAACTCATCCTGATTATACAACAGCAACTATTGCACTCTTTGTTTTTGCCATGATTACCTTCTTATCAATTAAAGGGAAAGGATGGATGAAAAGTTACGCTGTATTACTTGGCATTTCAATTGGTTGGCTTTTGTATGCTTTATTAGGAAAGTCGTCTCATATGCCTTCATACACACCGCTAGTTAAGTTACCACAGATATTCGCTTGGGGCATGCCTAGATTCGATATTGGAATGACTCTAACTGCAACTTTATTTACATTTCTTTTAGTTGCAAATACAATTGCTGCTGTTTCAGCTGTAAAACAAGTGGCTCCGTTATCTAAAGAAAATGAAAGGCAAACACTGAACCGTGGTGTATGGATCGGAGGTATATCACATATTATCTCGTCGTTGTTCTCTACAATTGGAATTGTACCATTACCTGCATCAGCAGGATTTATTCAACTAACGGGACAAAGAAAAGTGAAGTCGTTCCTTATAGCAAGTCTTATATTAGCAGGTATTTCTTTTATCCCCTCAATTGTAAGCTTTATATCCTTGCTTCCAGGCCCGATTGCTAATGCTGCACTTTTAGCAACATTTGTCCAAGTAATAGGCATTTCATTTCAATCCACTTTACGTGAAGAATTAAATCAACGCCGATTAACTATATTGGGAATTACATTATTAATCAGTTTAGGAATAATGTTTCTTCCAGAAAGCGCATTTAGCGGCATTCCTTCTTCTTTACAATATGTTTTAAGTAATGGACTACTCGTAGGTACTATGATTGTTATTTTGTTAGAACAGTTTTGGAAAGAGTAAAATTTACGATTAAGTAAAAAAGCGCCCTACTTACAGGGCGCTTTTTTATACCTAATGACTAATACTAGCAGTTGGGTATAATGTTGTTCCTCCAATTGAAACTTTTATTTCATTTGTTAATGGAACATTTTGTTCATTAATAATTGTTCTCCACCATTCCCATGCAAGACCCGTACATTCTCTAGCTACAATTTTTATATTTTTGGAATTTGGCGGAAGAGGAATTACTGTAGAGTAATGAGCCGTTTTGTCCCTGCCGCTACCATCCCATATTTTATGTGTTAGTACCTCTTTTCCATTTTGATCAAATGTGAATTCATCCCAAGATACATCAAATTGAGCAACGTAAGCACCGTAATGATCAAGTGTCATTTTAGCACTTGAATATTCTGTAGTTGTCGTCTCAATATAATCTGTATTGTTATGAACAGCAGCAGTTGCATTATCTTTTAAGAAAGTACTTGTATATGAAATTGGATATGCTGGATTTTTAAGACTTAATTCAGCATTATCTTTAATGATATTTCGGATTTCATTGAAATCTTTAGTAACAACCTTGTTATGCTCTTTCGCATCTCCGCCTAATACTACAGCAGTAAAGGTACTTTCTTCAAAAATATCTTTATACTGTCCACTCGTTTCGACGCTGTTATTCTTAAGTAAGGCTTTAAAAGCAGCTTGTACATCTTTACTCTTAGATGTTGTTTCTAATTTTACATAAACAGTTCTACCATAAGCTACATTTGAAACCATAACAGGTGGAGCCGAATTACTTACACCTTTACGAGTTAACTCACCAAAAGTAACACTATTATCAAAAAGATCGGATGGATTGTTAGGTAGTTCAGCACTTACGGTATAAAATATTTGCTTATATGCCGCTACCATCACTTTTTTCTCTCCATTTGCAACCGCATTAAAATCGATGTTTAGACTGTTATCGAGATATTTAGCGTTAACGTTAAGGGCACTTGCGATTTGTGATTTACTATAAACCATAGATTCTGTATACTGCATTCTTGCAGGTAACGTATGTGTTGCGGAATACTTTTCATTCCAAGTAGATACTAAATCATCTACTGCTCCAGCCACATTACCATATGTCGGATTTTGGACAGTGATTGTATTTTCTTTTCTCATGCCAGGTAAATCTATACTAATATTCAAAGGCTTTCTCTTAGCCACTAATAAACTCGGTTGATTGTCTGCAAAAGCTTTATTTGCAAGTTGTACCGCTCCTGGATACGTACGATTCACCACAGAATCAATAATCGAAATATCGACTGGTGAAGTTGTAAGTGATTTTTTCTCGCGTTCCACTACTACAAATTTACCATTTGAATTGATACTTTCTTTCGGAACAAAACTCTCCACCTTATCACCATTTACAGCTAAAACCTCTTGATTATTATATTTAAGATTTGCTATACCAGTATCAATGCCACTAGCATTTTTGATTACATCAGTTGCATTACCTACTTGTGTTTCTGCGAAGGAAATAGATGAATAATTAATAGTGCATAGACTAACTAATAAACATGCAAGGAACTTTCTTCTTTTAGTGTTTTTCTTAATATTCAGAAAAATCACCCCGTTCTTTTTTTTAGTAAGATATGATAATGATTGATAAATGATTGCTAACTAATAAACCTACATAAATGCTTTTAAAAGTTCTTGAATTAACGGGATTACGCCACCTACAAATTTCAAAACAGCCATTGCGATTTCCATATTATTTCCTCCTTTTTTATTGCTACGAAAATGTGATCTATCTTTATGCCCTCATTATAGTGACCCCTTACACTTTTATCAATACACTCTTATATGCAATATTACATACTAAGAACCAAGCTGAATCCTCATAAAAAGTTATACAGAGATAAAGTGAAACTTTAATCAGTGGGGATTTTCTTCATCCCCCACTGATTATTAGCCCTCACCAATCGGACTTTTATGGGCAGCCCGCCCCCCCTAAATTCTTTGCTTTCGCTGAATTTTGAGGTGGGGGTCTTACTGCCCATTAAAGCGGGATAAACTTTTCGTTTCGTAGATATTTGAAAAAGTAAAGCATTCCTTTGCATTTTATGAGTAATTTACAAGTTTATTGTTGGAAGCGTCGCAGGACCGGAAATAATGAAATACCTGTGGGACAGAGTTATCATTGGAAACCGCATAAAAAAAGCTGCTGTCTATAAAATATAGACAGCAGCTTTTTTGCATACTCATTTCGTAATTAATAAACAGCGATTGGCCCATAAGGACCTTTGATAATTTCTATTTTTGTTTCAAAAATATCTGTTAAAAGTGTTGGGTCCATAACCTCTTCTACTGTTCCAAAAGCAGCAATTTGTCCATCTTTCATAGCACAAATTTTATCAGAGTATTTAGCTGCAAAATTTATGTCATGCATAACAGTTAAAATTGTTCTTCCGAATTCATTAGCTGCACGTCTCAAATGCTCCATCATTTGAACAGAACGCGCAACATCGAGATTGTTCAGAGGCTCGTCCAACAGCACGTATTCAGTCTCTTGGCACAATACCATCGCTACATATGCCCTTTGTCTTTGACCACCAGAAAGCTCATCTAAATATCTATTCTCTAAACTAGTTAAATCTAGAAAATCAATATATTTAGAAATGATAACCTCATCTTCTTTAGTTAATCTTCCCTTTGAATAAGGAAAGCGCCCAAATCCAACTAGTTGTCTAATCGTAAGCCTCGTTACAAAATGATTTTCTTGTCGTAATATAGTCAAAACTTTTGCTAAGTCTTTTGATTTGGATTCAGAAACATCCATATTCGCTACTTGAATTTGACCTTCATCCATATCTAAAAGTCTTCCAATCATCAAAAGTGTCGTAGACTTTCCAGCGCCATTTGGTCCAATTAAAGAAGTAAAGCCTGCTTTCGGTATTTCAATATCCAAAGGTCCTATTTTCACCTTATCAGTATAGAACTTTTTAACATTATCGATTTTTATCATAAAGCCCTCTTCCTTAAAACTATAGTTAAGAATATGATTCCACCAAATAATTCAATAATAACTGAAACTACACCTTGAGCATGGAATACATGATACATTAAAAAGTATGCACTCGTCATTATTAAAAATCCTATAGCAAACGCCATTGGGAAAATATATCTATGATCATAAGTTGACGCCGCCTGATAACTCAAAGTTGCTACTAAAAAGCCGTAGAACGTAAGTGGCCCAATTAGAGCGGTTGAGATAGACATTAAAATAGCTACTAACACAAGCGTATAAATTACACTAGGTTGATATTTAACCCCAAAAGAAGTAGCAACATCCTTCCCTAGTGACAAAACATTCAACTTCTTAGAATGAGCAAAAATTAATACCGCTACAATTATGATCATAGGAATTACAATAGGAAAATATGCAGGGTCTGCATGATTAACAGAACCAAATAATCTCGCTTGTAAAATATCAAATTCTGAAGGCGCAAGTAGTTTTCTCATGAAAGTTGACACAGAATTTAGCCCGGTACCAATAATAATTCCAACTAAAAGCATAAGTTGTAAATTCCCGTATTTACCGGAAAGTAACCATCCATAAAGTATCAAACTCATGAAGACCATCACAACAACTTGAAATAAAAATGATCCAATTCCATTAAAGTTTATTAATGCACTAGCACCAAAGAAGAATATTGTACTCGTTTGAATTGCTGAATAAAGTGATTCGAAACCTAAAAGTGAAGGAGTAATAATCTTATTATTCGTAATAGATTGGAAAGCAACTGTCGATAAGCTATGGCAAACTGCCGCAATAATCATTGCAACAATAGCTACTATCCTTCTCTGAACAACTGGGATAAAAGAAGGTGAATCTATCGGAACTGGGTTGTTATAAACTAAAAGTCCATATGAAGAAAGGAGACCTAAAGCAATCAATGCTATGAGTAAAATCCAATAACGTCTTGCTTCCTTCTTAGAACGAAAAGCACTAGCTGATCTACTTGCATTATGAAGGCTAGAATCGATTTCGACATTTTCTTTATTTTTATATTCTAATGTGATCATCGCAGCCTCCTTGGTTTTCTTTGTCTCAATAGAATAGTAATAAACACGACCGCTCCCACTGTTGCAAGTATTAAAGAAACAGGGACTTCAAAAGGCTTTATTATTGTTCGAGAAATGATGTCACAGGCAGTTATTGTCCCCATTCCAATCACACAAACCCAAGGTAAATTACTTCTAAGATCATCACCTCTAAACATGGAAACAATATTTGGCACAATTAATCCCAAGAAAGGTAAGTGTCCAATAACAGCTGCAACAATTCCAACTGCAACAGAGATAAGAGCAGTCCCAAAAAGAACAATTCTATTGTAATTAACGCCAAGGCTTGTTGCGACATCTTCTCCTAGTCCAGCTAAAGTCAATCTATTCGCATACATAAAAATAAGCAAAGTAATGATAACAATCAGCCATAAATATTCATACCTTCCCACCTGAATGTTAGCAAATGAACCTACAAACCAAGTTTCAATACTTTGCGTCATTTGAAAAAGGAGTCCCAAAAAAGTAGACACTGCAGAAATAACTGCTCCAAGCATCAATCCAATAATCGGAACAATTAAAGATGAGCGAAGCTTAACTCTTCTTAAAAATAGAAAGAAAATCATAGTTCCTATAAAAGAAAAAATGATTGCACCCGTCATTCTTTGAACTAAAGTTGGGGCAGGAAATAGTAAATACACAAAAAGCAGGCCTAAGCCTGACCATTCAATCGTCCCCGTTGTAGTAGGTTCAACAAAGCGATTCTGTGTAATGAGTTGCATGACGAGCCCTGCCATCGCCATTGCAGCTCCAGTAAGCATTAATGCAACTGTTCTCGGAACACGAGTGATGAAAAACATCTCCATTCCGTCCTCTTGTCCACGTATATCATAAACTCCAGTAAACAGTGATATAATCCCTAAAATTATAACAACTATAACCGCTATTATAAAAGGTTTTGTCCATATTTTATTGTGATTATAAAACTGGGGTTGAGAAATATTCTCAACCCTAGAAATCATATTTTTTGACACTGCTTCGTACCCCTTTACACTACTTAGCTAAAGTTTTTGCAAGATTTCCAAATAACTCTACATAAGTCTGAATTGATTCATTTGTGTAAGTATCTTCTGGTGCATAAACAACTTGTTGTTTAGAAACAGCAGTTGTGTTTTGAAGAGCTGGTGATTTAGAAATAACATCCTTAGCAGGTGTTGACTTAGCTGCATCAGATGTTGCAGCATCACGATCTAATACGAAAAGCCAATCAGGATTTGTTTGTGCAATAGCTTCAACAGAAACGTCATCACCTTTATGACCTGCAGTAGAATTAGACACTTCTAATGCTGGAGTCCAACCGAAAATTTCATACATTGGTCCCCAAACACGACCAGAATGTGGAGCAGCAAAACCAATATTCCCACCAGTAACGATAACACTCATAACTTTATCTTTTCCGTTATAAGCAGATTTTGCTTTTTCAATAGATTTATCAAAATCAGCTACTAATTGTTTAGCTTCTTTATCTTTAGCAAAGATTTTTCCTAAAGTAGTTGTAGAATCTTTAAGTCCTTTTACTAAGTTTTCTCCAGGCTTAGTAGCCTTCTCAGAAACATCAAAATTAAGATCAATAACAGCTGCATTTGGCACTAATTTTTTGATTTCTTCGTAATGATCAGCAAATCTTTGACCAACGATTACAAGTTCAGGGTTTGCCGCTGCAATAATTTCAAGATTTGGTTCGCGGTGATTCCCGATATTTTTAACTGAATCATCTTTTTTATATGCTGAATCCGCAGGCATGATATCCTTTGGAGCAGCCGCTAATTTAATTCCCCAATCAGCTAGAGTTTCAAAAGTTCTATTATCTAAAGCAACTACATTCTTTGGATTTACAGGGACTTTAACAGTTCCATGAGCATCAGTGATTTCAACCGTTTTTGGCTTATCACTACTATCACCTTTATTAGCTTTCGAAGTTTCCTTACCTGAATCTGAGCAAGCTACTAACATTAAAGTGAAAATTGCTAGAATACTTACTAATTTTAAAAGCATAGTTTTTTTCATACGTATACTCCTTATTATGTAATTTAGTTCGAAAATGATGACGTCATAGATTGAATTAGATAGTAACTTTCATGTATCTAAATTGCTATTGATAATCATTTTCATTTAAACATCCTGTAAATAAGTATAGTCATTAATTCTGTGAAAATCTTGTGAATGGTGTGAATTCATAAAATCAAGTATAAAAAGTAATATGTGCGTTCTGGACTGTTGATTAACCTTCATTAAATACTGTCTCAACGAATGCGAGAGAGAGTCCTCCCTTACAAAATACGCGCAGTAATAGCTAATATTTCACAGAAACTACTTTATTATCTTATTTTTATCATTCAACCATTGAATAGCCTCTGCCATGTATCGTTTGAATATATCTGTCTTTCTTCTCGCACTTTAGCTTTTTTCTTACATACCCAATATATAAGTCTACGACATTCGGATTTACTACTACGTCATATCCCCAAACCTGGTTCAAAAGCATTTCACGGCTTAATATTGTATTTTTATTCTTAATTAAAAATACAAGTAAATCGTACTCGCGCTTCGTAAGCGAGAGATTTTTGCCACCTTTTTTCACAATATTGCTAGATGCATCAACAAAGAGATCTTTAAATTGAAAAAAGTTTATCTCATTTTGCTGGATACAGTCAGTTCTTCTTAAAATCGCTTGAACCCTTGCTACTAATTCTTCTTTTACAAATGGTTTTCTAATATAATCATCTGCTCCTGCTTGCAACCCTGCTATGCAATCCTTGCTAGAAATGTTATCAGTCACAATAATGATTGGTGTCGTTTTAACAAGTCGTATTTGTCTGCAAATTTCTGGTCCCGATATACTTAATGAATCCCAATCCAATATGATAATATCCCAATCTTGTTCATATATTATATTTAAACCTTGGTTTTCATTGTGAAGTTTTAAAATGAAAGAGCCTTCTTGCGTTAGACCGCTTACGATTTTCTTTGCAAAAGACCGCTCATTCTTAATTACTAACACCTGCCTCACCGATGGTTCACCTCTACTTCAATATAACTTAGTTAGATAAAAAATTATCTCAAAAAAATAATTTAAGATTTATAAATATCAAATTCCTAAAAAAGCCATTATAACAGCTTATTAGGAGAACTCTATATAATCTTACAATAGATACGAATAGAAACACAAAAGATATGAAGATTTAAATATATATTATTTAATCATTAAGGGCAGTTACAGTATTTAGCGGCTTATCAGCAATAACTATTCCTTCAGTTTAAGTTTCAAGGGTAACGCCCCTCCTCTATCAACTTAAGCATTTTATAAAACCACAAAACAAAAAGAACCATAACCCAGCCAACCTGGCAAAGTTATGGTTCATATCATACAAAATAAAAAACCACCAAACAGTTATGTATTGGTGGAGACGGTGGGAGTCGAACCCACGTCCAAAAATATCGGCACTTAAGCTTCTACGAGTGTAGTCGATATATTAGCATTTCGCGAACTCTTCGGCCTATCGACAGGCTTCCAAGTTGCTAGTCTGATTGTTCTCTTCCTTCGCCCTCAGACGACGAACTCCGGCGTAGTCCACTTAGTTTGAGTCCCTTACCCTACCACATGGACGATGGAGGGAGGAACCTTTAGTGCAATTAAGCAGCTAAAGAAAGATTGTTTTGTTTGCCAATTATAGGCTTTGACGTTTTAACGAGGCCGATCCCCTCGACTCGCAACCTAAGCTCGAACTATCCCTGTCGAATCCGTAACGTCCCCATGATAAAAATGGAGCATACGAAGAAAATATCGTGATAGCTACTAAGAGCTGTTTTTCAATGTGCAACAATCTTACATAAGTTATTATATCATACGCGCGCCGTTTTACAAATGTAAATATCTGTATTACATCTTTTGACGATCACGGAACGCGCGGGCAATTTCACGTTTTGCTTCTTTCTCTTTTAAATCGTTACGCTTATCATATTGCTTTTTACCTTTTGCTAAACCAAGTGCCATTTTCGCGAATCCATTTTTTAAATAAATTCTAACTGGAACTAACGCATAGCCTGTTTCTTTGGAAGCACCCGTTAACTTCTCAATTTCTTTTTTATGAAGAAGTAACTTTCTCGTGCGAAGCGGATCATGATTGAAACGATTGCCTTGCTCATATGTACTAATATGCATATTATGAACCCATACTTCACCATTATGTACACGTGCAAACGCATCTTTCAAGTTCACGCGTCCAGCGCGAATCGACTTAATTTCCGTTCCTTGAAGGACAAGCCCTGCCTCGTATGTTTCTTCGATGAAATAATCATGAAATGCTTTTTTATTTTGTGCAATAATCTTACCTGTACCCTTTGGCATATAACGTCCCTCCTCTATTTTTACTATTGTAACAAATGTTAATAAAAAGCGAAAGTGGCTCGCTCAGAATCTTTGAACATTGGAACTCCCGACAGAGAAGCGCTTTTTGCTTCGTCCGAGGGCGTGAAATGGCCAATAGATTCTAGCCACTGTAGCTGGATTACAACAAAAAGCGAAAGTGGCTCGCTCAGAATCCTTGGACATTGGAACTCCCGACAGAGAAGCGCTTTTTGCTTCGTCCGAGGGCGTGAAATGGCCAATAGATTCTAGCCACTGTAGCTGGATTACAATAAAAAGCGAAAGTGGCTCGCTCTCAAGCCACCAAGAAAAAAGAAAAAGCCTCGCTTTTCATCAAAGCGAAGCTTTCCTTTTCTTACTTACGCTTTTTCTTTTTCTTCTTGAATCCTGGTACGTTTTCGAAGAATGCTTTTTTCTTCTTGCCGTTACCATCTTTTTTCCCTGGCTGGCTAGCGGATGCTGATGCTGATGCTGATCCTCTTCCTTTTCCTGTGCCTTTTCCTTTGCCACCACGGTCAAATTTTCTACCTGTACCACGTTCTCCGCCGCGCTCATTACTGCGCTCGCTACGTCCACCGCGTTTCTTTCTGCCTGTTCTTGGCTGTTCGATCACGACTGGGCGATCTTTGAACTTACGACGAGGTGTACCTTTCATGCCAACGATTTCAAAGTCGATTGCACGCTCGTCTTTGTTTACGTTAATAACGCGAATTGTAATTTCGTCTCCGATGCGGAATACGTTACCTGTACGTTCTCCGATCATTGCGAAATGTTTCTCGTCATAACGGTAGTAATCATCCGTTAAGTAGCTAACATGTACAAGACCTTCAATTGTATTTGGAAGCTCTACGAATAAACCGAAGTTTGTTACAGAGCTAATCATACCGTCATACTCTTCGCCGATCTTATCAACCATATACTCTGCTTTTTTCATTTCGTCTGTTTCACGTTCTGCTTCAACAGCACGGCGTTCCATATTAGAAGAATGCTCTGCTATCTCAGGTAAGTTTTCACGCCATTTTGCTTGTGTTTCATGGTCGACTTTACCGTTAATGATATATTCACGAATTAATCTATGAACAATCGTATCTGGGTAACGACGAATTGGCGATGTGAAATGCGTGTAGAACTCAGTTGATAAACCGAAATGCCCTAAGCTATCCGCATCGTAACGCGCTTGTTTCATTGAACGAAGCATTACCGTTGAAATAACTACTTCTTCCGGCTGTCCTTGAACCATTTCAAGAATTTGTTGCAGCGCACGAGGATGTATTTCATTCGCACGTCCTTTTACTGCATATCCGAAGTTCGTTACAAACTCGAAGAAACGCTCAAGCTTATCTTCTTTCGGATCTTCATGGACACGGTACATGAATGGTACGTTCATCCAGTGGAAGTGCTCTGCTACTGTTTCGTTCGCAACAAGCATAAATTCTTCAATTAACTTCTCTGATACAGAACGATCACGCATAACAACGTCTGTCGGTTTTCCTTCTTCATCCACTAATACTTTCGCTTCTTTAAAGTCAAAGTCGATTGCACCGCGGCGCATACGTTTTTCGCGTAAAATTTGTGCTAATTGCCCCATCTCTTTAAACATCGGTACAAGCGGCTCATAGCGCTTAATTAATTCTTCGTCCTCATCTTCTAAAATGCTTCTTACGTCAGCATACGTCATACGCTCTGTCGTTTTAATTACACTTTGGAAAATCTCGTGTTTTACAACATCACCTAAGTTGTTAATTTCCATTTCACAAGATAATGTCAGGCGGTCTACTTTCGGGTTTAACGAACAAATACCGTTAGATAGACGATGTGGAATCATCGGAATTACACGGTCAACAAGATAGACGCTCGTCGCTCTTTCCGCTGCTTCTACATCAATTGGAGAACCTTCTTGAACGTAATGACTTACATCCGCAATATGAACGCCAAGTTTGTAATTACCGTTCTCAAGCTTCGTTACTGTAACAGCGTCATCTAAATCTTTCGCGTCTGCACCGTCAATCGTTACGATCATTTGGTCACGCAGGTCACGACGATCTTTTAAATCTTCTTCTGAAATCGTTTCTGGTACACTGTTTGCATGCTCCATCACTTCTTCAGGAAATGCTAAAGGTAAATGATGTTTATGAATAACAGATAAAATATCTACTCCTGGATCATTTTTATGACCTAGAATTTGAATAACTTCACCTTCTGCACTTAAACGATTCTCTGGATAGCTCGTAATTTTCACAACTACTTTATGGCCTTCTACAGCACCCATTGATGCACTTTTCAAGATAAAGATATCACTCGTCCAGCGCTTATTGTCAGGTATAACAAATCCAAAGTTTTTCGATTCTGTATATGTACCAACTAGTTCTTTCGTGCCGCGTTCTAAAATACGTACAATTGAACCTTCTTGACGCGAACCGCTCGATTGGGAACTAAGGCGTGCTAATACAGTATCGCCATGAAGTGCACCGTTTAGCTCTGTAGGCGGGATGAAAAGATCATCGTCTCCCGTCTTCTTCTCATCAGGTACAACGAATGCAAAGCCACGTGCATGTCCAATTAACTTACCACGTACTAAATTCATTTTTTCAGGAAGACCGTAACGATTGCTACGTGTACGGATAACAAGTCCCTTCTCTTCCATCATTACAAGTGCCTTTACAAAATCTTTAAAGCCCTCAGAGCCTTCAATTCCAAATGCCTCTTCTAACTCTTGTATCGTCAGCGGTTTATACGCTTCTTCTCTCATAAATAATAACAACTTATCAATATGTTCTTGTGTGATTTCTTCCAAGCAAAAATACCTCCTTTAAAACCTTATATTATTTAGTGTATCCGAAAGATAGGGGATGTATAAAGCGAAACTTCAATACTCCCCTTATGATTTTTACAGTTTTCACAAAAAATTCCTTATGAAAAAAAGAGGCAACTAGATCTTACCAATCTAGTTGCTCCAAGAAGTTATATACATCCTCATGTAGCTCGTCACGTTGCTTATCAAGTGTAATGACATGCGTAGAGTCTTCATACCATTTAATGTCTTTTAACGTAGATTCTACACCGTTATAAATAATGTTAGCACTATCTGTATTAATCATTTCATCATGACGTGCTTGTACAACAAATGTTGGTGCATAAATCATATCCACATTGTTACGTACGTCAGCAATTAATTGTTGTAATGCTTTTAATGTATTCATCGGTGTCTGTTGGAATTCCAACATTTCTTGTTCGATTTGCTCTGGTGATTTTTGCTCACGCTTTTTATATTCGCGGGCGTATGCCAATATACCTTGGTACATCGTTTCTTCACTCTTAATATACATTGGTGCACACATTGGTACTACACCTAAAACCGGTACTGTATAACCTAATTTCAAAGAAAATACGCCGCCAAGTGATAATCCAACAACAGCAATTTTCTCAAAGCCTTTATCTTTTAAAAGCTGATATGCCTCTGTTACATCTTGCCACCAGTCTTCAGGACCTGTATGAACAAGCTCTTCTGGTGGTACACCGTGCCCTTTATAAATTGGCGCATGACAAGTGTAGCCTTTCTTCTCTAAGAAACGCCCTAACATACGTACATCAGCTGAGTTTCCTGTGAAACCATGTAGTAATAAAACAGCGCGGTCTCCACCCTCAAATGTAAATGGTTTCGGAGATGCTAATTTCATCATGTACTTCTCCTCTTTCTCTTCTGTAATCTAGTCGTATTCTTTCTATATCTTAGTGTACCATATTTATATTTCTATAATCTAATTAGAAACATCTTTCAAATGGCAAAATAAAAAAAGAAGAACCATTAGTACAACTTACTAACGCTTCTTCTTTCAATTCTATAAATTTAAGTACGTAACAGCAATTGTTAATACAAAGAATAAAACCGCTAAAACAATTGTAATACGGTTTAATACTGCTTCAATTCCACGTGCTTTTTGCTTACCAAATAATTGCTCTGCACCGCCTGAAATTGCACCTGAAAGGCCTGAGCTATTACTAGACTGCATAAGTACCATAACAATCATTAAAATCGATACAATAATAAGTAAAACGGATAATAACGTATGCACTTGGCGTACCTCCTACAAAGATTCAGTTATTTTAACTGTAGCATAAATTCTATAGAAAAGCGAGAGCTATAGAGTCGCTCTCGCTTTTCTTCTATTACATAAACATCATTGCAAATAACGGTCCGAGCAAACATGTCAAAATTGCTGTTAATGTCATTGTTACCGATCCAATAACACCTTCATGTTCATTATTTTTCATCGCTCTCATAACACCCATAATATGAGAAGCACATCCAAACCCGATACCTTTACCAACTGAGTTTGTAACACGGCTCCATTTTAATAAAAGCGGGCCGGTAATCGTTCCAGTAATCCCTGCGATAACAACGAACGCTGCTGTTAATGACGGTACACCACCAACTTGCTCTGAAACACTCATTGCAACTGGCATTGTCACCGATTTTGGTAAAGAAGATAAAATTAAGCTTTTATCTGTCCCCATAAGTGATGCTATGGCAAAATCACTCGCAATGGCAACTGTTGTACCTACTAATACGCCACCAGCAATCGGTACAACATACTTTTGAAGAACGTGACGTTGTTTATAAAGAGGAATTGCAAAGGCTACAACACCGGGTCCGAGCAATTTTGCAATCCAGCCGCCACCACTTTCCATATAATGTTGATATGGTATATCAAGCATGATAAATAAGAAAGCCATTAATCCTGTTGCTACAAGCATTGGAATGGTGAATGGTGTTGGAAATAATTGATAGATTTTTTTAGACAATTGGTATAATAGCAACGTAAAAAGAACCCAACCAATTCCGATTAATATTTGGCTCATCGCGACTCTCTTTCCTTTCTATTCGCAAGATATTGTCCTGTATGTCCTGCGACAATAATAATTAAAAATGTACTCGCTACAATTGTAATGAAAAGAGAAATTCCTTTACTCATAAAAAAAGCACCGTAATTCATTAGGCCAAGCGTTGGCGGAATTAATAAAAACGGCATAATAGCAACGAGTGTTTCTGCTCCTAAATCGAACCATTTCACTGGAAGAACTTTTAGGCTAAGTAAAACAAGTAAGAGGAACATTCCAATCAGACTTCCTGGAATCGGAATATTTAACATTTCTTGTACCCAAGTTCCAACCATATAAAAGACGTAAAGAGCAGCAATTTGGACAAGAATCTTTGTAAATTTCATGTTCATCATCCCTCATGTTTATACGATCTTCTCTTAATATCTTTATCATAGTATAAATTGTAAAAAGCTGCAATTTATCAACTTGACAGCAAAAACAGCCTATGTTAGACGCTTACAACCTTGATATGACTGGATTTCTGCGCAGAAATTAAGTCAAAAACCTTGACCTAATATAAAAAGTTTTTATTTTCTGAATTTATAAGGTTGTTATTTCAATAAAATAATCTTTTTATCCTTAAGCTTACATATATATGAATAAGATAGGTGGTGAACATATGCCCAAAAAAGTTCTTATTTTTTGTGATCCTGGGATTGATGATGCGATGGCCCTCCTCTTAGCATTCTTTATCAATGAAATAGAAATCATCGGCATTGTTGCTGATTACGGCAATGTTCCAAAAGAAATGGCCGTACAAAATGCTCATTTTCTTAAGCACGAAACAAAAAATAGAAATATTAAAGTATTTGGTGGTTCAGAACAACCGCTTACTGGTGCCCCTCCTGCTTTCTTTACGAATGTACACGGGAAACAAGGGCTCGGGCCAATTATTCCAAAGGAGAATGTCACTAACGGAGAAATGGAGAATTTTTTTGAAGTTATCCCTCTTATTGAGCAATATAAAGATGAATTAATCATTGTAAGTTTAGGAAGACTTACCTCACTCGCCATTTTATTCATCCTATGTAAACAGCTAATGAAGCAAATTAAATCTTACTATGTAATGGGCGGTGCCTTTTTACACCCTGGTAATGTTACACCTATTTCCGAAGCAAACTTTTATGGCGATCCTACTGCTGCTAATATAGTCCTTCAATCCACAGCTAACATGTATATATACCCGTTAAACGTCACTCAATATTCTGTCATTACACCAGAAATGGCTGAATACATTGAAGCAAAAGGAAAAGCCCCACTTGTCAAACCGTTATTCGATCATTATTACTATGGATATTATAAAAATGCCCTACCAGATTTAAAAGGAAGCCCCTTTCATGACACAATACCAATACTCGCTTTACTTGATAACTCTATGTTTACGTATCATAAATCACCTATCGCTGTCATGACGGAATCCTATGCACAAGGAGCAAGCATTGGAGAATTTCGTTCTTTAGGAGAATCTAAACCATTTACTGATTGGCCGAGTCATCAAATCGCAATTGATTTTGATTATAACCGTTTCTTTAAACATTTCATGTCACTTATGACGGGTGAGCAATTTTAACATAAAAAAACAGACCGTGATTTCTCACGGTCTGTCGTTATTTTCTACAATTATCGTTTGATGTTGTAGAAAGATTTGATACCATCGTAAACAGCGATTTCGCCTAGTTCGTCTTCGATGCGTAATAATTGGTTGTACTTAGCAATACGGTCAGTACGGCTCATAGAACCAGTTTTGATTTGGCCAGCGTTAGTTGCAACTGCGATGTCAGCGATTGTAGCATCTTCAGTTTCACCAGAACGGTGAGATACAACTGCTGTGTAACCAGCACGTTTAGCCATTTCGATAGCTTCGAAAGTCTCAGTTAAAGTACCGATTTGGTTAACTTTAATTAAGATTGAGTTAGAGATACCTTTTTCGATACCTTCAGCAAGTTTTTGCGTGTTAGTTACGAATAAGTCGTCACCAACTAATTGTACTTTATCACCGATACGCTCAGTTAATAATTTGTGACCATCCCAGTCGTTTTCGTCTAAACCATCTTCGATAGAGATGATTGGGAAGTCTTTGCAAAGCTCTTCGTAGAAATCAACCATTTCTGCAGAAGTTAAGCCAGTACGGCCTTCGCCTGCAAGGTCATATTTACCAGTTTCTTTGTTGTAGAACTCAGAAGAAGCAACGTCCATTCCTAAGAATACGTTCTCGCCAGCTTTGTAACCAGCTTTTTCGATAGCTTCGATGATTACTTCTAATGCTTCACGGTTAGAACCAAGGTTTGGAGCGAATCCACCTTCGTCACCTACTGCAGTGTTAAGACCTTTGTCATGTAATACAGCTTTAAGTGCATGGAATACTTCAGCACCCATACGGATTGATTCTTTGAATGTTGGAGCACCAACTGGTAAGATCATGAACTCTTGGAAGTCTACGTTGTTATCAGCGTGAGAACCACCGTTGATGATGTTCATCATTGGAGTTGGTAATTGTTTTGCATTGAATCCACCAAGGTAACGGTATAATGGAAGACCTACGAAGTCAGCTGCTGCGTGAGCTACTGCCATAGATACACCAAGAATAGCGTTAGCGCCTAGTTTACCTTTGTTTGGAGTGCCATCTAATTCGATCATAGCACGGTCGATACCAGCTTGGTCAGTTACGTCGAAACCAACGATTTCTGGAGCGATTGCTTCATTAACGTTGTTTACTGCATTTAGAACACCTTTACCAAGGTAACGAGATTTGTCACCGTCACGTAATTCTACTGCTTCGTGCTCACCAGTAGATGCACCACTTGGTACGATAGCGCGTCCGAAAGCGCCGCTTTCTGTGTAAACTTCTACTTCTACAGTTGGGTTACCACGAGAGTCAAGGACTTCGCGAGCATAAACATCAATAATTGTTGACATAATAAATTCTCTCCTTTTTATATAAGCAAATTATTTAATAATTGTTTTACCTGTCATTTCTTTCGGTTGTTCCACATTTAAAAGTGTAAGCATTGTTGGGGCGATATCTCCTAAAATACCACCTTCACGAAGCTCTACGTCATTTTTTGTAACGATGAAAGGAACCGGGTTAGTTGTATGAGCTGTCATTGGTCCACCATCAGCAGTTAACTCCTGATCAGCATTACCATGGTCAGCAGTAATAAGTGCTACACCATCTTTTGCAAGAATCGCTTCTACAACTTTTCCTAAACATTCGTCAGTTGCTTCTACTGCTTTAATTGTTGGTTCCATCATCCCAGAATGGCCAACCATATCACAGTTCGCAAAGTTAAGAATGATAACATCATGTTTATCATTTTCGATTTCATTTACTAAAGCGTCCGTTACTTCGTAAATGCTCATTTCAGGCTTCAAGTCATACGTTGCAACCTTCGGTGAGTTAATTAAGATACGCTCTTCTCCTGGGAATTCAGCCTCACGACCACCGCTAAAGAAGAATGTAACGTGCGGATACTTTTCAGTTTCCGCGATACGAAGTTGCTTTAATCCCGCTTGCGCAACAACTTCACCTAATGTGTTATCAAGATTCATTGGCTTGAATGCCACGTAACCATCTACAGTTTCACTGAAATGTGTCATACAAACGAATTCAGGAATGTGAGGTACTTTTTCACCACGATCGAACTCACGGAAGTCTTCGTTTGTAAATACACGAGCAATTTGAATTGCACGGTCTGGACGGAAGTTATAGAAGATAACTGCATCATCATCATTGATTGTTGCAACTGGCGTGTTATCTTCGTTAACAATTACAGACGGCAATACGAATTCATCGTAGATACCATTTGCATAAGAGTCTTCTACACACTCTTCTGCTGATTTATAAGTAGGGCCTTCACCATTCACCATAGCACTGTAACATTTTTCTACGCGATCCCAACGCTTGTCACGGTCCATAGAGTAATAACGACCAGAGATAGTCGCGAATTGTCCTACTCCTGTTTCTTTAATTACTTCATTTGTTGCATCGATATAACCTTTTGCTGTTTGTGGTCCAACATCGCGGCCATCTAAGAATGCATGGATATAAACTTTCTCCACGCCTTCTTTTGCTGCTAAGCGAAGAAGAGCAAACATATGGTTCATGTGACTGTGCACACCACCGTCAGAAAGTAAACCGAATAAATGAAGAGCAGTACCTTTTTCTTTTACGCTTTTAATTGCATTTTGGAACGTTTCGTTCTGATCGAACTCACCTTCACGAATTGCAACGTTTACGCGTGTTAAGCTTTGATATACAATGCGGCCAGCACCGATATTTAAGTGACCAACCTCAGAGTTACCCATTTGACCTTCTGGAAGCCCCACTTCCTCACCACAAGCTGTAAGCGTTGTGTGAGGGAATTTGTTCCAGTAACCATCAAAATTAGGTTTCTTAGCTTGTGCTACAGCATTCCCGTGAGTTTCTTCACGTAGTCCGAAACCATCAAGAATGATTAAAGCTGTTGGCTTTCTCATTTTACCGCCCCCAGAAGACCTAAGAACGAAGCAGGCTCTAAGCTAGCACCGCCAACTAAAGCGCCGTCGATGTCAGATTGTGCCATATACTCTTTAATGTTTTCTGGTTTTACGCTACCGCCGTATTGAATACGAACAGCTTCTGCAGCTTCTGTAGAAACAGCTTCTGCAACAACTTTACGGATGTGCGCACATACTTCGTTTGCATCTGCAGAAGAAGAAGATTTACCTGTACCGATAGCCCAGATTGGCTCATAAGCGATAACAGTTGCTTTAACTTGCTCTTCTGTTAAACCTGCAAGTGCTTTTGTTACTTGACCTGCTACTAGATCAAATGTTTTTCCGCTTTCGCGCTCTTCTAAAGTCTCACCACAACATACGATTGGTGTTAAACCATGTTCAAATGCTGCAAGAGTCTTTTTGTTTACTGACTCATCTGTTTCAGCAAACATTTCACGACGCTCAGAGTGGCCAAGTACTACATAGCCTACTTTTAAGTCGCTAAGTGCTACTGGGCTAATTTCGCCAGTGAATGCACCATTTTTTTCGAAGTGCATGTTTTGTGCACCTACTTGTAAGTCAGTTCCTTCAGTTGCCGCTACTAAGCGCTCTAAGAATAGAGCTGGAGAGCAAACTACTGCATCAACAGCAGAAGCTGCTGGGATTTGACCTTTAACTTCCTCTACGAAGCTAACTGCTTCAGATAGAGTTTTATTCATTTTCCAGTTACCTGCGATAATTGGTTTACGCATGCTTTGCACCGTCCTTTTCCTTTGGCTGCTACTTATTTGTCGTTAAGACAAACTACACCTGGAAGCTCTTTACCTTCCATGAATTCTAATGACGCACCGCCGCCAGTAGAAATGTGGCTCATTTTATCAGCCATACCGAATTTTTCAACAGCTGCTGCAGAGTCACCACCGCCGATAACAGAGTATGTACCTTCTGCATCTGCTAATGCTTGTCCTACTGCTTTTGTACCTTGTGAGAATGGAGTCATTTCGAATACACCCATTGGTCCATTCCATACAACAAGCTTAGAATTTTTAATTACATCTGCATAAATTTCACGTGTTTTAGGACCGATGTCCACGCCTTCCCAGTTAGAAGGAATAGAGTCGATACCAACGATTTGAGTTGTTGCAGTTTCAGAGAATTCCTCTGTGATTACAACATCAACTGGCATGTAGAAGTTTACGCCTTTTTCTTTTGCAAGTTGCATAAATTCTTTAGCTAGTTCGATCTTGTCGTCTTCACATAGAGATAGACCAATTTCATGACCTAAAGCTTTAACGAATGTATAAGCAAGTCCGCCACCGATGATTAAGTTATCTACTTTGTCTAATAGATGACGAATTACACCGATTTTATCTTTTACTTTCGCACCACCGATGATAGCTGTGAATGGACGTTCTGGGTTAGAAAGTGCTTTTCCAAGTACATCTAACTCTTTTTCCATTAATAAACCAGATACTGCTGGTAGGTAGTCTGCGATACCTGCTGTAGAAGCGTGAGCACGGTGAGCTGCACCGAATGCATCGTTTACGAAGATATCAGCAAGAGCTGCAAATTCTTTCGCAAGTTCTGCATCGTTCTTTTCTTCGCCCGCATAGAAACGTACGTTTTCAAGAACTAATACGTCGCCTTCGTTCATTGCTGCAACCATTTCTTGTGCAACTGGTCCGAATGCTTCGTCTGCTTTTTTAACATCTTTACCAAGAAGCTCGCCTAAACGTGCTGCTACTGGAGTAAGACGTAATTCTTCTACTGCTTGACCTTTTGGACGGCCTAAATGACTTGCTAAAATAACTTTTGCACCTTGCTCTACTAAATATTGAATTGTAGGAAGAGCTGCACGGATACGAGTTTCATCTGTAATTTTGCCTTCTTTCATAGGTACGTTGAAATCAACGCGGCAAAATACACGCTTGCCTTTTAAATCTACATCACGAATTGATTTTTTGTTCATTGGATTTCCCTCCGACTACTAGTTAGGATTGACAAAACCCACTCAAAAGCTTAACACATTTGCTTTTAAAACGAAAGAAGAGAGAGAGGGAACAAACCCTCTCCCTCGTTTTGTCATTGATTACTTATATAATTAAGAATTAAAGACCTTTAGAAGTCATGTATGCTGCTAAGTCTACTACACGGTTAGAGAAACCAGTTTCGTTATCGTACCAAGAAAGTACTTTAACCATGTTACCTTCCATTACCATTGTAGATAATGCATCGATTGTAGAAGAAGCTGTACATCCGTTATAGTCGATAGATACTAATGGCTCTTCGCTGTATCCAAGGATACCTTTTAATTCGCCTTCAGCTGCTGCTTTGAATGCTGCGTTTACATCTTCAACTGTTACTTCTTTGTCAAGTTCAACAACTAAGTCAACTAGAGAAACGTTAGCAGTTGGAACACGTACAGCGCCACCGTTTAATTTACCTTTAAGTTCTGGTAATACTAATGCTACAGCTTTAGCTGCACCAGTAGATGTTGGAATCATGTTTTCAGCTGCTGCACGAGCACGACGTAAATCTTTGTGTGGTAAGTCTAAGATTTGTTGGTCGTTAGTGTAAGAGTGAATTGTTGTCATCATTCCGCGTTTGATGCCGAATTTTTCGTTTAATACTTTAGCGAATGGAGCTAAGCAGTTTGTAGTACAAGAAGCATTAGATACTACGTTGTGGCTAGCTGCATCATATTGTTCGTGGTTAACACCCATAACTATAGTGATATCTTCGTCAGAAGCTGGAGCTGAGATGATAACTTTCTTAACTGATCCACCTAAGTGTTTTTCAGCGTCTGCTTTTTTAGTGAAACGGCCAGTAGATTCTACTACTACTTCTACTCCGTAGTCGCTCCATGTAATTTGAGCTGGGTCACGCTCAACGATAACTTTAATTTCTTTACCGTTAACAATGATGCTGTTTTCGTTAGCAGATACTTCTGCATTTAAAGTTCCGTGAACTGTGTCATATTTTAAAAGGTGAGCTAATGTTTTAGCATCTGTTAAGTCGTTGATTGCTACTACTTCTACCTCTGGGTTGTTAAGTGCTACGCGGAATACGTTACGTCCGATACGTCCAAATCCATTAATACCAATTTTAGTCATTTGAATTTCCTCCTTGGGGGATTATATTAAAGGGTAATACCCTTTGTTAACTGTTTTGCTGCACCTTCATCTGTAATTAGAATTGAAGTGTGCCCTTGTTTAATTACAGCTTGTATTGCCTTTGCCTTTGAAGAACCTCCAGCGACTGCAACAACGTGAGATACATGTTGTAAATCCTCAAGTTGCATACCAACTGTTCTTACTTTATGGACAACATTTCCTTGTTCATTAAAGTAGTAACCGAAAGCTTCGCCTACTGCTTCGCTTGCTTGAATCTTTAACCAATCTGCTTCTGAAGTATTTCTGCGACGTGCCATTGTTAACGCATCACCTATTCCATGAATGACGATATTGGAAGATCGAATCAACTCAAGAACTTCTTTCACGGAAGGCTCTGTCACAATAGACGCATATGCTTCGCTACTAACATGGTCTGGAACATACAATAAGCGATAATTACTCATCGTATTTTGCGCCATCTTGGCACAAATGGTATTGGCTTCTAATTCGACACCTTCTCCAATTCCACCACGTGCTGGGACAAATAGCATATGTAAATCTTTGCAATCAAGCTGCATCATGTCCGCAGCAGCAGCTAGCGTAGTTCCTCCAGCCACAGCAACGATATTATTCACTGTCAGACGGTCTTTTATACAAGTCACACAAGCACGGCCCATCTCCAGTTTGACCCAAGGTGATTCATCACTATCACCAGGGACAACGAAAACTTCATCCAAGTCTAATGTTTCCTTAAGTTGCTTTTCTAAAACCTTTAACCCGGAAATTTCTTTCATAAAGTCTTCCAAAGCAAGAACTAAAGCTGTTCCTTCTTCTGTCAATGTCATTCCAGAAGAAGCGACGTGAACTAAGTTTTGTTCTTTCAAAACTTGAACTTCACTTCGCAATACTCGTTCTGTCATACCGAGACTTGCTGACAAATTTCTTCTTCCAATCGGCTGCATGAGCCTAATGTATTGAAGAATTTGCATCCTCGTTTGCATAACAGGTAGCAGATCAGGTAATAATTTTTTTGTATTCTGAATCCATGAGCGCATATCTTTTCTCCTCACTACATTGGTTCATTTTTCCCGGTGGTCACTTTACGTCCCGTAGTGACATTTTGTGTCCCACATAGGTTAAAAAAATAATCCCTGCTACGTGTATTATTGTAACAGGAGATAGAAACTTATTCAACTCTTAACTGCATTCTTTATATAGTTTATTATGACACCTTTGTGAATGTTACCATATTCCACCTGTTTCCCGCCTATTTCTACAACCGGAATCATTAGGTGATATCTTTCTAAAAGGTCATTATCTTCATATATATCTATTTCCTCAATTTGAAAAGAATATTCACATTGTACTTCCTGTAAAACTTGTTTCGCCTGCACGCACAGGCCACAATCTTTTTTTGTATACAGTACAACTTCCATCTTCTTCACCTATCCGATCGTTTTTCGTAATGACGACGCTGGAATGTGCATTTGTTCTCTATACTTCGCCACTGTTCTTCGAGAAATAACGATTTCATGCTCTTCTTCTAATAATTTTGAAATCTTTTGATCTGAAAGTGGCTTTTTCTTATTCTCCGCTTCAACAAGCGTTTGAATAAATCGTTTCACACGCTTTGTAGAAACAGCTTCATCTTCAGTAGTCGAAACAGCATTACTAAAGAACGATTTCATCTCAAATAAACCGTGTGGTGTTTGCACATATTTATTTCGCGTTGCACGACTAATTGTAGATTCATGCACACCTAACTCTTCCGCTACCTCTTTTAAAGCAAGTGGCTTTAAATGTTCTGGACCTTCCCAGAAGAAATCATGTTGTTTTTCCATAATAATGGTCATCACTTGCAGAAGCGTTTGTTTTCTCTGTTTTAAACTGCGCATAATCCACTGCACATGCTGATACTTTTCTGATACGTAAGATGCTACTTCACTTTCACTATCATTCAGAAGCGCGCTATACTCAGAATGGATTTCAATTCTCGGCATATTTCTCTCATTCATTTGTAAAACGAGACGATCGCCATCTTTTTTCACCGCCATATCAGGCACAATATAAAGTGGTTTATCAGAAGAAAATGCAAGGCCTGGTTTCGGCTGTAATGACGTAATACAGTTCACCGCCGATTGCAATTCCTCATTACTACACTTCAACACTTGAACGAGCTTTCGCCAATCTTTCTTCACGAAATACGCGAAGTGATCTTCTATAACCTCTTCTGCTAATCCGTTCCGTCTTTGTAAGCGCTTCAATTGTAAGGTTAGACATTCCTGAATATTACGTGCTCCTACCCCTGCTGGCTCGAGTGATTGGACAAGCTCTACAGAGCGGTCGACTACATGAAGCGGTGCGGAAAGGAGATCAGCTAACTCTTCGTTCGTTTCTTGTAAATATCCATTTCCATCCATGTTCATAATAATGAAAGAAGCTACCTTTCGCTCTTCTTCATCTATTTTATAATACTGTATTTGATTTAATAAATGTTGCTGAATCGTTGTAGAATCCACACTGTAGATTTCCATCTGATTCTCGACTTGTTTACTGGTACTTTTACTTGCGTTAGAGCTCTTTTTCTTCTCCCTCTCAAAACCACCTAACTCAATAAGGGGATTCTCTAACGATTGCTCATACAAAAACTCCGATAATTCTTGTACATTATACTGGAGCATTGTAATCGCTTGCCTTAACTCTTGTGTCATTGCCAAACGTAAGCTTTGTTCTTGTAAAAGACTTGCCTTCAAACTAATCTCCCCCTTGTTTCTATTGTACAATAAGTTTGGTAAAAGGAGAATCCTATCACAGACACCCATTCCAAAATATTATTAATTTATATGTATTAATGAGATTTACAACTTACAACCGAAATTTGAATAATATTGAAAGAAAATAATAGCGAGCTAAAATTATTACCACATACTAATAGTAAATCTTATCACTAGATATAACAAGTAGTAATAAAAAAAGGTCTGAACTTACAAATGTAAGTTCAGACCTTTTTACGCAGATAGATTCATTATGCTTCGTTAAATATAACACCTCCCTCTTCAGCAGGCCATTACCCTTCTAATTCCATGTCGTCTAACATCATTTCAGCCGTAAAGACAATCGCTATTAAATCCTTATGGTAGTCTCCACTAGGTAAATAGTGACTAGGTCCAAAACATTCCCTATCCATCTCTTTATAGTGTAATTCCATATTTAACATGAACTTCAACATTTCATCACCTGTAATTTCACCAGAATCAGATACAGCGACGGTTCTACGTTCGTTATCCCCTAAAATACTTAAATATCCACTAATTGTACGCACCATCAATCCCCTCATACTATAAGTTTTAGATAATTTTAGTATAAACTCGTTATAGCATTAACAGAAATATCTTATAAGCCCATAACAAAAATCCCCTGTACGCGATTCACATACAAGGGGATTCCTTAGATTTACTATTCATTTTCAACACGTAACACCAACAATACATAACGCGCCCAGAGGGATTCGAACCCCCGGCAGACGTGGTACCGGAAACCACCGCTCTATCCGACTGAGCTATGGGCGCATGATTATAGAAAACACTTCATTTTCTTTTCATAATAATAGCAATAAAATCCATCTAAATCAATAAAAATATCCCCGTAATCCTTTATGCACCTTGGCTATGAGTATATTAACAAAGCACTTCCCCCTAAATTTTCCAATCATAAATTCACCCCAACTCACAAATTATAACCTTTGAATTGATATTCCAAAGGGGGCTTCATTCAATGACTGTAATTACGAAACTAAAGCAAACTGTTTCTGGATTAAAAAGTGCACAAGCTAGCTTAGAGGGATTCGCTCTTGATACGGATAACCAACAAGCAAAGCAACTTTTCCAAACAGCTGCAGAGCAAACGCAAACGATTATCGATTCTTTAAATCCACGCGTTGAAGAAGTCCAACAAGAAGAACCACAATACTCACAGCAATAACGTATTCGTCATGCTGTGAAATAGAAAAAGGATGATATGCAGTCATCCTTTTTCTATCACATTACATATTGCAATAGAAATGGAATGATACTCATGCGAAAACTCGGCCTCATAACCGCATTATTTGCCCTTCTATTTAGCTCTTTTACCGGATGTGATAATAGTCCCTTAGATAAAAAAGTGAAAGAAGAAGCAAAACGAACAGAGAAAGAGAAAGGTCCCAAATTAACAAAGACGAGTACGGAATCATTTAATCAATCTATATCACAAGGAGCCAAGAAAAGGGCTCTCGCTATGGATGAAATTATAAAAAGCACAGCAGTGAATTCAAATTTAGATCTCTACATAGCAGTTACACCGGAGCACCACGAAAGGTTTGGATTAAAACCTTTACGTAAGAAGCTTCAAAAGCAGCTAAGTGATGAACATCCTACTTTCGATGTTCGTGTAAGTACAGATAAAAAAATCTTTATGTTACTCGAAAAGCTTGAAAGAAAGATTAAGGAAAAAAAAGTATCTAAAGATGAAATTAATGAGCAATTAAAACTCATCGGAAAAAAAATGGAGTCTAACACTTAACGCTTTTTAAAAGAAAAGGAAGGATCGCAATGTCTAGTAAAGATAAGAACTTAACCCCTGTACAACAGGAGTATAAAAAATTCGAGCAAGAGCGAGAACCGAAGCGCCCCGTCTTGAAAAATTGTATAAAAGCCTTTTTCGTCGGTGGTTTTATTTGCTTCATCGGACAACTCATTTCTACGTTTTATATCACATATTTTGATTTCACTGAGCGTTCCGCAGGAAATCCAACAGTCGCAACTCTTATTTTCATCTCCATGTTGCTAACTGGATTCGGTATATATGACCGCTTTGGGCAGTTTGCTGGAGCAGGCACAGCTGTACCCGTTACTGGATTCGGTAACTCTGTTATTGCCGCATGTATCGAACACCGAACTGAAGGGTTCGTACTCGGTGTTGGAGGAAATATGTTTAAATTAGCCGGTTCTGTTATTTTATTTGGTGTATTTTCAGCTTTCGTCATCGCACTTATTAAAACGATTCTCGTTCAATGGGGAGGGCTATAAATGTTACAAGGACACCGAACGTGGGTATTTGAAAATAAACCCGTTATTATTTCGACAGGAGTCGTTGGTGGACCGTTCGAAGCAAAAGGAAACATTCCAGAAGACTTCGATATCCTTCATGAAGATTTATGGCTCGGCCAGGATTCCTATGAAAAAGCCCATAAAATTTTGTTCGAAGAAGCTTGTAGCCGCGCTACTGAAAAAGCCAAGCTTCGTAAAGACGATATTCAATTTGTACTTGCAGGAGATTTAATTAATCAAATCACTCCAACAAGCTTTGCCTGTCGTACACTCGGAACACCATATCTCGGATTATTCGGAGCATGTTCTACTTCAATGGAAGGATTAGCACTCGGGGCAAGCATTGTAAATGCAAAAGGCGCAAAATATTTATTAACTGGGGCATCCAGTCATAATGCCGCTGTAGAAAAACAATTCCGGTATCCAACTGAATACGGCGGTCAAAAACCTCCTACCGCACAATGGACAGTAACTGGAGCTGGCGCAGCTATTTTAAGCGACACTGGACATGGTCCTACAGTAACATCTGCAACAATCGGACGAGTGATTGATATGGGATTAACAGATCCTTTTAATATGGGTGGTGCGATGGCCCCGGCGGCCGTCGATACGATTGAAGCCCATTTACGCGAACGACAAATTGACGCCTCTTATTACGACTTAATCGTAACAGGTGACCTTGGACATGTCGGTCGCGAAATTGCCTACGACCTACTACATAAACACGGAACAAAAGTAACAAGTGAACAATTCCAAGATTGCGGAATCATTATTTACAGAGACGGACAACCAGTCATAGCTGGGGCGAGTGGACCAGGATGTTCCGCAACAGTCGTGTACGGTCATTTATTAAACCGAATGAAAAGAGGAGAGTTCAAAAAAATACTTGTCGTTGCGACAGGCGCTTTACTATCTCCACTTACATTCCAACAAGAAGAAACGATTCCGTGTATCGCTCACGCCGTTTCGATTGAATTTGGAGGTGCAACGCAATGATTTTTTTCTGGGCTTTCGTCATTGGTGGACTCATATGTGTAATCGGACAACTTATGTTTGATGTCGGCAAATTAACACCCGCTCATACAATGGCAACACTTGTTGTTGTCGGCGCTATACTGGACGGATTCAACCTGTATGAACCATTAATTGATTTTGCTGGAGCCGGGGCAACTGTACCTATTACAAGCTTCGGTAATGCCCTCGTTCACGGCGCAATGGAAGAAGCTGCAAAACATGGCATCGTCGGCGTCATCACCGGTATGTTTAAAGTAACGAGCGCCGGTGTATCAGCAGCTATTATTTTCGGCTTCATTGGTGCATTGCTATTCAAACCGAAAGGATAAGGTGTTCGTATGACAGTTATCGCTAGCGTTAAAACCTGCCTCGCTAGTGTAAGGGGCGCTCAAGCAAGTTTAAGCTCTCTTTCACTAAACTCACAGGACGCGGAATCAAAATGTGTATTTCATGAATGCATGTTAGAAATGGACAGCATCATCGCTGATTTACAGAATAGAGTTTCAGTATTAGAACGTGAAGAACCTCAATATAAAGGGTTTTAAGTAGACTGGAGGAAATGACTATGTCTCACCTGCCGGAATGGACACTTGTCATTCTTCGCTCTGTATTCATATTAATTATTTTATTCGCTATTACAAAATGGTTAGGGAAAAGACAAATCTCTCAGCTCTCCTTTTTTGAATACATAGCCGGAATGACAATCGGTGACATCGCTGCCCAAGTATCTACAGGGCTCGATTCAAAATTTTTCCACGGCGTCTTTGCGATACTCATTTTCGCTGTGGTACCTTTTTTAACAGGAATCCTCTCTTTAAAAAACAAAACAGCTCGAGATTTTTTTGAAGGGAAATCTACCGTACTAATAAAAGACGGAAAGATACTCGAAGACAACTTAAAGAAAGAAAAATATACAAGTGACGAATTACTGGAACTTCTTCGCGGAAAAAATGCTTTCAGCGTAGCTGAAGTCGAATTTGCTGTCTTAGAACCGAGCGGAGAATTAAATGTACTATTAAAGAAAGATTCTCAGCCACTTACAGCAAAAGACATCGGCTTAAAAGTACCAAATGAAAAAGAACCACAAACTGTTATTATGGATGGAAATGTCTTAGATGAACCTTTATCCTCAAGCGGGCATAACCGTGCTTGGTTACATTCTGAACTAGAAAAGCTCGGTGTTGTTATTGAAAATGTCTTTCTCGGTCAAGTGGATTCATATGGGCAACTTACTATCGACATTTATAATGACAAACTACAAATGCCTTCTCCTCAAAACAAGCCTTTATTATTAGCATCTTTAAAAAAATGTCATGCTGATCTTGAACTATTTTCCCTAGAAACAAAGTCGAAATCAGCTAGCGAAATGTACAGTAAAAACGCGAAACACATCGAAAAGATTTTAAATAAAGTAACCTATCTTTTAAAAGAATAGATATCGAAAGAACGCTGTAGTAAAAAGGCGTTCTTTTCTTTTTTTCTATAGTTTTTATAACGTTTAAATTTATGTAATTCGGTTATGATGTTGAAGATACATAAGCAGGGAATTTCAAAAACATAGCGAATATTTCATGGTACAACTACATATTTTTTTGATTTAAAGTGGTTTCGTTTGACCTTTATTGACCATAATTGTATTATAAGACTAAGAAAGCTTTAGAAGGAGGAAATAACAGATGAATTTAATTCCTACAGTAATTGAACAAACAAATCGTGGAGAACGCGCTTACGATATTTATTCTCGACTATTAAAAGACCGCATCATTATGCTTGGTAGTGCAATTGATGACAACGTAGCTAACTCAATCGTTTCCCAGCTTTTATTCTTGGAATCTCAAGATCCTGAAAAAGATATTCACATCTACATCAACAGCCCTGGTGGTTCTATCACAGCAGGTATGGCAATTTACGATACAATGCAGTTTATTAAACCACAAGTATCAACAATCTGTATCGGTATGGCTGCATCTATGGGTGCATTCTTACTTGCAGCAGGTGAAAAAGGAAAACGTTATGCACTTCCAAACAGTGAAGTAATGATTCACCAACCACTTGGCGGAGCACAAGGTCAAGCGACTGAAATCGAAATCGCTGCAAAACGTATCCTATTCTTACGTGAAAAACTAAACCAAATTCTTGCTGACCGCACAGGTCAACCACTTGAAGTACTACAACGCGACACAGACCGCGACAACTTCATGACAGCAGAAAAAGCTTTAGAATACGGTTTAATCGATAAGATCTTTACAAATCGTTAATAGATTTAAAGCGGAAGCGGCTCGTTTAGAACAGGAGGAAGTTGGAACCCCTGATTCCGAGGCGCTTTTTTGCCTCGAATGAAGGGGTGAAACGACCGACTGTTCTAGCCGCCGGAGCTGGATAGATTTAAAGCGGAAGCGCCCTATAATAGGGCGCTTTTTTTATAGTGGGGTTTCCGCAATCACATACCCCACCTAGTATCCCCCTGAATATATCAGCGATTTTTCAAATATATCGACCGTAACTCCAATTATATCGGCGATTATTTCAATATATCGACGATTCGACACAACTTATCGACTTACCGACAATCCTCGACAAGTACACGCCCCCTACATCCCCTCCCCCACACCCTAACAAAACAAAAAAGCTATCGCATATGCGCGATAGCTTCTTATTGTACATATGCAGCTAACGCTTCTAAGGCTTCTTCTGCATCTGAACCTTCTGTTGTAATTGTTATCATGCTACCAGTTCCAATTGCTAAACTCATAATCCCCATTATGCTCTTTGCATTCACTGTCTTTCCATCTTTCTCGATGAAGATATCCGCATGAAAGCGATTGGCTTCTTGTACAAACAACGCAGCCGGACGTGCTTGTAAACCGTTTTTTAATGAAACCTGAACTCTTTTTTGAACCACAGCTCCATTTCCCCTTTACCCTCTTATTTTTTTGCTACCGTTTCCCCCGCGCGTAATTTCTCTGCAATCTCATCGATTTTACGCAAACGATGATTAATACCCGATTTACTAATTTTCCCCCCGGATACCATCTCGCCTAACTCTTTCAATGTTACATCTTGATAATCTCTTCTTAATTGTGCAATTTCTCGCAGTTTATCTGGTAATATATCAAGACCAACTGTCTCATCAATATAGCGGATATTTTCAATCTGCCTTAGCGCTGCACCAATTGTTTTATTTAAATTGGCTGTTTCGCAGTTCACCAAACGATTTACTGAATTACGCATATCGCGAACGATTCGAATGTCTTCAAATCTTAAAAGTGCATTATGAGCGCCTATAATATTTAAAAACTCCGTAATCTTTTCTGCTTCTTTCAAATACGTAATGTAACCTTTTCTTCTTTCCAACGTCTTACTATTTAAATCAAATCCGTTCATCAGTTCACATATAGCATCATTATGTTCCTTATATAACGAAAAGACTTCTAAATGATAAGATGATGTTTCTGGGTTATTTACTGAACCACCTGCTAAAAATGCACCGCGTAAATACGATCGTTTACAACATTTCTTCTCAATCAATTCTTGTGATATATCTCGGATAAATGAAAAGTCGTCTCGAACAATATGAAGATCAGCTAATATTTCGCGAGACTTCTCAACAAGCCGCACAATATATACATTATTTTTCTTCAATCGCATTTTTTTACGAACAAGTAATTCTACCGTCACGTCATATCCTTTTTTCAAAAGTGTATAAATCCTTCTTGCAATTGCCGCATTCTCCGTTTGAATATCGATAGATAGACGACGATTTGAAAAAGAAAGCGATCCGTTCATTCGAAGTAACGCTGATAATTCTGCTTTCTCACAGCATTCCTTCATCTCAAGATTCGTCAACTCTTTCTTTGTTTCTGATGCAAATGACACAGTCAACACCTCCTTATACGATTACTTTGGAACAAAAATCTTGTCCTATATGAAATGATGAGCGTTACCTCAAACGAGGCAACGCACATCTACAACAGTGAATATAAAATAGAAGCTAGTTTTAATGTATCGTGCCTTACAACACGATCATCATACTTCGCTAATTGATCTTGAATGACATCAATATTGCTCTCTGTAAAACGCTCTTCATCTACTACAACTGGTGCCGACATTTCTTCCTCATATAACTCACGTAATTCACAAGGAATATCACGGTTATTTACAATTGCAGTATCGATAAATGGTTTACCTAAATGATCATGTAACGCCTGCACATGGTCAAACGCAGTATATCCCATCGTTTCACCAGCTTGCGTCATAACATTACACACATATACCTTCTTCGCTTTTGCAGCAAGAACAGCGTCCCCGATTTTGTTAACAACTAAATTCGGTAATATACTCGTATACAAACTTCCTGGACCAAAAACAAGTAAATCAGCTCGTTTAATCTCAGCCAACGTTTCATGTAACGGCTCTACATCTTCTGGAGTTAAAAAGACGCGGTTAATCTTCTTTCCGTAATAAGGAATCTTTGATTCACCTGTTACAATTTCTCCATCTTCTAGTTCCGCATGAAGTACCGCACTTTGGTTCGCTGCTGGTAACACACGCCCTCTGACATTTAACACTTTACTCGTTTCCGTAATCGCATGGAAAAAGTCTCCTGTAATCGAGGTCATACCCGCCAATAATAAATTTCCTAACGCATGACCTTTCAGCCCGTCTCCCGTTGTGAAACGATGCTGAAATAAAGCTTCCACCAGCGGCTCTACATCTGATAACGCAACAAGTACGTTACGAATGTCACCTGGGGGTGGAATTTCGAGCTCATCACGTAATCTGCCTGAACTGCCACCATCATCAGCGATTGTAACAACTGCTGTAATATCAACTGGATATTGTTTTAATCCTCGTAATAAAACAGAGAGTCCTGTACCGCCTCCCATGATAACAATTTTAGGTTTTCTCTCTTTTTTCATCCCTTAATGGCCCTTTCTCTTCTCCACATCACGATGAGATACATGAACGCTATACTCTGGTTTCAAATGTTTCCCAAGGTATTCTGTAAGCGTAACAGAACGATGCTGTCCACCTGTACATCCAATTGCAATTACAAGTTGACTCTTGCCTTCTCTTTTATAATGAGGCAGCATGAAAGTAATAAGATCCGTCAACTTCTCTAAAAACTTATGTGTCTCATTAAATTTCAGCACATACGATGAAACTTCCTCATCTAGTCCTGTTAATGGCTTCATATGTGGAATGTAATATGGATTTGGTAAAAAACGAACATCAAATACTAAATCTGCATCAATTGGAATACCGTACTTAAATCCAAATGACATAACATTTACACGAAATGCTTGCTCAGTTTCAGTTGAAAACAGATGAACAATTTTTTCACGTAATTCTTTCGGTTTTAAATCCGATGTATCAAGCACAATATTCGCTCGTGCCTTCATATCAGTTAATAAGCTGCGCTCCATTTCGATTCCCTTTAACGGTAAACCAGTTGGTGCAAGTGGATGCGAACGTCTCGTTTCTTTATAACGAGTGACAAGCGTGCCATCTTTCGCATCTAAGAATAAAATATGAGGAATAATCCATGTACGTTCTGATAAATCATCAAGTGCTCCCCATAAATGTTCGAAAAACTCTCGGCCACGTAAATCAACGCCAAGTGCCACTTTATTCATTTTCCCTTTTGAATCCGCCATAAGCTCAATAAACTTTGGCAATAACATCGGTGGTAAATTATCTACACAGAAATATCCTAAATCTTCAAAACTTTGTAAAGCTACTGTCTTTCCAGCTCCAGACATTCCTGTAATAATTACCATTTTTATATCATTATTCTCTGTCATCGTATCCTCTCCTTGACGGTTTAACTCGGATCTAATCGATATGAAAGCAACTCAAAATCTGGGGTATATACAAATGTACCGTAGATTATGCCATTTCCTTTAATTAAATAATCAATAATGTGATAATCTCCTGGTGCCATTGCTAAATCATCAATTTTGTCAAATGTATGCCAACCAATGATGCCTTCTTCGCTCTCTAGTTTGTTTTCTCCTGCAAAATCTGTCGCTAAAAAGGAGAACATCATCCATTCAGAAACAACCTTATCACCTTCTTGGATGACAAAGGTGAAGACCCCTTTTAACGCTGGGTTCTTTAAATAAATACCTGTTTCTTCACGATACTCGCGAACAACGGAATCTCTTACTGTCTCACCGCGCTCCATTTTCCCGCCTGGTGCAACCCACCAATTTCGACGAGGTTTTTGGAGTAAGAGTACTTCATTATCTCTAACTAACACACAGTTTGTCACTCTTTGCATGTTTCTTCACCTCAGCTACTTGCAGTAAATTTCTCACTGCATACTCATTTCATTATACTATCAAAAACAGTTTGCTACAACGAAGGAGCCAGTCCTCTTTCGCTAAGCACATGCTACTCAACAATTTTAAAAAAGCTTTCTAAAACAAGCAATGTAAATGCCTAGACTTTCAATAAATAGCATGAAAAATCCCCTTAACGATTTTTATCGCCAAGGGGATTAAAGTCCTTATTTCTTACCGAAATAAGTAACAATCGCAAATCCTAAAATAAAGGTAATAATTGAACTTATAATTGAAAATCCTCCAGTTGGAATACCAGGGAACACAATTACAATTGAGCCGATAACAAGTCCAATAATTGCCGCAAATGTCATACTTTTATAACGATCTAATAAGAAACTAATTCCTTTACTACTTACAACGAATCCTGCCATAACACCAGCACCGATAACTACGATTAAAGGTAAGTTCAGTGTAGTTAAAGCATTAATTGCCGTCGGATACACACCAATAATTAATAAAATAAATGATCCGCTAATTCCAGGAAGCAACATGGCCATACTAGCTAGCCATCCTGCGAAAAATAAACCAATTGCATTTAAAATTGTTAACGTTGTAATTGGATCTGCTGCCTTATCTGGCTTAAAGAAAGCTGTAATCGCAACAAGAATTGCTGCAACTATTAGTAAAACAATGTGCTTACCTTTAAACGAAGACTTTGCATCAGCTTCTCTCATTAACATCGGTAATATACTAATAATTAAACCGAGGAAGAAAAATTGAGTCGGTTCATAATGATTTGCAAGTAAATATTTAATAACATGACTTAACGTTAAAAACGCTGCTGCCACACCAGCTGCAAGGGGAATTAAAAATCCTAAATGTTTTTTCCATTCACGACTAAAGAATCCACTAATTGCCGCAAGCAATTGTTCATAAATCCCTAACACTACAGCGATTGTACCGCCGCTCACACCGGGAATTAAATCACTAACGCCCATACAAAATCCACGATATATATTACGCCATTCCATACTGAATAAATTCCTCATTTCTTATAGTGGTTTTTCCGTAAAGTCCAGTATATCAATAAGAAAGCTTATATTCTTAATATTTTTTGACAAAACTTTGACATTTTCACACAAAAAAAGAAGAAAGCTCCTATCGGTAGCTTTCTTCTCAAAAGGTATGTTATCCCTTATTTTTCTGATACAGTTTTTAGTTCTTCTAATAATTCTTCTACGTAATGTTGTGCACTTTGTGCTGCGATACTACCATCACCTGTTGCAGTTACAATTTGACGTAGCATTTTTTCACGAACGTCACCAGCTGCGAAAATACCTGGAACTTTCGTTTCCATACGCTCGTTTGTTTCAAGGTAACCATTTTCATTTGTAATACCTAGTTCCACAAATGGTTTTGATAATGGTAACATACCGATGTATACGAATACGCCGTCAGTTTTGACTTCTTTCTCTTCTCCACTGTTTACGTCTACAAGTGTTACGCTTCCTACTTTACCATTTGCATCGTTAATTTCTTTAATAGTGTGATTCCAAATGAAGTCCACTTTCTCGTTTTGGAAAGCACGATCTTGTAAAATTTTCTGTGCACGAAGCGTGTCACGACGATGAACAATTGTTACCTTCGATGCGAAGCGTGTTAAGAACACACCCTCTTCAACAGCAGAATCTCCGCCACCAATAACTACAAGCTCTTTACCTTTAAAGAATGCCCCATCACATACTGCACAATATGATACACCGCGGCCGCCAAGTTCTGCTTCGCCTGGCACACCAATTTTTTTATACTCCGCACCGCTTGCAACGATAATTGCACGTGCTTTATATTCTTTTTTACCAGCAATAATTGTTTTATATTCTTTACCATCGATGATTGCTTTCACATCACCATATGCATATTCAGCACCAAATTTCTTTGCATGCTCGAACATTTTATTTGATAAGTCTGGTCCTAAAATAGACTCATAACCTGGGTAGTTTTCTACATCTTCTGTGTTTGCCATTTGGCCACCTGGGATACCACGCTCAAGCATTAATGTGCTTAAATTCGCACGAGATGTATATACTGCAGCTGTCATACCAGCTGGTCCTGCACCAATAATAATGACATCATAAATTTTTTCTTCTGACACACTATTCACTCCTATTCATTCCTACACAATTAAGTTACCCTCATTATACTGTTAGCATCATTTTTTTCCCAATGATTTGCTTACTCTATGTGTGCGTACGCTTAACAGCCTGCACATACTTTCGAACAGTTGCTACAGATACATTATATACATCTCCAAGCTCCGACTGTGTCATCTTATTTCCTTGTTCGCTGCGTACGATATATTCAACCGCAGCTGACCAGCCGTATACATTTGTGAAAACTGCCCCAGATGTATATAAACGTATGAACGTACAGAACCAAAATTGTAAACACTCTTCGATTAATTCATCATCTTTTTTCGTATAATTATATAAAGCATCCGCAATTCGCGCACACTGTTCAAATTGCTGTAAATCAGCCGGAATGCTCTTATGGCTATTAAGTAAAAAGAAATACTTTGCAAGTTGCGATACGATTGGAACACCGTTCTTCGCCTGCGTTACATCAAAGAAGAATCCCACCTTCTCTGGCGTTGACAATTCATTCATTAAATATAAAGCTAGCATTTGTTCCTCTAGCGTCCCACTTTGCTGAAATGATTTTCGTAATTCTTCAAATAATACGTTTTGTCCTTCATCCGCTAAATTCAGCGCATTCCATGGTTCTTTTCCCTTTTTATCAGGGTGCAATTCTACAACATGTTGCCACATTTTTTCAGCTACTTGCTGATCTTTCACCATATAAGCAGAATACGCAAACCAATAATAAAAACTAACGTCTCCCTCGTATCCTTGACGCTTTAATACTTTGAACCATCTATATGCAGGCTCAAAATGACCAATTGTCGCAAGTGTCGTTCCAAGTTTTAAACGATGCTCGAACGAAATTGGATATACTGAAACTAACTGAGCAGCTAACGCTTCTACTTGTTTATGCTCTCCAATTGAATATAGAAAAATAAGCGTATTACAAAGCGCATGTATATTACCAGGATTTTTCTCTAAAATCATTTCCGTTAACTTCAGCGCCTTATCTACATTACCAGATTGAAAATGTGCAATGGCTAAATTATTATGACCCGACCAAAATTCCGGATAATCTTTCGTAACAATTTCTAATGTAGCAATTGCTTCTTCCAATTGTCCGTTACGAATATAACGATTCGCTTCTTCCTGCATAACAATTAGATCATCTTCATCCTCAATCTCTTCCGCACCCATCGCTTCTTCTTCCATAATCTCAAGTAATTCTAATGTATCTTCTACAAATTCCTTCTCTTCTGCAACCTCTAAATAGCGATCCGCATACTTTTTCGCCTGCTGAAATAGCCCCATATATGCATAATTATTTGCAATAAAATAATAGCACTGTTCAAGTTCTGGGTTAGATCTAACAAGCTTAAAGAAGATTTGATTCGACTCTTGATATTCACCAGCCTCAGATAATACTGTTGCTAATTGACATAAAATAAACGGCTCCTTCTCACTTTGTGCCGCTCTTCGAAAATATTTAATTGCATCTTGCAATTTTTGCCCTTTGTAAGCCCTCATCCCTTTTTTATAAAAGAAGTCCGCTAATTGATTAAAAGAGATAACTTGTCCGTTCTCCTTATATATTCCTTGATTTTTCCCCATATATCCTCCAGTTTTTTGTTTTCTTCGTTCACACATTCTTCTATCTATAAGTATAAACGATTCCGTAAAAAACAAAACAGTATATTATACTCAATTATTTCCTTTTTATTCATTAAAAAAGAAGAGAAATGTTACATTTTTGGCATCAACCTTCTCTAGCATCCATTTCTTCTTTCGTATAAATAACACGCATTGGATTTCCACCGACGAAAGCACCACTTGGGACATCTCTATGAACAAGTGTGCCAGCTGAAATAATCGCGCCATCCCCAATTTTCACACCTGGTAATATAGTCGTATTCGCTCCAATCATCACTTCATTTCCTATGATGATCTCTCCAAGTCGATATTCACGAATTAAATATTCATGTGCTAAAAGCGTTGTGTTATAGCCGACAATCGAATTCTCTCCCACAGTTATCTTTTCTGGGAACATAATGTCCGGCATTACCATAAGCGCAAATGATGTTTTCTTTCCGACTTTCATCCGTAAGAATGTGCGGTACAACCAATTCTTGACGGATAAAAATGGCGTGTAACGCGCAATTTGGATAATAATAAAGTTCTTCATTACCTTCCAAAAGGACACTGTTTTATACACATTCCATAATGAATTCTCTCCCGAAACAGGATAGCGCGTTGTCCGTCGCACTTAGCTCGCTCCTCTACTAAAAAGTGAAACTGTAAGTTAGTAGGAACATACACCCCGACTAACTTACTTGGACCTTTATGAACGGTTCATATTAGACAAAATCGGTAGCAAATCACTCATTTTATCTAGCATAAAGTCCGGCTTGTAAGCCTCTAAATACGTTCTACCTTTCAACGTCCATGAAACAGCAGCTGTTTTCGTACCAGCATTTTGTCCGCCAACAATATCATGGTGGTTATCCCCAACCATCAATGCTTCTTCCGGTTTCGCATCTAATAACTCAAGCGCTTTTTGAAGTGGCTCTGGATGTGGTTTCACATGCTCTACATCATCAATTGTCACGACAACATCAAAAAATTCATCAAGCTTCGACAGCTTTAATCCCATTTCAACGGTTTGTCTCGCTTTCGTTGTAACAATACCAACTTTATAGCCTTGCTTCTTCAACTCTTGAACTGTTTCATATACAGTTTCATATTCTTCCACTAATTCATCGTGATGCTCATGGTTAAATTGACGATAACATGTAATCATCTCTTCAACCTTGTTTTCATCAATCTTGCTGAAAGTATCATGTAAAGAAGGGCCGATAAATGGCAATACATCTTCACGCTTATATTGACTTGGATAATATGTATGTAACGTATGTAAAAAAGAAGAAATAATAAGTTCGTTTGTATTAATTAACGTTCCATCTAAATCAAATAACACTGTATTTATTCTCATTGCCTTAGTCCCTTCTCTTTCCTGAATATGAAAGAAGCAGCACCTTATAATAAGATGCTACTTTTCTCTAATTTTCCGAATATCTTTTATCAGCTTGCCCCATTTTTCGTCTCACAATAATGAAAATAATAGAAATAACAACAAGTCCAATTGACATTACTTGTGCGATACGAAGTGGTCCTAGCATTAAACTATCTGTACGTAAGCCTTCTACGAAGAAGCGCCCTACTGAATACCAAATTAAATATGTGAAGAATAATTCCCCGCGTCGTAAATTCACTTTTCGTAATGCAAGTAATAAAATGACACCTGCAAAATTCCATAATGATTCATATAAAAACGTCGGATGATAGTACACACCCTCAATATACATTTGATTAATAATGAAATCCGGTAAATGAAGACCTTCTAAAAACTGTCTCGTTACTTCATCACCATGTGCCTCTTGATTCATAAAGTTTCCCCATCGGCCAATTGCTTGTCCTAGTAAAATACTTGGTGCAGCAATATCCGCCAACTTCCAGAATGAAACCCCGCGGCGTTTCGCAAAAAGAATCCCTGTAATAACAGCCCCGATTAAACCACCATGAATCGCCAAGCCACCTTGACGAATATTAATAATTTGACTCGGGTTTTGCGCGTAATATTCCCATTCAAAAATAACATAGTACATTCTCGCAAATAGAATAGCGATCGGTACTGCAATTAACACAAGGTCAACAAATGTATCTTTTGGAATACCTAGTCTTTCTCCCTCGCGAGTCGCTAGCCAAAGACCTAATAGCACACCTGTACCGATAATAATCCCGTACCAATAAACAGGAAACGGTCCAAGTTGGATCGCTACACGGTCAAGCTGTGGTACAGAACCTAACAGCATATGTATGACCTCCCTCTCCAAAGTTTACTCCTGATTTCCTAACTCAATCGCACTCATTAATCGTTCAGAGAACTGTTGTGCTGCATTGACTCCCATACGTTTCAAACGGAAGTTCATCGCTGCTACTTCAATAATAACAGCCAAGTTTCGACCAGGACGAACTGGAAGTGTAATCTTCGTAAGTTCTGTATCAATAATCTTCATCTTCTCTTCATCAAGACCTAAGCGATCGTAATTTTTCTTTTGATCCCAAATTTCAAGATTAATAACAAGTGTAATACGCTTATAATTCCGCACTGCTCCTGCACCGAATAACGTCATAACGTTAATGATACCTAGACCACGAATTTCTAATAAATGCTCAATTAAATCTGGTGAGCTTCCTACTAATGTGTCTTCATCTTCTTGGCGAATTTCTACGCTATCATCCGCAACAAGGCGGTGACCACGTTTTACAAGCTCAAGAGCTGTCTCACTTTTACCGACACCACTTTGACCTGTAATTAAAACACCAACACCGTAAATATCCACTAACACACCATGTACAGCTGTTGTTGGTGCTAGCTTACCTTCTAAATAATTTGTTAAACGACTTGATAATCTTGTTGTCGTTTGAGAAGAACGTAATAAAGGCATACCCGATTCACGTGACGCTTGCAGTAACTCATCTGGTACATCTTGATTACGAGTTATAATAATACACGGCGTCTCCTCAGTACAAAGCGCTTTCATTCTCTCTTGTTTTTGCTCTGTCGTTAACGTGTCAAAGAACGTAAGCTCCGTCTTTCCAAGAAGCTGCACGCGATCAGCTGGATAATATGTAAAAAATCCTGCCATTTCAATTCCAGGTCGTGATAAATCACTTGTATCAATCGGACGATGAATTCCTTCTTCACCACTTATTAACTCCAATTGAAATTGTTCAATTAAATCTTTTGTCCTTACTTTCGGCATATGTATAAACCTCCACTCCGCTGCGGGTTCAGTCTCATTTGATGTAAAATTCCATTCTACCGGATATTGTACCATTTTTTTCTGGAAACAAGAAATACGGTTTCTAATAAATAGAAAAAAACATTTCATACACATCATGAAATGTTTTTCTTTTTGTCATTTTCTCTTTTTTTCGTATAGTGGTTCCACAATTGCCTTTTCAATAATCATATTAAAAATTGAAATACAAATTGCCGCTACAATCGCTACACCGAATCCTGATATATTAAATGCATCTCCTAATAATGAATCTGCTATTTTTAACGTAATCGCATTAATAACAATTAAGAAGAACCCGAAAGTTACAACAGTAATCGGTAGCGTAATTAAAATTAAAAACGGTTTTACGAACACATTTAAAACGGCCAAGATAATACTCGCAATAATTGCAGTTTGTATATTTGCTACATAAAAAGCGTCTGGTGCAATCCCTTTTAAAAGTCCCGATACAGCGATTAACACAACGCTATTTACAAGAAGTGATACAATCCATCTCATTTTCTTACACATCCTTTTGACATATATATTTCATCATACGCTAATAGATAATAAACGCAAGTATCATACAAATACTTCTATCAACTTATTCTACTCTGCATGCTTGTATACCTACTAACATTTCCTCGCAAAATAAGGGCCACACCATCTATGTTCATGCGTTTTCACAAAAGTCCAAGTGAACGCTTTGTCTACAATATAAATATCACCTTTATACATATCGTCCCTCTCACACAATATATCATCCATATGTAATAAACTCGCATCTTTTATTAGCAGTACATCATCACAATGTTGATAGCATATGCAACAATCCTTTTTCGCTTCATTATGAAACGCATTCTCCGCTTCTTCGCCCTCTAAACATTTCTTTTTCTCATAACTAAATATGTGCCAAAGATACCCACATGCATACTTATCTCCATACAGGAAAATGTCTTCTTTTTCCTCATCACTTAAATGATTTGCAAAGTTATCCTCCCAGCGCTTGCGAAAATATACACCCCAACTTTGAAACTCTCTTACTTTCATATTTTTCTTTCTTAAAACATCTATAAAGTGAAACTTTAATCAGTGGGGTTTTTGTTCATCTCCCACTGATTATTAGTTGAACCAATCGGGCTTTTACGGGCAGTTGATCCCCACCTAATTTCTTTGCTTCCGCTGAATTTTGAGGTGGGGATCCTACTGTCCGTTAATGCGGGGCAAACTCCATCTTCTCCCCCTATGAACTAAAAACCGAGTGGCATTTCCACTCGGTTTTTAGTAATACACTTATTGTGATAACTCTACTTCTTTTATTTTCTCTTTCATTCTTGCTTTATCGCGGACTAAAATATCTTTTAAATACTTACCTGTATACGAGCGCTCTTCTTTCACTACTTGCTCTGGCGTTCCGGAAGCAACGATTTGTCCACCTTTATCTCCACCCTCTGGTCCAAGGTCAACGATATAATCAGCTGTTTTAATTACATCTAAATTATGTTCAATTACAAGCACCGTCTCACCACTCTCAACAAGGCGTTGCAGCACTTCTAGAAGACGCGCGATATCATGTGCATGTAAACCAGTCGTTGGCTCATCTAAAATATATAACGTACGCCCAGTAGAACGGCGGTGTAATTCAGAAGCTAGCTTCACGCGCTGCGCTTCACCACCAGATAATGTCGTAGCTGGCTGTCCTAATTTCATATAACCAAGCCCAACGTCTACAAGTGTTTGAAGTTTACGCTTAATTTTTGGGATATTAGCGAAGAACTCTACTCCATCTTCAATTGTCATCCCTAACACTTCAGAAATGTTCTTATCTTTATACTTCACTTCTAACGTTTCGCGGTTATAACGTTTACCGTGACAAACTTCACACGGAACATATACGTCTGGTAAGAAGTGCATTTCGATTTTAATAATTCCATCACCACGGCACGCTTCACAACGTCCACCTTTTACATTAAAGCTGAAACGTCCTTTTTGATATCCGCGCACTTTCGCTTCATTCGTTTGCGCAAACACATCACGAATATCATCGAATACACCTGTATACGTCGCTGGATTAGAACGTGGTGTACGACCGATTGGCGATTGATCAATATCGATTACTTTATCTAAATGCTCAAGACCTTTAATCTCTTTATGAGTACCTGGCTTCGCTTTCGCTTTATATAACTTTTGCGCTAACGATTTATATAGTACTTCGTTAATCATCGTACTTTTACCGGAACCAGATACACCGGTTACCGCTACAAACGTACCAAGTGGGAATGACATCTTTGCATTCTTTAAGTTATTCTCTTTTGCACCGACAATTTCCACTTTTCTTCCATCACCTTTACGTCTTTCAAGTGGAACCGGAATAAACTCTTTACCGCTTAAATACTTACCTGTTAGCGAATTATCATCTTGCATCACTTCAGCTGGTGTACCTGCTGACACAACTTGACCACCGTGAATACCGGCACCAGGTCCGATATCAAGTAAATAATCAGCAGCCATCATCGTGTCTTCATCATGCTCAACGACAATTAGCGTATTTCCTAAATCGCGCATTTCTTGCAATGTGCGAATAAGACGATCGTTATCACGCTGATGCAAACCGATAGAAGGCTCATCAAGAATGTAAAGTACGCCAGTCAGACGAGAACCGATTTGTGTCGCTAAACGAATACGCTGTGCCTCACCACCTGATAAAGTTCCTGCGGCACGACTTAACGTTAAATAATCTAAACCAACGTTCACTAAGAACCCAACACGCTCCTGAATTTCTCTTAAAATTAAATGAGCAATTTTTTGTTGTTTCTCCGTTAGCTCCACATTTGAGAAGAATTCCTGTACTTCTTGAACAGAATACTTCGTTACATCAGCAATCGTTTTCTCACCAACGAAAACAGCTAAACTCTCTGGCTTTAAGCGTCCGCCCTTACACTTTGGACAAGCTTGTTCTGCCATATATTTCTCCATTTGCTCACGAACATAATCAGAACTCGTTTCACGATAACGACGTTCAATATTTGGAATAACACCTTCAAATAAAATCTCATTTTCCTTTACTTGACCAAATTCATTTACATAGCGGAAATAAACTTTCTCTTCTCCGCTTCCGTACAACACTTTATCAAATAAATCTTTCGGTATATCTTTCACAGGCATATCCATATCAACGCCGTAATGATTACATACAGATTGTAAAAGCTGCGGGTAATATTGTGAGCTTGTCGGTTCCCAAGGCGCAATCGCATGTTCATTTAATGATAAATCCCAGTTCGGAATAACAAGTTCTAAATCTACCTCTAACTTTGAACCAAGTCCATCACAAGAAGGACATGCCCCGAATGGACTGTTGAATGAGAACATACGCGGCTCTAATTCTCCAATTGAAAAACCACAATGTGGACAAGCATGATGTTCACTAAATAGAAGTTCCTCTTCTCCCATTACATCAATTAACACTCGTCCCCCGCCAAGCTTTAATGCACTTTCAAGTGAATCCGCAAGACGGCTTGCGATTCCTTCTTTTACAACAATACGGTCAATTACAACTTCAATGGAATGCTTCTTATTTTTATCTAACGCAATATCTTCAGATACATCAAGCATCTCACCATCAATACGTACACGAACATATCCTTGCTTCTTAATGTCTTCAAGCACTTTCACATGTGCACCTTTACGCCCAGAAACGATAGGAGCTAACACTTGTAATTTCGTACGTTCAGGATATTCAAGTACACGGTCTACCATCTGCTCTACTGTTTGTGATGTAATTTCAATACCATGATTCGGACAAATCGGCGTACCAATTCGTGCGAATAGTAGACGTAAATAATCATAAATCTCCGTTACCGTTCCGACAGTTGAACGTGGATTACGACTCGTTGTTTTTTGATCGATTGAAATCGCTGGTGACAATCCTTCAATCGTATCTACATCCGGCTTATCCATCTGTCCTAAAAACTGGCGCGCATACGCAGATAACGATTCTACGTATCTGCGCTGCCCTTCTGCATAAATCGTATCAAACGCTAATGATGATTTCCCAGAACCAGACAATCCTGTTACAACAACAAGCTGATTTCTCGGAATGGTTACATCAATATTTTTTAAGTTATGTGCTCTAGCACCTTTTACAACAATAAAATCCTTACTTACGCTCACTCTGTTCACCCTTCCGCTTTTAATTCTAATAGTAAATCTCTTAATTCAGCTGCACGCTCGAAATCTAACGCTTTTGCTGCTTCTTTCATCTCTGCTTCCATCTTTGCAATTGTCTTTTCACGCTCTTTTTTCGTCATCTTCTTAGCTGGTCCTGTTTCATATGTTTCCGGCTCTTCAGCAGCTGTCGTTGCACGGATAACATCACGCACGCCTTTTTGAATCGTTTTCGGCGTAATACCATGCTCTTTATTGTAAGCTTCTTGTATAGTACGACGACGCTGCGTTTCTTCAATCGCAATTCCCATCGATCTTGTTATACGATCTGCATACATAATTACGCGGCCGTTTTCATTACGTGCCGCACGACCGATTGTTTGAATTAATGAACGCTCTGAGCGCAAGAATCCTTCCTTATCAGCATCTAAAATAGCTACAAGTGATACTTCTGGAATATCTAATCCTTCTCGTAATAAGTTAATACCAACAAGTACATCAAACTTACCAAGGCGAAGGTCACGGATAATTTCAATACGTTCTAACGTTTTAATTTCAGAGTGAAGATAGTTCACTTTAATTCCTACATCTTTTAAGTAATCCGTTAAATCCTCTGACATCTTCTTCGTTAAAGTCGTAATTAATACACGTTCATTTTTTGCAATGCGATCTTGAATTTCTCCTAATAAATCATCAATTTGACCTTCAATTGGTCGTATATCAATTGGTGGATCTAAAAGCCCTGTTGGACGAATAATTTGTTCTATTACCTCCGGTGCCTGCTCTAACTCGTACGGTCCTGGCGTTGCCGAAACGTAAATAACTTGATTCGTTTTCCCTTCAAACTCATCAAACGTAAGCGGTCTATTATCTAAAGCTGATGGCAAACGGAACCCATGATCCACAAGTACTTGCTTACGTGCTTGGTCCCCGTTATACATCGCTCTTACTTGCGGTACTGATACGTGTGACTCATCCATAACAATTAAGAAATCTTCCGGGAAATAGTCTAATAACGTATACGGTGTTGCACCCGCTGGACGAAGTGTTAAATGACGGGAATAGTTTTCAATCCCTGAACAAAATCCCATCTCGCGCATCATTTCTAAATCATAACGTGTACGTTGCTCTATACGCTGTGCTTCTAATAACTTGCCATTATCATTTAATTCCTTTAAACGCTCTTCTAATTCTTTTTCGATATTTTCAATAGCGACCTTCATTTTTTCCTCACGTGTAACGAAGTGAGATGCTGGGAAGATTGCTACATGATCACGTTCTGCTAATACTTCACCTGTTAACGCATTTACTTCGCGAATACGATCGATTTCATCGCCGAAAAATTCAATTCGAATACAATGCTCATCAAGTGATGCTGGGAAGATTTCAACTACATCTCCGCGTACACGGAATGTACCACGCTTGAAATCAATGTCATTACGTCCATACTGCACATCAACAAGTTCACGAAGCAATTGATTGCGGTCCTTTTCCATACCAACTCGAAGCGAAACAACTAACTCGCGGTATTCTTCTGGAGAACCTAAACCATATATACACGAAACACTCGCAACAATAATTACGTCATCCCGTTCAAATAGTGCAGATGTTGCTGAGTGACGCAATTTATCAATTTCATCATTAATCTGCGCATCTTTTTCAATAAACGTATCTGTTTGCGGTACATACGCTTCTGGCTGATAATAATCATAATAACTAACAAAATATTCAACTGCATTATTTGGAAAAAAATCTTTCAACTCACTATATAACTGTCCTGCTAACGTTTTATTATGAGCCATGACAAGTGTTGGCTTCTGCACTTCTTTAATGACATTTGAAATCGTAAATGTCTTACCCGTTCCTGTCGCTCCAAGCAACACTTGCTTTTTCTTTCCACTATTAATTCCCTCTACAAGCTTCTCTATAGCTACCGGCTGATCACCTTGCGGGGAATACGCTGAGATAATTTCAAATTGATGTTCCAAGAAAAATCCGACCTCCTCATAAAAATCTGTATTATTATTTTACCACGAACGCCCATAAAAAACCTAAAAAAACGAACAGATATTCGGTAAAATTTTCGACAATATATACATAGAAAAAGGAAGGAGCCAAAACTTCCTTCCTCTACTAACTCTATTTTTTAGGTACATATAATAAATCATATCCATTGCGCCCATTTTCATTCACACAGTCTATTAACCTATAAGCCGTTTGTAATTCACGCTGCTCTTTAACAATCCCTCTACAGCTATCTTCACCTATATCTTTATGATTACCAGCAAATCGATCTTGCCTATTATCTAACATATGAATTATATCTATCCCACTATACTCTAACGTTTGAAAAACCGGATCACCTTCATGTGTATAATGTACAATTCTTATTTTATCAACTTTCCCTTGTCCCACATTCAAAACGAACTTTTCAAATTTATCTAGATTAGAAGTTCCTGTTCCCTTTACAATGACATCACTTTTCTTATCAATTGTAATGTTAGGTTGTGAGCATGCTACTAAACTAAAGAGAAGTAGGCATATAAAACCACTTCTTTTTCCTATTGTCATCCTCTCCTATAAGAATTATTTGTATACTGCAAAAGCTACTTTCCTCTACGAAAGTAGCTTCTCTTTTCCTTTCTCCTTCTTCGGAAAAAGAACATATGAAAATGAAATCGCTGTATCAATTAAAAATATAAGTGCCCACACTTGGCTCACTCGACTCGCAGCTTTATTTAAAACGATTCCTGACTCTAACCAATTGCCCCACTGTTCAAATGGAGTAAGCCCATACGCGAAGAAAAAGAAAATATGCACAACAACGAATAAAACAAGATGCAATACCCAATTTTTTATTTCCTGCTTCGCATAAGCCATACCTGTTAATTCTATATGTTCTTCAATAATAGGATCTGGTTCATTCCGCCATTTCGCAACTAGCTTTTGCGCAAATATATCAAGCTTCTTCAAATCCTTTTTCCCGTAGAAAACTGCATACAATAAAATAATTACAGTAATGATTTGAAAATTAGAGAACTTCCCTGTTTGATAATAGTCCACTACCCCTAAAGTTAAAATAAACACTTCATTTACGAGGAGTACAATCCCCATAATAAAGCTCGCCTTTTTCAAACGGAATCCGTAACGAAGTAAAAAGAAACCGATAGCCGATAACCAAAATACAATCTCTGCCCCAATTAAAAAGTACCAACGATATTCTGCGAGTATACTCATTTATCCCTCTCCTTTTCATCATATATACGAAAAGCTTCATCCATATATAATAAAAATTCTTCTTCGATTGGATACATGCTCATTTTCTGTGAATCTTCCTTCGACTTTCTAACTTCCCATAACTTATCTAAAAACGCTTCATCACCATTGGCCATTTCTAAACACTTCTGCATTAATCTCTTCATTGCCCCTTGCACCTCATCACTTGCAGCTTCTTTACCGTCTTTCATAAAAGTGCGTAATTGCTTTAATAAATCTACCCATTCTAAAACATTCGGATTTTCTTCACTCATATTTGGCAAGTTATGAAGCAATTTTTGTTCTTCCTTTGAAAATACTTCATTTTGAAATATTTCACGTATACGAGACGACTGTTTCGAAAGCTGAATCAGTTCAAACATAACTTTCCAATCAAGTTCTCCCTCCACATCCACCGAATAAACAACAGCTTGTAAAACACGTTCCATTCGATTAAACTTCTTTTGTTCTTCCTGTACAAACCGAAGTTGTTTTTCAAGAGAGTCCTTTAAGTTAAGCTCACCTTTTACTAACATATTCGCAGCCTCTTTTAATGAAAATCCCATTTCCTTTAAAAATAAAATTTGTTGCAGACGTATTACGTCAGCTTCACTATATAAACGATGCCCGCCTTCTGTTTTCCCGCTCGGCTTTAATAAATCTATTTGATCATAATAACGTAATGTACGTACTGTTACCCCTGTTTCTTTCGTCAATTGTTGTATTGAAATCACTACCATCACCTCTTCTCCTTCATTATAAAAGGTGACGTTACGTCACTTTCAAGCCTTTTGTAAAAAAAATACAAAAAGCTGTTTATACTCTTTGTATAAACAGCTTTTACGGAAATAATCCTTTTTGTACAGCGCGCCCACAAAATAAAATAAGTGCTCCAACAACAACACTCGTTGCTGTTTTATGGTAATGAGCTGAAACTAATAAATAATATGATAAACCTACAGTACCAAGCATAATACAAATACTTGGTACTGGATTACGAGAGAAGTTCTGCATTCCCCAAAACAAAGCAAAAATAGCCGTAGCGACACATAATACCGGTAATCCCATCCCAGTTCCCCTTTTTCTATCTATTCCTTGTTGCTAACACACTCTTCGATGCCATACTTATTAATAAACCAAAAATAGCAATATATAATAACTCATTTACACAAAGATACATAATGAACAAAAAAACGAAGCTTGTCATACTAATCGTAAAATATGACTTCATCTTGTTCACAACTCGCTCATCAATCGACGGTACTCCCTCTTCTTTCAAACGCTTCTGTTCTCTATATTCCGAAATACTATATAAAATAACCAATGCTACATTTGATATAAAGATTGTTCCCCATGAAATACTTAACATTATTAAACTCGCATTTAAAATAAGACCTGCTAAAAATAAAGTGAAACTTTAATCAGTGGGGGTTTTCTTCATCCCCCACTGATTATTAGTTGAACCAATCGGACTTTTATGGGCAGCCCGCCCCCCACCTAACTTCTTTACTTTCACTGAATTTTGAGGTGGGGGTCTTACTGCCCATTAAAGCGGGATAAACTTCCTATAAACCTTATAACATCTTGCTTACTCATACATGATCAGCCTCTTTTTGATTTCTATATTTCCACTTCGGCCAATAGTTCACAAGAAAATACACCCACTGTCCTAGTACAAATAAAACAAACGGCATACCAGCATTTCCATCAACTATTAAATTATATAAACTCCATACCGCTAAACTAATCGTAAAAAATAACCCTACATATTTAAACGCTTTATCTGACTGGAATCTCTCAAACTCATCTTGCATTTTTCATTCCTCCTATCGCTATGCTCGTTTTCCTATCATGACGCCTATGATGAGACTACCCGCAAATAAGGAACTACATATCATAAATATTTCTTGCACTGGTATAACAGCTCTGCCTATCGCTTTACTCGCAACAATATAAACAATAAGCAATAGAAATGCGAATACAAATGAGACATTTACATATTTTTTTATATTTTCATTTACTCGCTCATCTATATCTGGAAGTTCTTCTTTTCTGTACTTACGCTTTTTGTAATACGCATACACTATCAAAAATACAATTGCTAAAACGTTACTCACTACGAGCGGTAAAATTGGTATAGCCGGGTTCATAATATGAACTACAATGTCTCCCAAAAACAATCCAAAAGTCGCACCGATCAATAACTTTTTAGTATCGTTCACTGTTTCTCCCCTTACTCTAGCGTAAATATTTCCTCCACCTTCACCCCAAAATATTTGGCGATCTTTAAGGATAACTCTAAACTCGGGTTATAATGATGGTTTTCAATCGCAACAATCGTCTGCCGCGTCACCTGCATCGCCTTTGCCATTTCAACTTGCGTTATATGATTTTGCTTTCTTAACTCTTTTATTGTATTTTTCACACCCATAGGCTCCACCTTCGAAAGTAAAGATATCTTTACTTTAATTATAAATATTTTCCAGTTTCAAGTAAAGATATCTTTACAAATTTTAGAAAAACGTTTCACTGAGCATCTTCTCTCACACATTACGATAGAAATTCAATTTATATCAGCGCAACTCCATTTTTATCGGCGATTTTTTTAATATATCGACTTACCGAAAAATACCGACATCCGTAGCACTATAATCATAAGAAAAAGCTGCCCCCAAATACCTTTGGGAGCAGCTTCTTCCTACTACATAAATCCTAACGCATATACAAGAACGTATCCAAGAATAGAAAGGAAAACCGAACCGATCAGCCCCGCCACGAATGCTTTACTTCCTAACTTACGGAACGTTTTAAACTCTACATTTAAACCAAGACCCGCCATCGCCATTGCAATAAGCATATAAGCAATGACAACAATGTATCCGGCAACAACTTCTGGTATAATCCCGAGCGAATGCACTGCACTCATCGCTAAAAATCCGAATATGAACCACGGGATTGGAAGGTCGCGCCACGATTTTTTTCCCTCGCTTCCTTCACTCTTACCAAACCATAGTCCAATTAAAATCGCTACTGGTACAAGCATTGCTACGCGCGTTAGCTTCACGATAACTGCGATATCTACAGCCGTGCTTCCTCCTGGTGCCGCAGCTGCGATGACATGGGCGATCTCATGCAGCGTCGCACCTGAGAATACACCATAACCGTACGGTGAGAAGCCAAGCACTGGGTATAATAGCGTATAAATAAGTGTAAATATTGTACCTAAAATTGCAATAATCGCTGCCCCAACTGCCGTTTCTTCATCCTTCGCTTTCACTTGCGGTGCAATTGCCACGACCGCAGCCGCGCCGCAAATTGCTGTTCCGCACGCTGTTAAAATTCCGAGTTTCTTTTCTACCTTAAATACTTTCGTTAGCCCATATACAACGAAAATCGTAAATGTAATAACAACTGCAGCGATGACCAATACTTTCGGCCCTGCCTTCGCAATATCAACAAGATTTAACCGCATTCCAAGTAAGATGATCCCAAAGCGAAGCAACTTCTTACTCGCAAAGTTCGTCCCTGCAATCGCATCTTGCGGAATTCCAATTGCCGCACGCCAAACCATCCCAATTAGAATAGCAATTACTAATTGTCCCATAATATTTAAAAAAGGAAGCTCTGCTAAATATTTCGCAGCAATTGCGATTAATAGTGTAATCCCAATTCCTTGCGAAAATCCAAAGCCCTTCTTCTTTTGTATAACAAGTGTTTGTTCCACTTTGAACCACTCCAATAATCGTATTGGAACATGCATGTTCTTTCTACTTACATTATAAGAGAGTTTTTATAATAAGTTTAATATCAATATTGAATCTCTATCATCAGAAATACTTATGATAAAATGATAGAAAAAGAAAGGAGCCCATTACATGAACGTAGACATTTTAAAAATATTTGTTACTGTCGTTGAACAGAAGCACTTCTCCCGTGCAGCAGAATTATTAAACCTTTCACAGCCTGGCGTAAGTATGCATATACGCAACTTAGAAAATGAATTTGGAACTACACTCATTCAGCGCTCTCCGAAGCACGTTCAAGTGACAGAGGCTGGAAACATATTATATATACATGCTAAGCAAATGCTCTCCCTTTATGAAGATGCTAAGCAAGAAATTAACGAGCTACATAACGTTGTAACAGGAACTCTTCGCATCGGTGCTAGTTTTACAATTGGCGAATACTTACTTCCAAAAATACTGGCTAACTATGCGAATGAAAATCCACACGTCGAAGTTCATACCTTTATCTCAAATACAGAAGATGTTTTGCAAAGCCTTCGCTCTAATCAAATTGATATCGGCTTAGTGGAAGGGCAAGTCGTATACGCCGACGTTGACGTTGAAACGTTTATGCAAGATGAAATGAAGCTCGTCGTCCCGCCAAATCATCCACTACTCCGCACAAATGAAATAAATGAAAGCACACTCCAAGATCAAGTATGGGTATTAAGGGAAAGTGGGTCTGGTACACGCGCTTATAGTGACCGCTTTATTCATCAACACCATTTAAAAATGAAACGATTCTTTACATTTAGTAGTATCCAAAGCGTGAAGGAAGCAGTTAGTGCCGGACTTGGCATCGCTATCCTTTCTGATTGGACCATACGGAAAGAGTTACTGGCAAAAGAGCTATTCCACGTTGAAGTTCCAAATGAACAACTCATCCGTCCATTCTCCATCGTGCGCGGCAAATATTTTATTCCGTCTAAGGCCATTCAAGTGTTTTTAAATCATGTAGATTCTTTTGCGAAAAAACAGAGTTGACCTTCACATTAGTGTGAAGGTTTACAATACATGTAAAAGGAGTGAAACACATTGCGGATTGGAGAGCTATCAAAAGAAACTGGCATTAGCGAAAGATCACTAAGACATTATGAAGAAAAGGGGTTACTCCCTTCGAACCGCCTCGCAAATGGCTACCGTGATTTTGATGAAAGTGCCATCGAAAAAGTGGAGCTTATTCAAATGTACTTACAAATTGGCTTAAATTTAGAAGAGACGGCAAAGATGCTGCGCTGCCTTGAAATCGAACCGCATCTGTACGAAAATCCTTGCAGCAGTATCCTAACGCTTTATGAAGATAAACTCAATGAAGTAACGAAGCAAATCTCATTACTTTCCAGTATTCAAACAAATTTGCAAAAACACGTTTCACTCCTAAAACAAGCAAAAGAAAAGGAATGATTACATGTTTGTTATACATGGCAGTTCAAGACAAAATGGAAATACAGAAACTTTAACACATAGGATGATCGATGGAATTGAAACAGAACAAATTTACTTGCGAGACCATACAATCCATCCTATTTCAGACCAGCGTCATGACGCAGAAGGATTCCAATCTGTAAACGATGACTATCAAAATTTAATTAAACGCATGCTAGAGCACGACACAATTATCTTTGCTACACCACTATACTGGTATGGAATGAGCGGTCATATGAAAAACTTCGTCGATCGCTGGTCACAAAGCTTGCGTGATACATCTCTTCATTTCAAAGAAAAAATGAAAGGTAAAAAAATGTACGTTGTCATCGTTGGCGGAGACAATCCAAAGCTGAAAGCATTACCGCTTATCGCTCAGTTCCAATACATCTTTGATTTTGTTGGTTCATCATTTGAAGGGTATGTTATTGGAGATGCGAATGGATTGGATGAAATCAAAAATGATGCTGAAGCACTAGCAAAGGCACAACTGTATAATAACGAATTCAAAAATCATAAACAGAAATAAGTTTGACAAACCATTTTGTATGCGCATACAATAAAAGTAATATTATGAAAGGAAGGTACTTTGACCAATGAAGTTCTAATTCTCTTATTTATTTCATCCATCACAAATAGTGAACAAAAAATGATGAAAACTAGCAGGGGATTAGTCTGTCCATTTGTCGATACTTTCTTTCGAAACGATCATGTGAAAAATCGTTTATTTATGTACGATTTTTACATGCAAGGGCGACGTTTATCCTCTCTAGTGAAACTAGGGAGGTTTTTTTATGACTATTTTATTCGCACGTAATATTGAAAAGAGCTTTGGTGATCGCACACTATTTACGTTACCGTCACTGGAAATTCAGGCACAGGACCGCATCGGAATTGTCGGAGTCAACGGAGCTGGTAAATCTACGTTATTACAAATATTAAGTAAAGAAATAGAAGCTGACAATGGCATAGTAACTCATCATAGTTCTATCAGCATCATTCCTCAACTTAGCGAGGAACTACCAGAAACCGCTTCTTCTCTCGCAAAAGGAAAATGGAGTATTTCAAACGTTACAGATGCAATGAGCGGTGGTGAACGAATGCGACTAAAGATTGCCCATGCTCTCGAGCAAGATGCAGGCATTTTATTCGCTGATGAACCAACAAGCCACTTAGATATGGTTGGCACAGAGCAATTAGAAAAAGCACTTTTATCTTATAAAGGGGCACTTGTTTTAATATCGCACGATCGTGATTTTTTAGATAATATATGTACAAAAATCATTGAAATTGAAGACGGCATGATTCAAGAGTATAAAGGAAACTATTCCAACTATCGAAAGCAAAAAGAACATGAACGAATACAAAAACAAGCAGAGTATGAGCAATATATACAAGAAAAAAATCGTTTAGAGCAATCAATTTCACAAAAAAAGCAACGTGCTTCTCGCATGACGAAAATCCCAACTCGGTTCAGTTCATCTGAATCTAAACTTTATAAGTTAAGCGGGGCTCATGGGCAAGAACAGGTTAGCAAAGCAGCAAAGGCATTAGAAACACGTCTCGAAAAACTAGAAAAGAAAGAAAAGCCAAAAGATCTTTCTCAGGCTCAGTTTGACGTGCAATACCATACACCCATTCATAGTAAAGTGGCAGTACAGTTCAATAAAGCAACAAAGAAAATAGGCGACCGCACACTATTTAAAAATATGAATGGAACTATTGCCCCTAGTGCAAAGCTTGCTATTTTAGGTGCAAACGGAAGCGGTAAAACAACTGTGTTCAACATGCTTCTCGCAAACGAGCGTGGCATTCAGCTTTCGAAAAGTTGTAAAATTGGATACTTTGAACAAACACTATCCATTTTAAAAACAGATAAAACCATTTTAGAGAACGTTCTAGAAGAAACCAACTATACAGAAGCATTCGTTCGAACAATACTCGCACGGCTTCTATTCCGCCGTGAAGATGTTCATAAACCTGTGCATGTCTTAAGTGGCGGCGAGCGAATGAAGGTTGCGCTCGCAAAAGTATTTTTAGGAAACTATAATATGCTTCTTCTCGATGAACCGACAAACTATTTGGACTTAGCGACGCAAGAAGAATTAGAAAGCATGTTACAAGAATACCCTGGCACAATACTTTTCATTAGCCATGACCGTGCCTTTATTCGCTCTGTTGCAGACCATATTCTACAAGTAGACGAAAGTGAACCAAAAGTATTCCACGGTAATTACGAGCAATACACAAAAAGAACAACAGGGGATTCTGTAAACGTTACTGAACAAGAATTATTACGATTACAAACAAAATTAACAGAAATCATCGGCCGAATTTCCATACCAAATCATCACGATGACATCACATCTCTCGAACAAGAATACGAAACATTATTAGTTCAAATCCGGAAATGTAAGGAAGCGCTCTAATGTCTTCCCTATATATCGACAAGGCCTTCCGCATTTCCCAAGAAATATTGGAACTTCGACATAGAATAGCATCAATAAAAGTAAAAAGCCGTGCATCAGCACGGCTTTTTACTTTAAATACGGACAGCAGTTCCGCTCACTGCAACCATTAGCATCCCTTCGCGAACTACTTCGTAATCCACGTCGATACCAACAATTGCATTCGCATTTTTTTGTCTTGCGAAAGTTTTCATCTCTTCCATTGCAATGTCGCGTGCTTCTTTTAATTTACTTTCATAAGCACCTGCACGACCGCCGACAACGTCACGAACAGAGGCGAAAAGGTCACGAACGATATTCGCGCCCATAATCGCTTCTCCATTGACGATATCGATATACTCAATAATTTCTTTCCCTTGAATTGTAGACGTTGTTGTTACAATCATACTTTATAGCCTCCCATATAAGTTGTTCATCTACTTATAGGATGTGCTAATTCAGTACAAATTATATTTACGAACTAAACTGAGCTTCGTATAACCTACTGTATCCTCCGCCTTGCTCAATTAATTCTTCATGTGAACCTTGTTCTGCAATACCATCTTTATTTACAACGACGATACGATCTGCATTTTTAATCGTTGCAAGTCTATGAGCGATAACTAATGTTGTACGGCCGACAGATAGTTCAGCAAGTGATTTTTGAATCGCTAGTTCCGTCTCTGTATCTAATGCAGAAGTCGCTTCATCTAATATTAAAATTGGCGGGTTTTTCAAGAACATACGAGCAATCGCTAGACGCTGCTTTTGTCCACCAGAAAGTTTCACGCCGCGCTCACCGATAACAGTATCTAAACCGTCTGGTTGTGAGTAAATTAAGTCTTCTAACTGCGCACGTTTTACTGCCTGCCAAATTTCAGCTTCTGACGCCTTTAAATTTCCGTAAGCAATATTTTCACGAATCGTTCCTGAGAATAAGAACACATCTTGCTGCACAATTCCAATTTGCTTACGAAGTGAAGATAACGTCATATCATTCGTATCAATACCATCAATTTGGATTGAACCAGACGATTGTTCATAAAAACGTGGAAGTAAACTACATAACGTTGTTTTTCCAGCTCCTGATGGTCCAACAAACGCCACTGTTTCACCTGCATGTATTTTCAAACTAATATCATTTAAAATCGGTTCTTTGTTTTCATATCCGAACGTAATGTTGCTATATTGAATATCACCATGTACATGCTTAACTTCCATCGCATCTTTAGAATCTACAATGTCTGGCTCTGTTTCAAGAAGCTCTACATATCTCTTAAAACCAGCGATTCCTTTCGGATAGCTTTCGATTACTGCATTAATTTTTTCAATTGGGCGGAAGAAAATATTCGTTAATAAAACGAATCCGATAAATCCACCGTACGTTAATTCACCCTGCAGAACAAACCATGTACCGCATATTAAGACGAAGAGCGTTACGAGACGCATGAGCATATAACTAATCGATGAATTCAATGCCATAATTTTATACGCCATTAATTTCGTTGTACGGAAACGAGCGTTGTTAACAGCAAATTGCTCTTTCTCAAACTTTTCATTTCCGAATGCTTGTACAACGCGGATACCACCAACGTTGTTCTCAATACATGCATTGAAATCAGCAACGTCTGAGAATAAACGTCTAAACGTACCTGTCATTTTTTTGTTAAAGTAAAGGGCTAACCATAATAAGAATGGAATGACGAAGAACGTTAATAGCGCTAACTTCCAGTTGATCATCATCATAAATGAGAATGCCCCAAATAAAGTCATAACAGCGATAAATAAATCTTCTGGCCCGTGGTGAGCAATTTCCCCAATTTCCATTAAGTCGTTTGTAAGACGTGAAATTAAATGACCTGTTTTATTATTGTCAAAAAATCTGAATGATAGCTTTTGAATGTGATCAAATAATTTCTGCCTCATATCCGTTTCAATGTTAACGCCAAGCATATGTCCCCAATATGTAACGACATATTGTAAGCCTGCATTTAAAATATACACTGCAAGTAAACCGAAACAAGCCCATAAAATAAGCGTCCAGTTTTGCCCTGGCAATAACTTATCAATAAATTGATTTACGATAAGCGGGAAGCCAAGTTCTAGTAACCCTGCGACAACCGCGCAAGAAAAGTCGAGTATAAATAAACCTTTATACGGTTTATAGTAAGAAAAAAATTTACGTAGCATATCTTACCTCCATTTTCCAAAATTAAAAAGACTCCCTAAATGATAACCATTATCAAATAATTATTCAAGTTATCCGTCTATGAAACTAAAAAGAATGTTTTCGATAGTTGTCGTTTCTTGCCGGAAAGTCGATATATTGGAATAATCGCCGATATAAATCCTATTTACTACCTCCCGCCCCCCACAACCAAAAAGGGTATCACCACAAGGTGATACCCCACTTCTATTACATCGCTTCCGAATCCCACTCATGCTCCTGCTGAACAAACACAATTCCTAGTTCGTGATGTCCTCCGGCGTATAATGCCGTTTGAGCAAGGCGAAGCTCTCCATTTGTATCTAATACTTCTAACTTACAAAATGCTCCTGTCGTCTTCGTTTGAAGCGCATCATAAAATTCCTCAGCACTTCTTGGAATGACTCCATTTACTTTCGTAATCACTTCTCCAGGCAGTAAATTCAGCTCTGCCCCAATTGTATTCGGGATTGTATCTAATACAACAAGTCCATCATTACGTGCAGCGAAATACGCAGGTCTTGTTTCATCCGCAATTTTTTCTTGCATGGAAATTGTGAAACGTCCAAGCATTGCGGCTCCCATCGCGATAATGGCCAGTACGTGCCACCAATAACTTGCGACTCCTAAAACAAGCACAAGTCCTGCTAATCCGTACACACGTCTTCCTGTAAATAATAAAGCTTCCGTTGGCTCATAACTTCTAATCCTTCTCATAAATCCAATTAAAAATGGAACGAGGAATAGAGAATATGTATCTGAACCGATTGAAACGACAGGCCACCATGAAATAAATTGTGTTATCGCGTCACCTGGTACAAGAATAAAAATAGGAACGATCCATAAACGCTTTGATTCGTGTAAACCAATCTTTAACCCGCGCTTACCCTTCCTAATCTTCGGCGTCGAATATCCTACTGCATTTTTAGAAATCAATAAACCTTCTACAACGAGCATGACGCCTAGTAAAATAGCAAGGGATACGATCGTACTCTCTTCACCCTCTCCAAGCTGTAAGAAGGAAACTGGTAGCTTAGAAGATAATAGAACACATACAATCGCGATACTAAGCGTATAAGCTGCTGATAAATATCGATACATTGCAGTTAATCCAAATAGTAACGTCCATAATAAGATGACCCATAAGCTCGCTTTAGAAACAACAAGTCCAAGTCCAATTGTAATAATAGATACGATTAATCCGTATTTAACTCCTGCAAATAGAGATGTTCGCAGTTCAAACCAAATATCATAAACTTTAAAGGAAAAATCCTTTCTTTCACGTAACATACGTAAGTATCCAACGAAGATACTACTTATTAAAAACACATAGACAGCAGGGTGTAAGAAAAAACGTCCAACTGCCCGCATTATTTCAAAAATCCATGCCTCCACGAACCCATTCACCACCATTTATATCATTCTTTCTTTTTATATTATCATAACTGGACAAACGTTTGTTTAACACAAAAAAATACAGGCAGCAAACTGCCTGTATTTCACTTTATTTCGCTATTAATTTTAATGCGGACTGTAATTGTAGATCATTTTCTCCAGAACGGATTTTTTCAATAATTTTCGTTTGAATCGCCTCAGCTGTCTTTTTATCCAGCTGCCCTGTCGCTTCCATCTCATTCGCATTTTGGAATGCTTTCAGCGCTGATTCTGTCTCTTTACTAAAGTATCCATCTTCACGCCCTGGTACATATCCTAGGCTCTTAAGCATTTCTTGTGCGTGTTTTACTTGCACATCATTTGAATTGTATGAAAGTGTTTTTTCAATTTGAATTGGTGTCGCATGATAATAATCTGGTTGCTTCACTTCTACTGTGGGCGCGATTCCTTTTTTATGAATCCAGTTTCCATCCGGTGTTAACCATTTAAACATCGTTAATTTAATGTTGCTGCCATCTTTAAATGGAACAGCTTGCTGCACAGTACCTTTACCAAACGTTTTTTCACCAATTAAATCGTATCCTTCTCCCTCTTTTAGCGCACCCGCTAAAATCTCTGAAGCAGAAGCACTTCCGTTATCAATTAATACTGAAATTGGATATGGCTTTCTCTCTTTCAGTTCCGTAGAGAATTTCTTTTTCTCACCATTTCGTTGCTCTACTTGTAGCATCGGCTTTTTATCCGTCATAATTTCCCCTAGTATCTCTTCTACACTATTTAAGTAGCCACCAGGATTACCACGCACGTCAATAACTAAGCCTTTGATATTTTTCTTCTCTAACTCTTTTAACTGATCCTTAAATTCTTTCGCCGTATTTTCAGCAAAAGAAGTGATTTGCATATAACCGATATCTTTTCCGCTCTCTTGTTTCACAGAACTAAACACAGTGAAGATTGGAATTTTTTCACGCTTAATTTTAAATACAATCGGATCAGCTACTCCTGCACGCTTAATTTCAATCGCGACAGTCGTTCCTTTTTTACCACGGATCTTTAATACTGCTTCTTCACGTGATAAATCTTTCACACTATTTCCATCTACAGATAAAATTTGGTCATTTGGTTTAATTCCAATCTTTTCTGCTGGTGAACCTTTAATTGGAGATACGATAATAAGCTTACCGTCCGTTTTGTTCACCTCAGCCCCAATCCCCTCTAGCTCAGGATCAAGTGATTCACTAAACTGTTTAGCCGTTTCTTTATCCATATACGTGGAATAAGGGTCCTTCAGCGTAGACAACATACCTTGTATTGCACCTTCGACTAACTTGTCATCCTTCACGTCTTCCACATAACGTGAATCAATTAGTGCATACGCCTCATTAATTTTTGCCAAATTCCCTTGCGCGGTGCTAGCGTTTCCACTCGAAATTGTTTGCGTTACTTCTGCTGGGTTAACCCCAAATAAAGACATACCTGCAAACATTCCGCCAGCACCAATTAAAAATGCAACAACCATTCCAATAATTGCAACTCTACGTTTCAATGCGGAATTCCCCTTTCCAAAACACACAGGTGGTGTAGCAAAAGGCATCACACAGTGTGTGATGCCTTTACCTATTTCTACTATATGATAAGCTTGTACGAATTATGTTTGCAACTTTTTATACTTTTAAGAAGCGACGAATTGACATTACACTTCCCCACATACCGATTAAAGCCCCGATTAACACTAATAAACCAGCTAATTGGAATACGAAAGGACTGTATGGTAGAAGTTCGAAAATTGTTCCGCCAAGTTTTTCGTTAAACACGCTTTGTAGTGAATTATACGTAACTAGAATTAAGCCAATTGGAATAATTGATCCTAATACTCCTAAGAATAATCCCTCTAATAAGAACGGCCAACGAATAAACCAGTTTGTTGCACCTACCAGTTTCATAATTTCGATTTCTGTACTACGAGCATAAATTGTAATTTTAATTGTATTAGAGATTAAGAACATCGCTGTGAATAAAAGACCTGCAATTAACGCAATACCGATATTACGTCCTGTTTTTACAGTATCAAATAATTTTTCAACTTGCCCTTTACCATATTGAACATTACTTACAAACTGCATTTTCTCAATCTTTTTCGCGATTGTCGCTGTATCTGTTGGTTCTTTCGCTTTTACAACGAATACGTTTTTAAGTGGGTTATCTTGTTCAAATAACTCAAACGTTTTTCCGCTATCGCCTAAGCTTTTAATTAAGCGTTTTAGCTCTTCTTCTTTAGAAGAATATTTAATAGAGTCTACTTTTGCAATCTTACTCATATCATCTTCTAATTTCTTTTGATCAGCTTCTTTTGCTGCTGGATCAATGTGTACACGAATCTCTACATCTTGCTCTACTTTCGTCGCAAAATGGTTCATATTCATAATCGCTGTTAAAAAGACACCTACAAGTAATAATGTAACTGTTACTGCACTAACAGAAGCAAACGTCATCCATCCGTTACGTGATAGATTCTTTACACCTTCTCGCAAATGTCGACTAAGGGTCTTAGCCTTCATATCCGTATCCTCCCTCAATCTCATCTCGAACAATTTTTCCGCCTTCAATCGCGATTACACGATGACGGATTGTATTTACGATATCTGCGTTATGTGTCGCCATAACGATCGTTGTACCGCGTTCATTGATGCGTGTGAAAATCTTCATAATATCAAGAGCTGTTTCAATATCTAAGTTACCTGTTGGCTCATCGGCAATTACAACCTTTGGTCTATTAACAATTGCTCTCGCAATCGCAACACGTTGCTGCTCTCCGCCTGAAAGTTCACTTGGTAGTGCGTCTGCACGATCTTCAAGACCTACAAGACCTAAAACTTCTGTTACACGCTCACGAATGGCTTCTTTTTCTTCTTCAATTACTTCTAAGGCAAACGCAACATTCTCATATACCGTTAACTTAGGTAGTAATTTAAAATCTTGGAAAATTACGCCTAATTGACGACGGAAATATGGAACATCTCTTTCTGCTAATGTTTCAATAACAAGTCCATTTACATTAATTGATCCTGTAGATGGCTTCTCTTCACGATACATCATTTTAATAAATGTAGATTTCCCGGCTCCACTCGGTCCAACTACGTATACAAACTCACCTTGTTTAATGTTAACTGTGAGACCAGCAATGGCTTTCATACCATTCGGGTACTCCTTATAAACATTCGTCATTTTTATCATTATTTATCACCCAATACTTAATGATTTTTTTCGAAATACTTTTCTGTACATCTAAAAATAAAAGATAACCTTTTATTCTCGCTTAACCAATCTTGTTGAAGGTAGTCTACTTACATTTATAAGCAATACTACTATGTAATATATTTCAGCAAAATTCTACAAACCCCATTGTAACATCAAACGGTTTCCAGTTCGGATACAATTTTGTTACAGTTATGTTACACTCCAAAAAAAGGAAACGAGCTGTCATAGTTCTTACCCAAAAATCATTTTGGGATAAGATTATGTAATCAACTCGTCCATTTTACCCACTTTATTTATGTTCAGCTAACCACTCAGCTACTTTTTTCGCATCCTCACCTTGAATAATTCCTGGTGACATGGAACCGCGACCTTTTTCAATAATCTTTTCAATCTCTGCTGCATCATATTTCTGTCCCACTTTTCGTAAATCCGGTCCAGTTGCTCCCGATAAATCTTTCGCGTGACAGCCTATACAACTTTTTTGGTAAATTTGCTCTGCGCTATCTGTGCTTGCAGATTGTTTCGAAGGTTTACTCTCTTCTTTATTTCCACATGCTCCTAAAGCAAAAACAACTGATGTTCCTAGCGCAATAGCCAACAATTTCTTTTTCACTTCTATCGCTCCCCATTGTTGATATTCTTTTCATTCCTAACACACTCATTTTCATTATAAGCATTATCTTTATATAGAAAAACTAAGGTATATTTCATATTCTTCAAAAATACAGTAAGAACCCTGATAATATAAAGCTTTCATAAGTTGTTTCAATTCTGTGAACAACGTAAAAACTTCTATAAAGAATTCTTGTTGAACAGAAAATCACAAAAGTTCTGTTCAAGTCTTACTCTATTGCCGCTCTGTTTTACTATTCTCTACTTTTTACAATACAATATACAACATTGTATGCTACATATAATCCCATCAAAAAGAGAAGTTGTCGTTTCCAACTTCTCTTCCTCTTTACTTCATTTATAGAAATAAAATCAAATTCTTTATATCCTCGATTATCCTCAGCATATGCCGACAACTTTGTTGGCTTTTTTTCGCTTACCCCGCATTAACGGGCAGTAAGATCCTCAACTCAAAATTCAGCGAAAGCAAAGAAGTTAGGTGCGGAATCAACTGCCCGTAAAAGCCCGATTGGTGAGGGCTGATAATCAGTGGGGATGCCCCCCACTGATTAAAGTTTCACTTTATTAAATGCGAGAACGTAAGTAAGCATCAATAAATGGATCAATTTCTCCATCCATAACTGCTTGCACGTTACCAACCTCTGTATTTGTACGGTGGTCTTTCACAAGAGAATACGGGTGGAATACGTAAGAACGAATTTGGCTACCCCATCCGATTTCTTTTTGTTCACCGCGAATTTCATCTAATTCTGCTTGTTGCTCTTCTAATTTCTTTTGGTATAATTTCGCTTTTAACATTTTCATCGCGTGCTCACGGTTTTTAATCTGTGAACGCTCTGACTGACACGTTACAACTGTGTTTGTAGGTGTATGTGTAATACGAACTGCTGAGTCTGTCGTATTAATATGCTGTCCACCTGCACCACTTGCACGGTACGTATCAATTTTTAAGTCCTCTGAACGTATTTCGATTTCAACTTCATCATTGAACTCAGGTACAACTTCACAAGATACGAACGATGTATGACGACGGCCTGAAGAATCGAATGGTGAAATACGCACAAGACGATGTACACCTTTCTCTGCTTTCAAGTAACCGTAAGCGTTATGACCCTTAATTAATAAAGTAACACTCTTAATACCAGCTTCATCACCTGGTAAGTAGTCAACCGTTTCTACTTTAAATCCACGTTTTTCAGCCCAACGTGTGTACATACGTAATAACATAGAACCCCAGTCTTGTGACTCTGTTCCGCCAGCACCTGGGTGTAATTCTAAAATCGCGTTATTTTTATCATAAGGATCGCTTAGTAGTAACTGAAGCTCATACTCATTCATCTCTTGAATTAAGCCTTTCACTTCTGATTCAAGCTCCTCATGTAAATCTTCATCATACTCTTCTTTTAAAAGCTCATGCGTGATTTCTAAATTTTCGAATGTCTCATCTAACTGACGGAACTTTCCAACCATCTCTTTCAGTGCATTAGCTTCGTTAATTACAACTTGTGCGCCTTGTTGGTCATCCCAAAATCCTGCGCCCATCATTGTCTCTTCTAATTCTGCAATTTGTTTTTCCTTAGTAGGAAGGTCAAAGAGACCCCCTAAAAGCCGCTAATCTCTTAGCCATTTTCTCTAATTCTTGTCTAATTTCTACTAATTCCATTTCCTTCACCTCTATGTAATTGCTGTTACTTTCGTATGAAAACAAGGGAAACTCCCTCCACTTACTAGGGAGAGAGTTTAATCCTTTTATTATAATTTGCAAAACAAGCTGAATTCAGCAGCCGCATTTTTTATTAGCTTACAATGCCACAGCAGTTTTTATATTTCTTGCCACTACCACATTTACATAAATCGTTGCGACCCACTTGGTCACCTTTTACAACTGGTTTTTTCTTCGCTTCTTCGCCATCGCTAGATGGATGAACAGCTTCACCTTGAACAACTTCTTGACGCTCTAAGTTTTGTTCAATTTCAGCTTTCATAATGTAACGAGAAATTTCCTCTTCAATAGAAGCAATCATTGACTCGAACATTGCGAATCCTTCCATTTGATACTCACGAAGTGGATCAATTTGACCGTAAGCACGTAAATGGATACCTTCACGAAGGTGATCCATCGCATCAATATGCTCTGTCCATTTCGTATCTACTACACGGAATACAACAACTTTTTCAAACTCACGCATTTGCTCTTCTGGCAGAAGCTTTTCTTTGTCGTTGTAACGCTCTATTAATTTCGTGATAATTGGCTCGCTCATTTCCTCTGGAGCAAGACGACGTAACTCTTCTTCTTTTATATCGCCTTCTTGCAGAAGGTTTGTATTTAAGTAGTCAACAAGACCTTTAATGTTCCAATCTTCTTCAATTTCCTCTTGTGTATGAAGCGCAACAGCACGTTCTACTGTCGATTTCATCATACCTTCAATAATACTGCGTAAGTTCTCAGAATCCATTACTTCTTGACGCTGTTTGTAAATAACTTCACGTTGCTGACGAAGTACATCATCGTACTGCAGTAACTGCTTACGTGCATCATAGTTATTTCCTTCTACACGTTTTTGTGCAGATTCTACCGCACGAGAAACCATTTTACTTTCAATCGGCTGTGAATCATCCATACCAAGGCGATCCATCATCGCTTTCATATTGTCAGAACCGAAGCGGCGCATTAGTTCATCTTCCATAGACAAGTAGAACTGCGTTACGCCAGGGTCCCCTTGACGACCAGCACGACCACGTAACTGATTATCAATACGACGACTTTCGTGACGCTCTGTACCGATAACTGCTAGACCAATGTTTTTAATATCGTCTCCAAGCTTAATATCCGTACCACGACCAGCCATATTCGTTGCAATCGTTACAGCACCTTTCATACCAGCTTCTGCAATGATATCTGCTTCACGCGCATGGTTTTTCGCGTTTAAAATGTTATGGCGTACACCTTTACGTGTTAACATTTTTGAAATAAGCTCTGACGTTTCAATTGCAACTGTACCAACAAGAATAGGTTGCCCTTGTTTATGACGATTTACAATATCCTCAACAACTGCATTGAATTTGCCTTCCATTGATTTGAAGATTAAATCAGCACGGTCATCACGAATAATATCTTTGTTCGTTGGAATTACGATAACATTCATATTGTAAATACTACGGAATTCTTCTTCTTCCGTTTTTGCTGTACCAGTCATACCAGATAACTTTTCATACATACGGAAATAGTTCTGGAACGTAATTGTTGCGAGTGTCATGCTTTCATTTTGAATTTCTACGCCTTCTTTTGCTTCAATAGCTTGGTGCAAACCTTCGCTATAGCGACGCCCTTTCATAAGACGACCAGTGAATTGGTCTACAATTACGATTTCGCCTTCTTGTACAACATAATCTGTATCAAGGTGCATGACAACGTGTGCACGAAGCGCCTGATTAATATGGTGAAGAAGTGCGACATGTTTTAAATCGAATAAGTTTTCAATATGGAAAGCTTTCTCTGCTTTCGTAATACCATCTTCAGTTAACATTACATTTTTCGTTTTCACATCAAATGAATACTCTTTTTCATTTTCTAACGTACGAACGAATGCATTTGCAAACATGTATAGCTCTGTTGATTTTTGAGCTTGTCCCGAAATAATAAGCGGCGTACGTGCTTCATCGACTAAAATAGAATCGACTTCATCGATAATAGCAAAATGAAGTGGACGCTGAACGCACTGTTCTCTATATAAAACCATGTTGTCACGTAAGTAATCGAATCCAAGCTCATTATTTGTGCTATACGTAATATCAGCAGCATAAGCTTCTTGTTTTTCTTCGCGTGACATACTGTTTAAGTTAATTCCTACTGTTAAGCCTAGGAACTCATGAAGTTGTCCCATTTCGCTTGCATCACGTTGCGCTAAGTATTCATTGACCGTAACAACGTGAACACCTTTTCCTGTTAAAGCATTTAAATATACAGGTAATGTAGATGTTAACGTTTTACCTTCACCCGTTTTCATCTCAGAGATATTCCCTTCATGTAAGGCAATACCACCCATTAACTGCACGCCATACGGACGCATTCCAAGAACACGAGTCGCAGCTTCGCGAACAACCGCAAAAGCTTCAGGAAGTAGATCATCTACTGTTTCACCTTTTGTTAGACGTTCTTTAAATTCAAGCGTCTTTCCTTTTAATTGTTCATCTGTTAGTGGCTTAATAGATGATTCTAATGCATCAATTTGCTCAACTGTCTTCTGCATACGTTTAATTTGGCGTTGATTTACATCAAATACCTTTTTTAAAATACCGATCATAGGAAATACGCTCCTCTTTTTTATTAAAATAAAACTTCCGATTGTTTTTTCTTTTTCTATTACAATCAGTCGTTATAAAAATCAAATGTATGTTATGCCAATTTTTCTCCTAATTAAAAAAACTAAAATGTATATACCTAATGATAATTGTAACACTTGTTTTATAACTATGACAACAATCGGCCGAATGTCTCGTTCTAAATTAAGGAAACTTTTTAAAAAAATCTATTTTTAGCAAAAAAAGCGCAGCCATTTCGGCTGCGCTTTTGAATTATTATTTAGTTTCGATTAAACCGTATTTCCCATCTTTACGGCCGTATACAACATTAGTTTCATTTGTATCAGCATTTGTGAAGACGAAGAAATTATGTCCTAGCATATCCATTTGTAGGATCGCTTCTTCGACGTCCATCGGTTTTAAATCGAATCGTTTTGTACGTACAAGTTCTAATTCATCCTCTTCTACCGCATCCAGAACAGCTACTGCTTCTGGAAGGATAAAGTTCGTTTTCACAGAACCTTTCTCACGTAACTTACGATTTACCTTTGTTTTATGTTTACGAATTTGTCGCTCAAGTTTATCAACTACTAAATCGATAGCAGCGTACATATCGCTATTAGTTTCTTCTGCACGAAGTAATAAATCAGTAAATGGAATTGTTACCTCGACACGTTGCTTGTCAGAGTATACTTTTAAATTAACTTTAATCTCTGGGAATGTATCAAAATAACGCTCTAACTTACTTAGTTTTTTCTCTACATATTCCTTTAATGCTGGAGTTACTTCAATATTTTCACCACGAATGTTGAATTTCATAGATGAATTCCTCCTTTCAAGCCTATGTACTATAATTTCGACATTGGCTTAAAAACTCCTTCTAACTTTTTTAAAAAAATTAGTGGAATTGCGATTTTTTTATCGTTTTTTGTTGAAATGAAAAGATGCATCGTTTCTATCTTTATTTTATCCTATTAACATCGTGAATAACGAATATAACTGTGGACAATTCGTTACAGAAAAGAAACAACTTTTTGACAACTTGATTCATAACAAAAACCCCCTGTAAAAAACAAGAGGTTCTACCATATATATAACGTTGCCACAAACGCAGCTTTCTCTTCCCAAAAACAATATTCCTACAGTTTTACAACATTAGCTGCTTGTGGTCCACGTGCTCCATCTACAATATCAAACTCAACTTGTTGCCCTTCTTCTAATGACTTATATCCATCTTGTTGAATAGCAGAAAAATGAACAAACACATCATCACCATCTTCACGCTCAATAAATCCAAATCCCTTTTCTGCATTGAACCATTTCACTCTTCCTTGCATGTTCATTCCATTCCCTTCACTCTAAAAATCAGGGCATTCGCCCCATACTTTGACTATAACGAATGACAACTTACGAAGTCAAAGGAGACTTATCGCCTTTTTATTATCCCTTTCGACAGTTACAGATCAACTTCTACAGAGCGTCAAACTAGAAACTTCCCTTGCTCCTCTATCGTATAAAAGACTTCCAATTTGCCTAACTGTAATTCCTGTCGTATATACATCGTCAACGAGTAAGATATGTTGGTCATGAAACATATCTTCTCCCTGAAAATAAAAAGGATTACTTCCCGAAAGCCTTTCTTTACGTTTCTTCTTACTTTGCTTTTCTGTTTCTCTTCTTCTTAATGATGGATAAGAAATTTTGACAGGTAAACAAGCTGCTAATAACTCTGCCTGATTAAAACCACGTTCATATTCCCGTTCCCTACTAAGCGGAACAGCAATAACACTTGAAACACTCGTAAAATGCTTTTGAAATAACTCCCGAAAAGATCGATGAAAAATATGAACTAACTCCGCATCCCCCCGAAACTTAAACTGTGCTACTATTTCTTTCATCTCATCATCGTACACGTGCAAAGAACGATTTTTAAAAGGACGATATTTCTCCTTGTTTATCCATCTTATGCAATCTACACAAATATCATTTTCTTTATATTCGGAAGGCAAGCCCTCTAAAGGTCGCCCACATTCCATACAAATGTCTCCTATAATATAGGAAAGTTTCTGCTCACATCTATCACATATATATTTTTTATGAGGCTTTACAAAGAAGGTGTACCAACTAACTGTTTCCAATATATACTCATCGCAAAGTAGACAATGCATTAATCGATTAATCCTTGTTCTTTCGCCTTTTTGTTCATACTTTGAATATGTTTTTTCGCGCGTACCATCGCCTCTGTCTTACCGCAATGAAAATAAACGACCTCGCCATATGGTTCTTCAAAACTACGACCTGCTCGGCCTGCAATTTGTACGAGCGCACTTTCTGAAAAGATTTCTTCTTCCGCCCCTAACACCGCAACTTGTAAATTCTTCACAGTTACTCCTCTCTCTAAAATTGTCGTTGTAACTAATAATGGAATTTCTCCCTTTCTGAAAGCTGCTACTTTTTCTTTTCTCATCGGATCTTCTGCATGTACACCATCAATTCTATGATCCAATCCTTTCAATATCAGGCTCATTTTTTCTATATATCGCACATGGGGAACAAATAAAAAAATGGGGTACTTTTTGCTTACGTACATTTTTAACCATTGTAGTAACACTCGAGGAATTCTTTTATGATGGAGGCTTTTCTTCCAACTTCCGCACCAGCAAAATTGAGGAACTGGTAACGGATGACGATGATATCGCCCTGAGACAATAATACCCTTTTGTTTCCCACTTCTGAAATTACGCTTCCACTTTTCATCAGGAGTCGCCGTTAAATAAATACGCGCTGCTTTCTCTTTCGTCGCTTGTTGCACTGCATACTGTAACATTTGATCTGCATAATACGGGAAGGCATCTATCTCATCTACAACCATGACATGAAACGCTCTATAGTAACGTAACAGTTGATGAGTCGTTGCAACGACTAGCGCTGCATCTTTGTCCCTATCTTCACTTCCTCCGTATAAGGACGCTACATTTACATTTGGAAACACTTTTTGTAATCTCGGCGCTAATTCTAGTACAACATCTGTTCTTGGCGTTGCGATACAAACTCTTTCTCCCTTTTGAAGTGCCTTTGCAATACCGTAAAACAACATTTCTGTTTTTCCAGCCCCGCACACAGCCCAAATAAAAAAAGAGTCTTTCTGCTTAATAGCTTCTATAACACCTTGCGCCGCCAACTCCTGACCAGTAGACAAAGTTCCGTTCCACTGTAACGAATTTAAACCTTTTTCACCTTTTCTTTCAGCGATCCCACGAACGAGTACAGCACATTCACTAACTCTCCCCATCGTGATACACTTCCTGCAATACGTGCACACTTTACTACATCTTTTACATGAAAATGATGCAAATAGTCGTTGCTCTATATTTCCACAGCGCTGACATATATATTTAGAAGACTTTTTTGTTACGCCTTGTACACATACGACCTTCCTCTTCTTTTTCAAATCATGTAATGTATCCCTTAAATCTGAAGAGAGTTCCTCTAATAGTAACTGTTTCCCTGCTAACATCAGCAACCACCTCCAGCACTACTATAAACCCTTCTCATAATCTCGTAAAAACTCAAAAAAGCCGATAACCTACTTATAAAATAGTAAGCTATCGACTTTATACACGTTTTTTTATTAAATTATAATCTTATAATCTTCCATAACCTAAGAAATGTTTTTGATTATAACTACTGCTTAAGCTAGCGTAAGCAATCCCTTTATCACCAGCATGAATCATTTGGCCATTCCCAACGTAAATACCGATGTGAGATGGACCTGGTTTATAAGTGCCTTGGAAGAATACTAAATCTCCAGGTTGTGGGCTACTTACTTTAGAAACTGAGTTCCAGTAACCTGCAACGTCTTGACGTCCTACACCATAGATGTAAGAAATGAATCCACTACAGTCAAAACCACCGTTTGATGGAGATGCACTTCCCCAAACATATGGTAAACCTAAGTAGCCTTGCGCTTTACCAATTACGCCACCCGCATTTGGAGTTGGTGCTGGCTCTGCTTGTTTCTTTTCTTGCTTAGGTGCTTCTTTTTTAGGCTCTTCTTTTTTAGGTTCTTCTTTTTGAGCTGGTGCTGCTGGCTGAGCTGGTGCCGCTTGTGCTGGTTGAGCCTGTGCTGACTGAGCTTGCGCATCTTTAGCAGCTTGCTCTGCTTGCTTTTGAGCAGCAGCTTCTTGTGCAGCTTTTTCTTGTGCTTCTTGTTCAGCAATACGTTGTAATTGTAGTGCTTGTTTTTCAAGATCTTTCAATTGACTTTCCGTACTTGTCATTGAAGTTACAACTGTATCCATTTTACCGCTTAAATCATTTACTGCTGTTGATTTTTTCGCTTTTTCAGCGTCAAGTTCTTTCTTAGCAGTTTCAATTTGAGCTTGTGCTTCTTTTAATTCTTTTTGCTTTGTTTTTACCGTTTCAACATCTTTTTTCACGTTCGCTTGATCTTCTTGTTGTGTTTTCATGATATCTTCATCAGACTCAAGAATTTTAGAAACAGAAGCTAAACGATCAACTAAATCTGCAACGTTTTTAGAGTTTACAAGAACTTCTGTTACAACATTTGTGTTTGGTTGCTCTTGAAGTGCAACTAAACGTTTTCTTAATAACTCTTCACGTTTTGCAATTTTCGTTTGTAGTTCTGCAATATCTTTATTTTTATTTTCGATTAATTTCTCAGTATCAGCAACTTTTTTCGTTGTTTCATCAAGCTTTGAAGTATTCTCTTGAACAGACTTATCTAAACCTTGAATTGTTTTGTTTAAGTCATTCATTTGTTTTTGTAATTCATCACGTTCTTGTTGTTGTTTATGTAAAGTGTCATTTTGTGTATTAATTTGTGATTTCACGTCAGAAATTTTATCTTCTGCAAATACATTTGGTGTTAGTCCTGAAAACATTAACCCTGCAACTAATGCGCAAGATGCCATTTTTAGCTTTTTCATTTTATTTTTTACACCGCTTTCTTTTGTCTTTTTCCGTATATAACCTATAAAATTTATACCATAATTCGGGATTTTTTTTGCTAATGTTACGCTATTGTAAAACAAATGTAATATTACATGTAACTCTATCGCAAAATATGCATATTTTTGTATATATGTGTAGAATTTTAAAAGCTTTTTATAAGCAAAAAAAAACGCAAGGTTTCCCTTACGTTTTGTTAAATACACCAATACAAATGAAATCAAAACGTTATTTCATCCATTTCTCAGCCCAATTTTGAACTTCATCCATAACACTTTCTAATGCTTTTCCTTTTTCAGTTAAGCCGTACTCGATTCGAACTGGTACTTCTGGATAAACATTACGAACTACAATGCCTTCGCTTTCCAATTCCTTTAAACGCTCTGACAACATACGATCGCTCATATTTGGTATAATATCTGCAATTTCTCTAAAACGTTTTGACTCTTCAAGCAAAGATTTAATAATTAAACCAGTCCATTTTTTACTAAGCAAAGTAAAAGCTGACTCAAACTTTGGACATAAACAAGAATTATGCTCCATATGTTTCACCTCTCTTCCATTATAATATAGTCTCTTGTAAAAAGTAAGTTATAAAACTTTCCTCATTATTTTATTTTACGTACATTCTATCATTTCCAAATATTAACTTGTCAACTACACGTAAAATATCCGTAAAAAAACCCTCTTCAAAAAGAGAGCTTTTTATATCTTATTACTTCGTATACCATCCAAGACCTAGTGCACCTTCACCTAAATGCGTTCCAATTACAGCACCGAAATAACCTGTGCGGATTGTGACATGAGGATATTTTGCTTCTAATTCAGCCTTCCATTCATTCGCTTCCTCTTCACGTTGTGCATGAATGATAACTGCTTCCATAGGTACACCTTTACTTGCTTGCTCATCAAAAATTTCAACAATTCGTTTTAACGCCTTTTTACGTGTACGAATTTTTTCAAATGGAATAATGATTTTATCTCTAAAATATAAAACGGGCTTCACTTGTAACAAACTACCAATGAAGGCTTGCGCACTATTTAATCGTCCTCCACGTTGTAAATGATGTAAATCATCTACTACAAAATAAGCGTCCATCGTTTGCTTCATTTCATCAAAACGGGCAATGATCTCTTTCGGATCCTTTCCTTCGCTTGCTAATTTCGCTCCTTCACGCACATAGAATCCTTGTACTTCACAGCTAATTTCAGAGTCGTACGTATATACATCAATACCCTCTACCATCTGCCCAGCTGTCGTTGCCGTTTGATATGTACCACTAATCCCACTTGAAAGATGAATACTAATAACCGCATCATAATCCTTCGATAGTTCTTCAAATAACTCAACAAACTTTCCGATTGCTGGCTGAGAAGTTTTCGGAAGTTCTTCTTGCTCACGTACTTTTACATAGAAATCATCTACTGAAATTTCAGCTTCTTCTTGATAAGATTCCGTTCCAAATACAACGTTTAATGGAATCATATATATATTGAGTTCATCACGAATATGCTTCGGTATATATGCTGTACTATCAGTAACAATAGCTGTTTTCATTTGCGTACCTGCCTTATAAAAAAGTTTTTATTCCCTAAGTTTACACGAAAACTAAAAATGGTGCATCCATACATGAAAATGCCGATTTGAAATTATACTCACCATCTCGACAAATTACAACAAAAAGGTGAAATACTCATCAAAAATTTCAACTTATTTATAAAAAATGTTTGAATATAAAAACGCTCGCTTTTAAAATGTAAAGTACTAGTCATTTTGATAGATAGGGGCGTATACGAGTGTTATTACAATATTTAACAATCAAAGACTACGGTGAGCACGAAATTGTCATTCAAAAATCAAGATTTATCTGTTATATTAGCCGAGCTACAACCGAGGAAGAAGCTCAAGAGTTTATACAAAAAATAAAAAAACAAAATTGGAATGCCACACATAATTGTTCTGCGTATTTGATTGGCGAACAAGATCAGATCCAAAAAGCAAATGATGATGGAGAACCTAGCGGCACAGCTGGCGTACCTATGTTAGAGGTACTAAAAAAACGCGGTTTAAAAGATACCGTCGTTGTCGTTACTCGCTATTTTGGCGGCATCAAACTTGGCGCAGGTGGATTAATTCGCGCATATGGAAAATGTACAAGTGAGGGTATTAATCATGTTGGTGTCGTTCAGCGAAAACTAATGCGTGTTATGCAGACCGAAATTGATTACACATTACTTGGCAAAATTGAAAATGAATTACGCAATTCGAAATATGCCATTAAAGATATACATTACCTAGAAAATGTCACATTTGATACGTATGTAGAAGAAGACGGAAAACAAGCATTCACAGATTGGATGATTGAATTAACAAATGGGAAATGTACAATTACAGAAGGAGATATGTTGTACTTAGAACAAGATGTTATCTAAGAATAACTATATTATCACCTCTAAAGATTAATGTAGTGAATTACTTCCCTACAAATGAACTAAGGAGATTATATATGGAAGAACGTTATTATCATCTCCAAAATAGCAGAATAAAAAAGAAACGAAGAAGAAAGTTTTTCTACTTCCTTATTTTCGTATTTTTATTTGGTGGTGTAGGACTTTATATATTGAATTCCTACTCTTCTCTCATGGGGATGTATAGTGGTTTTACTCGTCAAAAATCGGACTTGAGAACCGAAGATGTAGAAATTACAAAGGAGCCTTTTACACTCCTCATTATGGGTATAGAAGATTATGCAACGGACGGTCAAAACGGTCGTACAGATTCATTAATGTTTGCGACAGTCAATCCTAAAACGAAAAAGATTTCGCTTATGAGTATCCCTCGTGATAGTCGCGTTCCAATTGTTGGTAAGAACAAAGAGGACAAAATTAACGCTGCGCATGCTTACGGCGGAGAAGAAATGGCAATCAAAACAGTCGAAGGTTTTCTAAAAGTTCCTGTAGACCATTATCTTAAAATTGATTTCCAAGGCTTTAAAGGTATTGTTGATGCTGTTGGCGGTGTTACCGTTGATGTCCCATTCGATTTTTGGGAGCGTTCGGACGTGGATTACTACAAAAAAATCGAATTTAAACAAGGACAACAAGACTTAAATGGAGAAGAAGCACTTGCATACGTACGTATGCGAAAACAGGATCCAAACGGCGATTATGGTCGGGCCGCTAGACAAAGACAATTACTAGCAGCTGTTGCTCAAAAACTAAATTCAGCCTCTACCGTATTTAAAATTAAAGATTTAACGGCAGTCGTTGGAAAATATATAAAAACTGACATTCCTATTTCAGACGGACTTGCTCTTTACAATAAATTGTCTGGGTTTGACCCTTCTACAATACAAACGTTCAAACTTGAAGGAGAAGACAAAAAAATAGGTGGTATTTATTACTTCCTTCCAGATCCAATCGGTGTAGAGACAGTACGTAACGAAATTAAAAAAGAATTAGGCGAAACAGCAAACACGCAAGAAAATCCAACTACAAAAACCGAATCAAATCCTTCTTCAAATTCTAACTCTGACGAAAAAGCAAAGAAAGAAACGAATCAGAATCAGAACAAAACACCAACTGAGCCACCTCCTTCTACGAATGCTCATGCAGAGTGGATTATGAGAAATCAGCAATAACAAAAAGAGCCAAATCGCATATGATTTGGCTCTTTTTTATTTACTTATTAAAGTGTTGTAAAATTGCTTCTACAATACGCTCTGATGCACGGCCATCACCGTAAGGATTAGATGCTTTTGACATCTTATCATGAGCTTCTTTATCTGATAACAATTCATCAGCAAGACCAAAGATTGTCTCTTCGTCTGTTCCTGCTAATTTCAATGTACCTGCTTCAATACCTTCTGGGCGCTCCGTTGTATCACGAAGAACAAGAACCGGTACACCTAATGACGGCGCTTCCTCTTGTACACCACCAGAATCAGTTAACATT
>NZ_JBTGPA010000017.1:0-307 GCF_054326875.1 Bacillus sp. BC08 | reverse complement strand
GTTTCCTTTTTCATCAGCTTTCACTGTCGTGTCTTGTATCACTTTATCATCTTGAAGCAATTCAACTTTGATGCTTCCTGGACGTGTGTTGAATTTGTTGTTGTAGTCTTCCCAGACTTTCTTACCATTTACTTCTGTTTTATCAGTATTTTTGTAAGTATTCGTAATTGTCGTTCCTTCTACTTTTGTCTCGTAGCCGTCTACTTTCACTTCACTTACTGTGTACTTGATTTCATTTCCTCGTCCATCATACTTCGGTAGATCTTTGAAGCTGAAATTCCAGTTTCCTTTTTCATCAGCTTTCACT
>NZ_JBTGPA010000016.1:0-1549 GCF_054326875.1 Bacillus sp. BC08 | reverse complement strand
ACATTTAATAAGAATGTAGTAAAAGCAGGCGAATCCATAGAAATGTATGTAGATGCAGAGGATGCGGATTCGGGTATTGAAGAGATCTTTGTTACACTTATTAATCCGTCAAAAAATAAAACCGAAAGCGTATCTATTTTTGAACGTGATGAAAAAGGTAGGTGGGCAAAAACTATTAATATCCCAGAGCTTTCGGAGAGTGGAGAATGGGCTTATGATTCCATAACTATATTAGACCGTGCAGGGAATGCATTGAGAATATATGGAGAATGGGAAAAATACCCACTTAAGACTTTTAAAGTGGAAGGTCAAACGAAATGGGATACAGCTCCTCCTGTATTGAAGAATATTACATTTAATAAGAATATAGTAAAAGCAGGCGAATCCATAGAAATGTATGTAGATGCAGAGGATGCGGATTCGGGCATTGAAGAGATCTTTGTTACACTTATTAATCCGTCAAAAAATAAAACCGAAAGCGTATCTATTTTTGAACGTGATGAAAAAGGTAGGTGGGCAAAAACTATTAATATCCCAGAGCTTTCGGAGAGTGGAGAATGGACTTATGATTCCATAACTATATTAGATCGTGCAGGGAATGCATTGAGAATATATGGAGAATGGGAAAAATACCCACTTAAGACTTTTAAAGTGGACGGTCAAGTAAATCAAGTAGAGTTAACAAGAGATTTAGAAACCCCGAAATTAGGTCAAATAATAACTTTTACAGCAAAGGCGAAAGGAAGTAGCCAACCAGTATATCAATTTTGGGTAAAAGAAGATGGTAAATGGCGAATGGTACAAGATTATAGTAAAACAAATGTATTTAAGTATAAACCGAACAAAGATGGAGATTATAATGTATCGGTATATGCTAAAGAAGCAGGTTCTAAAGCAAAGCAAGAAGCAATGCAAGTTCATAGCTTTAAAGTGAAACCTTTAGAAAAAGTAACAGCTGTAGAATTGAATAGAGATGTAGAAATACCAAAAGTAGGTCAAACAATAACATTTACAGCAAAAGCAGCGGGAAGTAGCCAGCCAGTATATCAATTTTGGGTAAAAGAAGATGGTAAATGGCGAATGGTACAAGATTATAGTAAAACAAATGTATTTAAGTATAAACCGAACAAAAATGGTGATTATAATGTATCGGTATATGCTAAAGATGCGGATGCAAAGACGAAGCAAGAAGCAATACAAGTACATAGCTTCAAAGTGAAACTTTTAGAAAAAGTAACAGCTGTAGAATTGAATAGAGACATAGAAGTACCAAAAGTAGGTCAAACAATAACATTTACAGCAAAAGCAGCGGGAAGTAGCCAGCCAGTATATCAATTTTGGGTAAAAGAAGATGGTAAATGGCGAATTGCGCAAGATTATAGTAAAACAAATGTGTTTAAGTATACGCCGAATAAAAACGGTAATTATAATGTATCGGTATATGCTAAAGATATAGATTCTAAGGAGAAGCAAGAATCTTTTATATCGCAGGGGATTATAATAAAGTGATAAAGAACGACTCATAAGGGTCGTTCTTTATTGTTTATAA
>NZ_JBTGPA010000015.1:0-435 GCF_054326875.1 Bacillus sp. BC08 | reverse complement strand
TTGATAGGTTCGAGGTGGAAGCATGGTGACATGTGGAGCTGACGAATACTAATAGATCGAGGACTTAACCATATAATATGAAGCAAATGTTATCTAGTTTTGAAAGAATATAAAAAACTTGTTGACTTTAAAAGTTAAATGAGTTACAATAATTCTTGTCTTAAATGAATACAGTCTGGTAATGATGGCAGAGAGGCCACACCCGTTCCCATACCGAACACGGAAGTTAAGCTCTCTAGCGCCGATGGTAGTTGGGACCTTGTCCCTGTGAGAGTAGGACGTTGCCAGGCAATTTGGAGGATTAGCTCAGCTGGGAGAGCACCTGCCTTACAAGCAGGGGGTCGGCGGTTCGATCCCGTCATCCTCCACCATTTAGCCGACTTAGCTCAATTGGTAGAGCAACTGACTTGTAATCAGTAGGTTGGGGGTTCAAGT
>NZ_JBTGPA010000014.1:0-651 GCF_054326875.1 Bacillus sp. BC08 | reverse complement strand
GATAGAGCGTTTGACTACGGATCAAGAGGTTAGGGGTTCGACTCCTCTCGGGCGCGCTTTTATTAACGGGAAGTGGCTCAGCTTGGTAGAGCACCTGGTTTGGGACCAGGGGGTCGCAGGTTCAAATCCTGTCTTCCCGATATTCCCAAAAACATGGGGCCTTAGCTCAGCTGGGAGAGCGCCTGCCTTGCACGCAGGAGGTCAGCGGTTCGATCCCGCTAGGCTCCACTTTATTTATTATATGTCTCGGAGGTATACCCAAGTTCGGCTGAAGGGATCGGTCTTGAAAACCGACAGGCGGTGAGAATCGCGCGGGGGTTCGAATCCCTCTACCTCCTCCATTTTCTTTTTAAATGGTTTAGACATAAATAATAAAATATTTATTTTTTTCCTTCATGGAGGTATACCCAAGTTCGGCTGAAGGGATCGGTCTTGAAAACCGACAGGCGGCGAGAGTCGCGCGGGGGTTCGAATCCCTCTACCTCCTCCATTTTTTTAAAATATTATATTGTCGCGGGGTGGAGCAGCACGGTAGCTCGTCGGGCTCATAACCCGAAGGTCGCAGGTTCAAATCCTGTCCCCGCAACCAAATGGTCCCGTGGTGTAGTGGTTAACATGCCTGCCTGTCACGCAGGAGATCGCCGGTTCGAC
>NZ_JBTGPA010000013.1:0-679 GCF_054326875.1 Bacillus sp. BC08 | reverse complement strand
GATAGAGCGTTTGACTACGGATCAAGAGGTTAGGGGTTCGACTCCTCTCGGGCGCGCTTTTATTAACGGGAAGTGGCTCAGCTTGGTAGAGCACCTGGTTTGGGACCAGGGGGTCGCAGGTTCAAATCCTGTCTTCCCGATTTTCCAAAAACATGGGGCCTTAGCTCAGCTGGGAGAGCGCCTGCCTTGCACGCAGGAGGTCAGCGGTTCGATCCCGCTAGGCTCCACTTTTTTAATATCATTTATGGCGGTGTAGCTCAGCTGGCTAGAGCGTACGGTTCATACCCGTGAGGTCGGGGGTTCGATCCCCTCCGCCGCTACCATAAAGGACCTTTAGCTCAGCTGGTTAGAGCAGACGGCTCATAACCGTCCGGTCGTAGGTTCGAGTCCTACAAGGTCCACCATTAGACGTTTCTATCTCGGAGGTATACCCAAGTTCGGCTGAAGGGATCGGTCTTGAAAACCGACAGGCGGCGAGAGTCGCGCGGGGGTTCGAATCCCTCTACCTCCTCCATTTTTTCTAAATTAAATATTTTATCATCGCGGGGTGGAGCAGCACGGTAGCTCGTCGGGCTCATAACCCGAAGGTCGCAGGTTCAAATCCTGTCCCCGCAACCAAATGGTCCCGTGGTGTAGTGGTTAACATGCCTGCCTGTCACGCAGGAGATCGCCGGTTCGA
>NZ_JBTGPA010000012.1:0-705 GCF_054326875.1 Bacillus sp. BC08 | reverse complement strand
TCTACTTTCACTTCACTTACTGTGTACTTGATTTCATTTCCTTGTCCATCATACTTCAGTAGATCTTTGAAGCTGAAGTTCCAGTTTCCTTCTTTATCTGCTTTTACTTCTTCTGTTTTAAATTCTTTTCCACCTTGAAGCAGTTGTACCTTGATGCTTCCTGGACGTGTGTTGAATTTATTATTGTAGTCTTCCCAGACTTTCTTACCACTTACTTCTGTTTTGTCCGTATTCTTGTATGTGTTCGTGATTGTCGTTCCTTCTACTTTTGTTTCATAACCTTCAACTTTCACTTCATCTACTGTGTACGTAAATTCATTTCCTGCTCCATCGTACTTTGGTAGATCTTTGAAACTGAAGTTCCAGTTTCCTTCTTTATCTGCTTTTACTTCTTCTGTTTTAAATTCTGTTCCATTTTGAAGCAGTTGTACCTTGATGCTTCCTGGACGTGTGTTGAATTTGTTGTTGTAGTCCTCCCAGACTTTCTTACCATTTACTTCTGTTTTATCAGTATTTTTGTAAGTATTCGTGATTGTCGTTCCTTCTACTTTTGTCTCGTAGCCGTCTACTTTCACTTCACTTACTGTGTACTTGATTTCATTTCCTTGTCCATCATACTTCAGTAGATCTTTGAAGCTGAAGTTCCAGTTTCCTTCTTTATCTGCTTTTACTTCTTCTGTTTTAAATTCTTTTCCACCTTGAAGC
>NZ_JBTGPA010000011.1:0-105722 GCF_054326875.1 Bacillus sp. BC08 | reverse complement strand
AATGTTAACTGATTCTGGTGGTGTACAAGAGGAAGCGCCGTCATTAGGTGTACCGGTTCTTGTTCTTCGTGATACAACGGAGCGCCCAGAAGGTATTGAAGCAGGTACATTGAAATTAGCAGGAACAGACGAAGAGACAATTTTTGGTCTTGCTGATGAATTGTTATCAGATAAAGAAGCTCATGATAAGATGTCAAAAGCATCTAATCCTTACGGTGATGGCCGTGCATCAGAGCGTATTGTAGAAGCAATTTTACAACACTTCAATAAGTAAATAAAAAAGAGCCAAATCATATGCGATTTGGCTCTTTTTATTATTAATCATTTCTTTACAATTGATATAGATTGAATTTCTTTATGCGTCTGATCTGAACGGGCTGCAATATAGTAACTTTTTGTTTCATAAAAGTAGTTTTTCTCTACATCATTACTTAAGCTTTCTTTTCCTAATAATTCATGTAACTTTGCAATCGACATTGAAATATCTTGGAATACAACCTCCACTACCTTATCTTGTGAAATGCCAAATTGAATATTGCCATCTTTAACAATCGTTTTTCCCATCATACTCGGTAATGGATTTAAAGGTTTAGGATAAGTTTCCTTTAACTCATTTATTGTTTTACCAAAATAAGTAGGAGCACTTTCCATATTCCCTCCATATACACGTTTTAACAACGCAGTTACATCCGCTAACTTGGCGTCCTCAATTATGTTATTATTCGATTTAAACGGTTCAATATACTTTGTATTTATCCATCCAATTTCACCATCTGATAGTTTTACTTGTATCCATTCAACATCTTTTTTCTCGCTTTTATTATTATCAGATATGGTAAAAATATCCCCGAAGTTTGCTACAGCTAATCGTTTACTGCTTGCATCTGCTTCTTCACGAATACTGATTTCATTACTGTTTACCATATACTTCGCTTCTTCTTTTTCCTTCTTTACCATTTGCTTATTTTCAGTCACATTCTTATTTGAAACAATTTTTTCAGTATATTTATTTTCATTGTTGAATGGTAGTAAATTTTTATAATACAAGCCTGTGGAAATTATACCTGCTAATAGAGCTATACAGACTCCTGTAATCAGACGACTCTTCCTTTTAAACTTCCGGCGTGTATTTTTCCCTTTTTTACGTTTTTTCTCGCTACTGGTTTGATTCCCTTGCAATAAGCCATGTTGAAATTGAGATATTTGTTCTTCTCTTAAGTTTTTTCTTTCCTCAACACTCATTTGATTATATTTCTTCAGAAATTCATTATAATGATCGACTATCTCTTTTATATCCCCGTATTCTTTTACTTGACCATAGTGAAGCCAAATTGCTTTTGTACAGAAACTTTTCACTTGAGAAAGCGAATGACTAATAAAGAAAATTGTTTTCCCTTGTTCTTTAAATTCATTCATCTTATCTAGGCACTTTTTCGTAAACGTTTGGTCACCAACAGAAAGTGCCTCATCTATCACTAAAATATCAGGATTAATATGAACTGATATCGCAAATCCTAGTCGGGATTTCATTCCACTTGAATAAGTTTTGACAGGTTGATACATAAACTTTCCAATATCAGCAAAGTCAATGATTTCAGGAATAATTTCCTTAATCTTCTCTTTTGTAATCCCCATCATTAAACCTTTTAATTCGATATTTTCAACCCCTGTTAATTGACCATTAAGCCCTGAAGAAATTGCTATCAATGCGGCTGAACCTTTAATATCCACTGTTCCTTTATTAGGCATCGTAACACCAGCAATTAAATTCGACAGTGTACTCTTACCAGAACCATTTAAACCTACAATTCCAACAATTTCCCCCTCTGGCACTTCAAAAGAAATATTATTCAAAGCATAATGATATTCTCCATCTTTGCTCCTAAAAAATAAATCCTTAAGCTTATCAAAGGGCTTGTTGTACAGCTTGTACTTTTTTGTAACATGTTCAAACTTAACTTTATAATTCATTGAATCATTCACCTTTTATAAGTAGTCAACAAACTGCTTGCGGAATCGAATATGAAGCATAGATCCAGCAAGAAACAATATGGTTACAGTTCCCCAAAAGTATAATGTGTACCATGATAAAACTATAGACGTATCATTATAAATTAGAGCTCCACGATATACTTCCACTATATAATATAGCGGATTGATCTTAATAATAAATAATAATAAACTCGACATATTTTCCTTAGGTTCCCAAAAAATAGGTGTTAAAAAGAACAACATACGTGTTACGGATTGAATTAATAATTGAATATCCCTTAACATAGTCGATAATGTCGATGTTAAAAAAGATAACGCTATTAAAAAGACAGTAGACGTAACTAATCCATACAATAATTCTAATATATTGATTGTACTAAACCCCAAATTAAAAATAACAATAACCAATGCAAATATAATTAAAATCAAATGTGTATATAATTGTGAGATTACCACATATGTAGGAATAATACTCAATGGAAAATTCATTTTAGATACAGTATTAAGCCTGCTATATATTGAATTAGCACTTTGAGTAATTGTTGTTCCTACAAAAAACCATGTAACTAACCCACAAACTAGCCAAACAAAGTAAGGAACGCCATGTACTGGCGCTCCTCCTCTAATCCCTAATCCAAACACTAACCAATACACACCAATTTGTGATAAAGGATTCAAAAACACCCATAATAATCCTAATAAATTACCTGCATAAGCTTGTTTTAATTCATATAATGATAATCTCCGGATTAAATATAGATTTTCATATTGTTCTTTAATAATGGTTTTTAACGATTTCATACCATCATCACATTTTTATTCAATGCCTCATATAAAGTACCAAAATTGATGATTTTCATTTCATCAGTTGACACTGCTTGTACACAATTACGTGTATCAAAAACAACAGTTTTCGCCATGTATGGTGCCAATGATTCATAATTCATTGTTTTAAATTCATCATGATCTGTTAATACAAGAATTAAATGGGCATCCTTAACAGCTTCTTCTGCAGAATGTAATTCAAAGAAATCAGATTCTACATGCGGATCATGCGCTGAAACTGTGATTCCTTCATTTCGGATTAAATCAATTACATCCATTGCTGGACTTTCACGCATATCATCTACGTTTCCTTTATACGTCACACCAAATGCTGCTACCTTTGGATTTTCAACACCTGCAAGCAATTCTTTTACTTTTTCAGTCACATAATGCGGCATAGAAACATTTGTTTCACGAGACAATTTTATAATATTTGCTAACTCAGGTGCTTTGGCAACAATAAAATACGGATCAACTGCTAAACAGTGTCCACCTACCCCAGGGCCTGGATAGTGTAAGTTTACACGTGGATGTTTATTAGCCATTTCAATTACATCTAATACATTGATATCTAGTGAATTACACACTTTTGTTAACTCATTTGCAAGCGCAATATTTACATCACGGAATGTATTTTCCATAAGCTTCGACATTTCTGCTGTTTTTGCATTTGTTTTAATAATTTCGCCTTCTACAAACACACCATAAACACGAGCACCCGCTTCTGCACAAGCAGGAGTTACGCCCCCCACAATACGATTATTGTGTACTAACTCATGTAAAATTTGTCCTGGAAGAACTCGCTCTGGGCAATGAACAAGGTAAATATCCTCTCCAACTTTAAATCCAGCTTCTTCCACTAAAGGTTTTACATAATCATCCATACTACGTGGTGCAATTGTAGACTCGACAATGATAACATTTCCTTTTTTTACAAATGGCAATACTTTTTCTGTAGCTGTTAAAACATATGATAAATCACAAGACTTATGTTCATCATCATGATTTGGTGTTGGAACAGAAATAATAAATGCATCTGCCTCTTCTGGCGTTAAAGATGCACGGAATTTTCCATTTGCAACTACCTCCTTTACAACTTCTCCAAGACCTGGTTCTTCAATATGAATTTCCCCATTATTCAGCTTATCTACTACTTTCTGATGAATGTCTACACCTACTACCTCTGTTCCGTATTTTGCAAACATTGCTGATGTCGGTAATCCGATATAACCTAGTCCCATTGTACAAATTTTCATAATTACTTTCCCCAATCTTATAAATATATTATTTTATTAATAGATTATTAAAAAACTAGTAATAACATCTTTAATTATACTTTACCAAATTTGAAAGTTTTTGTAATAATTCTATTGTACTGATCTTTAACAAAAACTTTAAACATATATTCACCTAAATCTTTTAATTCATAATATAGGTGTGATTTCATAGTATACATAAACTTATCAATTGTATGACCATCTTTATAAACGTAATATGCGTATTGTATATTACTTCCCGTGGCATCGCATGTCAAAATAATATTACTTCCTTCTATATACCTAATGTCAATCGAATGGATAATAGGTTCTTCAACGTTAGATAAAGAAGATTGTTTTTTATCTAGAATTTCTTCTACTTTATTTTGTAAATAAAGTGGAAAATGTACTTTTAAATCTGCATGAGTTAAATCTTCTTCTATTTCAAGTTGAACTTCATATCCATTTTCAACCAACATTTCATATAAAGGCATTACGTGGTTCAAATAGTGATGATCTTTTGTTCCCACTACAAGATTTATGCTAGGTGAAACTTCATTGGGCTGAGTTAATAACTGAAATACTAATTGATCCAGATAAAAGCAATCTGACTCTTCATCCCCACCTGCAATATACCTTGCTATATTTTTATGATTAGCTTGATTAATTAAAAAATGTCCAAGCTTACTCTGTGGTGCACCAGCTATAACATTTCCAAAATAGTATTTTAGTGCAAAGTAGACTGCTGCATATCCTCCTTTTGAGGATCCTATTGTAGTAACCTGTCCATGACAAATCTTATGTTTAGCCATAATATATTGAATTAACGAAGATACTGCAGTTTCAATAGCATGATCTCTCTTATTCCCTAAATAATAAGCACCCTGATCCCCAAAGTCATCTAAAATAAATAACTTATTAACATCTACGTCCTTTAAAGATCTCATATAGTTGAAAGCAAACTTATATTCCGGTGCCATAGCGGAAAAAACAACAAATAATTTATTTTTGTGTTTCGGATTCTTAGCTTCCTCAAAATGATACCTTAAACTACGTGTACTCATGAATGTTTTCTCTAAATTATAGGGAAGCAAATCGTCTCTACCTAATTTAAAATCCTTTAATCGAAATTCTGTTATACACTCTACATTAGAACCACTAATATCCACCTCAATTGTCGTGGTACCTCGTCTTTCCCCCATTTTTGGAAATACCCAACCACTCACCTGAGGCTTTGTTTGTTCACTTAATGCCCGTATACTAACGCCAGTAACTGTAGTTACTTCTATTTCCATTACTTTATGGTTGTTACGAAACAATTCAACAATACGATCCCTTACATGTACTATAATATCTGATGCAACATGCCATAATAACTTATATTCATGACGTTTATCAGATTTCACCAAATCCTTCACTACTATTTTTTCTTCGTCTTTCATGTAACTTACAGTACGACTATGTTCAACACCTGCATACCGTAGGTTAATTCCCGACGCTTCAACTTTGTCTTTGTTGATTTCATAATCTGATAAATAGACTTTTTCATACTGACGATCAGTTCTAGGTAAGCCCTTTCCATCAACAATCAGTGTATTATGAGCAAATGATGAATACGCATATTCAGTAAAAGGATCTTTATAATTATATCCATTAGGACCCGCTTCTGTAATAATTTCCCCATCGGAATAAATATATAAATTTAAATCATCACTATGTTTATGGTAATCTCCATGATAAGCAGCTGTAAATAAAACATAAGTAGCCTTCTCTTCTTTACTCCAATCATTTCTAAAGATTGCATATCCTGATTTAGGAAATACCTTATCATCTTCTGTAGGGGCCTTTCCCTTTTTCCCCTTAGTAACTGCATAAAGATACTGATCACTCTCATATAAATCCCAATAATTACTTTTCACTAAATTTGCTTCCGTATCACATATTGGTGGTAAAGAACCATCCGGACGAATAATATGTATGGCATATTCTTCTGTTTTTTTATAAATCTTATTAAAAATTAAACTTACATCCTTATCAAATTCCTTCATCCAGTTTGCTAACTTCTTGATATTAGAAGCTACTAATAAATGATAAGATGGTGAATGCTCCTTATGAACCCCTTCCTCAGTAAAGACCGTTTCAAAATAATCCTTTAAACGTGTTACAGCCAACTTTATATATTTTTCAAGAGAAGGATTTTCTCCTTTAAAATATGATGCATAAGTAAGTAGCGCCCTATCTTGAAACATACCATGATTTGTATTAGTAGAATGAAAAAAGTCCTCTGATAAAAGTTTTGCAGTGTCTTCCATACTTTTTTCTAACAATATAATTTCTTCCTCTGATAACACTTGACGTGTAAAGATGTAGAATCTTAACCAATACTGTAGACGCAGCGCTGTAGTTTCATCATGAAAAGCCATGGAATGTCGGTGATGTTCAAATGCGTGACTATTAATCCAATCTTTAATTAACTCTATAGATTTTTTTATATACTTCATATCACCAGTATCATTATACGCGGCTATTAAGCATCCTAAAAACGTATGACCGTGTATTAATCTTAAATATCCCCGTTCCCTCGGTTCATTCCAATTAATTAAATTAGAATATGAACTACTTCCGAATGGAGGAATCATATAAGTATTTTTTTCTATCATTAGGTTGGCAGCTTTTACATAATCTTTATTTCTATTTCCCGGCAAGACCGCAAGAATCGCTTGTACTTTTTCCACTGTCATACCTGTAGGAATATATAATTCCATTAAGAACAACTCCTCATTTTCATTAAAATAAGGCATGATTCATACTTTAATCATTAAATACATTCTATTATTTACTAAAAGCAACATCTTATCTAAAGATATTATAAATATGTTAAATGCATTATTATAAATATGCATTTAACATTCTTCTTTTTATCTTAATCTTGCTATTAATTCTTCCCAATCACCAAAAATCTTTTCAATATCAAAGCGATGCCTCACATAAGTTCTTACATCTATATCATTAGGCCCCATAACTTGATTTCTCTTCAATATGAAGGTTGCTGCCTCATCAACATTCTCGAAAATAAAATCTTCATCATAAATTGTATGACACCCTTCCCACCTTATAATTATAGGAAATGCACCAGAAGCCATTCCTTCAGCTGGAGCAAGATGGAAGCTTTCAAAATCACTAGTTGATAAAATATAGCCTATTTTTTGGAACCACGTATCCATGTCGTTTCCAAACCCATCAAAAATAATAGAATCACGCCATTTACTACTATTAATTCGCTTAAATACTTGTTCATAATATTTTTTTTCTTCTTCTTTTTTCCATAACCAAGGATAATGTGTTGGTAATTGCCCCTTAATGTGTAATGTATAACGAGAATCTTTTTCTTTTAGCTTCTCAAAAATATCAATTGCACGATCTAATCGTTTTCGAGATGGACAAATTCCTGTAATCCCCAAATTGAATTGAGTATCTTCGTACTTCTCTAAATCAAATTTCTTACAGTTCACAGCATTGTAAATCATGACCATATTATCACTTGGTATACCACAGTTATTTACAAATTCATCACGAATATATGGAGAAATTGCAATAATTGAATCAATAGCATCATAATTAAACTTTAAGTAGTGTTTAGTCTCTCTTTCCTGTAGGTGCATTCTTACAATTAACGTTTGGTCTTGTCTAACTCTATTAGAATACCAAACTGCATTACCTAATCCCCATTCACAAAAAATAACATCTGCCCAATTTAAACAGTTTGTACTGTGTGATTCGTCATTTACGCTATGTCCCTTCCATTGATCAATCTCTACTTCATAACGCGTTCTAGATGCAAAACGATCAATAAACATTTTGGCAAATTTCAAATCATGGCCAGCAAACACAAGCCTAATCCTTTTATTCTTTGCCTCCCAAAGAAACGGAGATATTCTCTCGTAAGTTTTGGCAAACGTAAAATCGGTACAAACCTTATATACCGTTTCAGCTGCACTTACATAAATATCATTATTAGTTAAAGACTGCGTAATACAAGAAACAAATTCTTCTTCACTATTTGCATAAAACGGATAATCAGAACCAAATAGTCTTTCATGCATAGGGGTACGATTTAAAATAACCGGTTTTCCCAATGCCCCATACTCTAATGCTTTTGTAGACAATTCTAAACTATCATTAAGACTATTGTTTCGCCATCCAATACCAATATCACTTTGCTGGATTAATTTTTGTACCTCTTCCCTAGTAACTCCACCAACCCAATCTACATTCTTATAAGTTTTCAATTTTTGAGTTACTTCTTCTTTAAAATTTGGATTTTCAGGATGAAGGTTAAATTTATCTCCAGCTACTACCAACTGAAATTCATGGTTAGTTCGCACAATCTTTGCGAAAGCTTCTAAAATCTCATCTGAATTCCAATCCTTAGCAAACTTCCCTGTATAAATTAAAGACTTTTTCCCAATAACAAAATTTGGTTTATTAGAATCCATGTTAGGAATCATTGGATTCAAAATAAAAAACTTTTCTCCAGACACATCTAATACTTCGTTTAAATATTCTTTCATTTCATGTGTTTGGCATATACAGTATCGCGAATTATGATAAATGGATTTTAAAGACTCTAATTGCTTTTCGTCAATCTTATCCTTATCATGTTGGAAATCTGTTATATACGAGTATATCTTTTTTGATAAGAATGGTATTTTAGAAAGTTTATACGCTAATTCAAATCCACGAACTAAAATCACATCATAATTATGCTGCTTCTCTTGCTCTTTAATTTTTTGAATAGCATCATCAACAAGTAGACGTTTTCTTTTATACCATCCTTCATTCCCTTTAGCACATGAGAAAGGGTCAATAAAATTAACCCTTTCCTTTTTTAATAAAGGCTTGACCAGCTTATTGTTAATAATAGGTCGCTTCTGAAGTATATCAATATCAATATTTTTATCCTCATGTAAAACTTGAGTTAATGAAACTAACCACATAGCTGATCCATCTATTAAATTTAAGTCTACATCACCATATAATAAAATTTTTAATCGTTCTGTCATTACTTTTAATCCTTTCAGTTATAGATTAAAGAATGTAGGAATAATATTTTTATAATTCAACTTCCTGAATATTCCCTAATACTGAATCACTAACATTTTTAACAAAATTATATTTATCGGCACTAAATAAACGAACTCCTATTTTGAATAAAAAGTCCATAGATTGTTTTTCTTCTAATAGTTCCATTCGCTTTTGATGTTCTAAATTTAAAATTACCTCCCGGCTAATTAAAGAAGCCGCTGGCTCTAAATCATGTACATAAGTATAAGTTTGTTCATCTTTACCAACCATCGATTCTACATTTTCACTATAATAAGTAGCTTTGCCGTTTACTTCAGCGTTAGAGTATTGAGCCGCAATAACCAAATCTCGAATGTAATTAGCACCATAAAAATTATTTGAACTAAATAAAGCATAATATTGTAATGAAGACTCTTCTTCTATAAAGCTTTCTACCTCATACTTTTTAATAGTTATAACATCTGCATATACCTTAATATTTACATCGGTTACTAAAATTAATTTTTTATGTTGATAATTTTGTCGTTGAAATTCACTATATACCTTTTCAGCTTCTTTATCTGTTTGAACGAAGGCTACTACGCCTACTGAATGATTGTCTCTCTCCTTAACATCAATCCCTATTTTATCAAGAATAAACCACAATCTCTCTTCATACGTATGTTTTTCATAAACCACACGTATTCCTTCTAATACGCGTTTATTATATTCAATTGAATTTTGAATTACTGAAACATATGTCTCTTCTAATTTTTCAAGTTCTTCATCCATTATGATTAATTCAGAACCAAAGATTTCATCGATTCCAACAGAATACGTACTTACAATCGGTGTGCCACATGCTAATCCTTCAAACACACGACGTGAAAACATAGTCGGTGACTCTTTTACAGAATTAACATTAAACATAAATTTATATCCTTTATACGCCTGATCAATTTGAGAATATGGTAAAGACGGCTTAACTGCTGATTGATATTGGATAGGGAATCGAAAATCTGGATTTTCATTATGATAATTTCGATCATAAATTGTAAAACCATGTTTCATTCCAACTTCAAATAGATCATCCATATCTTTACGACGTGCTTCATGACGATTACCGTAGTAAGAGCCTGCAAACACAGCTCCTTCTTGTCTCTCATTAATTAACTGAATTGGATTATGCAGATTTGGTTGAATAGAGAATGGTAGCGCATATACATTTTCATGCTTAACTACTTCTTTATATCTTGGAATCACATTTGCATCTGTAGTAAAAATATGATCAAACATAGAAGCTGTTTCAATAAACTTTTCAAAATGTATTGGATCTTCTTTATTCCAGAAAATCGTTGGTATTTTATTTTCTCTACACCAATTTATTAACTCTCTTAGTTCTGATTTATCCTGATTATTATATTTAGCAATTTTATATTGCCATGCTCCCCCATTTCCTTTCCATGCTGATTCAACAAATAATAAATGAGGTCGATTTATTGAAAATACTTCCTTCCAATTATCCTGTCTAAATGTAATGAGATCCACTTCATTTTTATAGCAATTCATTGTAAACTCATCAAAAATACAAGCTATTTTTAACTCTTTTAATGATTGTGGTGTCTCATACCCAACTAATTTTAAAAGGCTATTTGGGCTAAGAGTAAAAACTTCACTATCTATAGCTGAATTTACACCTTGCTTCACTGCATCTGCTATTTCTATCTCAATACATTTTGTAGGTAAGGTTCCCGTACCCTTTACAAAAAAGGATAGGGTCTCTTCTAAAATATCGTTATTTCTTAGGGACACTGCTTTAGTTTCGCCCAAACTTATCCTAATAGTTTGAATCCCTTCCTGTTCATTATGTACTAATAAATTCACATAACCTGTAAGCTTGTTATTTTCAGGTTGAGCTACTTTAATAATCAGGCTTTTGATTTCTTTCTTCTCTTGTTTTAATGGTAATTTGCGAAAAAGAAATGCTCCTTGCCCTGATGTATTAATTTTAGTTATATTTGCTTGACCTTTATGCTCACCGTGCATCGTTATCTTTTTAGTATCATAAACCCACTCTTTATCGCTTAGCGCATATATGTTTGCATCATTATATCTATCACTTTTAATTTCAAGAGGAATACCTGTTATAAAAACATTATCTATTTGCAAAGTACCAGTACCTTTTACAAATAAAACTATGCGAGCTTTTTCACATCCACTTGGAACCGTTAATTCCTTAGATTCATTCAATCTTATAGTCTCTCGTTTTAATACCCCTTCTTTTCCATAGAAAAAGATATATATAGAAGTATCTTGCAAACCTTTTTGATGTCCCTCTATATTTACATTTACAGATTGAATATTTTCAACTGTAAATGAAGACATTTCCGGAGCAGATGAGAATCCCTCTCCTTCATTATTATGAAGAATATAGACTCCTTTATCACCTGTTTTGACACTATATAATCCATTGTGTACCTTTTTTATTTGACCAGCCTTTTTAGAGTATGACCAACTTGAATTTGCTAAATCAAAGTCAACATAAAATCCTAAATCTTTAGCAACCTTTTCTCTAAGACTTATTAGCTGATTGATTTTTGTTGAAACACTCATCATTTACCCACCTTATTCTTCTTTTTCTTAAATGACCAGTACCATAAAGTTAATCTTCCTAATTTCGAGTTACTTAAGGACTTGTACCTTCTATCCAATACTTTTAATTCTTTCTCTTGTTTTTTTGAAAGTTTGTTTAACTCTTTATTTTCCTCTCGAACTTTCTGTAAATCGTCTACTGTATTCATATATTTTTCTACCAACTGTAAATAGTCGTAACGAAAAGCTTCATATTGATGTAATCTCTCATTTTCTTCTATCACTTCAGATGATAATTTGTAAAATTCACTCAGTAACTCTACAGAACTTTCTTCATTATCTACACTATTAGTTACTTTTTTAGGGTGAAACCTTTTTTTTGCCACAGCTATACCTCCATATTTAAATAAACAATTAGAAAATTCTATAATAAAATTAAAAAGATACTGTAAAAATTATATACAATTTATACATTTCAATCGCTATACTATCCCTAAAGAAAAACCGTTATTTTATTCAATTAGGCACAGAAAAATTTTATATAATTTCTTCATAAATTTTTATAAAATTCATTTTTTCTCTTTGCCAATTATATTTTTCCCTTGCATTTAAACAATTTACCATCATTTTTTCCCTATCGCCCTGATTATTTAATAAGTAGTTTACCCCATCCGCAATTGAAACTGGATCATGCGAGTCAACACAAACCCCTATGTTTTCTTTTTCAACTACACCTTGAATTTCAGGAAAACTACATGCAACTACAGGTACACCACTCATCATATATTCAAATAATTTATTAGAAGAAGCAGAATAATGATTAAAACAAACATTATTTAATACTTGAAATCCTAAATAGGCATTCTTTGTATAATGAATTAAATCCTGTACTGGCACTTTTGGTATAAACTTTACTCGCTCTTCTAATTTCATATCTTTTACCATTTGTTGTAATTCAGGCTTGATTCGGCCATCTCCAATGAATACCACTACACCCCGTTTAAATAAAGGAACTGCTTGTACCAATTTATCAAGACCACGTCCAATTTGAATTCCACCTTGATATAAAAGGATTGGTTCATCTCGTGAAACATTTAATATTCCATGTAAATCAATTGATTTACTCAGTTCCGGACGCGAAACAAATGGATAATTATGAATGACTTTTGGATAAAAACCATATAATTCTTCTGTATACTTTGCTCTTGTATGATTTTCCATAATCATTACATCACAAAATTTAATAAAAAACTTCTCCATAATCCCATAAATATTACTGTTATATCCTGTCCTGCTCGTCTGTACTTCATGAGAATCGTAAATTAATTTTTTCCTTCTCAATATTTTCGCACATATAAATCCTTGTGGTAATGTATTTAAATCGTTCGAGTGATATATATCGTACTTCTTTTTTAATCCTGCTCGAACCATCCTAAACAAAATTGCTCCTCTCACAAATAAAGTAGCAACCTTTCTCTGCGAAAATAATAAAGCTAGTAATAGCAAACTAACTGTTATCATAGGGAACTTCCAAATTCCTAATGCCAATAATAGACCAAGTACAGTCATTGTAGCGATATTTTTCATCGCCACCCTTTTGACGCGTTTAGCCACCCCAAATATTTTCTGTAATATCGGTACTCTATTCTTCACACGAGTTACTGTAAAGCCCTCTTGACGCTTTTCCCATAAAGGAAGATCCTCTTGTTTCCAATCGTGAATACAAATTAAATCAACCTCATACCCAGATTCCGCCAAGGCTGTACATTCTCTTAATACACGTGCATCATTTGTGAAGTGATTCCATACAAACATGCACACTTTCTTCTGTGACATCTCTTTCCTCCAATATTTTCAATAAAGTTTCAATATTTGTTTTCCAGCGTAATGTTCGAAATGCATATTGATATCCATTCTCACCTAGTCGATTTCGTAACTGCTTATCCTGTGCTAACTTGATAATGTAATCGCTTAGTTCAGCAACCGTTCTATCTTCAGTAACAAAACCACACTGAGCTTCTTCAACAACCTCTTTTGCATAACCAGCAACATCTGCAACAATCGGTTTTCTCATACTCATATAATCCATTACTTTCCCCGGGAGAACTTTTTTAAATACATCTTTTTCCACTAAACTCACATATGCTATATCTGCATTAACAATTTCAGCGAGAGTATCTTCACGATTTTTGGGCTCAATCAATTGCATATTTGGAAGTTGCTTTGCTTCGATACTCTCTCCAAGCTCTCTCTTTTGATAACCATATCCAATAATCTTAAATGAAATATTCTTATACTCTTTCAAATACTCTGCAATCAAAATTAATTTTTCTATATCTTGCGCTAATCCTATATTCCCTGTATAAATCACAGTTACTTTATCACTGTCGTTCCTCTTCGGAACAATAGATAATTCTTTTTCCGTTAAAGAATTAGGCATAAATGAAATGCGATTAGGGGCAATACCTGTAGAGGAGATATAAGAATAAAAACCTTTACTATTAATAATAATGTTATCAGCCGCATGATATATTTTATACTCTAATTTATAAGCAAATTTTAATATCCACTTTTTATTAAAAAAACCTATGCCTATTAAGGATTCCGGCCATAAATCCCTTACATCTACAATTAATTTCGCCTTCATTTTTCGTTTCGCAAACATCCCTGCTACAGGGATAAAGATGGATGGTGTGGAAACAAATATATAATCATATTTCTCTTTATCCTTACAAATTGCCAAAATCAACCTAACAGCAACCTCTATGTACAGCATCAACCTTCGAAAAAGGTTTCTTGTATATTTTCGTGTTTTTGGATGGATACGTACTATATCTTTTTCTATATTTTCATCATACCAATAACTCGAATCTTTGTATAAATTACGATTTGGATAACTAGGATCAGAAGTTAATATCTTGACATCATAACCTCGTTCATTTAATTCCAAGTATATATTTTTCATCCTATTAGAAGCACTACCAATTTCCGGATAAAAATTTTGTGTTACCATTAAAATTTTTTTCATACTAAATTAATCTCCGCTCACTTATGATGTTAGTATTACTTAAACAATCATTGTTATTTAAATCTTAAAATCAAATATTATCAAAAAAAATCTAAATGTAAGATTTACACATATCTAAGAATACTATGAAACATTCATGAGTTAAATACCTTTCCTAAAATCCATAAATCCACATTTAATAATAATATTAGAATTCACCTGAAAAAAAATTTATATATAGGAATTATATAAAACAACAAAAATACCCATGCAAAATGAAATACACTCTCATGTTTTGCATAGGTACTTTTTAATTTTATTTTAGTGCACGACGTGGTAATTTATCAATATTCTCTAACATAATACCTGTACCAACCGCAACACATTGCATTGGGTTTTCAGCAATTAATACTGGTACTTTTAGTTCTTCTGCTAGAAGCATGTCGATACCGTGTAGTAAAGCTCCACCGCCTGTTAGAATAACACCGCGGTCGATGATGTCCGCAGATAGTTCTGGTGGCGTGCGCTCTAGTACGCCTTTTGCAGCTTGTACAATGATAGCCGCGTCTTCTTTTAGTGCTTCTGTAATTTCTTCAGAGCATACTGTAATTGTACGTGGTAAGCCTGTTACCATGTCACGTCCGCGAATTTCAAGCTCTTCGCTACGCGCACCTGGGAATACTGTACCAACTTTAATTTTAATATTTTCTGAAGTACGTTCTCCAATTAACAGCTTATACTTACGTTTAACGTAGTTTAAGATCTCCATATCAAACTTATCGCCAGCCATTTTGATAGAGGAAGAGGTAACAATATCACCCATAGATAGTACAGCGATATCTGTTGTACCTCCACCAATATCAACAACCATGTTACCGCTTGGTTGGAAGATTTCCATACCAGCACCAACTGCGGCTACTTTTGGTTCTTCTTCTAAAAATACTGTTTTACCACCTGAACGTTCAGCAGCCTCACGAATTGCCTTTTGTTCTACTGATGTGATATTTGTTGGACAACAAATTAAAATACGAGGTTTTGAAAAGAAGCTCTTTACGTCCAATTTGTTAATGAAATACTTTAACATTGCTTCTGTAATTTCGAAATCTGCAATTACACCATCTTTAAGTGGACGAATTGCTACAATATTACCAGGCGTACGTCCCACCATACTTCTTGCTTCTTCACCTACTGCTAATACTTTACCTGTGTTACGATCAATTGCAACAACAGATGGCTCATTTAATACAATACCCTTACCTTTAACATGGATTAATACGTTAGCCGTACCTAGGTCAATTCCGATATCTCGCGCAAACATTCCCGTTTTTTCCTCCTCGATATTCAAAATCAGGTTACACCCGAATTCTTTTACACCTAATTTCTGATTTTATCATAAATTTAACAGAAACGTAATATTCGCAAAAAGAATTCTTCTGAAAAATATTACCGAATTGAAACGGAATGTTTGCGATCGCATATTTATTGACGTACCGGCTTTTCTACATCTTCTTTTCTATACTTTTGTTTTGTTGCTTCTCCGCCTCTTAAATGACGAATAGACTTATGATAATCAAGAATTTCTTTCACTTCATTTGCGAGCTCTGGATTAATTTCTGGTAGACGTTCCGTTAAATCTTTATGGACTGTACTCTTTGATACCCCAAATTCCTTTGCAATGACACGCACTGTCTTTCTTGTCTCCACGATATACTTACCAATCTTGATAGTTCTCTCTTTGATGTAATCGTGCACACCACTCGCCTCCCTAAATTGGATGTGAGAAGTGTGAAATGAGCCTCGCTGCATACGACTAAGAAGTAAGTGTGAGTGCTGTTTGTAAGCGTTAAACATTCTTGGATTTATAATGAAATGATTCACGATTTCTCACCTCAAACACTCTCTTTGCTTTGGTTTATACCATTGTATTGCCCGCACTACTGATATATGCTACATGTTCACTTTTTTTGCGGACTAAATAAAAAGATTTAGTGCTTATGGTAAAAAATCATCATCTCAATACTTTAACACTCTTTATTTTAAACCATGCGTTCTAACGCATATTACTATTTAGACAAACAAAAAAGAATACCCAAAATGTTAATGGGTATTCCTTTTTATTTGTCTAAAGCCTATGAATAAAATATAATTACTTTTCTATTGTCACTTCGTTTGTATACACAGAATCTATCTTCTTATTCGCATCTTTAGCATACGCTTTAACTTTGTATTTACCTGGTTCTTTTACTTCATACTTTAAGGAGTTCTCAGGTTTATACCAAATTTTTTCTACTATTTCTTCTCCTTTATAAATGTAATATGCATACGTTAGCTTTTCTCCTGTTGCTTTTACATCTACCATCAAGTTTTTTCCATTAACCGTATTAATCTTAACCTCATCGATTTTTACAGGCGCAGTTTTTTTATGTTGCTCTACTTTTTCCTTTGGGCTCTCTTTAGCTACTTCTTTGTTACAACCAGAAATTAATACTGTTGCAGCGAATAATGGTACAAACACTTTCTTAAACATTTACTTCCTCCTCAAATTCATTACAAGTTACACAGTTTTTTTCTAACAAGTAAGAATTATATCATCTTTTCATCAACAGTTCTTACTATGAAATTGATTTCTCTAACATATAAGTATAAATCATAAAAAAATGACACCTTATATATAAGGTGTCATTCTTCTCGTTCCAATTCTTCTTCTAACAATTGATGGTGGGGAACCTCTTTCTTACCGGCAATATAATAATATAAAGTGAATAAAACAAACAATAAAATAATAGCAGTCGACAGAACAAACAAAAATGACACAGTATCCCCTCCCTTTTGTAATATATATTCGAGAATCTCGTCATTTTTCCTTGTTATTGCAATTTTTTTCTCGAAATTGAGTATTTTTATATAAAGTGAAACTTTAATCAGTGGGTGCCATTTCCCACTGATTATTAGTTGAACCAATCGGACTTTTACGGGCAGTTGATCCCAGGCCTAACTTCTTAACTTTCACTGAATTTTGAAGTAGGGGTCTTACTGCCCGTTAATGCGGGGTAAAAGTAAAAAAATCAGCTCTCCTAGTGAGAACTGATTTTTCCACTTTTTTATTCTTGTGAAGAAGAACTGTTAGATGATTCTGTAGAACCATTTGTTGATTTTTCTTCTTTCTTCGGTTCTTCTTTTTTGTCACTAGTCGAACCGCTCGTTGATTTCTCTTCTTTTTGAGACTTATCTTCTGTTTTATTTTCTGGTTTCGTGCTCGTTGACTTTTCTTCTTTTTGAGATTTGTCTTCAGCTTTTTTACCAGAAGCGTTCGTTGCTTTTGCAGCGCCTGCTTCAGCTTTAATTTCTGCTACTGATTTATTTAAGTAGCGCTCAGGGTTCACAGCCACATTGTCTTTACGTACTTCAAAGTGAACGTGAGAACCTGCTTCTTTATTCATTGCACTTAGACCGGATTTTCCTAATACTTCACCTTGTGCAACTCGTGCACCTTTTTCTACTTTTACACTGCCTAAGCTTTGATAAGAAGCTGCTACACCATTTCCGCTATCAACTGTTACAACATAACCAAGAAGTGAATCTTTTTCAGCTTTCGTTACTGTACCGCTTAAAGCAGCTGCTACATTAAATTCTTTTCCATTCTTCGCAGCAATGTCGATTCCTTTATTTGGGGAATATGTGTTGTTATAAAAGACAAGTGCTTTTTCTTGTTCCGCCTCAGTTGCTGCATCTTCATAGAACTTCTTCTGTACGACTACTTCCGCATTAGCGGCAGCTGGCATTTTCACTACTTCTGAAGATTTCGTTACTGGTACTGCTGGATCTTCCGATTGTGTATACGGTGTTGCTTGATCTTGGTTCGGAGTCTTCTTCGGATTAGCTCCTTGGAACCATAGCGCAACCATTAAGATTACCGCTGCACAAGCAATGTACAGTGCCGGAAACACCCATCTTTTTTGAAATAAATGTACTACCTTTTGCGACTTTTTATTATTTCTTCCTCGCATTCCATCATCACCTCAGCAATCATTTTGAACAATATTCACGTATCCTATACAACGTATAACTAATTACTTTTCGACAAAATCTGTAAAAATATGTATAGGAATTGTAAAATTTCCGAGGAAATGATTGAAAAAAGAAAAAACTGAGCGTTTCAGCTCAGTTTTTAGTCCATTTGTTTCTTTCTATACACGAAGAGTGTAATAACAAGTACCGCAACTAACCAAATTATTATGTTCAATAAATTACTAGTAATTGCACTAAAACCCTCCCCCTTTATAACACTGCTAACTGCCACACCAATATGACGAGTTGGTAAATAATCGATTATTTTTGTAACGACTTCATTCTTCACAAACATTCCAATTAAATCACCGAAAAGAAATATCATTAATATTGGCAATCCAATTGTTGATGTTTGTGGTACATTTTGAGCTAATAATCCAATACAAGTACCAATAAGGTTAAATATTAGCATTCCGAGAACAAAGATAAGTAATAATAATGCAAAATTACCTTCTAATTTACCTAAAATAAGTAGATTAATAAAACAGATTGCAACTGTAATCAGACCTGTTAATGAACTTTTACCAATTAATACTTCAATTGATGATGCTGGTGATAGCATAAGAACACGAAGCGTATTTTTTTCCTTTTCTTCAGCAATGAGCATTGCCTGTACAAAACCTCCGACCATAACTAACGTCATCGCAGTTAATGAATTCGCTCCAATTTCTCTCATATTATCGGAGCGACTAAATAATACCGAAAAGACAAGTGGCATTAACAACATAATTAAAGTTTGTGAATTCGTTTTAAAATCCTGTAACTCTTTCCGAAAAATAGCTGAAAATCTTCTCATTGAAAATGTCATTATAATCCCCTCCCAGTAACTTCAATAAAGATATCGCCTAGCGTTGGTTCGTGTGAATGAATGGATAGTAATTCACCTTTTTTCATCCATTCCGAAATACGTTTTGCACCTAATTCGTCTTTTTGTACGATTTCTTTTTGCTTATCTTTTAATACGACTTGTATTTGGTCTTTCGCGTATTGCAAGCGAAGGTTTTCCGGTGTATCAAGCGCTACAATCTCCCCACCGCATAGAAAGGCGATGCGATTACAAAGTGTTTCTGCTTCATCCATGTTGTGCGTTGTTAAGAAAATCGTCGTCCCTTCTTTATTTAGGTCTTTTAAGATTTTATGAATGTTTTGTACGTTTACTGGATCAAGAGCAGATGTTGGTTCGTCTAAGAAGAGGATATCTGGTTTATGTAGGATTGCTCTAGCTAATGTAACGCGCTGCTTCATTCCTTTTGATAGTTTCTTTACTGGTGTTTTTTTATCATCTAATAGATTCACTTGCGCTAGTACTTCATCGATTCGTTCTTTTTTGCAATCGTATAAGTCGCAAAATAATAGTAAGTTATCATAAATGCTAAGTCTTTCGTATAAGCCGCTATTGTCTGTTAAAATACCGATTCGTTTATAATCGATGCTGCTTGGTCCGGTAATATCTTTACCTAGTACCCTCACTGTTCCAACGCTATGCAGCAATTGAGAAGTTAAAATCTTTACTGTTGTCGTTTTTCCAGATCCACTCGGTCCGAGGAATCCAAAAATTTCTCCTTGCTTCACCTCAATATTTACATTTCGAAGTGCCGTTTTTTCGTTGAAACTTTTCATTACATCTTTCATTTCAATTGCTAATGTCATCTCGTCATCCCCTTTGTTTTTTTCTTTTATAGATGAAAGTCGCTTTAGCGCTTTTCGTTTGTTTATTTCGCTTTTCGTTTGTTTGTTTCGCTTTTCTTGACTCAATCATATGAAAAACAAAGAGGTTACGCAGTAAAATACCGGTAAAAGGAGTATTTTTACCGGTGAATGAATCGTATTTTGAGCTTATTGGGGTAATTTTTACAGCCCAATCACACCTTTTAATTCATCCATTCGTCCTTTTGAAAGCGGAATTGAACTTTTTCTTTCGTCATCCAAAATTAAACTAAAGCTATTACGAGTCCACGTAATTACTTCTCGTACTCTTTGTAAATTCACAAGGTACGAGCGATGACATCTAAAGAAACCGAATCCTGTTAATCTCGCTTCTAGTTCACTTAATGTTAATGCACATACGAAATCACCTTCGCGTACATGAATATGTGTCACTCCATTTTGCGTTTCAATGAAATGAATTTCCATCGGATCAAGTAAAATAATTTTATCGTTCACTTTCGCTGGAATTCTTTCAAGTTTCATTTGCGGAATCATTTGAACAACCTTTTCTTCATCAACCTCTTCAACTTCTTCTTGTTCGATTTCTATTTTCTTCACACCATCGTTATTTAAAATGTATACATCCTCTGTTAACGAAAGGGCGTCTGATAGAAAGGATGACGTAATAAAAATCGCTTTTCCTTTCTCCTTCATTGCCATAATTGCTTTTCGAATAATAATCGTGCTCTCTGTATCTACATTTTGCTCTGGCTCTTCCAAAATAACTAAATCCGGATTATGAATCATAACTCGCCCGATATGAAGGCGACGTTTCTCTGAAAATGATAATTTCTCTATTTTAACGTTTAACTTATCTAAGAGACCGACATATTGTACGACTTCTTCCGTGCTCATATTTGATCCATACAGCCCTATTAAGAACTTAAAGTATTCCTTTACCTTCAAACGTTCGTATGCTTCATCTTTCAAAAAACAAAAACCGATGCGAGAATAATTTTTCTTTCCAATCGATTCTCCCTCAAATAGCACGTTGCCAGTTGAAGCTTCTTCCTCACCAATAATGATGCGGTGCAACACTTTAGCTGTATGGTTATTGCATTGCAAAACAACACATTGTCCCTTCTCAACCGTCAGTTCAACTACTGGTAACTGGTTCGTTTTTCCTAACTGTCTCAACTCCAATAACGCCATTCTGTCTCCCCCAAATGCTTTTTATCTTATTATATCAAACAATTAATGGAAAATTTTGATATTTTATGGAACATTCTAAAAAGAAGACTATCCAAATGAAAGGATAGCCTTCTTCTCTAGTTTTGCTCTACCATATACGTCTTGAGCTGATCACGCAGCGCTCGTTTTAAAAACTTCCCTACAGATGTTTTCGGAATTTCGTTTACAAACAAAATATCGTCTGGCATCCACCATTTCGGAAACTCTGCTTCTAATAAAGCATACAGCTCTTCCCTTTCTACTGCTTGTCCCTCTTTTCATACAACGTAAGCAACGGACGTTCTTGCCATTTTTCATGCGGCACCGCCCACAACAGATGCTTCTAACACTTTATCGTGCGACATTAAGGCATTTTCTAAATCTACGGAAGAAATCCATTTACCTCCAATTTTAATTCCGTCTTTCGTACGATCAGCAATTTTAATAAATCCTTCCGAATCAACCGTGACAATGTCTCCTGTATAGAGCCAACCGTCTTTCATTGATTCTTCTGTACATTCATCCTTGTAATAGCTTCCAGCGATCCATGGGCCCCTTAAACAAAGTTCTGTCATCGCTGAACATTGACGATTTTTTAATATATCAACGATTCGACAAGGAACCTATCTACTAACAAAAGAAAACCGTCCCAACATACCTCTTGGAACGGTCTCTTTTCCCCCTACTTCTTCACCATTAACTTTCCTTCATAATCATTCATCGACTTTATTTCGACACCCTTATAATAATGAGCAACGATATCTGTATATTTCTTGCCTTCCGCTGCCATGCCATTTGCTCCGTATTGGCTCATGCCAACGCCGTGGCCGAAGCCTTTTGTCGTAACAATGATTTTATCTCCATCTTGTTTCCACGTGAAGTCAGAAGAGCGTAAATCTAATTTGTCACGCACATCTCTTCCGGTTAATGTTTTCCCTTGAAACGCTACGTCTTTTACACGTTTTCCTTCTGTGCGCCCTTTAATATCACCAACTTTTCCGTCTGTTAGCACTTTCACACCGAGACGTTTTTGGAAGTCAGCTACTGTAAATGTTTGCTCGCTCGTAAATTTTGGAGAAGCTTGATCCCACGGACTATCTACGCTCTTTAAGTACGGATAATCATTTCCCCAATAATCAGCCGCGTTTTCTGTCCGGCCATTACTCGTTGAGAAGAAGGATGCTGAGATTGGTTTTCCATCATACGTTAAAACTTGTCCTGCGGTTTTCGAAACGGCTTCTTCGATTTTCTTCAAATTATTTTCGTAGTTATTACCCCATTGTTTCTTCAATTCTTCTTTACTTTTGTACACTTGATCTTTCACCGTATCTGTCACGTCCGCATTGTTTTTCTTTCCTCCGCTTAGCATACGCTGCACCACAAATGTTCTCGCTGCTAATGCCTGCGCCTTTAGCGCCTCTATTTCAAAACTGGCATTCATCTCAGAAGCTACTACACCGGTCACATACTCCTCCATAGGTAATGTATCTACCTTTTTCTGTTTCTCACGATATACAGCAACTTGCACCGCTGTATCCACTTTCCCTGGAGCTGGTATACTTTCTATTGCTGGAGGAGTTTTAGAAGCTGCTTCTTCCCCTACCTTTGCTTTCGCAAACGGAATAACAAGAGCAGCAGGTACAATGATAACGAGCGCTATGAGAAGCGCTACTGTGATGAAAAGTGGCTTTGAAAATTTCATCTTATTTCCCCCAATATCCAAAAGCTTTACTCCATTCATTCTTATGGAACAACTCTTTCTTTTAGAACATACTTAAGGGGAACCAGCTAAAACGAAAATTTTCTAAATATTTTTACTGGTACGTGCATAAGTATAGAATTTATTGACTATAACAGTAATAACCCAAAAAAATAGCCCCTACGCCAAAAGACGTAGAGACTATTTCAATTAAGCGTGAAGATCAGAAACTTCTTGTTCTTTCACTTCTTCTACTTTTTCGTTTACACGTTCAATAGTTGCACCTAATGCAGCTAATTTCTTATGGAAATCTACATAACCACGGTCAAGATGCTTTAACTCAGTTACACGAGTGTAACCTTCAGATACTAAACCAGCTAAGATTAATGCAGCAGCAGCACGTAAATCAGTTGCGCCTACTTCAGCACCTTGTAAGCTGTTTGGACCGTTCATAATAACAGAACGACCTTCGATTTTAATATCAGCATTCATACGACGGAATTCTTCAACGTGCATAAAGCGGTTTTCGAATACCGTTTCTGTAATCATACTTGTTCCATCAGCTTGTAGTAATAATGCCATCATTTGTGATTGCATGTCTGTTGGGAAACCTGGGTGAGGCATAGTTTTAATATCAACCGCTTTTAACTTATCTGGGCCGATAACACGTACACCTTCATTTTCCTCAATAACTTTAACACCCATTTCTTCCATTTTCGCTGTAATTGAGCGTAAGTGTTCAGGTACAGCATTTTCAATTAAGATGTCTCCACCAGTAATTGCCGCTGCAACCATGAATGTTCCCGCTTCAATACGGTCAGGAATAATAGAGTGGTTTCCACCATATAATTTATCAACGCCTTCGATACGAATCGTTCCAGTTCCAGCTCCGCGTACTTTCGCTCCCATCGCATTTAAGAAGTTCGCTAAGTCAACGATTTCTGGTTCTTTCGCTGCGTTTTCAAGGATTGTTGTCCCTTTTGCTAATGTAGCTGCAGACATAATGTTTTCTGTCGCGCCCACGCTTGGGAAGTCTAAATAAATTTTAGCTCCTTTTAGTTCTCCCTCAACGTATGCCTCAACAAAACCATTACCAACCTGTACTTTTGCTCCCATTGCTTCGAAGCCTTTTAAATGTTGGTCAATTGGACGTGAACCAATTGCACATCCACCAGGAAGTGCAATACGAGCACGACCGTTACGCGCAAGTAATGGTCCCATTACTTGAACAGATGCACGCATTTTACGTACATATTCAAATGGTGCTTCGATGTTTAGTTCTTTAGAAGCATCGATTGTTACTTGGTTATTTTCAAATACGACTTCAGCATTTAAATGACGTAATACCTCATTAATTGTGTATACATCAGACAAAACTGGTACTTCAGATAGTACATTCTTTCCATCACTCGCTAATAGGGCTGCAGCGATTATAGGTAATACAGCATTTTTTGCGCCCTCAACACGCACTGTGCCGTTTAACCGCTTTCCGCCACGGACGATGATCTTTTCCAAATTATTCCCCTCCGTGTCCTTTTTTCAGTATCTATTCACTCAATACTCAGAAGTTATGATCGGTGTGCCAACCACAATTGTATCTTTGTTGTCTGTAGAACGTATTGCTATTTGCACATTTATTTTCTCTCTATTTGTTGAAAGAGCGTCATCCCACTTTTTATTGTATGCGGAGACTGACACAAATGCTCTTTCTTCTATCTGTTCGATCGCTCTTGCTGAAAGATCTTTCAAAACCTGATTGGTTTTATTTTGCAAAACACCTTCAATCTTATCATTCAGTACACCTTGAACACAAGTGTAAATTATAGGTTTTTCACTAAAAATTTTATTTGTTTTCTGAATGTACTTCGGGTCCCATTTCGCCCCACTTACTTCAAAAATAATGAAAGTGTTTTCTTTAGTATTTTCCTTACTCCATGTTACTACTACTCGTTCTTCATAAGAAGAAAACTTTTTATAGGATGTAGCTTTATATCCATCTGGAGATTGCTCTAATTCCCACCTTTGAATATTCGCCTTGTCCTTCACATCGTTTAACAACTTTTGAAACGTATGTATATTAGAAATTGTTTTTGTTTCTCGCGCTAACCATGACCACTTCTCTACTTTAGCATTATTTTTCTCTAAAGTTGCAATCATGCTCTCCATTTTCTGTTCATCACTGATCGGTTTCATTTCTCTATATCCAACCAAAAATAAAACAACACTTATCACAACAATAAGAATGGCTTTAAGCTTCAATTTCATCCCCTCCTATCCCCATTGTTAACGGAGATATGAGGTTCTATACACTTACTTTACTAAATACGTTAAACTCTTTGAATAGCCTAAATAATCAAGGAAAAAGTTACTTACAGAGGTCCCAATTGTAATTGTAATTAGGATGAGTAATACTCGCGTCTGCATCACCTTTCCAGGCTTCATTAAACGCTCAATGTGAATACCTTGTAAGGCCCACCACGTAATGGTAATAAACAATAAATGCGAAACGATGGCAATCAGTGCTTGTTGCCCTAAAAGATGTGCCAAAAAATCGACCCCTTTTTACCCAGCTACTACTTACGAAATACTATAAAAACGATACCATAATAAGTAGGAGCCACACTTTTTCAAATACAAATAAGCATCTTACATTTCACATCGTAATTTACTCTTAAAAAACGTATACCTACATGCATTTTCAATTGTAGTTCACACAAAATAAAAAGCGCAGAGTAACAACTCCACACCTTTTATTTTCACTATTGTACCACGTTCCCTAGGAAGAAGAAATCCTTCATTAATGGAAAATATTCATAAAAGAAATTGTATCCGATCATCGGCATAATCCCTAGTATTACAATCGAAATTGCACAAAGGCTCATAACAACCTTTATATTGAATGGCAAATGAAATTTCTCTTCCATTTCTCCCGTCCGGAAAAACATTTGCTGTAGAATACGGAAATAATATACGAATGAAATGACTGTCGTCCCCATCATAATAGAAGCTAGTACGTAATGAGCTGGCTCTACATGCAGTGCACCTAAAAAGATGTTAATTTTCCCGATGAAACCAGCTGTTCCTGGTATTCCGGCCAACGATAAAATAAAAATCGTCATCACTATCGCTGTAAATGGCGACCTTTTATATAATCCGGTGAAAATCGTAATGTTTTCTTTGTCGCTTTGTAAGATTAAGCCGTGGATAATTGCAAACGCGCCTATATTCATAAGCATATACGCAAGCATGTAAAACCACATGCTATCCATCGTAAATGGTGATAGTGCTACAAGCGGAACGAGTAAATACCCCGCATGTGCGATTCCCGAATAGGCAAATAGGCGTTTTACGTTATATTGCTTTAACGCTACTACATTTCCAATAATCATCGTAATACTCGCTAGTACCGCAATGTATATGCTCATACGTCCGTATAAAGATTGCATGTCTCCTTGCACCGATACACTTGCAAAAACCATGAGAAACAGACGAATAATGAGTAAGAATCCAGCAATTTTAGAAATCGTTCCAAGAAAAGCAGTAACAGGCGTAGCCGCTCCCTCATACACATCTGGTGCCCACATATGAAACGGCACCGTCGCAATTTTAAACGAGAGTCCAACGAGTAATAGTAGAAATGCGAGAGCTAACAATAACTGAATACCACCAGCAAGCTCCCCTGCGAATACTTTTTGCATATCCACGATATTAGTTGATCCTGTAATACCGTATAAATAACTCATTCCAAAGAGCGTAATTGCCGTTCCAATCCCTCCGTTAATGACATATTTCATGGCCGCCTCGTTTGATGCACGGTTCTTTTTTCGTATTCCTACTAAAATATATGAAGAAAGTGAAAGCAATTCTAAACCGACGAAAAGTGTAATGAAGTCGACACTAGAAGCCATAAACATAGCCCCAAGAAGTGCCATTAAAAATAAGTAATAATATTCTCCCTTATCTTCAATGGGATTCTTCTTATCATCGCTCATTGCGGTGCATAAGATAAGAGCTGCTCCGCCTAACAACAACGTTTTGAACCCTTTTGAAAACCCATCTAACACGAACGATCCGTTTAAAATATCTCCTGTCGGTTCACCATATAGCGTAATTAATGACACGATTGCTAATATGACAGCTGCGATTGCACTAAGCGCTACATATCTATGGTTCAACTTAAAAAACAAATCACATATGGAAAGAAGGATGGCCGCTCCGAGAATTATGAATTCTGGCACCATGAGATGCCATGACAAGCTAAGTAACGTATTCATATCCATCCTACTTCACCCCCAATGTTTTCAATGTATTTTGAAGCGGATCCCCTAGTATTTCTGGCATTACTCCAATTGCAATAATGCAGAAGATAAGTAGCAATATAGGGACATACTCCCACCCGTGTATATCAGCTTTCGCTTCCCACTCTTTCTTACCAAATGTTACTTGCAGTGTTGCTCTTAATACGTATACAGCGGTTAAAATGATGCCGAGTACACCGACTGCCGCAATGACCGGCTCTCCTTGGAATAAACCGAGAAAGGCAAGAAACTCGCTAACAAATCCAGACATTCCTGGTAATCCAAGCGATGCCATTCCTCCCGCTAAGAAGAATCCGCTAAGTACCGGGACACTTTTTGCGAGTCCGCCAAGTGCTGTAATATCCGACGTTCCAAAGCGCTGTTCTATAACGCCAAGTAAGAAGAAGAGTAAGGCTGCAATTAAACCGTGCGAGACAACTTGGAATAGCGCCCCTTGTGTACCTGGTGCATTTAACGCCGCAAGGCCCATTAATACAATGCCCATATGCGAAATACTAGAGTAAGCAAGCACCTTCCGAAAGTCCGTTTGGATGAGCGCTAAGAAGGCTCCGTACAATAAATTAATAACTCCCAAAATCGCAATGAGCGTTGCAAACTCGCGAAAGTATTCCGGGAATAGCCCTTTTCCGAAACGAATCATACCGTATGCTCCAATCTTCAGTAAAACGCCCGCATGAAGCATAACTACAGCTGGATGCGCTTCAATATGCACATTAACCATCCAGCGATGTAACGGGAAAACGGGTAGTTTAATCGCAAAAGCGATCATTATGGCAAGAAACAAACCGAACTGTAAGCTACTTGAGACAGCCATTCCTCCCCCAGCACCTACACTCGTTAATATTTCTTTAAGCTCTGTAATATTTGTTGTACCTGTTTTTGCAAATAAAACCGAGAAAACGATGAGTAAAATAGCGGAGCCGATACCGTTATATATTAAATAACTATAAGCAGCCTTTTCACTCGACAATTTCCCCCACTTCCCAATTAATAAAAACATTGGCGGCAATGTAATTTCAAAGAAGATAAAGAACAACATTAAATTTTGAGCAGCGAATACGCCGAGCATCCCTATTTCTAGCATGAGTAGCAGTATATAAAAGGCTTTTAAGTTCCTTTTAATAGTAAATGCCGCAATTGCTGCAAGCATCGCTAGAAGGGCCGTCAGCACCATCATAACGAGCGATAAACCATCAATACCAAGCTCGTAATAAATGGAAAACCATCTTTTATCCACCGCTGCAAAATCCCCAAATTTAATCCATTTCACTTTTTCATCGAATAGCGACAAACTCTTTCCAGAAGCATATGTACAAGCGAGGACGATAGCAATTCCAAATGGAAGCGCCGTCCCAAATAAACCAAGCGCTCGCACTGTACGTGATTCTTTTTTCGGTGTTAATACAAGTAAAAGAATTCCTAAAAGCGGGGAAAAAATGAAGAACGTTAATAACAAATCATTCATCGTAAATCCCCTCCCGTATAGAGCAAAATAATGACGAGTACTGCAAGCGAAACAGCTGTTACAGTGCCGTACACTTGTACATTTCCATTTTGGAGTCTAGAACCGAGTCCGCTTATCCCTTTAACTAGACTCCCTATTAAAACAGCAATTCCTTCGACTACATACACCTCAAATAAGCGAAGCACATGAGCGATTCCCTTCGTAATAGGGCGCACCGTCATATTGTATAGTTCATCCACATAATATTTCTCTTTCAAAACGTTATAAAGAGGTGTTCCCTCGCCACCAGCCCAATCTCTAGAAATAGATTTCTTACCATATATGAAATATGCGAGAGCGATTCCTGCAAATGAAACGAGCGTCGCTACGATCATAATCCAAACTGGTCCGTGTACCTCTCGCGCTTTAAATGCTACATCTTTCGTAAGCCAATCTCCTAGAAATGTCCCAAACCATGGTGTATTCATATAACCTGCCACTACCGCGAGGACGCCGAGGACAATCATCGGATACGTCATAACGCGTGGCGATTCATGCACATCTTCCTTCGTCTTCGCTTCCCCAGTAAAGACAAGGAAGTATAGCCGGAACATGTAGAATGCTGTTAAAAATGCTGCAATGACTGCTAATATGAATAAAACATAATTGCCATTCATCCAAGCCGCCGCTAAAATTTCATCTTTACTAAAGAAACCGGAAAGGAGTGGCACACCACTAATTGCAAGAGTACCGATTAAAAATAGTGCACCCGTTACTTTCATCTTCTTCTGTAAACCGCCCATTTTATTAATGTTTTGCGTATGCACTGCATGAATGACACTTCCTGCCGCCAAAAATAGTAGCGCTTTAAAAAAGGCGTGTGTCGTTAAATGGAAAACCCCAGCTACATAACCAGCAGATCCTAACGCAAGCATCATATACCCGAGCTGGCTAACTGTAGAATAAGCAAGTACTCTCTTTATATCCGTTTGTACAAGACCGATGGAAGCCGCAAATATTGCAGTGAAGGCTCCAACAATTGCCACCGTCTGCATCGCCACCGCACTTGCTGAAAATAACGGGAACATCGTCGCCACTAAATATACGCCAGCTGCGACCATTGTCGCCGCATGAATAAGTGCCGAAACAGGCGTCGGCCCCTCCATTGCATCTGGTAACCACGTATGAAGCGGGAACTGACCTGATTTTCCCATTGCCCCAATAAAAATTAAGATCGCCGTTATTGTAATCATCGTAGGGGTAAGATCACCTGTATGAATCGCTCTAAAAATTGCATCATATTCAAAACTACCTGCATGCCAGAAAATTAAGATCATCCCAATAAATAAACCGACATCTCCAATACGGGTCATAATAAAAGCGTTTTTCGCAGCAGCCTTTGCTTCTTCTTTAAAGAAATAAAAACCGATGAGTAAAAATGAACCGAGACCTACTAACTCCCAAAATATATAAAGCTGTAGTAAATTCGGTGATATAACGAGCCCGAGCATCGCAAATGTAAAGAGCCCTAAATAGGCATAAAAGGTTGGCAATCTTTCCTCGCCTTTCATATAACCTTTCGAATACACATGTACAAGTAAACTCACAAGTGTAACGATAAACAACATTAAAGCTCCTAATGCTGTCACTTCAAAGCCAAATGATATATCAATATCTCCTGTTCTAAGCCATACCCACTTATGCTTCACTGGTACTGTTGAAAACCGTTCTATTAATACAAATACCGCAATGATAAAGGAGAGAAAGACGAGGAAAATACTAAGTACACTGCTTCCTTCTCTAATTTTCTTCCCGAATATAAGTAATAACAAAAACGAAACAAGCGGGAAAAGCGGTATGAGCCATGCATAATCGATCATTGTTTCCTTCCCCCTTTTCGGTCACAATGTTATCCTTTGAGCGTATCCATTTCATCTACATGAACCGTCGTACGATTACGATACAGAGCAATTAAAATGGCGAGCCCTACCGCCGCCTCCGCAGCCGCTACAGCCATCGTAAACAGAGAGAAAATTTGCCCTGTTAAATTTGGGAACAAACCTAATTTACTAAACGCTACTAAATTTAAATTGGCCGCATTAAGCATTAATTCAATACAAACTAATACAATCACTGTATTTCGCTTCGTTAAAGCTCCAAACAAACCGATGCAAAACAAAATAATTGCAAGCGTTAAATATGCAGAAGCCGGAACGCTACTCATTGGAATCCTCCTCTTTCTCATCCTTCTTCGCAAGTATAATCGCGCCAACAAGTGCTACAAGTAAAATAACTGAGGTTAACTCAAATGGAATAATATATTTTGAATAGAGAAGTGTACCGATTTGAAGTGTGTTTTTTTCATGGAGAGGTAAACTTCCTTGTGTGCTTTCATTTGCAAAATCAATATTGTTAACAGCGAAATACATAACTGCCCCAAATGCTACAACCGCAAAGAAGATAATCCACTTTCGAAGAGTAAGACGTGATTCATTTTCTGCGTTATGTTGTGTTAACATAATGCCAAAAATCATAATAATTGTGATCGCACCCGAGTAAAGTAAAATTTGTGCAACTCCGATAAATTCGGCCGATAAAAGAAAATACAAACCTGCGATACTAAGAAATGTCAGAACGAGAGCTAGCATCATATGCATGACTTTCGTTAAATTCAACATAAGAACGCCGCCGATAATTGCAGACAAGGATAGTATGAAGAATGCTACAAACTCGCCATTCATGCTTTATTCTCCTTCCTGACGTTTTCGTCGTTTTCATCAAGCCACTGCAAATTTTTAAATAAATCATCACGTGAATATTCCGCGAGTTCAAAGTTGTTTGTCATAACAATCGCCTCTGTCGGACAAACTTCTGTACATAAATCACACAGAATACAAATTTCAAAATTAATATCGTACGTGTCGATAATTTTTCCTTTTTTCGTAGGATCCGGATGTTTTTTCCCTGTTAACTGAATACAGTCTGTCGGACAAATGTTAGAGCACTGGTTACAAACAATGCACTTTTCCGGATAAAACTTTTGAATACCTCGAAAGCGGTCTGGCAACGGCAACGGTTGATTCGGATAATCGTAAGTCACCTTCTTCTTACTCAAATTGCTTAATGTATATTTTAATCCTTTAAATAGTCCTTTCATCTCTTACTGGCACCCCCCTCATAGATTAGAAGAATAACTCCTTAATCAATGCCGTTAAGAAAATATTCGCAAGTGCAATTGGCAATAATACCTTCCAGCCAAACTCCATTAACTGGTCACCTCTTATACGCGGGAACGTAACGCGGAACCAAATTAATAGAAAGACTACACTGCTAAATTTCAAAGCAAACCATACAGCTCCTGGAATAAATCCAAGGAACATGACTGGATTCCACCCACCTAAAAAGAGCACTGTAATTAAAGATGCCATTCCGAAGAAATATACGTACTCTGAAAGCATGAAAAACGCCCAGCGAAATCCTGAGTATTCCGTATGATATCCAGAAACAAGTTCCGACTCGGCTTCTGGTAAATCAAACGGCGTCCTATTTAACTCTGCTACCGCCGCAATTAAGAAAACGACGAATCCGATTGGCTGCACGAAAATGTACCAAACATTCTCCTGCGCTGCTACAATTTCATTTAAATTCAGACTACCAGCTAACAAAACAACGCCAATTACACTCATTACGAGCGGAATTTCATAAGAAATCATTTGCGCCGCCGCACGCATCCCTCCTAAAAGGGAATATTTATTATTTGATGCCCATCCTCCGGTCACGACACCAATCGTCGTAATGCCAGAAACAGCAATGTAATACAGTAAGCCTACGCCAATATCCGCAAACTGAAATTTATCAGTAAACGGGATGACTGCAAGCACCATAAATGCCGGTGCGAATGCAATAACGGGTGCTAATATAAACAACGGTTTATCTGCCGCTTTCGGAATACTATCTTCTTTCAGTAATAGTTTTAAAACATCGGCTACCGTTTGCAGTAAGCCGAACCGGCCCCCAACTTGATTGGGTCCAATCCGCCCCTGCATAAACCCCATTACCTTCCGTTCTGCCAAAATACCATATGTAACGAAGCCAAGGACTGCAAATAATAGAAGCACCGCTAATCCGAAAAAAATGAAGAAATTCGTCCAGCTTGAAGGTGATTGTAAGAGCGTTTCAATCATTAGCCATCAACCTCCCCAAGTACAATATCAACTCCACCTAAAATCGTAATTAAATTGGCGATGTTTTCACCTTTCAATAACTTCGGTAAAATTTGCAAATTGTAAAATGACGGTCTGCGAAACTTTAAGCGGTACGGCTCTTTCTTTCCATCACTAGCAATATAGCAACCAATCTCTCCTCGCGGTGATTCTATACGTACAAACGCTTCCCCTTTAGGCACCTTAATGATTTTCGGCACTTTCGCCAGCACAGCTCCGTCTTTCGGGAACTGCTGAACAGCTTGCTCAACAATTTTTAATGACTCCTCAATTTCCTCCATGCGGCAAACGTAACGATCCCAAGCATCTCCCAGGCTCCCAACAGGAATATCGAAATCAAAACGATCATAAATAGAGTACGGTTCATCCTTGCGAAGGTCCCAGTTTACTCCGGTACACCGCAAATTCGCTCCGCTTAAAGAATACGAAATCGCTTCTTCCGCGCTATATATACCAACGCCTTTTACACGATTTAAGAAAATCTCATTACCGCTAACGAGATCATGATAACCTGCCAATTGCTCTCTCATATACGGAACAAACTCTTCCACTTTTTCAATCCAACCGTCCGGCGCATCCCACTTTACACCCCCGACTCTCATATAATTAAAAGTAAGCCGGGCACCGCATAATTCATTTAATAAATTTATAATCATCTCTCGTTCACGAAACGCGTACAAAAATGGGCTGACCGCTCCTATATCAAGAAGATTCGTCCCCCACCAAACGAGGTGGCTCGCAATCCTTCCAAGCTCCATTGCAAGTACTCGCAAGTATTCGGCCCGCTCCGGTATTTCAAGCCCCATCATCGTCTCTACAGCATGGCAAATGACATAATTATTCGTCATGGCCGATAAATAGTCCATTCGATCTGTATAAGGGATAATTTGCGTATACTGTAAGCTCTCAGCAATCTTTTCGGTCCCGCGATGCAAATATCCAATAACCGGTGTAGCTTCTTTAATAATTTCCCCATCAATCTTAATAACAAGCCTGAACACACCGTGCGTACTCGGATGCTGAGGCCCTACATTCAAAAGCATTTCTTCCGTACGGATCATAAGCTACACCTCCACATCATACGGTTCATAATCTTTCCTAAGCGGATGCCCTATCCAATCATCTGGCATTAAAATACGTGATAAATTTGGATGTCCCTTAAATACAATGCCGAGCAAATCATACGCTTCCCGCTCCGGCCAGTCCGCGCCTTTCCAAAACGCTGTCACCGATTCTACTTGAGGCTCTTCCCTATCCAGCTTCACCTTCACCGCTACTGACTGTTTCTTTCCATATGAAAATAAATGAACATATACTTCCATATGTGTCACAAAATCTGTCGCATGTAACTCTGACATATAATCAAAAGCAAGTCCCTCATGGAATCGCAGTAACTCCATCACTTCATAATATTTTGAGGGCTCCACCACAAGAGTTGGTACATCTTTTGAAAGTTTATTAATGTAGGAATCTACTAATGTATTCTCTCCTACTTTCCCCTTAATAACTTCAACATACTGATTTAAATACGGTCGATTCACAGATGGCTCTTCCGGCTTCAGTTCCTCTTCCTTCTTACCTTCAGTGCCCTTTATCTTCGCCCTTGCAGCCGCTGCCGCTTTTGCCTTCGCTGCTGCAATTGCCTTCGCCTTTTCATCTCCCGAATCCCCATCACCTTGCGAGGCCTTCTGCTTCGCTAGAGCCGCTGCTTTTGCCTTTGCTACCGCCACGGCCTTTGCCTTCGCTTTTGCCTTGTCCTCTTCCGTTACTTCTTCGCTTCCTCCTCTTTTTTGCTTCGCTAATGCTGCCGCTTTTGCTTTTGCCGCAGCGGCTGCCTTTGCCTTCGCTTTGGCCTTTTCTTCTTCCGGTATTCCTTCTATTTCTTCTCTTTTTTGCTTCGCTAACGCCGAAGCTTTTGCTTTTGCCGTAGCGGCGGCACGGCGTTTTGCGTCTTCCAAAGTCATTTCACTATCTTTTGGTAGCGCTTTCTCTTTTTCTCGATTTTCTTCCTCAAGTTTACTTATTTCTGCATCATGTTTCGCAACAAGACGCTTTCTTGCCTCTTCTTTCGCACGCCTAGCCGCTTCTCTTTTCAAATCCTCTAAGTCTTTGTTTGGATCACTCATTTATTCGTCACCTGCTTTCCCGTCTTTGCCTCGTAACGAATTTTTTCTTTCAATTTATTAATTCCATAAATTAAGGCAGCAGGATTTGGTGGGCAGCCAGGAATATACACGTCAACTGGTACGATTTGATCTACACCTTTCACAACAGCGTATGAATTTACATATGGACCACCTGCTGTCGCACAGGATCCCATTGCAATAACCCATTTTGGTTCAGGCATTTGATCGTATAAACGCCGAACAATAGGAGCCATCTTCTTCGTTACCGTTCCCGACACAATCATAACGTCCGATTGCCTTGGTGAAGTCCGAAAAAATGACCCAAATCGATCTAAATCATAATGTGATGAACCTACTCCCATCATTTCAATTGCACAGCATGCTAGTCCGAATGTCATCGGCCATAAAGAGTTGCTACGTGCCCATCCTTTCAACTGTTCCAATGTAGAAAAAAAGATATTTCGTTCTAATTCCGCTCGTTCATTTGGATGTAATTCCTCAAAATTTATAACCATTGTAACACCTTCTTTTTCCAAGCATACGCTAATCCAACTAGCAACATTACAACAAAGATGAGCATTTCAATCAATGCAAATAAACCGAGCTTGTCATATGCGACGGCCCATGGATATAAAAATAAAGTTTCTACATCAAAGATGACAAACAATAAAGCAAAAATATAATAACGAGCATGAAACCGAATATTCGCATCATGAAAAGGCTCAATCCCACTCTCATACGTCGTCGCTTTCGCTGCACTTGGTTTGTTTGGACGCAGCATCCTTCCTAATGTAAGAGCCACTACCGGCAGCAATATGCCTAATAGCAAGAAAATCAAAACGATCATATAACTATTTTCATATACACTTGCCATTGTGAAACCCTCCCCCCTGAATTAAGAACAAGTTCACTTAGTAAACAATATGTCCTAGTTGCAGTAATTATTATTTTTAAATTTTTCTAAATAATGCAACTATTTTAATCATTATAGCAAACTTCAAATTCCTATGTCGATATATTGGGGACAGAAACGAGAATTATTAAAATCTATTTTTATAAATCGCTATACCTGTGCAAAATAAGTATAGAAATTATATATATTTTTCAAGAAACAATAAAAAGGAAAAAGAGGAATTTATATGTATATACCGTGGGTGAGATAAATGAAGAAACAAACACATGTAAGTATTCTTATAAGCATTATATTGTTGTCTGTAGCGATTCATTACGTAGCAATGCCATTTCTATATGAATACTCATTTCCTTTTCAAATTTTAATTGGAATGAGTACCTTATTCATTGATATTGTCGCTTGTAGTTATATACTTTATTTTTCAAATAAAAAAGAAGGATTACCTCGTTTATTTTGGACCATTTTATGTGTTGGAGCTCTCTCTTATTTCATTGGTGATATCGTCGTTGCCTATCAACGTTTAATTTTAAAGGACTACTATACATTTGTTGATGCGTCCGATTTTTTTTATCTACTTTTTTTAATTAGCTTTGCATTTGCCTTTCTATATGAAATCATCTATAACCGCGATTTATTAGAAAAGCTTTTTATGATATGTGATATTTGTATTATTGTTACAGCACAATTCACTTTAAGTTACTACTTACTTATTGAACGCACCATTCACGTTTCTTCAACATCCTATATCGACATATTCGTTCAACTTACCTATCCAATGGCCGATTTACTCTTTTTTCTCATAGGAATCAATCTGTTATTCAAGCCATTATCCTTATTATCCAAAAAAGTTGGTGCACTTCTTGGCAGTGCTTTAATTTTATATGCTACTACAGATGCGATTTATGCTTATATCAAATACTTCACACCCGAGTATTCTATGTTTACAGTTACTCCTCTCTATCAAGTAACCTTAGTACTAGTAGCAATCGCCTGTATTCTGCATACAAAAGAACCTGAAAGACAAGAGCAAGTACTATTAACCCCTAAACTTGGGGAATCAATCAGATTATCATTACCTTATATTTCTGTAGTCATGCTTATTGTTTTTATATTAGTTGAATATGTTTTTGCACCTATTGTAGTAATCGGGCTTATGATAACTTTCTCCTTCGTTCTCATACGCCATAGTTTAGTTCGAAAACAAAATAAAATATTATTACTAGCCCAAATGCAATTCAACTCCGAACTCGAAAAACAAATTGAACTACGTACAGAAGATTTAGTAGAACAAAAAAATGAACTATATCATAACCAACAAATGTTTAAATCTTTATACGAGCATCATCCAGATCCAATTTTCACATTAGACTTGTACGGTAATTTTCTCAATGTGAACAACGCTGGTACTACTTTACTCGGTTATCAAACGAATGAATTATTAAAACAACCATACTATTCACTTATGTACGAAGAAGATTTGGAAGAAATCATCAATGCCTTTCATCGGGTAAAAAAGGGGAAATCTATTTCTTTAGAAGTACGGGCGTATCATAAGAATAGAGATATTTACTACTTGCATGTTACAGCTGTTCCTATCTTTTTAAAGAATCATATTTCTGGTGTTTATTTAATGATTAAAGATATTACGGAGAGTAAACAACAACAAGAGCAAATTAATTTTCTAGCCTATCATGATACTTTAACAGAGCTTGCAAATCGCCGCGCATTTCATCAATATGTAGAACAAGCAATTACTCGATCCGAAATATCAAAAAGGCCTTTTGCTGTTATGTTTCTTGACTTAGACCGCTTTAAAGTTATTAATGATACCCTCGGTCATAGAGTTGGAGACCTTCTATTAATTGCAGTAGCAAAAAGACTCGAAAGAATAGCAACACCAAATATGAAGCTTGCCCGATTAGCCGGGGATGAATTCACAATCCTTATTGAGAATTATAAAAAAAGACCAGATGTAAAAAAAATAGCTGATGCAATTGTAGCAGACATGAACGAACCATTCGAAATTGAAAATCAACATTTAAAAATCTCACCAAGCATCGGGATTGCAATATATCCTGAAGCAGGTGAAGATCCATTATCAATCTTGCAGCATGCCGATATGGCTATGTACGAAGCAAAAAACAAAGGGAAAAACGGTAGCTCTCTGTACACGAAAGAATTGTATAAAAAAATGGAACGAAAAGCTCGAATTGAAAAAGATTTACCACTCGCCTTAGTAAACGAAGAATTCTATCTCGTCTATCAACCACAAATTGATATTACGACGAAAAAGATTATTGGTGCTGAAGCATTAATACGCTGGAAGCACTCGCTCCTAGGTGACATTCCACCATGTGAGTTCATTCCAATTGTAGAGGAGACTCCACAAGTTATTCCACTCGGTCATTGGGTATTAAAAGAATCTTGTCGCCAATTAAAAATATGGCATACTTTTGGCTACCAAGATTTAAAAATAAGTGTGAACTTATCAGCAAAGGAGTTCCAACAAGATAATTTAATCAAACACATTTCACAAATACTAACAGACCTTAACATCGATCCCAAATACGTAACACTTGAGTTAACAGAACGCATCGCGATGATCGATGAAAAAGAAACATTATCAATACTAAAACAATTAAAAGAATATGGTATTCAAACGTCCATTGATGACTTCGGTACCGGCTATTCTTCTCTCGCTTATTTATCAATTTTCCCTATCGATACATTAAAAGTACCGAGAGAATTTACCCAACTAGCCGATCATCGGCCTGAGGAAAGAGCCATCGTTTCCACTATCCTTTCCCTTGCAAATACTTTAAACCTTTCTGTTGTTGCTGAAGGAATTGAAACAGAAAAACAACTTAAGTTTCTACAAAAGAACAACTGTAAATATATGCAAGGTTACTATTTCAGTAAACCACTTACTAGTCATCAATTTATAAAATTTCTACAAAAAACACCCAGTATGAACCAATAACTCATACTGGGTGTTTTTATAGTGTCGGAATTTTTTTCTCGTAATATTCCTCTGCAATTTCTTCATAAAAAGCTGCTGAAGTCGTATAAAAATATGGAATTAGCCATAGGAATCCAATCCCGAGTGTAATACAACTTAATATAAACCAGCCAATAAAACTTAAACATAAAATGAAATACTCCATCTTATGCCCATCCATCATACGACGGCTTTCTGTAATAGCTTGATTTATAGAATACTCAGGGTGATCATTTATAATAAAGTACGTCATCGCATAAGAAAATGATTTAATAATGCCTGGAATAATAAATAGTAAAAACCATAAGAAAATATAAATGTTCACTACTATATATAATAAAAATGACTTAATAAACTTACTTCCTTCTGTAAACCATCTAAATATATGCCCAATACGCGCTTCTTTCTCACGAAGAATATGTAGTGCTAAATAATAACCACCTAGCGTTAATGGACCTACCATCAATATTGAAATAACGTCTACTGAAAGTGAGCTATTTACTTCTTTCCAATCCCAAACCTGAGAGAAAATAAAATTAATACTAAAACTAAAAGCTGAAATAAGAATCGAAATCAGTAGTGTTGCACCGACAGCTAATCCCCATTTCCCTTCTAATGAATCTAGCGCTTCTCCTTTTAAATCACTAATCATAATCGTCCTCCTATACGTAATAACTCTATTAGTATAGCATGTTCCTACTACAATTCATCTTTTGAAAGATGGCGATAAAAATGCGCTGTCGTTGTACTCATATACGGGCTAAGCCAAAGAAAACCTATTCCAAGTGTTAAAATCGCTAAAATTGCCCAACCTATAAAACTCAGCCATAACAGAAACAAATCCAATTTGTGCCCCTTCATAAGATGCTTACTTTCTTTCATCGCCTGTGACACACTATACTCTGGATTTTCAACCATTACATAGTACGTCAGCGCATAAGAAAAGTACATCACAATCATACCAACGATTGAAATAGCTAATAGTACAAAGAAAGCAATAGCAAACGACGTATTTCCTTCTTCACCAAAAAATGCGAATACGGCTACTAGCAACATTGGAATCCATGTGCCTGTATATAACAAAATCGCAAGCATTGCCCACATCGTTTTCATCATTCTTTTAAAGCCACGAAATCCTTCGAATAAGTGATCTACTTTAGCATCTTCTCGTTTACTAATCTGTAAAAATACATTTGTATAACCGTATGATGTAATTCCATACGATGCGTTACTTAAAATTATCATAATGCAATAAAAAACCCCAAATGTAATACCTGCTCCAATTGATATTGTGTCCTCTTCAAGTGAACCTGTGAAACCAGCAAATAGTAAAAATATAATAACTCCGGGAATTAAAAGTATAAGCATTGCAGCCATCGAAACAACGTAACTTAAAATAAAATATAAAATTGTTGATCCAACCCCTAGTCCCCAATTTCCTTTTAAAGAGTGCAATGCTTCTCGTTTCATTTCACCAATCATTTATTCATCTCCTTTATAAAGTGAAACTTTAATCAGTGGGTGTTTTGTTCATCCCCCACTGATTATTAGTTGAACCAATCGGACGTTAACGGACAGTTGATCTCCCACCTAACTTCTTTGCTCCAACTGAATTTTGAGGTGGGAGTTTTACTGTCCGTTAACGCGGGATAAATTGTTGTACATTCTCTACTTATACAAGCATCAATATAATTATACCATTTTTGTAAAATTATCCATAAACCACACAAAAAAATCCGTAAAGGCAAAGCCTTTACGGATTTTTTTTATTTCATATCGGAAACGTTTAAACGGTTCACAGCACGTTGTAATGCCATTTCTGCACGTTTAAAGTCAACATGTGCTTGTTTATCTTGCATACGTTGCTCAGCGCGACGCTTCGCTTCATTTGCACGATGGATATCGATATGGTTTGCTTCTTCAGCAGATGATGATAATACAGTTACTTTATCTGGACGAACTTCGATAAAGCCACCGCTTACTGCTACATAATCAGTGTGTCCACCATGTTTCAGACGAACTGCACTAATTTTTAACGGTGCAACAGTTGGAATGTGACCTGGTAAGATCCCCATTTCCCCACTCTCTGCTTTTACACTTACCATCTCTACTTCTTTTTCGTAAACCGGTCCATCAGGAGTTACAATACTGACTGGAAATGTCTTCATAATTCGTCCCTCCTAAGGCCTTACGCCATCATTTTCTTCGCGTTTTCAATAACTTCTTCAATGCCACCAACAAGGCGGAATGCATCTTCTGGAAGGTCATCATATTTTCCTTCTAGAATTTCTTTAAATCCGCTAACTGTATTTTTTACAGGTACGTAAGAACCTTTTTGACCTGTAAACTGCTCAGCTACGTGGAAGTTTTGAGATAAGAAGAATTGAATACGACGAGCACGATGTACAACTAACTTATCTTCTTCAGATAACTCATCCATACCTAAGATAGCGATGATATCTTGAAGTTCTTTATAACGCTGTAAAGTTTGCTGTACTTGACGAGCTACTTCATAATGCTCTTCTCCTACGATTTCTGGAGAAAGTGCACGAGATGTAGATGCTAATGGATCTACGGCTGGGTAAATACCCATTTGTGTTAAACGACGCTCTAAGTTTGTTGTTGCATCTAAGTGAGCGAACGTTGTAGCTGGTGCTGGATCCGTATAGTCATCGGCTGGTACATATACCGCTTGGATAGACGTGATAGATCCTTTATTTGTAGATGTAATACGCTCTTGTAATTGACCCATTTCTGTTGCAAGTGTTGGTTGGTAACCTACCGCAGATGGCATACGACCAAGAAGGGCAGATACTTCAGAACCTGCTTGCGTGAAACGGAAGATATTATCGATGAACAGAAGTACGTCTTGTCCTTGCTCATCACGGAAATGCTCAGCCATTGTTAAACCTGTTAATGCAACACGTTGACGTGCTCCAGGTGGCTCGTTCATTTGTCCGAATACCATCGCAGTTTTCTTAATTACGCCAGAATCGCTCATTTCGTGGTATAAATCGTTACCCTCACGAGTACGCTCACCTACACCAGCGAATACAGAGATACCACCGTGTTCTTGTGCGATGTTGTTAATTAATTCCTGAATTAATACAGTTTTACCTACACCGGCACCACCGAATAGACCGATTTTACCACCCTTAATGTAAGGAGCAAGTAAGTCTACTACTTTAATACCAGTTTCAAGAATTTCTACTTTAGTAGATAATTCTTCGAATGCAGGTGCTTGACGGTGAATTGGATCACGACGTACATCGGCAGGAACCTCACCATCTAAATCAATTGCATCACCTAATACGTTAAATACGCGACCAAGTGTTGCATCACCAACTGGTACAGAGATTGCTTTACCAGTATCTTCTACTTCTGTACCACGAACAAGTCCGTCTGTGGAAGACATTGCAACTGTACGAACTGTATCATCACCTAAATGAAGTGCAACTTCAAATGTTAAGTTAATGCTTGTTCCGTTTTCGTTGCTTTGTTTTACCGTAAGGGCGTTGTAGATTTCTGGTAGCTTTCCGCCATCAAACTTAACGTCTACAACCGGACCCATGATTTGCGTAACGCGCCCTTTATTCATCGGGTTCCCTCCTAGCTTTCTTTTAATTAGCCAACTTTCTACGAGCAGTTAGCTTTTCATTTTGTATTGGTTTATAGCTTACGCGGCTCTTTGAAAAGAGCCGCTTACGCTTTTTATTGAATCTAGTTCCAGCGGCTAGAACAGTCGGTCATTTCGCGCCTTCCTACGAGGCAAAAAGCGCCTCTTTGTCAGGAGCTCCAATGCCCTCCTGTTCTGGACGAGCCGCTTCCACTTTTTATACTACTCTAACGCTGCTGCTCCACCAACGATTTCCGTAATTTCTTGCGTAATCGCTGCCTGACGCGCACGGTTGAATGAAAGTGTAAGTGAATCGATAACTTCCATTGCATTGTCTGTAGCACTCTTCATTGCTGTCATACGCGCTGCGTGTTCACTTGCTTTACCGTCTAGTAATGCACCGTACACTAAGCTTTCTGCGTATTGTGGCAATAGTACTTTTAAAATTTCTTCTTCAGAAGGTTCGAATTCATAAGCTGTCGTCGGTTTATCAGACGCCACATCAGTAAGCGGTAAAATTTTATTTTCCGTTACTTCTTGTGAAATTTTACTTACGAAATGGTTGTAGTAAATATACAGCTCATCATAAGCACCATCTGCGAACATCGCAATCGCTCGAGAAGCAAGGTCTTTAATATCAGTAAATGATGGGTGGTCAGATAATCCAACTACTTCATCAATGATGTTAAAGCCGCGACGTTTTAAATAATCACGTCCTAGTCGGCCAAGCACAATAATTGAATATTGGTTTGAGTCCATATTATGACGTTCACGAATTACGTTACTTACTGTACGTAATACGTTACTGTTATAACCACCTGCTAGTCCGCGATCAGATGTAATAACGATGTATCCTGTACGCTTTACAGGACGCGCATTTAGCATCGGATGATTAATTCCTTTACTTCCTTGCGCAATGCTCGCTACTACTTCTTGAATCTTTTCCATATACGGAACGAAAGATTTAGCATTTTGCTCTGCACGGTTTAACTTAGATGCAGATACCATCTCCATCGCTTTCGTAATTTGACTCGTTTTCTTTGTCGAGTTAATCTTCGCTTTTATATCGCGTAAAGATGCCACAGGTTTTCACCACCTTTTTTCCGGAAGTTGGCACGATTAGTAAGAATTCTCTTCCTAATCTACGTTGCAAGATATTCTTGCTCATGATTGAAGGAAAAGAATAGGTGCACCTACTCTTTTCCTTTACATAACCGTCAGCGATCTCAGAGCCTGAGATGCCTTATATATTATCTAGCTCCAGCGGCTTGTACGAGTCGCTGAAGCTTTTATTTATTACTCAGAAGCTACGAATACTTTTTTAAATCCGTTAATTGCTGCTGCAAACTTGTCGTCATCCGCAAGTTTCTTAGTTGTGCGGATTTCTTCTAATAAGTCAGTCGCATTAGAATCTAACCAAGCATGTAATTCTTCTTCGAAACGAGTGATATCTGCTACTGGGATATCATCTAGGAATCCACGTGTTAAAGCGTAAAGAATGATAACTTGTTTCTCTACACGTAACGGTTTGTGTAATCCTTGTTTTAATACCTCAACAGTACGAGCACCACGGTTTAGTTTCGCTTGAGTTGCTTTATCAAGGTCAGAACCGAACTGAGCGAACGCTTCTAACTCACGGTAAGATGCAAGGTCAAGACGAAGTGTACCTGATACTTTACTCATTGCTTTAATCTGAGCAGATCCACCTACACGAGATACAGAAGTACCCGCATCGATTGCTGGACGTACGCCAGAGAAGAACAGATCAGATTGTAAGAAGATTTGTCCATCCGTAATAGAAATTACGTTTGTTGGGATGTAAGCTGATACGTCCCCTGCTTGTGTTTCGATGAAAGGTAATGCAGTTAAAGAACCGCCGCCTCTTGCATCACTTAATTTTGCTGCACGCTCTAATAAGCGAGAATGTAAGTAGAATACATCCCCTGGATAAGCTTCACGACCTGGAGGACGACGTAATAGTAATGAAAGCTCACGGTAAGCCGCTGCTTGTTTTGATAAGTCATCATATACTACTAATACGTGTTTACCATTGTACATGAACTCTTCACCCATTGTTACACCAGCGTAAGGAGCTAAGTATAATAATGGAGCTGGTTGAGAAGCAGATGCAGTTACAACGATTGTGTAATCTAATGCACCGTGCTTACGTAGTGTTTCTACTACGTTACGTACAGTTGATTCTTTTTGTCCGATAGCTACATAGATACAAATCATATCTTCATCTTTTTGGTTAATGATTGTATCAAGTGCAACTGCTGTTTTACCTGTTTGACGGTCACCAATGATTAACTCACGTTGACCACGGCCAATTGGTACAAGAGCATCGATCGCTTTAATACCTGTTTGAAGTGGCTCATGAACAGATTTACGATCCATTACACCTGGTGCTGGACTTTCGATTGGACGAGTGTTTGTTGTATTGATTGGGCCTAAACCATCAACTGGTTGACCTAATGGGTTTACAACACGACCGATTAGTTCTTTTCCTACTGGTACTTGCATGATGCGACCAGTACGACGAACTTCGTCACCTTCACGGATTTCTGTGTAAGGTCCTAAAATGATAATACCTACGTTGTTTTCCTCTAAGTTTTGTGCTAGTCCCATAACGCCGTTAGAGAACTCTACAAGTTCACCAGCCATAACGTTATCAAGACCATGAGCACGCGCAATACCGTCACCAACTTGGATAACTGTACCAACATCACTAACTTCGATTTCAGACTGATAGTTCTCGATTTGTTGCTTTATCAGTGCGCTAATTTCTTCAGCTCTGATGCTCATGTGCTTCACCCCTATCTATTCTTCATTAATTCACGCTGAATACGTGCTAATTTTCCTTGTAAACTTCCATCATAAATGCGATTTCCAATACGTACTTTAATGCCGCCTAGTAAATCTTCATCTACAACATTTTTTACGCGAATTGCATCTTTTCCTGTTCTCTTTGCAAATGCTTCTGCAATGTTAAGCTTCTCTTCCTCTGATAGAAGACGAGTAGAATATACAGTTGCATCCGCTACGTTACGTTCTTCATTAGCAAGAACAACGTATTCATCTGCAATTTCAGGTAAGATATCAATGCGTTTGTTATCAATTAAAATATATAACGTATTTAAAATAGATTCAGAAACAGACCCGAATACGTTTGCAAGAAACGTTTTCTTTTGTTCCTTTGAAATGTTCGGTTGCGTTAAAAAGCTATGTAGTTCTCCGTTCTTTACATAAACGTTTTGTACAAGGCGTAATTCCTCTTCAAACATTTCTAATACGTGTTTTTCTTTTGCAATTTTAAAAAGAGCGACAGCATAACGTTTTGCTACAATCCCATTGCTCATCGCGCTTCTCCTACTTCTTTAATATAATCGCGAATTAACTTAACTTGATCTTCTTCTTTTAACTCTTTTTCAATTACTTTAGAAGCAATTTGAACAGATAAAGAAGCAACTTGTTCTTGTAAAGCAGCAATCGCTTGCTCTTTTTCGCGTTGAATTTCTTGTACAGCAGATGCTTTAATTGATTCTGCTTCTTCTTTCGCAGCAGCAACAATAACATCTTTTTGATCTACAGCTTGCTTTTTCGCTCTTTCGATTAACTCTTGTGCTTCAACACGCGATTGTTTTAACATTTCACGTTGTTCTTCTACTAATTTTTTCGCTTCAGCGTTACTTCTTTCTGCAGCGTCGATTTCATTAGTAACATGCTCTTCACGTTCTTTCATAATTCCCATTAAAGGACCCCACGCAAATTTGCGTAGCATTACTAATAGAAGTAAGAAAATGAACAATGTATAAGCAATCGTTCCAAATGGAATGGCAGCCCCTAATAATAAAGTTGGCACAAGGATTCACTCCCTTCAAAATATCTAAATTGATCATATGAAAAAAAAAGACATACGTTTCATCCATAAAGCAATGGCGAAGAAAGTTCGGAAAAACACTCTTCGCCATCTATGTAAGGGGAGTCTCCCTTATTTGTTCATTACGATGAATGCAATAACTACACCGATGATTGGAAGTGCCTCAACTAAAGCAACCCCGATGAACATAATTGTTTGAAGTGCGCCTTTTAATTCTGGTTGACGAGCAACACCTTCGATTGTACGTGATACGATAAGACCGTTACCAATACCTGCACCTAATGCTGATAAACCAATTGCAATTGCAGCTGCGATTACACCTAAACTCATTTAATTTGTCCTCCTTTGTATTATAAAAAAATAAATTTTTTCTTACTTAAATTATATTAATGGTCATGGCTTACTTTATGAGCCATATAAACCATCGTTAACATAACGAAAATAAATGACTGGATTGATCCAACGAATACGCTGAACCCCATCCATGCTAACATTGGTACAAGCGCACCTAATGCTCCAAGGAATGATGCCCCGCCTAACTTAGCAAGTAATCCTAATAAGATCTCACCTGCATAAATGTTACCAAATAAACGAAGACCTAACGTTAATGTGTTAGCAAACTCCTCAATAACCTTTAATGGGAATAAGAATTTCATCGGTTGGAAATAACCTTTAACGTATTCTTTCGTACCCTTCATCTTAATTCCATAATAATGGGTGAGGGTAACTACCATCACGGCTAATGTTAATGTAACTGCTGGATCAGACGTTGGTGATCTCCACCATGCAATATGTTCGCCAGCCTCAACTGTTGAATACATGAATGGTAAACCAAGGAAGTTCGATACGATGATAAACATGATAAGCGTAACGCCAAGCGTTAAGAAACGTCCACCTGTTTTCCAGTCCATCGTACTATTGATAATCCCTTTCACGAAGTCAAACACCCATTCCATGAAATTTTGCATTCCTGTTGGGCGAAGAGCTAAACTGCGAGTTCCGATAACAGCGATTAAGAAAACAATAACTGCTGCTACAGTAACCATCATAACTGATGACAAATCGAACGTTAAACCTAGAAATTCAACTAATCTACCGTGTTCCACTAGTAATTCACCTCTCTTCCCTGCTCTTATACTCTAAATAAAGAAAATCTATGATCATGACAAGGTATCCTGTCAGCAATCCCACACCTAAGCCCCACATCGCAATTAACTCTTGATATTTGGCTGCAAATAAAATTAATAACCCAATCGTGGCGAATCTTGAATATGTACTTACCGCTGTCGCCTTAAACTTCACGTTTTCTCCATTTGTTACGCGATCCAACAGCTTGTCTGTTCTACGTGCAATGATGCGCAAACTAAGAAAACTGAAAATCGTTCCGATAATCAGTCCAAGAAATACATCCTTGTAAGAGGTGAATCCCCATCCTAGCACTAGAAGCGCAAGCAAGTAGTACATATATTTCTTTTGTCTTTGGACAAGTCCATGTACGTCTATCATCATTGCTCTCCCGAATAGTAATGTCGAATGAGTCGAATCATTGCGTATACCCCAGTTCCTAATCCGAGTAATAACCCGATAATAAGAAACAACGGAAACGTTCCAACCTTACTATCAATCCACTGCCCACCAAAGATCCCAATAAGAATAGAACCGACTAACTGAGCAAGAATACCTGACATTAAAGCATAAGCTTTTATATGGCTGCGATCGTTTTTTTGCAAGGATTCATCCCTCCAATATGTAACCCTCATTCACGATGTGTTAATAATAACTCATTTTTCTGCATAAATCCTATACAAAATAAAAAGTTTACATTTTCGTCACTGAATAGATGTATTTTTGTCACTGAAAGCCCTACCATCTATCCCCGTTGTTAGCATACAATAGGGTATTAACAGTGTCAACGAGAAATCGTAAAAAATCAAAAAATTTGAGTATTAGTCATTTCCTCCCAAAAATGAAAACGTTCCCCTTCTAAATACTGGTTAGAGATATGCAATTTCTAACAGTTTTCTCTTTATAATAGAAGGAAATGTTCACAAGTTTGTCACTATTATATTTTTACGATATAACGCTTTCCTTCCATAATATAGTGCTCTTTAGACGTAAGACTTCTATATTATATGTGATGTGCATGCAACTTATGTTGTATATACTATGTATATTTATCCCCCTCCCCTACTTAATCAAGGTACAAAAAAACGAGAGGGAATCCCCTCTCGTCAGTTGTCTTACTTCGTTCCGAATAAACGGTCACCAGCATCACCAAGACCTGGTACTACATATCCGTGGTCATTTAATTTCTCATCTAATGCTGCTACATAAATATCAACATCAGGATGTTCTTCTTGTACTACTTTTACTCCTTCTGGAGCTGCAACGATACACATTAATTTAATTTGCTTTGCACCGCGCTTTTTCAGAGAGTTAATTGCTTCAGCTGCAGAACCACCTGTTGCTAGCATCGGATCTAGTACGATAAAGTCACGCTCTTCTACATCCGTTGGAAGTTTCACATAGTATTCTACCGGTTGCAATGTTTTAGGGTCGCGATATAAACCAACGTGTCCTACTTTTGCTGCTGGAATTAATTTCAGAATTCCATCAACCATTCCTAAACCTGCACGTAAAATCGGAATTAAACCAAGTTTTTTACCAGCGATCACTTTTGTTGTCGCTTTGCTTACAGGCGTTTCAATTTCAATATCTTTAAGTGGAAGATCGCGAGTAATTTCAAAAGCCATTAAGCTTGCTACTTCGTCCACTAATTCACGAAAATCTTTCGTACCTGTATTCTTATCGCGAATATATGTAATCTTATGTTGAATTAACGGGTGATCAAATACATACAGTTTTCCCATGTGAATCTCTCCTTTAGATGATATTCATGCGTTTGCACGCTTTTTTACACTATTTACGATTGTAAAGAAAACGCTACTAATATTCAAGGGCAAATTTGGCAAAATCATGATTTTACGATGAATCTATCTAGTATCTTTACCAATTATGGGAGCTGTATCCTTCATTATATCGCCAAAATTTATTCATCATTTGTATACATACTTAAAGAACAATATATGTCCAAAAAAAAACTGCTAAAACAATTACGTCTCAGCAGTCTTCTTTCATCTATTATAGATCTGTGTACATTGGGAATTTGCTTGTTAACGCTTCTACACGCTTACGTGCTTCTTCTAATGCAGCTTCATTTTCATGATTTTTTAATGTGTAAGCAATAAGTGACGCAATTTCATCCATGTCTTCTAAACCGAAACCACGTGATGTTACAGCTGCCGTACCGATACGTACACCGCTTGTTACAAATGGGCTTGCTGTTTCAAATGGAATTGTATTTTTGTTCACTGTAATACCAACTTCATCTAATACGTGCTCTGCTACTTTACCTGTGATTTCTAAGTTACGAACATCAATCAGGATTAAGTGATTGTCTGTTCCGCCAGAAACAAGTGTAAGTCCTTCTTTTTGAAGACCTTCAGCTAAGCGGTTCGCATTATTAATGATATTTTGTGCATATGTTTTAAAATCATCTTGTAGTGTCTCACCAAATGCAACAGCTTTTGCAGCGATTACGTGCATAAGTGGACCACCTTGAATACCAGGGAAGATTGATTTATCAATTTGTTTTGCAAATTGCTCTTCACATAAAATCATACCACCACGTGGACCACGTAATGTTTTATGTGTTGTCGTTGTAACGAAATGTGCATGTGGTACTGGGTTTGGATGTAAACCAGCAGCTACTAAACCAGCGATATGTGCCATATCAACCATAAAGTATGCACCCACTTCATCTGCAATCTCACGGAATCGTTTGAAATCGATAACACGAGGGTATGCACTTGCACCTGCAACGATTAATTTTGGTTTATGTTCTTTCGCTTTTGCTAATACATCATCGTAATTAATACGGTGAGATTCAGCATCCACGCCATATTCTACGAAATTATATTGTACTCCACTGAAGTTAACAGGGCTTCCGTGTGTTAAGTGACCACCATGAGATAAATTCATACCAAGTACTGTATCGCCTTGCTCTAAAATCGTGAAGTATACTGCCATGTTCGCTTGCGCACCAGAATGCGGTTGAACATTTACATGCTCTGCACCAAAAATTTCTTTCGCGCGATCACGTGCGATATCTTCTACTACGTCTACGTGCTCACAGCCACCATAGTAACGTTTTCCAGGATATCCTTCAGCATACTTATTCGTTAAAACAGAACCTTGCGCCTCCATTACTGCTTCACTTACGAAGTTTTCCGAAGCAATTAACTCAATCTTTGAACGCTGTCTTCCTAGTTCTGCCTCAATTGCAGCAAATACCTTTTCATCTTGACGTTTTAAATGATCCACCAAAATCCCCCTTTTCTGAACGAATTACATCGATTCCCAATAGTTTTTTCTCATTTATTCAGAAAAAACGAAAATTCAGGTTGTAATTCTTTCGAACCTTCATGTTTTCAACTACATTCTAACATGACTTTCTATATCATAAAAGAAAAAAAAGACCGAAAATCGGTCTTTTCTTTCTTCTATGATAAAGTCAGACAACATACCTTATTCGTAGGATACAATGAAATTTTAACGGCAAGAGATACTCTCTTCCTTCGCCACATAAACAGCACGTGCTCCACCAATTAGTTTTCCACGTGTTGTTGCCATCGTTACATGCGCACTTCCAATTTCCTTCACACCTGTACGAACCGGAACAGCTACATGTTTTAAATGCATACCGATAAATGTATCACCAATATCCATTCCTGCATCTGCCTTAATAAACTCAATTACTACCGGATCTTTCAAATTGTGATACGCATATGTTGCTAATGCACCACCTGCTGATCTAACAGGCGTAACTGTTACAATTTCAAATTGATATTTCATCGCCAACTCTCTCTCAACTACTAAAGCACGGTTTAAATGCTCACAACATTGAAACGCCAACTCAATACCTGTTTGCTCTTGAAATTGTTTTAACTCAGAAAAAATCGCCTCTGCTACTTCCATCGTCCCTGATGTTCCAATTCTTTCTCCTAGCACTTCGCTCGTACTACACCCCACTACAAAAATTTGACCACTTTGTAATGAAGCTTGTTCTTGGAAATCAGAAAGCGATATTTGTAACTGTTCTCTTACCTTTACGATTTCTGTCATTACGCCTCTTCCTTTCACAGGTTGGTTCACCAAATTATATTTCATACTGCTTCTAGTTAGAATCTATTACTTTGTTTCGTATGTTTTAATTTTTCCTACGCGGTTTTCGTGACGACCACCTTCATAGTCAGTTGTTAACCAAATTTTTGCGATGTCACGTGCTAGACCTGCACCAATTACACGCTCGCCCATTGCTAGCATGTTCGTATCATTATGCTCTCTCGTTGCTTTCGCACTGAAAGTATCATGAACTAATGCACAACGAATACCATTTACCTTGTTTGCCGCAATTGACATACCGATGCCTGTCCCACAAACTAAAATACCACGGTCTACTTCGCCATTCGCTACCATTTCCGCTGCTGGAAATGCAAAATCAGGGTAATCAACAGAACCAGCTTCACATTCACAACCTAAATCAATATATTCAATATTTAACTCTTCTAATAAACTTACAAGTTCTTTACGGATATTCATACCGCCGTGATCAGATGCTACTACTACTTTCATTTTTACCCCTCCAAAGTTTCAATCAATTATCTTCATCTCTCACTCGCTACCATAATGGAACGAAGTGATCTCCAATATCGTATTATACACGAAACATCAACCTTCTGAATGTTTTTTCAGTAAAGTTTGTACAAGTTTTTCCATCTCTTCTAACGTTTCTTTATAAATAGAAAGTGATCCGCCAAATGGATCTGAAATATCCTTACTTATCCCCTCGGTTACTCCATATAATGTATCTACTTTCTCTTCAACGCTCGGATAATGTCCAACGACGATTTGTTTATGGTTTTCCGTCATCGTTACTATAATATCTGCCCAATCAATCAAAGTTTCATTTACCTGCTGCGAAGCATGATCGATTGCAATTCCCTTTTCAGCCAAAGCTTCCTTTGCATAAATCGACGCATCACTTCCAGGATAGGCGAAAACACCAGCAGATTGCACTTCAAACTTACCTTCCCCATGATGACGAAGCAACGCCTCAGCCATCGGGCTACGGCATGTATTTCCAGTGCAAACAAATAATACTCGTTTCATCTAACCCCACCCCTTTTCTCTTCTTCCTTTATCATAGCGTACATAAGAATAGAACAAAAGAAATGTGAATATACGAAAGGCGCATTTCTCTTATATTTTTTCTAAGAAAAATGCGCCTTATCCACATATATGTGAAACCCTATTTCCAAGTGCCCAAAGTATTTTAACATACATAAGGAACAGACTACAAAACAAAATAAGGAATCCATTTCATACGAAACGGATTCCTTTCATGCAATAATTATTTCATTGTAACTTTCATTACTTCTGTTGAACCTTTTGTAGCAGTTACACCTACAGTTGTCTTAATAGACTCAGCTGCATCTGTATTTGTGATAACGATTGGAGTAATTGTGCTTTTCGCTTTTTCACGGATTAATTCTAGGTCGAATGAGATTAATTTATCTCCAGCTTTTACAGCTTGTCCTTCAGAAACGTGAGCTTCGAAACCTTCGCCTTCCATTTTTACAGTTTCTAATCCAACGTGGATTAAAATTTCTGTACCGTTTTTCGCTTTAATTCCAATTGCATGTTTCGTGTGGAATAATTGTACGATTTCACCATCAACTGGAGATACAACTACACCTTCAGTAGGATCGATTGCAACACCGTCGCCCATCATACGACCAGCGAATACTGGATCTGGTACTTCTTCAATATTTTTCACTGCTCCAGTTAATGGAGCTACGATTGTTTCTTCATTTGTTTTTGAACCAAGACCGAATAATTTTTTAAACATAGGATAGTCCTCCTTATAATTTACCTAAAAGTTTATAGGGCAATCTCTATTAAAGATCCAAATAAACGTAAGACCTCATACTTCGAATATTATACTGTAAAAACGCTTTCGAAATAAATTACGTCATTACTACTAGACTCTTATTGTAGCGCCTCACAAAATTCCAGTCAATTCTGATTGTCTGAATAACAATAAGAAGTTAACTTCTACTTATATTTTCTCTTTTTTTACCCAACTTGTCTAGAGGTCTTTACTACATTTTGTTTTTTGTCGCTAATTTGTAAAATTTACCCCGCGTTAACGTCCGATTGGTTCAACTAATAATCAACGGGGGATGAACCGCCCCTGCTGATTAATGTTTCACTTTATTTCAAACTTTTTTCGAAATCCGCTTGACTAAAGTAAGTAACTATTTTATCATTACTTACATAAGGTAAGTTAATAACTTTTAGGAGGTTTTTAAAAATGATGGATTTCGGTCTTCTTATTATTCGTCTTATTATAGGTATTACATTCATGGGTCATGGTGCTCAAAAATTATTTGGTTGGTTCGGCGGTTACGGTTTAAAAGGAACAGGCGGCTGGATGGAATCAATCGGTTTACGCCCTGGTGTATTCATGGCATTTATGGCTGGCGCAACTGAATTATTAGGTGGCTTCTTATTCGCATCAGGGATTTTCACTGCAGTTGGTTCATTATTTATCGTTGGAACAATGTTAATGGCAATTTTCACTGTTCACGGAAAAAATGGTTACTGGGTGACACAAAACGGATATGAATACAATTTAATGTTAATCGCTGTTGCGATTGGTGTAGCTTTAATCGGACCTGGCGCATACGTTTTACTGTAATATTCATCTCAGTTTCGAGATTATTTAAAAAGAACTTACTTCATTACAATTGAAGTAAGTTCTTTTTATGTAATAAAAATATTTTTCCAGCAGGAGTTTTCCACTAAAATCTTGTAAACAAACAATAAGTCGTTACATTCAGAAAGGGGATTTTACACATGTTATCCATTAATCCAAATGAACAAACAGAAAAAGAGAATTACAAATTATTAACGGGAAGTATCATTCCACGCCCTGTCGCATTCGTTACTTCCGTAACAAAAGACGGCGTATTAAACGGAGCACCGTATAGTTATTTCAATATTGTCGCTGCTAATCCACCACTTATCTCAGTTTCTGTACAACGAAAAGCAGGAACACCGAAAGATACTTCTCGAAACGCAATCGAAAAAGGTGAGTTTGTCGTACATATTTCTGATGAATCTTACGTAGAAGCAATTAACGAAACAGCAGCTAACCTCCCGCCAAATGAAAGTGAAATTGAACTAGCAAAACTAACACCAATTGAAAGTGATGTCATCTCCGTTCCAGGTGTAAAAGAAGCAAACATTCGAATGGAGTGCGTACTAGAACGCGCAATCCCTCTTGGCGGAACAGAAGACTCACCAGCTTGCGATTTACTAATCGGACGCGTCGTTCGTTTCCACGTCGCAGAACACCTATACGAAAATGGACGCATTCATGCAGAAGGACTAAAACCAGTAAGCCGTCTAGCAGGACACAACTACGCAAAACTAGGAGAACAATTTGAATTGGTAAGGCCTATCTAAAAGTGGAAGTGGCTCGTTCAGAACGGGAGGAGGATGGAGCTTTTGACGAAGAGGCGCTTTTTGCCTCGTAGGAAGACGCGAAACCACCGACCATTCTAGCCGCTGGAACTGGATATATCTAAAAGTGGAAGCAGCTCGTTCAGAATGGGAGGGGGATGGAGCTTCTGACAAAGAGGCGCTTTTTGCCTCGTAGGAAGACGCGAAGCCACCGACCATTCTAGCCGCTGGAGCTGGATATATCTAAAAGCGGAAGCAATTCACTCAAAATAGAATACCTGTAAAATATAAAAGGCTGTACCAAAATAATTTGGTACAGCCTTTTCATAGAAGAAGAAAAATAATTTTTCAATTTTGGTCATCGACCTCTTTTACCATCATTGGTCATCGGTAAAAAGTAACAGTGTGATTGGTAATTGGATGATTGGTTGTCCCTTGGCCATCACAAATCTCATTTTTACAAAAGCGGTCTTCTTCTATGCCTTGAAGCAAAGTCTCACCACTTCAAGGTTTAAAAATATTTTTCACCATCGAAGTCTAATTCAATCGCGTAGTTTTTCGCATTAATTAAATTGGACAATCTATTAGCTTGTCTCTCTAACTCTAAACCTTTTACACGATATACTTCAGGATCGAACATCGCTACTTTTAAAAGAGACGATGTTTCACCGTAAGAATATACATGCTCTTCTTTCTTACTCACGCCAAACTCTTTACACTTTCGAGCTTTCGCACGTAACTGTGTTGCGAGCTCTATCGCTTCAACAATCGTTACGTTTTCTCCGTTGAAATTAACTTCGTTTTGAATATTTGCTTCATACATCAATTTATCTAAAAGACGAAAATCAGCGCGAACTTCATCTAATTCCTGTTCCACCTGTACCAATGTACGCGTCTGTTTTGGAAGTGTATCACCTTTTTCAATTTCAACAAATCCAATTTGGTTCATCTCTTCTTCTAATTCATGTATTCTTTTCGATAATACGCTTTTTAATTTTACAGCTTCTGCTAAAGAAATGTTAGACATAGTCTCCCCTTATATCTCTTCCTTCTGCTCCTCTAAAGTAGGTACTTTCTCTTTTTTCGGTTTCCCAAGCTTAATTACTAAGAAATATAGGGAAAGCAATGTAATAAGAAAAACGATTATAAACGGATACGGAGAATAAAAGGCACGCGCCGCCTCCGTTTTTCCCGCAACAAACTTCAATGACTCAATATCTAAAAACTCAGCAAACATTTGTACACCGAGCATACTAAACCAAAAAACAAAAAAACTAATAATAATACCAAAAACTTGCTTCAATCTCGTCATTCATCTCATCCTTTCTATTTGTGTAATTTTTTAGCGCAATCAATATAGTATAAATAAAACTATGCACAGAAAGGAGCTATCTTACCATTCGCGAATTAACTTCATCCAACCTAAAATTGAAATTTGCAAAATAATACCCCAAATAACAAGCAGTCGCAACCATCTAGGAAAGAAAGTTACAAATCGAATATACCATTCCAATAGCTTGTTCATAACGCCCTCCTCCTTAAAATTATATAGGAAAAAGGAGATATAATCCAAATCCAACCAAAATGATACCGCCTACTATCTCACCATATGTGCCGAGCATATCTTTCGCATGCCTACCAATTAATAAACCAAGCCACGCTAATAACATACTAACAAACCCAAAAAGTAATATCGTAATAAGTGTCTGCGCCCCGTAAATACCAAGACTAAGGCCTACTGAAAAACTATCTATACTAACACCAAATGCAAATACGAATAAGCTAATTCCAATAGGGGCCGTTCTAGTCTCTTCATTCTCCAAAACAGATGAATATACAATATAAAATCCTAGTCCAATTAATAAAATAGCACCTGCAAAATGTGCAACATCTCCATACTGCTCTGATAAAAAACGACCTAATACCATCCCTATAAATGGCATGATAATATGAAATATCCCTATCGTCATACCGATATACAGGATTTGTCTTCCCTTTAAGGTCATCATTCCCATACCAAGACTCACCGAGAACGCATCCATCCCTAAGGCGAATGCCATAATTGTTAAAGGTAGTAGCTGTTCAAACGTCATTCATGTCCCTCCTCGGACGTGCTACTTCAAAATATGCTTATCCGAGGAGAAATATTCTGTTTGCTAATCGTACCTTATCATTCAGTAATAATTTGATGCCCTGCCGCTTTCGTTAAGCGATTCATAATGGCATTCCCTATTCCTTCATCCGGGAATGATTCACTAAAAATAACATCCACTTCACTTGCATCAAACGTTCTAAGTACATCATATAATTTAGTCGCAACGCTTGCTAAATCGCTTCGAACACCACAAGATAATACAACATCCGCGCTGTATACATGCTGATACTCTTCTGTCGTTAATACACCTACTTTGAATCCTTCTTCTTTCTTCTCATCCACAAGGCGTTGAATAAATTCACGTGAACCTTCAACAATACTCAGTGGCGCTTTCGGTGCATAATGTGTATATTTCATTCCAGGTGATTTCGGTTTTTCTTTCTCGTCCTTTAAAGCCGGATCTAAAGAAACAGTACCAATCACCGCTTCTAATTGTTCTTTCGTAATCCCACCTGGGCGTAATATCGTTGGAACCTCGCTCGTACAATCAATTACAGTCGATTCAACACCTACTCCCGTCGCACCACCATCTACAATACCTGCGATTTTTTCATTTAAATCTTCATATACGTGAGACGCTAACGTCGGACTTGGACGACCAGAACGATTCGCACTCGGTGCTGCAACAGGTACATTTGCCTCTTCAATAAGAGCAAGTGCTACTGGATGATCAGGCATTCTTACTCCAACCGTATTAAGTCCTGCCGTCACCTTCTCTGAAATCCCTTCTTTTCTAGGTAAAATAATTGTTAACGGACCTGGCCAAAAATGCTCCATTAACTTCTCTGCAACTGGCGGGATTTCTTTCACAATCCCGTCCAACTGTGATTTTGTACCGATGTGGACAATCAGTGGATTATCACTCGGTCTTCCTTTCGCTTCAAAAATTTTCGCGATTGCTTCATCATTCATCGCGTTGGCACCTAGTCCATATACCGTTTCTGTAGGGAAGGCAATCGCCTCGTTTTCCCTTAATAATTTTGCTGCTTCTTGTAACTGTGGATAATATTTTTTTCTTTCCACAACATTATCCACAACCCACATATTTGTATGCATTTTTTCACACGTCCTTTTCTACCCTGAAATACTTGTCTATTTTTAGTTTACTATGAGATTTATCCAAAAGACAAACAAGGTTTATCCACAAAATGTGGATAAACCTAATTAATCCGTGGATAACTTTGTGAATAGCTGACAATTTAGTATTATTGCATTTGGCTCTTTTATATTTTTACAAAAGTGTTCTAACTGTCGAATTCCCTCTGGTACGTTTTCTTTCTCTATAGTAACAAAGTCAAAAAACTGAAAGATTGTTATAGATTGTGGATGATTTGTTAGTAAGTACAATTGTCGAATATTTTTTTCTTTCATATACTGCAAAAACATTTCAAAAAAATATAAGAAAGTCTGTTTATCCACATTAGGTGTGAATAAACAAGAACGAATCAGTGCGTGTTCTTCACTTTGTTCATATCCGATGACAGCCCGTATTTCTTCCACCTCTTCCAAAATCATAAATTGCGCGTATAACTCATTTATTTTATCATCTTTTTTATTAGCTTGTCCGAAAAAAGAATGCAATCTTTCCACATCTGCTTTCGTCGCAAAATATACCTTCTTCATAGTAAATCCCTCCTCTTTTTTATATATGAGAAGGGACCTACTAATAGTACTATTTAGAGAATAAAGATGTAAAAGCTTCTACAATAAATAACTTAACTTCTGGCTTTTCTTCTTCCTCCTCTACTTTGACATACTCATTTTGTTTTTCTTGCTTTTGTTCCACAGGTTTCTCCACTTTGTCCACAGTTTTTGTTTCTTCTTTACTTACAGCTTGTTCTTCTACTTTCGTTTCATTTTTTACTACTTTCTTTTCAGAAGCTGTTACTTTTTTTGCCACTTCCTGCTTTACAACTTTCGTTTCTTTCACTTTATCCTCTTTCTTCTCTGGTACATCCACTACTTCCTCATCTTGCTCCTTAACTTCCCCCTCTTCAGGAGATTCAGCCTTCACAACATGTTCTTCTTTCCTTACAGCTGTACCACTTGAAAAATCTAAGAAACACATCGGCGGAAATAATACACACCACCAGTTTGCCCCTTCACCTTCCCCAATTGTAATTAATACGGCCTCATATTCCCCTGCTGGATAAATGAAATTCCCATATACCTTTGTAGGAAACTTTACATTCTTACTGAATTTCACTTGAAACGAATCTTTATTTCCTTCTTTTTTCAACGTATTTGCCACTGTTTTTTCGATTTCTGGAATATGACTTTGAATGACTTTACGCGCCTCTTCAAATGAAGTTAAATCCGCTACCCATCCATCAATTTGTGCTTTTACTTCATCACGCACTTTGCGTTTTAACGCCTGATCTTTATCTGAATCACTATTTGCTAAAATTCGTAATCGAACGGCCTCTTTCGGAATAACTGAAGGCCCTTTCGCATCAGCTTTCATATATCCAAACTGCACAAGCAATTGTGCACCAATTAATAATAGAAGAAGATAAGCAATAACTTGTTTTTTCATTTCCTCCACCGTCCCTTCTACAAACAGTGTGGACAGACTTTCATCTTTCTAAACTATTAAATTCAAAATCTATATAAATTTTCCCACAAAAAATAGAGTAAGGTGTGAACCTTACTCCATTTCTGCAAATACCATACGATCTTTTCCGTTAATATCAAAAACAACCTCAACATGAGCATGTGGAAAAGCTTGTTGTAACAGCTCTTTTACGTCCTCACCTTGCCCTACTCCAATTTCAAATGCCACAATTGCTTTCTTCTGCAACACATTCGGCAACTCTTCCATAAAACGGCGATAGAAATCTAATCCGTCTTCACCGCCAACAAGTGCTCTCTTTGGCTCATGCTCTTTCACCACAGGAGAAAGGCCACGCCAATCCTCTTCCGGTATATATGGGGGGTTTGAAACAACAACATCTAACTTTTGACCTGTTTTATGAAATGGTGACAATAAATCACCATGATAGAACGTTACTTCTGCGCCCAAAGTTTTTGCATTTTCTTGTGCAACTTCAATCGACTCTTGTGCAATATCTACCGTATACACATGAAGATTTTTATTTTCTAAAGCAAGTGTAATAGAAATCGCTCCACTACCTGTACCGATATCCGCCACATGCAGTTTCTCATCACCAAAATGACGCTCGATTCTTTCTAACACTCCCACTATAAGCTCTTCTGTTTCCGGTCTTGGTATTAATACTTCTTCATTCACAAAGAACGACCGTCCATAAAACATTTCATAACCAATCATATATTGAATGGGAATACCTTCTACATGCTTGTGAATAAACTCCGTAAAACTTGTTTCTTGTTCCACAGTTATTTCTTCACGCATATTCATGAGCATTCCGGTTCTGTTCGTCTTTAATACATGACAAAGGACAATTTCTCCCGCATTTTCATCTCGTCCATTTTCCTGTAAAAAAGAAGAAGCCCATTTCAGGGCTTCATAGACACGCATTACTCAGCTGCCTCCATCTTTTGAGCCTGATCTTCCATCACTAAGGCATTGATGAAATCATCTAACTTACCTTGTAAGATTTGATCTAGCTTTTGAATCGTTAAACCGATTCGATGGTCTGTAACACGGTTTTGCGGGAAATTATACGTACGAATACGCTCTGAACGATCACCCGTACCAACAGCTTGTTTACGGTTTTGATCATACTCAGCTTGCGCTTCTTGTCTAAACTTATCATAAACACGTGCGCGTAATACTTTCATCGCTTTTTCTTTATTCTTAATTTGTGATTTCTCATCCTGACACGATACAACTACACCAGTCGGTAAATGCGTTAAACGTACCGCTGACATCGTTGTATTAACACTTTGTCCACCAGGACCACTAGAAGCAAACGTATCAACACGAACATCTTTTTCATGAATACTAATTTCTACTTCTTCTGCCTCTGGTAATACAGCTACAGTTGCTGTAGACGTATGAATACGTCCACCAGATTCCGTTTCAGGAACACGTTGTACACGGTGAGCACCATTCTCGAATTTCAGCTTCGCGAATGCACCTTTACCGTTAATCATAAAGATAATCTCTTTATATCCACCTAACTCTGTATAGCTCGCTTCGATAATTTCAGTTTTCCAACCTTGTACCTCAGCATAACGGCTATACATACGATATAAATCACCAGCAAATAAAGCTGCCTCATCACCACCAGCAGCACCACGAACCTCAACGATAACGTTTTTATCATCATTAGGGTCTTTTGGAACAAGTAAAATTTTCAGACGCTCTGATAATTCTTTATCTTGTCCTTCTAATTCAGAAACCTCTTCTTTTACCATCTCACGCATATCAGCGTCTAACTTATCTTCTAACATTGCTTTTGCATCTCTTAATTGCTCACGAACATCTTTATACTCACGGTACACCTCTACCGTTTCCTGCATATCAGATTGTTCCTTTGAATACTCACGAAGCTTATTCGTATCACTAATAACCTCTGGATCACTTAACAATTCATTTAACTTCTCATAACGATCTTCTACAGCTTGCAAACGATCTAACACACCATTCACCTCTACATCCTAGTATCTAATACAAATAGTATATGGTACTTAATAAAAAAAACGCAAATTATATTTAAAAGTGGAGGTGGCTCGCTCTGCTCTGACTGGCTTAGGTTCTCTCGCACAGAAGACGCTTTTGTCTTCTCGTGCGGGAGGTTCTTAGACACGAAGGGCTAGCCACCGGAACTAGATATATTTAAAAGCGCAAGCGGCTTGCTCAGAATCGGAAGAAGCGAAACCACCGACCATTCTAGCCGCTGGAGCTAGATAATATTTAAAAGCGTAAGCGGCTCGCTCTGCTCCGACTACCTAACGTTCTTAGCTGTACGAAGAGCTGGCCACCAATCTTCATCTATTTTGAAAAAAACCCGCTCTACATAGCGAGTTTCATTTATCTTTGTTTTGTAGGTACTGCATGACAATGACGACAACGTGGTTCATACGATTCTGAAGCCCCAACTAAAATAATTGGATCATCAAATGCCGCTGGTTCTCCATCGATTAAACGTTGCGTACGACTTGCAGGAGATCCACATGCAGAACAAACTGCCTGCAATTTAGTTACATGTTCAGCAATCGCCATCAGCTGAGGAACTTGTCCAAATGGTAGACCACGGAAATCTTGGTCTAATCCAGCTACAATGACACGATAGCCACGATTTGCCAATACTTGCACCACTTCCACAATGTCCCCATCAAAAAATTGTACCTCATCGATTGCAATAACATCCATTTCTTCTGTTACATGGTTAAATATATCTTTTGAAGCTGAAACAGGGACCGCTTTAACCTTTAATCCATTATGTGATACAACATCTTCTTCACTATAACGATTATCAATACATGGTTTAAATACAATCGCATGTTGCTTCGCAAATTGCGTACGGCGTATACGGCGGATGAGCTCTTCTGATTTTCCAGAAAACATACTCCCGCAAATCACTTCAATCCAACCATTTTGATTCATTAAGTACATTGAGCTCTCCTTTCATCTACTTTCCTAATCCAAAGTAGGGTAAAGGTTTAATATTTTTGCAAAAAAAACAGACAAGCGAATACATACACTTGCCTGTTTTATGTTCTTTATTACTTGATACCGTATTTCTTATTGAAGCGGTCAACACGTCCGTCTGCAGTAGCAAACTTCTGACGTCCAGTGTAGAATGGGTGAGAATCAGAACTGATCTCAATTTTTAGTAATGGATAAGTGTTACCATCTTCCCACTCAACAGTTTCGCTAGAGCCTTTAGTAGACCCGCTTAAGAATTTGAAGCCTGTGTTCGTGTCCATAAATACAACTTTATTGTAATTTGGATGGATTCCTGCTTTCATTCTTTTCATCTCCTTCCGCCCTGAATCATTTTCGAAACAGAGTTTTTCATCTTCAGCTGCTTGCACAACTATATTGATGAAACACATATGATGAAATTATAACAAGGCTAACTCCATTTTGCAACTACCTGTTTTTGTCTTTTTGAATTTAAAAGCAAAAGCGGCTCGTTTAGAATCGCAGGACATTGGAACTCTCGACCTTGAGGCGCTTTTTGCCTCTTAGGAAGACGCGAAGCCACCGACCATTCTAGCCGTTGGAGCTGGATATAATTTAAAGCAGAAGCGGCTCGTTCAGGATCCAGAACACTTCAAGCTCTCGGCCCAAATATGATTTTCATCTCAGAAAACAAAATTTTTCCATATATTACTCTCTCTAATATTCCCTTAAAAAACATAAAAAACTCGCTTACTACGAAATAAGCGAGTCCCAATCTTTTCCCTTTACTTAGTTGTTACATATCTTTTCGAATCTGCAACAATGTTTTGTAAAAATTCTTCATTTGTCTTTGTTTGACGAAGTTTACGTAAGAAACCTTCAACAAAGTCTGGTGTATCGCGCATTGTTTTACGAATACCCCATAGCTTGTCTAAATGTTCTTTCGGAATTAATAGATCTTCTTTACGTGTACCAGAACGGCGAATATCAATTGCCGGGAAGATACGACGCTCAGCTAATGAACGATCTAAGTGAAGTTCCATATTTCCAGTCCCTTTAAATTCTTCGTAAATTACATCGTCCATACGAGATCCTGTATCAACAAGCGCTGTTGCTAAAATCGTTAAGCTACCGCCTTCTTCAATATTACGTGCAGCTCCAAAGAAACGCTTCGGTCTATGGAAGGCAGCTGGGTCGATACCACCCGATAATGTTCTACCACTTGGCGGAATAACAAGGTTGTAAGCTCGCGCTAAACGGGTAATACTATCCATTAAAATGATAACATCTTTTTTGTGCTCTACAAGACGCATTGCACGTTCTAACACAAGTTCGGCTACTTTAATATGATTTTCTGGTACTTCATCAAAAGTAGAGCTTACAACATCACCTTTAACAGAACGTTCAATGTCTGTTACTTCCTCTGGACGCTCATCAATTAAAAGTACAATTAATTCAGCTTCCGGATGATTTGTTGTAACACTGTGTGCGATTTCTTTTAATAAACTAGTTTTACCAGCCTTTGGAGGCGCGACAATTAAACCACGTTGTCCAAATCCAACTGGTGCGATTAAATCCATGATGCGTGTCGGTAACTTTTTCGGTTCCGTTTCCAATTTCATTTGGCGATCTGGGTATAATGGTGTTAATGCAGGGAAATGCACACGCTCTTTTGCTGACTCTGGATCATCTCCGTTTACAGCTTCAACTTGTAATAATCCAAAATAGCGTTCATTTTCTTTCGGAGGTCGTACTTTACCAGAAACCTTGTCTCCATTACGTAAATCGAAACGACGAATTTGCGAAGCTGAGATATAAATATCTTCTGAGCTTGGAGAATAGTTGATAGGACGTAGGAATCCAAATCCTTCTGATTGAATAATTTCTAATACGCCTTCCATGAAGAAGAAACCTTCTTTTTCTGCTCGAGCTTTTAGGATAGCGAAGATTAACTCTTTTTTCGTTAATTTGCTATAATACGAAATCTTAAATTCTTTCGCAAGCTCGTATAACTCTTTTAATTTCATGTTTTCTAATGCTGCAATTGACAAATTCATTCAGACACCACACTTTAACGTTATTCTCTTTTCACATGGGTAAAGGGAAAAAATACGGAAGGCAAATAATTAATAATGAAAGGCAATAAGTTCAAGTAGGGTAATATTCACTATTGTAACCCTTTTATCTAGTTTTAATCAATACGTTGAAACACAAATACAAGAAGCGAAGACAAGAAAATTTGTCTTCGCTTTTATTTAACCTAGTTCCAGTAGCCAGAATGGCCGAGAGCTCCAATGCCCTGCGATTCTGAACGAGCCGCTTCCACTTTTTACTTAATCCAACTTCAGCAGCTAGAATGGTCGGTGGCTTCACTTCTTCCTACGAGGCAAAAAGCGCCTCTACGTCAGAAGCTCCATCCCTCTCCCATTCTGAACGAGCTGCTTACGCTTTTTATTTAATAACCAAGTTCGGTTTCTTATTCAAGCTATGACGTCCGTCTACGAAGCGTACTGTGCCTGATTTTGCACGCATAACAAGGGATTGTGTTGTTCCTACGCTACCTTTAAATTGAACGCCGCGTAATAGTTCTCCGTCTGTTACACCTGTTGCTGCAAAGATTGCATCGTCACCTTTTACTAAGTCTTCCATGCGAAGGATACGATTTATATCTTCAATGCCCATTTTTTTACAACGAGCTAATTCAGCTTCATTTTGAGGCAGAAGCTTTCCGTGGATTTCTCCACCTAAACATTTTAATGCAACTGCTGCTAATACACCCTCAGGTGCTCCACCAGAGCCGAATAAAATATCTACACCTGTGCGATCAAATGCAGTATTAATTGCTCCAGCCACATCTCCATCGTTAATCAATTTAATACGAGCACCAGCTTTACGAATTTCTTCGATAATCGCTTGATGACGTGGACGGTTTAAAACTGTCGCTACAACATCTTCAATATCTTTATTTTTCGCTTTCGCAACTGCACGTAAGTTATCGATAATAGGCGCATCAATATCGACCGCCCCAACTGCTTCTGGGCCAACCGCGATTTTATCCATGTACATGTCAGGAGCATGTAACAAATTACCATGATCTGCAATTGCAATAACAGCAAGAGCATTCCATCCACCAGCTGCTACAATGTTTGTCCCTTCTAAAGGATCAACTGCAACGTCTACACGTGGTCCATATCCTGTACCTAATTTCTCTCCGATATACAACATTGGCGCTTCGTCCATTTCACCTTCACCAATGACAACTGTACCTTTCATCGGGATTGTATCAAATACGTCACGCATAGCTGATGTTGCTGCACCGTCTGCCTCATCCTTTTTCCCGCGCCCCATCCAACGCGCTGATGATAATGCTGCAGCCTCTGTTACACGTACTAACTCCATAGATAAACTTCTTTCCACGATAATCCCTCTCCTTTAAGTCTTTATATTTCTGCCGTATTTTGTGAACCGTGTTTCTCTACAAAGTATACTTCCGCAAGTAGTGATGCTTCGCTTCCCCCTTGCGGAAGTATCACTTATGCGTTCTTCATCTCTTCAATTTCTTGACTTGTCATTTGTTCTCGCCAAATGTTTGCGCCAAGACCTTTAAGCTTGTCTACTATATTTTCATAACCTCGATCAATATGCTCAAGTCCAGTTACTTCTGTAATTCCATCCGCCATTAACCCCGCAATAACAAGGGCCGCTCCAGCTCGCAAATCACTCGCTTTCACTTTTGCACCTTGCAATAAAACAGGACCAGTTACAATTGCCGAACGACCTTCTACTTTAATTTGTGCGTTCATACGACGTAACTCATCAATGTGTTTAAAGCGCGCACCGTAAATCGTATCCGTTACAACGCCCGTTCCGTGAGCCTTTGTTAAAAGAGTCGTAAATGGTTGTTGTAAATCTGTTGGGAATCCTGGATATACAAGCGTTTTTATATCAACTACTTTTAACCTTCTATTACCGTTCACTGTAATTTGGTCATCGTTCGTTTCAACTTGGACACCAGCTTCTCTTAACTTCGCTGTAACTGACTCTAAATGTTGAGGAATAACATTATCAACCGTTACTTCTCCTCCTGATGCAGCTCCTAAAATCATATACGTACCCGCTTCAATACGATCCGGAATGATCGTGTGATGACAACCATGCAGTGAATCCACACCATCAATTCGGATTACATCTGTGCCAGCACCTTTAATACGTGCACCCATGCTTGTTAACAATGTAGCTACATCAATAATCTCTGGTTCTTTTGCTGCGTTTTCAATAACAGTTCTACCCTTCGCTCGCACAGCTGCCAACATAATATTAATCGTAGCCCCTACGCTAACAACATCTAAATAAATACGTGCCCCGCGCAATTCATCTGCTCTTAAATAAATAGCACCCTGTTCATTCGTAACATGTGCACCTAACGCTTCAAATCCTTTAATATGCTGATCAATCGGCCTCGGTCCTAAATGACATCCACCTGGAAGCCCAATAACAGCTTTTTTAAAACGGCCAAGCATCGCACCCATTAAATAATAAGAAGCACGCAATTTTTTCACTTTTCCATTTGGTAAAGGCATTGCAACCATGTTAGAAGGATCGACTACCATCTCTTCCTCCTGTCCATAAGTTACCCTTCCTCCAATTTCCTCTAGCAAGTCTCCTAACATTTTCACGTCCGAAATATTAGGGACACCACCAATAGTTACTGGAGTATCTGCTAAAATTGTCGCTGGAATTAGTGCGACGGCGCTGTTCTTTGCACCACTCACTCGAATTGTTCCATTTAAAGCTCTTCCGCCTTCAATTAGCAATTTTTCCATATTGAGCTCCCTTCTTGTGAATGTATTTACTTTCTATATCTTTATAGAAAGCTCCCCTTAAGAATCTCAATCACTCTTTCCACCCTAACACTCAATAAATAGGAAACCATTATCTTCATTTCTCCTGTAGTACGACTAGATAAAGATTAACTATTCATCGAATTTACTTTATCAATTTAGATACGTTATCACATTTATTTAATAGGACTATGCACATTATTTTCTATTTGAAAAACAAAATGATAAAAATCTTTAGACTTGTTCACGCTTTCATTATACAACGAAAGGAAACCGTCTAAAAGACTAGACGGTTTCCAAAACGGAATTTTATTCTTACGCTTTACCGTTAGAACCGAATTCACGCATTTTACCAGCAACAGTTGCTTTAATAGCGTCGCGGCCAGGTCCAATAAATTTACGAGGATCGTAAACTTCTTGGTCTTTGTTTAATACTTCACGAACAGCTTTTGTAAACTCGATTTGGTTCTCAGTGTTTACGTTAATTTTTGAAGTACCTAAAGAGATAGCTTTTACGATATCAGCAGTTGGGATACCAGTACCACCGTGTAATACTAAAGGTACACCAGTGAAGTCACGAACTTGTTCCATTTCAGCGAATCCTAAGTTAGGCTCACCTTTGTAAGGACCGTGTACAGAACCTAAAGCTGGAGCTAGGCAATCGATACCTGTTGCTTCAACAAGGTGCTTACACTCTGCTGGATCAGCGTAAATTACGCCTTCAGCGATGATGTCGTCTTCTTGTCCGCCAACTGTTCCAAGCTCAGCTTCAACAGATACGTTACGAGCGTGTGCGTATTCTACTACTTTTTTAGTAGTTTCAACGTTTTCTTCGAATGGGTGGTGAGAAGCGTCGATCATTACAGATGTGAAACCTGCATCGATTGCTTCTTTACATTTTTCGAAGCTTGAACCATGGTCAAGGTGAATCGCTACAGGAACAGTGATGTTCATTTCTTCGATTAAAGCTTTAACCATAGCTACAACTGTTTTGAAACCAGTCATATGACGAGCTGCACCCTCAGATACACCTAGGATTACAGGAGATTTTTCTTCTTCCGCAGCAGCTAAGATAGCTTGAGTCCACTCTAAGTTGTTCATGTTGAATTGACCAACTGCGTATTTTCCTTCTAGTGCTGTGTTTAGCATTTCTTTCATAGAAACTAAAGGCATGGTGAATCCTCCTAAAAAACGTTTTTTGTATCCGATAAGTTCTTATCGCTGGTAGTATGACCAGAATAAGGTAAAATATGTATATTTACATACCGGACTTTTTTCTACACTCAATAGGATAACAACTTGTACTCAAAAACTCAACCGTATTCACCTGCTCAATAGTCCATGTAAACGCTTTTTTCCATATTTTTTATAAAAAATTCATTTTTTACGCCTCTACAGCAAGCTGATCTCTCACTGCTTGACGAATCTCATCAATATCAAACGGTTTAGCAAAGTGCATTAAAGCTCCTAAATCTTTTGCTTCTTGGATCATATCAAGCTCTCCATAAGCAGTCATTAAAATTACTTTAATGCTCTCATCAATTTCCTTTACATGTTTTAAAATCTCTATACCATCCATACCTGGAATTTTCATATCTAACACTACTAAATCTGGATTATCCTTTTTTACGATATCTAAAGCTTGAAATCCATTCGCTGCTTGGAATGTCTGATAACCTTCTTTTTGGAACACTTCATGTAATAACACACGAATGCCATATTGATCATCAACGATTAAAATTTTCCCTTCCATAACTCCCAACCTTTCTGTGTAAGTACAAGATTTAAAGCTTCTTATATCTTAACGATTAATTTTCGCTATTCTTTGGCAAATTCCTTCCTATTCTTTCTTATTTTACCGTTTCCTATTTTGTTATGCTACCCTTCGATTTCACCTTTCTAAAAAAATAAACTATAATGAAAGCCGGTAAACACGTACGAAGGGAGTAACATTATGTTAAAAATTTTTTCAACTCAATTAAGTGGTTATTTCTCCAGAGTTTCTCAAAAAGAGGAAATGAATATAGAAGATAGCGCCCGTCTACTTGCTCAAGCATTAGTTGGCGATGGTTTCATTTATTTACATGGTACAAATGAAATGGAGGGCGTTGTGGCTGAAGCATTATCCGGTGCTGAACCAATGAGGCAAGCAAAACGATTATTTGAAAACGGTAAAGAAGTAGAAGTAACTTCTGCAGATCGTGTACTTCTTATTAGCCGTTTTTCAACAGATGAAGAAGTTGTAGCAATGGCAAAAAAACTTCAAGCAGATGGACACTCTATTGTCGGTATCTCTGCTATTCAAGAAGGTACTGAATCACTAGAACAATATACAGATGTACATATTGATACAAAGCTGTTAAAAGGTCTTATTCCAGATGATGAAGGCAATCGCTACGGATTCCCAAGTTTAATGATAGCTTTATTTGCATATCATGGGATCAAATTTACAATCGATGAAATGTTAAATGAATATTAAAAAAAGCGCCCTATTTCAGGCGCTTTTTTTATTACTTGCTCTCTTTATTCGTAATAGAAGCTCTTACGAAGTCATGGAACAATGGTTGTGGACGGTTTGGACGAGAAACTAGTTCTGGGTGGAACTGTGCTGCCACGAACCAAGGGTGATCTTTTAATTCAATGATTTCAACTAGACGGCCGTCTGGGCTTGTACCAGAGAATACAAATCCTTCTTTTTCCATATCCGGACGGAATTGATTGTTGAACTCATAACGATGACGATGACGCTCATATACAACCGGCTCATTGTAAGCACTGTAAGCATTTGTTTCTTCAGCAAGCTTACATGGGTATAGGCCAAGACGAAGTGTACCACCTAAGTCTTCTACATCTTTTTGTTCTGGTAATAAGTCAATGATTGCATAAGGTGTGTCAGGATTAATTTCAGAAGAGTTAGCTCCTTCTAATCCTAATACGTTACGTGCAAATTCGATTGATGCAAGTTGCATACCTAAGCAAATTCCTAAGAATGGTACTTTGTTTTCACGAGCATATTGAATTGCAACGATTTTACCTTCTACACCACGATCGCCGAATCCACCAGGTACAAGGATACCATCTGTATCGCCAACTAATTCTTGTACGTTCTCTGGTGTTACGTGTTCAGCATTTACCCATTTCACTTCTACATCTGTGTCGAATGAATAACCCGCATGACGAAGTGCTTCTACAACAGAAATGTATGCATCTTGAAGCTCTACGTATTTACCAACAAGAGCAATTTTTGTTTTCTTAGAAAGGTTACGTACTTTATCAACTAGTGCAGTCCACTCTGTCATATCTGCAGCTGGATTGTCTAATTTTAAGTGATCGCAAACGATTTGGTCCATATTTTGCTCTTGAAGAGATAATGGAACCGCATATAAAGTATCTGCATCGCGTGCTTCGATAACTGCTTTTGTATCAATGTCACAGAATAATGCAAGCTTGTCTTTCATATCTTGAGAAACAGGCAATTCTGTACGAACAACGATAATATTTGGTTGAATACCTAAACTGCGAAGCTCTTTAACGCTATGTTGCGTTGGTTTTGTTTTCATTTCACCCGCTGCTTTTAAGTACGGGATTAACGTACAGTGAATGTACATTACATTGTCACGACCGATGTCGCTCTTAATTTGACGGATTGCTTCTAAGAATGGTAGAGACTCGATGTCACCAACAGTTCCGCCAATTTCTGTAATAACAACGTCCGCGTTTGTTTCGCGACCAGAACGGTATACACGCTCTTTAATTTCGTTAGTAATGTGAGGAATAACTTGAACTGTTCCTCCTAGGTATTCACCACGACGCTCTTTTTGAAGAACTGAAGAGTAAATTTTACCTGTTGTTACGTTGCTGTATTTGTTTAAGTTGATGTCGATGAAACGCTCATAGTGACCAAGGTCTAAGTCTGTTTCTGCACCATCATCTGTTACGAATACCTCACCGTGTTGGTATGGGCTCATAGTCCCTGGGTCTACGTTAATGTATGGATCAAACTTTTGAATCGTTACGTTTAAACCACGATTCTTTAAAAGTCTTCCAAGAGATGCTGCTGTAATACCTTTTCCTAAAGACGATACTACACCGCCTGTTACAAAAATATACTTAGTCATGAAAAAGCTCCCTCCTATTTTGTGCTGTTATATAATCACCGTTGCAAAGCGCAACGTATGTAGATAACACTGTATCCATCTTATTGTTAGACTCTTTTTATTTTCTAAACAAAAAACAAAAAAGAAAATTGCTCCCCTCATCACATAAAGTAATAAGTAGGGAGCAATTTTCTTTTATATTTACACTTTAAAAGTATTATCGTCCTTTTTTAAAGAGCCCAAAAATGATTCTACATGGACGATAATGAAAAGTCAAGAACTACAGTTCTTCCTCTTCTTCTTCTTCAGTTTCATCGTACTCAAGTTCTTCTTCGGCGAAGTCATCGTCATCATCTTCATCTAAATCATCAAGATCATCGTCTTCTCCGTCTTCTTCTTCAAGAACCTTGTCCAAATCTTCTACCTCTTCGTCCTCTTCATTTCCGTCTGCTTCGTCGAAGTCTTCATCTTCTTCAATGTAGTCGTCAAAACCGTCTTCTTCAACTTTACGTTTCTTCTTCGGTTTTGGCTGAGGCAAGATTTCTTCATCAATTTGCTCATATGGGTACCAGCTACGTAGCCCCCAACGATTTTCTCCTAAATTAATGAAACGTCCATCGATGTTTAAATCTGTATAAAATTGTGCGAGTTTCGCATTAACTTGCTCTTGAGATAGTCCCAGCACTTGAGCGATTTCTTGAACCAACTCGTTGAATGTCGTTGCTTGTCTTTTATCCCCTAAAACGCTATGTACAACTTCAATCATTGAACATTCTTTTAGCTCTTCTGGTGAATATTGCTTAAAATTCACTTATGCGGCACTTCCTTTCTTCAAATATAACCTTATATATAACGGTCTGCTTAAAAAAATCCATACTATTCATTATAAACAAAAGTCGCACAAATATGCTACAAAAAAAACGGGAAACTTTAATATGGTAATAAAATTATAATTTGTCTATTCCTTATTTCGGAAACATATGCGCTCCTTGCAGTACATACCTGATTTGCATTTCTGTATATTCTTCAAGCGTATACAGTTTTTGCAGGGCCCAACGTCTAAATCCCCACATTTGTCCTTGTATAAAAATGTTATGTGCAAGAAGCTGTATCTCTTTTTTATTTAATGTAAATGTCCCATTTTCTGTACACTGCTCTAAAATATTCTCAAACATCCCGACCATTTGAAACTCTTTTTCTAATACGTACGGAAGTGATTCTTTCGGTAAAAAACGTACCTCTTGATACATTATTAATACTTCTTCCTGCAATTCGTCCATCACTTTAAAGTAATTCGTTATTGCTATCTTTAAACTTTCTATACTCCCTTTTTCTGTACAAACTACTTCCTCTAATCTTTCTTTTACATGTTCATAAATACTATCACAAACTAAATATAAAACATCATCTTTTGTACGAATGTACTCATAAAGTGTTCCAATACTAAATCCAGCCGCCTTCGCAATCTCTCTCGTTGTTGTACGTGGGAACCCTTTTTGCTTAAACAATTGCACCGCACCTTTAATCATTTGTTCACGTCTTAACGCAACTAATTTTTCATCTTTCACGGACGCATGAACATTATGTTTAACCATTCCCTTCACCTCTCTCTATTATTTTTTGGAAGGAAAAAGCGTAGGAAAATACCTACGCTTTCGTTCCTACTTCGTTAACATACGAGAAATTACAAGCCTTTGAATCTCTTGTGTTCCCTCATATATTTGTGTAATCTTTGCATCTCGCATATAACGCTCTACTGGATAATCTTTCGTATAACCGTAACCACCAAATACTTGTACCGCTTCAGTCGTCACCTTCATCGCTGTATCGCCTGCAAATACTTTTGACATCGCTGACTCTTTCCCGTACGGAAGCCCTTCCGATTCAAGCCAAGCCGCTTGGTATGTTAGAAGACGCGCCGCCTCCACATCCGTTGCCATATCTGCAAGTTTAAAGCCAATTCCTTGCTGCGCCGCAATTGGTTTCCCAAACTGATGACGCTCTCTTGCATATTCTACAGAAGCATCTAAAGCCCCTTGCGCAATACCGACTGCTTGCGCAGCAATACCATTACGGCCGCCATCTAATGTTTGCATCGCAACTTTAAATCCTTGGCCCTCTTCCCCTAGTAGATTCTCTACAGGAATACGGCAATCTTCGAACATAATTTCAGTTGTTGGTGAAGAGCGAATCCCTAACTTGCTTTCCTTCTTCCCGACTGAAAATCCTGGTGTATCACTTTCCACAATAAACGCGCTCGTACCACGCTGCTTCGATTCAGGATCAGTTAACGCAAAAACAACATAAATATCAGCAATACCACCATTTGTAATAAAGATTTTCGATCCATTTAAAATGTAATGGTCTCCATCTCGTTTCGCAGTTGTCCTCATTCCGCCAGCATCTGAACCAGAACTTGGCTCCGTTAAACCGTATGCGCCAATTTTCGTTCCTTCTGCCATCGGTCGTAAAAACTTTTGCTTTTGTGCTTCCGTTCCAAATTTAAAAATTGGCCAACCAGCAAGTGAAGTATGTGCAGACAGCGTTACACCTGTTGAAGCACAAACACGAGATAACTCTTCAATAGCAATTACATACGCTAAGTAATCGCTTCCAATTCCGCCGTATTCTTCAGGCCATGGAATGCCGGTTAAACCAAGCTCTGCCATTTGATCAAATAGTGCACGATCAAATCTTTCTTCTTCATCACGCTCAGCTGCCGTCGGTGCTACTTCATTCTTAGCAAAATCCCGAACCATTTTTCTTATCATTTCATGTTCTTCTGATAGTTTAAAATGCATGCCCGTCTCCCCCTTTTCCTTTTATAAAGCTCGACTAATAACAAGTTTCTGTATCTCACTCGTTCCTTCATATATTTGCGTGATTTTCGCATCACGGAAAAATCGTTCTACTGGATAGTCTTTCGTATAACCGTAACCACCAAATACTTGCACCGCTTCAATCGCAACCTCAACAGCCGTCTTAGAAGCGAATAATTTTGCAATAGATGCCTCTTTACCACATGGTAATCCTTGTGCTCTTAGCGATGCCGCTCTATATACAAGTAATCGCGCTGCTTCTACACTAGTTGCCATATCTGCAAGTTTGAATCCGATTCCTTGCTGCGCCGCAATTGGCTTTCCGAATTGCTCACGTTCTTTCGCATAATCAATTGCACACGCAAGCGCTGCTTCCGCAATCCCTAAAGCCTGCGCACCAATTCCAATTCGTCCAACATCTAAATTCGCCATCGCTACCTTAAATCCTTGTCCTTCTTCACCAAGTAAATTCTCAGCCGGCACTTTCATATCTTCGAACGTAAGTTGTACTGTGCGAGAACCGAGAAGTCCCATTTTATGCTCATCTTTTCCAATAATTAAGCCCGGTGTATCTTTTTCTACTATAAATGCAGAAATCCCACTTTTTCCTGCCTCTGGATTTGTAGAAGCGAATACAATATATGTACTTGCTTCACCGCCATTTGTAATAAATACTTTCGATCCATTAATAATGTAGTGATCGTCTTTCTTTACAGCTCTTGATTTCAAACTCCCTGCATCTGATCCTGCATTCGGTTCTGTTAGAGCAAATGCACCTAAATACTCACCAGTCGCAAGTTTAGAAACATATTTCTGCTTCTGTTCTTCTGTTCCGAAGTATAAAATCGGATTCATTCCAACTGACGTATGTACAGCTAAAATTACACCAACCGTTGCACTTACCTTTGAAATTTCCTCAATTGCTAAAATATATGAAATAAAATCCATTTCTGCTCCGCCATATTTTGCAGGCGCTGGAATACCCATCAGTCCAAGCTCACCCATCTTTTGCAAAATCTCTTTCGGGAATACCCCTTGTTCCATACTAGGAACAAAGGGAGCTATTTCCTTCTGCGCAAAATCTCGAACCATTTTCCTCATCATTTGTTGCTCTTCAGTAAAATGAAAATTCATGTACTTCGCCTCCGTTTGCTATATATCTTTTTAAAATTTGGTAAGACCACTATTTTAATAAAGGGAGGATTTTATTCGTAAACGTAGAAGCCACGACCCGTTTTACGTCCTAACCATCCTGCATTCACATACTTGCGTAATAATGGACATGGGCGATATTTACTATCACCTAAACCTTCATGCAACACTTCCATAATGTATAAACATGTATCTAAACCGATAAAATCAGCGAGCGTTAAAGGCCCCATTGGATGATTCATACCGAGTTTCATTACTTCATCAATCGCTTCTTTCGTCGCTACACCTTCATATAACGTATAGATTGCCTCGTTAATCATCGGCAATAAAATACGGTTCGATACAAACCCTGGGAAATCATTTACTTCAACTGGTACTTTCCCAATTTTCTTCGTAATATCCTCAATCGTTTCATATACCGCATCATCTGTAGCCAAACCGCGAATAATTTCAACAAGCTTCATAACCGGAACCGGATTCATAAAGTGCATACCGATTACTTTCTCCGGACGTTTCGTTACCGCTGCAATTTCTGTAATTGGCAGAGATGAAGTATTCGTCGCTAAAATTGCGTGATCTGGAGCAATTTCATCTAGATTCGCAAAGATTTTCTTTTTAATATCCATTTTCTCAACAGCTGCTTCAATAATGAGGTCCGCTTCCTTCACACAATCTAAATCAAGCGTTACTGTAAGGCGATTTAACGTTTCTTCCTTCTCTTCTTCCTTCATGCGTCCTTTTTCTACTTGGCGCCCTAAGTTTTTCGTAATAATAGCCAATCCTCTGTCTAATTGCTCTTGTTTTAAATCTTGTACCTTCACATCATATCCTGCCATTGCACATACTTGCGCAATTCCCGATCCCATTTGTCCCGCACCAATTACAACTATTTTTTGTACACCCATTCTTTCTTCCCCCTTAATATAAATTGTTAATAAATCAAAAATCACCTACACGTAAATTAACGAACTTCAATCATAATTGCGTCACCTTGACCGCCACCGCTACAAATCGAAGCAATTCCAATTCCACCGCCGCGCTGCTTCAGTGCATGGATAAGTGTAACGATAATACGTGCTCCACTTGCTCCAATCGGATGTCCCATTGCCACTGCGCCGCCATTTACATTCAATTTGTCTGGGTCAATTCCTGCAATCTCTGTACTTGCAATTGCTACCGCTGCAAATGCTTCATTAATCTCAAATAAATCGATATCTTCAATTGTCTTGCCTGTTTTTTTCAACAATTCGTTAATTGCATAACCTGGCGTTCTTGGGAAATCTTTAGACTCCACTGCAATTGCCGTATGTGCCAAAATTGTCGCTAATGGCTTTCTTCCTTCTTGCTTTGCTCTGTCTTCGCTCATTAGTACAAGTGCAGCACCACCATCATTTAGTCCTGGCGCATTACCCGCTGTCACTGCTGATGTCTTATCAAATACAGGTTTTAATTTCGCTAATTTTTCAATCGTTGTATCCGCGCGTGGCGCCTCATCCTTTGCAACGACAATAGGATCGCGTTTTCTTTGCGGAATCGTTACTGGTACGATTTCCTCTTCAAAACGTCCTTCTTTATGCGCTGAAACCGCACGTTGATGGCTACGGTACGCCCATTCATCTTGCGCTTCACGAGAGATTCCATCTTCCTTCGCAACTTCTCCGCCATAAACGCCCATGTGTATACCTGAAAATGCGCATGTTAAACCGTCAGCAACGTTTAAATCAATTACTTCGTTGTTACCCATTCTGTATCCCCATCTTGCTCCGCGTAAAATGTAAGGACTGTTACTCATCGACTCCATACCGCCAGCTACAATAAGTGATTGATCGCCAGTACGAATAATTTGATCCGCTAACGTAACCGCACGAAGTCCTGATGCACAAACTTTGTTCACTGTTTCCGTCTGCACTTCCCAAGGGATTCCAGCAGCCCTCGCAGCTTGGCGTGATGGAATTTGTCCCTGTCCACCTTGAATAACTGTTCCGAATATAACTTCTTCAACATCATTAGCAGAAACGTTTGCTCTTTCAAGCGCTGCTTTAATTGCAATTCCCCCAAGTTCTGTTGCTTTCACGTCTTTTAAAGATCCTCCAAATTTCCCAACCGGTGTTCTTGCAGCACTTAAAATAACTGTTTTACTCATATCTATTTCCCCCATCTCTTTTTTTAGCACCGAGCGCTCGCTCGGTGTTCTTACGTTGAGAAGAGGTGCAATGATTGCACCTCTCTCTAAAGTTGTATTCATGCTTGCAAATTACATCGCTTCTTTCTTCTGTCCGATAACAGATCGTTCTAAAATCTCTGTTACATCAAGAGTTTGAACATTCTCTTCTACTTCCTTCGCTTTCGTCCCATCGCTAATCATCGTTAAGCAATATGGACAACCTGTACCGATAATAGATGGTTGCACAGCTAGTGCTTGTTCTGTACGAGCAACGTTAATACGTGAACCTGCTGTCTCTTCCATCCACATTAGGCCACCACCTGCGCCACAACACATTCCTGTTTCACGGTTACGTGCCATTTCTACAAGATTCACACCAGGAATTGCTTTCAAAATGTCGCGCGGTGCTTCGTATACTTCGTTGTATCTTCCTAAATAACAGGAATCATGGTACGTAACTGTTTCCTCAATAGCGTGAACAGGTTTTAAGCGTCCTTCTTTCACCCACTGAGCTAACAATTCTGTATGATGATAGACTTCTGCTTGCAAGCCAAAGTCTGGATACTCATTTTTAAACGTGTTATAAGCGTGAGGATCAATCGTAACGATTTTCTTCACTCCTGCTTTTTCAAATTCCTCGATATTTTTTGTCGCCATCTCTTGGAAGACAAATTCATTTCCAAGACGTCTCGGTGTATCCCCAGAATTCTTTTCTTTATTACCAAGTATCGCGAATGAAATGCCTGCTTCGTTCATTAACTTCGCGAATGATATCGCAATCTTCTGACTACGATTATCATATGATCCCATTGAACCAACCCAGAATAAATATTCGAACTCCTCGCCAGCTTTCGATTTTTCTTTTACAGTTGGAACCGTTACTTCATCATCACCTTGGCGCCAAGTTTCACGCTCTTTACGGTTCAGTCCCCACGGATTCCCTTGACGCTCGATGTTTGTCATCGCACGCTGCGCTTCCGCGTCCATCTTTCCTTCTGTTAAAACGAGATAGCGGCGTAAATCAATAATTTTGTCAACATGCTCATTCATAACTGGACACTGGTCTTCACAGTTACGGCACGTTGTGCAAGCCCAAATCTCTTCCTCTGTAATAACATCTCCGATTAAACTCGGATCGTAAGCTAGCGTTGTAGCTGCTGATTCTTGTTGCCCTTTCCCAGCTGCCATCATCGCTAACTGATTTCCTTGTGTATTATTAAAAGCAACTACTGGAACCCATGGTGCTTTTGATGTCACTGCTGCTCCTTTATCAGTTAAATGATCGCGAAGTTTTAAAATTAAATCCATCGGCGATAACATTTTCCCTGTTCCTGTTGCCGGACACATATTTGTACAGCGACCACACTCTACGCAAGCGTATAAATCAATAAGCTGATTTTGTCTAAAGTCTTCGATTTTACCAACACCAAATGTTTCTTGCGTTTCATCTTCAAAGTCAATCTTTTCAAGTTTCCCTGGATTTGAAAGACGACCGAAGAAAACGTTGGCTGGTCCCGCAATTAAATGCGCGTGTTTTGATTGTGGAACATACACTAAAAACGTTAACAAAATTAGTAGATGCACCCACCAAGAGAAATAGAACACAGAAATGGCTACGGTTTCATTTATTCCTGAGAAAACGTAAGCGATTGCAGAAGCGATTGGTTCACTCCATGAAAGCTCCTCGCCGTGCCATATAATTCCCATCCCATTACCGAGTAGCACAGAAATCATTAATCCACCAATAAAGATAAGAACAAGACCTGATTTGAAATTACGTTTTAAACGAACTAGCTTCTCAACATAACGTCTATGAAAAGCCCAAAAGACTGCAATTAATATAACAAGTGTGACAATTTCCTGGAAGAATGTAAATGCAGGGTATAGTGGTCCAAGTGGAAGATGTGATCCTGGTGCGAGTCCTTTCCAAACGAAGTCAATTGCTCCAAATTGGACAAGAATAAATCCGTAAAAGAACATAACGTGAATAATGCCGCTCTTCTTATCTTTCAGCAGCTTTTTCTGACCGAAAACATTGACCTTAAGGAGATCCCAACGCTCTTTAAAACGACGGTCAAATTCAATCCTTTTTCCTAACTGTATGTAGGCCATCCTCGTTCGTATAAGATACACAAACAAATATCCCGCATAAGCAATAACAGCAATGGCAGCCAGCCAATTCATGATCAGTAAGCTATTCATTTTTATGCTACCCCTCTCTTTGTAAGCCCTCTTTCTTTTTTTAGAATCTTCAAAAACATATAATTTTCTGAATTTTTTCCCCTATCTTCATTATATAATGAGTGAGCATTCAGTCAACAGTTTTTTGTTATACAACAACATATTTTTTTCATAAAGCTGTTTATTTCGGTGAAACTATAAAGTGAAACTTTAATCAGTAGAGCGCTATGTATTCCCTACTGATTATTAGCCTCACCAATCGGGCTTTACCGGACAACCAGCAAAATGAAGGTGAAAAGAATGCAAAGGAGGGAATTCACTTATGTTCTTCTTATCTCTCTTGTTACTATGCGTTACTCTTTGGATCACAATTGACCTTTTATATGGGAGGATTCTTCATTTAAAGCGTGTGCGCTCTCGTACTTTCCCTTTACGTCAAAGTAATTTTCACCTTTATACATACGGGCAAGATTTATATGATGCTTTATTTACTGATATACAACAAGCAAGGCACCATGTGCACGTTTTATTCTTCATTGTAAAAAACGATAAAATCAGTCGTGAATTTTTAAAGTTACTTATCGATAAGGCACAGGAAGGAATTGAAGTAAGACTTTTACTCGATCGATTAGGAAGCCATTATTTATCAAACGAAGCAATTCGTTCCTTACAAAAGCATGGCGTCTCTTTTTCATTTTGTCATAAAGTGAAATTTCCGTTCCTTTTCTTTTCTGCCAATCAGCGCAACCATAGAAAAATCACGGTGGTTGACGGAAAAGTTGGTTATATCGGGGGATTTAATATCGGCGAAGAGTATTTGGGACATAATGAACGTTTAGGCTTATGGCGAGACTATCATTTACGTATCTCAGGCGAAGGAGTACAAGATTTACAAAAACAATTTTTACATGACTGGTTCGATGATACAAACCAAAACTTATTGGATACTTCTCTTTACTTTCCGAAACTGCAACCTGGTACCATCCAACATCAATTTATTCCGACCGATGGGGCCTATTTACAACATACTTTTTTACACTTAATTGAAAATACGAAAGATGAACTCTTTATCGGTACACCATATTTCATTCCTGGGAAAAAAATTATGAACGCATTATTAAGGGCACGAAAACGTGGGGTTCAAATCACGATTCTCGTTCCAGAAAAAGCTGATCATGCCCTTGTTCGAGAAGCAAAATTTCCATATTGCCGAAAGTTAATACAAGCTGGGTGTAATATTTACGCATTTCAACAAGGGTTTTTTCACGCTAAAGTTATTATAGCGGACGATTATATTTGTGATATCGGAACTGCAAACTTTGATATGAGAAGTTTATATATTAATCATGAAATCAACTGCCTTTTATATGATAAACATTTTATACAAACAGTTAAAAACAAATTCCATGAAGATCTAGAAAACGCGTCATTACTTTCCTTTAAAGATGTTAGCCCGCAGTCCCTTATTGATAGGGGGAAAGAATGGATAGGAACGATACTTTCTTTCTTCTTATAGGAAAGATAATGAGTAAAAAGAGGTGTATCACATATGATTATGCGATTTGGATATGTCTCACATGCAATGGCACTGTGGGACTGTTCTCCTGCCAAAACGATGACATTTACAAGCTTTCAAAAGCTCAGCAAACAAGAACGAGAAGATAAATTGTACGATGTTACAAGACAGAATCTTGAGCATACAATACGTATTCTTCATTACAATATAGCGCATGAAATTCCTTTATATCGTTTATCCTCTTCCATCGTCCCACTTGCAACACATCCCGAAGTAGAGTTTGATTATATCGGGGCATTTACACCGCTTTGGCGTAAAATTGGGGCATTAATTAAAGAACATAATTTACGAGTAAGTTTTCATCCAAATCAATTTACACTATTTACAAGTGACAAGCCACATATTACAACTAACGCTATAACAGATATGACCTATCATTATAAAGTATTAGATGCAATAGGAGTTGCAGATTCTTCCTATATTAATATCCATGTAGGTGGCGCCTATGGAAATAAAGAAAAAGCGGTTGGGCGTTTCCATGAAAATATAAAAAAACTTCCTACACATATAAAAAAGCAAATGACGCTTGAAAACGATGATAAAACATATACAACTGCTGAAACTTTATCTATTTGCCAAAAAGAAAAGATCCCATTCGTATTCGATTATCATCATCACGTAGCAAACCTTTGCGAGGAACCGCTAGAATTGTTACTTCCTGCAATTTTTGAAACTTGGTCACATACAAATATCCCTCCTAAAGTTCACATTTCCTCCCCTAAATCAAAAAAAGAATTTAGGGCCCATGCTGAATATATTGATTTAGAGTTTATTAAGCCTTTCTTACACATTGCAAAAAAAACCAATCTTAATTTCGATATTATGATTGAAAGTAAACAGAAAGATTTAGCAATGCTGCAATTCATACATGAATTATCCTCTATAAGAGGGGTAAAAAGAATAAATAGCTCAACATTACAATGGTAAATTGTAATGTTGAGCTATTTTTTTCAAAAAAAGTAATTTTTTTAGTAAAAAACACCCTATTTTATATGCTATGATTGGAATTAGCATTTTCCACCTGTGATTCAACTTTATTGAAACGGAGTCATAATATGATTAATCAAAAAAAATATGTACATTTTGTCACGATGTATATAACTATATTTTCTCTTTGGATATTCCTTATCCCTAAGGACTTGAATATAAAAGAAATCGGAATTCTCTTCTTATTTTGTTTTGCTGCATTCTTTTCTTGCTATTGCTTATATAAAGCTATTAAAAAAATGAAGCGTAGTGATAAATTATTTTGGGTTTTATTACTATGCACTTGTATATGCGGATTAATTATGGAAATAACTTTATTTCTTCATTCACTTTCTATATATGATCAAGTCATATTCTCATATAAGGCACTGCCTTTTTTCATCATACAATATATTTTTCTCTTTTCTGGATTTGCTATCAAATTCATAAAACATTACTCTATTAGAGGCCTTGCTCAATTTTCATTTGATAGCATTTTCATTGTTATTATGAATATTTATTTTACCTTAACTTTTATTTTGGATCTCTCAAGCTTTCGTTTGTTAACTACAAATCACTGGGTTTTAATTGGATACTTTATTGCACAGGCATTAGTAATTTATGCCGTTATTAGCCTATATAGACGAGAACAATATTCTGCTAGCAGAATTTCATTAATTATCGGCTTTACTATCATACTTGTGTACGGATATATACATCTGTTTCAAATAAACGCAGGGATGAAAACTTCTTCTGAAGTCTCTTACTTAATACATACTGCTTCAATTTTATTAATTGGTTTGTCGTCCATACTATACATTTTAGATAAACCAATGCAGCATGAGACGAAAACAAAATATTATCGATTTGACTATGTGCGCTTTATATTACCTTATTTTAGTATAATCATTACCTTTTCCTTTATTATTATTCAACCATGGGATGATAAGTTCATGTTAGTCGGTCTAGTATTATCACTCATCTTATTATTCCTACGACAACTTTATATGTGGAAAGATAATCAAGCACTAATCGATACATACGAACAGTTGACTACACAACTAGAAGGCAAAGTAGAAGAAGGTGCATCTGCGTTATCAAAGAGTGAACAACGCTATAAATCGTTATTCGAAGATCATCCTGATGCCGTTTTCTCTTTAAATATGGATGGTATTTTCCAAAAATCTAATACAGCTTGTGAAAGCTTATTTACTGCCTACTATTGTGAAGTAAAAAGCTATTCTCTTCTACACTTTATTGACTCAAAAGACCATGATCTACTAAAGAAAGCTTTACAAATGACAAAAGAAGGTAGACCACAAACTTTAGAAGTTCGCACAAAAGAAAAAGAAGGATATTACTATTACCTTCACATTACACTGATCCCTACTTTCATAAATAAAGAAGTTGTTGGGATGTTCGGCATAGCACGTGATATTACAACTTTATATGAAAAGCAAAAACAAGTAGAACATTTAGCCTTTCATGATGCACTTACTGGATTACCAAATCGCCGAAAGTTTGAAAAAGATTTAAAAAGCATTTTAAATACAGCTCAAACTAGTGCGAATGATGTTGCCGTCATGTTCCTTGATTTAGATCGATTCAAAAAAATAAACGATAGACTTGGTCACGATGTCGGAGATCTATTATTAATTGAAGTAGCAAAAAGGTTACGCAATTGCTTGCGTTCAAAGGATGTCGTTGCTCGCCAAGGCGGAGATGAGTTTACAATTCTATTACCAGATATGTACTCAGAGAAAAGTGCGGCTTTTATAGCTGAACAGATTTTAACCATTTTAAATAAACCATTCTTCATTAAAGAAGAAGAACTATCTATTACACCAAGTATCGGAATTGCCATGTACCCTGATTATGGAACAGATGTAACAGAATTAATGAAAAATGCTGATATGGCTATGTATCGCGCGAAAGCAAATGGTAAAAACAGATTTGTTTTCTTCTCAAAAGAAATGAGTATCGCCCAAAATGAAATCCAATTCTTAGAAGGCGAACTCGCAAAAGCATTACAACAAAATGAATTTTTCCTTGAATATCAGCCACAAGTAAATACAACAACAAAACAAATTATCGGTTTTGAAGCATTAATTCGCTGGAAGCATCCAAAACTCGGCATCGTATCTCCTGCCCAATTCATTCCTCTAGCGGAGGAAACTGGATTTATTATTGAACTTGGAAATTGGATTTTACGTACTGCTTGCTTAGAGGCAAAAAGATGGCATAATCAAGGTTTTTCTCACTTGAAAGTTGGTGTGAATTTATCTGTTGTTCAATTTAACCATGCAAATTTAATCCATACTATTTCAAAAGCGTTAGAAGAAACCGAACTCAAACCGGAAGCACTAGATATCGAAATTACAGAAAGTATCGCTATTAATCAAAATCAATCTGTAGTCGCAAAACTAGAGCAGCTTCAAAATCTCGGTATTCAAATTTCCATCGATGACTTTGGAACTGGTTATAGTTCTTTAGCTTATTTAACAAAATATCCAATCAACACATTAAAAATTGCTCGAGAGTTTATTTGCGGCATTACAAATAGCCCTTTAGAGGAAGCGATTATCGCTTCCATCATTACACTATCAAAAGAACTAAATTTAGAAGTTATTGCAGAAGGTGTAGAAACGGCAGAACAATGGAAGTTTTTATATGAACAAAGCTGTGACCACATTCAAGGATTCTTTATTAGCAAACCTGTTTCTAGTAAAGATGTTTGGAGGTTACTCCACAAAAAAACAACCGTCTAAGTGACGGTTGTTTTTTAATGTTCAAATGGTAAATCTGAAGCTAATTGTACCTCTTGATTATTATGAGAAATTACTTGGCTTTTCTCTAAAGCTGTATCTGTTAATGAAATACCCCATGCCATTGCTAACGTTAATAGACTACCAATAAGTAATTTTTTCATATTCCATCACCCACATCGTTTTCTTTTAATATATCATGAAAATTTATCCACAACTTATGCAATTATGCATACCCATTTTTTGGACATTTAATCTTGTGGATGTAACTTATGAAATATACCACTATACATAATTTCAAATCATTTTAGTTTAAATACTTCTTTTTTTTTAATAAGGTTTCTTTGTACGAATGTAAATCTAATAGATCAAAGAAGAAAGACGCTTTTTTATACACTTCTTTAATGTCCTCTGGTGAACACTCTAATTTCTCAAGGCACTCGCCTTTTTGATAATACAATTGACCGATTAATTCCATACTTCCCATATAACGAGAAGATTCAATCGCTTCATTTACTTGGTGCAATGCCTCTTCAAACTGATCACTCAAATATAAGGCTTTTGCATAATTGTATCGAACTTTAACTGTGAATGCTTCATCATTATGTAGCGATTCTAATTGTTCTAAAATAGCTCGAAATGAAGTTATTGCCCTATCTAATTGATTATTTTCCGCACAAATACTTGCAATAGAATTTTCAATATATAAATTTTGAAATACATCTATTCCTCCGTATGATTGATGTACAATTTTTTTCAACTCTAAAATGCAATATTCAAAATTAATTTTCTGTAAAACATATGCAGATAAGTAATAGTACCAAAGAAGAAACTGATTAAATTCTGGATGAAACTTTTCTTTTTTTAATTCATTTGAAACAATGCTATAAATTTCAGCATATTGTTTCTTCTTACTCAACATTTGAATTTTATCTTTAAATAATTTTTTTCTTTCAATATCAGAATAAATAAGTACTTCATAAAAGTGAATAATAGGAACTTGTAATTTCGCTGCAATCCCTTGCAATATATCCATACTTGGGTATACCGCGCCTGATTCAATTCGACTCACTTCCGATTGATGACATATGTTCTCGGATAACTGTTTTTGTGTTAATCCCCTCATTACCCTAATTTTCTTAATTTCACTTCCTAATTTTTCTGCGTGCATACTTACTCACCATCCCATTATAACAATCTAATTTGTTAAGTTGTCATACCACTACAATAATGTGAATTCGACAATTTTTGATATGAAATAATGCATAATATATATAAAATTCGGCAAATTTTTCATACAATTCATCTCACATACAATAATAGATTAGAAGTTTTATAGATAAATTATAGAAAACTTGCTCGTGCTTTTCGTTACATTCGGTTTCTTTATCCTTTATCAGCAGAAGCTATTCACACCCAAGAATTAGATAAAAATGAAGTAAAAGTTGAAATTGCTCAGCCTAGTTTAAAGATAAAAAAATTAACACAACCTCTAAATAATACGAAAAAATATGGCGAAAAAGTATTTAAACGATGAGATAAACGAGGCTAAAGCTCAACAAGAGTGACTGACAACTGAAATGAATGTAGATTCCCAACCTACAAATAGAGATACAAAAGAAAATAAAACCGAAGTTCGCCTTGCACAAACTTACAAAAACTATAAAGTATATGTTCAAGATCTCATTGTAAAAGTAGATAAAAATGGAGTAATTACAACTGTTAGTGGCAAAGTTGTCCAAAATTTAGACCAACAACCTAATCTTACTATAACAAATTTTTTGTCGAAAAATGAAGCAAAATCTTCATTACGTACTACTCTTCAAATTCCAAGTGATTCAACTGAGATGAAATTCTCTAGTGAAACCGTTGTTTATAAGAAAAAAGAAGTTTACCACTCATAGGTAAACTTCTTTTCATATCCATCCCTTTTCTTCCGCAATTGTAATTGCCTCAATTCTATTTTTCGCATCGAGCTTCGTTAATACTTCAGAAATATAATTACGTACTGTTCCAGGTGAAAGATAAAGTGCCTTCGCAATTTCATTTGCCGTCTTTCCTTCTTTCGCAAGTAGCAATACTTCTTTTTCACGATCTGATAACGGATTCTGCTCCTGCCATAAGCCGAACATTAAATCCTGAGAAATCTCTCGTTTGCCTTTCATTACATTACGAATCGACGCAGCTAAATCTTCACTTGGGCTATCCTTTAATAAATATCCGTGCACGCTAGCTTTCATAGCTCGTTCAAAATATCCAGGGCGTGCAAATGTTGTTAAAATCATTACTTTACATGCTGATTTTTCTTTCTTTAACGTTTCCGCAACATCTAATCCACTTTGAATTGGCATTTCAATATCCATAATACTTACATCAGGTTGTAACGATTCAATTAGTTTTAGCGCTTCTTCCCCGTTCGCAGCTTGCCCAATTACTTCAATATCATCTTCTAGATCAAGTAAGGCCCCTAATGCACCACGAAGCATCCTCTGATCTTCTGCAATAATAATTCGAATCATGCCCTCACCTCATCTTTTCCTGTTCTAATAACAACTGGAACTTTTACTGTTAATAGTGTCCCTGGATTGATCGTACCCAGTTCAACAAACCCATCAATAAGAGCGATGCGCTCCTTCATACCACGAATACCATTCCCATCATGGCTTTGATCTGCTAAACCGATTCCGTTATCTTCTACTGTCAAAATCAATTCACCTTGTGATTCTCGTACAGAAACTGTGCAACATGTTGCCTTACTATGCTTTACAACATTCGTAACAGCCTCACGTAAACACATCCCCACAATATTTTGCTCAATTGGTGATAACGAACTAGAACTTGCTTCCTGCTTCACTTCTAATTCGACATTAGCAGCTTGTAAGATTACTTTTATTTGCTCAAGCTCTTCTTCTACTGTAATCATACGCATATCAGAAATTAGTTCCCTTAGCTGCTTTAAAGCGGTACGAGATGTTTGCGTAATTTCCTTTGCTTCCGCACTTGCACGCTCCGGATTTTTTACAATTAACTTCTCCACGAGCTGACTCTTTAACGTAATAAGAGATAGCGTATGCCCTAACGTATCATGAAGATCTCTTGCAATTCGCTGTCTTTCTTCACGTTTTACTAAGTCTTTAATTTGCTCATTCGCTTCGTTTAATTGATTTCTTAACATCTTTTTTTGATTAAAGTTGCGCATACCAAATGGCGCAACAAGCATCAAAATAAGCATCGGGACAGTATTTATAAAGCTTGTAAATGAAAAACCCGCACCATATACAAATGTTATAAGCGTTACAACTAATAAGCCCAATAATATACGGAATATTTTTTTCGTAGGTGCGAATGCTATGGCATTTGATGTAAAAAAACATAAAAAAATAAGATACGGACTATAAAAAAAGCTAAATACCAAGGCTATAACCAGTTGCATACAAGCCCACATTGCGAACATTTTTGTAACAAAATACAACTGCCGGTATGCTAATACAAAAAGAATTAGCATGCCAGCCCCAAACATTAACCTTGAGCCCTCCTCTTGTACAAGTGCATAAATCGGAAACGCTAAATACACAAGCCACATATAAGGGAAAAAACCCATATGTTTCGGAAAAATCTCAATCCTTTTCTTCTCTATCATTTATACCGCTTCCTGTCTTTTTCTTATATATATTGATACTACAACAAATATAAGGAAATAACCTCCTAATACCGCGATATTTTCCCATCCAATTGATTTTCCAGCTACAATATCCCATGCACCGCTTCCGAAATGATATGTTGGTGTCCATTCACCGATAGATCGTAATATTTTTGGGAATACTTCGATTGGCATCCATAGACCGCCAATTACAGCTAAACTCATATTTAAAATATTCGCTAAACCCGCTGCTGCATCCGCCTTCTTAATAGAACCTATTACTGTTCCTAACGCTAAAAATGGTGTCACTCCTAACAACAACCACAATCCAGCACCAATCCATTGTCCTACCGTTAACTCAACATGATTAATTAATATTCCTGCGATAAAGATAACTAAGATTGAAAAAGCATTCACTACTGTTTGGGCAATAATCTTTGCTGTTATATACGCTCCCTCTGGAAGTGGTGTAATTTTCAACAAATGCGTCCACCCTTGCCCCTTTTCTTGAGAAATCCTTACACCGAAACTAAAAAGTGCCGTCCCTACAATACTAAACGTCGCCATTGAGATTAAATAATGTGCTTTCCACGCATCTCCATTTTGTGGAACTTGAATAACATTTGTGAAAATGTAGTAAAACATAACTGGCATTAATAATGAAAAAAAGATAAATAATTTATTCCGGAACGTACGTAAAATTTCTATTTTGCATTGCATCCATAAAGCTTTCATGCGATTTCCCCCTTCTGATTTGCGACAAACTGTTCAAATGCTTCATCAAGACTTCCACGTTCAACTGAAACATCTGTTACAGGTAAGTTCTTTTGATAAATTGCTTTTAAAGTTTCATCTGTATCTTCAGTTGTTAAAGTGAAGTGCCCTTCATTTGACTGTACTTCTGTTACGTTTGGTAATTCTTTTAGTAATTTTGCAGGAATACTTTCCTTCGAATAAAACTTGATTGTTTTTTGCGAAATCGTCGCTTTCATCTCATCTGGTGTACCATCTGCGATAATCTTTCCATTCGCAAACAATAAAATACGATTCGCCAATGCATCCGCTTCTTCTAAATAGTGCGTCGTTAAAATAATTGTTTTTCCTTCACTTGCTAACTTTCGAATTGTTTCCCAAAACGTTCTTCGAGACGTAATATCCATTCCAACTGTCGGCTCATCTAAAAATAACAAATCGGGATTTCCTGCAAGTGCGAGTGCAAAGTTTAACCTTCTTTTTTGCCCACCTGATAATTTCTCACATCTTTGCTTTCGCTCCGATTCTAAATTTGATAACTGTAGTAACGTTTCTTTCGCTACCGGATTCGTATAATAACTACGGAATAACTCAATTGCCTCTTCCACTGTAATACTATCAATGACACTTACTTCTTGTAGCATCGCACCGAGGCTATTACGAACATCTCTATGCTTGGGACTCTTTCCAAATATAGAAACAGTTCCTTCCGTCGGATCCTTTAATCCAAGCATCATCGACATCGTCGTCGTTTTTCCTGCACCATTTGGTCCAAGTAGTGCTACGATTTCTCCTTTATTCACATGAAATGAAACGTTATTTACTGCCTTTTTATATTTAAATGTTTTAGAAACACCATTTACTTCTATAATCTTTTCCATCTCTCCACCCCCGCTGTTTCTTATATTTACATTGTACGTGTTGGAAAACTTAGGAAACAGTATGATGCGTCATGACATCGATATGACAATTGTCATGTATTCCTTATGAGAGGAATCAGCCCACACACCGCAAGCGAGTAGCAGGACGAAAATAAACATGATACAATCGGGTAAGATATATATTCGAGGAAGGACAGTGGTTTTCATGATTATTCGTAATGAACAAGATTTAGAAGGCTTACGAAAAATCGGCCGCATCGTTGCGCTTGCACGTGAAGAAATGAAAAAAGAAGCGAAGCCAGGTATGACAACGAAAGAGCTTGATTTGATCGGTAAAAAAGTATTAGATGAGCATGGTGCTATTTCTGCACCTGAAAAAGAATATGATTTCCCAGGTGTAACTTGCATCAGTGTAAACGAAGAAGTTGCTCACGGTATTCCAGGAGATCGTGTATTAAAAGAAGGCGACTTAGTAAATGTCGACGTATCTGCTGCACTTGATGGCTATTATGCAGATACAGGTATTTCATTTGTACTTGGAGAAGATGTAGCAAAAGAAAAGCTTTGCCAAGCAGCTGTTGATGCATTTTGGGCAGCAATGAAAAAGGTAAAAGCTGGTTCAAAACAAAACCAAATTGGTCGTGCTGTTTCAAACTTTGCACATAAAAATGGATACAATGTGATTCAAAACTTAACTGGTCACGGTATTGGTCTTAGCTTACATGAAGCACCAAACCACATTTTAAGCTACTTTGACCCAATGGATAATGCGCTTCTAAAAGACGGTCTTGTTATCGCTGTAGAACCATTCATTTCTATGAAAGCTGATCACATTATCGAGCGCGGTGACGATGGTTGGACATTCGTTACACCTGATAAAAGCCTTGTTGCACAATGTGAACATACAGTTGTCGTAACACGCGGCGAGCCGATAATCTTAACAGAAATATAAAAAAGAACCGCTTCTTAGTAGGAAGCGGTTCTTTTTTATGTACTTTTTGAAAAGAAGCAATACGGTTGAACTCTTTTTCATTTACGTATATAATTTTTAGCGAAGGTTATTGATGATTATCTCTCATAAAAGATGATCAAGGGAGTACCTTCTTTTTTTATTTAATAGCATCGATTAAAGGAATGCGTTCTATTTATCATAAAACGCTGTCTTCGCTTTAATCTACGAATTGTATACTCTTTTAGACAGTACATATTTTCTTCATCCTGACCAAAGTCAAGCTACAATCTATTACTACCTCAATACGAAAGAACTTTTTACAATAGGATACATTATTTTGGTTAGCATGTATCGTAAAACTCACCTTTATAACGATTCTTTGCACATTGCAAGAATACAAATCATTATAAAATAGTTTAAGCATTTCACTGCATATTTTTTGTATGTGCCTATTTTATAAAGAACCACGTAACAAGTCGCACTCTATAAAGGTCTGATATCATTCCTTATCAGTATTTCATTCGACATTTTTTGTCGAAATTTGTATATTCATTCCCTATATTATTAGAATATACATTTTGTTTTACGTTACAAAGCATCAAATATGAATACTTTCCCTAAAGAGTATACGCAGTAAAGGAGGCATCACGTCAGTCCCATTGATCCATGACAAACAATCCCTTCACAAAGCATTTTTATGCAATAAAAGGATTCATAAAGGAGGCACAATGAAAAAACTTTTCAATATATGTTTAATTGTATTCGTACTATTTTCACAGCTTGCTAGTTTTCCATACAATCAAGTAAAAGCGGAAACATTAACAGGCAATTCATTATTTGACACTGTTGAAATGAAAGATGCAACGAATCAAATTATTGACGAAGCATTAAATTCTAAAAACTTAATACAAGTAGGATCAACCATTCACCTAGAATATGCTTGGTCAATAAAAAATCATCAAACAGACTCAGCAGTGCTCCAAATACCTAACGCATTAAAGGTTAAAAATAATCAACAAGGCAATCTGATGGCAGATCAGCAAATTATTGGTCAATATTTTGTTACAGCAAACGATAACAAAATGAAACTAGTATTTAACGATCGAGTAAAAGATTCCAAAGGCGCTAACGGAAAAATCAATTTTGATACAGTATTCAATCCTGATTTAAAACCTGGTGCAAAATCTGTTCAACTCTCATTCCCTCTAGGTATAACAGCTAAGTCTATTTCAGTCCCTGTTCAAGTAGATAACCCAGCTTCCCCTACTACGAATAAGGATTCTGCCCAACAACCTATGGAAGAGCAAAAGAATGGTGATGCTCAGCAACCTGCGGAAGAGCAAAAGAACGGCAATGCTCAACAACCTGCGGAAGAGCAAAAGAATGGCGGTGCTCAGCAACCTGCGGAAGAGCAAAAGAATGGCGATGCTCAGCAACCTGCGGAAGAGCAAAAGAATGGCGATGCTCAGCAACCTGCGGAAGAGCAAAAGAATGGCGATGCTCAGCAACCTGCGGAAGAGCAAAAAAATGGTGATGCTCAGCAACCTGTTGAGAATCCAGATCCATCACCTAAGCAAATTACAGAAAATATTTTAACGGGTGTCATATTAACAGATAAAGACGGTAAACCATTTAATAATACGGATAATCGTCCAAATCCCAATTCTATTACCCAAATTGATTTTACATGGGAAGTTTTAAAATCGCTAAACGTCAAAGAAGGTGATTACTTTACTTTCCAACTCCCAGACTACTTTCTTGTCCACAATACCATTACAGAAGATCTAATAGATGGAAAAGGACATACGATTGGATCATTCGTTGTTACGCCTGATGGCAAAGTAACGATGACTTTTAACGAATACGTTGAAGATCATCCCGATATAGCTGGACATTTAAACATTCGTACGGAGTTTAATGAAGTAAAAATTACAGGGACTACAGAAAAACAAATCCCATTCCCTATTAAAGAAAAAGACGTTATTATTGAGCTCGATTTTAAACCTAAAGTAAAACAATCTATAGATAAAAAAGGTGTACCTGATAGACCAACTAATACGAATCAAATTAATTGGACAGTAGAAATGAACAAGACAAAAGATAAACTAACAAATGCTGTCTTCCAAGATAACATTCCAAATGGAGCAAGTCTCAATGAAGATTCTATTAAGGTTTATTATTTAGAGGTAGATATTAACGGGAAGACAACTCGTGGAGCCGAAGTTCCTAAAGAAGAATATGAACTTACTTCATCCTCTGATAAATTAAATATCGCTTTTAAAAATGAAACGAATAAAGCTTATCAAATTGAATATGCAACAAAGATTACAGATGAAAGTGTTACTAGTTTCAAAAACGAAGCAAAAGTATCAAGCAAGAATCAAAAAGATGTATCTGCAAATGCAACTGTAACTGTAAAACGAGGTACGCATCTAGAAAAAACTAGCAAGTACAATCCAAAAACACAAACAATCGAATGGACGATCACTTACAACGGTGACCAAAGAAAGATCAGTAAAGAGGCTGCTCTTTTAAAAGATATTCTAGATAAGGATCATAAAATTGATCTAAGTTCTATTGTTGTAAAAAATGCTTCTTATAATGATAGTGGGCAAATTGTCACTGGTGACGATGCTACAAACTTCACAGTAAAAGAAACGACTGAAGGATTTGATTTACAGTTTACTACTGATATTGATAGTGCCTATGTAATTACTTACACATCAAAAGCCGCGGGTGATGTCATCACAGATGGAGAAATCGAAAATGAAATTATCGCAGATGGTGGTTCAAGTAAAACAAACAAAGTTACATTACAACAACAAAACATCATAAAGAAACATAATAAAAATGCAGGCGATACAGATTACAATGCGAAAACAACAAAATGGACAATTATTGTAAATGATAACAACTACGTGTTAAATGATGCTGTTATCAAGGATACGTTTGACTTTGGTGGTCTAACTTTACAGGAAAATAGTTTCAAGATTACTGACGGATCAAATGAACTTAAATTAGGGCATGACTACACACTTCATGCAACCGATAAAGGATTCGAAGTGAAACTAGCTGGTGATTATAAGTCTAATATGAATAAAACTTTAACTATCACATACACAACAGACTTTAATTACGAGAATCTATCCAAAGAGAAAGATAATAAATCATTCAAAAATACAGCAAATTTATCATGGATAGACATAAATGATCAAAAGAACAATAGTTCATCTGATGATACATTTGATCCTGATTACTACACAAAAGGAAACGGATTTAAATACGGTTCTTACAATGCCCAAAAGAAAGAAATTACATGGGACATAGGGTTTAACTATAATAATATGACGATTAAGGACCCTTCTATCGTCGACGTATTAAGAGATAACCAAAAATTAATACCGGAATCTATTGAAGTTCGACACATGAAATTAACTGGTGGTGCACATGGATTTGAAGTAAGTGATCCTGTTCCATCTAACGAATATACGATAGAACATCCAACAAAAGATAATAACAATACATTAACGATTCATTTTAAAAATGAAATTAAAACGGCTTACCATATTAGCTTTAAAACTTCACTTGCAGGTGAACAAATTAATAAGCGCTACGATAATTATGCCGATTTAAAAGATGGATCGAAAACTGTTACTACTATTCATGGTGCATTTGAGATTACAAACGGTGGTAGCGGTGTTACGAAAACAGCAAAGCAAAATGACAAGTATATTGATTGGAGTGTTTCTATTAATGCAAGTCAATCAACTATCGAAAATGCTGTCGTAACAGACGAACCGACAGACAATCAAATGCTTGATGAAAAGTCTTTCCATCTGTATCCAACAACTGTAGCCGTAGATGGAACTTTAACGAAAGATACAGCAAATGAATTAAAAGAAGGAACAGACTATAAACTCAAAGTAATAACAGACAACGATACAGGGAAGCAACAGTTTAAAGTTGAATTCCTTCATACCATTGACCGGGCTTATATTTTAGAATATCGCTCACTCATTAATGCAGACCATAATGAAAAGGTAAGTAATAAAGCGACGATTACTGGTCACCGTTTAACATTAACGAAAGTGGAAGATGTTAAGTTCGTTGAAGTTAAAGTATCTTCTGGATCTGGAGGTGGTTCTGCTAGTAAAGGGCGCGGAAGCCTTCAAATAATAAAGGCTGATGATAAAGACGACAAAGTATTATTAGCCGGAGCAGAATTTACTTTATATGATCAAACCGGTACAACCGCTATTCGAACAATTACAACAGGTGATGACGGTGTCGCTAAGTTTAATAACTTACGACGTGATAAATATTTAATTAAAGAAACGAAAGCACCTAAAGGTTATGTAATTAGTAAAGAATTAAGAGAAGGTATACTTGTTGAGCTAGGTTCCGAAGAAATTACAACATATACCCTTACAAATAAGAAATTTGTCGGGAAAGTAGTACTTACAAAAATTGATGCTCACAGTAAAGAAAATCTTGAACACGCTGTTTTCTCTTTACTGGATCAAAACAAACAAGTCATTCCTGAGCACAAAAAATTAACAACAAATAATAAAGGTCAAATTACTGTAGATAATTTAAAACCAGGAACTTACTACTTACAAGAAACAACGGCTCCTGAGCATTATCAATTAGATGGTCAACTTATTGAAGTTAAAATCGAAGAAGATCAAACAACAGTAATTGAAAAAGAAGCAAAAAATAATTTAATTACAGGTTCGGCTATACTAACAAAAGTTGATAAAAATGGTGAAACTTTAGCAGGGGCAGTATTTAGTGTACGAGACCGAAAAAACAAAATAATCCCTGGCTATGGAAAATTAACGACAAATAATCAAGGACAAATCGAAGCAAAAGATTTACGTCCTGGAGACTATCAATTTGTTGAAGAAAAAGCGCCTAAACATTATAGCCTAGATAAAACACCGATTGCATTTACAATTGAAAAGAGCCAGCAGAAGGTATTTACTGTTACAGCAACAAATCACCTCATTAAAGGTGGCGTCACTTTAACAAAAACTGATGATATCGATGGTACAGCTCTTGCAGGTGCTGTATTTAAAATTGTCGATGCGAATGATGAAAAGAAAGTCATTCGCGAAAATGTAAAAACTGGTGCTGATGGTAAAGTAACTGTTAAAGACTTAGAGCCTGGTACGTATAAATTTGTTGAAACAGAAGCTCCTAAGGATTATGTGTTAAATGCAAACCCTATTGAGTTTACAATCGACAAAAGCCAACAATCTTTAGCTACCGTTACGGCAACGAACAGTTTAAAAACAGGCGAAGTTGAATTATTAAAAGTTGATGAATTCGGTGATAAAAAACCTCTAAAAGGTGCCGTATTTAAAATTGTCGATGTAAATAATAATGATGTTCGTACTGACCTAACTACAGATGCTGATGGAAAAACAAAAGCTGATAAGCTACGTCCTGGTACGTATAAATTCATTGAAACAGCTGCTCCTGAACATTACGTTTTACGAGCAGAACCTATTGAATTTACAATCGATAGAAGCCAAAAAGAAACTCTACTTGTAAAAGCTGAAAATGCTTTAAAACCAGGAGATGTTGAATTAACGAAAGTTGATGATATCGATGGTACAGCTCTTGCAGGTGCTGTATTTAAAATTGTTGATGCGAATGATGAAAAGAAAGTCATTCGTGAAAATGTAAAAACTGGTGCGGATGGTAAAGCTATCGCTACTGGCTTACGCCCTGGCGATTATAAGTTTATCGAAGTAACAGCACCAAAGTATTACGATAAAAATACAACGCCTATCGAGTTCACAATTAAAGAAAGTCAAGGAACTTCACCAATTACTGTTACTGCTAAAAACAGCTTAACAAAAGGCGGTATTGAATTAACAAAAGTGAATGCTGCGGATGAAAAGGAAACACTTGAAGGTGCAGTATTTAAAATCGTTAATAGAGATACGAATGAAGTTATTCATACGGAACTTGTTACGAATAGTAAAGGAATGTTAGTTGTAGATGACTTACGTCCTGGTAACTATACACTTATCGAAACAAAGGCTCCAACTTATTACGATGTAAATGTAGAACCAATTGAATTTACAATCGAAAAAGGACAACAAAAACTTCTTCCACTTACATTTAAAAATAGTTTAACGAAAGGAAAAGTTAAACTTATTAAAGAAGATGATGTGGAAAGTAGTATCGCCCTTACCAGTGCCGTGTTCACATTACAAGACGCAACTGGCAAAGAAATTGCGAAAGATTTAAAAACAGATGATTATGGAGTACTAGTTATTCCTGATTTAGCACCAGGAGATTACCAATTTATTGAAACAGCTGCTCCTGAACATTATAAATTAGATCAAACACCTATTAAGTTCACGATAAAAAAAGGTAGCAAGGATGATATTCCAGTCCCTGTAATTGTAAAAAACAGTTTACTTACAGGTGGCGTTACTTTAACTAAAGTGGATGACGTTGATGGCATTACACTTGAAGGTGCAGAATTTATCATTGTTGATGCTCATGATACTAAAAAAGTCGTTCGTAAAGGGTTAACTACTGATGAACAGGGTAAATTTTCTGCTTCTGATTTACGCCCGGGTGACTATCAATTTATTGAAGTAAAGGCTCCAAAAGACTATGATTTAAGCAAAAAACCAATTCCGTTCACTATCGGAAAAAGTCAACAAGAAAACATAACCGTTACTGCTACTAACAGCTTAACGAAAGGTGCTGTCACTTTAACTAAAATTGATGACATCAATCGTACAATGCTGAAAGATGCAATCTTTAAAATTGTTGATATGGATGGTAAAGAAGTTCGCACAAACCTTGTTACAGATGACAAAGGCGAAATTTCTGTTTCTGACTTACGCCCTGGAGACTATCAATTTATTGAAACTCAGGCTCCTGAACATTATGTGTTAGATGAGACACCAATTCCATTTAAAATTGAAAGAAGTCAAACGAAAAAAATTACTGTTACAGGTAAAAACACGTTGAAAAAAGGTAGCGTTGAATTAGCAAAGATTGACGATATTGATACTGATACGAAGCTCGCTCATGCTGTATTTAATTTATTAGATGCAGACGGAGAGATAGTTGAAGAAGGCTTAAAAACAAATGCTGAAGGAAAAATTGTTGTTGAAAATCTACGTCCTGGTACGTATAAGTTTATTGAAACAGCTGCTCCTGAACATTACGATTTAAATAAAACACCAATCGAATTTACAATTAAGAAAAGCCAAACTGAAATTCTTCACGTTACAGCTAAAAACGCTCTAACAAAAGGTGCAGTGGAGCTTTCTAAAGTAGATGACATCGATGGCACTAAACTTGAAGGCGCAGTATTTAACATTGTTGATATGAAGGGTACTGTAATTCATAAAGGCCTTGTTACAAATGGTAAAGGAAAAATTGAAATTAACGACCTACGTCCTGGTGATTACCAATTCATCGAAATAGAAGCTCCTAAGCATTACGTTTTAGATGAAACACCAATCAATTTCACTATTGAAAAAGGACAGAAGGAAACTATTTCTTTAACTGCTAAAAATAGTTTAAAACAAGGTAGTATCGAATTAATTAAAGTGGATGATTTAAATGATCAAACAAAACTTGCCGACGCCGTGTTTAATTTACTAGATCAAAACGGTAAAGTACTTAAAACGGATTTAAAAACGAACGGTGAAGGAAAAATCATTGTTGAAAACTTACGTCCTGGTACGTATCAATTTGTCGAAACAACGGCTCCTAAACATTATGATTTAGACAAAAAGCCAATGGTAGTTACAGTTGAAAAAAGCCAGAAAAACATTGCTACTGTTACTATGAAAAATAGTTTAACTAAAGGCGGCGTTGAACTTATTAAAGCGGACGACGTCGATGGTACTACTCTTGAAGGCGCAGTATTTAACATTGTTGATGTGAAGGGTACTGTAATTCGCGAGAATCTTACTACAAATTCACAAGGCAAAATTAGCGTTTCTAACTTACGTCCTGGTGATTATCAATTCGTCGAGACGAAAGCTCCGAAACACTACGATTTAAATAAAGAACCGATTCCTTTCACTATTGAAAAAGGACAAGCCGAACCGATTTCTGTTACTGCTAAAAATAGTTTAACAAAAGGTGCGGTAGAGCTTTCTAAAGTGGATGACGTCGATGGCACTGCCCTTAAAGGCGCAGTATTTAACATCATTGATTTAAGTAATGGCAAAGATGTTCACATTAATCTTACGACAGATGCAGATGGAAAAATCTCTGTTCCAGATTTACGTCCTGGAGACTATCAGTTTGTTGAAACAAAAGCTCCTGAACACTATAAATTAGACAGTACACCGCTTAAATTTACAATTAAGAAAAGCCAAGCAGAGAAGCTACAAGTCAATGCTACTAACAGCTTAATTGAAGGTGCTGTTGAATTAATTAAAGTGGATGATATAAATCCAGATACAAAACTATCTGATGCAGTATTTAACATCATTGATGCGAAAGGTAAAGTTGTTCGTACGAATTTAACTACTGATAAAGACGGGAAAGTTTCTGCTTCTAATTTACGACCAGGAGATTATCAATTCGTTGAAACGAAGGCTCCTAAAGATTATGATTTAAATAAAACACCGATTCCTTTCACTATCGAGAAAAGCCAACCAACTCACGTTTCTGTTACTGCTAAAAATGGCTTAACTAAAGGTGGCGTGGAATTAACGAAAGTTGACTCTCTAGATGCGAAAGAAATGCTGGAAGGTGCGGTATTTAAAATTACTGATATGAACGGTAATGATATTCGTACGAATTTAGTTACCAATAAAGATGGAAAAATCATCGCTAAAGACTTACAACCTGGAGACTATCAATTTATTGAAACGAAAGCTCCTACTCATTATGACTTAAACGAAACACCTATTAAGTTCACAATTGAAAGAAGTCAAACAAAACATGTCTTCGTTACAGCTATGAACAGCTTAACGAAAGGTAGTGTGGAGTTAATTAAAGTGGATGATGTTGAAGAAAACACAACACTTGAGGGTGCGGTATTTAAAATTGTTAATAAGGATGGACATGACGTCCGTACTGATTTAACTACTGATAAAAACGGTCGTTTAGTTGTGGATGAATTACCACCAGGGGACTATGAGTTTATCGAAACAAACGCTCCTACTCATTATGACTTAAACGAAACACCTATTAAGTTCACAGTTAAAAAAGGGCAAGAAAAAATCGCTTCCGTTACAGCTACGAATAGCTTAACGAACGGCGCTGTTGAACTTTCTAAAGTGGATGATGTTGATGGTACTGCTCTTAAAGACGCAGTATTTAAAATCGTTGATATGAACGGTAACGATGTTCGTTCTGATCTAACTACTGATAAAGATGGGAAAATTTCTGTTTCTGATTTACGTCCTGGTGACTATCAGTTCATTGAAACGAAAGCTCCTACTGGATACGATTTAAGCGCTAAGCCAATCCCTTTCACAATTACGAAAGGTCAATCTCAAGTTACTTCTGTTACAGCTTTAAATAGTTTAACAACAGGTTCAATGGAGTTAACTAAAGTTGATATGGATCACCATGGAACACTTGAAGGTGCCATTTTCAACATTTTAGATCAAGACGGAAAAGTAGTACAAGAAGGTTTAAAAACAGACGGGCATGGTAAATTAATCGTAAATGATTTGAAACTTGGTAATTATCAATTAGTGGAAACAAAAGCTCCTGAGGGCTATCAATTAGATGCATCTCCAATAAACTTTACAATTGAAAAAGCTCAAGCTACACCACTACAAATTACAGTTTCAAATAAAAAAATCGATTCTTCATCAGGTGGAGATGATAAACCAGTTACTCCTCCTAATAAAGAAGAGGAAACAGGGAAAGAAACTTCTGAAGAACTAGAAAAAGGAAATCCTGAAACACATGGTAAAGAAACTTCCGAAGAACTAGAAAAAGGAAATCCTGAAACACATGGTAAAGGAACTTCTGAAGAACTAGAAAAAGAAAACCCTGAAACACAAATAAACAAACAGCAAGATGACCGAAATAAGGGTAAAGAACTTCCAAATACAGGTCACAAAAATGATCCTACTCAAACAGTAGGCATCGTACTTCTACTAGCTGGATTGTTAAGTATTTTAGCTACAAAACGAAAAAAATATTATTAATAGTTTTTCACACCCAATCAAGTGAACATTTGATTGGGTGTTTTTTTTATGCAAAAAAGGACGATACATAAGGTATCGTCCTTTTAACGGGGTGAGGCTGTCCAAAAGTACGGAAAACCTTTGAACAGCCTCGTATTTTCATATGGATGCCTTACATATATCACTGATGATAATTATGAAATGCGGAAACATATTTATCATCACATGATTCAAACACGAGAAAAGAAACCCTATAGGATTCTTTTCTCTACATAATCTAAAGTTTGGGTACACTAGATTCATGCAATGTAGGAGCTTTCCAAGCAGAAAGCGAACCTTCATTTAAAATGATAGCATACATATCTCCATCAAAAATATGCAAATATGCATATAGCGTTTTTTTATTTCTCAATGTCAGAATATTGAAAACTAGTAAAGATAACGGTAAAATGAAGTCGTTATCCGTCTTCTTTTGTCAGGCAGAGAGAATAGAAGAATAGGAGAGGAAAAAATGAAAAAATCTTTGAAACAAAAAATAGTAAGCTCTTTGCTTGCTGTATCACTCGCTGTTAGCTTAGCTCCAATCGGACAAGCCAAAGCTGATTCCACGTCAGAAATCACACAGACTTCACCTATCACAAAACAATTTGATGCAAGCCGCGCCATCGAACACATTCGTTTCTTATCCGAAACAATTGGTCCTCGCCCTGGTGGGACAAAATCAGAAGAATGGGCTTCTCGCTACGTTGGTATGCAACTTAAATCAATGGGCTATGAAGTAGAATATCAACCATTTCAAGTGCCTGATCAATACGTTGGATTTATTGAATCACCATTATCCACAAAGCGTAATTGGCAAGCTGGTGCTGCCCCTAACGCACTAATTTCTACAGAAGCTGTTACAGCTCCTCTTATCTTTGTTCAAGGTGGGACAAAATTAGAGGATATCCCAAATGAAGTAAACGGAAAAATTGTTCTATTTGAAAGAGGAACAACCGTTGCAGACTATAATAAACAAGTTGAAAATGCTGTTAGCAAAGGAGCAAAAGGTGTCCTTTTATATAGTTTAATTGGTGGACGCGGAAATTATGGACAAACCTTCAATCCCCGCCTAACGAAAAAGCAGTCTATCCCTGTCTTTGGTCTTGCTTATGCGCAAGGAAATGCATTTAAAGAAGAAATCGCTAAAAAAGGGACCACTCTTCTTTCTCTAAAAGCGAGACATGAATCTAACTTAACATCACTAAATGTTATCGCTAAAAAGAAGCCAAAAAACAGTACAGGTAATGAAAAAGCTGTCGTTGTAAGTTCGCACTATGATAGCGTAGTTGGAGCACCTGGAGCAAATGATAATGCTTCCGGTACAGGATTAGTATTAGAACTGGCTCGTGCTTTTCAAAATGTAGAAACTGATAAAGAGATTCGTTTTATTGCTTTTGGTTCTGAAGAGACTGGCTTACTTGGCTCCGATTATTACGTTAATAATCTGCCCCAAAAAGAACGCGATCGAATTTTAGGTGTCTTTAATGCAGACATGGTTGCAACAAATTACGATAAAGCAAAGAATTTATATGCTATGACGTCTAATGGTTCTCCAAACCTTGTAACAGACGCGGCCTTACAAGCAGGTAAACAATTAAATAATGACCTCATACTGCAAGGGAAATTCGGCTCTAGTGATCACGTCCCATTTGCTGAAGTTGGTATTCCTGCCGCTCTATTTATTTGGATGGGTGTCGATAGTTGGAATCCATTAATCTATCATATTGAGAAGGTATACCATACACCTCAAGATAATGTGTTAGAAAACATTTCGCCTGAACGTATGGAAATGGCATTAGAGGTTATCGGGACAGGAGTTTATAATACACTTCAAAAACCTGTTACTCAAACAGAACAGAAAGCTGCTTAATACTATTTCAGACTACCGATTAATCGGTAGTTTTTTATTACATAACAATATTATCCTATTTGAAATTCTAATATATGCATAATTACATATATATTAATACGACTTATCTCTTATAATAAAAATTGTAATATAACCATGCAAATATACCATTAAATGATATTAGCATGTAAAACAAAAATTTTACATCTAACAAATAAGATTTTCTATCATGAAAAACTTACTCCGACAGTTGTGTTAAATTTAATGTTTATTTCAGGAACTAATATTTTTATTCCTGAAATAAACATGGCTGCGACTACAGAAGAAAACAGCTTTATGAAATATTATTTCTAAATTAACTATAAAAGTGACAATGCATTCAACAAGAACTGAATGGAACAAAACGTTAATCCTGAATTACATGAGGCACCGTATTCTAAGCTTGATTTTATTGGATAATAGCCTTCATAGAGCCTATCTTGAAACTATTTCTCTTTTTCTATAAAAATACCCTTCAGGTAGCATTCTTCCATTCACTTTATCATGAAGTGTTTTTGAATACTTGCCTGAAGGGAGCAATATTAATAGTAATTTTTTTATTTGTCCTACTAAGATTACGGTGTAATCAATGATCTAAAGCTTTTATTATTTTATTCGTCGACGAGCGATTAGACTTCCACCTAAAAGGAACAATAGCATACCTCCAAAAATAGAAATCATTTCTGTTGATGTTCCTCCTGTGTTAGGAAGTAATGTTGGTTTATCCTTTTCTGTAGTAGGTGGGACCTGTGAATCGCTATTTTTACCTGTGCTTGGATCTTTCGGACCTGTGCTTGGATCTTTCGGATCTGTGCTTGGATCTTTTGGATCTGTGCTTGGATCTTTTGGATCTGTATGTTGTTCGTCCTTGATTTTTGTGTTTGTGATGTCATAACCATTTACTTCGGACTTGTATCCCTCTACTGGTTGTTCTTTCACTTCATACTTATACGCTACTCCATTTGCATCATATGCTTGGAGTTTTTCGAACGTGTACTTCCAGTTTGTTTCTGCTGTTACTTCTTTTGTATCTACTACTTTACCATTTTGTAAAAGGTCTACTTTAATCGAACTTGGACGATCTGTTGCATTGTTATCATCCCAGATTTTCTTACCACTTACTTCTGTTTGGTCCGTATTCTTGTATGTGTTCGTGATTGTTGTTCCTTCTACTTTTGTTTCGTAGCCGTCTACTTTCACTTCATCTACTGTGTACGTAAATTCATCTCCTGCTCCATCGTACTTTGGTAGATCTTTGAAACTGAAGTTCCAGTTTCCTTCTTTATCTGCTTTTACTTCTTCTGTTTTAAATTCTGTTCCATTTTGAAGCAATTGTACCTTGATGCTTCCTGGACGCGTGTTGAATTTATTATTGTAGTCTTCCCAGACTTTCTTACCATTTACTTCTGTTTTGTCTGTATTTTTGTACGTGTTCGTGATTGTTGTTCCTTCTACTTTTGTCTCGTAGCCATCTACTTTCACTTCACTTACTGTGTACTTGATTTCATTTCCTTGTCCATCATACTTCGGTAGATCTTTGAAGCTGAAGTTCCAGTTTCCTTCTTTATCTGCTTTTACTTCTTCTGTTTTAAATTCTTTTCCACCTTGAAGCAGTTGTACCTTGATGCTTCCTGGACGTGTGTTGAATTTATTATTGTAGTCTTCCCAG
>NZ_JBTGPA010000010.1:0-435 GCF_054326875.1 Bacillus sp. BC08 | reverse complement strand
GTTCAATTAAGTATTGACTCTTAAATGAGGATATGATATAAATAAATCCTGCAATTTGTATGGGCCTATAGCTCAGCTGGTTAGAGCGCACGCCTGATAAGCGTGAGGTCGATGGTTCGAGTCCATTTAGGCCCACCATACAACTTTTGGGGCCTTAGCTCAGCTGGGAGAGCGCCTGCCTTGCACGCAGGAGGTCAGCGGTTCGATCCCGCTAGGCTCCACCAAAAAGCTATTTTAAATAGCAAATGGTATGTTCTTTGAAAACTAGATAACAGTGTAGCTCATATTTTTTAATTTTTAGTTTGGTTAAGTTAGAAAGGGCGCACGGTGGATGCCTTGACACTAGGAGTCGATGAAGGACGGGACTAACGCCGATATGCTTCGGGGAGCTGTAAGTAAGCTTTGATCCGAAGATTTCCGAATGGGGAAACCCAC
>NZ_JBTGPA010000009.1:0-438 GCF_054326875.1 Bacillus sp. BC08 | reverse complement strand
TGTTACTCCAGGTGATCCTGTTAAACCCGTTGGACCTGTTACTCCTGGTGATCCCGTTAAACCTGTTGGACCTGTTACTCCCGGTGATCCCGTTAAACCCGTTGGACCTGTTACTCCCGGTGATCCCGTTAAACCTGTCGGGCCTGTTAATCCCGTTGCTCCTGTTAAACCCGTCGGGCCTGTTACTCCCGGTGATCCCGTTAAACCCGTTGGACCTGTTACTCCCGGTGATCCTGTTAAACCCGTTGGACCTGTTACTCCCGGTGATCCCGTTAAACCTGTTGGACCTGTTACTCCCGGTGATCCCGTTAAACCTGTTGGACCTGTTACTCCCGGTGATCCCGTTAAACCCGTTGGACCTGTTACTCCCGGTGATCCCGTTAAACCTGTCGCACCTGTTACTCCCGGTGATCCTGTTAAACCCGTTGGACCCGTCGG
>NZ_JBTGPA010000008.1:0-145296 GCF_054326875.1 Bacillus sp. BC08 | reverse complement strand
TCTTGTATCACTTTATCATCTTGAAGCAATTCAACTTTGATGCTTCCTGGACGTGTGTTGAATTTGTTGTTGTAGTCTTCCCAGACTTTCTTACCACTTACTTCTGTTTTATCAGTATTTTTGTACGTGTTCGTGATTGTCGTTCCTTCTACTTTTGTTTCATAGTCTTTCACTTTCACTTCATCTACTGTGTACTTGTACTCATTTCCTTGCCCATCGTACTTCGGTAGATCTTTAAAGCTAAAGTTCCAGTTTCCTTCTTTATCTGCTTTTACTTCTTCTGTTTTAAATTCTTTTCCACCTTGAAGCAATTGTACTTTGATGCTTCCTGGACGTTTGTTGAATTTGTTGTTGTAGTCTTCCCAGACTTTCTTACCACTTACTTCTGTTTTATCAGTATTTTTGTACGTGTTCGTGATTGTCGTTCCTTCTACTTTTGTCTCGTAGCTATCAACTTTCACTTCACTTACTGTGTATTGAATTTCATTTCCTTTTTCATCGTACTTCGGTAGATCTTTGAAGCTGAAATTCCAGTTTCCTTTTTCATCAACTTTCACTGTCGTGTCTTGTATCACTTTATCACCTTGAAGCAATTGTACTGTGATGCTTCCTGGACGTTTGTTGAATTTATTATTGTAGTCTTCCCATTTCTTTATTCCCGAAATGTTTGTCGTTTGTACTACTTTTGTATTTGTAATGTCATAACCTTCTACTTTGGATTCATATCCTAGTACCGGTTGTTCTTCCACTTTATAATCGTATGCTGCTCCATTTTTATCGAACACCGCTAACTCTTTGAATTCATACTTCCAATCTTTTTCTGCTGTTACTTCTTTCGTATCTACCACTTTACCATTTTGTAATAGGTCTACTTTGATTGTTGTTGGACGATCTGTTGCATTGTTATCGTTCCATTTCTTCGTTCCCGAAACTGATGTAGTCTTATTACCTCCAGCTCCGCCACCAGATATTATATTTTCAACTACGGAATCATCCGAATTGGTAAGTAGATCTTCACCTTTAACTTGGTATTTAATCGTATACTTATTCTCAAGGTCCTTTTGGTTCTTTCCGCTTTCAGTTATATTAGCTTTATAACCAATTGTAACTGTGTTACCACTTGCTTTATCCTTATTAATCTCAATGTCAAAAGAGGTTTCGTCACTATTAAACTGAATCTTTCCATAACCTTCAGCTACGAATTTTTCTAATGATAAGGTTTTACGGTCTTCAGGATTACCATTATCATAATCAAAATAGAAACTATCTTTATTAAGCGTTTGGCCTCCCTGCAAGGTATCAGTCAAATCAATATTACTACTTAAGACTTCTTTGTTATAGTTTACAATTAAATACCAGTGCACTTCATTAGTGTTTTCTGGTCGGATCTCACCGGCTTTGTAGGAAAAGGGTCCCTTTCCAGGATCTGTACCACCGCCACCGCTTGGACCAGTAACTGTGACAGATTGCTTATCTAAAATTGTACCTAAATTTGTCTCGACCTTATTCTCTTGATCTATTTCCGCATAAGTGGATTGAACTGTAAAATAAAAATGGCCTTGAATATCTTTCTCTGATTCCACCTTGTCATTAAATGTACATACCACAGTACCTGCATTTACTTTACAAGTACCATAATCATCTAACTGAATCGTGTCACTAAACCCTTGTAATTCTGGAGGCAACGTTAACGTTAGTGTGTCCCCAGGCTTTATCCTATTTCCAGGTTTTTCACTAAACTCCACTTTTATTCCCATTCGTTCGTAGTAACCTAATTTTTCTTTATCGAACGTAAAACTATCCACAAGTCCTGCTGTGTTTAATTCTTGTGCATTAGCCACTATAGGCAAAAGACTCTGACCTATAGTAAACATAAAAATCATTATAATCGAAAAAATCGAAGTTATTCTCTTTAAATACATACTTTATGTTAGCCTCCTCATAATTTAAAATATAAATAGTTTTTGGTACAAACATGTTATGACGAAAATTCTGTTATCCAACTATTTCACCTACGCATTTTTAATAGCTATTATGATTTCTCTTCCCCCTTCACTACTACTTAACAACTTGAAACTTGATTTTTTATAAGTGTATCTAACATTTTCAACACGCCCACAATTATGTACTTTTGACCTATATTTTTTAATAGAAACATAGATAAACCTTGATAAAGAAGTTTAAATAATAAATACATATAGACGACAGATACTGGAATACATTTAAAATCAGAAAAAAATGATTTAAAATGCATTCCAGACGAAACTCATGACAACCATTCTTCTTTTTGTGCCTTAGGGATTATAAAATGATTATTCTATGTGTAAAAGATTCTAGTGCGGGCAAATATAGACTAACTACTTCACAGCAAATATGCATCCTATCAACTTCCATACTTATCATTCTGACAAAAGAACGAAAATTATGGATTATAGTCGCATTCAGCATACCAGCAAAAAAGCTTATAAATGTGGAGCGAGTTAAAATATTACGAACGAAGTATTGTTTGTCTATGAAGATAAAAGAAATATTCTCCAAATCTGAATAAAGTGGAACAAGTTTTGGGGTAACTAAAAACGTTTTTGATTTTCAACTGATTTCAGGTGAATTTTGCAGAAATACGGGAATCAGTCTTTTCATTTTTGGAGTATATAAATGGGTGTCAAGAAAAAGGGTTTCTCCTGATGGATCTGATTCTAGAGCTATGCTAAAAAATTAAAATAAACCTACATATTATCTATCCGCTAAAAATTTTTAATTTCTTTACGAATAAAAAAATATTTATATATACTTTTATATATTTATGTATTAATATATAAGTATAACTGATGTTAAATCAAAAATAAGAGGTGTATATCTCCTCATTATTTTTATCGAATCTAACAAACCAAGTTGATTAGCACCAAATCCCTAACTCTTTAAATAAATAAGAAATTTTGAGGATTACCTACTAAGTTGTTAGGTAGATAATAAATTTAAATACACTTACCTTGATTGTAATAACATGATTTAAAGCAATTACAACATTCCCTATTAGCATTTCATCAATAAATAATACAGATATGCCTTTTTTCGTAATTCCCCCAAAAAACAACAAATTTTTTCCATAGTCTATTATTCTAGAATTGTTACCAAAAATCAATAGTTAATTGTTGTTCCCCATTTTTACTTCATTATTATAAGGCATCTTTAGGTTAACCGATTATCCTATTTTACATATCATATTCTGGCTAAGATTGAACACCCTCACAGAATTCTCCTTAATTTACAACACATTATATATTTATGTTTTTCAGAAAAACCCACCTTTCTTTTAAAAGTAATAACATCTATATCCTCATTAAAAATATGCAAATAATTCAGGTTTTACTTTTCTATTTCTCAATATAAATTAATTAAAATAAAAAAACATATAATAAAGTCTTTATCCGTCTTGTTTTGTCAGCCCAAAAGAAAAAACAATTAGTTATAGTAAAAATCACCCACTTTAAAGTGGGTGACATTTTATTGAGAAAATACATATATGCATAAAAGCATATTTCCTCCTGCTCATTATCATATACAATATTAATTGTAACAAAAATGATTACAACTAATAAGGAGGCTTTTTCTACTATGAAAAAAATGTTTTTAGCCGGTGCGTTAACTTTAGCAGGAATTACTGGTGCTACCGCATTTATTCCCGAAACAAAGGTCGCTGCTGCCGTTCAAGAACAAAGCTTTACAAAATTTTATTCCTTGCAAACTGGAAGTAGTTCTGAACAAGAACCTGTTTTCCTTCAAAAGGGACAAGAGTTAACAATTCAACCTAATAGCAAAACTCCTAGTTACAGTGTTTATGACTCAAATCATAACCTTATCGGGCGTTATTCTGATGGGTACGGCAGAATTTTCACTGCAAAAACAGATGGAAATATGTACGTTCAATTTCATGCACCTTTCGTTTACTATAGTCCTGTTAGCTTTTCTGTTACTTATACTATCCAATAAAATAAAGGGCCTTTCTCAAGGCTCTTTATTTTGCTTCCCAATTCACTTTCACAAATCCATCTTTCACCATTACACCACTTATATTAAACACATATTTTTCATTCGCTTTTAATGTAACTGTAAAAGTACCTTTTTTCGATTCACAAATTTCTTGTAACTCTTTTATCCCTTCCCCTTGTCTTTCATACAAGCTAAAGCATAAATTACCGCGTTTTGCATCTGTCTCATAAGAAAATGTCACTTCTGCATCTTTCTCGTACTGAATTTCAATATCTTTCCCAGCAATATCCCATGATGAGAATTTTGCTTCATAACTTGTCTCTCCTTGCTTCTCACTTTCTAAATATATATCACCGGCTTTCCACATATCATCTAACGTTTGAACGAAAGCAAAGCCGCTCAGCAATACAAACATCGCACTTGCAAATATGACAACTAATGTTATCTTTTGTTTTTTCATAGCCTTCATTGTATGTTCTCCTTCTATTTTCTTTTTACTTCTTCGTGTCATATATAACAAAACCCCAATAAAAAATGGCAATACAATCGCTATTACACTCCACCACTTACTTATTCCACGCGCTTTTGCATCTGTATATACCCATGATGCTACACATACTAAAAGTGCTATAAAATTCAAAAGCATTGTAATCCCAGCTATCTCAAATACTACAAATGGATTAGCGAACTCTATCATGTAATTTATACTCCTTCTTTAAAAATGACTGTATGACAATATATATAGGAATGTATAAGTGCATCACTATAACAAGTGCCATTATGATAGGTTTTTTATTGTCTAAATGAACAACAAACTGTTCTACCATAATTGTTAATAAGACAATCCAAGTAATATGTATACAAACAAACCATCTTTTCTCTAATTTCCGAGCTTTTCGCACACCATCTTTTGTTTTGTTTAACAGCTCTGCGCTAGGAATTACCTCTCCCGCCAAGCTACTTTTTATCTTCTGATCAAACTTATCTTCCGTCATAAACGAACCCCTCCAAATGTTCCCGCATTTGCTTCTTCGCATAATTAAGGCGATATTTCACCGTACCAATCGGTATATTTAATATTTCGCTCATTTCTTTATAAGAGTATTGTTCATAATAGTAGAGTACGAGCACGGTTTTATATTTTTCATTCAATAACTGTATAACTTCCCGTATCATTTCTGCTTCCACTTTTTGAATAAATTCTTCTGATACATCCACTTCATCTGCGAAATCTATTTCTCCACCATCCTCCTTATGAAACAAATCCAATACACGATCTTTCCACCTTTTCTTCTTACGATAAAAGTCATAAAACGTACGAACACAAATTGTAGTAATCCATTTTTTATAATTTTCCACGCAAGAAAGCTGGTGCCTAGAGGAAAAAACTTTTATCCAAGTCTCTTGAAAAATATCTTCTGCATCTTCTTTCGTTTTCGCTAATTTATAGCATAAGGAATATATTTGCTGCTTATATATATCAATTAATTCTTCTACCTTTTCTTCCATCTTAAACCTCCTGTCATTTATATAAGACGATGCAAATTCTCCTTTTGTTTGATAGAATTTTATTTTTTTATTATTTCCATACAAAAAGGCAATCACAACATCGTGTGATTGCCTTTTACTGAAAGCGAAAAATCGGCTAGAATACTCGGTGGCTTCGCGCCTTCCTCCTCCTATTCTGAACAAGCCGCTTCCGCTTTTCTTTATTGTCTAGCTCTGCCTCCTAGCCCCTTCTGTCTAAGAACCTTCCCCACGAGAAGATAAAATACATCTTCTGTGGGAAAGAATCTTAGCCTTCAGGGCTAAACAGTCGGCTCCGCTTTTCTTAATTACATTTTTTCTGGTGCAGATACTCCTACGATTGCTAATGCGTTTTGAAGTGTAGTGCGTACTGCTTTCATTAACTCATAGCGAGCTTTACTTAATTCTAAGTTGTCTTGGTTTAATACTTTTTCTGCATTGTAGAAGCTGTGTAATGCTGCTGCTAATTCAAATGCATAGCTTGTAATGCGGTGTGGCAGACGTTTTTGCGCTGCATCCGCAACTACAGCTGGGAATTCACCAAGTTTTTTCAATAACTCTACTTCTTTCTCAGAAGTAACAAGTTTGTAATTCACGTCTCCGCCTGTAGCTAATCCTAACTCTTCACCTTGACGAAGGATACTGCATACGCGAGCATGAGCATATTGTGCATAGTATACTGGGTTTTCATTAGATTTTGATACAGCTAAGTCCATATCAAAGTCTAAATGAGAATCACCGCTACGCATTGCGAAGAAGTAACGCATTGCGTCCACGCCTACTTCTTCCATAAGCTCACGAAGTGTAACTGCTTTACCTGTACGCTTACTCATCTTCATTTTTTCACCATTTTGGTATAGTTGTACCATTTGGATGATTTCTACTTCAAGTGTTTCTTTATCGTAACCAAGTGCTTGAATAGCAGCTTTCATACGAGGAATGTAACCGTGGTGGTCAGCACCCCAAATGTTGATTAACTTATCGAAACCACGCTCTAATTTATCACGGTGGTAAGCGATATCTGGCGTTAAGTATGTGTAAGAACCGTCGTTTTTAATTAATACACGGTTTTTGTCGTCACCGTAAGTCATAGAACGGAACCAAGTTGCACCGCCTTCTTCAAAGATCTCATCACGCTCTTTTAATACTGCAAGTGCAGCATCGATTTTTCCGTTTTTATATAATGATGTTTCTGAGAACCATACATCGAATTTAACACGGAAGCTTTCTAAGTCTTTTTGAAGTTTTGCTAACTCATATTTTAAACCGTATGAACGATAGAACTCATAGCTTTCTTCTGCATCAGCTTTTGCATAACGATCACCAAATTCTTCAGCTAAAAGCTTACCGATTCCAATGATGTCCGCACCATGGTATCCGTCTTCTGGCATTTCTTTCTCTAAGCCTAAAGCTTGCATGTAACGAGCTTCAACAGAAAGAGCTAAGTTATGAATTTGGTTACCCGCGTCATTAATGTAGTACTCACGAGATACATCGTACCCTGCTTTTGCTAATACGTTACATAAAGTGTCACCCACTGCCGCACCACGTGCATGTCCTAAGTGAAGGTCACCTGTTGGGTTCGCAGATACGAACTCAATTTGTATTTTTTCACCTTTACCAGTATTCGTTTCACCGTAAGCTTCGCCAGCGTTAACGATTGTTGGGATTAAGTCTGTTAAGTAGCTATTATCCATATAGAAGTTAATGAAACCAGGACCTGCGATTTCAATTTTTTCAATAGAAGCTTTTGCTTTATCGAAGTTTGCAACTAATTCTTCTGCAATCATACGAGGTGCTTTTTTCGCAACGCGTGCAAGTTGCATTGCCATATTTGTAGAGAAGTCACCATTTGTTTTATCTTTTGGAGATTCTAATACAACGTTTGGAATCTGTTCTTCTGTCGCTAATTCTGCCTTTAATACAGCAGCTTGAATTTCTTCTTTAATTAATCCTTTTACTTGTTCTAAAGAATTCATTATTTTGCCTCCTTCAAATTAAGTGTAATTGTATATCTGCCAGCTTCTTGTTCACTTAGAAGCAATGCGTACGTTAAGAAGAGTTGTCCTTTTTTCTTTTCATCCGACCATTTAAAAAGAACGTTATCAGTTTTCGTTTGCAATGCAAACGTACCAAGTTCACTCGTATACGTACCAGTTGTCCATTCACCTTTCACATGCGTTTGACGCATTGAAACAGCACCTGAACGCATAATGAGAACTTGTTCATCTTGAATTTTAATAATTGTTTTCACTTCGCCCTGTTCGTTCGGCTCTTGGAATGTTACATATGTACCTTGACCTTTTACATAGTATTGACCATTTGCTTCAAAAGCAACGGTTTCCTTCCTCGCCCCTTCACGGATTTCTGTTACGAAATGAACGTGTACCGGCAAGCCTGCAAGTTGTTTCTCCACGTCTTGCACACCCTTCACATGTTATAGATATTAAATAATGTATATAATAAATCACTTTTCCTATCATATCAAAAAAAACCTCTGTCTGTCTGCTGAAAAATCAGGAAAACTCCTTTTCAAAAAATAATTCACCTTCACCTTATTTCATATGATAAAATATTTTTTAAATCTAAATATTCTTTCATTTAAAGGGGTGAATTATGTGCTACCAACAAAATTGAAAAAAGGTGATGAAATTAGAGTTATTTCACCATCTTGTAGTTTAAGTATTGTCTCAAATACGAACCAAGAGCTTGCTATAAAAAGATTAACTGACATGGGCTTTCAAGTTACATTCTCAACATATGCTGATGAGATCGACCGATTTGCTTCCTCTTCTATTTCTTCACGCATTCAAGACCTCCACGAAGCATTTAGAGACCCGAATGTACAAGCCATTTTAACGACACTCGGCGGATACAACTCTAATGGTTTATTGAAACATCTCGATTATAATTTAATTCGAGAAAACCCGAAGTTTTTCTGTGGCTATTCTGATATTACCGCTTTAAATAATGCCATCTACGCAAAAACAGGACTCGTTACATATTCAGGACCCCATTTCTCTTCATTTGGAATGGAGAAAGGACTCGAGTATACGAGCGATTACTTTTTAAAATGCTTAACTTCTAATGAGCCTATTGAAGTCCTCCCATCTGAAACATGGAGCGATGATTCTTGGTACATCGATCAGGAAAATCGAGAGTTCATTAAAAATGAAGGATACGTTTCAATTCACGAAGGCGAAGCAACTGGAACGATTATCGGTGGTAATATGAGCACATTGAATTTACTGCAAGGTACACCGTATATGCCAAATTTACAGGATAAAATTTTATTTCTTGAAGAGGATAGTTTAACTGGAACAGCTACCCTTAAAAATTTTGATCGCTATTTACATTCCCTTATGCAGCAGCCAGATTTTGAGTGCGTAAAGGGCATCGTTATAGGAAAGATGCAAAAAGGTGCAGAATGTACGATAGAAGACATTCAAGAAATGATCGCTTCAAAACCTGAACTTGCATATATCCCTATCATTGCAAACGCAAGTTTCGGGCATACAACCCCAATTTTCACTTTCCCAATTGGTGGACGTGCAAAAATCATTTCTAACAAAGAAAAGATATCTATCACCATTTTAACGCACTAAAAAAGGAGCGAATGAGTCGCTCCTTTTATGGTTTTTCTATTTTATCCAACGCTTTTTGCGGAATTGATTCTTTTGAAATTTCAGCCCATCCTTTTCCTTGCATACCTTTTGCATAAATTTTTATAAATGCCCCCGTATGCAATTCACGGTTCATCATTCTTTTCACAACTTGTAACTTTCCGTCTTCTGTATACCCCTTAAAAGTGTATAAGTATTCTCCATCTTTTTTCTCACCTTTATCTATAACCGCATAATAATCTTGTATTTCTTTATTTGAAAAGAAGTTGTCTACAAAAGCATGTACACCTTCTGTTTTTGTGTTTAAATAATATGCTGTTCCCCCTAAAATAATGGCGAACACAGCTAAAACTTTAATTACCAATTTCATAAATGCGCCTCCTGTTTGCACTTCTTTCTCACTAACCTTATGTCTATACATGTATTATACGAAAAACAACATACTATACTCTATCGAAACGCCTTACACTTTCCTTACATTATTGTAAGAGTTTTTCCCTTTATAGCAAATTCCCATCAAAAAATTTTTCCGTTTAACAAACTTTTATATTATTATTAAATGATACGAATTTTTATTACAAAAATCAAAGGAGACAGTTTTCAAATGGCTATCTTGCAAGGTTTAGCACTATTACTTGTTGTACTTTGTCTATTTACACTTTTTAGTTACCGTGCTCCTTACGGCATGAAAGCAATGGGTGCTTTAGCTAATGCAGCAATCGCAAGTTTTCTTATTGAAGCATTTCACCGTTATATCGGTGGAGAAATGTTTCATAATGACTTTTTACAATCAGTAGGAGAAGCTTCTGGTAGTATGAGCGGTGTCGCAGCAGCAATTTTAGTCGCACTAGCAATCGGTGTTTCACCCGTATATGCTGTATTAATCGGTATCGCTACTAGTGGATTCGGTATTTTACCAGGATTTTTCGCTGGATACATTTGCGCTTTCGTCGTGAAATTTCTCGAAAAGAAATTACCGGCTGGTGTAGAATTTTTAGCAATTTTATTTATTGCTGCACCAATCTCGCGCGGCATGGCAATGCTTATGGATCCGCTCGTGAACGCAACACTCGGTAAAATCGGTTCTATGATTTCAGTTGCAACTACAGAAAGTCCTATCATTATGGGTATTATGCTTGGTGGATTAATAACAGTTATTTCTACCTCTCCATTAAGTTCTATGGCATTAACTGCAATGCTTGGATTAACAGGTTTACCAATGGCAATTGGTAGTCTTGCCGTAGCAGCCTCAGCCCCGATGAACTTTATTTTCTTTAAGCGACTAAAAATTTGCTCGAAGAAAGACACAATCGCTGTAGCAATCGAGCCTTTAACACAAGCCGATGTTGTTTCAGCAAATCCAATTCCAATTTATGCGACAAACTTCGTTGGCGGTGCACTTGCTGGTATTATTACATCTCTGTTCCAGCTCGTTAATAATGCGCCAGGAACAGCATCACCAATCCCAGGACTTCTTGTCTTATTCGGATTTAATGACGTTGTAAAAGTAACAATTGCTGCTGTATTATGTGGAATCGTTACCACGATTATTGGATACATCGGATCAATCGTGTTCCGTAAATATCCAATTCGTTCTGCTGATGAAATTCGCGGTATTACTTCAGAAGAGAAAGTTGCATAAAAAAAGAGCCCCTATTCATATGGGAGGCTCTTTCTTTTATGCAGCTACGGCAGCTAGAACTTCCGGCCATTTCACACTCTCTGTCGAGCATTCCATGACCTGCGATTCTGAGCAAGCCGCTTCCGCTTTTACTTTATCCAATTATGCCTCCTAGGCCCTTGCGTCTAAGAACCTTAGTCACCGGGGCTAAACAGTCGGCTTCACTTTTATTTCACCCAACCGAGCAGCATTTCCCGCACGAATTTGCTTGCTGCGACTGGTGTTTGATCACTATGGTCGTAGACAGGAGCTACTTCTACTAAGTCTGCTCCAACTACATTTATATTTGAATTTGCAATTGCTACGATGGAATCTAATAATTCTTTAGATGTGATACCTCCAGCTTCTAACGTTCCTGTTCCTGGAGCGTGAGCTGGGTCTAATACGTCAATGTCGATTGTGACATAAACTGGGCGTCCTGCAAGTTTCGGCAATACTTCTTTTAACGGTTCTAATACGTCAAATTTATATAAGTTCATACCTACTTCTTTTGCCCATTCGAATTCTTCCTTCATTCCAGAACGAATACCGAAAGAATATACGTTTTCCGGACCAATTAAATCGCACACTTTACGAATAGGTGTAGAGTGGGATAAAGGCTCCCCTTCATACGATTCACGTAAATCAGTATGAGCATCCATATGGATGATTGCTAAATCCGGATATTTTTTTGCCATTGCCTTAAAAATTGGCCAAGACACTAAGTGCTCACCGCCGAGACCTAGTGGAAACTTATCGGCATCTAAAAGTTTTGATACATACTCTTCAATCATGTCTAAACTGCGTTGTGCGTTTCCGAATGGTAATGGGATATCACCCGCATCAAAATATTTTACCTCTTCTAATTCACGATCTAAATATGGGCTATATTCTTCAAGACCGATTGATACTTCACGAATACGTGCAGGGCCAAAACGAGAACCTGGACGGTAACTTACTGTCCAATCCATAGGCATCCCGTAAATAACTACCTTTGACTCTTCAAAACTTGGATGACTTTTAATAAATACTTTACCTGAATAAGCTTCATCAAAACGCATATTCTTTTCCTCCTTATGTGGAACTTAAGGTATCCCAACCTTTCATTATTTCTCAAATTTGGAGCGCATTGCTCCTCTTTCTCGATTTACCGGGTCTTCTGTTTCATAACAAGAAGACGATTTTCTTTACAGGAGTGTAAGTAGCTAGCATGTTCAAGTCTTCTGGACAAACACCTTAAATGAGCTACTTACACTTTATTTGTTCAGTACGATTCTCTTACTTAATTAAATCGCCAACAAATTTCGGTAATGCGAATGCCGCATTGTGTAATTCTTTTGTGTAGTATTTCGTTTCAATTTCGTGGAAACGCTCTTCACTTACTTCTAATGGATCATGTTTTTTAGATCCAATTGTGAACGTCCAAAGACCACTTGGGTAAGTTGGAATGTTCGCTGTGTATAAACGAGTAATTGGGAAGATCTCTTTTACGTCTTTAAACACAGTTGTAATTAGTTCTGGTGTGAACCAAGGGTTGTCCGTTTGTGCAACGAAAATACCGTCTTCTTTTAACGCTTTAGAGATTCCAGCGTAGAAGCCTTTTGTAAATAAGTTTACTGCTGGTCCTACTGGCTCAGTAGAATCTACCATAATTACGTCATATTCATTTTCGCTTTCTGCGATGTGTAGGAAACCGTCTCCTACTTTTACTTCTACACGCTCATTATCTAATGCGCCTGCAATTGATGGTAAGTATTGTTTAGAGTACTCAATTACTTTTCCATCGATTTCAACAAGAGTTGCTTTCTTTACGCTTGGGTGTTTTAACACTTCGCGAATAACACCACCATCGCCACCACCTACAACTAATACGTTTTCAGGGTTTGGATGTGTAAATAAAGGTACGTGCGCTACCATTTCATGATAAACGAACTCATCTTTTTCTGTTGTCATAACCATGCCGTCTAAAATAAGCATGTTTCCGAACTCTTCCGTTTCAACCATATCAAGTTTTTGGAATTCTGTTTGCTCCGTATGTAATGTGCGGTTAATACGCGCCGTAATCCCAAAATGTTTTGTTTGTTTTTCAGTGAACCATAGTTCCATCGTACAATCACGCCTCTCAATGCAAATTTATAATAGGGACATCATTAATGTCCCCTAACAAAAATAAAACAAAACATCCAAAATGTATAGTTAAAAGTACAAAAATACCGAAAATATATTTTAGTCAGAGGGTTCTAATATATATGTATAAAGAAACCCTTTCTTAAGAAAGGGCTTTTGTCTCTAATTCTACCGGTTTTCGAATCGGAATTAAAATCATTACGCAACCGACTAACACAACAATTCCACCAACTAAAAACGGACTTTGTGGTGAAACAGTATGACCGATGATTCCTGATAAGATTGGAGCAATTGCGCCACCTAACCAACGAACGAAGTTATAAACACCTGATGTAACAGATCTTTCATAAGGTGAAATATCCATTACATAACTTGTAAATAATGCATTATTTAATCCAGACGCTAATCCTGATAGAACAATTAATACAATTTGTAACCACATAATTTTCACAAAGAATAGTGCGATTAAGAAAAGCGCAAATACGAGTAAACTGCCTTTCAACAATGTTTTCGGCTCATATTTACCTTCTAGCTTATGGGCTAAAATTGCAGAACCGTAAGCTAACGCTAATCCCCATCCGCAAAATACAAATCCTAATTGAATAGCAGATAAATGCATAATAAGTGGTGAATATGCTAACACAACGAAAAATCCGTAGTAGTATAACATTCCTGAAATCGCACCTTGCATAAACGGTTTATACTTCACTAGGTTAAGTAATTCCCCTACGCCTGCCGATTTACGCTTCACTTTTCGCTCCGGTTCTTTTACAAAAAAGAAAACTAAAATAAATGCTAAGAAAATTAAAATACTCGTCGCAAAAAATGGGTAACGCCAAGAATGTCCACCTAATATCCCGCCTAATAGCGGTCCGCCTGCCATTCCTAAACCGATAGCTGCTTCATACAATCCTACCGCTTCATGAACTTCTTTACTTAATGCAATCAATAATGTCATCGCCGTTGCGAAGAACATCGCATTTCCTAATCCCCATCCTGCGCGGAACAGAGATAATTGAGCAATCGTTTGCGATATACCACATATAAACGCAAATACAGTCACAATCGCAAGACCAATCGTCATCATTCGTTTATCACCAAATCTCGATGCGAATACTCCAGCTGGTAACATCATAATTGCCATCGTTAAAATATATGCTGTAAATAACATCTCTACTTGCCAATGAGATGCACCAATTTGCTCAGCAATGCTTGGTAAGATTGGATCGACTACCCCTATACCCGAAAAGGCAAGGAAGGTAGCCACCACTGTAATCAATCTCCCTAGTTTTTGTTTGCTCTCCATTTTGATCATTCTCCTTTTGTGCTATCTAAAAATGTCACTGCACGATGTAAGCTATCTTCAAGTTCTGCCTTTACACGTTGCATTTGCTCCATTTTCTCGTCTAACGTTTGCACTTGTTTTTCAAGCATCTCTTTAATTTCTTGAATCACTTCGCGGTCACGAGGATTCTCACTATTTCTTCTTTGCTCCATTCTTTCTTTTAATGATAAGAAATGTTGCATTTCTTGAAGCGTAATCCCTAGCACTTCTTTCGCTTCCACAATCCTTTTAATTCTAGCGATGTCCTCGTCTGTATACAGGCGAATGTTCCCCTCACTCCGTTCAGGGGGATGAATTAAACCAATTTCCTCATAATAACGAAGTGTACGTTTTGTTAAACCAACTTGCTTTGTGACTTCATCAATTTTATACATGTTTATTCCTCCCTTCACTCGATTATTACATTTTACGTTAACGTTAACTTTTGTGCAACTGTTAGACTTTTGTAAATGTTTATCCTATTCAATTGTATTTTTCCAAAAGCAGTTTCATAATGAAAGAAAAGAAACGATAAGGAGATTTCCGTATGAATAAACCACTTATTTTCGCTCATCGCGGGGTAAAAGGAACACATCCAGAAAATACGATGATTGCCTTCCAAGAAGCAGAACGTATTGGTGCCCATGGCATTGAACTTGATGTCCACCTATCAAAAGATGGTGAGCTTGTCGTGATTCACGATGAAACAGTAGATCGTACAACAAATGGCATAGGTCTTGTTTCTGAAAAAACGGTAGCGGAATTACAAGCTTTAGATGCCGGCAGCCATAAAGACCCTTCTTTCCATGAAGCAAAAATCCCAACGTTACGCGAAGTATTCATTTGGCTATCTACAACAAAGTTACAGCTCAACATTGAGTTAAAAACAGATGTCATTCACTATCCAAACATTGAAGAAAAAGTTGTTGCTCTCGTTCGTGAATATCATCTATCTAATCAAATTGTATTCTCATCGTTTAACCACGACTCTGTTTCATTACTAGCAGAAATAGCTCCTGAAATCCCAAGAGCAATTTTATATGATACACCACTTGCTGATCCGATTGCTGAAGCAAAAAGTAGAAACGCAACTGGTTTACACCCAAACTTCCAATTATTAACAAAAGAATTTGTCCAATTTGCACAAAATCAAGGGTACGCTTTCCGCCCTTATACAATTAACGAATACAAAGATTTACAAACTATGATTGACTACGGCGTAGATGTCATTATTACCGATTGGCCAGCACGTGCCTTTGAGCTCCTTTCTTAATTGAAGGAGCTTTTTGTTTTCGAAATTTCATTGTTTAAAATAACCGAAAACCCTCAATACTAATACAATAATGTTTGTATTAGTATTGAGGGGCTGAAAAAGATGGATCAAACTATGAATCCGAAACTTAAAAAATATAAACGTCTTTTCTTCACCGTAATGTTTTCTTCTGTTCTTTTTTTCGTTTTTTCCTTTTTTGTTATTATTATAGTTGCAAAAATTATGGGACCTCCTCCTGTTGCTGTCCCGCAAACAAGTGTCTTTTACGCTAATGATGACACTGTTATCGGACAAAGTAATGCAATGCAAAAACGTTACAATGTATCTCTCAATGAAATCTCTCCTTATGTAAAAGAGGCAACACTGTCTATCGAAGATCAACGATTCTACAAACATCACGGATTTGATATGAAGCGTATTGCTGGTGCTATTGTTGCCGATTTAAAAGCGATGGCAAAAGTCCAAGGTGCTAGTACGATTACACAACAGTATGCTCGTAACCTATACTTAGATCATGATAAAACGTGGAAACGTAAACTATTAGAAGCAATGTACACAATTCGCCTTGAAGTGAACTATAATAAAAATCATATTTTAGAAGGATATTTAAATACAATTTATTACGGGCACGGTGCTTATGGAATCGAAGCTGCGTCTCGTCTATATTTCGATAAAACAGCAAAAGAATTAACATTAGCGGAAGCTAGTATGCTCGCAGGTATTCCGAAAGGACCTAGTGTCTATTCCCCCTTTTTAAAAGAGGATCGTGCGAAAGGGCGACAATCTCTCATATTAGACGAAATGGTAGAACAAGGTTATATCACGAAGAAACAAGCTGCGTCAGCGAAGAAAGAGCCATTAACCTTTGCCTCATTAGATACGAAAAAAGTGGCAGAGATCGCACCTTATTTCCAAGATGCTGTACAAGCTTCTCTTCTTCGTGATATCGGATTAGATGAACAAGCATTACAAAAAGGTGGTTTGCGTATTTATACAACGCTAGACCCTAAATTACAATCGGTCGCAGAACAAGCTGTAAAAGATCATATACCTGACACAACAAACATACAAACTGCGCTCGTCTCTATGAATCCAAAAACAGGTGAAGTAGCTGCCCTTGTTGGCGGAACTGATTATAATACAAGTCAATTTAACAGGGCTACACAAGCCGCTCGCCAGCCTGGATCTACATTTAAACCATTCCTGTATTACGCGGCATTAGAACGAGGATTTACCCCTGCTACGCGCTTAAAAAGCGAATATACTGTGTTCACTTTAGGTGATGGTGTTTCAAAGTATAAACCAAAAAACTATAAAGACTATTATGCAGACGATTTTGTAACAATGGCACAAGCCCTTGCGGTCTCTGATAACGTATATGCCGTGAAGACTAATTTATTTTTAGGCGAAGACATTCTTACAAAAACAGCGAAGCAATTCGGTATTACTACCGCATTAAAAGATGTTCCGTCTCTTGCTCTCGGTACATCACCTGTAAAACCAATTGAAATGGTTAATGCTTATAGCATGTTCGCAAACGGTGGAAAAGAAGTAAAACCAGTGTTTATTCGCCGCATTATGGACCATGAAGGAAATATGTTATACGATGCTCATTTGGAGAGTAAGCAAGTTCTTGATAAAAGCAAAGCGTTTGTGATGGAAGAAATGATGACGGGTATGTTTAATAAAAAACTAAGCAGTTATGCTGCTGTAACTGGTCAATCGATGTTATCAAAGCTATCAAGAACATATGCTGGAAAGTCTGGTTCTACTGAAACGGATAGTTGGATGATTGGATTTACCCCACAAATCGTAACTGGTGTATGGGTTGGATACGATCAACCTAAATCAATTTCAAATGTAGCAGAACAAGGATATGCAAAAAGAATTTGGACCGATACGATGGAAAAAGGCTTAGATGGGCAACCTAAAAAAGAGTTTAAACAACCAAATGACGTCGTTGCAGTCGATATTAACCCTGAAAACGGAAAAATCGCTACAAAAAACTGTCCTATTTCAGTTAAAATGTATTTCGCAAAAGGTACAGAACCAACTGAATATTGTATGGATCATGTTGATGATAAAGAAGAATTTGAAAAGACCACCGAAGAAAAGAAGAAAACAAGTTGGTGGAAAAAATATCTTCCTTGGTAAAAAAATAGCTGACGGGTATCCGTCAGCTATTTTTTATTCACTTAATAATGCACGGCGCAATTCTTCACTAGATTCGTTCCAAATCGCTTCATTATGTTCTTTCAAGAACGTACCAAGTACTTTTTTAGATGATTCATCCATATGGTCAACCATAATGTGGCGCTTCATTGATTTATCCATTTTGTTTACGTGCTCTGGAAGTGATTTATATCCGCGGCGAATTTCACGGTCAACTGTCATTTCACAAGCTGTTACACCTGCATAATAAGCACCTGTCGCCGTTCTTTCAATCGTTACCCACACAAGCCAAAATGGTTTTCCGTTTGGAACTTCATCTTTATTTGTTAAAAACTTAATACCTTTTTCGACTGTACTACGCGCATGCATTGCACCGATATCAACAAATGCTGTTTTCTCTAGTACATCGACAAATACAGGTGAAATATTTTCTAGACTTAATGCTCCAACACCAAAACCACCATGTCCATCTGTTGAATCATTTTTCACGATATTAAAACCGATTTTTTTCTTTTTCTCTGTCATATGTAAATTCCTCCTCGCTTACTGATTAGAAAAGCCTAAAAATAGGCACAATGATATTTTGTAAAAACATTAATACATGCGGAATAACTACTTGGAAAATAGGTTGAATCGTGTAATTGCTAAGCGGTGTAATAACAAGAATTAATAACGCGATTGCTCCATATTTTTCATACTGCGTCATTTTCGCACGAATATTTGCTGGCGCTAAATCCTCCACGACGCGATATCCATCAAGTGGCGGGATTGGTAATAAGTTAAATACAAGTAAAACGATATTTAACATAATAAAGATTTCAAAGAACTTTCCTAATGTTTCGGCTACTGCAACTGGAATTGCATCAAATACTCCAAATACCGTTAAGCTATATAAAATAATTAAACCAATCGCACTTAAAATAAAGTTACTAATCGGTCCTGCAATCGAAACTAATATTCCCGCAAGACGTGGTCTTTTAAAATTATATGGGTTAACTGGTACCGGTCTTGCCCAACCGAAACCAAGAATTAATACAGCAATCATCCCGATAGGATCTAAGTGTGCCATCGGTGATAATGTTAAACGGCCTTGCTTCTTTGCTGTATCGTCTCCAAATTTATATGCAACATATGCATGCGCAAACTCATGCACTGATAATGCAATAATAATCGCCATTGCTACCAACGGGATTTCTTGCAACGGATATCTAAATAACTGATCCATGCTTCATCTCCTCTTCAATATGTCAAAAAAAGAAAATATTTGTTTTTTCGATTGTTCTTCCCCATAATCCGCTATAATAAGATTGTAACTTACATAAAAGGAGCGATTATATATGCCATACGTAACAGTGAAAATGCTAGAAGGACGCACAGAGGAACAAAAGAAAGCTCTTGCTGAGAAAGTAACAGCAGCAGTAAGCGAAACAACTGGTGCTCCTGAAGAAAACATCGTTGTTTTCATCGAAGAAATGTCTAAAAACCATTATGCAGTTGGCGGAAAACGCTTAAGCGACAAATAATTTCAAGTTCTTTCATAAGAAGCAGCTCTTAGCTGCTTCTTATTTTTTTCCTTCTAGTAACTCGATAATTCTCTCTTTATATTTTCCTTTTCTTCCATCTTCATAGATTAAATCATGCGGATAGAATAATTTTTGATCCCTTCTCTTCTTTCCAGTAATTGCTTCAACAATATCCGATTCACGTGAAAGCTCTCTAAGCTCCCCATTTGGCATAAGAAGTAAGATCGGCAGACGTTCTTCTTCTTCACCAGCACGATAAAAGTCATATGGTAAGTCTGATGTTGAATCAACTACTAAATAGTATTCTGGATCAAGTCCAATCTTTTTGAATAAGCTACTTAATTCCATCCAATTATCTAAACCGTGCTTATCTGTAAACTCTACATATTTAAATAGGTTTCGATTCATAAAACGACGGCATAAATCACTTAAAATTGGATCTTCTTCGTCCTGCCATACTTGGAAGTAATAATACATAACGTTCTCGTCTAACTTTAAATAATCCTCTACTGTTACTTCTTCTTCAAATAAAGAATAGAAATGAACCGGATGATTTTTAAATGTGTAATACTTCTCGTGCAATGATTTTGCACGGTGTAAAATCTTCGTTAAAATAACTTCGGCACTGCGCGTTACCGGGTGGAAATATACTTGCCAATACATTTGATAACGACTCATAATATAATGCTCAACAGCATGCATACCACTATTTTTAATGACTACTTGATTCCCATACGGACGCATGACACGTAGTATACGTTCCATATCAAAGTTTCCATACTTTACGCCAGTGAAATACGCATCTCTTAATAAATAGTCCATACGATCTGCATCAATTTGACTGGAAATCATACTAATCGCTAATTTATTAGTAGATGTTTTTGCGATTACATCGGCCACCTTTTGCGGAAAGTCTTTATCCACGCGGCTTAATACACGGTTAATTTCCGTATCTCCAACGATAATTTTTTGCGTAAATTTCTCATGATCTAATGAAAATACCTTTTCAAACGAGTGAGAAAATGGGCCGTGACCGACATCATGAAGTAAGGACGCACATAAACATAACAATCTATCTTCAGCATTCCAGTTCGGTCTGCCATCAAACACATCATCAATCATACGACGAATAATTTCATATACACCTAACGAATGAGTAAAGCGACTATGCTCTGCACCGTGAAATGTAAAAAATGTCGTTCCAAGCTGCTTAATACGGCGCAAGCGTTGAAATTCTTTCGTTCCGATTAAATCCCAAATAACACGATCGCGCACGTGCACATATTTATGTACCGGGTCTTTAAACACTTTTGTTTCGCTGAGTTTGTCGTTTAAATATACCACCTTCCGACATCCCCCTTTCTTTACTGCATTCTTACTATATATTATAAACGAAATAGGAAACAGAAAGAAATGAAAGACTATATTAATTGCCCTTATATAAAGAAAAAATCACTTTTACCGAAGTAAAAGTGATTTCTTTTTATACATTATTTACCTAAAACGAATTCAGCAACTTCATCTAAGATCATTTCTTTACCTAGAGGGAAGTAACCTTTGTTTAAGTCTTCGTTTTTAATTGTAAATACGTGGTTATTTTTAACAGCGTTCATGTTTTTCCAAATTGATTCTTCTTGGAATTCTTTTAGACGCTGAGAACCGTCACCAGTTGTAAATACAAATAGGTAATCTGGGTTGTAATCGATTAAAGCTTCTTTTTGTACTTGTACTAATGGTTTATCCGTTGGTGTACCTTTAACTGCTGGTAATTTCAAGTCATTAAAGATTACGCTACCGTAACCGTAGTCACCGTATACACGGAAAGCATTTGGATATGCAGCCATTTTCATGAATGTTGCATCGCCAGTTTTCGCAACGATTTTGTCATGTAATTTACTTGCTTTTTCTTCATACTGTTTGAACCATTCTTTTGTTTCTTTCTCTTTACCGAAGATTTGACCTACTTCTTCGAATTTTGGACGCCATTGGTCTAATGGAGTTTTTAACATAACTGTTGGTGCAATTTTAGATAATTGATCATAGATCTTTTCTTGACGATTGTTTACAAGAATTAAGTCTGGTTTTGCAGCAGCTACTGCTTCGATGTTAATTTTATCGCCCCAAGCAGAGCCAACTGGTTTTACGTCTTTTAATTTTTTTTCAATGTGTGCATCAATTTTTTCTTGAGATGTATTAGCAGTAATAATTGGTTTCATACCAAAAATTAATAATTCTTCTGTTGAACCACTAAGGTCAGCAATTTTCTTTGGATTTGCAGGGATTTTAATTTCCCCTTTTGCGTGTTGTACAGTGCGCTCTTCAGTTTTCACATCCTTCGCATCTGCTTTCTTCTCTTCTTCTTTGTTAGAACAAGCTGCAAATAGTACAGAAGTAACGACTAGTACCATTGCTAATAGTGCCATTTTAAAATTCTTCATGTTCCCACTCCTTCTAGCTGTATTTCTCTTATAAGTTACAATGAACTATAAGAAACGAGGATAACAATCAATCAATATATATTTATTAACTGTTGTTAATAACCCATTCTAACGGGCGTTCAACTTCCCATTCATATATAAGAAGCTCAACGTCCATTAGAAGTCCCCCTCTCTAAGAGGGGGTTCTACTTATGCTTTTTTACGTAATTGATTATTAATCATCATTAAATCATATGTTAAACAAATTGGTTTACAGTTTACTGGACATGGAACGATTTGAGCTTCAATCTCAAATACGTTACGAAGTGTTTCACTCGTCATCACTTCATCTGGTGTTCCTTGCTTCATTAACTTACCTGCTTTTAATGCAATCATATGATCTGAGAAACGAGAAGCATGGTTTAAGTCATGGATAACCATAACAATCGTTCTACCTTCTTCTTCATTTAATTTTTTCAATAAGTTTAATACTTCTAATTGATGCGCCATATCTAAGTACGTTGTCGGTTCATCTAATACAAGTAATTCTGTTCCTTGTGCAAGAGCCATAGCAATCCATACTCGTTGACGTTGTCCACCTGATAACGCCTCTGCTGAACGATTTGCGAATTCTGTCATTCCCGTCACTTCAAGTGCCCAATGAATGTAGCGATAATCCTCTTCTTTCAATGTTCCAAATCCTTTTTGATGAGGAAAACGTCCATATGAAACGAGTTCAAACACAGTAAGACCTGTTGGCACTTCTGCAGTTTGTGGTAAAATCGCCATTTTCTTTGCGATTTCTTTCGTTGGTTGTTTCTCAATTGCTTTTCCGTCAAGGTAAACAGTACCTTTTTTCGCCTTCAAAATACGAGAAGCCGTTTTTAATAATGTGGACTTCCCACAACCATTTGGTCCAATAATTGTTGTAATCTTCCCTTCCGGAATTTCAACTGTTAATCCATCAATAATTAACCCTTCATTATAGCCAACAGATACCGCATCAACTGCTAAAGTTGCCATACAAAAAGCCTCCCTTTATTTTGTCCTCATAAGTAAGTATATGAAATATGGTGCACCAATTACAGAAATAACAAGACCGACCGGTATTTCTGAAGTTGTTAACACGCTTCTTGAAATTACGTCTGCGAATAAAAGTAAAAACGTCCCTATTAGTGCAGCGGTAGGAAGCATAATTTGATGTTTACCACCAACAAGGCGCCTCGCCAAATGCGGAGCCATTAAACCGATAAAACCAATTCCTCCGGCAACAGCGACAGATGCACCAGCTAAACAAACTGCAATAAATAATAATTTACGTCTTTCTTTTTCTACATTTAAACCAAGGCCAACAGCTGTGGAGTCGCCTAGGTTCATTACATTTAATATGTGCGCCTTACTAATTGCAAGTGGTAAGAAAATAACCATCCATGGAAGTACACTTAGCACGAACTTCCAATCTGTGCCCCACAAACTTCCTGCTAACCAAATCGTAGCAAAACGGAAATCGTTAGATGTCATCTTCATAGAAAAAATTAAACTAACAGCACCAAAACCGGCTGCAACAGCGATACCGACAAGTATTAATCTCGTTGATGAAACGCCGTCTTTCCATGCTAGTAAATAAATAATAACTGCTGCTAATATCGCACCAACTAACGCGAAGAATGGAAGGATAAATACAGATAAAAATGTACCAGTCCCAACTTTCCCGAAGAAAAAGTAAACGAATATAACAACTGTTAATCCCGCTCCAGCGTTAATACCGATAATACCTGGATCAGCAAGTGGATTTCGTGATAACCCTTGCAAAATCGCACCTGACATTGCTAAAGCAGATCCGACTAATATAGCAATAACCATACGTGGCATACGGAATTCAAATAAAATAACAGACTGATCTTCAGCCCCAAGTCCAACCAATGACTTTAATACGTCCATTGGTGGTATTTTAAATGTACCTGTATTTAAACTTACTAAAAATACAGTAACGATTAATCCTACTAAAATTGTTAAAACCGAAATATTCTTTTTTGTTAAGACACTTGTCCTCACATTTTCCCTCTCCCTTCGTTACGTGCTAAGTAGAGGAAGAATGGAACACCAATTAGCGCTGTAATTGCTCCAATTGGCGTTTCAAACGGCGGGTTAATAACGCGAGATAACATATCTGCACATTCAATTAACAGTCCGCCTAAGACCGCAGAACATGGAATAACCCATCTATAATCTGAGCCTACAAGGAAACGAGTCATATGTGGGATTACAAGACCAACAAATCCAACCGACCCTGCCATAGAAACTGCCGAACCTGTTAGCACAAGAACAAGTACTGTCCCGATAAATTTAATTAATGTCGTATTTTGACCAAGTCCAATCGCAATTTCTTCACCGAAGCTTAAAATTGTAATATACCTCGACATCATAATTGCAATTAAGAGACAAACTAGACCAATCGGTACTAACATATTAATACTTTCCCATTTCACACCAGCAACTCCGCCTGCATTCCACATACTCACCTCTTGGGCAAGGTTGAAATATAGCGCAATTCCAGATGAAATGGCCCCTAATAAAGCACTAATTGCTGCACCTGCTAAAGCTAATTTCACAGGCGTTAATCCACCTGGTGAAGAAGATCCAATTCCATATACAATGCTCGCTCCAAACGCAGCACCAATAAACGATGCAATAACGAACATTAAATAAGGTGAATTAGGAAAGAATGCATACATAATTGCAATTCCAAATACAGCCCCATCTGTAATCCCCATTAACGATGGGGAAGCAAGTGGATTTCGCGTCATACCTTGCATAATTGCCCCTGATACTGCTAAAAAAGCACCTGCTACTACGCCGCCTATCGCTCTAGGCATGCGAAGTTCTTGAATTACGTTATGATGCGTAATAGAACCGTCAAACTGAAACACAGCTTGCCATACAGTCTTTAAACTAATATCTGCAGCACCAAACGAAATAGACAATGCCATGCTTACAGCTAACAAAATTGTACCTGCTACTAAAATAATAGAAGCAATGAGCGGCCTGCTCTTAATCTCTTTAACATTCACATCTTGCTGCTCTATACTCCTTGCGCTCGCTTCCATCCCTCAACCATCCTAACCAACAACATATGTTTAATTTATTGAAATGAAATTTATTCTCAAATAGTAATAAAAAAATTAAATGAATTGTTATTCTCCTGATAATGATTCTCAGAATCAGACACCTTCTATTCTACCTATCGCTTCCAAAGACTGTCAACTATTATTTTGAAATACAAATTCATATAGGTTAAGACCTTAATAAATAGATAATATCTATCTGGCATTAAATATTATTATCATTAATTAAGCTTCCACAGAATAAATCATTCCTCTTTATAGGTATAAAAAAAGAAGAGTAATCTGTTCACTCTTCTTTTCCTTACTTATTTAACTTTGCTTCAATTTTTACAATTAATTCGTCTTCTGTTGGAGCAGCAACTGGACGGTTATTTACAAATGCAAATGATTTTTTACGACCAGGACCACAGTAAGACTGACATGCAACTTCAATTTTTGCACATGAATCTACTTTTTTTAACTTCGGAATTAACGTTTTAACGTTCGTTGCCTGACAATCATCACACACACGAAATTCGTTTCCCATTATATAACACTTCCTCTATTTTAAACTTTTCTCAAGTACATTTAAAAATAAACACTAAATGGTATTTTACCGCTCTTTGAAGCTCGTTGCAAGTGTCCTTGCGACGCTCTTTCCTCATATAATGCTACATATTTATATGTTCTCCTACAGAAGCATCCGTCATTCTTGGCAAAATTTATCCCGCTTTAATGGGCAGTAAGACCCCCACCTCAAAATTCAGCGAAAGCAAAGAATCTAGGTGGTGGTCGGGCTGCACATAAAAGTCCGATTGGTGAGGGCTGATAATCAGTGGGGGATGAAGACCCCCCACTGATTAAAGTTTCACTTTATACCTTTCATCGAAATCTACCATATTTTTAAAAGCTTTGTATAAAAGCTCCTTTTTTTGCCCATTATAAAAATAGGAAGTTCATAAAAAGAAAGGGAGTTGAATCTATGAAAGTAAGACAAGATGCTTGGACAGATGAGGATGATTTATTACTTGCTGAAACTGTACTTCGTCACGTTCGAGAAGGAAGTACGCAATTAAATGCATTTGAAGAAGTAGGAGACAGGTTGAATCGTACATCGGCTGCCTGTGGTTTCCGTTGGAATGCTGTTGTTCGCTATAGTTATGAACAAGCTCTTCAACTAGCAAAAAAACATCGTAAAGATAAAATGCGTGCTGCAAGCGGTGAACAAGCGAAAAAACGTTTACTTTATACACCACCAGCTTCAGAGGCGATAACTGATTATGAAGAATTCGTACAAGAGGAAGCAATTGTACAATATAAAGAAACTATTCCATATCAAGAATCTACTGTTCCTGCTGCAAAAGGCTCTATGACAATGCAAGATGTTATTTATTTTTTACAAACAGTCGGATCTTCAAATATAAAAGTGACAGCTCTTGAAAACGAGAATACGAGATTGAAACAAGAAATCAAATCACAAATCCTTCGAAATGAAGAACTAGAAAAGAAACTAGAAAAATTAGAAAAACAATCTCATACTGTACAAGAAGATTACGAAACACTTATGAATATTATGAACCGCGCTCGTAAGTTGGCAGTTATGGATGACGAGGAACGTTCTCAAACATCTTTCCGAATGGATCGAAACGGTAATTTAGAAAAAATTGCAGAATAAAAAGGATGCATTGCATGCATCCTTTTTTGTTACTTCACTTCAACCATATGCACTTCTTCTACGTTAGAACCTCTCTTTATATCTGGGAAAATTTTTTCCTTTGGATTTTCTTTAAAGGCTGCTAATCCAATCGTTTTTACCGGTTCATTTATCTTTGTATATTCAGCATCACTAACAACTGCATACATATCTGTATATTTACGCGCATCACCGATTACTACATTACCTTCATATTTCATTTTCTTTCCATCAATTACTACATCTTTTTGTTCCTCTTTAGCGAATAGGATTCCAGCTTCATCAGAAATAGCCGGCAATGCTTTAATTGGTTCCACATCTTCTTTCACTACCTTTTTCAGCATGTTTTCTTTTACCATCTTTTCAGCTGTTGTTTTATTCATAATTAAAACCTTTTTCTCATTGACAGTACCTAGTTTTGCTTCGAATTTACTTTGGGATTCGATTTTATCTTTATATTGATCCATTGTTTTTTGAACGCCTGTTTCATCTCCGTACATAACAACGCCCTTTGCTTGTGGTGCAATCATATCCATAATCGAACAGCCACTAAATACGGCAGCTGACATAATCGCTACGAGTCCTAATTTAACTTTTTTCATTTGTATGCCTCCTAAAATCATAATTGCATCTCTTAGTTTAACGACAGTAGCTCGTCTTACCAATTCACTTTCCTTACAACAACATTACAATTTAGTAAGATTTCTCCCTAAAACTATCTTCTATATTTTTGCTATAATAGAGATTGTCATTTTAAAGATAAGGGGTTAGGTATATGAGCAATTCCCGTTCCATTTTATCTCAGCCAGAGTGGCGTATTGTAGATCAGTCTAGTTTGGGACCAACATTCCATGCATTGCAGTCATTCGCAATGGATGACACATTATGCACAAGTATTGGAAACGGTCAATCAGCTGCAACAATGCGTTCTTGGGTTCATCACAATACAATTGTTCTTGGCATTCAGGATTCACGCCTACCACACTTAGAAGAAGGTATTTCCTTTTTAAAGGAAAACAACTTCAATGTTATCGTTCGTAATTCCGGTGGACTTGCAGTCGTACTGGATGAAGGTGTTTTAAACGTATCGCTTTTATTCCAAGAGACGGAAAAAGGTATCGATATTGATCTTGGATACGATACAATGTGGCATTTAATTCAGGAAATGTTAAAGGATTACGATGTTACAATCGAGGCAAAAGAAATTGTTGGTTCTTACTGTCCTGGTAGCTATGACTTAAGTATTCGCGATCAAAAATTCGCTGGCATTTCACAGCGCCGTATTCGCGGCGGTGTCGCTGTCCAAATTTATTTATGTGCTACAGGAAGTGGCTCTGAACGTGCCACACTCGTTCGTGATTTCTACAACCTAGCCATTCAAGGGGAAGAAACACGCTTTACGTATCCTGAAATTGTACCGAGCACGATGGCTTCACTTTCAGAATTACTTGGTGAAACCATTACAGTACAAGATTTAATGATGCGCCTTTTAAAAACATTGCAGCAATTCGCTCAAAAGTTAACACCATCTCAATTAACAATAGATGAAATACCTTTATATGAGACGAATTTACAACGTATTATTGATCGTAACAATAAAGCACTTGGCTTAGAAAAATAAAGACCGTCGCTATAATAGCGACGGTCTTTATTTCAATTCATTATGGAATTAAAGTGCTTGAGCTGCTGTAATTAAAGCTAACTTGTACACTTCTTCTTCGTTACATCCACGAGATAGGTCATTTACAGGCATGTTTAAACCTTGTAAGATTGGTCCTACTGCTTCGAAGTTACCTAAGCGTTGAGCGATTTTGTAGCCAATATTACCAGCTTCTAAGCTTGGGAATACGAATACGTTAGCATCACCTTTAATTGTAGAACCTGGAGCTTTTTTCTCAGCTACAGATGGTACGAATGCAGCATCGAATTGGAATTCTCCATCTAAAGTTAATTCTGGAGCCATTTCTTTTGCAATGCGAGTTGCTTCTACAACTTTTTCTGTTTCTGGAGATTTCGCAGAACCTTTTGTAGAGAAGCTTAACATAGCAACGCGTGGATCAATACCGAATAGTTCAGCAGTTTTCGCACTCTCGATACCAATTTCAGCTAAATCTTGGCTGTTTGGTGCAATGTTAATTGCGCAATCAGCGAATACATATTTCTCTTCTTCACGTACCATGATGAATACGCCAGAAGTTTTTGTAACGCCTGGTTTTGTTTTAATGATTTGAAGTGCTGGACGAACTGTATCAGCTGTAGAGTGAGCTGCACCACTTACTAAACCGTGTGCTTTGCCCATGTATACAAGCATTGTACCGAAGTAGTTTTCGTCTTTAAGGATTTTGCGAGCGTCTTCTTCAGTTGCTTTACCTTTACGGCGTTCAACGAAAGATGCTACCATTGCATCCATTTCTTCGTATGTAGCTGGGTCGTAAATATCAACGCCTGCTAACGTTAAATTCATGCTAGCAGCTTTTGCGCTAATTTCTTCTTTATTACCAACTAAGATTGGTTGTACTAACTCTTCTTTTGCTAAACGCTCTGCAGCGCCTAAAATTCTTTCATCAGTTCCTTCAGGAAGTACGATAGAAATGCCTTTTCCTTGAACTTTTTCTTTTACTGTTGTAAATAAGTTGCTCACGAATAAACCCTCCTACTTATGTTAAAAAAACTCTATCTTTAAGAATACTGCTTTTCCTCTTTATTTTAAACTTATAGCTCCCAAAAAATAGATAAAATAAAAATGATTATATTTTCATAAAATTCAGCCTAAAAATAAATCCCCTTTTAGCCTTATCCCCTCCTATTTTCAAGTAAATTTAAATGTGACAATTTTATGCGCCCAGGCTTTATATAGATGATTTTAAAACTATATATGCTATAGTTAACGTGTAAAACTATCATTAACTGAGGTGAATAGAATGAGTGAAGCAACAACAACGTTAGATGGCTGGTATTGTTTACATGATTTACGTTCTATTGATTGGGCTGCATGGAAAACATTATCTAGCGACGAACGCGGACAAGCTGTGTCTGAATTTTTAAATGTCGTTGAAAAATGGAACGAAGTATCTACTGCGAAAAAAGGTAGTCATGCAATGTATACAGTTGTTGGCCAAAAAGCTGATATTATGCTTATGATTTTACGTCCAACAATGGAAGAATTAAATGAAATTGAGACAGAATTGAATAAAACAACATTAGCTGAATATATGGTTCCTGCATACTCTTACGTATCTGTTGTTGAACTAAGCAACTACCTTCCAGCTGATGAAGATCCATATCAAAACCCACAAATCTTAGCTCGCTTATATCCAGAACTACCAAAAGCAAATCACATTTGCTTCTACCCAATGGATAAGCGTCGCCAAGGTGATGATAACTGGTACATGCTTCCGATGGAAGAACGTAAAAAAATGATGTACAGTCATAGTAAAATTGGTCGCCAGTACGCAGGTAAAGTACGCCAAGTTATTTCAGGATCTGTTGGATTCGACGATTTTGAGTGGGGCGTAACATTATTCGCTGACGATGTTCTTCAATTTAAAAAACTTATATATGAAATGCGCTTCGATGAAGTAAGTGCTCGTTATGGTGAATTCGGAACATTTTTCGTTGGAAACATTTTACCAGACGAAAAGGTAGAGAAATTTTTACACATATAAAGTGAAACTTTAATCAGTGGGGATTTTGTTCATCCCCACTGATTATTAGCCTTCACCAATCGGGCTTTTACGGGGTAAATCGTGAAAAAAGGAACGAAATTCGTTCCTTTTTTTATTACTCTCTATATTTCTCTTCAAAAAACTTCTTTTCTCCGCAAATTTGAACAAAAATCGACAAATCCCTTTCAAATTCCTTACAAAATTGTAACCTTTCTATATCCAAATTTATGCTAAAATGGTACGAGCTACATGCTAATAACGATGCGAAGGTGATAATCTATATGAAGAAAATCTTGTCTATTTTACTAGTGTTTTTATTGTCAATTTCTTCCTTAGTAGTAACAACATCCCATGCGGAAGGAAAAATACACATTGAGGCAGCTGCTGCACTTCTATTTGATGCAGATACAGGAAAAATACTGCATGAACAAAATCCAGATGAATTGCTAGCTATCGCTAGTATGTCAAAACTAATTGTTGTTTATGCTGTATTAGAAGCAATTAAAGAAGGAAAAATCACTTGGGATACAAAGGTAAACATTTCTGATTACGCTTATGAAGTTTCACGTAATAATGAATTCTCTAACGTTCCGTTTGAAAAAGGACGTCAGTATACTGTAAGAGAATTATATCATTCTATCGTTATCTTCTCTGCAAACGGATCTAGTATTGCCTTAGCAGAACTTCTCGCAGGAAGTGAGAAAAACTTCTTAAATCTTGCAAATGAACATGCAAAAAAACTAGGGTTAAAGAAATATAAATTTGTAAACGCTACTGGGTTAAATAACGCTGACTTAAAGGGAAAACATCCTGAAGGAACGGATCCGAATGGAGAAAATTCCATGTCAGCTCGCGATATGGGTATGCTTTCAAAAGCAATGATTACAAAGTATCCAGAAATGCTAGAGGATACAAAACAAAGATTTAGAAACTTCCCAGATAATCATCCGAAACCAATTCGTATGGAAAACTGGAACTGGATGTTACCGGGTGCTGCTTTCTCTTATGAAGGAACAGATGGTTTAAAAACTGGTAGTTCTGATACTGCTGGATACGGATTCACTATTACAGCAAAACGTGGTGACTTACGACTTATTTCAGTAATTATTAAAACAAAATCAATGGACGAGCGTTTCACTGAATCTCGTGCATTAATTGAATATGGATTTAATAACTTTGAAAAACAAAAATTAAAAGTTAATAAACACAATACAATCTCTGTAGTAAAAGGTAAAGAAGATCAAGTAACTGTTGCACCTGAAAAAGAAATAACAGTCATTACGAAAAAGGGTGACAAATCACCTTACAAAATTTCTACTGAAGCGGATAAATCACTCGCTGAAGATGGACATTTAGTCGCTCCTGTTAAGAAGGATGCAAAGGTAGGTTCCATCGTTCTAGAACCGACTGATAAATACGGATTTTTAGATGGAAATAAAAACATAAAAGTTACTGCAAAAACGACAGAAGAAGTTGAAAAGGCAAATTGGTTCGTATTAACAATGCGCTCTATTGGAGATTTCTTCTCAAACTTATGGTCTAAAGTATTTTAATGATAAAAAGCTAGCTCACGCTAGCTTTTTTTATTTTCCTCTCTCCATGTAAAACTTCGTTTGGTTGTCATATCTGAGTCCTTTTTCTCATACGTATGAACTAGTAATTGTTACACACTCCATCTAGAGATAAACCTCTTTCCACAAGGTATTCCAAAAAGAGAGGTGACACATAATGGGCGTTATTGCTTATAACGAAGAAGATGTAAAGTTGTTAGCTAGACTGATGCGTGCTGAAGCTGAAGGAGAAGGTCAACAGGGGATGTTGATGGTCGGAAATGTTGGAGTAAATCGTGTCCGCGGAAATTGTTTAGACTTTAAAAAAATACGTAATTTACGTCAAATGGTTTATCAAAATCCTGGTGGTTTTGAGGCAACACAAAAAGGGTATTTTTATCAACGTGCAAGGGAACAAGATATCGCTTTAGCAAGGCGAACGATTCAAGGACAACGTTTTTGGCCTGCCAATTTTGCTTTATGGTTTTTTAGACCTGAAGGCCCTTGTCCATCAACTTGGTATAATCAACAAAACTCTGGTCGCTTCAAAAAGCACTGCTTCTTCCAGCCATCTGGCGAAGATTGTCCTAGCGTATATTAAGGATTGATAATGAGGAGGGATTTTTGAATGGCACAGCAACAAAACCCGTATTACGGAACAGGTTTCTATCAACCATCTGGAACTTATGTACAGCCGCAGCAAATGACTCCACAACAACAGCAACAACAGCAAGCAATGCAACAACAAGCGGCGCAAGCTCAATATGCCGTTTCTCAAGGCATGTTACCATTAGAACAATCCTATATTGAAAATATCCTTCGTTTAAACAAGGGTAAGCAAGCTACGGTTGTAATGACTTATGAACGTGGTAGCTCACTCGGTACCCAATCGTATACAGGTATTATCGAAGCAGCTGGTCGTGATCATATTGTAATTAGTGAGCCACAATCAGGGAAACGTTTTTTACTATTAATGATTTACTTAGATTATGTGGAATTCCCAGAAGAAATTACGTATTTACCTAGTCAACAAGCAACTTATGCTCCAAGACCATAAAAAAAGCTGGCATATGCCAGCTTTTGTTTTTTATAACCCTTTTACAACTGCAGTTCCGACTAAGATCCATGCTACGATAAAAGCTACACCACCAAGAGGTGTAATTGGGCCAAAGAACTTAATACCTGTCGTACTTAATGCATACAAACTGCCTGAAAACATAATAATCCCAGCTACCATAAGCCAGCCAGCAGTAGTTAAAAGTGATGATTGAATTTTATCCATTAATAAAGCAACTACGAATAGTCCACCTGCATGAAACATTTGATATGTAACACCTGTTTTCCAAACTTCTAACATTTTTGCAGAAACTTTATTTTCTAAACCATGTGCTCCAAAAGCCCCTAAAGCAACAGATAACCCTGCTGCAATACAACCTAGTAAAAAGAAAATTTTCATCTTAATTCCCCTTTTTATTTTTATAATAAGCAATTTCCACATATAATCCAAACGATTTAATCCTTAAAAATCAAATAATGAATTACCATTTGCACCTTCTTCTTTTATATACACAGGTTCTCCAGAAACTGGCATAACCGGTTGAACTGTTGTTATAGGTTGTGATCCAATTATTTGTGATTGAATTTGTGGCTCTCTATACGTAGAAGATTCAACCTGCTCCTCTAGTAGTAAATCGCATAAAGCACGCACAACTAACACATGCTCTTTTGATTTTTGCCCTTCACTGCTTTTTGCCTTTGCAATTTCATTCGCCATTTTATTTAAAATTTTATCACTTGATATTTGCATTCCTCGTCACCTCTTACTTTGTAGTTCTTTCTCAAATTGTCCCAGTTTCTCTACTGAACCAAACACTATTATCATATCATGTTCTTGTAGTTTTTCCTGCCCCGTTGGATTATGTATAACATTCCCATTTCTCAAAATCGCTAAAATTGTTACATCAAATTGATTTCTCACATCACTCTCTAGTAACGATTTACTAGCTAAAATAGAGCCCTCGCCGACTGCAATTTCTTCAATTACAAAAGACTGCTCCACGCCATACAGTACTGTATCAATATAATGAACTGTTAGCGGATTCGCAATACCTTTTGCAATATGAATTCCTGCCATGCTAGATGGATTAATTACCTTATTTGCCCCAGCCCGCTTTAGTTTGTCTTCAGTTTCTGGTTTTTCTGCTCTTGCCACAATTTTAATTGCATCGTTTAATCCTCTTGCCGTTAATGTAATAAATACATTTTCAGCATCATTTGCTACGATGGCAACTAAACCAGCTGCCTTCGAAATTCCAGCATGATGTAACACTTGGTCTTCCGTTGCATCTCCGTGTACATACAAAAGTTTTTCCTTCTCTAATATGCTTTCATCTTTATCCACAACGACAAATGGAATTTTCTTTTCTTGCAATTCATGTACAACTTGAAGCCCTACTCTACCACAACCACATACGATAATATGATTTTGTAACTGTGCTATTTGTTTATCCATCTTCTTCCTCCGGACTGCATGAAATAAATTTCCTTCAACAATCATAGCTGCCACTACACCAATCGCATACGTAACGATGCCGACCCCAACTGGTATGATAAGAAGTGCAAAAACTTTTCCTGCCTGTGTTACAGGAACAGCATCTCCGTATCCAACAGTTAATACAGTAATCATTGTCATCCAAAATGCTTGAAACAAACTAATCTCTTCAATCGTCATAAATCCTAACGTTCCTAGAATTACGACAAAGGTCATACATATAACTGCTATCCATAATTGCTTACGTGCATTCATATCGTGTTTCAACTCTTTTCTCTATCTACAATCTTTGCCAGTGGAAATGAAATACATATATACTAGATACGGAATCTATGAAAGAGGTTGATATAATGAAAATATTTCTTTCCGCCTTACAATGGGCGCTATTTATTTTAGCTGGGAGCCTTATCGTACCAATTAGCGTTGCAACTAGTTATGGTCTCGATGGCGCTGAAGCTATTGCATTCGTACAAAGAACATTATTTGTTCTTGGCTTTGCTGGTCTACTGCAAGCTATATTTGGGCATAAACTTCCTATTCAAGAAGGTCCTGCTGGACTTTGGTGGGGGATTTTCTCCCTTTATGCAAGTTTAGGTGTCGTATTATTTGGATCCAGCAATGAAACGCTGAAAGTCCTTCAGTACGCTTTCCTATTAAGTGGTATCATTTGTATTATTCTTAGCGTTTTTGGATTCATCGATAAACTAGTTCGCTATTTTACACCGACAGTCATTGGAACATATTTATTTCTTCTTGTCGCACAACTTAGCGGTTCCTTCTTAAAGGGAATGTTCGGCCTTGACGGACAACATACAGAAGTACAAGCTGATGTATTTATTCTTTCACTCATTGTTATTTTACTATCCTTTTTCATCATGAAGCTACCTATTATTGGACAATATTCTGTTCTTCTCAGTATCGTCTGTGGCTGGATATTATTCGCATGCTTCGGATTATCTAATCCAGTAACGCCTGTGACAGATATAATCCGTTTTCCGTCTCTATTTGTTTTCGGAATGCCTCGTATTGAGTGGAACATGGCCATTACGGTCGTTTTCGTTACACTATTACTTCTAACAAATATGTTAGCAAGCATTCGCGTTGTACAAAAGGTTGTTTCTAAATATGAAGAGAATGCTACATCAGATCGTTTCAAACAAGCCGGTATTATAACAGGAATCAACCAATTGCTAGGAGGTCTTTTTTCAGCTATTGGACCTGTCGCTATTTCTGGATCAGCAGGCTTTATTGCAACGACTAATATTTATAAACGTCTCCCATTTATGTTAGGATCAAGCTTTATTATTCTCGTTAGTATATTCCCAAAGATTACTTCATTCTTTGCGGCAATCCCTGTCGCAGTTGGATATGCTGCCATTTACCCTGTATTTGCAAGCATGATTGGCCTTGCTTTTCGCGAATACGAAACAGTACAAGATAAAGAACGATTATTTAAAGTAGCAGGTCTTTCAATTTTTACAGGCGTCGGGGTTATGTTTGTTCCAGCAGGAGCATTTTCTACGCTCCCACCATTTTTAGCATCGTTTTTAAGTAACGGTCTCGTTCTTGGATCTGTAATGGCAATTTTGCTCGAAATACTATTTTCTCGTTCAACAGAAAAACAACCATCGTAAATTGGAAAACTTCCATTATTGCACTCTATCTTTAGAGTTGTTACGATAATGGTAACATGCAAGCTAATCAGGCGTTAGCCATATAAATTATCGTGGGCAACATGCTCATGGTAATTTATACTAACAATATAGAACTTTTCCTAACTTCACATAAAGTGAAACCTTAATCAGTAGGGGTTTTGTTCATCCCTACTGATTATTAGTTGAACCACTTGGACTTTTACGGGCAGTTGCTCCCCCACCTAACTTCTTTGCTTTCGCTGAATTTTGAGGTGGGGGTCTTACTGTCCGTTAATGTGGGATAAAGAAGTTCGATGTCTTACTATATATTCCCCAATATCTTCATAAAATTTTATTTCTATTTCAACAAAGAGAGGATTTTTAATATGACTTATAAAATGATTGTTTTAGATTTAGATGATACTTTATTACGTGACGACCATACTATTTCACCTCGTACGAAAGAGGCTCTAATGACTGCACAAGAGCAAGGTGTAAAAGTTGTACTTGCTTCTGGACGTCCAACGTTTGGTATGCGTAATGTAGCGAAAGAACTTCGTTTAGAAGAATACGGCAGTTTCATTCTATCTTTTAATGGCGCAAAAATTATTAACTGTAAAACAAACGAAGAAATCTTTAGTAGTACGCTATCTCCTGAAATCGTTCACAACCTATTTGAAATTAGTAAAACTGAAGATGTATGGATTCATACTTATATGGGCGATGATATCGTAACGGAAGAAAATAATCCTTATACTGAAATTGAGGGCGATATTACTGGTATGCCAATTGTCGTAGTAGATGACTTTAAAACTGCTGTTCAAGAGCCTGTAGTAAAAGTATTAATGAATAAAGAGGCCGAACGCCTTGTTGTAGTAGAAAAGAAACTACAAAAACAACTAGAAGGCCAATTAAGCGTTATGCGTTCGAAACCATTCTTCTTAGAATTTACTGAAGCCGGTGTTACAAAAGGAACAAGCTTAGACAAACTGATCCAAAAGCTTGGCATTAAGCGCGAAGAAGTGATCGCAATGGGTGATAGCTATAATGACCAAGCGATGATTGAATTCGCTGGTCTTGGCGTTGCAATGGGCAATGCACCAGATGATATTAAAGAAATTGCAAACTACGTAACAGATACAAATATGAACGATGGCGTTGCAAAAGTAGTTGAGAAATTTGTACTAAAAAACGAAGTACTTGTTTAATATTTTCATTCATAAAACCTATTTGAAGTCAAATACTTCAAATAGGTTTTTATTTAAATTACCACGCTTTTGTGACTATATTTTGAACTTTGCACTATTCTCGTAGTGTAAACTTTCTTTTTGTATATAATGAAACAAAATAGACTATTTTATTTTGAAAAAGAATACAAATTTACTATATACAAGCATACGTTAAAGGAGGCTATTTCATGTTATCTACACCAATCGGACGATTAAGAGCAATTGGACTTGTTGAGGGGATTTCTTTCCTACTACTATTATTTGTAGCAATGCCATTAAAATATTTTGCAGGATTTGCAACAGCCGTTAAAATTACAGGTATGGCTCATGGTGTTTTATTTATTCTATTCATCTTTGCAGTAATTCAAGTAACAATCGTACACCGCAAATCAATTGCATGGGCACTTGGGGCATTTGTTTCATCAGTTATCCCATTCGGTACATTTGTACTAGATGCAAAATTAAAGAACGAACAACAATAACAAAAAGGTAGTTAACGACTGTTAACTACCTTTTTTATTTATAGGTTTGGTATTTCCCAATCAATTTCTCTCTCACCCATATTAGCTAAAATCGTATTTACTTTAGAGTATGGCTTACTACCAAAGAAACCACGTCTTGCTGATAGCGGGCTTGGATGTACAGACTCGATAATATGATGCTTCGTATTCGTAATTAACTTTTTCTTCGCCTGTGCATGACGTCCCCACAATATAAAAATAACTGGGTTTTCACGTTCATTTAATAGCTCAATTACACGATCTGTGAAATGCTCCCATCCTTTTCCTTTATGAGAATTTGCTTCACCTTGACGAACTGTTAATACCGTATTTAATAATAAAACCCCTTGCTCTGCCCACTTTACTAAATAACCATTATTCGGGATTTCATAACCATATTCATCTCGGAGTTCTTTATACATATTTAGCAATGAAGGTGGCGTTTTAATACCGGGCTGTACCGAAAAACTTAAACCATGCGCTTGATCCGGTCCGTGGTATGGATCTTGCCCTAAAATAACGACCTTTGTATTTTCATAACTTGTATACTCTAGAGCGCTAAAAATATTTTCTAGCTTAGGATACACAACATGTGTACTGTACTCTTCTTTCAAAAAATCAGCCAGCTTGTGATAATATTCTTTCTCAAATTCTGGTGCCAATAAGGAACCCCAATCATTTTTTAAAGCATTTTTCATACTTTCACTTCCCGTCCAATTAATTCACCATATCCTGCTTTGTAAATACTACAAACGAAATAATAAGGGACACAACGGCCCAAATAGTTAAATTCATTAAAGAAAACCCCATCGATAAACCTTGTAATGCAGGTAATTTTCCTGATAGATAATCTGTTAATGATAAATTCACACTAAAAATATATTTCGCGCCTTCCCATGATGTTGCGAATGAGCTTAAAATACCACCTGCAATTAATGCGGCTAACATAACACCCATACCAGCTGGTGTATTTCGAATTAAAACAGAAACCATAAACGAAATAGTTCCGACAACGATAGCAACAAACCAAGCTAATCCATACGCCATCAAGATATATTGCCACTGCGGAATAAGATGTACAAAATTCGTATTTAACGTTTCCTTATCAATAACAAACCCTGTTAAAACAGGTAAATTCCATCCCGAGTATCCAAATACAAGCCCTGATAATACGTAAGCAAACAGACCGACAAGAAGCAGTATGAGTGAAATGAAAAATAACATCGTCACGTACTTACTAAGGAGTATTTTCCAGCGCCGAATTGGCCGCGTAAGTAACATCTTCATCGTCCCATCACTTCGTTCTCCTGAAACGATATCAATGGCGACAATCATTACGAGAAGCGGAATAAACAATGTAATTCCTTGCTCAATAAACGCCCTTACAAAAGTAGGTGCGCCTGGTGCCATCGGGTTAATATCATGATCTAAATAATATTGTTGTTGCTCCACTCTTACCTTCAGCCAATCGCGCCATTCTTCTGGTAGTCTAGAATTATTCAAACGGTTTTGAGAATCAACAATTTGTTGTTGCAGAGAAACTTTCCAATCTGTTGTACCTAGCCTTTTTTGTGTCGTTTCTACTTCACGATACTGCGCATACACAAAGAGTGGGATTAAGATAGCTAAAATAAGCATGACAACAAAAATACGTTTCTTACGATAAATTTTCTCCGATTCATTTAAAACTAGATTCGCAAATTCACGCATGCTGCTCACCCCTTGTGAGTTCAATAAATAAATCTTCTAGCGTAAATACAAGCTCTTTAACACTATGCACATCTACCCCATTTTCTACAAAATGTTTATTCCAATTACTTATAGATGTGATATCCATGCGGCATAGTAATCGATTACCTTCTATACTTACTTCTCTTACTTCTTCAGCATCTTCTAGCATATCTTTCGCCTTAGAAATCGGTGTAACAATCCATTCTACACGATCACTTGCTGTTTTAATTAACTCTTCAACCTTGGCAACTGTTATCATTTTTCCCTTATGAATAATTGCAACCCGATCGCATATCATTTGTACTTCGCTTAGCAAGTGACTTGAAATAAACACACTCATATTTTCTTCTTTCACAAGCTTATGTATAAATTCCCTAAGTTCTCTAATTCCAGCTGGGTCTAAACCATTTGTTGGCTCATCTAATATGAGCAATTTTGGATTTCCAAGAAGCGCTTGCGCAATGCCAAGGCGCTGTTTCATACCAAGGGAGTATGTTTTTACCTTATCGTGAATCCTTTCATCTAAATGAACCATTTGGGCAATTTCAATAATACGTTCATCTGATATATTACCTAACATACGGGCAAATTGTTTTAAATTTTCCCATCCCGTTAAATATGTATACAGTTCTGGGTTTTCAACGATACTCCCAATTTGACGCATCGCTTCTCTGAAGTTTTCCTTAATAGAATAACCACCGATAGAAATTGTACCTTCTGTTTCTTTAATCAATCCAACTAACATTCGAATAGTAGTTGTTTTTCCTGCGCCATTCGGTCCTAGGAAGCCAAACACTTCTCCTTGCTTTACATCGAAGGAAATATTCTCTACAATAGTCTTCTTTCCAATTACCTTCTTCACGTCTCGTACGGAAAGTATCGTCGTCATTTTACCCCTCCTTGTTCTAGTTTTAATTTACTCGCAACATTTTGAACTAATCGGTCCGCCATATATGTATACCCTACTTCATTCGGGTGGAAATGATCGGAGTATAATAAATCTTTCCCGCGGTTTTGGAATAAATCAAATGTCGGTGTAATATACACATTTTTATCATTTAGCGCTAATTTTTCTAAAGATGCATTCCAGTCTACAACAATGTTTGAAGACCCTTTTAAATCTTCTACATCTTCAAAAGGATTATATAAACCTAGCCAAAAAATAGGGCTATCTGTATTTAACTTACGAATTCCTTCTATAATTTTCTTCGCTTCATTCTGGAATGTTTCTGTATCAGGACGGTATGTTTCTAAATCTATCTTTCCGAGCGACTCCCATCCTGGAAATAAATCATTTCCTCCTATGGTTAAAACGATTACATCTGCTTGCTTAATTGAATATTGAGCGCCACTACTCTCCATTTGTTTTAATAAGTCAGGCATTTTTGCACCACTAACAGCTAAGTTAGTTAAGGCCACCTTTTGCTTATAATCTTTTTGTAAATCTTCTTTCATCCGTCCAATATAGCCAATTCCTTCTTTATCACCAACACCGCGTGTTAATGAATCACCTAGACTAACGATTTGTAACGTTCCCGTTTTCCTTTTCTCTTTTTCCACTACATCGGTCTTTTTAATTACATTTGAAGCTTTCGGATTTAGCACATCATTTACACCTGAAACAAAGCCATATGCAAATAAACAGAAAGATGCAATTGTAATGAGTAGAATTACTTTTACTACTTTTGATCTCATATCAAAACCCCTTTTAGCCCTCATAGATTGTCCATAATTATACCAAACGCAATTTTGAAAAGCGATTTTCACACCTTATCTATTATGTTGTTTCCCTATGTACTAATTCTGGCAATAACTCTACGTGCTTTATATCGATTTTCTCATCATTAATCTTTTCATATAATAATTCAAATGCCTTCACACCAACGTTTTTACTACAATACGAAATCGTCGTAATGCCTAAAATATCTGCCACATCTTGATCATCACAACCGATAATCGTAATATCTTCCGGAATACGAATGCCTTGTTTTTTCGCTTCCGTTACCATCCCTGCTGCAATATGGTTGCAAGATACAAGAAACGCTGTTGGCTTTACTAACATATGGATCCATTCCCTAATTACATTACGCCCATCTTCCACCGTAAAACAGCCTTTAAACTTCCAGTCCTCTATCGGTGTTACCGCAATCGTTTGAAGCGCATTCTCATATGCTTGTTTTCTTCTCTGGCTATTAATGCTATTACTTCTTCCAATACAATACCCAATACTTGTATGGCCGGCATCTATTAAGCTCTTCATCCCGCGCGAAAAAACTTTATAGTAATCAATATGCACACTCGAAATGAAATTCGATTCTATTTCTTCACACATAACAATCGGACCAAATTTCGTATATTCTTCAAGCTTTTCCTTACTATTTGCCCGGGAACATATAATAACCCCATCAAGCTTTTTCATTTTTAACATATTTAAAATTTCTAATTCTCTTTCCTCACTATAATTCGTCTGACAAAGCATCATATTATAATTGTTTTTTGCTGTTTCCTTTGATATCCCCTCGATAATAGCGCTATAATATTGATCATTTACGTGCGGTAATAAAACGCCAATGACATTCGTTTTTCCTTTCACTAAATGAATTGCATTCACATTTTGCGTATAATTTAATTCTTCTATAATTGCTAAAATTTCTTTTCGTTTCTGTTCATTCACATATGGATGATTATTCAGTACACGTGAAACAGTTGAAACAGATACCCCAGCAAGTTCAGCAATCTTTCTTATATTCGTCATCTCATTTTCCCCTTCTTTGCAAAAATTCTCCCTTGACCTGGTAAGCTTTCCACAATATATCCTTTCCTAGCAAATACATTTTGAAAGGATATACAACTATGCTTCGATTCAAATTAGAATATATATTTTTCATTGGCGGTCTACTCACTCTCGCCATCGGTATTAATATGATGACGACAATTACTTCCTTTGGACTTAGCCCTTATGATTCCTTCTTTATTGCACTATATCAAAATTTCGGGATAAGTATCGGTTTTTGGATTTTCATGATTAATTTTGCTTTTACTCTTATCGTACTCTTTTGGAATAAAAAACAAATTACGATTGGTACAATTGTAACGATGGTTCTTATTTCTCTTTTTGTTGATTGGATCGGTTCCATTACAACTATTATGGACGCTATCCGTTCTCTTCCAAAATATATAACACTTATTTGTGGAAATCTATTCGTTGGAGCTGGGATTGGTCTTTACGTCTCTACAAACCTTTGCGCAGCACCTCAAGAAGCTTTCGTTTTAACGGTTGCTGAAAAAAAGAAATGGACATTTAGAAGAACAGAAATTTCATTAGCATTTTTATTTTTAACATTAAGCTTCCTATTAGATGGGCCTATCTATTTTGGAACAATCATCTTATCTTTTACAACAGGCTGGATTATCCAAGCATTTATTCAATTTGGTACGAAAATGTTAAATAGAAAAGAGCCTATTAAGCAAGCTGCTTAATAGGCTCTTTCTGTTTGATGATGCGAGATGCTACTTTGCATCTCCTTCAATTCGGTAATTTGCTTTCAAACAATCTATTTCTTCATACCCTTGCAACGTATGTAGAATATAATCATAATCAGCAAGAGATGCACGATGCGTTACAATTACAATTTCAGCTTTTCCTTTCTCTTCAAGTGGCATCTGAATAATCTTTTCAAAGCTAACACCACGCTCAGAGAACAATGAAGTAATTTTTGCAAACACACCAATCTCATCTTTTACATGAAGCCTTAAAAATTTCTTCACAACAATTTCGTCTGGCTCTTTTAATACCTTTTTGTACTGCGGGGATACCGCACTATTTCCATTTACACCTAATCGAACATTTTGCATTACAGCTACTAAATCTGAAACGACAGCTGTCGCTGTTGGCAAGCTTCCTGCACCCGGTCCATAAAACATCGTTTCTCCAACCGCTTCACCGTACACATATACAGCGTTATATTCGTTTTGCACGGCCGCAAGAGGATGTGTATTTGGAAGTAGCGTTGGTTCAACTGTAACTTCTAATTTTTCACCATCTCGCTTCGCAAGACCGATTAATTTAATCGTGTAGCCTAAACTCTTACTGTATTCAATATCTTCTTCTGTAATAGAAGTGATTCCTTTTACCTTCACATCTCCAAGCTCTACATTTGTAGAAAAACCAAGGGTAGCCAAAATCGTCATTTTTCTTGCTGCATCTAAACCTTCCACATCTGATGTTGGATCTGCTTCTGCAAATCCAAGTTGTTGGGCTTCTTTTAACACGTCGTTATATGCTCTCCCTTCATCTGACATTTTCGTCAAAATAAAATTTGTCGTTCCATTTACAATTCCCATTACTTTCGTAATAAGATCTGAAGAAAGTCCTTCTACGATACTTCGTAAAATCGGGATCCCTCCGGCTACACTTGCTTCATAAAACAAGTCTGCTTTATTATCTTTTGCTACTGCTAAGAGTTCCGCCCCATGTAACGCCATTAAATCTTTATTGGCAGTTACAACATGCTTCCCACTTTGTAAAGCTTGCAAAATATATGCTTTTGCATCATCGATGCCACCCATCACTTCGATGACAACGTCAATATTTGGATTATCTAAAATTTCATTTGCATCTTGTGTTAATAGAGTAGAAGGTACCTCTACTTCTCTCTCTTTTTCAATATTTTGTACTAGTACTTTCGTTACTCTCACAGGACAACCTACCTGGTGTATGAGTCGCTCTTGATGATCTGTAATAATACGAACTACACCGCTACCAACTGTCCCAAGACCTAATAAACCAACTTGAATTTCTTTCATAATACTGTCCACCCCTCAAAAATTGTGTTTAGATGAAATTATATGAGTAAAAAATCTGAAAAACAATGTTTTTTGAACATTCGGAAAAATATAAGTTAATCATTACAAAGAAAACGTTGCCACGTGTTACACAATCTTTTTTATAATACATAAGGGGTTTCTTGATACACGTAATAATTCAGCCAATTAGAGAATAATAGATTCCCATGGCTTCTCCACCTCACAAGCGGTTTCTCATTTGGATTATTATGCTTAAAATAATTTTTTGGCACATCAATATTTAACCCTTTGTCGCGGTCTCGTTTGTATTCTTCTTTTAACGTATCACAACTATATTCACTATGCCCGAGCGCAAACACTTGTCTTCCTTCTTGCCCAATAACAAGGTGAACACCCGCTTCCTCAGAGTTTGCTAATAATGTTAATTCTTTCACCTCTCTAATATCACTCTCTCGTACTTCTGTATGACGAGAATGCGGGGCAAAAAACAATTCATCAAACCCTTGTAACAATTTCACATGTTGCTCGCGGACTTCATGTTCAAATACACCGAACATTTTTTCCTTAAGAGGATACTTTGGAACGCCATAATGATGATACAAACCAGCCTGTGCCCCCCAGCAAATATGAAGCGTAGATGTTACATTCTTTTTTGAATACTCCATAATATGTTTAAGCTCTTCCCAATAATCTACCTCTTCAAAAGAAAGAGTTTCAACTGGTGCTCCCGTAATAATAAGTCCATCAAATTTCTCATTCTCAATATCACGGAATGTTTTATAGAAACTCGTTAAATGTTCCTGTGCTACATTACGAGACAAATGTGATTCCATATGAAGTAAATGAACATCTAATTGCAACGGCGTGTTGCCAATTAAACGAAGCAATTGCGCTTCTGTATCTTGCTTTGTAGGCATTAAATTTAATATAGCAATTTTCAATGCCCGGATATCTTGTGTTTCTGCTCGCTCCTTCGTCATTACAAAAATATTTTCCTCCTGCAACACTTTGCGAGCTGGTAAATCTTTATCAATTATGATCGGCATGTTCTTTGCCTCCGACTAGCGCTGCTTCTAAATCTGCAATAATATCAGAAACATCTTCTATACCGACCGATAAACGAATTAAATCTGATGTAACGCCAGCTAAACGCTGATCTTCAGCACTTAATTGTCTATGCGTTGTGCTAGCGGGATGTATGACACAAGTTCGTGCATCAGCTACATGTGTTACGAGAGTTGCTAGTTTTACATTTGCGATAAATTCTTTCGCAGCTTCTAATCCTCCCTTAATGCCGAATGTTAAAACTCCACTAGCACCTTTCTTCAAATACTTTTGTGATAACGAGTAATTTTCATTACTATCTAGTCCCGGATAATTCACCCATTCAATACGTTCATGGTTAGCAAGCCACTTAGCAACCGCGAGGGCATTTTCACTATGACGCTCCATTCTTAAATGCAGCGTTTCTAAGCCGATATTGCTAATATACGCATTGAATGGGCTCATACAGTTTCCGTAGTCTCTTAATAATTGAACACGTGCCTTCACAATATAAGCTGCTGCACCAAAATTTTGAACGTAACTTACGCCGTGATAACTTGGATCCGGTTCAACAAGTTCAGGATATTTCCCATTTGTCCAATCGAAGTTCCCTCCGTCAATAACAATGCCACCTAACGAACTTGCATGACCATCAATATATTTCGTCGTAGAATGAACGATAATATTTGCTCCATGTTCAAATGCTTGGCATAAATAAGGAGTTGCTAATGTATTATCCACGATAAAAGGCACTTCCAACTCTTTCGCTGCATCTGAGAATTCTTTGAAATTTAAAACGTTCATCGCTGGATTTCCTAGCGATTCCGCATAAACGAGTTTCGTCTTGTCATTAGCAAGGGCCACAATTTCATCAGCAGTTAAATTCGGATTAAAGAATGTAACATCGATACCAAGCTTACGTAAGCTCACCCCAAATAAATTAAACGTTCCACCGTAAACTGTGGAAGAACAAAGCAAGTGGTCTCCGCTACTACAAATATTTAAAACAGCAAGCATAATAGCAGCCTGCCCGGAAGCCGTTGCAACAGCTCCTACACCACCCTCTAAATCCGCTAATTTCTGCTCAAATGCAGCTAAGGTAGGATTTCCAATACGCGTATATATATATCCTTCTGCCTCTAAGTTAAATAAGGCTGCTAAATCATCCGAAGTATCGTATTTATACGTTGTACTTTGATAAAGTGGCAAAACACGCGGCTCACCATTCTTTGGTGTATAGCCACCTTGCACACAAATTGTTCCTTTTCCCCATGATTCTCCCATCTCTCATTCTCCTTTCTTTTATACAAAATAAAAAACTGCTCCTTTCCTGAAAACAAGAAAGGAGCAGTTTGAAAACACGCTCTAAAGGCTCTTTCTTATCTCTCAGGATTTATTACCTGCAGGATTTGGCACAATTCCGTTATACGGCTGTTGCCAAGGTTTCATCGGGCCTGTCCCTCCACCTTTTCTTGATAAGACTATGCAATTACCGTTGATTTTATAGCAATAATTTCCTAATGTCAATCAGTTTTTCTGAATGTTCTAAATTAACTACGAAGGATTTGACATGCATAACAAAAGAAATATATTCCATATTCATTTGAAAAAGACCTTTTAAAACCTACGATTACTATATAGAATTAAGTAAGTAGTTTAACTGTATACATTTCAAATTCTCACGAGACCTCAATATATTGAATAAGCCAACCTCTCAAAAAGATACTATACATATTCATTTCATTTCGCAGAAGCATATTTAATCCTTTCGACATTAAAACTCACATAACGGAGGTATAACATGACAAACACAAAGGACATGCACTATATGCTCGTCCTATACGGCATTCTTTTAGGCTCTATAGTAGGAGCAACAGTCTGGCTATTTTTAGTTACAATAAATATCGGTATTCACTTTATTTGGGAGTACTTACCTACTATTTTCTCTTCTCCTCCGTATTACACTATTTGTGTCACAACAATCGGTGGTATTCTCGTCGGTTTAACCCAAAAATACTTCGGCACATATCCACGTCTTATGCCGGAAGTGATGGGTGAATATAAAAAAACAGGTAGAATTGAATACCGTTTTGTACATAAAGCTACTTTAACTGCAATTATCGTTTTAATATTTGGTGCTAGCTTAGGTCCCGAAGCAGCAATTGTTGGCATTATCGGTGGACTTTGTACATGGGTAGGAGACCGCTTTACATTCGCCTTAAAAGGAATGAATGAACTAACAGAGGTTGGAATTGGTGCTACTTTAAGTGTAATTTTTAATGCGCCATTATTCGGTTATTTAGCTCCAAATGAAAATGAGGGTGAGCAAATTAACGAATTTTCTAAAGAAAAAAAAGCAATTGTATATTTAGCTACCACTTTCGCTGGTTTTTCCGTTTATTTATTGCTTAGTAAATTCGATAATCGCGGATCCTTTATCGTTGATTTTGGGGAAGGTTCCCTTTCTCTTAATGAATGGATTGCCTTTCTACCACTCGCTAGTATTGGTGCTATAATTGGCTTCTTTTATTTCAAATTAGAATTCACATTAGAGAGACTAATCCATCCCTTAAAAGAATACAAACTATCGCTTGGAATTATCGGTGGTATTTTATTAGGAATTACAGGGACCTTTCTCCCGTACACGTTATTTTCAGGAGAACATCAATTAAAAGATTTAGTTGTTGAATGGACCCATTTATCCTTCTGGGTACTACTTCTTTCAGGTGTTTTAAAATTATGTATTACTGCCGTTTGTTTAAATACAGGTTGGCGCGGGGGACATATTTTCCCAATTATATTTGCTGGATCTAGTATCGGATATGCTATAGCTTCCATTATCCCGATAGATCCAATTGCTTCGGTAGCCATTGTCACGACAGCAATTTCAAGCTATGCATTAAGAAAACCAATTGCAATAACATTACTGTTACTCATGTTTTTCCCGCTCAATTTACTATTACCGATGCTTGGAGCGGCAGCGATTGGTAATGCATTTCCACTTCCTAAAAACAACACAGCTACAAACGAATAAAAATAGGCAGTAGGGATAAAATTTCCACTGCCTATTTTTATTACACACGTTGCTTCAATAGTGCGTATAAATCTTCAAAATTTCCCACTTCATATGTCGGCACAATCCCGCTATCATTTAATTTCTTTTCTGGATTAAACCAACAAGTATCAATTCCAGCTACATATCCACCTTTCATATCAGCACTTAACGAATCTCCAATAATGAGCCCCTCTTCAGGAGCAAAATTAGGAATTCGTCCGAAAACATAATCAAAATACTCTTTCATCGGCTTTTGGAATCCTGTATCTTCTGAAACAAAAATATCTTGAAACAAGGCGTGTAATCCTGCATTACGTAAACGTTTATCTTGCGTCTTAGAAATACCGTTTGTCACTATATATAAATCATACTCACTGTGAATTCGATTTATAAATTCAAACGCACCTTGCATAAGTTGATCTCCTTCTTCTAAGTAGCTACGATAATTATTTTCGAATAATATCCCATCTACTTCTTCCCCGTATTCTTTAAACAAAATTGAAAACCGTGTATTTACGACTTCATCACGGTTTATTTTACCTTCTTCAAAAGCATCCCAAAGACTTTTATTAATTTTTTTATACCGCCCTTGCACCTCACTGTTTAGAGGGATCCCGTTCTCTTCAAACAGCATACGTAACGCCATTTTCTCCGCCTTCTGGAAATCTAACAATGTATCATCTACATCAAATAGCAGTGTTTTATATTTTTTCATAAACCTCTCACACTCTCTTTTCTACAAAAACAAATTTACATAAATCGTATCATTCTTTCTTGTAAAAATAATAGGAGATATCTCATACTAAACAGGAGGTGAAAACATGAAAGTCAGCAAAAATAACGAAGAAATCTCTCATTACGTGCAAACTTACAACTTCCATACTCTTTTTTCTTTTGATGTCTTACCATATGCTGAACTGCATTCCTTTCAAAAGAAAGAAAGGATATGTAATGAAGGCGTTGATGTTCCTTATCTTTATTACTTAATTTCTGGGAAAGCGAAAATATATATGAGTCACAAAAATGGGAGGATCTCCTTAATTAACTTTATTCAAGCACCTTCGTTCATTGGAGAATTAGGGTTAATCGGTGTTGAATCTGTTACGAAAACGGTAGAAGTAATTGAAGATTGTATGTGCTTAGCGCTTCCTCTTAAAGATTGTCAGCATCTTTTGTTGCAAGATGCTACCTTTCTACAGAAACTATGTAAGTTTATCGGTGAAAAAACAATTATTCGAACCGAAAGTTACGCCAAAAACAATAGTTATCCGTTCGAAAACCGTTTAGCAGCATTTATTCTATTAACAGAACAAAATAACAGTTATATAGAAAAACATACCGAGGTCTCGGAATATTTAAATGTCAGCTACCGCCATCTTTTATATGTATTAAACCAGTTTTGCCAAAAAAATTACTTAAAAAAAGATGGAAGAACCTATTACATACAAGATCGAATTCAATTAGAAAAACTGGCTGACGAACTTAAAATATAAAAAAGTAGCATTAACAGATAAACGTTAATGCTACTTTTTTCGAGTGACGATTCTATTTTCAATTAAAATTTGCTTGCTACTTTAGCTGCTTCTTCAAGACCCGCTGTAATGATCTCTTCTGCTTTATCTGGGAATTGATTATGTCCTTCAATAACTACTGTTTCCATATTTGTTGCACCGAAGAAGCCCATCATGCTTGCTACATATTTAACAGCCATTTCTACTTCAGCTGCTGGACCTTCAGAATATACGCCGCCGCGTGCATTTAATAATGCAATCTTCTTATCTCCAATAAGACCAACTGGACCTTCTGGCGTATATTTGAACGTTTTACCAGCTCGGTTTAAATAATCAATATATGTGTGTAGCACTGCTGGAATTGTTAAGTTCCATAATGGGAAACCGAAAACGACTTTATCAGCTTCTAGAAATTGATTTAAATACTTATCAGCAACTGCTACTGCTTTTGCTTCCTCTTCCGTTAAGTCAAATCCTTTACCTGCTTTGAATGTACCGTTAATCATATCGACGCCTACATATGGTAGTTCTTCTTTATATAAATCAAGTTCTACTACTGTATCATTTGGATGTGCTTCTTTATAATTTGCTAAAAATGCCTCGTATAATTTCACACTAACTGCTTGTTCCGCTGGGCGGTTGTTTGCTTTTACAAATAAAACTGTTGCCATTGTTTCTTCCTCCTAATATGCACTTTTATGCTGTTATATGCTTTCAAAAAAGGTATCCCTTGTAATTGTTGTTTTGTTGCTTACAAACATATCTTATCTTTATATCAAGATAATTTCGTCCTCACATAGACGTATTTTTCCATAAAAAAAGTCCACCTCCTAAAGGCGAACTAGGTCTTACGACTTTTGTCTTATACAATCCCATTTTTCACTGCATATAATGCTGCTTGCGTACGATCAGATAAATTCAACTTACTCAAAATACTACTCACATGAGCTTTCACCGTTTTTTCTGTAATAACTAAAACAGAAGCGATTTCCTTATTACTCATCCCTTTCGCTAATAGCTGCAACACTTCATTTTCTCTCGCTGTTAGCACATCCACTTGAATAGAAGGTTCTTCTTCTTTTTCTTCCACAGGTAACGTTTGGGAGAGAAGAGCATTTGCTATATCTGGATGTAATTGAATATTACCTTTATACGCGCTTCGAATCGCTTCAACAAGTTGATCGGGTTCTACATCTTTTAAGATATAGCCGCTTGCTCCCGCCCTTAATGCCGGTAAAACATGCGCCTGATCAGAAAAGCTAGTTAATACAATTACTTTCACATTTGGATATTCTTTTTTAATACACGCCGTCGCCTCAACACCATCCATTTCGGGCATATATAAATCCATTAGTACAACATCAGGATTTGTCTCCCCTACTTTCACTAATGCCTCTTTCCCATTACTTGCTTCTCCAACTAACTCTAAATCTTCCTGTGTACTTAAGAAAAATGCTAATCCTTTTAAAACAACTGTATGATCATCAACTAACAATACTTTTATTTTCACGAACTTCCCTCATTTTCACATCATAATGGTACGTTTATTTTTACACTTGTTCTTTTCTTATCACTTACAATTTTAATCGTTCCACCAACTAGTTCTACTCTTTCACGCATCGTAGTCATGCCAAGTGATTTCTTTTCTTTTATATCCTTTTCTACAAAGCCGTTTCCTTGATCGACTATTTCTAATGATACATTCTTCTCCGTCACTTTGAAATAAATCGTCGCTTCTCTAACATTCGCATGTTTACTTACGTTATTTAAAGCTTCTTGTCCAATTCTCCATAGCGCTTCCTCTACTACGCGCGGCAAATCACGGACACCTGTAACTTGTTCCCGGATTTTCAACCCCAAACTTTCACCATATTGCTTTAAGGCTGGTAATAATCCTTTTTCTAAACCAGCTGGACGTAATTGCCAAATTAACGTCCTCATTTCCTTTAAAGCACCTTGCGATAACTCACGTATCTCATGCAAAGACTGATCTACCTTTTCATTTTTTCCTTTTAAGACAGCTTCGGCACCCTTCGTCATAAAGGTTAAAGAAAATAGCTTTTGTGAGACGGAGTCATGTAAATCTCTTGCTAATCGGTTTCTTTCTTCCATTCGTACAAGTTCGCGTCTTTGCTCATTTAATCTTATATTTTCTATCACGAAGGAAATATGATTTGTTATCGCTTGAAGTACATCTATTGTATTCACATCAAATTCACCATTATTTGAACTAACACATAAAACACCAAATATATGACTTTGAATCTGTATTGGTGTAGCAATAACCGCCCTATTAGAGGCTACCTTATGGCTAATTTGATGGTTTAATAAAATAGGTTCCCCTTTTTCTAACGCTTCTTTCGCTGCCTCTTTTATATCCTCTTGTAATTCTTCCTCGCAATAAGATGCCCGCAGGGATATTTCTTTCTCTTCCCTAATAAAAAATGCGACTTGATTCCACTGAAACACTTCACCTAATTGATTTACAACTTTTTCAGGCAATATATTAAATTGATGAATCGTTCTTAAAACTTGAATGAACCGTTCTAATTTCACATAATAATGCGCTCTTCGCTTCTCATTTTCATATAACTTCGCTCGTTTTAAAGCCGTTCCAATTTGGAAAGCAACTGATTGAAGCAATACTAATTCTTCTTCTGAAAAATGTGTTTTGCCTGGGCTTGCCACATTTAACAATCCAAATTTTTCTCCTCCAGCCTTTAAAGGAACCGTAGCATGATGAAGAATACCTTCCGTATCGCCCCAATTATATTCAATTGCGTTATTAATTCTTTTACATTCAATAATATTAACAGCTCGCTCTAATTTTCCATCCACAAAACCACGTAAACACCAACATTCCCCTTCACACATCGGGCGTTTGTTTTCATATGTAAGTGCATCTGGCAACTGGTAATCGATTAATTTCGTATATCTTCCATTTTCATCTGCAAGAAAAATCCATCCTGTCATTAAACCTGTTACACTAAGTAATTTTTCTAACACTGCTTGCAATACATGATATGTATCATTTGATGTATTTAGCGTCTCTGCAATCTCTTTTAATATAACTAGTTCATTTGTACGATTCTCTTGAAACATAACTCGTCTCCTACATACAAGATTTTAAATAGCCCCTAAAATAAATCATCTACTTTTCACTTTGTACTTATTCGTAACATTGATATAATGGTGAAAACATAGTTTTCATTATATCACTTGAGGGGGCTTTCATAATGACATTAAATAAAGCACTTACTATCGCTGGTTCTGACACAAGTGGCGGTGCTGGTATACAAGCAGATTTAAAAACATTCCAAGAACTTGGTGTATACGGAATGACATCTCTTACGACAATCGTAACGATGAATCCACATAACGGTTGGGCACATAACGTATTCCCAATCCCAGCTTCTACATTAAAACCACAATTAGAAACGACAATTGAAGGTGTTGGCGTAGATGCTTTAAAAACAGGTATGCTCGGATCAGTAGAAATTATTGAAATGGTTGCAGAAACAATCGAAAAACATAATTTCAAAAATGTAGTAGTTGATCCTGTTATGGTATGTAAAGGTGCTGATGAAGCATTACATCCTGAAACAAATGATTGCTTACGTGACGTTCTAGTTCCAAAAGCATTAGTTGTAACACCAAACTTATTTGAAGCTTACCAATTAAGTGGCGTAAAAATTAATTCTCTTGAAGACATGAAAGAAGCAGCGAAAAAAATCCACGCTTTAGGTGCGAAATACGTCCTAATTAAAGGCGGTAGCAAGCTTGGCACAGAAACTGCAATCGACGTCCTATATGACGGAGAAACATTCGATCTTCTAGAATCAGAAAAAATTGATACGACAAATACACACGGCGCAGGTTGTACATATTCTGCTGCAATTACAGCAGAACTTGCAAAAGGAAAACCTGTGAAAGAAGCAGTAAAAACTGCTAAAGAATTTATCACAGCTGCTATCCGTTATTCATTCAAGATCAACGAATACGTAGGTCCAACACATCACGGTGCATATCGTAAATTCGTTGCATCAAAAGAACTTGTCTAACCTGTAAATGAAAACACCCACAGAGTTTATATATTCTCTCTGTGGGTGTTTTTTATAAACTCTTCTGGTCATCGTATCTTTAAGATGCAGAACTAACCTGATTTCTACCATTTCTTTTGGAATAGTATAATGCATCATCAGCAGCTTGAATAAATTGCTCTGGTGATTCTTCATACACTGAAATACCTACTGAAACTGTAATTTTTATTTTTGTTCCATTTAACAATTGGAATGGATGGTTTTCAACGACTGTACGTACTTGTTCTCCCATACTCATTCCATAAGCTAATCCCTTCTGTGGTATCAAAAGTGCGAACTCTTCCCCACCCTTTCGAAAAGCCAAATTTGGAAGCATTGAAACTTCTCGTAAAATATGTCCCATTTGTTTTAATACTTCATCTCCCGCAGGATGTCCATACGTATCATTTACACACTTAAAGTGATCAATATCTATAAGTAGTAAACAAAGTGAATCATTTTTCATACGCTTACTCCCAATATGACGATTCATCTCTAAATCAAACTGTCTTACGTTTCCTAAACCTGTCAATGCATCTATCGTTGCATATTGCTTCATCGTTTGAAATAACTCATTGGATTGCAATACATAATTTGCGCTTATAAATGTGATATATGCTGCAACACCACTACAAACCACATATAATGCTACTATAGACATATCCTTAAATAACATAGAAAGTGGCACTACTAAAATAGATAAACTATATACATTAAACCAGATCCATCTTGTAAATATAGAAGCTTTTATCCGCCAAATAAAAACAACTCCAACTCCTATTAATACAATACTATAACAAGCCAATTCAGAGGCTAAAGAATACTCGGTAAAAAATAATCGGGTAATTAAAATAATAGTAACTGTTATACTACTAGCTATCGGACCCCCGATTATAATTGCTAAAATAACAGCTAAATAACGTAGATCCAACATAATATCCTCAATATGTACACCAAAATGCATCAATAGTACACTTAATATTCCAGTCAGCATGCCTACTACACATTTCTGCCAAAGAGAAAATTCTTCTTTTAACGGCCTATCTCTTAAAATCTGACCTCCAACAAAAATAAAGGAAAGAATAATTGTTGTGTTTACAAATAAGTCCCTTAACATAAAATAATCTCCCTACTTTTCTATCTATCCCTTTCCTTATTTTATTGTATACGAGATACCTATAATTCCCAAAGCTTTTTATTTATTTTTTGCTGTTCCACGTGAAACAGCAAAAAATAAAAAAGGGCGAAAATTCGCCCTTTTCATTAACAACATCGTGATATCTTTCCGCCCTTTGCATTAAATCTAGCTTCTTGCGCTTCTGCAAAAAACTGTTTTTGACATACCACTTCTTCTTCTGGATGATGCTTTTTCATATGCTCTACATATGTTTCATAGCTTGGTACCCCAACGAGTAAACTAATAAAGTGTTTCCTTTTCCCCCATACTTTCCGTAGTCGTTTAAGCATAATAGTTCCTCGACTCACTTTCATCTCTAGGTATATATGGTGCCTCTTTTAGCGGCATTGGCTTATTTCTTAATACTTGAATCCAAATTCGAATTGCAGAAATTAATACAGCAATTACAACTATCATAAAAATCCCACAAAGCGCTGCATCAATATAATCATTGAAAATAATTTGTTTCATTTGAGCGACATTTTTAGCTGGTGCTAACACTTTCCCCTCATCTAATGCTCCTTGAAATACCTTTGCATGAGATAGAAATCCTATTTTAGGATTCTCATGAAATAGCTTTTGATAACCCGCCGTCATCGTTACAATAAGCAATCCAACAGTTGGAATAAGTGTCACCCAAACATATGCCTTTTTCCCCATTTTGAACAAAATTGTCGTTCCAAGTAATAATGCAATACCTGCTAACATTTGGTTTGCAATACCGAAAAGTGGCCATAATGTATTAATTCCACCAAGCGGATCTACTACCCCTTGATATAAGAAATAACCCCATCCTAATACACATAACGTTGTAGCTATTACATTCGCTAATGTAGAATCCGTTTTCCCAAATGGCTTATATACATGTCCTAAAATATCTTGAATCATAAATCGGCCTACACGCGTTCCAGCATCAATTGTTGTTAAAATGAATAATGCTTCAAAGAGGATTGCAAAATGATACCAAAAGGCCATCATGGCCGTTCCACCTATTACTTGTGAGAAAATATATGCCATACCTATCGCTAACGTCGGTGCGCCACCTGTACGTGATAAAATTGTTTGCTCTCCAACGTTTACAGCGAGATCTTTTAGTTCATTTGGTGTAATAGCAAATCCCCATGAGGAAATAACTTGAGCTGCCTGCGAGACATCCGTACCGATAAGTGCTGCGGGACTATTAATCGCAAAATAAGTTCCAGGTGTTAATACACAAGCTGCAATCATTGCCATCGCGGCTACAAATGACTCCATTAACATTGCTCCATAACCGATTGGTTGTGCGTGTCCCTCTTGTTCAATCATCTTTGGTGTCGTACCTGATGAAACGAGAGCATGGAATCCAGACACCGCACCACAAGCAATTGTAATAAATAAGAACGGGAATAAGTTTCCAGAGAAAACAGGACCTGTTCCATCGATAAATTTCGAAACTGCTGGCATTTGTAAATCTGGTGCTACAATTAAAATACCGATTGCTAATCCAACAATTGTTCCGACTTTTAAAAACGTGCTTAAATAATCACGTGGTGCTAAAAGCATCCAAACTGGTAATGCCGATGCGATAAACCCATATACAATAAGCATAATAGCAATCGTTTCTCCACTAAATGTGAACATACTTGCAAGTGTTGGATGTTCTGCTACATACTGTCCTCCAATAAGAGACAGTATAAGTAGAATAATTCCGATTACTGATCCTTCACCAACCCGTCCAGGCCTAATGTAGCGCATGTACACTCCCATTAAAATAGCGATAGGAATCGTTGCTGCTATCGTAAACATTCCCCATGGACTTCCTACAAGCGCCTTTACTACTACTAATGCTAATACCGCTAATAAAATAATCATAATGCCTAAAATCCCTATCATTGCAATAAGCCCTGTAACAGGACCAATCTCATCTTTAATCATTTCTCCTAAAGATTTGCCATTCCGTCTCATTGAAGCAAATAAAATTACAAAATCTTGCACAGCTCCAGCGACAACTACCCCAACGATAATCCATATTGTCCCTGGTAAATACCCCATTTGCGCCGCCAAAATCGGTCCTACTAAAGGACCTGCCCCAGCAATGGCTGCAAAATGATGTCCAAATAATACCCACTTATTTGTCGGAACATAATCTTTTCCATCGTTTAATGTATGGGCTGGCGTTTGCCGATTATTATCTAAACCGAATACCTTTCTCGCTATAAATCTACTATAAAAGCGGTAAGCAACTGCATACACACATACCGCAGCTACTAAGAGCCACACGGCATTAATAGTTTCACCTTGTGATAAAGCTATTACACCAAAAGCACCTGCTCCTACTGCTGCAATAACTCCCCAAAGTAAAATCGACTTCAATGTTTTCACATACAATCCCCCCAATACTATTGCTTAGTGGGATTGTACTAAATTTTCTGAATATTTTATTTGAATCCTCCTTATCATGAAGGATTTATAGTTTATCATGTTAAAAATTTCGCATTATCTACTATAATTCTATTTTATTTCTAAGTTTTTTCACGTAATTCCGACTAACTGGAATCGGTTGCTCATCATATTTATCTAAATACAAATTATATGTGCCATTATAATAAGGTTTTAGTTCTTGTACATATAACATATTAATTAAATAACTTTTATGTACGCGTAAGAAATCATATGCACTTAACTTATTTTCCAGCTCCTGAAGTGTATATGTTGAAATATACTGATTATTTGTTGTATAAATTGAAACCGTTTTGTTTTCCTTATTTTTGCTTATATATATAATATCTTCAGGGAAAATATATCTAATCCCCTCTTGACCTTCTATCGGTAGTTTTCGCAAATAACTCTTTGCTTTCTCGCCTTGCTCTTTACACATTCTATATAAAAGGAATTGCAAATCTTCCTCACGAAATGGGCGTAGTAAATAATAGAATGCTTGAAAACGAAATGCCGTAATCGACTCTTCTATATCTTCACCCATAAAAATCAATTTCGTATAATAATTTACTTCCCGTAGTAAACTCGCATATTCAAAACCAGTTCCATCTAATAATTTTGAATTCAAGAAAACAAAATCTGGTGTATGCTTTTTCATGATAAATAATGATTCTGTTCCCGTATTCGCTTCAAAACATTCTACATTCTTTATATTTTCAGTGAATTTTTCAGCTAAACCTCTTCGCTCTTCTGCTTCTTCCATGATCAGTAAAATTTTCATTTCTTCAACCACCTAATTCTTTTGTCCGTATGTCCTGTTGTATACATTCGCTTTTATAAGAAACATTCCCTTTTTCTTACTATACCATTATTTATCTAAAAAAACAGAAAAAAGGAAACCACAACGGTTCCCCCTGCCCTTTTATTCCATTATTTGTAGGCAGTAAAACTCACTGAATGCGAGGAAATGAAGGCGGAGTTTTACTGCCCCAAAAACATAATTGGTCCTAGCTAATAATCAGTGAGAGATAAACCCCTCACTGGTTAAAGTTTCACCTTATACTAGTTCCCGTTGCTTCGTTTCTTGCCCAAGTACAATTACAGCAACTACGCCAATTAAAATTGATCCACAGAAAATCGTAAATATTAGTGATAATGAAGCCTGTGAAGCAACTAAATACCCTACTAATAGCGGCCCAAGAATACCACCAATACGACCGAATGCTGCTGCCATCCCTGCACCTGTACCACGAATAACCGTTGGATACTGTTCCGGTGTATAAGCGTATAATGCACCCCAAGCACCTAAGTTAAAGAAGGATAGCAACATGCCTGCTACGATTAATACTGTTAATGACTCCGCCACTCCAAACAAGTAAGCACTACACGCTGTACCGATTAAATACGTAACTAAAACAAACTTACGGCCAAGTCGTTCAATAAACCAGGCCGCTGTGAAATATCCTGGCAATTGAGCTAACGTCATAATAAGTACGTACTGGAAACTTTTTATTAAACTAAATCCTTTTAATACCATTACACTAGGTAACCAAAGGAACATCCCGTAGTAAGAAAAGACAACAGAAAACCATAGAATCCATAACATAATTGTTGCCCTACGATATTCTCCCGACCAAACTGACTTTATATTTTCGATAACGGATGGTCTTTTTTCAACCTTTTGGAATCTCGGTGAATCCGGTAAATTCCATCTTAAATATAAAGCATATAGTGCCGGAACTGCGCTCAATACCATTGCAACTTCCCAACCATATTTCGGAATTACAAAATACGAGATAAGAGCTGCAATTAGCCATCCACCTGCCCAGAAGCTTTCTAATAGCACAACTATTTTGCCACGTTCATGTGCTTCAACACTCTCTGATACTAATGTAGAAGCAACTGGAAGCTCTCCGCCAAGCCCCATACCAATTAAGAATCGTAACACAAGGAACATCGCAAGTGTCGTCGTTAAAGCAGTTAAACCACTACCGATAGAAAATAGTAATAATGTAATAATAAAGACTGATTTCCGCCCTATTTTATCTGATAGTATCCCAAAAACGAGCGCCCCGACTGCCATACCAATTGAATTAACGCTGCCTATCCAGCCCATTTCTTGCGTACTTAATCCCCAATCTTTTTGCAATGCCACCATTACAAATGAAAGCATCCCAACATCCATTGCATCAAATAACCATCCAAGCCCCGCTATTCCAAGTAGCTTTCGCTTCGAAATTTCTTTCACCTTGCCCACAAGAAGTCCTCCTTACACAGCTGTCTTTACACATCATTTTACATGTGTGAATTGTATAAGTAAAATACTTTCGTTCAAAAAATTCTCCTTCATCATTCCCCAAAAGTAAAATACTTATCACACTATTTGAGGGCCGTAAGACTCCCTCCTCAAAATTCAGCTGTAGCAAAGAGATCAACTGCCGATAAACGCCCGATTGATGAGGGTTAACAATCAGTGGTGGATGAACAAAACCTCTCTTTATTAAAAATGGCCAAATAAAAAAAGTAGCGATATTCCGCTACTTTTTTGAACGCATGACTTCTTTTAAAAATTCCGCTAATACTAACTGACGGCGCCAACGCGTTGGATTACTACACAATCTATAAAACCACTCTAAGTTAATCGCTTGAATCCATTTCGGTGCACGTTTTACCTCTCCAGCCCATACGTCTAAACTTCCGCCCACTCCAACAGCCATCTTCGTTTCTAAACGATGCTTATTAGTTTGGATAAAGTTCTCTTGTCTCGGGAAACCAAGCGCAACAAGTAATAAATCTGGTTTTGCTTCTTGAATACGAGAAACGATATTCTCTTCTTCTTCTTGTTTAAAATACCCATCTTGTGTACCTACAATAGATACAGCTGAATATGTCTTCTTTAAATGATCTGCTGCAGCTTGTACAACATGCGGTTTTGCACCAAGTAAGAAAACAGATACCGGTTTCTTCTCCTCTGATAACTTTGCAAATAGATTACACATTAAATCAAAACCTGCTACACGTTCCTTTACAGGTGTACCTAACATTCCACTTGCCTTTACAACTCCAATACCATCAGGTGTAATTAAATCTGTATTTAATAATGTTTTATGGAATGCTTCATCCTTTTTTGCACACATAACAATTTCAGGATTTGCTGTTACTACCTGAAAAGTATGAGCTCGCTCCAATTCTAGTTGTCCCTTCAAATATTGGACTGTTTCATCCATTGTCATTGTAGAAAAAGGAACACCTAGAATATCAACCGTTTTTACTTCCATGATTAACTATCCTCTCTATTTCAGTAAAAGTTTTTTATATGCATTATAAGTATCTTCATACAAATTCTTTAGCGAGAAATGAGTAGATGCGTGATTATATAAACGATTTCCCATCTCTTCTAATTCACCATTCAACCATTTTTCATGAGCATCTTCTAATGCGTTTGCTAACAAATCTGCATCACCAATCGGTACAATCCATCCATACGTATCATCAACTATTAACTTTTTCATATCACCTACATTTGTTGCAATAGATGTTAAGCGCTGATTAGCCGCTTCTAATAAAACAAGAGGGAAGCTTTCGCTATAAGAGGTTAACAAATTAATGTGTGCAGATGCATATAATTCTTTTGAATCTGTACGAAAACCTAGAAACATCACCTTATCCTCTAAGCCCTTTTGTTTCACCATCTCTTTTAATTCTGCTTCTATAGGTCCATCACCAAGCAAAAGCACCTTTATATTTGGAATCTTAATTTTTTGTAATGCTTCAAATAAAATATCATGACCTTTAACAGGATGAAGACGCGCTACTTGAATGGCTGTAAATACTCCTTCATCGATGCCAAATTCACTTTTATCATAAGGTTTTGCTGGAGTACTATCATACTCAATCCCATTATAAACCGTACAAATTTTCTCTTCTGGTACACCTAGTTTTATTATGTTTCTCTTAAAGTTTTCCGTAATTGCAAAGAATAAATCTACCTTCCTGAAAGAACGTAAATTTAACTTTGTAAATACCCATCCTTTTAATCCCCTCTTCATAAAATCCAAAGTTGGATCACTGTGGACAGTCATTATCCATTTCGCTTTTATACCTTTTTTCAAGAGGGAGAGATAGAAATTTGCTCGTGCGCCATGTGTATGCACAATGTCAAATTGATTTTCATTAATAAATGCTTTTATTTTTGAAAGAATTGATAGGTCGTACCGAGATGATTGGGTAAAAACATGCACTTGAATACCAAGGTTTCTCGCCTCTTTAGCAATCGCACCTTCTTCAAATACCATTAATTCCACTTCTTCCTTTGAAAATTGAGATAAAAGTGAAATAATATGTGTTTTCCCCCCACCTTCTTCTGCACCAGCATTCATATGCAACACTTTCATTTCTTACATCCCCCATTTTTTCTTTTTATTTACTATAACAAAATAAAAGCTAACATATGCTAGCTTTTATTTTTCTATCATTCAATTTCCAAGTCAACTATTAAATATGCCATGATTAATACTAAGTAGAAGCTCACTCCAGGTGCAATTAAAATATGACCAGCGATGAATGAGATACCTAATCCAAGAAGTATCGCTGCAATCACCATTGCATATTTCACTGTGAATATTTGTCTAAATTTAGTAAATACACATACAATAAATTTAATACCAAAGTATAAGAATGGAATTACAAGTAAAATGAACCCTATGATTCCGAAAGAATAGAACCAATCATGGAAGTCACGTTCGATTAACTTCGGCTGTTCTTTATAATTACCAGCATAACCCATCCCTAATAACTTTTGAGACATTGGGGCTTCATTATAGAAATCTTTATACATCTGTTCAAATAATTGACGCCCACTAAAAATAAGAGCTTGTGTTTCTTCTTTTTTCTCCGCTACTTTTTCTTTTGCTTTCTCTTTTTCCTTTTCTTGCTCTGTCACAGGAGGTTTGTGCTCTTTAGCTTCCTCTTTCTTTTTCTCTTCCTTTTTCGCACTCTGTTCTTGTTCAATTAATTGGAAATGGTATCCCATATTTTTCATAAATGGTGAAAAAGGTGTATATGCCAATATGCCTACTAATACAGTTATTGCAAGAAAACCATTTAATAAATAGGCATTTTTCTTTCCATCTTTACGCTGTGTAAATGCTTGAATAAAGCACATAACAACTGCGATAGCCATTGACCCAAAGATTGCCCCTACGCCAACCTTTGTCCCAATTGCAAATAGTGAATAAACAACTAAAATTGAAGGAATCCAATAGTATGCTTTACCTATACTTTTTGTTTTTTCAATTGAATACAAAATAACAATTGGACACATGATGGCTAAAATAGATCCTAGCTCGTTACCTGCATAAAACCAACCGCGTGATCCCAACTTTACCCATTCATAACTATTATAATCTGTGCCAGTAGTAATCGAAGCTACCATCACTACCCCTATAATTAGCGATGCATACGTAATATAGTCACGCATTTTTGAATGACCTTTTTCTTTTAAAGACTTAAATACAAACACATAACAAGTAAGCATAACAAAAGGATATAAAGCTTTTGCTATAAACTTAATTTCCTCTGTAAGTACCATAGGATCTTTTGTAAGCTTATTATTGATCAATCCGATGGTAAAGATTATTCCTACTAAGATTATATACAATATATATTTTATATTTCCTTGTTTCTTCGTTTGAATTAAAATATATATCCCGCTTAGGAACATAACGAATAAGCGTGTAATAACTCCAATGGTCGTATCAATTTTTAAAACCATTATACAGAATGCCGTGAGCAAATCTAAAATTGGTTGCAACAAAATAAAGATTAATAGAAAATTTTCAAATTTATTACTTCTACTATTTTCGCTTAACATCTAGAACCTCCATAACTATTACCTAATTTCAATCTATACTGTTAATATTTTTTTCTTATCTCAAATATTTATTATAACATATATTTTTTAATTAAACGTCTCACATTTCTCCTAAACCTTACCTTATAGAAAAAAGCATATTTGCATTTTCAAGCGCTTTCTTTCCTCATTTTTTCTTTTTTTCTACATGTAAAGAAAATGCATTGTTATTTACATAACTTTAGTGTATATTTTTTCTCTGGAACATCTTTAGGAGGAAGGGATTACAGCAATGTTATTAATCGACATATTTACGTTTCTTGGCATTATCGCCGCTGCTATTTCTGGTACATTAGTTGGTTTAAAAAAAGATTTAGATTTATTCGGTGTCCTTTGTTTAGCTGTAGCCACTGCGCTCGGCGGCGGTATTATTCGTGATATTATGATCGGTAACCTGCCTCCTGTCGCATTTGTTAAACCCATTTACTTTTTCGTAAGTGTATTATCAGCATTATTTACTTGTATGTTTTTTGAGCGTATCAATAAACTGCAAGTCGTTATTATGCTTTCTGATGCTGTTGGCTTAGGTGTTTTTACAGCTATTGGTGCAAATGCGGCAATGTCACATCATGTTGACGCCTCATTTTTAGTTGTTTCAATGGGAGTCATTACAGGTATTGGAGGCGGTATTTTGCGTGACATTTGCGCTCAAGATATCCCCTACGTATTCCGAAAAGAGATTTACGCAATCGCTTCTATCTTAGGAGCAATTAGTTTCCTAATCACATATGCAATGGGGGCACACGTACTAGCTTTCTATGTTTGTTTATTAGTAACATTCATTATTCGTGTTGTCACTGTAATATATAATGTACATTTCCCCGTTTTCTTTAAAACACATGCTAAAATTAATAAAGGCCATTAAGAGAATTCTACATAGAATTCTCTTAATTTATATACTATTCTACACACTAATATAGAGTAATTGTATATAAAAATATATAATTATATTAGAACCAAAAATGAAAACGCTTTATACACAGGGGGAAGAACGATGCTTGGGGTTTTTAAAAAACATACAAATAAAACAAACACCAGTATACTTGAATTAAGTAAGGATCAAAAAATCACTTTTAACGTGCCTACTAATTCTGAACTGCAGATTCAAATGGATATGCTACATATTTCAAAAGAAGATTTACAAATCGTAAAGGTATTACAGCCCTTTATTTATGAAGAAATTGATTGGATTACAGAGAAATTCTATGCCAATATTACAAAACAACCTAATTTAATTACTATTATTGAACGTTATAGCTCTATTCCAAAACTAAAACAAACTTTAAAAACGCATATAAAAGAATTATTCAGCGGCGATATGCATGAAGATTTTATTGACCAACGCGTTAGAATTGCCAAAAGGCATGTACAAATTGGGTTACATAGAAAGTGGTATACAGCTGCTTATCAAGAATTATTCCGCTCTATCATGAAGATTTTAAAAACGAAAATTACAACAATTGACGATTTTTCTTATTCCATAAACGTAATAAATAAATTATTTACTCTTGAACAAGAACTTGTTATTGCAGCTTATGAATCTGAATATGAAAGAATGCAAAAAGAACTTGAGAAAGAAAAAGAAATAACAGCTATGACCATTACACATATTGCAACAGAATTAGCATCTGTATCTGAAAAAACGAGCGCTTCTATTCAACAGTTAACCGCTAAATCTGAAACTATTGTAGAAATTGCCAAAACAGGTACATCATTAGCTACAACATCAGAAGAAAAAGCGAATAAAGGGAAAGAACAATTAAATCAGCAAAATAAACGAATGGAATACATTCAAACAAACATGGAAACGATTATTACAGATACTCATGAACTTCTCGATATTTCTAACAAAATTAACGAGATTATAGATATTGTCAAATCAATTGCAGAGCAAACAAATTTGCTCGCACTAAATGCTGCTATTGAATCTGCACGTGCTGGGGAATTTGGCAAAGGTTTTTCTGTTGTAGCTGGAGAAATTCGCAAGTTATCAGAGCAAACGAAAGAATCCATATTCAACGTTACAAAGCTCGTTGAAAAAACAAATGAACAAATTATTCGTGTCTCTTCTTCAGTGAAACAGATTAGCTCCCTCGTATCTGAAGGAACGGATAGTATGTCTGCAACAGATCAATACTTCCAAGAGATTGTAAAAGACATGTCTAACTCGAAAGAACAGAATAAAAAAATTGAAAATGAGCTAGAAACCATTTCACAAGTAATGAAAGGAATTCAGGACGATTCCTCAAAAATGGCTCTAACAGCTGATAGTTTACAACTAGAACTGAATCGATAGGAGGAAGCTTATGCCAGTAGAGGTTCTTCATCTCTGCTGACTCTTATTCCTCATCTTCCATTCATACAAAAAAGAATCCAAACTGGATTCTTTTTATTTTCTGAAAAATATTTTTTGACAATACACATAACTCATATAAACACCAAAGCTTTGTAAAATAAACAAAGCTGGCACCATAAGGTTGTAATATGCCATATCTACTTGGAAGAGTCTTAGCAATACGTATCCGCTAATCAACAATAAGAACAACATATATCCTTCGTTTTGTTGTTTCTTAATAAGAAAGTGTAATAAAGCTATAGACATAAATAATGTTACCGCTATATATATAAGTTTTTCACATTTAAATAGAATAGAATGTATGCCCTCACCTGAGAATTGATTAATCACTGGCTTTAAAAGTTTAAATCTTTCTGCTTCAATCTCTTGTAGCTTTTGATTAATATGCTCTGTTACGCTTTGGTTCTTTGTTATTTTTTCCTCATTTTTACTTTTTCCAATTAAAACAGATTGTACATACGTCTCATTTGAAATTGTATATTGTGACATTCCCATTTTCTGAATTCCATAACTCACACCAAAATGAGCACTATAAAATAGAATAAGTATCCCTATCATCTTTAATAGTACTTTTTGCTTCATTGCTGATTGAAAGAGTTCAATTAACAACACATATACAGCAATAAAAATAGGAAGAAATAATCCCATTGGGAAAATCATATTACTGCATGCAAATAAAATTGATGAAAGTGCCCACATATAAGGATGATCTAAACCTTTATATAAAAGTATGTAGCAAGCCAAATAAAATAAAAATATTGCGAGCGATTCTGATGTTAATAAGGAACTCATAAATATATTCGGAATATATAAAGCGTAAAATACAGAAGCAATACGGCCGCATTCTTCTCCAAAAATCATTGCTGCAATACGATAAATGAAAAATGCAGTCCCTGTGCAAAATAAAATATTGAATAACTGCAATGCAAATACTGTATCACCAAATACACGAATAATAATTGATTCATAAATAATAAAAGGTAACTGCGCTATGTTCTCTACGTTATTACCAATTGCAATCTGTTTTGCAGACTCAAACATCGCTTTCATATCGCCAATTATCGGAACGTCTACAAATAGAACCATACTAAGTCTCACAATTATAGATGTACTTATAAGAAAAACAAGAAATTGTTTATCTGTAAAACGATACTGTAAAATTGATGCCACTAACAGCATGAGAATAACAAAAATAACCAATACAATTGTTACACTTGTTGTACTGTCGCCAAAAAATTGTTTACTTGTTTCAAACGCTGACCAACAACTATAAACAAAAAATGCGAGCATAGCACCAATCATTATTTTACTGAAAAAAGACGAAAAATTTGTTTGTATATGATTCATATGTCCATTGCACCTCTATTTCCATTCATAACAAAACGATTCTATCATGAATAGGTACACAGCTGATAGGGAATTTCTATGACAAATACAGGGTCCTAATTTTTTCACTTGCAATGTAAGCGAATCCTCTTTTACACTACACTTTATATAGTAATAAATTTTCTTTCAGTTACATGAATACAAATACAGAAGTTTTACTAACCCTCTTCTGGAATTCTTTACTTCATTAAATATCTATCGATTTTTATTTGTGCTCTACTTACAATACATGTCATTCTGATTGAAAACAGAAAATAGGGGCTGACCATATGGAAAAGAAATTCATGCGAGAATCCAAAGCAATTAAAACAACACGTGTTTTTCCGAATGATTTAAATAATCATCAAACACTTTTCGGAGGGAAATTATTAGCAGAAATTGATAGTATCGCTTCAATTGCAGCTGCAAGACATAGCCGTAAACATTGTGTAACGGCATCTATCGATTCTGTTGATTTCTTAACTCCCATTCACCAAGCGGATTCTGTTTGTTACGAAGCATTCGTATGTTATACAGGAAAATCTTCAATGGAAGTGTTCGTAAAAGTAATTGCAGAGAATTTATTAGCAGGCGAGCGTAGAATAGCTGCAACATGTTTCATCACATTCGTTGCATTAAAAGATGGAAAACCTTCATCTGTTCCACAAGTACTACCGGAAACTGAAGAAGAACATTGGCTACACACAACTGGTTCTGAGCGTGCAGAAAATAGAAAAAAAGGGCGTGTAAAAAGCAAAGAAATGGCTGAAGTTCTAACTTTAAGTAAGCCTTGGAGTATATAGACCTTCACCATTAAAACATCTTTTGAGCGAATAGCTAGAACATATTCGCTCATTTTTTATAAACAATTCCACACCTTCATACAACCATTACTCCTTTTCACACATATTATGTAATATTTTTATACATATCCATTCGCTATTAACTTCTTCTAAATTAATAAAATCTCATCTATCCTGCTATTTGCAGGTTATAAAACTCCCACCTCAAAATTCGGCTGGAGCAAGGACGTTAGGCAGGAACCCCGCTGCCCGTAAACGTCCGATTGGTGAGGGCTGATAATCAATAAGGAGATGAACAAAACCCCACGGATTAAAGTTTCACTTTATAATACGGTTCGATCCCATCAACAGTTGCTTTACAAAGTTTATGTAGGGTACACTTATACGGGTGGTCAACAAACAATTTAAGGATTTGTAAACAGTGTAGAAAACACCTTACACTTCATTATATTGAGAGAATTAACTCTAGTGAAAAAACCTTACTATGACATAGCAAGTATTTTAATGAAACTGGATTATTTTAATGGAAAGGTGAAATTATGCAGAAATCAATTGCTTCAAATATTTTTTACAAAATACTGCTCAACACGTTTAATATTATACTTCCAATTTTAGTTGGTCCTTACGCATATCGAACGTTAGGAGCAAATTCAATTGGAACCGTTAACCTTGCTGAAACTTTTTTCAATTACTTCTTCGTGTTCGCCGTATTTGGTGTATATCAATATGGTTTACGTGAAATTAGCTTAATTAAAAACGATAAAAAGAAAGTTTCTAAGTTATTTACAAGTCTCTATGTAATTAACTTCACAACTAGTATTTTGGCTTTATCAGGCTTTGTGCTCTTTAGTTATTTTGGATACGGACATGAAAGTCTATTTCCTGTTCTTCTTATTTTCGGTTTTAACTTTATATCTAATATGTTTTATGTGGAATGGTTCAATGAAGCATATGAAAATTATGACTTCATCACTAAAAAAACAGTTATCGTTCGATTAATCTATGTCGTACTTCTTTTCTCTTTCATTCATGGGGTCGACGATTACAAAACATATGCTGGTTTATTAGTATTATCGACATTTTTAAACCACTCTATTAGCTTTATATATGTGAAACGCCAAGTGAAATTTGATTTTTCCGATTTAACGATTATTCCTCATTTAAAACCGTTACTATTAGTCTTGATTTTTTCAAATGCTAATATTTTATATACTCAATTAGATCGTCTTGTTTTAGGGGTATATGTTGGAAAAGAAGAAGTTGCATATTACGTAATGGCTTTTCAAATTATGATGATTATTAATACACTTATGTTAAGTGTTGTACAAGTAACCGTTCCAAGACTGTCTTACTTATCAGGGAACGCATCTGAAATGGAATACGAATCATTATTAAACAAAATTTCAAAAGTATATTTCATTACCTTATTCCCCGCCTCAATTGGTTTAATGCTCATTGCTCATGGAGCTGTTGTTATTTACGGTGGACAACAATTTGCTGAGGCTGGTAATACATTAATTGTTTTCGCCTTCTATATGATTACAGTCGGTATTGAGTCCATTTTATCGAATCAAATTATTTATGTGAAAAAGAAAGAAAGCATTTTAGTGCGATTTTTATTCATTTGTGGATTTATCAACTTAGCATCCAATATTGCACTAATATACTTCCATGTACTTACACCAACAACCGCAATTTTCACAACAACAATTGCGAATTGTTTCTTAATCACATTTGAATATATTTATGTGAAAAAGAAATTAAAAGTGAATTATACGTTATTCGATATACAAAAACTTAAATATCTATTTTATTCACTGACATTTGTCCCGATAGCATTCGTTATTGATATGCTCGTATCTGGACAAATACTACAAGTTATCCTAGTAATAATGACGTGTGGATTAACATATGCTCTTATCCTCTTTATAACAAAGGATGAAATTCTCTTTTCACTACTTGAAAAGATACTAGCACGATTCAAAAAAGCTTAAACGCAATCTCTAAAAGGAGCTGTTAAACTTGAAATTTTCTTTAATCATGGCTACTTGTGGCAGACGTGATGATATTCTTGACTTACTAAAATCACTTGAACAACAAACTTACAAAAACTTTGAACTTATCGTAGTAGATCAAAATGATACGCCAATCTCTGATTTATTTGATGCATATAAAGATAAATTTTCTATTCATTACATTTACACACCTATTAAAGGTCTATCGAGAGCTCGAAATGCAGGCTTAAAAGAAGCAGATGGTGATTTCATCGCTTTTCCAGATGATGATTGTATTTATGAAACAAATGTTTTAGAGAGTATATTAGAAACTTTCAACTCTAATAAAGATGTTCATTTCATCTCAACAAACACTACAAATGTGGAAGGGACAGGTTCTTTAATACACGCACCGAATTCAGATATTATTTTAAATAATAAATATGGATTCATGGGACCTTCTTTCACACTATTCTTCACAAAACAATTTGTACAAGATGTAGGTACATTTGATGAAGATTTAGGTGTTGGTTCTGGAACGATTTATGGAGCTGGTGAAGAAACTGACTTTGTACTACGTGGTATGAAACAAAATTATACTGGTTTATTTAGAAAAGAACTGTTCGTATACCATCCTGTAAAAGAGGAAATTATTAATGAACAATCATTAAAACGTGCTATTTCTTATGCTGGTGGTTTTGGTAGGGTTATTCGCTTACACTATGGATTCCCCTATTTCTTACGTGCTGTCGCTGCCGCATCATTCCGTATGACACAAAACATTTCTAATGATAAGCGTAAATTCCACGCAAATCGCTTACGCGGTATTGTTCGTGGATATTTAAAATAAAAAAACAAGATGTAACCACTTTTATTAAATGGTTACATCTTGTTTTTTTATTTCTCTTGCATCGCTTATTCCTTGCAAAATAACCCATCATTCTTTTATAATCGCATCCCCACTGTTCAATTACATTATATATTTTTGAAATGATAGCATTCTATCCAAGAATTTAGTATCATGATTCAAGACACTATTTAGAAATGAACGGAGGACATTATGAGCTTATTAACTGTTGAAAAATTAGGTCATACATTTGGTGATCGCACATTATTTAAAGATGTATCCATGCGCTTACTCGCAGGAGAGCACGTTGGATTAGTTGGAGCAAACGGTGTTGGGAAATCAACATTTATGAATATAATTACTGGTCAGCTTATCCATGATGAAGGTCGTGTTGAATGGACACCTGGCACAAATTACGGTTACTTAGACCAACATACCATTTTAACACCCGGTCGCACAATTCGTGATGTATTAGCAGATGCATTTTTACCTTTATTTGAAAAAGAAAAAGCATTAAATGAAGTTGCAGAAAAAATGGGAACTGCTACACCAGAAGAATTAGAAGAACTTCTTGAGGAAATGGCAGAAATTCAAGATGCTCTTGAAGCAGGCGGTTTCTATTTATTAGATATTAAAATTGAAGAAGCAGCGCGTGGACTTGGGATTGACGCAATCGGTCTAGATCGTGATGTTGCTGCATTAAGTGGTGGACAACGTACAAAAGTATTACTTGCAAAGTTACTACTTGAGCAACCAGAAGTATTACTATTAGATGAGCCGACCAACTATTTAGACGTTGAACATATTCATTGGTTAACAACTTATTTAAAAGAATATCCACACGCATTCCTATTAATTTCCCATGATACGGAGTTTATGAATAAATGTGTTGATATTATTTTCCATCTAGAATTTACAAAAATGACGCGTTATACAGCGACATATGAAAAATTCTTAGAACTAGCAGAGATGAATAAGAACCAACATATAAACGCTTATGAAAAGCAACGAGAGTTTATTAAAAAGCAGGAAGATTTTATTGCGAAAAATAAAGCTCGTTACTCAACGACTGGCCGTGCAAAGAGTCGTCAAAAGCAACTTGATCGTATGGAACGTATCGATCGTCCTGAAACAGCTATTAAACCTGAATTCTCGTTTAAAGAAAGTCGTGCGAGTAGTCGATTCGTCTTCGAAGGAGAAAATGTAGAGATTGGATATACACATCCGTTATTACCAAAATTAACGATGACAATTGAACGTGGTGAAAAAATTGCAATTGTTGGATGTAATGGTGTCGGTAAGTCAACACTATTAAAGACGATTTTAGGTAAGATCAAACCATTAAGCGGAAAAACAAGTCTTGGCGACTTCTTAAATCCATCATACTTCGAACAAGAAGTGAAAGCTGATAATATAACACCAATTGATGATGTTTGGAATACATTCCCTAGCTTAGACCAGCATCAAGTACGTGCAATGTTAGCGAAATGCGGTTTAAAAAACGAACATATCTCCCGTCCACTGAACCAATTAAGCGGTGGCGAACAAGCAAAAGTTCGTTTATGTAAACTAATGGGCGAAGAAAGTAACTGGCTACTCTTTGATGAGCCAACAAACCACCTTGATGTTACAGCAAAAGATGAGCTAAAAAAAGCGATGAAAGCATACAAAGGAACCATTCTTCTTGTATGCCACGAACCAGACTTTTATGAAGATTGGATAACAAAAACTTGGGATGTAGAAAAATGGGCCCAAGAAAACTCTTAATCCCCTAAAAAACATCCCTTTACACTGCTCTTTAGCGTGTAAAGGGATTTCGTTTTAAAATACCATAAAGTTTGATAAGGAGTTTTTATATATAATGCAAAGTACATTTTTTCTAAAACTCAATACATTTTTTGTGAAATGTTTATTAGTGCTATGTCTAATTATTTCTGCAGCTATTACATGGGACTCAGTATCCGTGGTTAGAGAACAGGCCAACACCCGTTTACTTATTATAATCCCAAGTATCATTTTAATAGGCCTTCTATTTATACTCATGGGCTATATTGCCAATAAATATATGTCAAAACTAATATTCACTATTTCACTTATCATTTTAGCCTTCTCTATTCGATTCATCTGGTTCCTTAATATCCAAACTCCTATCGAATCAGATTTTGCTATGATGTACAATGGAGCCGTGCAAGCAACTAAAGGAGATTTTAGTTTTGCTCAAAGCATATATTATACTTCCTGGGTTTATCAGCTTGGATTTACAATGTACCAAGCTTTGATTATTAATTTATTTGGTGAGGGAACTTTCTTTCTAAAGTTCTTAAATGTGTTATATTGCACAGGAACAACATTATTAGTTTACAAAATAACTTCTCACATATTTAATGAGTGGACTGGACGCGTGGCGGGATTAATATATGCATTATATATCCCAAGTATTGTATTAAGCTCAGTCCTAACAAATCAACACCTTGCCACATTCCTATTTTATCTTGGGTTTTATTTATTAATTACAAAAGGCTTAAGTCATAAATATATGTGGATTTTTATAGGGGTCTCTCTTTCTTTAGGAGACATTATGCGCCCACTTGGTGGCATCATCCTAATTGCAGTAACTATTTATTTCTTTTTACACGGTATGTTAGGGAAATCGAAAAGAGATATTTTCACTTCTATTAAAAAACTTTGTGGGATTTTCATCGTATTTTACCTTGTTCATTACATTATAAGTTATTCATTTATATCTGCCGGAATTACACAATACCCACTATCCAACCGTGACCCTCTCTGGAAATTCACAGTAGGACTTAATCATGAAACAAAAGGTGGTTATTCTACAGCAGATGCAGAATATATGATGTCCTTTGAGATTGGTGAAGAACGAAAAGCAGCTGAAAAGAAATTGATTCAAGAGCGACTAGCTGATCCACAGAAGGTTTTATCTTTATTCGGTGATAAGTTCACGCTCATGTGGGCAGATTACGACTCCGCCCCATCATGGAGTCTACTAACACTGGGGAACACAGATAATAATATGATTACTTTACAAAACGACCTTATGAAATATGAAAAGTATATGTATATGGCAGCTATGCTATTTGGTACGCTAGCACTTCTTTACCTCATATTGACTAAGCAAAACAACACGCATTACACAATATTTTTACTATTAATAATTGGTTATGTAACTGTTCACTTCTTAATTGAATACCAAACAAGATATCGATACTTTATCATTCCTAGCTTTACAATCATTCAAAGTTATGGACTATATTTATGCTATCGATTTATATCAAACAGAAAAACCTCCAAAGCACAAAATTAAACTTTAACTAGTGAAAATTTAATCATCAAAACACATTAAAATGAACTAAAAAGGCATGAGCCCGGTGCAATACCGAGCTCATGCCTTTTCATGTATATCTATATTTTCTTTTTTATTGTAAGCATGATTTATACCAAATGCAGCCAAAATGATCATTGAAATGGTGGCTGAATAATGATATCTTGATGCCACTTCTACTAACAACTGTGCCATTATTAATCCTATCGCGTATAAGCAAATAATAAATAGAGAAGATTTGTTTTTATTTTTAATAGCCACCAATACACCTACTAATGAAGTAACAATTAAGAAGTAATAAAACATATTAGATGCTACTGTATATCGTACTATATGATCTAATGCAGGATCAGCATAGGAAACTGCTGCACTATCCTCACCTAAAAGCTCAAAGAATTTATTGGAGAATAATTTCACAAAATCAATATTATCATTTTTTATCCTCTCTTTTGCTTCTTCTAGCATTTTCTGTTGAGCGTCATTCGCATTCCATCCTGGTTTATTACTATAATGAAACAATAGTTCAGCATCGGGTCGATTCCATTTCCCTGAGCTTTCTTCATTAAATCCTACATAAATGTTATACCCTGGGGTTGACGCTATCTCTTCACCTAAACGTACTGTTATATACTGATTTATTACGGAAGAAAAAATAAGGTATCCTACAACAATAACTCCTACATACGTTATCTTGTTTAACCATATTTTTTTATTCCCTATATGCTTTGTATCTATAATAAAAAACCATATCAATAGAGAAATAATTGGAACTGCTGCAATTGGTCGCACCATATTCATAAATGCAAGTAACGCTGCTATTAAAACGGAATAAACAAGTAATCGTTTTATATTTATATTGGCGATTTTTTCATGAGTCATTATCATAATAAGCCAAATCAACAACAGTACTGTACAATAGAGCGGTTCTGACATTGCAAACATATTATAAATCGTTTGAGAAGGTAATGCTATCCATAAAACACTTGCTGTTATTGCCGTTTTAATCCCACCAATTTTTCTAGATATAGCATATATTAACCCCATTGATATTGTAGTTAAAATAACATTTAAAATAGGTGGTATCATATAACTAGATCCAAAGATTTTCATGAAAATACTTAAAAATGAAGCATATCCAAAAATATGTGGAAATAATGCGATGTATCTATTATCAATGACAAAGTTTTCACTTAGTGCTTCTGCAGTATAATAAAACGTAGCATAATCAACCAATGGTTGAATTTGGTACCTAACCACCCATGCTAATTTGAATGCAAAACAAACGATTACTAAAACAAAAAAGCATTTTTTTTCACTTGATTTTTCTAGATACAGCGAACTTTTTCTAAGGATAAAACTTCCCACTATAGATAATAATAAAACACCCACTAATAATGTTACATAATTATACTTTTGAGTATCTGAAAAATAATTAATAAGTAATGCTACAGTAAAAAAAGCGTATATAACATATACCGCACGTGTAGAAAAATTAGACATGCCTTTAAAAAATAATTTCAAAACAATTTACTCCTTTAAAGATTAGTATTAAGAATAACGTTATCTCCATTACAAAAACATAATGAAAATTTAGGACTATTCATCTTTACCACAAAACCAAAAATACACATGTTATTTTTGTTCGCACTATACTTTTTAATTGTCGGTGGTACGTAAAGCATATCATATATTTATCTATATTTTGTATATAAACCCTATTTTTTCTAATTACTTAAAAAATCACTCTAATCAAAATAAATAACGTTTCAGCATAAAATATGCTATAATAAGTATTTGTTATGTACGAATAACCTTTCTACATTTCCTGTTTTATTTATATATTTTATAAAGATGAGGATACTATTATGGAGAAACTCTTAAAGTTTGGTTTAGTAGGAATCTTTAATACGCTCATTACAATTATTAGCTTTTGGATATTATTAAAATTTGGGTTGAACTACCTTATTGCGAATACCATTGCCTATTCAATTGGTGTTGCCAATAGCTACTATTGGAATAAAAATTGGGTGTTTAAACCTAATAATAAAAGCACGTCAATGTTCTTTAAATTTCTAACTGTAAATTTAATTGTATTTGCTTTTAATACATTATGTTTATTTATATTAGTAGATAAACTTACCCTTAATGCGTTAATTGCACAGATTTTCGCAATTGGTGTCGGAATGGTTATCAATTTTGTCCTTAATAAAATTTGGACATTCAACCAATCTGAAAAGGCTACTAATTAAACTTAAACAACTTATTAAAACTACGGAGGATACAACATGCAAAAATTAATTTCGGTTGTAGTTCCTATGTACTTCGAGGAAGAAGTAGCACAGGAATGTTATAACCGTTTAAAGTCCGTTATGCTTCAAAATGATATTAATTACGAGTTTGTCTTTGTAAACGACGGTAGCACAGACCGTACAATGGAAATCTTATCTGAGATTGCAGCAAATGATTACCGTACAAAAATCGTCAATTTCGCACGTAACTTTGGACACCAAATAGCCGTTACAGCTGGTATTGCTGCTGCAAAAGGTGACGCTATTGTAATTATCGATGCAGACTTACAAGATCCACCTGAAGTTATTCCTGAACTTATCGCAAAATGGGAAGAAGGATATGAAGTTGTTTATGCGAAACGTAAACAACGTAAAGGTGAAACTTGGTTTAAACTTTTAACAGCTAAATATTTCTATAAATTCTTAAACTACATGTCTGATATCGATATCCCAAAAGATACTGGTGATTTCCGAATTATCGATCGTAAAGTAGCTGATGTTTTCAATCAAATGACTGAGCGCAATCGTTTCATTCGTGGGATGATGTCTTGGGTTGGCTTCCGCCAAACGTACGTTGAATATGAACGCGATGAGCGCTTTGCTGGTGAAACAAAATATCCATTGAAGAAAATGATCAAATTTGCATCAGATGGCATTATTGCATTTTCAACAAAACCGTTACGTATCGTTATGACTTTAGGCTTATTATCAGTTCTCGTTTCAATAATCGTCTTACTATATACAATTACTGTGAAAATTATTGGCTCTGGTACGCAAACTGGTTGGGCATCTATTATGGTTGCTATTACATTCTTTAGCGGTATTCAGTTACTTGGTCTTGGAATCGTTGGCCAATATATTGCTCGTATTTACGACGAAAGCAAAAATCGTCCGATTTATATTGTGAAAGAAACTATTAATATTGAGCAAGAAGAGACTACACAAACAAAAGAAAAAGTGAATGCATAATAAAAAAGGTAACAATGAAAACTATCATTGTTACCTTTTTATATTGTAATACCCCATAAGCCTCGAACGAAATTCTTTTAAATTTGGATATACCTCTAAATTAGATAACATCCCTTGAATGACCGGGATCCTTGGATTTTGCAATCTCATTTCTGCCTCCAAAACATCTAATGTAACAAGCAATTCCTCATCTTCTAATTGATCAGCTAATGTGCGTTTAAAAACGATAATTTCTTTTAAAAAGTGTTCCTTAACCTGCTCTTTAATAAGCTCTGATTTGCAAAGAAATTCTCCCAGCTTCTCTTCATGTAACACAGGTTCTTCCGAAGATTCTACCAATCCATTTACTAAATCATCTACTCTTTTCAAAATAAAGGCAGAAACATAAGATAAGTCAATTTCTGGTGCTTGTAAAATGATTAATTCTAAATACCCACGGCATATGCCTTCTACCATAATGACTAAATCTAATAAATAAGGCATAACCTTCTCACCGTAAATAGACAGTAAACTATTCCGATAAAATGCATGCGACTCTAACTTCATTCGCATCATAAATTCTTCCACTTCTTTATTAAAAGGAATAGCATTTTCCCTTGCATGCATAATAATAAATTCTTTATGCTTTTGTATATCATTAAACTGGCAATGCAATTGTTTTGCAAATTTTTCACGCGGCAATAACGATTCTTTTTCAATATCCATCATTTTATTTTGAATCTTGTCATAGTAATATCGAAGTGTTGCTAATAAAAGCTCCTCTTTCGATTTAAAGTATAAATAGAAAGCTCCCTTAGATATGCCACAAGCGGTCACAATTTCCTGTACTGATGTCGCATTTACACCCTTAGTCGCAAATAACTTCATAGCCATCTCTATAATTAAACGCTCTTTTTCTTTCATATCATGTCTCTCCTACATTCAATCTCGCATCTTATTATGAATTTATCCCGCTATTCGCCGGGCAGTAAACCCAATTGGTGAGGGCTGATAATCAATAGGAATGAAAAAATCCCCACTGATTAAAGTTTCACTTTATTATACCATCCCTTTTCATTGACGGCTGACCAATCAGTCAGTTATATTATGTATTAGACTGACCAGTTGGTCAATACAATACAAAGGGAGCGCAAACATGAACAAAATCATTAATTTCTCGTTAAAAAATAAGTTCGCAGTTTGGCTACTAACCATTATTGTTACCATTGCAGGTATTTATTCTGGGCTGAACATGAAGCTGGAAACAATTCCTGATATTACAACACCGATTGTAACAGTAACCACGGTTTATCCTGGTGCTACACCAGAAGAAGTAGCTGACAAAGTTTCAAAACCGATGGAAGAGCAACTGCAAAATTTAAGTGGTGTAAACGTTGTTAGTTCATCATCTTTTCAAAACGCATCTTCTATTCAGGTAGAATATGATTTTGATAAAAATATGGAAAAGGCTGAAACAGAAATTAAAGAAGCTCTCGCAAATGTGAAAATGCCAGAAGGTGTAAAAGACCCGAAAGTTTCACGTGTAAACTTTAATGCCTTTCCAGTTATTTCGTTAAGCGTGGCAAGTAAAAATGAATCTTTAGCTACCTTAACTGAAAATGTAGAGAAGAATGTTGTGCCAGGATTAAAAGGACTTGATGGTGTTGCATCTGTTCAAATTTCAGGTCAACAAGTAGATGAAGTACAACTTGTCTTCAAGAAAGATAAGATGAAAGAATTAGGTTTAAGTGAAGATACTGTAAAAAATGTAATTAAAGGATCGGACGTATCGTTGCCACTTGGCTTATATACATTTAAAGACACAGAAAAATCAGTTGTTGTAGATGGAAACATTACAACAATTAAAGCATTAAAAGAATTAAAGATCCCGGCCATACCTTCATCACCGAGCGGTCAAGGTAGTCCAAACGCTGGAGCCGGTGCACAAACGCCGCAAATGAATCCAGCCGCTATGAACGGAATTCCGACAGTTACATTAGACGAAATTGCTGACATTAAAGAAGTCGGAAAAGCAGAGTCAATTTCTCGAACAAATGGAAAAGAAGCAATAGGAATTCAAATTGTAAAAGCTGCTGACGCGAATACAGTTGATGTTGTAAATGCAGTGAAAGATAAAGTAAAAGAACTTGAAAAAAAATATAAAGACTTAGAGATTATTTCAACATTCGACCAAGGTGCACCGATTGAAAAATCAGTAGAAACAATGCTGAGCAAAGCCATTTTTGGTGCTATCTTTGCGATTGTTATTATTATGCTGTTCCTACGAAATATCCGAACAACATTAATCTCTGTCGTTTCCATACCACTTTCTTTATTAATTGCTGTATTAGTCATAAAGCAAATGGATATTACGCTTAACATTATGACACTTGGAGCAATGACAGTCGCTATTGGACGCGTTGTTGATGACTCCATTGTTGTTATTGAAAATATTTACCGACGAATGTCGTTATCAGAAGAGAAACTGCGCGGAAAAGATTTAATTCGTGAAGCTACGAAGGAAATGTTCATTCCAATTATGTCTTCTACCATTGTAACAATTGCTGTATTCTTACCGCTTGGACTAGTAAAAGGTATGATTGGTGAAATGTTCTTACCATTTGCCTTAACTATCGTCTTCGCTTTATTAGCATCGTTACTAGTAGCAGTTACGATCGTGCCAATGCTAGCTCACTCTTTATTTAAGAAAGAGAGCATGAGGGAAAAAGAAGTAAATCATGAAGAAAAGCCAAGTAAATTAGCAAACTGGTATAAACGCATACTTGCATGGGCTTTAAATCATAAAATCATTACATCAAGTATCGCTGTCCTTCTATTAGTTGGTAGTCTTGCACTTGTTCCAATTATCGGCGTAAGTTTCTTACCATCTGAAGAAGAAAAAATGATCATTGCAACGTACAACCCTGAACCAGGGCAAACGTTAGAAGACGTTGAAAAAATTGCAACGAAAGCTGAGAAGCACTTCCAAGATAATAAAGACGTCAAAACAATTCAATTCTCATTAGGTGGCGAAAACCCAATGAGTCCTGGTCAATCCAACCAGGCAATGTTCTTCGTGCAATATGATAATGACACGAAAAACTTCGAAAAAGAAAAAGAACAAGTCGTTAAAGATTTACAGAAGATGTCTGGAAAAGGCGAATGGAAAAACCAAGATTTCGGAGCGAGTGGCGGTAGTAATGAAATTAAACTATACGTTTACGGAGATAGCTCGGAAGACATTAAGCCTGTCGTAAAAGATATTCAAAATATCATGAAGAAAAATAAAGACTTAAAAGATATAGACTCTAGTATTGCAAAAACGTATGCAGAGTACACTTTAGTCGCAGATCAGGAAAAACTAAGTAAAATGGGTCTAACGGCTGCGCAAATTGGAATGGGACTTTCTAATCAACATGATCGCCCTGTTCTGACAACAATTAAAAAAGACGGTAAAGATGTCAATGTATATGTAGAAGCTGAAAAACAAAATTATGAAACAATCGATGACTTAACAAATCGAAAAATTACAACACCACTTGGTACTGAAGTGGCTGTGAAAGATGTTATGACTGTAAAAGAAGATGAAACTTCGAATACAGTAAAACACCGCGATGGCCGTGTTTATGCGGAAGTAAGCGCAAAACTAACATCTGATGACGTTTCAAAAGCATCTGCCGCTGTTCAAAAAGAAGTAGATAAAATGGATCTTCCTTCTGGCGTAGATGTTTCTATGGGCGGTGTTACAAAAGATATTGAAGAATCATTCAAGCAACTTGGCTTAGCGATGTTAGCTGCGATTGCCATTGTATACTTCGTTCTTGTCGTTACATTTGGCGGTGCCCTTGCACCATTCGCAATTTTATTCTCGCTACCATTTACAATTATCGGAGCTCTTGTCGCCTTATTAATCTCTGGCGAGACATTAAGCGTATCTGCAATGATCGGGGCGCTTATGTTAATTGGTATCGTTGTAACAAACGCTATCGTGCTTATCGACCGCGTTATTCATAAAGAAAATGAAGGTCTATCAACACGTGAAGCTTTATTAGAAGCTGGTGCAACACGCCTTCGTCCGATTTTAATGACTGCAATTGCAACAATCGGGGCTCTTATCCCGCTTGCGTTAGGATTTGAAGGTAGCGGCTTAATCTCTAAAGGACTTGGTGTAACAGTAATTGGTGGGTTAACAAGTTCAACGTTATTAACACTTCTTATTGTTCCAATCGTTTATGAAGTATTAAGCAAGTTCAAAAAGAAAAAATCAAAATAACAAAAAATAACCTCGCTAACTGCGAGGTTATTTTTTATTTCCGAATAGGATTAGGAAATCACCATATCCTTCTCTCTCTAATTCCTCTTTTGGAATAAATCGAAGGGCTGCGGAATTAATACAGTAACGAAGTCCATTCGGCCCTGGACCGTCTGGAAATACGTGCCCAAGATGTGAATCTCCTTCCTTACTTCTCACTTCTGTGCGCGTCATATTATGACTCACATCCATTTTTTCCTTCACACTAGCTGATATAACTGGCTTCGTAAAACTAGGCCATCCACACCCGCTATCAAACTTATCTAAAGAAGTAAATAACGGTTCTCCTGAAACGATGTCTACATAAAGACCTTCTTCTTTATGATTCCAATACTCATTTCGAAAGGGTGGTTCCGTTCCATTTTCCTGCGTTACATAAAATTGCATCTCATTAAGTTTTTCTTTTAAATGAACATTGTCTTTTGGCCAATGTTGTTTAATAAACGCATCTCGTCCTGAGCCTTTACGATATAACTCGTAGCGGAATGTATTTTTCTTATGATATCCTTGATGATATTCCTCAGCCGGATAAAACGTAGTAGCTGGTAATATTTTTGTCGCAATCGGCTTTGAAAAGCGTCCGCTCATTGCAAGCTCTTCTTTTGAAGCTTCTGCTTTTTTATGTTGTTCTTCATTATGATAAAAAATCACTGTTTCGTAAGACTGTCCGCGGTCGTGGAATTGTCCACCTATATCAGTCGGATCAATTTGTCTCCAGTATATATTTAATAACTCCTCATATGGCATTTTATTTGCATCAAATGTAATTTGTACTGCCTCATAATGTCCCGTCGTTTCTGAACATACTTCTTTATACGTTGGATTCTCTTTATGACCACCTATATAGCCAGAAACAACCTTTATAATCCCTTCCATCTCTTCAAATGGCGAAACCATACACCAGAAGCATCCTCCAGCAAATGTAGCTAGTTCTACCTTTTCATTTACAGCCATTCTTTCACCCCTATTCTATGTTCTTCTTACAGTATGGCATAAGAAACATCATGTTATAAAAGAAAAAGCACCGAACATCGATGCTTTTTCTTTACTTCACTTTATTTTGTTCCAACATCCTTCTCCATTTCATCACTTGTCACATCTAAGACATCTAATAAGAAAATGAAGACCGGAATACCGATAATTAATCCCCATACACCTAAGAAGTGTTCTGAGAAGATTAATACCATAAACGTATAGAAAATTGGTAAGTTTGTTTTTTGCGACATAAACTTCGGATTTAACACGTAACTTTCAAGCGCATGAATGACTGTTACGATAATTAAAATATAAACAACGTACATAATACCGCCGATATTGTAAGCAATCATACAAAGCGGGAATAACGAAATGATAACCCCAGCTACTGGAATTAAACCGAGTAAGAAGATCATTAACGCTAAACCTAATAATTGCGGGAATCCTAATATCCATAGTGCAATAACGGATAAAACACAGTTAACAACTGCAATTAAAAATTGTGCTTCGATTACTTTTCCGAATGAACGTGCAAATTTCTTACCGAAGTATTCAATTTCAGTATAGAAAATTGCAAGTCGACTTTCTTTAAATTTTGCAGTAAAAGCAACGATACGAGCTTTTTCCAATAAGAAAAATAAACTTAAAATTAAAGAAAGTAACACTTGAAGGCCAAATTTCCCAACATTCGTAATCGATTTGTACAAAATGTCGACGCCTTGTCCTACATATTTCGAAAGTTCCATATGATTGACAGCATTAACTGCATACTTAATTAATTCACTATCTGGTGGGTTTCTTAAAAATACGTTAAATTGATAAATCAATTGTGAAATTTGTATCGTTAATACTGGTAAATATTTAAATAGCGTAATAGCAATTCCACCAATTAACATGACATATAGAAATGCTATAATAATTTTTCGATTAATGGGCATGAAATGATCTAATTTACGAGAAATGAACTTTTGGAATCGATCCATTAAATACGTGAGAATAAACGTAATTAAAATTAAATTTAACATACTTTGCAGCCCGTATAACACGAGAGCAAGTATTACTAATACGAGTAACCTCTGAAATCCTTTGCTTTGAAACAGGTTTTTTATTTGCATAATCGACGAGTACTCTCTCCTGTCCTATAAAGTAAAACGTTAATAAGTAGATTTTTTCTCTCTTCTCTACCTTTAATTATTTATTCATATGAAGATTTTTATAGGCTTATTATATATCTCCCTTAGCAGATCCTATAGTAGCTTACTTCTTATTTTACAATACAATGACCTAATTCAAAACGTATTCTACACAGTATTAATGAAGATTTAAGGAAACTTACATTTTATTTAAATAGGTCTTACCACTACTGTAACATAAAAAGCAAGCTATCAGTAGAAATCTGTCCTACAAATAGCTTGCTTTTCTCATTTTTTAAGTAAGTTTTCCTAGCCAATGAATGGCATAAACATCGGTATGACAACTACAGTTACAACCCCAACTACTGTTACAGCAATACTTGCCATAGCTGCCTCTACTTCACCCATTTCAATTCCTACCGCCACTCCTAATGCGTGACCTGCTGTTCCAAGTGCTAAACCTTTTGCAATTGGATGTTTTACTCTAAATGTTTTTAAGAATAACGCTCCTAATGCGTATACGATAACTGCGTTAAAAATAACTGCAAACGATGTAATTGCTGGTATGCCACCAATACTTTCAGAGATTGGTAACGCAATTGCTGTTGTTGCTGCTTGTGGCAACATTGAATTCATTACTGCTGTATCTAGACCAATTGCTTTGGCAACAATGAACACGACAATTACTGAGCAAATGGATCCAACTACGATAGCCGATAAAATTTGCCACCAATATTTTTTCAGCTTGTCTACTTGTTTATATAATGGAATTGCAAACGCGATTGTTGCTGGTTCTAAGAAGAAGCTAATCATTTTTCCGCCAGTATTATATTCTTCAAAAGTAAAATTACCTACTTTTAGAAAGACAATCCCTAATACCATCGCTACGAATAATGGTGTGAATAAGAAGAATCCTTTTGAATGCTTAAATAATAATGTTCCGATTCCGTATGCTATTAATGAAACGACGATTCCGAAATATGGAGTCATTGTGCTTGCCATGTTCATTCCCTCCTAACAATATATACTAAATTGGTTATGCAACTTTTCCGTGCTTGCGTCCTTTATTTACTACTTTCAATTCTTTCGTATCTTCTATTTCTTTTTCATCTTTTCCTAAAATGAATTGTGCAAACAACCCTGTTACAGCGAGTAAAATAATTGTTGCTACAACAATTACAGTTAAAATTTGTACAAAATATTGTCCCATTACACCGAGAGAATTAATAACTGAAATACCTGATGGAACGAAAAGGAATCCGATAATACCTGTTAAGGCCGTTCCGAATGATTCAACTTGTTCCAATTTAATAACCTTTAAACATAATAGGCTAAATAAAATAACTAATCCGATCACCGATGAAGGCATCGGAATTGGTAAATGTGTTGCAATAATATTAGAAACTAACATAATAGCTGAGAATATGAATGCTTGTGATAAGAAACTATATACTTTTTTCGTACTCATTTTGGCCACCTCTTTCGATTTGGTACCTTTATTGTATAAGATACAAACAAAACTGTAAGCGTTTACACAACAGAACGTCAAATATACAAAATTAATTACAGAAATAGGCAGATGAAATACAAAAAGCTACTTCTTAAATACGAAGTAGCTTTTTGAGTTCTTTTGCATATGTACGGCTAACAGGTACCTTTGATCCTTCTTTCATAATTAAATTATATGTAGAATTGAACCATGGTTGTATTTCTGTAATATGATTAATATTTGCAATAAAACTGCGATGGACACGCATAAAACTTGCTTGCGGCAACTTCTTTTCCAAAATGACAAGTGTATCATGTGTTACATATGTTTCTCTCATCGTTTTTACTGTCACTTTTCCGTCCACAAGTCCTACATATATAATATCTTCAATATTCACAAGTACAATTGATTCTTCAATTGGTAATGCTAATTTATGCATCTCGGTCGTTACGTCTACACTCTTTACTTCTTGTTTTGTTTCTAATTTTATTTGTTTTTGCTTTTTATATTTCTTTAATGTCTGTACGATACGCTCTTCATCGAACGGCTTTAAAATGTAGTCTAACGCATCTACTTCAAATGCTTGCAACGCATATTGATCATAGGCCGTAGCAAACACAATTGCAGGTGGATTTTTCATCTTCTTTAATATATTTGCGATTTCAAATCCGTTATCATCAGATAACTGAATATCTAGGAACACAATATCTGGTTTATTTTGCATTAGCTCTTCTAATGCATCCTCTACACAATCTGCCTCACCAATTATCTCTACTTCTTTCGTTTGCTCTAATAAATATTTCAATTCATCACGCGCTAACATTTCATCATCAACTACTAATACTTTTAACACTCCGTTTTTCCTCCCCTACTTTTTTCGGAATTACAAAGAGGAACTTTGTCCCTTGCTCTAATTCACTTTCAATTTGAAGCATTGTCTCTTTCCCAAATAACCCGATAAGTCGTTCATTAATATTATATAAAGCTGTTCCAGTCCCTTTCTTTGATGGAACTACCATTTTTCCTAATTGTCCTAGACGTTCACTCTCAATTCCTTGTCCATTATCTTGGACTTCAAAATGCACCATCCCCTCTTTTTCAAACACATGTACTTCAACTTCGCACACCGGCTGCTTTTTTGGAAAAGCATGGCGCAATGCATTTTCAACTAATAGCTGCAGTACAAACGGTGGAACTAAGGTCGTCTTTAACTCTTCCTCAATGTACATCTTCACTTCATACTTATTCGGAAACCTCGCTTGTTCTAACGATAAATATGCATGTACATGATTTAACTCTTGTTCTAATGGAATAAGTAATTGGCGTGCCCCTTGCAAATTACAACGAAAATACACGCTAAGCTGCAATAATAATTTTCTCGCTTTTTCTACATCTGTTCGGCATAAAGCCGATACAGTATTAATTGCATTAAATAAAAAATGCGGATTGATTTGTGCTTGTAACGCTTTTATTTCGGCATCTTGCAATAACTTACTTTGTAACTCTGCTTCACCTAACTCAAGTTGTGTAGAGAATATTTTTGCTAACCCTTCTGCTAATTCCTCTTCCACACGACTTAACTGGCTAGAATTTTTAAAATATAATTTTAATGTCCCAATTGTATTTCCATGTGAAGTTAGTGGAATAACGATTGCCGCCTGCAAAGGACAGCCTTCATGTTGACAATTAATAACCTCACGCGATTTCGCTTTCATTATTTTTCCTGTGTTCAACACTTCTTTCGATAAACCTGTTATTAAACTATGTGAAGGAATATGGTGATCTGATGCTAATCCAACGTGAGCTAATATTTTCTCTGTATCTGTTAAGGATACCGCATCTGTTCCCGTAAAGCGGTGAATAATTTGTGCCACATGTTTACAAGAATCCTCTGTTAATCCGCGGCGAAAATATGGTAATGTTTTGTCAGCAATTCGTAATACTTTATGCGTTTGTAAAGCTTTCGCATTTTCTTCCTGGCGCAAAATAGCTTGTATCATAGAAAGTAAAATAAAACTCCCGAAACTATTTACAAGTATCATTGGTATCGCAATTGTTTTCACGATACTAATCCCATCCTCTACGATTAATAGGATCATAATCATCTCTAAAGAAACGATAAACACACTTAAAATCGCTGAAAATTTAGGCGTAATTGCACGATTATATTTTTTAAAAATGTATCCAATATACCCCGTTATAACACCTGCTAAAATTGATGAAATTGCACAGCTTAGCGCTGTCGTCCCGCCAAGCATATAACGGTGAATACCCGCAATCGATCCCACTCCAATGCCGACGATAGGACCACCAAGCAATCCACTAATTCCAACACCCATAATACGTGTATTCGCAATTGTACTAGATGACGAAACACCTTGTAGCCAATTTTCTTTCATAATTGTATTCCCGGCAATTTCAATTCCTGTGTAATTACTTACAATTGTAAACACTGAAAAAATACAAATAAGCTTAAGCTTATCTACATATCCATCTTGTCTATGAAGAAGGCGCCTGAACGTTTTAATATGAGAAAGTAAAAATCCTAAAATAACAATAAGTCCAACACGTTCAATCATCATAAGTACTAAATTTAGCATCTGTGATTCATTCCTTTTTATATGAGTTAGTTTTATTATGGGAAAATAATGAAGTGGGCGTCAAGGAGAATGAAGTATCTTTTGAAATATTTTACACATAACTATCCCCTCTTTATTTGACAATCTAATAGAAGAGTGCTAAAAATAAAGTAATATAATACAGTCCTTTAACCCAACCCCGTGAGGTTGAGAAGGAAGTCGGAATATACTATACGTATGGTCTTTTTTAGGGATACGTATGCTTTTTTGGCCTTCTCATCATATCAGGTGAGAAGGCCTTTTGTTATTCTTCCATAGCGACTGTAGAAAAAATAAGGAGGAGTAATGATGAACGTCACTACTGATGTACAATCAACAACAGAGGAAACGAAGGAGAAAAGATATAAAACATTGTTTGGTTCTGCGCTAGGATATGCAGCAGAAGGTTTAGATATGTTGCTCTTATCTTTCGTACTCGTCTACATTTTAAAAGAATTTCATTTAAGCCCTGTTGAAGGTGGAAACTTAACATTAGCTACCACAATAGGAATGCTAATTGGGTCTTATTTATTTGGATTTATTGCTGATTTATTTGGGCGTATCCGTACGATGGCCTTCACAATCTTACTATTCTCACTAGCAACAGCACTTATTTATTTCGCAACAGATTATTGGCAATTATTAATTCTTCGCTTTTTAGTTGGAATGGGAGTTGGTGGTGAATTCGGGATTGGGATGGCCATCGTAACTGAAACATGGTCTAAAGAAATGCGCGCTAAGGCGACATCCGTTGTTGCACTGGGATGGCAATTCGGCGTACTAGTCGCTTCACTCCTTCCAGCATTTATCGTCCCGCATTTCGGATGGAGAGCTGTTTTCTTATTTGGGCTCATTCCCGCTCTACTAGCTGTCTATGTACGCAAAAGTTTAAGTGAACCGAAAATATGGGAACAAAAACAACGCTACAAAAAAGAGTTGTTACAAAAAGAAGCTGAAGGTAATTTAACAACTACTGAGGCAGAACAACTAAAGCAAATGAAAAAGTTCCCACTTCGAAAGTTATTTGCCAATAAAAAAGTAACGATAACAACCATTGGTCTTATTATTATGTCATTTATCCAGAACTTCGGATATTATGGAATTTTCACATGGATGCCAACTATTTTAGCGAATAAATATAACTACACATTAGCAAAAGCGAGCGGTTGGATGTTCATCTCTACGATCGGCATGCTAATTGGAATTGCAACGTTTGGTATTCTAGCCGATAAAATTGGCCGCCGTAAAACTTTTACAATCTATTATGTCGGTGGTACTATATACTGTCTCATTTACTTCTTCTTATTCACAGACTCAACATTATTGTTATGGGGAAGTGCATTGCTGGGATTCTTTGCAAATGGCATGATGGGAGGATTCGGAGCCGTTTTAGCTGAAAACTATCCTGCTGAAGCTCGATCGACAGCAGAGAACTTTATTTTCGGTACAGGACGTGGGTTAGCTGGCTTTGGACCTGTTATTATCGGATTACTTGCTACAGGTGGTAACTTAATGGGAGCACTATCTCTCATCTTCATTATCTATCCAATCGGTTTAGTTACAATGTTATTATGTGTCCCAGAGACGAAAGATAAAGTATTAGAATAGATTGAAACTGTATCCTTCAAGAAAAGTAGTTGGATAAATAGTAAAGAGGAAGCATCTCAAATGAAATGCTTCCTCTTTTTATATAAATACAATTCTTTATTTTGATTTACTAGCTTTTTGGAACAAGAAGGAAGTTTTCTCTCCTTCTTTTACAATACCTTGTTTTAACGCTAATTCTCCTGCAACTTTAGGCGCTAGCCATAGCATTGGGAATAACAGAATAGATACTGGGACAGCTGTTACTACGATGAATGATTGTAAGGCGTTAATACTTCCCTCACCCATGTATAAAAGAATCGCTGCAACTGCGCCCATAATAAGCGACCAAAACACTCGCAAACTAATTCTAGGATCTCCATCTCCAGTCACTGCCATTGAAATCGAATACGCCATTGAATCTCCTGTTGTCACTACAAATAAAATTGTTAATAAAAGAAATGCAGGTCCAATAATATTAGATAGTGGCAGTTGCTCTGTAATTGCAATCATAGCCGCTGGCATACCAGATTCACTTAATGCGGTCGAGATAGAACCAGGATTCATTAACTCATAAAACACACCTGATCCACCTAGTATAGTAAACCAAAACGTTGTAATAATAGGTGCAATAATTCCAATTGCAACGATGATTTCTCGGATTGTTCTTCCTCTTGAAATACGGCTCACTAAAATTGCCATCATCGGTCCGTATCCAATAAACCATCCCCAGAAAAAGATTGTCCACGATCCTAACCAACCTGTGTCCCCACGATATGTGCTCATTGGAATAAATTCATTTATATAAAATCCAAACGAAGAAACAAATGAATCAATAATAAATCCACCTGGTCCAAACAGTAATACGAATACCATTAATAAAACTGCTAACCTAACATTTAAATCACTTATAATTTGAATCCCTTTATCAATTCCTGTTACCGCAGATATAGTAGAAACAGCTACTACACAAACAATAATGGCTAATTGAGTAGTAAACACATCAGGAATGTCAAACAATGCTTGTAATCCATAACTTGCTTGTAGTCCTAAAAATCCAATCGGACCAATTGTCCCTGCAGCTACTGCAATAATTGCAAACACATCGATCGTTGTTCCAAGCCAACTCTTTCGCAATTTCTCTCCAAAAATAGGATATAAAAGCGTTCGAGGTTTTAACGGCATACCTTTATGGTAATGTCCGTACATCATAACTACCGCACTAATTGTTCCTAAAATCGTCCAAGCGAGGAAACCCCAATGCATATAACTTTGCGCTAAAGCAGGCATTACTGCTTCTTTCGTTCCAGCAGTTATACCTTCATGTATTGGTGGCACCGTCATCAAATGGTACATCGGCTCTGCAGCTGCCCAAAAAACGCCACCTCCGGCAAGTAATGTAGACATAATAATAGCGAGCCATTTTGCCGTACTAATCTCAGGTTTTTCTAGTCCCCCAAGTTTAACTCTCCCATATTTTGAAAACGCCATACACATTGCCACAATAAATGTACCAATTAATAAAACCTGCCAAAAGGCACCAAAATATTTAATCGAAGCTGCAAAACTTCTATTAATAACTCCCTCTACGTAATTTTTATTTAAAATAACTGCAATTACAAATAATAAAAGTGAGCCACCACTAATAAGAAATACAGGCCAATCTGTTTTTCGACTCTTCATTCTCATTTACACTTCCTCCTTCCTCAGCAATCTAAAAAAACAACTTTATTATGTTTTATTGTTTACACCCAAAACATAATGATTATATAAGCATAATAATTTATCGATTTTCTACACACTTATGTTGTCCCTAAAAATATGCTAAATCCCTTATTTAAAAGGAAATTCCTATTCTTATTACATAAAAAAGCAAAACAAAAGACCTTATATTTCTATAAGGTCTTCGAAACAGAAATTTGATTATAACATAAGGAACTCCTTGGTTCAAAAAGCTCCTTCCAAAAATAACCGATAGTAAAGGCTTCCATTTGCTACGTAACAGTAATTAAAAAAAATTATATTTTGCAGAAAAAAACTATACTAAGTATCATTTATGAAAGAAATTTGGCTTCAAAATTTCATTCGGATATGGTTTATGATAAATATGAGTGGTAGCTGGCGACAAAGGTGGAATGAGCCACACCCAATTGCCTGTTACAACCCGTCCACATGCTGCTTCTTGCTTTTCAAATTGTTGAAATTGTTGTGCGGCTGTATGGTGATCCACAATACTAACTCCTTGTTTTTTGAAGGAATGTAATACAGCAATATTCAACTCAATTAGTGCCTTGTCTTTCCATAACGTACCGTTTCTTGATGTATCTAACTCCATCATCTCCGCGACAGCCGGAAGTAAATTATAGCGATCATGATCCGCTAAGTTACGTGCCCCAATTTCCGTACCCATATACCATCCATTGAACGGAGCAGCAGTATAAGAAATACCTCCAATCTCTAGGCGCATATCTGAAATCATCGGTACTCCATACCATTTTGCTCCAAGTGATGAAATCGGGTATTCTGGGTGTTCAATTGGTACTTCTTTCACTTCTTTTTTAGGAATTTCTTTATATACAGGTTCTTTTCCATCGACAGAAAATACAAGTGGCAATACATCGAAATTCGTACCTTCTCCCTGCCAGCCAAGTTCCTGACAAAAATCCGTAAACGCAGTGGAATGAGAGTCACCAATCACTCCCATTTCTGTTTTATATCCTGCATATCGAATCAATTGGTGATTATAAATTCGTATATTATTTTCCTCACCTTGATATTGCTTAAAAATTGTAATTGTCGGTTTCACTTTTCCATCGTTCGTTGCATATTTAATATGATGAATTAATGCATTATATACACCTTCTTCATCATTTACTTCACGTGCATCTAATATGTGCATCTTACTCCAAAATAGTCTTCCGATACATCGATTACTATTGCGCCATGCCATTCGCGATCCATGAACAAGTTCTTCAAATGTATGCTCATACGTCCCCGTCTTCTCTATCTCAACTTGAATTTCTTTCACACGCTCTTCTATGAATTGCTCTTTATTAAGCTCTTTATAGCAAATCGTAATAAACTGACTCGCTTCCTCTATTAATTGTTTCGTTTTACTCATAAACAATCTCCTTCTATTTCAACAAAACGTTCTACTCTACAGTATAAGCAAAAAGAATAAGAGTCACAAATGAAAGTCGAAGTGTTACTTTTATTGTAATATTTTTCAGAAAATTAAAGGCATTACTATTGACTTGTATAAAAAATAGGTGTATTTTTGACTCAGGTAAATTATTTTTACCTAGACCAACTTTTAATACGAAAGGAGGGAATATCATGTCTTCATTTCAATTGCCAAAGCTTTCATATGACTATGACGAACTAGAGCCATATATCGACAGCAACACACTTTCTATTCATCACGGAAAACATCATGCGACATACGTAAATAACTTGAATGCCGCTTTAGAAAACTATACGGAATTACATAATAAGTCTTTAGAAGAGTTACTATGTAATTTAGACATTTTACCAAAGGAAATTGTTACAGCTGTAAGAAATAACGGTGGTGGTCACTATTGTCATAGTCTTTTTTGGGAAGTAATGAGCCCGCGAGGTGGCGGTGAGCCTAATGGAGACGTTGCAAAAGTAATTGATTATTATTTCAATACCTTTGACAACTTAAAAGATCAACTTTCCAAAGCAGCTATTAGTCGTTTTGGAAGTGGCTATGGGTGGCTTGTTCTTGATGGTAGAGAACTTTCCGTTATGAGTACACCCAATCAAGATACACCTTTGCAAGAAGGTAAAATTCCATTACTCGTCATCGATGTATGGGAACACGCCTATTATTTAAAGTATCAAAATCGACGTCCAGAATTTGTTACCAATTGGTGGCATACAGTGAACTGGGACCAGGTAAATGAAAAGTATTTACAAGCAATTCAATCAAAAAAGCATTAGTCGTGCGTATAAGGTAAGTTTGGTAATGTAAAATTAGTATTGTCGAAATCCTCCAGAATCCCCCGGATTGCCACCGGGGGATTTACAATTACTCCATTGCATGTATGTAATAACGTAATACTTGCTCTATGTCTATTTTCACCTCTCGGAACGGGAATCCTAATTCACTAGCTTTCCCATTATGTAATGTACAATTAATCACTTCATTATAAGGCGCTACATTATCTCCTACTTCTTGAACAAGTGCTTTTATTCCCGTACTTTCTTCTATGAAATGAATAACTTCGCTAGTAGAAACTACCCCGTTGCTACAAGCATTAATTGGCCCTTTTATGTCCTTCATTCCGCACCAAGCTAAAAATTCTCCTGCTTCTTTCTCATGTATAAATGACAATTCTCCATCTAAATGCTTCACCGCGACAGGCTCTTGCCACGCAATATGTTCAACGTAAAATTGTAACCTTTTCGTATAATCGTTTTCTCCAATAACAACTGGAAAACGTACTGCAACAACTGGGAATATTGCGTGTTGAAATACAACAGCTTCAGCTAATCGCTTGCCTTCACCATAATTAAAATCCTTCCTATCCCCATACGTAATAGCATACTCATACGGATTAAAGTTCTCTTCTAACAATCCTATTGCTGGCTCGTAAACAGCCATTGAAGATGTCATAACGTATTTCTTCGTTTTTCCTCGTAACACCTCACATATTACCTTCGCTGCATTCGAGCTATAGCATAAATTATCGTATACGATATCATAACTTTCATCTTCTAGACGCTCTGCAAGTTGTTTTTCGTCTTCTCTATCGACAATCAGTCTTTTTACTGCACTTCCAAAAGGATCTTCTGTAATCCCTCTCGTCGCAATTGTTACATCGTGTCCATCTTGCAAAAGTGCTTCTACTAAATGTTTACCAAAAAATCTTGTTCCCCCTAGCACTAATACTTTTTTCAACTTCATCATCCCCATTTTGATAAAATGTAAAATAATACCTCTCTATTATAACTGCTCACATATAAAAAGCATGGAATTCGTTTAACGATTCCATGCTTTTCTACAGAAAATATATTAACGTACTCGATATTTATAAATACAATAACAGAAGTATAAAATAGAAATTACGGATACATAAACCCATAGATCATATACGAATCCCTCGCCCCATACTCCCATAAAATAAAAGAGTGAAGGCAACGTTAACGTTACCCACGATTGTACGAAGGCGATTCTTCCAAGATATTGATTGATATTCTTTTTTTGTGTATTTAATACAAAGAATAAATACCAAAGTAATGCCCACATAAACCATGTTAATGCATTCACAACATCATGGAATTGAACAAATGAAACAACCATATAGAATAAAGCAATAATTGCTACCCACATACAAAACCAGCCTAGACCGCTACTATCCATTCCTTTTATAAAAGTAACACCTACATATAAATATGTTAATCCAAATAAGAAAGTAGCTGCATATGAATACACTGTCCAATTGCTTTGGTCAGAAATCATGATCAAATAGAACGGAATAATAATTTGTAGTGCACCTACAAATAAATTAAAAACACCCGCACTTTTCATCTCTGCTTTTCCTAATATAACAAGACTATTCAAAAATAAAGCTGCACCCGAAAGTAATAATCCTACGTAACCCATATATCCTCATGTGAAAACCTTACATTTTCACACTGTCCCTCCCTATCTTGTAAAAATTATATTATTCCTTATTCTCCTTCTTACTTACAACTACATACAAAGTTTTTTCGGAAATAAGTCAGACTTCCTACCTTAAAAAACAATAAAAAAACCTTTTCATACATGTCATACAGTAATGATATCAATCGAAATGTACCACACAATAAAAACGCTTTCAATAATAGGTAATTCAATCAAAAAGCTAATAAGATTATTTGATTATAAACGTACTTTAACAATGATACAAGTATTGGAATACTTTTCAAGAGAACCCGTTTCTATTCAAATGCTATGGTCAGTAATATTTTATTACATTCTCTTTCTTGAATTGAACATATTACTGACCTCAAGCAACATAATAAAAAATACAATTTATTATATACTAACTCGCTTAAATCATTTGATAACCATTTTTATTATTTACCTGCCATCTCCAAGAATCTACACACATCTCTTCTAATCCATATTCCGCTTCCCATCCTAATTCTCGTTTCGCTTTAGATACATCAGCAAAACATATTGCTACATCACCAGGACGACGCCCTATTACTTTATAAGGTATTTTTTTACCTGAAACCTTCTCAAAAGCCTTTACCATCTCCAATACACTATATCCCTTACCTGTGCCAAGATTGTATGCCTCGATTCCTTCCGTCTCAAGTACTTTCTCAAGTGCCTTTACATGTCCTTTTGCAAGATCAACAACGTGAATATAATCACGGACACCGGTCCCATCTTTCGTTGGATAATCATTGCCGAATATATTTAGCTCTTTTAACTTACCTACCGCCACCTGCGTTACATATGGCATTAAATTATTCGGAACTCCATTTGGATCTTCTCCAATACGGCCACTTTTATGTGCTCCAAATGGATTGAAATAACGAAGTAACGCAATACTCCATTCATCATCAGCTTTTGCTACATCACGCATAATTTGCTCAATCATTAATTTTGTTTGCCCATATGGATTTGTCACACTTAGCGGAAATTCTTCTGTAATTGGTGATGTTTTTGGAATTCCATATACAGTTGCAGATGAACTAAAAATAAATTTTTTAACATTATGTTTCTGCATCACATCACATAGTATAATCGTACTCATTACATTATTATAATAATATGTAAGAGGAATTGTAGTTGATTCCCCCACTGCTTTAAATCCAGCAAAATGTATAACCGCTTCAATGTTATTTCTCAAAAAAATCTCATTCATTTTTTCACGATTTAAAACACTTTCTTTATAAAATTCGAATTGTTTTCCTGTTATCTCTTTTACTCGGTTTAAAGACTCGATTGAACTATTTGAAAGATTATCTACGACTATAATTTTATAATTATTATTTAATAATTCTATACACGTATGACTACCAATATATCCTGCTCCACCCGTTATAAGTATCGCCATATATATAGTCCCCCACTAATTATTAATTATAAAATTTTATAACCTCAATACACCTCTATCCTACCATAAAAAGACTGATAATTTTAACAATTTATTTTAAATTATTATTCATAAAAAAAGAGCCGCATAACCTTTACGTTATACAACTCTTTAACATACATATGTGTCCATATCTTTATTTATTAATCAAGAAAAATAAAAATCATTCGGAAATTTCATCTTGTTAAATTACGTAGCAATATACACTTAAAAAGTGGGCAAGGCTTCCCAATAACACGAACACGTGAAAAATTTCATGATGCCCCATATGTTTAAACTCTAACCATTTTGGCTTTGTTCCATAAATAAATCCACCAATCGTATAAAGAATGCCTCCAAGTACTAGCAGCACGATACCTCCTGCACTTAAGTTAGCAGCTAACGGTGCAAAGAACAAAACAATTAACCAGCCCATTGTAATATAAATTGCTGTTGATAACCATCTCGGGCAACTAAACCAAAACATTTTAAAAACAATACCACAAATGGCCGTTGCATACACTAAACAAAATAATAATAAACCGTTTGCGGAATGTAATGTAATTAAACAAAATGGTGCATATGTACCTGCAATCAATATAAAAATCATAGAGTGATCGAGCTTCCGAAAGAAATAAATAACACGTTCACTGGCTACAACACTATGATATACAGCCGATGCTGTATACAGAACCATCATTCCGATGCCAAACAAAATAACAGCTGTAATTGCCGCAAAAGATGGCGTCTTAATAGAAACTTTTACAAGCATAGCTAATAATGCAATAAATGATAATACGGCTCCCCCCAAGTGGGTAAAAGCATTAACTGGTTCTCTTATATAAGCATTCATATATACACCCCTCATATAATTACATGTAGTTTTGATAACTACATGTAATTATATACGTATTATAACTAGAGGTCAACATTTACAATTCATTTGTTTCGTAATACCATATTTAGAGATAAACTAAACATTATGCTCCACTAAGTTATAAAAGCGAGGGGTTCTACGTGGAAAATATAAATAAACTGCTTGAAACATTACATTTAGAAAAAAATATTACGCTTGAAGATATTCCAAATGTCGACTTGTATGTAGACCAGGTTGTCCAACTATTTGAAAATACTTATGCGGATACAACAAGAACCGATGATGAAAAAGTATTAACAAAAACAATGATTAACAATTACGCAAAAGGGAAACTGTTTATTCCAATCAAAAATAAAAAATACTCAAAAGAGCATATGATTTTAATTAGCTTAATTTACCAATTAAAAGGGGCACTTTCCATTAATGACATAAAAAGCTCCTTAGAAAATATAAATGAATCCTTATTAAGCGATGATTCATTCGAATTAAATACGCTATATAAAGATTATCTTTCGCTTACCGAAAACAACGTCAAAAGCTTTACACAAGACGTAAATAACCGTGTTTCAGAAGTAAGTGAGATTTCTTCTTTAGAAGATCCGAACCTAGAGAAATTTTTATTACTAACATCATTTGTGTCGATGAGTAATATGTATAGGCGCTTAGCTGAGAAGTTGATTGATGATTTAGAAGAAGCCTAATAACTATAAAACGCTACCTAAAAGCAGGTAGCGTTTTATAATTACTAGAATGAACTTCAACTATCCGAATGATTGTAGTATTTTAGAAATTATATTTTCTAAGTATCCTCTCATGTTTATTTTTTCTATTTTCAATAGAAAAAAGCACATTCTGCATATTAGCAAAATGTACCTCCCCTTAAAATTATAATTTTTATTGTTTCTTTATTAGTAATCCAAAGCTATCATAATACTCTTTTACTAATAATTTACACATAGCATAGAAAATAAACACATTAATAGTAACGATAAACATTCCCATATTTGTATTAGAGCCCGCATACAGAACCATTACTATATTTAAAAAGATTGTTAACGTTAATCCTAATGCTATTCCTGTCCACTTCATTTCATATAGCAGTAAAAAGATGACAAATACTAATGCTGGGAAAGCATATCTCTCATGCATTTGCGTAGGTAACATAAAGAACGCAAAGCTTATAAAAGTCGCTGCTTTTAATAGAACTGCCGTATTCATATGACGATGGAAAAAGACATATAAACAAGTTAATGCCGATGCAATAGACAAGAGTATTAATCCAACTGTCTTCAATGTAATATGTGGTAAAATTTGAATAGTATCCACTGTATTAGGATCCGTACCAATCGCGTAATACCAGATGTTCATAGCAAATACAGTTACCGTTGGGAACGTACCTACCGCATTTAAATATGCTTGTTTTAACATCATGATAAATGTTCCATGAGCTGCGAAATAAAGACCGAATATTAATAATGGGATACAGAACCCTATTATAAATTTAGTTAATTGCTTGCCTTCTCTTTTTTCAAAAATGACTTTTAGGAAATACATAGCAAATACAGGCGCAATTACGATCGATTGAAATTTAGCCAGTAACGCTATAGCGTAAATAGCACCAGACCAAGTTGGCTTAGACATTAGTAATAAAATAGAACTAACCATCAATATACTATGTAGCATATCTACTTGACCCCAAATAGTTCCATCCACTATAACAGCTGGACTAAATGCAAAAAATGTTACTAACGCTGCTCTCACAATCGAATTGTTTATCCTTTTAGAAACTGTAGCAAAAATAATTATAGCTACTAATTCAAATACAATAGATGGGACTCGAATTAAAACACCCGCAGCTTCCACATATGTATTAAAAAATGACAATATGCCTCCATAAATACCTAAAAGAGCTAAGAAAAATGGCGGATAGTTTACTAAATCTCCATGTGCATACACATCACCTAGTCCATATTTACCTACTGTATTCATCCAATCCACAAAAAATAGTTGATCTCGTTCATATCCTTCTAAATGAAATGCTAAATATAAACGTAATAACAGCGATGCAACAACTACTACAATCAAATAAAAATGAAGCCATTTTAAACTCCATCTATCTTGAGTAAAATTCATTTAATAAACACCGTCCTTACTTTTTATAGCTTACAACAATTAAATTGAAATTGATTTACTTATATAAAAATATACTCCTCAATGAATTAACAATTTCTCCATTCAATGGTAAAAAAATTAAATAAATATACTAACATACAAAAAAACAATCGTCAATCACGTATTAGTTAAAGTCCATTCAAATTGTCTGCTCTATAGATCATCCCCAAAAAAATATCCACTTTTAAAGTGGATATTTTCATCTATTTAATTGCCTCATGAACTTTTAATTGTTTACCTTTTATCGTTGTATTTCTCATAACCTTTAAAACAAGTGGTCCTTTTCCGTTTAATATTTCAACATACGAAACATTATCTTGTATTGTAATAATACCTATATCATCAGCAGAAACACCTTGAATTTTAGCAATTGTACCAACGAAATCTACTGCCCTAATTTTCTTTTTCTTTCCGCCATTAAAGTACAATTTCATAATTCCTTTGTTTAGGTCTGCACTTTTATCTTTCTTTATAATTGGTTTAGCATATATCTTTTCTTCAAATATTGCTTTCACTTTCATAACTTCTTCTTTTGAAGGTGCCAGTTCCTTCGGAATTTCAAATCCGATATATTCCTCAATCTCTTCTAAAAATCTATTTTCATAAGGCGTTATAAATGTAATAGCATTTCCACTATTACCAGCTCGTCCCGTTCTTCCTGTACGATGTACATAGCTTTCTTTTTCTAATGGAATATCGTAATTAATAACATGTGTAATATTATCAATATCAATTCCTCTCGCAGCTACATCAGTTGCTACTAAATAACGGAACTTTCCTTTTCTAAAATCATCCATAACTTCAAAACGATCTTCCTGTACCATACCACCGTGTATTTTGTCACAAGGATAATTAACTCGTTTTAGCTGTCTATATACATGGTCTACGTTTTCTTGTGTACGACAAAAAATAATACAACTGTCTGGATTTTCAATCATAGTTATATCCTTAAGAAGTGAAAGCTTTTCTTCTTCCCTTACTTCAAAAAGGGTATGTTCAATTTTATCTGTTGTAATCCCAGCTGCTTTAATTTCAATATGAGTTGGTGCATTCATATATGTACGGGATAACTTTTCAACATCTTCCGGTAGGGTTGCTGAAAATAGCATTGTCATTCTTTTTGTAGGTAATTCATCAATAATTGCCTCTACTTGATCGATAAAGCCCATATTTAGCATTTCATCTGCTTCATCAATCACTAAATATTTCAATCGCTCTAAAGAAAGGGTTCCTTTTTCAATATGATCCAACACACGTCCTGGAGTCCCTACTACAATATGCGTCTTTTGTTTTAACTCTAATTTTTGACGTGCAAATGGAGATTTACCATAAATTGCAGCAGCCTTAATTCTTTTGAATCGCCCTATATTCGTAATATCTTCTTTCACTTGAACAGCAAGTTCCCTAGTTGGTGTTAAAACTAATGCTTGTGGTTTATTCTCTTCCCACTCTACCATTTCACAAAGTGGTATACCGAATGAAGCCGTTTTCCCACTTCCCGTTTGCGACTTTACAACAAGATCCTTCTTTTGCAATGCAACTGGAATAACTTCTCCTTGCACTTCTGTTGGATGCTCATATCCTAAACCAGTAAGTGCCCGTCTTACTTCTTTACTTAATGCATAATTACTAAAGCTTTTTTTACTCATATATTAACCTCATTTGATTTTATATTTAACTTATTATGTTCTTCATACCTCACTTTAGACTATAGTAAGATACTATATTAATCCACTGTTTTTAATTCGTTTAAACCTAAATTTATCTAAGTATAATTTTAAAATAGTAAAGGGCAGCCTTCATAATAAGTCTGCCCTATCTATACTGTATTCATTTTTACGGAACCAATTTTTTCACAACTGGTATTCTTTGCAATACTAACGTGATTATCAGACTTAGAACAATTGTAATCGTTACATTAATAGGTATTGCCAATATTGCATGCACACGCTCATTTACTTTAGGGAAAACCATGTACAACAAATTATTTAATAAGAAGAAGTGAAGAATATAGATTCCAAGGCTTGCTTGATTTATAACACGGAATAACAATGGTAATTCTCTTTCTGATTTTTGGAAAGCATATTTGAAAAATACAAATAATCCAATCGCCATTAGTACAACGCCTGGCGCAAAATATCCGTACCAAAATTGCTCTAACTGTCCATTTGCTTTTACTGTATAGTAATATGTAATAAAGAATGTACTAATAAATCCTACAAGTCCTCCAATGTAAGAAATATTTCTCCACTTTTTCGTCATATCGTAATTGGATAAATAATAACCAAGTAAGAAATATCCTACATAATTTGTAACGTAAAATAATTCAATATTAAAGTTGATAGGATAATAATATTTAACTAAATTGACTACAACAGACGCATATATCCATAAAATTAAAAAGTATTCTATCTCTCTTTTTTTAGCGTTCTTCACAAAGATTTTCAGTAAAGGTGTAATTAAATATATCCCTACAATCATGTATAAGAACCATAAATGTCCCCCAATTGTATCCGTTAAAAAGTGCTTTATCCCCTGCTTTAAAGATGCCGGGAAATATCCTGCATATGCTCCATATGCATAAAATATAGCACTCCAAGCTACAAAAGGTATAATTACTTTACTTGCACGCTTCTGTAAAAATTCCCCGACTGAAATATCTTTCGTTCCTTTTAACAATAAAGCTCCACTAATCATTACAAAAATCGGCACACTCGCACGTGAAATCGATTCAAATAGATTACCAGCCATCCAGCGTGATACATTATTTGCATCTAGCATAGAAGCATAACCAGCAGAAACGTGAATTGTAACCACTGCGATTGTTGCTAGTACACGCAACCAATCCATATATACTAAGCGCTTCATTAACAGCCCTCCTAAATTTACCTATTTAACTTTTCTTTTCCAAACATAATTTTACATCAAATAATGCTATGTTTAAACACATTTTAGTTATATGAACTTACAACATAGACGGCTAAATTTTAATTTTCAAATATAATCATGAAAACCTTTGACTTATGAGTGAAAATAATGTAAATTATCCTTTGGACGAACATTTTTAAACAAACTGAATAAAATATTCGTATTTTAGGGGTGTAAATGATGGAAAACGTATTCGACTATGAAGATATTCAATTAATTCCTGCAAAATGTATTGTGAACAGCCGCTCTGAATGTGATACAACTGTCACTTTAGGTAAACATAAATTTAAATTACCTGTCGTACCTGCTAATATGCAAACGATTATTGATGAAAGAATCGCAACTTATTTAGCTGAAAACAATTACTTCTATATCATGCATCGTTTCCAACCAGAGAAACGTATCTCATTTATTGGAGATATGCAATCACGTGGATTAATCGCTTCTATTAGCGTTGGTGTAAAAGAGGACGAATATGAATTCGTACAACAATTAGCTGCTGAGCAACTTACACCTGAATACATCACGATTGATATCGCACACGGACATTCTAATGCGGTAATCAACATGATTCAACATATTAAAAAGCATTTACCAGAAAGCTTCGTTATCGCTGGAAACGTTGGAACTCCAGAAGCGGTAAGAGAATTAGAAAACGCTGGTGCTGACGCAACAAAAGTTGGTATTGGACCTGGTAAAGTTTGTATTACTAAAATTAAAACAGGCTTTGGAACTGGTGGTTGGCAACTAGCTGCACTTCGCTGGTGTGCAAAAGCTGCAAGTAAGCCAATTATCGCTGACGGTGGTATTCGTACACACGGCGACGTAGCTAAGTCTATTCGATTTGGGGCGACTATGGTTATGATCGGTTCTCTATTCGCTGGTCATGAAGAGTCTCCAGGGGAAACAATCGAAAAAGACGGCAAACTTTATAAAGAGTATTTCGGTTCAGCTTCTGAATTCCAAAAAGGCGAGAAGAAAAACGTTGAAGGTAAGAAAATGTTCGTTGAGCATAAAGGTTCTTTAGAAGACACTTTAATCGAAATGGAACAAGATCTTCAATCTTCTATCTCTTACGCTGGTGGAACAAAATTAGACTCAATTCGTACTGTAGATTATGTAGTCGTGAAAAACTCTATTTTCAACGGGGATAAAGTATATTAATTTTTAAATTTAACTCGAAGGACAAGCAGTTTTATGCTTGTCCTTCTTTTTCATATATAGAAATGTTAAATATTTTCATTTTACTGAATTTTCTAGTATCATGTTTTTAGATACTTATGATAAGGGGGATATAACAAATGAAAAATATAATTGAGAAACGCCATATTCGCGCAGAAGTCCCTACCGAACTAATATGGGACCTCTCTGATTTATACGAATCTGATAAAGAGTGGGAAACTGCATTACGTGTATTAACAGACGATATAAAAAAACTTGAGGCGTTTAAAGGTCAATTACACACTAGCTCCACTACCTTATTACATTGCCTACTTTTAGAAGAAGAGCTTTTAATGAAATTAACAAAACTATACTCCTATGCAAATTTAAAAGAATCAACTGATCGTACAAATCCAGTTATTCAAGCAAACTCTTCTAAAATTGCTGCTTTATGGACGAAAGTGCATACTGCACTATCCTTTATCCATAATGAAATCCTCTCATTCGACGAAGGAACAATTGAAAAATATTTAGCTGAAGAAACAAAACTCGAACCTTTCCGTAAATCATTACTAGACATTCTACACAAAAGGCCGCACACGCTCTCTCCTGAAACAGAAGAAGCTCTTGCTGCACTTGGCGAAGTACATAGTTCTCCATACAAAATTTACGGTATGACTAAATTAGCGGATATGGATTTTACCTCCATACAAGACGAACAAGGAAACGAACTCCCTGTATCATTTGCATTATTTGAAAGTAAATATGAGTTTTCTCCAAGCATAGACATACGTAGAAAAGCGTACTCATCATTTGTTTCCACCTTGAAACGATATAAAAATACAGTGGCAACAACATATGCGACTGAAGTAAAAAAACAAGTAACACTCTCTCGTTTACGCAAATTTGAATCTGTTACTCATATGCTTTTGGAACCTCAAAAAGTTCCACTTGAAATGTATGACAATCAACTTGATATTATATACAAGGAATTAGCACCTCATATGCGCCGTTTTGCAGATTTAAAAAAGAAAGTACTAGGACTCGATCAAATGCTGTTCTGTGACTTACATGCACCTTTAGATCCCGAATTTAATCCAAGCATCACATACGAAGAAGCCGGAAAACTCATTCACGACTCTTTACAAGTATTGGGCGATGAATATGGTTCCATTATCGAAAAAGGATTTAAAGAGAGATGGGTCGATCTTGCAGATAATGTAGGGAAATCAACAGGGGCATTTTGTTCAAGTCCATATGGTTCTCATCCATACATTTTAATTACATGGCAAAATACGATGCGTGGATGCTTCACATTAGCCCATGAATTTGGGCATGCTGGTCATTTTTATTTAGCAAATAAAAACCAGCGTATTATGAATGTACGTCCATCTATGTACTTTGTCGAAGCACCATCTACGATGAACGAATTACTATTAGCACAGCATTTATTAGCGACGACTGACGATAAGAGAATGCGTAGATGGGTGATTCTGCAACTACTCGGCACATATTATCATAACTTTGTTACTCACTTACTTGAGGGAGAATATCAAAGAAGAGTATATACGCTAGCAGAAGAAGGAGAAGCACTTACAGCTACAACTTTAACTGAAATAAAAACAAATGTACTTTCGACATTCTGGGGAAATTCTGTAGAAATTGACGAGGGCGCTGGCTTAACTTGGATGCGTCAACCACATTATTATATGGGCTTATATTCTTACACCTATTCCGCGGGCCTCACTGCATCTACTGCGGTAGCTCAAATGATTAAAGAGGAAGGGCAGCCTGCCGTTGATCGCTGGTTAGATGTACTTCGAGCTGGTGGTACGATGAAACCACTTGAATTAATGAAACATGCTGGAGTAGATATGTCAAAACCAGATGCAATCCGTAAAGCTGTTTCTTACGTCGGTTCCTTAATTGATGAATTAGAACGCTCTTATCAAGAATAAAGTGAAACTTTAATCAGTGGGGGGTGTCCATCCCCCACTGATTATTAGTTGAACCAATCGGGCTTTTACGGGCAGTTGATTCCCTACCTAACTTCTTTGCTTCCGCTGAATTTTGAGGTGGGGGTCTTACTGCCCGTTAATGCGGGATAAAAAATAAGCCCTCGCTTTATGGGGGCTTGTTTTTTATTTATTTTCCAAATCTTTTACGGTATCCACATTTTCTGCATAGCTCTTCGACTGCAACTCTTTTCGAAAATCCATCGACAATGTTTGTTGCTCTTTCACCTTCTATAATGTTAGAAAATGAGTCATTATTAATATTCCCAAGGTTAATAATCCCCTCACCATCTAAACAACAGGGAATAACCGTTCCGTTCGCTAAAATACCCGCTTGATTTCGAAGACCATGACAGAATCCTTTTCCATCATCCTCTTCTTCATGTAATGCCGGCCACTGGAATTCATAGTCTTGATTAATAAAGACACGTTCCGCGATTTTTATACCTTTTCCTGGTGTAAGCTTCTCTTCGATTTGATAAGATAGACCAAACTCATTTTCAATGATGGATAATAAATCTCTATTTTTCTGGATTTCAGCATTCGTTTTATTATCCTGAGTTAAATTCCATAACCGGAGTGAAACAATTAAATCCGATTGACTTGTCGCCTCTCTAATAAAGGAAAGTATACTTCTTACATAACCCTCTTTATCTTGCGAACCTGGATGTCCATCAAAACTGTGTAATGAAAAATTCATTTGTCTTAACGCAGGTTTATTTAAAAGTCTATGCCTTCTCTTATTAATTAACGTTCCGTTCGTTGTAATGTTAACTTTAAACCCTTTTTCATGGCTTAAATCTAACAATTGATCTATTTTTGGATGGAGCAATGGCTCACCCTTCACGTGCAAATAAATGTAGTCTGTGTGAGGTTTAATTTGGTCTAATCTTTTCGCAAAATCCTCCACAGAAATGAATTGCTTCTGCCTTTCCGTCGGCGGACAAAAGCTGCACGCAAGATTACATACACTCGTAATCTCCAAGTAAAACTTTTTAAACTTCTTCACCTTTAATTCCTCACTTCTATGACTACTTATACTTTTTTCCTCTTCATATTACATCACACTTTTTTAGAAATAGAAACATACTTATTTCAGGAAATAAAAGTTTACTACATAAAATACTTCTTTAACCTCTTTTTAATTTCCGGAAGTTGCATATAACTATCATGTTTTCTATCTTTAATCTCTTGAATACCTCTCTCAAGGATTTCTTTCGCTTTCTCTTCTTGCCCTGACATCATATAAAAATCACATACTTTTTCATAAAAAATAATCGGACTTCTTGTAGCATACTCTGCCGCAATATTCCAATCATCAATTTGCGAATAATAGGGAATCCCAATATTCATTACATTCCCTACAAACGCACTAAATTCCGCCTTATCACATTCTGAATTCGTGAGCTTCCAGTGCTGCGCCTTCCTTTTCCATCCTGGAATATTCCACTCTGCATCTCCAGTTATTGCATCATTGACTGGTTTATCTCCCCATTGGTCTTTATACCATTTTGCATACTTTTTTGACGTAACATCCCACATAGTCCAAAACTCACAATAATTTTCAGAGTTCCATGTAATGAGCGAAAAGCTAAAGTTTGGTTCAAAATCACCTTGTTTACGAGAAAATTTAGGTACACTCTTTGCATAACGAAAGCCCAACCTTTGTAGTTCATCGACTAAAAATTTTTCTATATGTAAACTTAGTAGTTGCTTTGGCTTCATACGCTTCTCCTATTACATATTATGAAATATAGAAAACGGCCACATCTGTAGCCGTTTGAATGTACTATTACTATTTATGATACGGTTCACCACGATTAATACGAAACGCTCTATACACTTGCTCAAGCAATACTAATCGCATTAATTGGTGCGGTAATGTCATCTTTGAAAAAGAAAGAGATTCGTTTGAACGCTTCATTACTTCTGAACTTAGTCCAAGTGATCCACCAATTACAAAGGCAACTTTACTCTTTCCATATGTAGCAAGGCGATCTAAGCTTACTGCAAATTCTTCTGATGATTTTTGTTTTCCTTCTATCGCTAGCGCAATGACGTGCGTATCGTCAGAAATTTTATCCAGTATACGTATACCTTCTTTTTCTTTTACAATTAACATTTCTGCTTCACTTAAATTTTCTGGTGCCTTTTCATCTGGCAATTCAATTACTTCTACTTTTGCGTATGCAGATAATCGTTTTAAGTATTCTGCTATACCTTGTTTTAAATATTTTTCTTTTAATTTCCCAATTGAAATAATCGAGATATTCACACGTATTCCCCACCTTACAAACATGTTATCCACATGACTTATCCACATATCCACAAATGTTACCCACATATTGTGTGAGAATCTGTGTTCGATACAACATATGTCGCCTCGTTTTGACAAAATTCACATGTTTTTTTCTCTTTTTCCGAGTTATCCACATTGTTGATAACTGGTGCGACTTCACACTCATCCACAATAATATCTAAAGCTAATTCCACATGTTCTAGACAACAAGGTAAATTCATATTCTTCACCTCACTTTTCTACAATAGAAAACAGGAGGTAGGCCCTCCTGTTTTTAATACTTTTGAACGCCTAGTTTAACCGTTGTTGTTGCTCGTTTTGTACCACGATAAAACGTAAGAGTCATTTTATCATTAATTTTTTTATCATATAAGGCCGTACGGAATCCGATAATATCGCGAACCGGTTTTCCATCTACTGCTACAATCACATCGTGTTCTCGTAAACCAGCATCTACACCTGGCGAAGGACTTTTCACATCTAAAATGCAAACTCCCTCTGTTACATTACCTGGTAAATGCAATGTTTTTGACCAATGATAGTTTGGAATCTCATTTAACGATCTAAGTTCAATTCCAACATACGGTCTCCTTACTTTTCCGTACTTCTCTAATTCATTCATAATTGGAACCGCTCTAGTAACTGGAATAGCTAGTCCAATTCCTTCTACTTCTTTTGCTGCAATTTTCATTGAGTTAATGCCAATTAATTGGCCTGCCGCATTTACAAGCGCACCACCACTATTACCTGGATTAATTGCTGCGTCTGTTTGTAATACTTCTACTTGCCAATCGTAATGTCCATCTTGATCCAAATCTACAGGAACAATACGTTCCTTAGCCGAAATAATGCCTTGTGTGACGGTTCCAGAAAATTGCAGCCCAAGTGGGTTTCCAATCGCAATGACCGGTTCTCCTCTACGAACAGTATTAGAATCGCCAATCTCAATTATTTTTTTCACATGCTTTGCATCTATTTCTAGTACAGCCAAGTCTGTGACTACATCCGTTCCTAATACTTTTCCCGGAACCTTCTTACCATCACTTAAACTTACTTCAATGCGATTTGCTCCAGCAACAACATGATTATTCGTTACAATATAAGCTTGGCCATCTGCTTTTTTATAAATTACACCTGATCCTGTACCAGCTTCTGAATCTGCCTCTGAAAAATTATCTCGTTGAATATTAATAACGCCAACAACAGCTTCAGACGCACGATCAACAGCATCAACAAAGCTAATCTGTTTAATCCCTTGAGCTTCGGCCATATTACTTCCACTTGCTTCAGCTTGTGGAAGCGCGCCCGCATCATTCGCAAATAGAGGAGCTCCAAATGCAAATAACGAAGCTCCTACAATTGTTCCTGCTATACTAGAAATAACAATACCTTTATGCTTCTTTTTTCTTGCACGTTTCATACGATAATTTTCTTCATCAATAAAGGACATATTTGTTCACCCATCTTCCTGAAAACAACTATATTCACCTTTATTGTTTACTAAAATGAAGAATTATACGTATTGAATTTTTGTAGGCATTTTCGGATCTGTATCATGAATTTCGAAGGCTTCTCCCACTCCAAATCCTTTTTCCTCTAATACTTGTGATACTGACATACGTGCTAGTTCTTTCATGTTATTATCTAAACTTAAATGGGCTAAATAAATATGTTTTGTCTCATCTGTAATTACATCCGCCATCGCTAATGCAGCATCCTCATTACAAACGTGCCCCACATCACTTAAAATACGTCGCTTAATACTCCATGGGTAACGTCCCATACGAAGCATTTCCACGTCATGATTACTTTCAAATACGAAAGCATTAGCCCCCTTAATAACACCTTTCATACGGTCACTCACGTATCCCGTATCTGTAATAAGGGCTAACTTTCGATTATTGTTATGAAAAGCATAGAACATCGGCTCTGCCGCATCATGAGAAACCCCAAATGACTCGACCTCAATATCACCGAATGTTTTCACATCCCCAACTGAGAAAATAAACTTTTGCTCAGTTGGGATATTTCCAATTAAATGTTCCATTGCATTCCATGTTTTCTCATTTGCATAAACAGGTAAATCATATTTACGTGCCAATACACCTAACCCTTTAATATGGTCACTATGTTCATGTGTTACAAGAATACCTGATACATCATTTATATTTAGTTCTGCCTGTTTAAATAAAGCCTCTGTTGCTTTACCACTTAAACCTGCATCGACGAGTAATTTTTTTTCATCTGTTCCTACATATAGCATATTCCCTGTACTTCCACTTGCAAGTACGCTAAAATGCAACCCCATTCTTTCTCACTCCAGTATGTTCATCAACCACTTGATTTTCCCTTTCCCCTAATTCCATAACTTGTCCTTCAATTGCATTTACAAAGAAGTCCTGCTTCTGCTCCGTTTTTAAATTCCACGTTGGAGCAAGTACTTGGTTATTAGAAGTAGATGCGGTAAGGGTGGCATAACCAATTTGTGCTTCTTTTACATGTGTATTCCCATGAACTTTATTTTTTAAATACAGATTCTCTAAAGCCGTTTGAGCAGTAATAATTTCTTGCTGTTTCGTTTTTTCACTTTCGCCCATTTCTTTTAAATCAGTTAGCATCGTCTGTGTGTACGACACAAGTTCATTTTTTTCATTTAATTCCACAACAATCATTGCCTGATCGTTATAGAAAATAGGCTTATCTTTATAATTTTGGAAGAAGTAAATTTTAGAGTCTTTCATCGCCCCATACTCATACTTTTGTCCATCCAATACATAGTTCTTCAAAAAATCACTATACTTATCTTTGGATAATGATTTTGTATTCAAAAAGGGCTCTTTTAGCTTACTTTCTATCTTGTACATATTTTGTATATGCGCTGTTTGATTTTTTAAAGACTGTACATCTTCTTCTTTAAATGCCTTGTTTTCCGCCCTAATAAATGACTCTTTTTTCGGTTCTTTAGGGAAATTACCCATAGTAATTTTGTTCGCTTTTAATTCTTGATCTATCTTTGTTTCTGCAATAAGCTCCAATTGATTACTATCTTGCTTTTGAATGAATTGAAAAATGAGAAAGAGGTCCAAAACAAAAAAGGTCACAATAAATATGGTTTTAATCCGATCCCAATCCATTTAGTCCTCCCTCACTCCACTCATATATTTTTTGTTTGCCAGCTTCATCTTCAACAAACTTTACATACCAAATTGGCTGTAGTCGAGCCACTTGCCCATCTAGTGATAATTTGTATCCAATACCAACGTCTTTAATGAATCTTTTATCTACCGCGGCGTTATTTTCTAAGGATGCCATTACAACGTGACCTGATGGAAGAGTAACCTTCTGTTCTATGCCTTTCGTATTTAAAGACAACAACGGTCTTTCATATTCCATTACGTCTTCTGATCCCCATACTTGTCTCAATTCAGCTAATCCATCTGTATTGAATACGGAATATCCATCTTCGTGTAAACGGAATACCGTCTGTCCTTTATTCATATAGTCCAAACGATATGAATCCAAACTCCCACTGTGACCATTTACAAAATCAAAACTTTTTTGTAAAAGCATTAAATTATCTGTCGTTTTCTCACTTGAAACCGAAGAATTTTTATACTTTAACATATGCTGATCGTTTTCAATCTCCATGGACCTAATACCATCTGTAAATGTTTCTTTTGATTTCTCAGTAATAGGGCTTAAATAACGTGGGTCACTAAAAAGAGCATTCTTAAATGTATCAACCGCTAAATTAGATGAAATATATGTTATATTACTTAATTCTGTCGTTCCATCTGGTAAAAATAGCTTTTTCATATCATTAATTTGATAGTCAAAATAAGGTTTTGCCGATACTATAAATTGATTTTGTGCATTTACAACATCTTTTAAATATACACCACTTAATTTTGCTTCATATATTCTAGAGTTATCACCATCAGAAACAAAATTAATTTTAATTTCTTGATCTCTACTTCTAGAAGGATCAAGAATAATTCGATTAAAATGTTTAGGTTTATCTATACTTTTTTCTTTTATATTAAACATAGACTTAACTGCATCAAATGGGATGTTGGTAGGAAAAACAAGTTCAATTTTCCCTTCACCATGCACATAAGAAAGGAAATCACCTTTAGCAATCGGTATCTCTTTGAAATCATATAACTCCCCTGCTTCCAAAGTTTTATAGATTGATTCTATATCTCCCTCTCTTTTACTCCCGTAATGATTTTTATCTTTATGCACGATGATAGAAGTAGGACGGACAACATCAGCGATTTTAGTTTGAGTAGTTCCTTCATTCCCCTGCACAAATTTTGCGTTTTGCATAGACGTGGAATCTGGCACATACGTCCATAAGTTAAAAGTAAGAAATAAGCTAATTACAACTAAATTAATTAAAACTATCGTTTTAACATTTTCCATACTCATTCCCAATCGTCCTCTTCATCCGCTGCCATCGGCAATGTGAAGTAAATAGTTGTCCCTTTTCCTTCCTCACTCTTCGCCCAAATCGAGCCACCATGTGCCTCAATCATTTCTTTCGCAATTGCTAATCCAAGTCCTGTACCACCCATTTGTCTTGAACGTGCTTTATCTACGCGATAGAAACGTTCAAAGATTTTATCGACATTTTCTTTTGGAATACCCATTCCTTGGTCACTTACACTAATCTCTAATAATTCCCCGCGATCACGTAAGCGATATGTTACTGTTCCACCTTCTGGTGAATACTTTAATGCATTCGAAATAATGTTATACAAAACTTGCGTAATTTTATCCGTATCCATATCAATAAATCGGGATTTCTTAGAGAAAGATCGTTTGAAACTTACGTTTTGCTCTTTAGACATTTCAAAACGATCTATAATGTTATTAAAGAAGTCAGTAAAGTCGACCCATTCTTTCATTAAACGGTGTTCTGTACTATCGAGTTTAGAAAGTTGCAATAATGCATTTACAAGTCTAATCATTCTTTCTGTTTCTTCTTGTGTAACTGTTAAAAATTGTGGTGCAATATTCGGATCTTGCCATGCGCCGTCCGTAAGTGCCTCTAAGTAACTGCGCATCGTTGTTAATGGCGTTCTTAATTCATGGGAAACGTTTGCCACAAACTCACGGCGTTCCCTTTCTATACGCTCCTGCTCAGTTACGTCATATAATACGGCTATTAAACCATTTGCTTTCCCTGTCTCTTTTTGAATAACAGAGAAACTAGCACGTAGAATATATGGTTCATTTCTCGTACTAAAATCTAATAAAACGGAATCAGGCTCTTCGTATAAATGATCGAGCGTAAATTCTTCTTGTATCCCTAATACTTCTAAAACAGATTGATCGAGCGCCGTTTCACGCGAAACATTTAGCATCTTTTCCGCAGGATCATTTAATAAAATAATGTCCCCTTTTCGGTCAGTAGCAATTACTCCATCTGTCATATGTGATAAAACGGATGATAATTTACGTCTTTCACTTTCCGTTGAAGAACGAGCTTGTTGTAATTTTTTTGATAAATTATTGAAAGATAATGCTAATTGCCCAATTTCATCATGGCTATGGACTTTTACTTTTCTTGAATAGTTCCCTTTTGCCATTTCAATCGCTTGTCTTCGCATATCTGAGATTGGTCTCGTAATCGTTTGAGCTAACAAAATTCCAAGTACAGCTGTTACGAGTAATGCAATAACGGTTCCAGTCGCAAAAATTTGATTAATATCCTTCATCTGTTTATAAACATCTTCCATAGATGCAACAATGTAAATAACACCAAGTGGATCCTTACCGTTATCATCTATAATAGGAGTAAGCATAACTTGTACACGATGGCCTGTACGACCATCCTTCTCAATTTTCACTTCTGGCTTTTTTTGTACCAATACCCGTTGAACAGCAATATCAGTTGATGTTCTATTTACCTTGTTTTGCTTTGACTCATCTGAAATAGCAAGTAACTTTCTATTCGAATCAAATACACTTACCTCTTGGATATCTTTCTTTCGATCAGAGGCAAATTTTCGAATTGAAGTTTTAATCGTTTCATCTGTTGATTCTGTTTCTGCTTTTGTATGACTTTTTTTAAACTCTTGTTTCAAGTTATATGCTAATAAGTTCGTTTGCTGCGTTAAAGAATCTCTAAAGCCTTGTACAAGACTCTTTTCTAACTCCCTTACGAAATATACTCCAATAACTTGCATTGCTATTAATATTAATAGCATATATATGAGTACAAATTTTAAATGAATAGATTGAAAAAAACCGACTTTCTTCATATACTATTCCTGCTCTGGGTCACGCAAGTAATACCCTACTCCACGTCTAGTTACAATTAAAGTGGGGTGACTTGGATTATCTTCAATTTTTTCACGTAAACGACGCACTGTTACATCCACTGTACGTACATCTCCAAAATAGTCATAACCCCAAACCGTTTGCAATAAATGTTCACGAGTCATAACTTGTCCTAAATGTTTTGCTAAATAATGTAGTAGCTCAAATTCACGATGTGTAAGTTCAATATTTTCCTCACGTTTCGTTACACTATATGCATTTGGATTGATAACAATTGGCCCAATAACCATTTCTGTGTTTTCTTCTTTTTCTGCAGCACCACCTTGTTGATGGCGGCGTAAATTCGCCTTCACACGAGCAAGTAATTCCCTCGTACTAAATGGCTTCGTTACATAATCATCTGCCCCAAGCTCAAGTCCTAATACTTTATCAATTTCAGAGTCCTTTGCTGTAAGCATAATAATCGGCATTTCTGAGCTTTTACGTATTTCACGACAAACCTCCAAGCCATCCTTACCTGGTAGCATAATATCTAATAAAACCATATCTGGCTGCTCTTCATTCGCTTTTTCAATCGCTTCATCACCATCATGCGCCATTACAATTTCAAAACCTTCTTTTTCTAGGTTGAACTTCAAAATATCCGCAATCGGCTTTTCATCATCAACTACTAAAATTTTCTTTCCCATCATCGTCTATTTCCTCCTTATAAAGTGAAACTTTAATCAGTGGGTGTTTTCTTCATCATCCACTGATTATTAGCCCTCACCAATCGGGCTTTTACGGGCAGTTGATCCCCCATCTAACTTCTTTTCTTTCGTTGAATTTTAAGGTGGGGCTTACTGCCCGGTAAATAGCGGGTAAAAATATGGTCAATATCCCTAAACACATTGATGTCTACATAGTATGTCCCTATATGACCGCATCTTTTGCTTAAGTACTTTTTCCTCTATTCTCACAGACTCATGTATGATCCACTTTTACACGGAATCCTATACGATCTATAGAAAAACCTCTAGCTTCAACTGCTAGAGGCTCCTCATTCTATTTTAAAATAACTACTCAATTTTGTAAAATTACACAAATAAAAAGGATATTAAGTGGGCCCACTTAATATCCTGAGAGTGGCTCGGGACGGAATCGAACCGCCGACACGAGGATTTTCAGTCCTCTGCTCTACCGACTGAGCTACCGAGCCAAAACTATATATAAAACCACTAATGGTGGTATAAACAAAAGTGGCGGTCCCGACCGGGGTCGAACCGGCGATCTCCTGCGTGACAGGCAGGCATGTTAACCACTACACCACGGGACCAAAAATGAACATAAAAAAAACATGACCCGTACGGGATTCGAACCCGTGTTACCGCCGTGAAAGGGCGGTGTCTTAACCACTTGACCAACGGGCCACGAAAAATAAAATGGTGAGCCATGAAGGATTCGAACCTTCGACCCTCTGATTAAAAGTCAGATGCTCTACCAACTGAGCTAATGGCTCATACTCACCAACGTCATATTTTCGTGACGACAAGATGTATCATAACATATTTTCTTTGTTTTTTGCAATACCTTTTTTCATTTTTTTATAAAAGATAAGAAAAAACTCATGCGGACATGAGTTTTTTCTCAAAAATATCAATTAAGCTTCGTATACGTTACGAACGATATTTGTTTGGTTACGATCTGGTCCAACTGAGAACATAGATAATTGAATTCCTGTTAACTCAGAAACACGTTCTACGTATTTTCGTGCATTTTCAGGAAGCTCGTCTAATGATTTTACACCAGTAATATCTTCTGTCCAACCTGAAAGCTCTTCGTATACAGGCTCACATTTCGCTAAAATGTTTAAGTTTGCTGGAACTTCATCGATAACTTCGCCATTGTATTTGTAAGCAACACAAATTTTAAGAGTCGGAATACCTGTTAGAACATCGATAGAATTTAATGATAAATCTGTTAAACCACTAACACGACGTGCATGTCTTACAACAACGCTATCGAACCAACCTACGCGGCGTGGACGACCAGTTGTCGTTCCATACTCACGACCAACTTCACGAATTTGATGACCAATTTCATCATTAAGCTCAGTAGGGAATGGACCATCACCTACGCGGCTTGTATATGCTTTACATACACCTACAACGCGAGTAACTTTTGCAGGACCAACTCCAGTTCCAACTGTTACACCACCAGCAATCGGGTTAGAAGATGTAACGAACGGGTACGTACCGTGATCGATATCAAGCATAACACCTTGTGCACCTTCAAATAATACACGGTGATTGTTATCTAGTGCATCATTTAATACAACAGATGTGTCGCATACATATTGTGCGATTTGTTGTCCATATTCGAAGTACTCTTCAAAGATTTCTTCTACGCTGAAACCTTCTGTATCGTACATTTTTTCAAATAAACGATTTTTCTCTACTAAATTGCGCTCAAGCTTCTCTTTAAATGCTTCACGGTCTAAAAGATCAGCCATACGAATACCGATACGAGCAGCTTTATCCATATATGCAGGACCGATACCTTTTTTCGTTGTACCGATTTTGTTATCACCTTTACTCGCTTCTTCTAACTCATCTTGTTTTAAGTGATAAGGTAAAATAACGTGCGCACGGTTACTTACACGTAAATTATCAGTACTTACACCACGATCATGTAAGTATTTTAACTCTTCAAGTAATGCTTTCGGATCTACTACTAAGCCATTTCCGATTACACAAATTTTCTCTTTATAGAAAATACCAGATGGAATTAAGTGTAATTTATATTTAACTCCGCCGAAAACAATTGTATGTCCCGCGTTATTTCCACCTTGATATCTTGCAACTACTTCCGCATGCTCAGAAAGAAAATCAGTGATTTTACCTTTTCCTTCGTCGCCCCATTGTGTTCCTACAACTACTACTGAAGACATTATTAAAGCACCTCCGCGATTTTCAAACGATCTATTCAAACAATATAATTGTACCAAAACCGAAAAAGAAGTCAACCAAAAAGCGAACATTTTTTTATTAAAATTCATTTTCGTTCGTAAGAATTATATTTTCACATTATGAAAGCCTTATCTTTTCTATATAAAAAAAGAAACACATCTTATTATAAGAAATGTGTTTCTTTTTTATACTGCCTTTATGCCCCATCTTCAAAGCGTCGTTCTAAGTTGACGAATTTATTAAATTCCTTAACAAACGCAAGCTCTACTGAACCTACGGGACCGTTACGCTGCTTTGCAATAATAATTTCAATCGTATTTTTATTTTCCGTTTCTCGGTCATAGTAATCTTCACGATATAAGAAGGCTACAATATCAGCATCCTGCTCGATACTTCCCGATTCACGAATATCAGACATCATCGGACGTTTATCTTGACGAGATTCTACACCACGAGATAGCTGTGACAAGGCAATAACAGGTACTTGCAATTCACGCGCAATCCCTTTTAATGTACGAGAGATCTCAGATACTTCCTGCTGACGGTTTTCTCCTGATTTCCCGCTTCCTTGAATAAGCTGTAAATAGTCAATCAAAACCATCCCGAGACCTTGTTCTTGTTTTAATCTACGACATTTCGCTCGAATCTCATTTACTTTAATCCCTGGTGTATCATCAATATAGATGCCAGCATTAGAAAGACTACCCATCGCCATCGTTAATTTCGCCCAATCATCAGAAGTTAATGAACCGGTACGAAGTCTTTGTGCATCGATATTCCCTTCTGCACAAAGCATACGCATAACAAGCTGATCAGAACCCATCTCAAGACTAAAAATCGCTACATTTTCATCCGTTTTCGTCGCTACGTTTTGTGCGATATTTAATGAAAATGCGGTTTTCCCTACTGATGGACGTGCCGCTACGATGATTAAATCATTTCGCTGGAAACCTGCGGTCATCTTATCTAATTCAGTAAATCCAGTTGGTATCCCAGTAACTTCACCTTTTTGATTATGCAAAAGTTCAATTTTATCGTAAGCATCTACAAGAACATCTTTAATGTTTTGGAATGCTTTTGCATTCGTTTGGTGAGATACTTCTAATATTTTTTTCTCAGCCTCATTTAAAAGGCCATCCACATCATCTTCTCTCTCATACCCATCAGACACGATATGAGTCGCCGTTCGAATCAATCGACGTAAGAGCGCCTTTTCAGCGATGATTCGTGCATAATATTCTACGTTAGCAGCAGTTGGAACGACTTCTGCTAGTTCTGCTAAGTAAGAAACCCCACCAACTTCTTCTAATAATCCTTGATCAGCCATTGCTGATGTCATTATTACTAAGTCAATCGGTTCTCCTTTATCAGATAACCCAAGCATGACTTCAAAAATCTTTTGATGTTTCGTTCGATAAAACGAGTCAGGTACCAATAATTCCGATGCTGCCGTTAATGCATCTTGATCAATTAATATGGCCCCTAAAACTGCCTGCTCAGCCTCTATATTATGCGGAGGGGTACGATCAGCCATTACATCACTCATACGCAATCCTCCTTGCTTAACTTATTTTTATTGTTCACTAACATGAACTTTTACTGTTGCTGTTACTTGCGGATGCAATTTCACAGTAACGTTTGTATAGCCTAATGCACGAATTGCATCATCCATTTCAAATTTACGCTTATCAAGTTTAATCTTGTGTGATTTTTGCATTGCATCTACGATTTGTTTACTTGTGATTGAACCAAATAGACGGCCACCTTCTCCAGATTTAGCCTTTACTTCCACAGTTAGTTTCTCTAACGTTTCTTTTAATTGTTTTGCACTTTCAAGCTCTGCCTCTGCATCTTTTTCTTCTTTGCGTTTTTGAGCTTCTAAAGTTTTCATACTGCTATTTGTCGCCTCAGCAGCTAATCCTTGTTTTAGTAAGAAGTTATTTGCATAGCCATCTGGTACGTTTTTTACTTCTCCTTTTTTCCCTTTACCTTTTACGTCTTTTAGAAAAATTACTTTCATGATTGTGTGCCTCCCTGTAAATAGTCATCAATAACAAATTGAAGCTTCTCCTCAGCTTCATCTACTGTAACATTTTTCATTTGTGTGGCTGCATTCGTTAAATGCCCGCCACCGCCTAAATTCTCCATAATTAGCTGCACATTCACTTCACCTAAAGACCTGCCGCTAATTCCAATGAAATTCTCGCCACGTTTTGCAATAACAAATGATGCAATAATCCCTGTCATTGTTAATAATGTGTCCGCCGATTGCGCAATAAGCACTTGATCGTAGTAATCATCACTATCCACTTTTGCAATCGCAATTCCATTTGTATAAATGTACGCATTTTTAATAGCTTTTGCAACCCGTAAGTACTGATCCATATCTTCTTTTAAAAGCTCTTGTACAAGTACAGTATCTGCACCATGTGAGCGTAAATAAGAAGCGGCATCAAACGTACGAGCACCTGTCCGGAATGTAAAGCTTTTCGTATCAACAATAATACCCGCTAACAATGCTGTCGCTTCTAACATTGTCATTTTTAAATTTTTCGGTTGGTATTCAAGTAATTCTGTAACAAGTTCTGCCGTGGAAGAAGCATATGGCTCCATGTACACAAGCAATGGATCTTCAATAAAATCTTCTCCTCGGCGATGATGGTCAATTACAACTACATTTTCAATTTTGTGTAGCAGCTTTTCTTCCATCACCATTGAAGGTTTATGCGTATCAACAACAACAAGTAAGGAATCATCATTTGCAAATTCCATCGCTTGTTCTGGTGTAATAAAGTGAGACCATAACTCTTCGTTTTGTTTCACTTTATCCATCAAACGCTTAATTCCCTTATCAGAATCATTTTCATCTAGCACAATATATCCTTTGCGCTCATTTAATTGCGCTACCTTTAAAATACCAATCGCAGCACCAATCGCGTCCATATCAGGAGCCCTGTGCCCCATTATAATGACGTTACTGCTTTCTAATACTAAATCCTTTAATGCGTGCGAAATAACTCTGGCACGTACACGAGTACGTTTTTCTACTGGATTTGTCTTACCACCATAAAACTTAACTTTACCTGTTGCTTGCTTAATAGCCACTTGATCTCCACCGCGACCAAGTGCAAGGTCTAAGCCGGACTGAGCCATTGCCCCAAGCTCTGATAAAGGTAAATCACCTGATCCAACACCTACACTTAAGGTGAGTGGTATATTCCTTTTGGATGTTTCTTCACGCACCTGATCTAAAATGCTAAATTTCCCTTTCTCCATCTGTGCTAAAATACTTTCATTTAGCACAACAAAGAATCTTTCTGAAGATGCACGTTTTAAATATGCCCCATACTTAACGGCCCATTCATTTAGGCGTGATGTTACAAGACTTGTTATATTCGTACGTAATTGATCATCTAATCCCTGTGTAACTTCATCATAATTATCTAAATAAATGACAGCTAAAACAGTACGTTGATCCTCGTACATCTTTTCAATCTCAGTTTGTTCCGTTACATCAAAGAAATAAATTAACTTTTCTTCTTTCCTTACAAAGACACGAAACTTTCGATTATTTAATGAGACTATATCATCGGAAGTTTCTCCTTTAATAAAAAGAAGTAACGTTTCCGACACATCATAAAGGTGCCATCCAGCTAATGCATGCTGTCCTAGGCATGAAGATAAATAAGGATTCGCCCAATCAATCCCATAATCCTTATTGTATAACAAAATACCAATCGGCATTTGGTTAAATGCCTCATTACTCACCTTCTTTACCCTTGTAATCATCTCTGTCGTATGTTTTTCAAAGTTCTTTTGAAAGGTAAGTTCAAATCGTACAACAACAAAAAGGACGATACAAAAAATGAAAAAGGAGACTATCCCCATCATTAAATGAAAGTAACAAAGGATCGAAATGAGCACAAACACAAAAAATGCCAATACATAAACAGGATATAAAAACCACTGTTTCTTATAAAATTCAGGCATGTATACAACTCCTATAAAGTAAAACTAACTCATCTTCCAGTTAGTTAAACAGATTAAAATAGTATAAGGAATATGACTTTATCCTCCTATTTTAGAACGCAATGAAATCCCTAAATCAATTATACCTAAGATTGTCACAAGAGGAAACAGCATCGGAATAAACATGCAGACAATAAAACTAATAATAGGAACCCCTTTCGTAAAACCTTTGCTATGCGCTAGAAAAGCGATAAATGTCAGACCTTGCAGTACTAGTAGTAAAGCAAATATGACATATAGGTTAGAAAATACCATATGTAAATATGATGTCGGTTCTACTTTTATAAAAGTTGATAGCAAAATAAATATAACGTAATACCAAACAATACTCTTTGGTAATTGTATATCTTTAAATTTAGGCCAAGGTATAACGTCATGTTTTAGTTTTCTCAAAACACTACCCGATATCATAACTGTAATCCAAGACAAACATACCGAGACCATCACAAGTAAACTTGGGAATAAAGTTTGTAACACATCATTAAATTGTGTAAATAACTCTTTTTGTTCTTTACTAACAGGCATACCCGCAGCATTAACTATCTTTTCACTTTGCGCCATACTTTCATTAAACATATTTTGCATTTGCTTCATTAAATCTATGTTAAAAAACTTTATACTCGCAACATAAATGAGCATAATACCAATTAAGTACGCAAGCGTCCCCGCCATCAAAATTTCTATCGGCTTTTTTCGTTTTTTATACATATATCCTAAAACGATACCTATCAATCCAAACATAGTTGTCTTTACTAGGTTCATCGGTTGACTGACAATAACAGTAATAAAAAGTGCCGCCATAAAAATTACGAAGGCGTTAGATAATCTATACCTTATCGTTAGCAATATAAACGGCAATGGCAATGCAAACGTTACAACTGTACCTAAAATCGGAACATACATAGATATAAGCAATAACATTGCATATATCGCTAACAGTGCTGCACCCTCAGTAATAAATTTCGTATTCTTCATCATCTAACCTCTCTTTCAAAAAAAGAAAAGCATAGCAAAATGCACAGTAGAGTCCGACTCTACTGTGCATTTCATACGCTATTATTCACCAACATATGGTAAAAGTGCCATTTGACGAGCACGTTTAATTGCAACTGTAAGTTTGCGTTGGTATTTTGCGCTTGTTCCTGTTACACGACGAGGTAAAATTTTACCACGCTCAGAAACGAAACGTTTTAATAAATCAACATCTTTATAGTCAATGCGAGTGATGCCGTTAGATGTGAAGAAACACACCTTACGACGTTTCGCACGTCCACCTTTGCGTCCTGCCATGTCTATTCCCTCCATTCTTTGTTAAAACTAACTAATTTACTGTATTAGAACGGTAAATCGTCGTCGGAAATGTCGATCGGTTGACCTACATTTGAAAATGGATCGTCATTCTTCGTAAATCCAGAGTTTCCTTGGTTACCTTGGTTGCCTGAATTACTAGATTGACCAAATGGGTTAGAGCTTTGGTTACCGAAACCAGCTCCTGATGGTTGCTGATTAAATGAACCACGTTGCTCCCCACCGCCATTACGCGGCTCTAAAAATTGTACGCTTTCCGCAAGAACTTCTGTTACATATACACGTTTTCCATCTTGTCCATCGTAATTACGAGTTTGAAGACGTCCATCTACGCCTGCTAAGCTACCTTTTTTCAAATAATTTGCTACGTTTTCTGCTTGTTTACGCCATATTACACAATTAATAAAGTCAGCTTCACGCTCACCTTGTTGATTCGCAAATGCGCGATTCACAGCTAACGTAAAAGTAGCTACTGCAACACCATTGGGCGTGTAACGTAAGTCAGGGTCCTTAGTTAAACGACCAACGAGGATAACACGATTCATCAATCGAACCACTCTCCCTTATATATCAATTATTTTTCTTCTTCTTTAACAACGATATGACGAAGGATGTCTTCGTTGATCTTAGCTAAACGGTCGAATTCGTTAATCGCTTCTGCGTTAGAGTTCACGTTTAAGATCATGTAGAAACCTTCACGTAAGTCGTTGATTTCGTAAGCTAAACGACGCTTACCCCACTCTTTCGTGTTAATGATTTCTGCACCATTGTTTGTTAAAACACCTGCGAAACGTTCAACTAAAGCTTTTTGAGCTTCTTCTTCAACGCCAGGACGAATGATGTACATAATTTCGTACTTTCTCATTACACTTTCACCTCCTTTTGGTCTAAACGGCCCATAATGGGCAAGGAGCAATTAATTTATAGTAATTACTCACGAGTTTAGATTATATCATAGTAAGTTAGATGAATCAACTCACCCATGCATAAAAAACTTGGCAAACACGTAATATATTTGCCAAGCTCATACCTTTATTTTTCCTAGGAAATATTAAATTAAACGTTGAAGCGGAAGTGCATAACGTCTCCGTCTTTTACGATATACTCTTTTCCTTCTAAACGAACTTTACCAGCTTCTTTTGCAGCTGTCATAGAACCGTTTGTCATTAAGTCTTCGTAAGAAACTGTTTCTGCACGAATAAATCCACGCTCGAAGTCCGTATGAATTACGCCAGCACATTGTGGTGCTTTCATACCTTGTTTAAACGTCCATGCACGTACTTCTTGCACACCTGCTGTGAAGTAAGTAGCAAGTCCTAATAAATCATATGCAGCACGAATTAATTGATCTAAACCAGATTCTTCAATGCCTAGTTCTTCAAGGAATACTTTTTTCTCTTCTTCGTCTAGCTCAGCGATTTCTTCTTCGATTTTTGCACATACAACAATTACTTGAGAATTTTCATTTGCAGCAAATTCTTTTACCATTTGTACGTATTTGTTTTCAGAAGGGTCGATAATATCGTCCTCACTTACGTTTGCTACGTATAACATTTCTTTCGTTGTAAGTAAATGAAGGCCTTTAACAATCTTCATTTGCTCTTCTGTGAATTCAACAGTACGAGCTGGTTTGCCCTCTTCAAAAGCTTCTTTTAAGCGAACTAAAATTTCATGCTCATATACTGCTTCTTTATCTTTTTGTCTTGCTAATTTCGCAACACGTTCGATACGTTTATCAACAGATTCTAAATCTGCTAAGATTAGCTCTAAGTTGATTGTTTCAATATCATCGATCGGATCTACTTTCCCTGAAACGTGTGTAATATTTTCGTCTTCAAAACAACGTACAACTTGGCAAATTGCATCTACTTGGCGAATGTGAGATAAGAATTTATTTCCTAAACCTTCACCTTTACTAGCACCTTTTACGATACCTGCAATATCAGTAAACTCAAATACAGTCGGAACAGTTTTTTTCGGTTCTACTAATTCCGTTAATTTATTTAAACGCTCATCTGGTACTTCTACAATCCCTACGTTTGGATCAATTGTACAGAATGGATAGTTTGCAGATTCTGCTCCTGCTTGTGTAATTGCATTAAATAAAGTTGACTTCCCTACGTTAGGTAATCCAACAATCCCAGCCGTTAATCCCATATTTTTCACTCCTATGTCTCAATCTTTCATCATTATAGATAGTAACGAAAAAAATGACAAGTTTCCTCCAAACGAAAAAAAGTAACAGCTACCCACTGCAACTGTTACTTTCTCTCTATTCTTCGTGCTTCACAAGTATTTTTTTCACCTTACGATCAAATTCTCTTCGAGGAATCATTACTGAATGGTCACATCCCTCGCACTTAATGCGGATATCCATTCCCATACGAATAATCTTCCAGCGATTCTCACCACATGGGTGGGCTTTCTTCATTTCCACAACATCGTACAAGTTATACTGCTTTTGCTCCATTCTCCAAACCCCTCTCCATACTAAATTGCTTTTCCACTCACCAATTCTTCACGATTATATAAAACCATACGTGGATATGGAATTTCAATTCCATGTAAATCTAGACGATTTTTAATTTCTTTACGAAGGGCTCTTGCAACAACCGCATGTTGCATCGGCTCTACTTCCGCAATAACACGTAATATAACTTCTGATGCAGCCAATGTTTGCACACCTAATAACTGAGGCCTTGCTACCATTTGCGTATACTGTGCAGGTAATTCTTCTAATAAATCTTCAATGACTTGCTCCGCTTTCGCTATATCAGCCTCATACGAAATGGATACATCAACAAATGCTACACTATTACTAACGGAATAGTTCGTAACTTGAATGATACTTCCGTTTGGTAAAGTATGAATTTCACCTGTCCAACTCTTTACTTTCGTTGTACGAAGTCCAATTTCTAGAACGACACCTTCAAACTGCCCAATTTTCACATAGTCACCTACTGAAAATTGATCTTCTAGCAAAATAAATAACCCCGTAATGACATCTTTCACTAAACTTTGAGCACCAAATCCGACTGCTAAACCAATTACCCCGGCACCCGCTAATAGACCAGATGCATTAATATTAAACACACCCAAAATCGCAATTAACATAATAAACATAACAACGTATGCCACAATATTTTCAAGTAACTTCGCTACTGTAACTGTACGACGTTCTGAAATTTGAATTGGCGAACGGCTTCCCATACGAAACGCATTTCGCACAATTGCACGCGCAACTCGTACAACAACCGCACCAATTATTAAAATAATACATATTTTCAATGTCGCTGTTCCAATATCAGCCCAACGATCAGCATTTAATAAATACTGTTTTGTGGCATTAAACCACTTTGTTAATAAATCCATGTACCTCTACCTCTCCAGCCAAAATTTCTTTTTAGTTATCCTTCTTATTGTATCAGAAGTCTCCTAATTGCTGAAAAAATTTTATGACTTTAATTATATTTGTTAACTTCCATACAGGTATAAAATGGAACAAATATATATATACTAGTACTATTATTTCCGTTTTCACTCAAGTTTTACAAGAAGTACGCACTTATAGTTTTCCATTTTACTCACCATATAACATATTTTGAAAATTTATTAAAAGGATGGATGCTTCATGAATATTGGAAGTTTTCGCTTACCCTTTTTCGAAAAAGAAACTCAAAATGTTATGCACCAAGACGTAGAAGCCTCCGAGATCATTAGTAATTTCTTACTTTCCCATATCCCTATTAAAACAAATATACCGATTATTCTCGTTTGTATTGGAACAGATCGTTCTACAGGCGATGCACTTGGTCCGTTAGTCGGTACGAAACTAGAACAAGTAGGAATTAAAAACTTCCAATTGTTTGGCACACTAGATGAGCCAGTACATGCACTAAATTTAGAAGAAAAAATTCAGAATATACAGAAAGATAATCCAAATTCGTTTATAATTGCGGTTGATGCCTGTTTAGGAAAGTCTCAAAATATCGGTTCCATCACTACCGGAATGGGGCCTAGTAAACCTGGAGCTGCGATGAACAAAAAGTTACCTGCTGTTGGTGATTTACATATTCACGGCATCGTAAATCTAAATGGTTTTATGGAGTTTTTCGTCCTGCAGAATACGAGATTAAGTTTAGTCATGAAAATGGCTGATGTCATTGCACAAAGTATAAAAGAAACAGACCAAAAATTATCTGTATTAAAAAAAGCAAACCATCTATAAATAATAAGATGGTTTGCTTTTTAGTTTTTCTGTGCTAATAATTCTAAAATACGATTTAAATCTTCTTTATTAAAAAATTCAATTTCGATTTTACCTTTTTCTTTTTTCGTTTCTTTAATCTTCACATCTGTGCCAAACTTTTCTCTTAAGAACGTTTCGCGTTCTACAAAAAATATATTTCTCTCTTTTTTCACTTGTTTTGTTTCACGTGAAACGCGTTGATTAATCTCCTGAACAATTCCCTCTAGTTGACGAACATTTAATCCTTCTTTTTCGATTCGTTTTAATAAAGATTTTAATTGTTCTTCATCTTTTATCGTAAGCAAAGTTCTCCCATGAGCCATTGAAAGTTGGCCATTTGCAATCATATCTTGCACAAAAGAAGGGAGGCTTAATAACCGCGTATAGTTTGCAATGTAAGGTCTGCTCTTACCAAGACGTTTTGCTAATTGTTCCTGCGTTATATTTAGCTCATTCATTAACATTTGATATGCCATTGCTTCTTCCATTGGATTTAAATCTTCTCGTTGTAAGTTTTCAAGCAATGCAAACTCCATCATTTGCTGCTCATTTAATTGTCTTACAACAGCAGGTACCTTTTCGAGCCCCGCCTCTTTGGCAGCACGATATCTTCTTTCGCCTGCAACGATTTCATATCCTTTAATACTCTTTCTAGCAATTAATGGTTGCAGTATGCCGTGCTCTTTAATAGAAGCCGACAATTCTTGAATCGCCTCTTTATTAAAGTGTTTACGTGGTTGATATGGATTCGGTCTTAATTCAGTTATCGCAATCTCCTGAATTGTCTCTTCTTCTTTTACATCTAAATCAGGAAAAAACACATTGATTCCTCTTCCTAATCCTTTAGCCACCTGCAATCACTTCCTCTGCTAAATCTATATATACTTCTGCCCCTCTTGATTTAGCGTCATACTGCATAATTGGTTTCCCATGACTTGGTGCTTCACTTAAACGAACATTACGAGGAATAATCGAACGGTATACTTTATCTCTAAAGTATTTTTTCACTTCATCTATAACCTGAATCCCTAAATTCGTACGGGCATCCAACATTGTTAGCAATACACCTTGAATTGCTAGATTTTTATTTAAGTGCTTTTGCACAAGTCGAACTGTATTTAATAGCTGACTTAATCCTTCCAGTGCGTAATATTCGCATTGAACAGGAATAATAACAGAATCTGCTGCGGTTAATGCATTAATCGTTAATAACCCTAAGGACGGGGGACAGTCGATAATAATATAGTCATATTCATCACGAACTGGCTGTAATGCCCTTTGTAAACGTACTTCCCGGGAAATAGTCGGTACCAATTCAATTTCAGCACCTGCTAATTGAATTGTAGCGGGTAGAACATCTAAGTTTTCAGTTGCGGTTTTACGTATAACCCCTTGAACATCTGCATCTTCCACAAGAACATTGTAAATACATTGATCTAATTCGGATTTTTCAATTCCCACACCAGTCGTTGCATTTCCTTGAGCATCAATATCTACAAGAAGGACCTTTTTACCTACTTGTGCTAATCCAGCCCCTAAATTAACAGATGTGGTTGTTTTCCCAACGCCACCTTTTTGATTGGCAATAGCAATGATTTTTCCCATGATGTCACCTACTTTCAACCTTTCTATCTTATTCTAGTAACAATTACGTTTATTGTAACATGAAATAAAAGTTTTTCTTTTACGTCCTTATTAAACTTCAAAATTTATTTGTAAACTCCTTCTTCATCTAACAAGAAAATATAGTAAAAGAGACCTATCCAATAGGATAAGGTCTCTAACACGCCATTATTATTTTTTCTTTGGAATTTGAATTGTAATTTGATAGTACTCATCAAATTCTTCTTCCTCAGAATTAACATTTAAACCACTGTCAGCAACCATTTGTAATGACTGCCTAATTGTATTCATGGCAATTCTCGTATCTCGACTTACTGCTTTTTGCTTTGCCTTACGCTTCGGTTTTGCTTCCTCTAGTAATTTCGCAATTCGTTCCTCTGTTTGCTTTACATTCAGCTGTTTCTCCACAATTTCCTGTAAAACCTTCAGTTGTAATTCCTCATTTTTTAAAGGAATGAGCGCGCGAGCATGTCTTTCTGTAATGCTTTTTTCTAATAACGCACTTTTTATTTCTTCAGGCAACTTTAACAATCGCAACTTATTTGCGATTGTGGATTGTCCTTTTCCAAGTCGTTGCGCCAATGCTTCTTGTGTTAAATTATGTAACTCAATTAGCTTTTGATATGCCACAGCTTCCTCGATTGCTGTTAGTTCCTCACGTTGCAAGTTTTCAATTAAAGCTACAGAAGCTGTCTCTGTATCATTTAAGTTTTTTATAATTGCAGGAACCTTTTCCCACCCTAACTTTGTTGCGGCACGGAAACGTCTTTCCCCAGCAATAATCTCGTACTTATCATCCTCATATTGCCTCACAACAATTGGCTGAATAAGTCCATGTGTACGAATCGTTAATGCTAGCTCTTCAATACGCGCATCATCAAAAACTGTTCTTGGTTGATAACGGTTAGGGGTAATATTTACTATCGGAATTTCTTGTATTTCTTCATATACCTTTTTATCTATTTCTTCATGGCTTTCGTCTTGTAATTCGAATTCGCTCTCTTTATCTCCAAAGCCAAATAAACGAGAAAACGTATTTTTCATACATATTCCACCACCTTTTAGGCCTATTGACTATTCTCCATAAAATGTTTCCTATGAAACATTTACGTTTTCATTTATATAATTTAATCTTACGTCTAATAAGATTTATTTTTCAATAGGTAATTTATTGGGTGTTCCCGGTTTGCGTGGATATTTCTTTGGTGTCTTGCGCTTTTTCTCGATTAATAAAATATTACGTTCACTTTCTTCAAACGGTAATTGGAACGTAGACATTTCTTTTAGATCCCCGCCTAGCACCTCTAAAGCATACTTGCCATTTTCAATTTCTTCGTTTGCTGCAGCGCCTTTCATTGCAATGAATGTTCCTCCAACTTTTACAAGTGGTAAACATAGCTCACTCAATACCGAAAGACGCGCAACTGCACGTGCCATTACAATATCGTACGATTCACGTACACCTTCTTTTTTCCCAAATGTTTCAGCACGATCATGACAAAACGCAACGTCACTTAATTCCAACTTTTGTGCTAAATGATTTAGGAAATTAATGCGTTTTTGCAATGAGTCTACAATTGTCACTTTTAAGTGCGGGAAACAGATTTTTAAAGGAATACTTGGGAATCCAGCTCCTGCGCCAACATCACAAATTGAGAATGGTTTTGAAAAATCATAATAAAAGGCAGCTGTAATAGAATCAAAAAAGTGTTTTAAATATACTTCTTCTTTCTCCGTAATAGCCGTTAAATTCATTTTTTCATTCCACTCTACTAATGTTTCGAAGTAGATTTCGAACTGCTCTAACTGTCTAGAAGAGAGGGTGATCCCCTTCTCTTCTAGCATAGATTGAAATTGTTCTATGTTCATCTAGCAATATCTCCTTACTATTTATTGGTTCGATACTCGCGCAATTTTTCCTTGTTCAATATACACAAGTAAAATGGAAACATCCGCTGGGTTTACGCCAGAAATACGTGAAGCCTGCCCCATTGAAAGTGGACGAACATCTTTCAATTTCTGTCTAGCTTCTGAGGCAAGACTAGAAATCGCATCATAATCAATATCCACAGGGATTTTTTTGTTTTCCATTTTCTTCATGCGCTCTACTTGCTGTAAAGATTTTTCAATATATCCTTCGTACTTAATCTGAATTTCAACTTGCTCTGTCACTTCATCACTTAATTCTACTTCACTTGGTACTAAAAGATGAATGTGCTCATATGTCATCTCTGGACGACGTAATAAGTCACTTGCACGTATTCCATCTTTCAATTCACTTCCGCCAATGCTACGAATTAATTCTTGAACTTCAGGACGTGGCTTAATAATGATGCTGCTTAAACGTTCCTTTTCCTGTTCAATTTGTAATTTTTTATTTGTAAATCGCTCATAGCGCTCTTCTTTAATTAATCCAATTTCACGACCAACTTCAGTTAAACGAAGATCAGCATTATCATGGCGTAATAATAGGCGATATTCTGCACGAGACGTTAATAAACGATATGGTTCATTTGTACCTTTCGTTACAAGATCATCAATTAAGACACCAATATAAGCATCCTCGCGACCTAAAATAACTTCTTTTTTGCCTAAAGAACGACATGCTGCATTAATCCCAGCCATAAGCCCTTGTCCTGCGGCCTCTTCATAACCAGAAGTTCCGTTAATCTGCCCTGCTGTATATAAATTCTTAATTTTTTTCGTTTCAAGTGTTGGCCATAGTTGTGTTGGCACAATCGCATCATATTCAATTGCATAACCTGTACGCATCATTTCAACGTTTTCTAGACCAGGGATTGTTCTAAGCATATCACGCTGCACATCTTCTGGTAAGCTTGTGGATAAACCTTGTACATACACTTCTTGTGTATTACGTCCCTCTGGCTCTAAGAAAATTTGATGACGTGGTTTATCATTAAACCTTACTACTTTGTCTTCAATTGAAGGACAATATCTAGGTCCTGTTCCCTTAATCATACCAGAATACATAGCTGAGCGATGTAGGTTTTCATCTATTAAACGATGTGTTTCCGTACTTGTATACGTCAACCAACATGGAATTTGATCCATAATAAATTTTGTCGTTTCAAAAGAGAAAGATCGTGGTTTATCATCACCTGGCTGAATTTCTGTTTTACTGTAATCAATTGTATTACTATTTACACGCGGAGGTGTACCTGTTTTAAATCTAACAAGATCAAATCCAAGCTCCTCTAAATGCTCCGATAAAGTAATAGATGGTTGTTGATTATTCGGACCGCTCGAATACTTTAAATCCCCCATAATAATCTCACCGCGTAAAAATGTTCCAGTCGTAATTACTACTGTCTTTGCTGTATATTCAGCACCAGATTGCGTAATTACCCCTTTACATTCGCCATCTTCAACGATTAAACGCTCTACCATTCCTTGGAACAACGTTAGGTTTGGTGTTTCTTCAATTGTTTTCTTTAATTCATGCTGGTAAGAGAACTTATCTGCTTGTGCTCGAAGTGCGCGTACAGCTGGTCCTTTACCCGTATTTAACATACGCATTTGAATATGTGTTTTATCAATGTTGCGTCCCATTTCTCCGCCTAATGCATCAATTTCACGAACAACAATCCCTTTTGCTGGTCCACCAACAGAAGGGTTACATGGCATAAACGCTACCATATCTAAATTAATTGTTAACATTAATGTGTTGGAGCCCATTCGTGCTGCCGCAAGACCAGCTTCACATCCTGCATGACCTGCACCGATTACTATGACATCGTATGAACCGGCATTGTATCCCATTGTTTATTCCTCCTAATAATCTCTATCTTTCTAAAACATCACTATATTATTTTCCTAAACAAAATTGAGAGAACAGCTGGTCAATTAGGCTTTCATGGACCGTATCACCAGTAATTTCACCAAGTATTTCCCACGTTCTTGTTAAATCAATTTGTACCATATCAATTGGAACACCATTTTCTATCGCCTCAATCGCATCTCCAATTGTTTTTCCTGCTTGTGTTAATAATCCAATATGTCTTGCATTAGAAACATATGTCACATCTGCAGAATCGATTGCTCCTTCAAAGAATAAGTCAGCTATTGCCTTTTCAAGCTCATCTATTCCTTGTTCCTCAATTAACGATGTTGTAATAACACGATTTCCCGCTGCTAATTCTGTAACACGTTCCATATCAATTGTTTGCGGTAAATCAGTCTTATTTACAATAACAATGAAATCTTTTCCTTGTACGGCACGGAATAGATCTTCATCCTCATTCGTCAAAGCCTCGCTATAATTAACGACAACTAAAACTAAATCAGCTTGGCTCATCATTTCTTTTGAACGCTCTACACCAATTCTTTCAACAACATCTTCTGTTTCACGAATTCCGGCTGTATCTATAAGTTTAAGTGGTACACCACGCACATTAACGTACTCTTCAATAACATCACGAGTTGTTCCTGCAATATCCGTTACAATTGCCTTTTTCTCCTGAACGAGACTATTTAATAGCGATGACTTCCCAACGTTAGGTCTACCGATGATCGCAGTAGCAATACCTTCCCGTAAAATTTTTCCTTGTTTCGATGTTTCTAATATTTTTGCAATTTCGGCACGAACATGTGTAGCTTTCTCAATTAAAATATTATGTGTCATTTCTTCCACATCATCATATTCCGGGTAATCTATGTTTACCTCAACATGAGCTAACGTTTCTAATATGTCCTGACGCAGACGGCCGATTAATTTAGATAATCGTCCTTCCATTTGATTAATCGCTACGTTCATTGCACGATCTGTTTTTGCACGGATTAAGTCCATAACAGCTTCTGCTTGTGATAAATCAATACGGCCATTTAAAAAAGCACGTTTCGTAAATTCACCAGGCTCCGCTAATCGTACTCCTTGCGCTAAAATAAGCTGCAACACTTTGTTTACCGAAACAAGTCCACCGTGACAGTTAATTTCTACTATATTTTCACGTGTAAAAGTCCTTGGTGCACGTAGAATAGACACCATCACTTCTTCAATAACCTGATTTGTATCTAAATCAACAATATGACCATAATGAATTGTGTGAGAAGGAACCTCTGTTAAATCCTTCCCTTTAAAAATACGATTAACTTTTTCAACCGCATCATCCCCACTTACTCGAACAATGGCAATTGCACCCTCTCCAAGCGCTGTGGAAATCGCGGCAATTGTATCAAATTCCATGTCCTTTCACCTCACTTGCTTATTTATCTCTATTTCAACATGATTATTTTCTTCACTAAATTATTAGAATACCATAACGAACCTATCTACAAAAGAATAATAACTCATTTTATTATGTCCTCATGTAAAAAACACTAAACTTATTCACAGTGGATAAGTTTAGTGTTTTTTAGTTATCCACACTTATTTTTCGCTCAAAAAAACCGGCACTCAATTGAGTAACCGGTCACTTGGAAGATATTACAACATGTCGATGTGGTTCTTTTCCTTCAGAAGTTGTAATGATATTTTGATGATTAGATAATGCTTGATGGATAATCTTTCGTTCAAAAGATGGCATAGGCTCCAACACAACCCTTTTTTTCGTACTTACTACTTGTTTTGCTAATCGATAAGAAAGGGCTTCTAATGTACCTTTTCTTTTATTACGATAATTTTCAGCATCAAGTGTGATGCCAATATACTGCTTCGTATTACGATTCGCCACAAGCTTTGTTAAATACTGTAAAGAATTTAAGGTGTTTCCTCTTTTTCCAATCAAAACACCTATGTTTTTGCCAGAAATTGTAAATTCAACTTCACGTCCTTTTACAATTTTACTAATCTCAGCTTCCACACCCATATCGCGAATCACATTTTTTAAATATTCTTCACATTCTTGAATCGGATCTTTCTTCAATACAACTTCTACTACTGCAGGTCGATTCCCAAATAAACCTAGGAACCCTCTTTTACCTTCATCGATAATATTTATATCTACTCGGTCTTCTGAAACATTTAATTGTCTTAAAGCATCCTGTACTGCCAGCTCGACTGTTTGTCCTTTAGCAGTAATTACACTCACTTGCTTGATCCTCCTGCCTTACTAGCCTTAATTTCTGGCCCCTTGATCAAGTACATTTGAGCGATACCAAAGATATTACCAACAACCCAGTAAAGTGATAATGCAGCTGGGAAGTTAATTGCAAAGACTAAAATCATAATTGGCATAAGCCAAATCATCATTGCCATTTGCGGATTTTGACCAGCTGTTCCTGCCATTGCAAGCTTTTGCTGAATAAATGTCGTAATTGCCGCAACAACCGGTAAGATATAGAACGGGTCTGCCTGTCCTAAGTCGAACCATAAGAATGTATGCTTACTAATTTCTGCTGTTCTCATGATCGCATGGTAAAACGCGAATAAAATAGGCATCTGAACAAAGATTGGTAAACATCCTGCTAATGGGTTTACACCATTTTTTTGATATAACTGCATCATTTCTTGCTGTAGTTTTTGCTGTGTTGCTTGATCTTTAGAACTATATTTCTCTTTTAACTTCACCATTTCTGGTTGTAACGCCTGCATTGCTTTCGTACTCTTCGTTTGTTTAATCATTAATGGTAATAATGCAAAACGAATGATAAGCGTTGTAACAACGATTGCTAAACCGTAATTACTACCAAATAAGTTGGCAAAATACGTAATTAACTGAGAAAGCGGATATACGAAATATTCATTCCAAATTCCAGTACTTTTCGGCGTAATCGGCTGATTCACTTCACTACAGCCAGTAGCAATTGCCATTAATGCAATAACCATGGCTAGTAAACCTATTTTCTTTTTCAAAGCCTGCTCCTCCTTGTTTCGGTATGTATATAGTGTAATTCATTTCCTTACGCTACTTTTTTATTCTTTTCATACCAGAGCGTTTAAAGACATGAATTAAGCTTTTCTTTAATTCTTCATATGTCATCTCTGCACAAGGCTTCCTTGCTATTATAACAAAATCTTTTCCAGAATCTATCTCATCTTTTAATTCTGTGATTGACTGGCGAATCATACGTTTAATTCGGTTACGCACTACTGCATTTCCTATTTTTTTGCTGACAGAAAGACCAATACGAAAGTTTGGCTGCTCTGCCTTATCTAGTTGATAGACAACAAGCTGACGATTCGCATTCGATTTTCCTTTTTGAAAAACCGTCTGGAATTCATCATTCTTTTTTATACGATGTGTTTTCTTCATATCAATTGACACTCCTGTAGTTCATCAGTGGAAATTCACTATTATTAGAAAAAAAGACCACTGAACGATCAGTGGTCTACGCAGATAATACTTTTCTTCCTTTACGACGACGAGCTGCTAGCACTTTACGTCCGTTCGCTGTGCTCATACGGCTGCGGAAACCATGTACTTTGCTGCGCTTACGTTTATTTGGTTGGTAAGTTCTTTTCATTATATGACACCTCCCTGAGGAATATCTGTTAAAGACAGTCCTATAAATTATAGTTAATCAACTAGGAAAATGTCAATGGTTCTCGAAATTTTCATCAAATATTCATTTTGAACCTATTCACATACTTTTTCACAGACCCTACATTTCCTTGTGGATAAATGTTTTTTCTTGTTTTTTATATCCACAAACTCTTCTCACACTTTTACACAGTATATCGTGTTGTGGACAAGTTTATTCCACAAGGTATTGATTTTGTGGATAACTTTCTGAAATTCATTGCTATAGCTACTTTTTTTTGATATTATAGTTGTGTTTTCACTTTGAATAAGTTTTCCACATCTTTATCTTATCCACAATTTGTGTATAACATGTGGACAGTTTTAATCACATGTGGGTAAATGATTATCCACATTCGCTTTTTTTGTCGAAAACCCTATCTCATATACAAACGACGTTTTTAGGTTTTAAAATACGTTTCGTATAAATATACATTTTATATTTATTTAGGTTGTACATTTGTTGCGCAACCTTATTCTTTTACCATCTTAGTAAAGGAGGGACACCTTTGGAAAACATCTCTGATTTATGGAACAGCGCCTTAAAAGAACTAGAAAAAAAGGTCAGTAAGCCAAGTTATGAAACATGGTTAAAGTCAACAACCGCGCATAATTTAAAGAAAGACGTATTAACAATTACGGCTCCAAATGAATTCGCTCGTGATTGGTTAGAATCTCATTATTCAGAGCTAATTTCGGAAACACTTTACGATTTAACGGGGGCAAAATTAGCTATTCGCTTTATTATTCCCCAAAGTCAAGCTGAAGAGGAGATTGATCTTCCTCCTTCTAAACCAAATTCAGCACAAGATGATTCTAATCATTTACCACAGAGTATGCTAAATCCAAAATATACGTTTGATACATTTGTTATTGGCTCTGGTAACCGTTTTGCTCACGCTGCTTCATTGGCCGTAGCTGAAGCACCAGCTAAAGCATATAATCCCCTCTTTATTTACGGGGGCGTTGGACTCGGAAAGACTCATTTAATGCATGCAATTGGTCATTATGTAATTGAACATAATCCAAACGCGAAGGTTGTATATTTATCATCAGAAAAATTTACAAATGAATTCATTAATTCTATTCGTGATAATAAAGCGGTCGATTTCCGTAATAAATACCGTAATGTAGATGTTTTATTGATAGATGATATTCAATTTCTAGCAGGAAAAGAACAAACTCAAGAAGAGTTTTTCCATACATTCAATGCATTACACGAAGAAAGTAAACAAATTGTAATTTCAAGTGATCGGCCACCAAAAGAAATTCCAACTTTAGAAGACCGTCTTCGTTCTCGCTTTGAATGGGGACTCATTACGGATATTACGCCACCAGATTTAGAAACACGAATTGCAATTTTACGTAAAAAAGCAAAGGCTGAAGGACTCGATATACCAAATGAGGTTATGCTTTATATTGCAAATCAAATTGATTCAAACATTCGTGAACTAGAAGGTGCACTCATAAGAGTTGTAGCTTATTCATCTTTAATTAACAAAGATATTAATGCCGATTTAGCAGCTGAAGCACTTAAAGATATTATTCCAAATTCTAAACCAAAAATTATCTCTATTTATGATATTCAAAAAGCTGTTGGAGATGTTTATCAAATAAAATTGGAAGATTTCAAGGCGAAAAAGCGAACAAAATCAGTTGCCTTCCCTCGCCAAATTGCAATGTATTTATCACGCGAACTTACAGACTCCTCCTTACCTAAAATAGGTGAAGAATTTGGTGGACGTGATCATACAACAGTTATCCATGCCCATGAAAAAATTTCTAAGCTACTTAAAACGGATACGCAATTACAAAAGCAAGTTGAAGAAATTAACGATATTTTAAAGTAGTAGCTGAATAGTGTGAATAACTTACCTTGTTTTACGCACAGTCTATCCACATGTAGATAGACTGTTTTTACATCCTTTAGCGGGGTTATCCACATATCCACAAGCCCTATTACTATTACTACTATTTTTTATCTTTATTAATTAAATAAAATCTTATACTTACCGGAGGTTTTTCTTTATGCGTTTTACAATACAAAAAGACTATCTTGTAAGAAGTGTACAAGATGTAATGAAGGCTGTTTCTTCTCGTACAACAATTCCGATCCTTACAGGAATTAAAATTGTCGCTACAGAAGAAGGGGTTACGTTAACAGGAAGCGATGCTGATATTTCTATTGAATCCTTTATCCCAGTTGAAGACGATGGAAAAGAAATCGTAGAAGTAGCGCAATCAGGAAGTATTATTTTACAAGCAAAATATTTTAGTGAGATTGTAAAAAAATTACCTAAAGAGACTGTCGAAATTTCTGTGGAAAATCATTTTATGACGAAAATAACTTCTGGAAAATCGGAGTTTAATTTAAATGGTTTAGATTCTGCTGAATATCCATTGTTACCACAAATTGAAGAACATCATGTTTTTAAGATTCCAACAGATTTACTAAAACATATGATCAGACAAACTGTATTTGCAGTTTCCACTTCTGAAACAAGACCGATCTTGACAGGTGTAAACTGGAAAGTATATAACAGCGAATTAACTTGCATTGCTACAGATAGTCACAGGTTAGCTCTTCGAAAAGCAAAAATCGAAGGAATCGCAGATGAATTTCAAGCAAATGTTGTTATTCCGGGTAAAAGCTTAAATGAATTAAGCAAAATTCTAGATGAGTCTGAAGAAATGGTAGATATCGTTATTACGGAGTATCAAGTATTATTCCGTACAAAGCATTTATTATTCTTCTCAAGATTGTTAGAAGGGAATTATCCTGATACAACTCGTTTAATTCCAGCTGAAAGTAAAACAGATATTTTTGTAAATACAAAAGAATTTTTACAAGCAATTGACCGTGCATCTTTATTAGCAAGAGATGGTCGTAATAATGTTGTAAAATTATCAACTTTAGAACAGGAAATGCTAGAAATTTCTTCGAATTCACCAGAAATCGGGAAAGTAGTAGAAGAAGTTCAATGTGAAAAAGTAGATGGGGAAGAGTTAAAAATATCTTTTAGTGCAAAATATATGATGGATGCACTAAAAGCTTTAGATAGTACTGAAATTAAAATTAGCTTTACTGGCGCAATGAGACCATTCTTAATTCGCACAGTAAATGATGAGTCCATTATTCAATTAATTTTACCGGTTCGTACTTACTAAGTAAGAAGTAAGGGTTGCTAGTTTTCAGATACTAGTAGCCCTTATTTGATTTTTGGGTATTACTTTCCTAATGTTAGTTTATTTAGTACAATGAAAGAATGAACACTTTCAGAAAGTGAGCGATTTTATGAAACGTATTAAAATTTCAACAGAGTATATTACACTAGGACAATTTTTAAAGTTAGCCGATGTAATTGATACAGGTGGCGCTGTAAAATGGTTTTTACAAGAATATGAAGTGTACGTGAATCAAGAACTTGAAAATAGAAGAGGTCGCAAATTATATGCGAACGATATTATTGAAATTCCAGGAAGCGGAAGTTTCCAAGTTCAGGCATAAAGGGGGAGCCCTTTGTTTATTTCAGAAATACAGTTAAAAAACTATCGCAATTATGAAAAGTTAGAGCTTTCCTTTGAAGATAAAGTGAATGTGATTATCGGTGAAAACGCGCAAGGGAAAACGAATTTGATGGAAGCTATTTACGTTTTAGCGATGGCGAAATCTCATAGAACCTCTAATGATCGCGAGCTTATCCGTTGGGATGAAGACTTCGGTCAAATTAAAGGGAAATTACAAAAGAGAAATAGTTCTTTGTCTTTGGAATTAAATATTTCGAAAAAAGGTAAAAAGGCAAAATTAAATCAACTTGAACAACAAAAATTGAGTCAATATATTGGCATGATGAATGTTGTCATGTTTGCCCCAGAAGATTTAAATCTTGTAAAAGGAAGCCCTCAAGTAAGAAGACGCTTTTTAGATATGGAATTAGGACAAATAGCCCCAGTCTATTTGTATGAATTGAGTCAATATCAAAAGGTGCTCACGCAACGAAATCACTTGCTGAAAAAGATGCAAGGGAATAGTAAGAATGAGGAAACGATGTTGGATGTATTTACACTTCAACTTATTGAGCATGGTGCAAAAATATTGCAAAAACGGTTTGAATTTTTGCATTTACTACAAGAATGGGCAGCTCCAATTCATCGCGGTATAAGCCGTGGATTAGAAGAATTAGAAATTGTCTATAAACCAAGTGTAGATGTATCAGAATCAATGGATTTGTCGAAAATAAAAGAAGTATACTATGAAAATTTTCAATCTGTGAAACAACGTGAGATTTTCCGTGGTACGACTTTAATTGGTCCTCATCGTGATGATTTACAATTCTTCGTTAATAGTAAAAATGTTCAAGTCTTTGGTTCGCAAGGACAACAACGAACGACCGCACTGTCCCTAAAATTAGCTGAAATTGAATTGATTTACTCAGAAGTTAAGGAATATCCGATTCTTTTATTGGATGATGTATTATCAGAATTAGATGATTATCGTCAATCGCATCTGTTAAATACAATTCAAGGAAAAGTGCAAACATTTGTGACAACGACGAGTGTCGACGGAATTGAACACGAAACATTAAAAGAAGCGAAAACAATTCATGTAACGAACGGCACGGTAGATTGTGAAATAGATAGGGCGTAATCCCTATTTAAATGGAAAAGTAGGTGATCTTTGTGTCAATGGAACAAAAGCAAATGGAAGAAAACTCATATGATGAAAGTCAGATACAGGTACTTGAAGGATTAGAAGCGGTGCGAAAACGTCCTGGTATGTATATTGGATCTACAAGTGGAAAAGGACTTCACCATCTTGTGTGGGAGATCGTCGATAATAGTATCGATGAAGCACTTGCAGGGTATTGTGATGAAATTAACGTTAGTATCGAAGAAGATAATAGTATTCGTGTAACGGATAATGGACGTGGTATTCCAGTTGGTATACAAGAAAAAATGGGACGTCCTGCTGTAGAAGTTATAATGACCGTTCTTCATGCTGGTGGTAAGTTTGGCGGTGGCGGTTATAAAGTTTCTGGCGGTTTGCATGGTGTTGGGGCATCTGTAGTAAATGCTCTATCAACGGAACTAGAGGTATTTGTACATCGTGAAGGAAAAATCCATTATCAAAAATACGAACGAGGTATTCCGGTTGCGGATTTAAAAGTCATTGGTGACACAGATCAAACAGGAACGATAACTCGATTTAAACCAGATCCAGAAATTTTTCAGGAAACAATAGTATACGAATTTGATACGTTAGCAACTCGTATGCGCGAATTAGCATTTTTAAATCGTAATATTAAATTAACAATTGAAGATAAACGTGAACATAAACAGAAGAAAGAATTCCATTATGAAGGTGGAATTAAATCATATGTTGAACATTTAAATCGTTCAAAACAGCCAATTCATGAAGAACCTGTATATGTAGAAGGTTCAAAAGATGGTATTCAAGTTGAAGTTGCGCTTCAATATAACGAAGGATATACAAATCATATTTACTCATTTACAAATAATATTCATACGTATGAAGGTGGTACACATGAGGTAGGATTTAAAACAGCCTTAACTCGTGTGATCAACGATTATGGCCGTAAAAATAATATTTTAAAAGATGCGGATAGTAATTTAACTGGTGAAGACGTTCGTGAAGGTTTAACGGCAATTGTGTCGATTAAACATCCAAATCCGCAATTCGAAGGACAAACGAAGACGAAACTTGGAAATAGTGAAGCAAGAACGATTACAGAGTCAGTGTTCTCAGAGGCATTTGAAAAGTTCTTACTGGAAAATCCCAATGTTGCGCGTAAAATTATAGATAAAGGGACGATGGCAGCCCGTGCACGTGTAGCAGCTAAAAAGGCTCGTGAGTTAACTCGCCGAAAGAGTGCTTTAGAAGTTTCAAGTTTACCAGGGAAATTGGCAGACTGTTCTTCTAAAGATCCAGCAATTAGTGAAATTTATATCGTAGAGGGTGACTCTGCGGGTGGTTCTGCGAAGCAAGGGCGCGATCGTCATTTCCAAGCAATCTTACCGTTGAAGGGTAAAATTATTAATGTCGAAAAGGCACGTTTAGATAAGATTTTATCAAATGATGAAGTTCGTACAATTATTACAGCGATCGGTACAAATATCGGCGGAGACTTCGATATTGAAAAAGCACGCTATCATAAAGTTATTATTATGACTGATGCCGATGTTGATGGTGCGCATATTCGTACCCTATTATTAACGTTCTTCTATCGTTATATGCGTCAAATAATTGAGTGTGGTTATATATATATCGCACAGCCACCTTTGTTTAAAGTACAACAAGGTAAGAAAATTCAATATGCTTACAACGATAAGGAACTTGAAAAAATCTTAGCGGAATTACCAGCCCAACCTAAGCCGGGAATTCAGCGTTATAAAGGTCTAGGGGAAATGAATCCAACTCAGTTATGGGAGACGACAATGGACCCAGAAGTACGTTCGTTACTTCAAGTTTCTCTTCAAGATGCAATTGAAGCGGATGAAACATTTGAAATTTTAATGGGAGATAAAGTAGAGCCGCGTCGTAACTTTATCCAAGAAAATGCAAAATACGTGAAAAACCTTGATATTTAAATGGGTAATGACAGGAATCTAAGTATTCCTGTCTTCTACATATAAATCAATGTATGTGTAACGGAAATGTAAGAGGAGGTGCTCGTTGATGTCAGACAATCAACAACAAGCACGAATTCGAGAAATTAATATTAGTCATGAAATGCGTACATCGTTTTTAGATTACGCAATGAGTGTTATCGTATCTCGTGCATTACCAGATGTTCGTGATGGATTAAAACCTGTGCATCGTAGGGTTTTATATGCGATGAATGATTTAGGAATTACAGCTGATAAAGCGTATAAGAAATCAGCGCGTATTGTCGGTGAAGTAATTGGTAAGTATCACCCTCACGGTGATTCAGCTGTTTACGAGACGATGGTACGTATGGCGCAAGATTTTAGTCAGCGTTATATGCTTGTTGATGGGCATGGTAACTTTGGTTCTGTTGATGGCGATTCAGCAGCAGCGATGCGTTATACAGAAGCAAGAATGTCTAAGATTTCTATGGAATTAATACGTGATATTTCAAAAAATACGATTGATTATCAAGATAACTATGATGGTTCTGAAAGAGAGCCAATTGTATTGCCAGCGCGTTTCCCTAATTTATTAGTGAATGGTACGACGGGTATTGCGGTTGGCATGGCAACAAATATCCCGCCTCATCAACTCGGTGAAGTAATTGATGGTGTATTGGCACTAAGTCATAATCCTGACATTACGATTGCGGAATTAATGGAGTTTATTCCAGGACCTGATTTTCCAACAGCAGGTTTAATTTTGGGACGAAGTGGGATTCGAAGAGCGTATGAAACAGGTAGAGGCTCTATTATGCTTCGAGCTAAAGTTGAAATTGAAGAGAAGTCAAATGGTAAACAATCTATTCTCGTAACTGAACTACCTTATCAAGTTAATAAGGCACGATTAATTGAAAAAATCGCAGAATTAGTTCGTGATAAGAAAATTGAAGGTATTACGGATTTACGTGATGAGTCAGATCGAAACGGTATGCGTATTGTTATGGAAGTACGCCGTGATGCTAATGCCAATGTACTATTAAATAATCTATATAAACATACAGCACTTCAAACAAGTTTCGGTATTAATATGTTGTCTCTTGTAAATGGAGAGCCACAAGTATTGAATTTAAAACAAAATTTATATCATTACTTGGAGCATCAGAAGGTAGTAATTCGTCGACGTACTGCTTATGAATTAGAAAAAGCAGAGGCGCGTGCTCATATTTTAGAAGGATTAAGAATTGCTCTAGATCACCTTGATGAAGTTATTACGTTAATTCGTAGTTCGAAAACAGCAGATATTGCAAAGCAAGGCTTAATGGAACGTTTCGGTTTAAGTGAGAAACAAGCGCAAGCAATTTTAGATATGCGTCTGCAACGTTTAACAGGATTAGAACGGGAAAAAATTGAGCAAGAATATCAAGACTTAATGAAGTTAATCGCTGAATTAAAAGCAATCTTAGCAGATGAAGAGAAAGTTCTTGAAATTATTCGTGAAGAATTAACGGAAGTAAAAGAGCGCTTCAATGATAAGAGACGCACAGAAATTACAATTGGCGGCATGGAATTTATTGAAGATGAAGATTTGATTCCAGAGCAAAACATCGCTATTACGTTAACTCATAATGGTTATATTAAGAGGTTGCCAGCTTCTACGTACAAAACACAGAATCGTGGTGGACGTGGTGTACAAGGAATGGGAACAAATGATGATGATTTCGTAGAACATTTATTAACTACTTCTACGCATGATCACATTTTATTCTTTACTAATAAAGGGAAAGTATACCGTACGAAAGGATATGAAATCCCAGAGTATAGTCGTACAGCAAAAGGTATACCTATTATTAACTTATTAGGTGTAGATAAGGGTGAATGGATTAACGCCATTATTCCAATTCGGGAATTTGGTGACGATGAATTCTTATTCTTCACAACAAAACAAGGTATTTCTAAGAGAACGCCACTTTCATCATTTGCAAATATACGTACAAATGGTTTAATTGCAATCTCTCTTCGTGAAGAGGATGAAGTAATATCTGTACGTTTAACATCTGGTGATAAGGATATTATTGTAGGAACAAGCAACGGTATGCTAATTCGCTTTAACGAGCAAGATGTACGTTCTATGGGACGTAATGCGGCTGGTGTAAAAGCAATTACATTAGGTGACGAAGATCAAGTTGTAGGCATGGAAATCGTCGAAGAGGATGTAAATGTTCTAATTGTAACCAAAAATGGTTATGGAAAACGTACACCAATTGATGAATACCGTCTACAAAGCCGTGGTGGTAAAGGTCTGAAGACTTGTAATATTACAGATAAAAACGGTAAGTTAGTAGCTGTTAAATCTGTAACAGGTGAAGAAGACATCATGTTAATTACGGCAGCGGGTGTTATTATTCGTATGCCAGTTGATCAAATCTCTCAAATGGGACGTAATACACAAGGTGTTCGTCTAATTCGTTTAGAGGATGAGCAAGAGGTAGCGACGGTAGCAAAAGCACAAAAAGATGAAGAAGAGGAATCTAACGAAGAGGTTTCTTCTGAAGAATAAGAGGGTGGGATTTTCCCCCTCTTATTTTTTTATAATAATACTTGCATAGCAATAGAAAACTCTATATAATAGGCAGAGTCAACAAATGAGAGATACAAATTATCTTAAAAAACTTGTTGACGAAAATAATATACTATGATATATTATGAAAGTCGCTGAAACGCGATATTGAACTTTGAAAACTAAACGAAACAAACAACGTGAAACGTCAATTTTTATTTTTAGATGCTAGACAAACTAACTTTATTGGAGAGTTTGATCCTGGCTCAGGATGAACGCTGGCGGCGTGCCTAATACATGCAAGTCGAG
>NZ_JBTGPA010000007.1:0-88799 GCF_054326875.1 Bacillus sp. BC08 | reverse complement strand
GCGGTAAGGCAACGGACTTTGACTCCGTCATGCGCTGGTTCGAATCCAGCTAGCCCAGCCATTTACGAGCCATTAGCTCAGTTGGTAGAGCATCTGACTTTTAATCAGAGGGTCGAAGGTTCGAATCCTTCATGGCTCACCATTTTCGCGGAAGTAGTTCAGTGGTAGAATACAACCTTGCCAAGGTTGGGGTCGCGGGTTCGAACCCCGTCTTCCGCTTTATTACTAAGGGGCCTTAGCTCAGCTGGGAGAGCGCCTGCCTTGCACGCAGGAGGTCAGCGGTTCGATCCCGCTAGGCTCCATCTAATAGAAAAGCTTACATCATATGATGTAAGCTTTTTTTGTGTTTAAAAAGACAACTTTCATATTTTTCATTTAAAATGGAGAAAACGCGAAAATAAAGGATGGGGATAATTGTGAAAGTTGTTATTGCATCTGATTCATATAAAGAAAGCTTAAAAGCTATAGAAGTATGTGAAGCTATTGAAAGAGGTTTTGGAGCAATTTTTCCTAAAGCAGAGTACGTAAAAATACCAATTGGAGATGGAGGGGAAGGAACGGTTGATTCTCTTGTTGATGCTACAGGGGGAAGGATTATATCACTTCATGTGACAGGACCGCTTAGAGAACGTGTACAAGCCTTTTACGGTATGTCTAAAGATAAAAAGACAGCGTTTATTGAAATGGCAGCAGCATCAGGATTACAACATGTTCCGGTTAAAAAGCGAAATCCACTTATTACAACGACTAAAGGAACTGGGGAGCTTATATTACATGCGCTAGACGAAGGAGCTGAGCACATTATTTTAGGACTTGGCGGAAGTTCTACAAATGATGGTGGAGCAGGTATGTTGTCAGCTTTAGGAGTCAGGTTTATAGATGGAAAAGGGGAAGTAATAGAGCCATCTGGAGGAACGTTACATTCGATTGTAGCTATTGATTTTTCACGCTTGGATTCACGTTTAACGCATATAAAGATAGAAGCAGCATGTGATGTAGATAATCCGTTAGTTGGAATAAGGGGAGCATCTTTCGTATTTGGGAGGCAAAAGGGTGCGAATGCAGAGATGATGAAAGAGCTGGATGAGAATTTAAAGCATTATGCGAATATCCTTAAACAATACTTATCTTGCGACGTATCTAAAATACCTGGCGCAGGAGCCGCAGGAGGAATGGGAGCAGCTGTTATTGCAGTGTTAAAGGGAAGCTTGCGGAGAGGAATTGAAATTGTATTAGACTATACAAATTTTGATAAGCATATAGAAGGTGCAGATTTAATTATAACTGGTGAAGGGAGAATAGATGAACAAACAGCATATGGAAAGGCCCCTGTAGGTGTTGCGGAGCGTGCAAAGCATTTTCGTATTCCTGTCATTGCTATTGGAGGATCTGTATCTCCGAATTATCCAGCTGTTCACGAAAAAGGAATCGATGCAGTATTTAGTATTACAGCGAGTCCAATGACATTAGAAGAGGCATATAAAGTAGCGGAAGAGAATATCGAAATGACAGCAAAGAATATTGCCGCAGTATGGAAAATAGCATCAGAAAAACACTTCTAAATGTAGGAGTGTTTTTTATTATTATCTAATAATAATGATGGTAGTTGTTTCATTAGGTTAACTTTATACATAGAATAGTCTTAACATTTGGATTTTAAAGCGAATACAAGTGAATAATTTGTATATCCATACAGAAAAATGTCGAGTTGAGTCAGACTATATAAAAGATTTAAAATATTTAGTGAAGGCACAAAAGGGGGATACTATCTATGAAAAAAGAAATTTCGGTTATTGGAGTTCCAATGGATTTAGGACAGATGCGTCGCGGAGTTGATATGGGGCCGAGCGCAATCCGTTATGCAGGCGTAATTGAAAGAATTGAAGAAATTGGATATGACGTTAAAGATATAGGAGATATATGTATAGAGAGAGAAAAAGAAGTAGATGTAAATACAAGCTTAAGAAACCTTACACAAGTTGCAACTGTTTGTAACGAATTAGCAAGTAAGGTGGATCATATTATAGAAGAAGGACGTTTTCCACTTGTATTAGGTGGTGATCATAGTATCGCTATTGGTACATTAGCTGGTGTTGCAAAACATTATAAAAATTTAGGTGTTATTTGGTATGATGCACATGGTGATTTAAATACAGAAGAAACTTCACCATCTGGAAATATTCATGGTATGTCACTTGCAGCAAGTTTAGGGTATGGACATCAAACGCTTGTAGATTTATATGGGGCATATCCAAAGGTGAAAAAAGAGAACGTTGTAATTATTGGTGCACGCGCATTAGATGAAGGAGAAAAAGACTTTATTCGCAATGAAGGTATTAAAGTATTCTCAATGCATGAGATCGATCGTATGGGTATGACGGCTGTTATGGAAGAAACAATCGCGTATTTATCTCATACTGATGGTGTACATTTATCATTAGATTTAGATGGCCTTGACCCACATGATGCACCAGGAGTTGGAACGCCTGTAATTGGTGGCCTATCTTATCGTGAAAGCCATCTAGCAATGGAAATGTTAGCGGAAGCTGATATTGTTACATCAGCTGAGTTTGTTGAAGTAAATACTATTTTAGATGAGCGAAATAGAACGGCAACAACAGCAGTTGCCTTAATGGGTTCTTTATTCGGTGAAAAACTAAAATAAATGTAAGAAAAGCAACTGAGAAGTTGCTTTTTTTATTTGAAAATAAGCGTATAATAATGATTTATATTATACTGTACGATAATAATGTTTGACATCTTACCAATTTAGACTAAAGGGGGTTGTTTGTAATTGTTGTTTGTTTCATGTATGGTATAATTAACTAGTTGTTGGAAATACATACAGATAGAGCATAAAACAATATTTCAATATATGGATAGAATTGCTCGTAAGTAGGAGGAAGGGTTAGCATGCCTTTTGAAGATACGACCATTTTGAAATATCTTAGTACGGTATTAGATATTGCCGTTGTATGGTTTATTATATATAAGCTAATTCTCATAATCCGAGGGACGAAAGCTGTTCAACTTTTAAAAGGGATTACAGTTATTATTGTTGTTCGGATGATTAGTATTTTCCTTGAATTGCATACGCTTTATTGGCTGACTGAGCAAGTATTAACGTGGGGATTTTTAGCCGTTATTATTATTTTCCAGCCAGAATTGCGAAGGGCACTTGAGCAGCTAGGACGCGGAAGTTTATTCTCGCGTGTTGGAACTCATGAGGATGATGAACCTGAAATCGTTGCAACAGCGATAGCGAAAGCAACGGAATATATGGGAAAACGTAGAATTGGTGCATTAATTACTTTGTCGAAAGAGACCGGTATGGGTGATTATGTGGAAACAGGTATTCCGCTAAATGCAAACGTATCATCGGAATTACTCATTAATATTTTCATTCCTAATACACCTCTTCATGATGGAGCAGTCATTATGCAAGGAAGTACCATTAAAGCAGCTGCTTGTTATCTTCCGTTATCGGAAAGTCCTTTTATCTCTAAGGAGTTAGGAACTAGGCATCGCGCTGCAATGGGAGTTAGTGAAGTTACTGATAGTATTACAGTAGTTGTGTCGGAAGAAACAGGTCAAATTTCTTTAACGAAAAATGGTAAGTTGCATCGTGATTTGAAGACAGAACAACTGAAAGATATGTTGTTAGCTGAATTTAGTGCGAGCGAAAAAACGACTTCTTCGTCTTTATGGAATTGGAGGAGAAAGCGTCATGGATAAGTTAATGGAGAATCATTGGTTCTTAAAGGGGATCTCATTACTATTGGCGTGTATGCTTTTTATGTCAGCGACTTTAACTGAAAAAAATACGACATCGGGGATAATACCTTTTGCAAATGATGCGAAAGAAACATTAACTAATTATGCTATTACCCTTAAGTATGATGAAGACAAATATATTGTAAGTGGTATTCCGTCAGAGGGCGTTAAGGTAAAGTTAGAGGGCCCAAAAGCAGCAGTTGCTACAGCAAAAGCGAAAAAACAATTTGATATACCGGTTGATTTGAGAGATAGCGAAAAAGGAACTTATGAAGTTTCTTTAAAAACGAACGGGCTTCCAGATGATGTGAAAGGAACAGTTCAGCCATCAACAATTAAAATTACGCTACATGAAAAAGCGAAAAAATACGTTCATGTAGACTTGAAATTATCAAATGAGGATCAAATGCCAGCGGGTTCTACTCTCGAAAAATCAAACATTAAACCTGATACTGTTGAGGTAGTTGGAACGAAGGAAGAAATTGAAAGTATTTCATCTGCAAAGGCGTATATTGATTTAAAAGGTGTTAATAAAACTGTTACAAAAACAGCCGAAGTTACATTATACAATAAAGAAGGAAAACGTTTAAATGTAAGAACGAGTCCATCTAAAATTAGTGTAACATTGAATGTGGCGACGCAAGCTACGGCCAATAATACTGAAAAAACTGTTCCTGTAACGTATACGAAAAAGGGGAGTTTACCAGAAGGATTGGCCGTTACAAATATTAACGTTGAGCCGAGAGAAGTAACGATAGCAGGTCCAAAAGATATCTTGGATAATATACAATCGATAGAGGGGGTCGAAGTAGATCTTAGTCAATTGACAGAGTCTACAACATTCGATACCTCTGTTTTATTGCCAAAGGGTGTAACAAGTGCAAAACCGAATCAAGTGAAGGTTTCAGTAGGAGTGCAAAAAAACAAACAGACGAAAACGAGAACGATTGATGGTATATCAATTCAAAAAAATGGACTTTCTAAAGATGTTACGGCCCAGCTACTTTCGCCGCAAGATGGGAAGATAAGCGTTGATATTTCAGGAGAAACAAGTATAGTAGATAAAATAACAGCTGCGCAAATAACAGCAGCCATTAATCTGCAAAATATATCTCCGGGGACGAAAGATGTTTCTATTCAAGTAAGCGGTCCTGGTAATATTTCAATAGAGCCAAAGCAAAAAAGTGCTAAAGTCACAATTGTGAAGAAAGAAAATCCAGATAAAGAAGTACAGGGTAACGGTGAAAAACCAGATACAAATAATAACCAAGATAATCAAACTGAAAAACCAAAAAATCCTGAACCTGAACATAAGCCTGACACGGAACAGGAACAAAATAATGATAAAGATAAAGAAAAAGAAACTAGTCAAGAGCCAACAGTAGATAATCAAAAAGAGCCAGAAAAAGGAGCGAATCATAATGGGTAAATATTTTGGTACAGATGGAGTACGCGGGGTTGCGAACCAGGAGTTAACACCTGAATTAGCGTTCAAAATTGGACGTTTTGGTGGTTATGTATTAACAAAAGATACAGATCGTCCAAAAGTAATTATTGGCCGTGATACACGTATATCAGGACATATGTTAGAAGGAGCTTTAGTAGCGGGTCTATTATCAACTGGAGCAGAAGTAATGCGCCTTGGTGTTATTTCTACACCAGGTGTTGCTTATTTAACAAAAGCGTTAGATGCACAAGCAGGTGTTATGATTTCTGCATCTCATAATCCAGTACAGGATAACGGAATCAAATTCTTCGGTTCTGACGGTTTTAAATTAACAGATGAGCAAGAAGCAGAAATCGAAGCTTTATTAGACAAAGAAGTTGATGAGTTACCACGTCCAACAGGTACGAATCTTGGACAAGTGAGTGATTATTTTGAAGGTGGACAAAAATATTTACAATATATTAAACAAACTGTAGAGGAAGATTTCTCTGGTTTACATATCGCTTTAGATTGTGCGCATGGTGCTACGTCTTCTTTAGCTCCATACTTATTTGCGGATTTAGAGGCTGATATTTCAACAATGGGAACTTCACCAAACGGCATGAATATTAACGATGGAGTAGGTTCTACACATCCAGAAGTATTAGCTAAATTAGTAAAAGACAAAGGCGCTGATATCGGTCTTGCTTTTGATGGTGATGGTGACCGCCTAATCGCTGTAGATGAAAAAGGAAACATCGTTGATGGCGATCAAATTATGTTTATTTGTGCAAAGTACATGAAAGAAACTGGTCAATTAAAGCATAATACAGTCGTTTCAACTGTTATGAGTAACTTAGGTTTCTACAAAGCACTTGAAGCTAACGATATCACAAGTGATAAAACAGCAGTTGGTGACCGTTACGTAATGGAAGAGATGAAGCGTGGTGGTTACAACTTAGGTGGAGAACAATCGGGTCATATTATCTTACTTGATTACATTACAACTGGTGATGGAATGTTAAGTGCACTTCAATTGGTGAACATCATGAAAATGACGAAAAAACCATTATCTGAGCTTGCAGGTGAGATGACAAAATTCCCACAATTATTAGTAAACGTTCGTGTAACAGATAAAAAACTAGCATTAGAAAATGAAAAAATTAAAGATATTATTCGTGTTGTAGAGGAAGAAATGAACGGTGATGGCCGCATTCTTGTTCGTCCATCTGGAACAGAGCCACTTATTCGTGTAATGGCAGAAGCACCAACACAAGAAGTTTGTGACGCATATGTACATCGTATTGTAGAAGTTGTGAAAGCTGAAGTTGGCGCTGAATAATTCAATAAATTTATGAAAAGGGAGCACAAGAAGTGCTCCTTTTTCATATGTTTTATAGACGATGAAAAAAATTTCATTGACGGTTTATCTATGTTTGTTATAAGATGGTCTTGTTCTTTTTCTCAAAGGAAATATTGTAAATTATAGAAGCGCCAGAACTACAAGTAGTGTAGTTGACGAGGTGGAGTTTATCGAGATTTCGGCGGATGACTCCCGGTTGTTCATCACAACCGCAAGCTTTTACTTAAATCATTAAGGTGACTTAGTGGACAAAGGTGAAAGTGTGATGAGAGAAAAGGAACGGATACAAACTAGCTGTATAAGTATATACGGACTTAAACCCAATCGAGAGGAAGGTGAAAGCCGTTACAAGCTTACAGGGCTAGCAATATGTAATCCGTTTTTTTTAGTATAAATAAAAATGGTATCGGACTATGTCGTTACATGTTCGCAGAGCAATGTAAGCATTTGTAACGGCGACTAAACATGTGTGGAATCGTAGGATTTATTGGAGAACAAGATGCAAAGGAAATTTTATTAAAAGGTTTAGAAAAGCTAGAATATCGTGGATATGATTCAGCAGGTATTGCAGTACAAGCAGAGAACGGTGTTGTTGTATACAAAGAAAAAGGCCGTATTGCAAAACTTCGCGAAATCGTAGATGAGAACGTAGCAGCAAGCGTGGGAATCGGTCACACACGCTGGGCTACACATGGTGTTCCAAGCAAAGTAAACGCGCATCCGCATCAAAGTACATCAAAACGTTTTACACTAGTTCATAACGGTGTAATTGAAAACTATGAATTAGTGAAAAAAGAATATTTAAAAGATGTAACGTTCGTAAGTGAAACGGATACAGAAATTATCGTACAGCTTATGGAACAACAAGTGAGCACAGGATTAAGTGTAGAAGAAGCGTTCCGCAATACGCTATCTCTTTTACATGGCTCTTATGCAATCGGATTACTTGATGCTGAAAATCCAAACATGATTTATGTTGCTAAAAACAAAAGCCCGCTATTAGTAGGTGTTGGTGACAACTTTAATGTTGTGGCGAGCGACGCTATGGCGATGTTACAAGTTACAGATCAATTTATCGAATTAATGGATAAAGAAATCGTAATTGTAACGAAAGAAAGTATTACAATTAAAAACTTACAAGGTGAAACGATTGAACGTGCACCGTTTACAGCGGAATTAGACGCAAGTGATATTGAAAAAGGAACATACCCTCATTTCATGCTTAAAGAAATCGATGAGCAACCACTTGTAATCCGTAATATAATTCAAAAGTATCAAGATGAAAATGGCGAGATTGAATTAGATCAAGACATCCGCAATGCGATTTTAGATAGCGATCGTGTTTACATCATTGCATGTGGAACGAGTTATCATGCAGGTCTTGTTGGAAAACAATTTATCGAGAAGTTTGCAAAAATGCCAGTTGAAGTGCATGTAGCAAGTGAATTCTCTTATAACATGCCATTATTAACAGAAAGACCATTCTTCATTTACATTTCACAAAGTGGTGAAACAGCTGATAGCCGTGCAGTACTTGTACAAACAAATGAAATGGGTCATAAAGCATTAACGATTACAAATGTACCTGGTTCTACGCTTTCTCGTGAAGCTGATTACACACTTCCGTTATACGCGGGACCAGAAATCGCAGTTGCATCAACGAAAGCTTACACAGCACAGCTTGCAGTACTTTCAATTTTAGCTGCAGACATTGCTAAAGCAAAAGGTGAAGTTCTTGATTTCGATTTAACACACGAATTAGGACTTGTAGCAAATGCAATGATAGAACTTTGTGATCAAAAAGAAGAAATGGACGCATTAGCAAAACAATTTTTAGCAACAACGCGTAACTGTTTCTTCATCGGACGTAGCGTAGACTTCTACGTAGGATTAGAAGGTGCGTTAAAGCTAAAAGAAATTTCTTACATCCAAGCAGAAGGATTTGCTGGAGGAGAATTAAAACACGGTACAATCGCCTTAATCGAAAACGGTACACCAGTTATCGCACTTGCTACACAAGAGCATGTAAACCTTGGAATTCGTGGTAACGTGAAAGAAGTAGTAGCACGTGGAGCTAACCCATGTATCATCTCAATGAAGGGCTTAGAAATGGAAGGTGACAGCTTCGTATTACCAGCTGTACACGAAGCACTAGCACCGCTAGTAGCGGTTATTCCATTCCAACTTATCTCATACTACGCAGCACTTCACCGCGAGTGTGACGTTGATAAGCCACGTAACTTAGCTAAGTCTGTTACGGTTGAGTAGGAGATTGGTAGGTTAATAAATATAGTTATAGTTTTAAAATAAATATACGAATTTGTACCCCTTTAGATATGTTATCTAAAGGGGTATTTTTGTATTGAAAAAGAACATCTAAAATTGGTAAGTGGATAGAATCCTACTAATTAAAGTGTTACTTTATCAGATTCTCTTTTGTTTATCTGAATTTTCCGTTATCATTTCAAGTATGCGTGAACAATTTCCTTTATATATGAAGAGAAGAGACGATAGATTCATGGACATTACAAGGGGGCTTATTATATGAAAGTGAAAGCAAAAACATATTTAAGTATAGAAGAGATTATTTCATTACCTTCCTTATCAAGTGCAAATGTAAGTGATGATGGCAAAAACGTAGCATTTGTAAAGACGTCAGCTAACTGGAAAGACAATACGTATAGAAATCATGTATGGGTATATGAGAAAGATAAAGGGCAGAGTTATCCACTAACAGGTGGGGATATAGATAGTACACATCCATTATGGTCTCCAGATTATAAGACTATTGCATACCTTAGCCCAGGCGATGACGGGGCTACTACAAATCAGATCTTTGTTAAGTCTATAGATGGTGGTAGTGAGGTTCAAATTACGAATGAGAAGGAGGGGGTTAATACATTCAAATGGGAGCCTACTGGCAAGGGTTTTTATTATATTGCACAGTCAAAAGAATGTGAGGAAATACAGAAACGTAAGGAGCTTTATGGAGATTTACACCATGTAGGTAAGGAACATCGGAATAATTGTTTATACTACATTGAGATAGAAAAAATGATACAAAATGATAAAGAGGAACGTGAGATTAACGGTGTTTATCAACTAACGGATAGTAAGGAGTTTTATATACATAACTTTGATATTTCAAATGATGGGAAAAAGGTTGTATGTATGGCTACACCAAGCTTAAACGATTATATGAATGGTGATCTATGCATATTAGATGTTGAAGCTGGGGAACTACAAAAGATGAATGTAGATAAGTTGTTGGGCGGTAGCGTCTGCTTTTCTCCAGAGGGCAACAAAATATGTTACGCAGCAAGCATAAGAGAGAAGGATTACTATAAAAATCATATACAAGATAGTACATTAGAGATATATGATATGAATACGGGAGAGGTAATTCAACCTTTAACAAATTTTGATAGTACGGTTATGCCATTACAGTGGACGGCTAAAGGGGTTTTAATTAGATGGCAGGATAAAACGAATTACCGTATTGGATTGCTATGTGAGGATGGCACTTTGGAAATGTTAAGCGAAACAGTAGATGGATTTATAATGGATGCCTCTATAACAAGGGATGGCAATCATATAACATATACTAAGGCTATAACAAATGAAACCTTCGAAATCTATTTTGATGATAAAAAAATAACGAATGAAAATAGCTTTTTTGAAGGAAGGCTTAAAAGTAACAGAGAAATCATCTCATGGCAAAGTAGTGATGGTCTTGAAATAGATGGTGTTTTATCAACCCCAGTAGAGTTTGAGGCAAATAAAAAATATCCCTTATTAGTAGTAATCCATGGTGGTCCGAATTGGGCGTCCTTTCCGATATTTTCAGACTGCTTCAATGAGAAATATCCAATTGAACAGTTTGTTGAAAAAGGCTTTATCGTTTTAGAACCAAACTATAGAGGAAGTTCGGGTTATGGTAATGAATTTTTAAAAGCAAACTATAGAAAACAAGGATTTGCTGATTATGATGATATTATATCTGGAGTAGATGCACTAGTTGAAAAAGGGATTGTAGATAAAGATAGGGTAGGGGTTATGGGATGGAGTAACGGAGGATATATATCTGCTTTCTGTTCTACATTTAGTGATAGATTTAAAGCTATCTCAGTTGGGGGTGGAATTACGAACTGGGGTACCCATTATGTAAATACAGATATCCCTTACTTTATTAGAATGTATTTAGGAAATTCTCCATGGAATGATCCAGAGATATATAAGAAAACATCACCAATGACATATATTAAATCAGCCTGTACGCCTACCTTAATTCAACATGGGGAAAAGGATGTAAGAATTCCAATTACAAATGCATATGAGCTATATGAAGGTTTAAGAGATATGGAAGTTGATACAGAACTAATTATATTTAAAGGAATGGCATATAGTTCTGATCAGCCAGGAATTCATATGGCTATTATGAAGCAGAATTTGATGTGGTTTTCACACTATATTCTTGGAGAAAGCATGAAAGATTTTCGTACCATATAATGGAATCCACACAGGGGTTTTTCGTTGGGCAATCGGATTAGATTGTTGAAAAAGAGATACAACAAATTATATAATTTGTTGTAAACTGCATGCCAACCAGTATTGAAAAAATGTAAATGATTATAAGTAAACGTAATTCGGAGGACTAATATGACAGAGAATAAAAATGAGTTATCTGTAGAACAACGTGAAGAACTATTAAAAGCATTACAAGCTCGTTTTGAAAAAAACATGAACCGCCATGAAGGTCTTGAATGGGCTAAAGTTGAAGCAAAGCTAGCTACTAATAATGAAAAATTATGGTCAATTCATGAAATGGAAGTAACTGGCGGTGAGCCGGATGTTGTTGGTTATAATGAAGAGAAGGACGAGTATACTTTCTATGATTGTTCAAAGGAGAGCCCAAAAGGTCGTAGAAGTCTTTGTTATGATCTTGAAGCGTTAGAGGCAAGAAAAAAACATAAACCGGAAAATAACGTTATTGATGTGGCAGCTGCTATGGGCATTGAATTATTAACGGAAGAACAATATCGAGAGTTGCAACAACTTGGGGATTTCGATATGAAATCATCTAGCTGGGTACAAACTCCTTCAGACATTAGAGAACTCGGTGGTGCTCTATTTTGCGATTATCGCTTCGGACACGTTTTTGTGTACCACAATGGAGCAGATTCCTATTATGCTGCTAGAGGATTCCGCGGTTCGTTAAGAGTTTAAATTTGGAGCAAATAAGAAAAAGAGCCTATACTTAGGCCCTTTTTCTTATTTATATTTTAAAAGTAAACTGTTACTAAGCAGTTTTACTTAATTTATATGTTTCACGGTTGTTTTTAGGGAAAAGTTTAGGGAAAACATAGCCGTCTAATCCAATACGTCCAGCGTTATGACCTGCAACTAAAATGAACATAGTTAAAATAAGCAGATTTGGGTTTACACTAACAGTTCCACTTAGTAAAAATGAAAGATTCATTATAATTCCAAAGAATGCAGCAGTTTTTGTTAATCCGCCTAAAATTAAACCTAGACCTACTAAAATTTCTCCCCATTGAACTAAAAAGCTAAATAGGTCTGCGTTTGGAAGAACAAAGTGTTGAAGGAAGTCTGCCCACCAACTTTGTACGGCAGGGTGGTCACCTGATGCTTGAGCGATAGCGCCCTTTAGAAAACCACTTGCATCAAAAGATTGTCCGAAAACTTTACCTATCCCAGCAGCGAGCCATGCATATCCTATGTAAAATCTTAAAAATAATAATATGAAAGCAGCACGTTTATCAGTTCTTAAAAAATTGATAACCATTGAAATCCCTCCAGTATTTTATTTATATGTTTATTATATATCCATTGTGAAAAAATTCACAATGGATAAAGTGTGAACAAAAATGGTGTTTTTATAAAATGAAAAAGGCATATAACAATCATATGTTATATGCCTTTTTCATTTTATATATTTAGTAATCTATTTCGGTAATGTAAATTTAGCTTTTTTACCTTGTGAAATATCTTTAGCTTCCTTATTTCTCATAGGTCCTAACTCAATCTCAAAGCTTTTGTCTTTCCAAATCTTTTCATACTGCTCTTGATCTAATATATAGACTTGTAGTAACTCTCCAGATGTTCCAGTTTTAACCGCAGCGTTATAGTCATAATTTAATAGCATACCTTCATTAATCGTATATTGTGTACCATCATTCACTCTCAATGTAGAGCTTATAGGAGATAGTGAAACGTCTTGAGTATCTTTGTTATCAAGTTTGAATTTTACTGTTAATAGAACAAGACCGTTTTTGAAATTTGCAAAGCGTGGAGCTTGGACGGAATTTGGTGTGAATTGAGTAAATTGGTATCCGTCTAATGTAACGTTAACAGCGCCTAATTCTTGGCTATTATTAATACTTGATTTCTCTTTTAACATTTTTTTATCGCCCATGTTATTAGCTGTAGCTTTATCTTGGTAGAAAGTGTTATTTGTTGCAACCTTTTCAGCACCTTGTTTGTTTAAACTTAATGAAAAGCTTCCAGGACTTCCGATTGGAGCATCAAATTTTCCTTTATTAGCTTGTGCAGTTGGGACCGTGACTGAGACTGTTGAGAGACTTGAAATTTTCGCTAGATCATCTTTTCCGAATGGATAAGCGATATAACCAGAAATAGTTTCTCCTGCTTTTACTAAGTAATCATTCGTTGGAGCAAGCTTAGTTGGGAGCTGATCTTCTTTCGGAATTAAATCTTTATAGTTACTATATGCTTTCTGCGCACCAGTAAATGACATGTCCAATGCTGGCATATAATAAATATCTTTAGCTGAACTATTTTTTACGCTGTAGTTCACAAGAATAACTCCACCCTCTGTTTGACGGTTAAACGGGATGTCGAAGTTTGTATGGAATCCATTTAATTCAACTAATGTATAACCATTCATTGTTACTGAAACATCTTCAGCTTTATACACTTGTGGTTCCTTATTTTCAAAAAGAACCTTTGTTTTACCACCTGTTTCTTTTTCCATATAGGAAATTAGCTTAGAGTAATCGCTTGAGCTAGTAGCTGTATTTTCAGGCTTTTTCTCTTCAGCTTTTTTATCTTCGGATTTTTTTTCTTCAGGTTTATTTTCTTTCGGTGTATCCGTTTTTTCTGTTTTGCTTTCTTTTGTTGTATTTTCTTTTTGTTCTTTATTTGTCGTATCGCTTTGACCACAGCCAGTTATTACAAAAGCTGCTACGATTACTGTAGAAAATAAAGAAAGTAATTTTTTTGACATGTTTCTTCCCCCTATTTGTGTAAAACTAGACTCTCACATTAGCCCCACGTTTTATTATAAAAAATAAAGCCAGTATTTACCAGTGTTTTTCTGATTATTTTAATTATTTAGTTATTGTAATATACTAAAATTAGTAGAAGGTCGGCATAGAATATTGACCTTTATTTTTTATCATTTGAAATATTACATCATATTGGTATGATAGAAATAGAGATATATGGAAAGGGGACAAGGACTCAATATGTGGATGAGCTTGTAATGATTAGAAACTAGATAGATAAATTTTTCTCTCATAAGTGAGGGTTTATTTAGCTGTTTGTAAATCATTCAAGGACTGCATATTTGGCTTGTACATCCCTTTTGTAAGGATAACGTGCAGGGAAATTCATATCTCTTATATGAAATATGCGTCCTTTAAAATTGGAGGAGTATATGATGAATCAATTAAAAAATAAAGTAGCAGTTGTGACAGGTGTAAGTCGTCTAGATGGTATAGGTGCAGCAATTTGTAAAGAATTAGCTGAAGCAGGATACGATATATTTTTTACGTATTGGACAGCGTACGATAAAGAGATGCCTTGGGGCGTTGATCAAAGTGAACATATACAATTAAAAGAAGAGTTACTAAAAAGCGGTGTTAAAGTATCAAGTATGGAGTTAGATTTAACTCAGAATGATGCACCGAAAGAGCTTATAAATAAAGTTAATGAACAACTAGGCTACCCTCATATATTAATTAATAATGCAGCGTATTCCACAAATAATGACTTCTCTAATTTGACTGCTGAAGAATTAGAGAAGCACTACATGGTAAATGTTCGTGCGACTACGTTGTTAAGTAGTCAATTTGCCCGAGGATTTGATAAGAAATCTGGTGGTAGAATTGTGAATATGACATCGGGGCAATTTCAAGGGCCTATGGTTGGAGAACTGGCGTATGCAACTACGAAGGGAGCTATTGATGCTCTTACGAGTTCGTTGTCAGCCGAGGTAGCTCATTTAGGAATAACAGTGAATGCAATTAACCCAGGTCCAACCGATACAGGCTGGATGACTGAAGAGATAAGGCAAGGATTAAAGCCAATGTTTCCTTTTGGTAGAATTGGTGAGCCGAGGGATGCAGCAAGGCTTATTAAATTTTTAGTAAGTGAAGAAGCAGAATGGATTACTGGACAAGTTATTCATTCTGAAGGTGGATTTAAAAGATAAAAAAGAGGGTATCTCATCCTAGTGAGATACCTTCTTTTTTAATCTTTCTTCAATCTTCTTGCAACACCATTTCCTAAAGACTGTAGCCCTTGAACGAGGATAATTAAAATAAAGACTGTTGCATACATTACTTCAGGTTCATAGCGTAAGTGTCCGAATCGATATGCTAAATCACCAAGACCACCAGCACCTACAAGTCCAGCCATTGCTGTTGCACCGATTAAGCCGATTGTTGCAATTGTTAAGCCAAGTATAAGGGAGGGACGAGCTTCTTTCACCATAACGTGCCAAATGATTTTTATAGTAGAAATGCCCATCGCTTGATAAGCTTCAATAACACCACGATCCACTTCTAATAAAGCTGTCTCCATTAATCGTGCAATATAAGGGGCCGTGAATACGACAAGTGGTACGATAACACCTTGCACGCCAATGGATGTTCCCATTAGAAACTTTGTAAAAGGTAAAATGAAGAATAATAGAATGATAAATGGAAGAGAGCGAATGATATTAATAATTGTATTAAGAATTGGATAAATGATTTTATTTTCGTGCTGTCCACCAGGTCTCGTTAAAACAAGTGTAACGCCAAGTGGTAATGCAATAAGGATAGAGATGAATAGTGAAATAGATGTCATTTGAAATGTTTGAATGGTTGCTTCCCATATGACTTTACCCCATTCATCCAAAAAGGACTTGTTTCCCATGATCTGTTCTACCTCCTTCTACGATGATCCCTTGCTCTTGTAAAAATGATAAAGCGCGATCTACTTCATTTTTCTCACCCTGCATATGAATGATCAGTTTCCCGTATGCTTCATGCTTTAATTGTGTAATATTACCGGATAAAATATTTGGATACACTTGAAAACGTTTTGTAGCGACAGCTAATGCTGGCTCTCCTGAAGCATTCCCTATAAAGGAGAGAGTTACAATTTCACCAGTAGTTTGTAGTTCTTTTTGTACTTCTTCTGGAATCTTCGCTGCAAATGCACTATTTACGAATTTCTTCGTTGTTACATGTTGTGGGTTTGTGAAGATATCCTTCACGGTCCCGCTTTCAACTACTGCTCCATGTTCCATAACAGCAACTCGGTCACATATACGCTGGATGACATTCATTTCATGTGTAATTAATAAAATTGTGATCCCGATTTCTTCATTAATCTTTAGTAATAGGTCAAGAATAGAATCCGTTGTTTCTGGGTCTAAAGCACTCGTTGCTTCGTCGCTTAATAAAACTTCCGGTTCATGTGATAGTGCACGTGCAATAGCAACACGCTGCTTCTGGCCACCAGAAAGTTCACTCGGATAGGCATCTTTTCGACTAAAAAGATCGACAATACGTAAATACTTTTCTACCCTTTGCTCAATTTCAGTTTTGGGAAGACCAGATAGACGTAACGGTAATGCAATATTTTCATAAACTGTCACAGTTTTAAGTAAGTTGAATCCTTGAAAAATCATCCCGATTTTTTGTCTCGATTTTGCTAGTTCTTTTGCTGATAAGGTTGTTAAGTCTTGGCCGTTTACAATGATATTTCCTGTCGTTGGTTTTTCTAATAAATTTACACATCGAATTAATGTACTTTTACCAGCGCCACTATATCCAATGATTCCAAATACTTCGCCCTTTTTTACTTGAAGGGAAGTAGACTTAAGTGCTTCTACATTCCCTTTTTTTGTTGTAAATACTTTGGATACATTTTTTAATTCAATCATTATCGTCAGCTCCTACCAAGACGGTAAAACAGAACCATCAAATTTTTTCTCGATAAATTCCTTTACTTCTTTAGATTGATAAGCTTTCTTTAATTTATTTACAACTGCATCATCTTTATTTTCAGTACGAACAACGACCCAGTTCACATATGGTGAATCTTTTCCTTCACGGAAGATAGAATCTTTCGCAGGGCTTAATTTTGCACCTAATGCAAAGTTTGTATTAATTGCAGCTGCTTTTACTTCACTTAGTTGTGTCGGTAATTGAGATGCCTCTAATTCAACAATCTTTAAATTTTTTGGATTTTCAATTACATCTTTCGCAGTCGCTTTTTCTGTCGCCTTTGGATCTACTTTTAAAACTCCTGCTTTTTCAAATAGCTTTAAAGCTCGAAGTTCATTCGTTGGATCATTTGGTACAGCGATTGCGTCGCCCTCTTTTAAGTCTTTTACATCCTTTAAGCTTTTAGAATATACGCCCATAGGGAATGTTACTGTTGAAAATACTTCCGTTAATTTCATATTGCGCTCAGCTTTAAATACGTCTAAATATGATTTCGTTTGATAGCTATTTACATCGAGGCTTTTTTCCTCTAAAGATACGTTTGGTGCTACATAATCATTAAATACTTTTACATCAATTTCGAGTCCGTCTTTCGCTGCCACTTCTTTTACCTTTTCAAAAATTTGTTCATGCGGTCCGCCAGTTACACCGACAGTAATCTTTTTCTCATCTAATGCTTTTACCTCTTTATCAGAATTAGCACCACATGCACTTAGCAATAATACCGCTCCACTTACAATGCTCAATAATACTTTTTTCATCTATAACTCCCCCTTCATATACGTTCCAAAATAAAAAGCACCTCTCAAAAATAAGAGAGGTGCCGAATAGACAAAATAGGTTCCTCTCTTATCTTCCAAAACGAAAACTCGTTTTGCAGGAATTAGCACCTTAGCTTATATGTTATAAGCTCGGTTGCCGGGCATCATCGGGCCAGTCCCTCCGCCACTCTTGATAAGAGTTTGTGTATGTAGTTTTTTAATATGGTACTAATAGTAAATCTTACAAAAAGAATTGTCAATGTTATTTTCTGAATATATTTTATTTTAAGGTAATCGAAACATTACCTTTCTTATGTCCCTGTTCCACATATATATGAGCTTCAGCAATTTCTTCTAATCGGTAGGTTCTATCAATAACAGGTTTTAAATGTTCTGTTTCAGTTAGTTCTTTTAGTAGAATCATATCCTCTTTACTTACCTTTGCCATCATTCCATTAACAGATACATATTTTCCATTGGATGTTAATGTATTTGTACAAAGGGATTTTTTATATTTACCAACTGCATCAAATATAATATCGTAGCGCTCGCGCCGCTTAGTAAAGTCTTCTTTCGTATAATCAATTACTGTATCAGCTCCTAAAGATTGAACGAGTTCAAAATTTGAATTACTGCAAACAGCCGTAACGGTCGCACCGAAATATTTAGCAAGTTGTACAGCAGCTGTTCCTACTGATCCTGAGGCACCATATATGAGCACTTGTTGCCCTTTTTTTATACGGCCCTTTCTCAGAAAATGCAATGCGGAAGTTCCACCAAAAGGAATAACTGCAGCTTCTTCATACGTCACATTGGTAGGTTTTAATGTTATTAATCCACTTTCATGTACGCATGTGTACTCGGCATAACCACCGAGGTTTAGTTCTGTTAATGCAAAAATTGGATCCCCTTTTTTAAATTGAGTTACATCTGTTCCTATTTCTTCGATTTCACCGGATAACTCTACGCCGAGTATAGGTTTTCTCGGTTTTCTGAAACCTAATATGATCCGCATAGGAATCCAAAATAAGAGGGGACTATTAAAACCTCGTATTCTACAATCTCCAGTTGATACACTTGTTGCGTGAATTTTAATTAATACTTCGTTCTTTTTAGGTGTAGGTTTCTCTATATTTTGAAGCTGAAGAACGTTAGGTGGTCCATACTGTGTGCAAATGATCGCCTTCATAATGACCTCCTGAAATGAGTTGTTGTTATTTACATCATATTTAAAACCTTCATTAAACATGTCGCTATATAGCGAATAAAGATTAAAAATTATATAGATTTCGTAGGAAAAGAGGTGATATTATTTTTGAAAAGGGGGCGACATTATGAAAAAAACTATTTTTATTTCAAGTTTAGTGTTTGCAATCAGTCTAGGGGTAGGGTGTAGCAATGAGAAAACAACAAAAACTGATGAACCGAAAAAAGAAGCTGTGCAGAAAGAAAAAGAATTAGCAGCGAAGGATGTTTTCAAGAAAACGAACGAAGCTTTTAAAAATGAAGAACATGTAACGATGACATATGATGTAGAGATAAAAGCTGAAGGAACAGAGATGAATATATTAAAGGCTAAGATGCAATTAGAGCCAAAGACAAAGAATTCTCGTTCTGAAATGAATATTTCTGGTGCAGATGTTGTAGTGTATACTGTGGATGGTAAAGTTGCTGGTGAGGTGAAAAACCCTAATACAGGAGAAGTTATAACTGTACCAGAGGAGCAATTAAACGCTGGTGGAATGAAAGCGACTCAAGATATTATAGATAAGTTAGAAGTACCAGCAGTAGTTTTAGATAAAATGAAGATGGAGAAAAGCGGAGATAAATATAAACTGAAATTTACATTAAAAGGGCAAGAAACAGAAAGTATGTTAACTAGCATGGATGAAACGCAGAAGAAAATGTTACAAGCACAAAATGCGAAGATAGAAGAAGTGGATGCAGAATATATCATTACAAAAGATTTTAAATATGAATCAGCAAAGATAGACATGATTATGAGCAGTAACGGTAAGGATAAAGCACATATTATTACGAACGCAAAGTATACGTCGTACGAAAAGTTTGACCCGATACAATTGCCAGCAGCAAAGTAACAATTTTGATGAGGGGGGACCTAAAATAAGGTGCCCTCTTTTTTGTATACTTTCTTCTTAGGAAAATAGGTACAATATGAAGAGGGAAAACTGTAGAAGAGGAGAGTGTCATTTGAAAAAAAGAAAAATAGCGGTGGTCATTGTAGCCTATGCAGTGTTGCTTGCGACATCTATAAATACATATAAAGAGCAACTAGATCATCCTATTATGAGCGATGTAGGAAAGTTGCTTCCAACGAAAATTAAACGTGTTGAAAATGCTGAGGATGAAGGTTCATTAAAACAGGTCGTGCAAGATGCAAATACTTCTGGAGAGAAAATTTCCATTGCAGGTATGCAGCATAGCCAAGGAGGACAGACGTATTATCCGAACGGCACGATGCTTGATATGAAAGGGTATAATGAAATATTAGAATTCGATGCGGAGAAGAAGAAGATTAGGGTGCAAAGTGGTGTCACATGGAATGACATTCAAAAGAAAATCAATCCATATGGTCTTGCGGTTCAAGTGATGCAATCTCAAAATATTTTTACTGTTGGTGGTTCATTAAGTGTAAATGTGCATGGGCGTGATATTCGTCATGAGGCATTGATTGATACAGTAGAGTCGTTTAGGTTGTTAATGGCAGATGGTACGGTGCGTAATGTAAGTAGAGAAGAAAATGCTGATCTGTTTCCATATGTAATTGGGGGATACGGATTGTTTGGCGTGATTTTAGATGTGACGCTAAAGTTAACAGATGATGAATTGTATGAAGCGCATACGAAGGTACTAGATTATAAAGAATACTCTTCATATTTTAAGAATAAAGTGCGAAGGGACGAGAATATACGTATGCATTTAGCACGTATTTCTGTTGCACCCAATTCATTTTTAAAAGAGATGTATGTGACAGATTATACATTGGCGGAAAATCAAAATATGAGGGAAGAGTACAGTAAATTAAAAGAAGAAAATATTATAGCTGCGCCAAAATTTTTACTCGGTTTATCACGCTATAGTGATTGGGGAAAGGATACATTTTGGGATATACAAAGAAGTTATTTTGAACATACAAATGGTAAGTACGAAACACGAAATAATGTAATGAGATCGGATAGTGCCTTTATGGAATACGATAATCCAAACTTGACCGAGATTTTACAGGAGTATTTCGTACCGATAGATAGTTTTACAGCGTATATAGATGACTTGCGAAGTGTTTTGAATGAAGAGGAATTAAACCTTCTTAACATTACCATTCGTTATGTAGAAAAGAATGAAAATGCGGTACTATCTTATGCGAAAGATGATATGTTTGCGCTTGTGCTTTTAATTAATCAAGGGCGCTCAGAGGATGAAATAAAGAAAACAAAAGCGGTCATTCAGAAGATGATTGATGTTACTTTAAAGCATAGTGGAAGTTATTATTTACCGTATTATTCTTATCCAGAAAAGGAGCAACTAAAGCAAGCATATCCTCGCATAGAAGAGTTCCTTCAGAAGAAGAAGGAAGTAGACCCAGAGGAACGGTTTGTGAATTTATTTTATAAGGAGTATAGCAAATGACATATAGAAGATTTGTAGCATCACAAAGCATAATTATGATGGCGGGAAGTATGGTATTTCCTTTTTACATTCTATTGCTTCGGAATGTTGGGAATAGCTTCTCGCAGTTTGGCTGGGCGTATGGCTTATTTGCCTTAACTTCAGCACTTGTATATCCGGTAGTAGGAAAGGTGTCTGATCGAGTAGGTGATCGGAAATTATTAATTATATACGCCTGGTCTATGGCTGTATTAATGCTTTGTTTCCCGATTGCAACAGAAGTATGGCATGTATATATTCTTCAAATTGTAATGGGTATTTTAGGTGCTGTGCAGCGTAATACGGAGAAGACATCGTTAGCGCGAAAAGTTGTGCAAGAAAATGCTGGTTATGAGATTGGAAAATATCATGTGTGGACATCGATTGGAGGAGCAGTAGCAATTATTGCAACGGGATATTTAGTAGATTTCTTTACGATTGGTACGATTTTTTATATTGCATCTATCTTATATGTAGTAAGCGGAGTTGTATTAAGTAGTAAAAAAATATAATCATTCCCATTTTTACCTGAATACCCTTTATTTGTTATACTAAAAGGGAAGATAAAAGAAAAGGGGACATTGCCTTTGATGAAATTTTTAATTTTAGCTATTCTCACTTTGTTTTTGATTCCATGGACAAGAAGCGGTAGTAAACTTCGAGCAGTGGATAAGAAAGGGGATGAGAAGGTTGTAAAGGGTAAGAAATCATCCATTTTAGTTATTCCTGTTTTATTTTGGATAGGTATTGCAATCTATGAATATTTTTGGCTAATTGATGATCGAGCAGATTCGATTCTTACTCATTATTCTGTTGCAGTAGCAATTTTAATTGGGCTTGTTTTATTTTCGCAAGATCAAATAGGGAAATTAGAAGGTACGTTAAAAGGACTTCTAATGTTTGTTTTACTAGCAAGTTACGGCTATTTTGGTTATTTGCATGATATAGTAATCTCACAAAAGAAATATGATTCTGTTGTAAAAGTAGAGAAAGATATTTCAGAGCCATTTACTGAAAATGATCAGCCGTTTACAGTGCCGCCAAAGACAGCGGAGAATAAAATGAAAAAAGTATTTGGGGACATTCCGAAAGTAGCTTATTTTGAGCTAGGAGAATTAACGCCACAAATGGTAAATGGTGAGGCTTTATATGTAGCACCAATTGAAGTTTCAGGATTTTTTAAAGCACGTAAAGCTGAGACAATTCCAGGGTACGTAACGATGTCAGGTACGAATCCTGATGCGGAAGCGAAACTGCATCTCGGTTATAAAATGAAATATGTGCCAAGCATGTTTTTTGGTAATAAATTAGAACGTGTCGTTCGAAAAGCAGAACCGGATTTAATTTTTAAAGGGAAACCTAAATTCGAAGTTGATGATAAAGGGAAACCGTATTATACAATGACGTATGGTGAATTTATTTCGGGAAGATCTGGATTTGAAGTAGAGGGCGTTGTAGTCGTAGACGCACAAACAGGTGAAGTGAAAAGATACGATAAAGGAAAGGCACCTAAATTTGTTGATGGTGTATTAAATCACGAGACCGCATCTACATTAAATACGTATTTTGGTAAATACATTCACGGATTTTGGAATACAAAATTCTCGCAAACGGATATGAAGATTCCGACTGAGTGGGGAACGAAAGAAGGCGTTACACCAATCTTCGGTAAGGATGGAACGTTATATTACTTTACTGATTTCACCTCTCCGAAAGAGGGAGTAGATTCTGCACTAGGTTATTCGCTTATCGATGCGCGTACAGGTAAGTTGTATTACTATAACGGAAAAGAAGTGAAGGGAATTATGGATGGTTCAGCTGCTGCGGAAGTAGTGGATAATTCCTTTAAGAGAGAGAAATGGCATGGAACGATGCCGGTTATTTATAACGTGTATGGTAAACCTTCTTGGATTGTACCTGTTATTGATGACGGGGGATTAGTACGTGCCCATACAGTTATCTATGCTTCTAATGCAAAAATATTTGCAACAGGTTCTACGCAAAAAGAAGCGCTTGAGAATTATAAAAATGCGCTGAGTGGAAGTGGAGATTCATTTAGACCAACTTCAAATGGTAAAGAGGCACAAAAAGAAGGCGTTGTACAACGTGTATATAAAGAAAAATCAGGTGAAAATACAATTGTGTACGTACTGTTAGAGAATGAACAAAAAGTATTTATGATACCTGTGAAGAAATTCCCATATGCTATGTTTACAGAAGTGGGAGATCCAATTCAAATCACATATTTAGATACAGGAGAGGCGATGTCTTCCGTATCTAAATTTGCAAATAGTAATTTGAAAAAGTAAAGCGATAGAAATTCTATCGCTTTTTTTTTACAGTATGAAACAGGAAAATACACTATACTTGACGTATGTTTATGTTGTAACTATAATTGTTACGATTTAGTAGTTATAGGAAAGGGTGAACGGAAAAAGTGAATGGAGTTAATCAAGAAATATATAAACCGATAAAGACAAATAGGTTATGGATGATTCTTGTACTAGGGACACTTACGGCGATTGGGCCATTATCTATTGATATGTATTTGCCTTCTTTACCGAAGTTAACGGATGATTTACAGACAGGTGCATCCCTTGCGCAGCTTACTTTAACAGCTTGTTTACTTGGGCTTTCAGTAGGACAATTATTTGTCGGTTCAATTAGTGATATTTACGGAAGGCGCAAACCTCTTATTATTGCTCTTATTATTTATGTTGCTTCTTCTTTACTTTGTGCTATTGCACCATCTATTTGGAGTTTAGTGTTATTGCGCTTCTTACAAGGAGCTTCAGGATCGGCTGGGATTGTTATATCACGTGCAATGGTACGTGACATGTATTCAGGTTCTGAAATGACAAAGTTTTTCTCACTGCTCATGTTAGTAAACGGAGCAGCGCCTATTTTGGCACCGATTATTGGAGGGCAATTGTTACAATTTACAACATGGCGCGGTGTCTTCATCGTTCTTGGAGCAATTAGTGTATTCATGTTAATATCAGCTACTTTCGTATTACGTGAAACATTACCTCCTGAAGAGAGAGAAACGGGTGGATTGTCAGGAACATTGGCGACGTACGGAAAACTGTTAAAGGATCGTCTGTTTATGGGATATGCATTGTCACAAGGGCTAGTAACAGCGGCAATGTTTGCATACATTTCGGGCTCACCATTTGTGTTGCAGAACATATACGGAGCATCACCACAGCAATTTAGTTTATTCTTTGCAATCAACGGTATCGGTATTATTATTGCTAGTCAGGTAACGGGTCGTTTAGCAGGGAAAGTGAATGAGAAGACATTATTTGTTGCTGGTATTATTATCGCAGCTGTTGGTGGCCTATCTTTATTACTGACAATCGTACTAGGAATAGGTTTAATTGGTGTTTTATGTTCATTATTCCTTGTTGTATCAAGTGTTGGGGTTGTCTCAACAACTGGGTTCTCGTTAGCAATGAGAAATCAGAAACAAGCCGCAGGAACAGCGTCGGCCTTATTAGGCTTATTACAGTTCATTTCAGGAGCACTTGTTGCACCGTTAGTAGGTATTGGTGGAAGTAACACCGCATTACCGATGGGTGTTGTAATAGCTCTTTGTGAAATTGGTGCTGTGTTATGTTATCTATTTATGGCCAGAAGAAGTGAGAAGCAGTTTGAACTGCAACAAAGACAAAATTTAGAGGCTTAATTTATAAAAAAGAGCTGATTCAAACATGTGTTGAATCAGCTCTTTTTTCATTTCTTTGAAATAACGCATACAGCTTCGTAAGGTGATGCAAAAGTTATTTGCATAAAGTGACGATACTGTGACAAAAATGTAGGCATGTATATTAAGGTATCGTCTTAAGTGTAAAAAGTAGGATGTTCTCGGTATAATAACAAGTGGAGATATAAGAAACTATAATGAGTAGTAGCTGTAGATAAAAGGAGAAGAAGAGATGAAGAAGGTTTTGGGTATTGCTGTAATGGGAAGTATGATCCTTCTAGCGGGATGTAATGGAAATAAAGATACGAAAGAACCGAAAGAAAAGGTAGAGCAATCTACTGAGCAAACAGAAGAGATGAAAGAATATCGTGCAGTACATGAAAAATACGATATGAAAATGAATAAAGAAATTAATAAAGCATTACAGTTATTTGAAGTGGCAAAAGAAAAGGGCGGTAAGGAAATAACGAATGCTACATATAAAGAAGATGTGCAAAAGGTAACGACGAGCATGTTAGAAGATATCGATAATATACGTAAAGAAATTCGTGTTCCAAAGTCGAAAGAGCAAGAACATGAGGTATACGCTGGTTTCTTGAATGAATCGGAACAAGCGATGAAAAAATTACAGAAGTTAGCTAAAGAAGAAGACTCATCATTGATTCGTGATATAGAAATTAACTTTGCAACAGCATCAACATACTATAAACGTTTTCAAGCAGAAACGAAAAAATAACCTTGCCTGTGCAAGGTTATTTTTTCTTCTTACCATCTCGGTCTTCATCCTCGGATACTAATACTTGTTGCTCTTCATGAAATATAGAAATGGTTTGCCAGGTAATAGTATCGAATGGATTATAAAAAGTTTGTAGAAGCCGAGGATGACAAGTATAACGATTGTTAATGGTAATTCCGATAAAAGAATTAAAAACTGATTTTTCTAAATATATCCAATTTGATTGACTTTTCATTTTTTCAGAATTATAATTCGAAATATACAATTTGAACCAAATAATAATATAGCAATTTACTTATCCAGAGAGGTAGAGGGACTGGCCCTATGACGCCTCAGCAGCGGGTTCTGTAACAGGAACACCGTGCTAATTCCAGCAAGCAAGTCTTGAAAGATAAGTGATGGGCCTTTGTTTATTAAGCCTTGATCTTATTTTTTTAGATCAAGGCTTTTTGTATTTTAAGAAGCGGAAAAGTAATAGGAACAAATATGTAAATAAAACAAAGTAAATTCATTTGTTTAGGGGGTTATTGGAGTGTATGTTGTTAAAAAACTATCAGTTATGGTGTTTACACTATGGATTATTACAACAGTAACATTTTTGATTATGCACATTATTCCGGGGGATCCATTCTCATCGGATGCAAAGATCTTTCCGGCAGAAGTTGTGCAGAATATGAGAGCGAAGTATCACCTTGATGAACCGTTATGGAATCAATATGTTGCTTATTTAGACGGTGTAGTTCATTTTGATTTTGGTGAATCCGTTCAATCGACGGGGCAAGGCGTATCAGAAATTATAACGACAGGGTTTGGTCCGTCAGCGATTATTGGTTTACAAGCACTTATTATTTCATTATTAGTCGGAATTGCAGCAGGTACATTTGCAGCTCTATATCATGGGAAAGTAATTGATTATAGCGTGAGCTTACTGGCGATTTTAGGTATTTCTATTCCGAGTTTTATTCTAGCACCACTATTTATACAAGTATTTGCTATACAGTTTGAACTGTTACCGGTTGCGTCTTGGGGTACATTCGAACATACGGTATTGCCATCCTTCGCATTAGCATTAGGGCCAATCGCGGTTATTACAAGGTTTGTTCGCTCTAATATGATTGAAGTATTGCAGAGTGATTATATTAGATTAGCAAGAGCGAAAGGTATACCGATTAAGAAGATTATTATAAGGCACGCCCTTCGAAATGCGATTGTTCCAGTACTTACATTTGTTGGACCGTTAATGGCTGGGCTTTTAACAGGAACTTTCATTATTGAAAAGATCTTTGCGATTCCCGGTCTCGGAAAATATTTTGTAGATAGTATTTTTAACCGAGATTATCCAGTAATTATGGGAACAACAATTTTCTATAGTGCATTATTAATTTCTTGTATTTTCATTACAGATATTATTCACCGTATTGTTGATCCGCGTATTCGTTCTATTACGTAAGGAGGGGGGCATTTAAATGGGAGCTTATGAAATCAATAAACAGTTATTAACGAATGAAGAGAAAAAAGAATTAACGATAAATAAAGAGCAGCAAACAATTAGCCGAAAAAAAGAAGTGTTTCGTAAGTTTGTATCGAATCCAATCGCAGTTCTAGGAACGGTGACATTGTTACTCATTATTATTTTTTCTCTTATCGGTGAGAGTTTAACTCCTTTCACTGCGAGTGAACAAGTAAAAGAGGCAACTAATTTACCTCCTAGTAGTGAGCATTGGTTTGGAACAGATGACTTAGGAAGAGACATATGGGCACGTACTTGGGCTGGAGGGAAAATTTCATTAGTAGTTGGATTAATAGCGGCCGTTCTTGATATAGGACTTGGTGTACTAATTGGGGGCTTTAGTGGATATGTGAGAGGGCGTAATCGCCTTGGAACGTTGATTGATGAGTGGATTGTACGAGGAATTGAAGTATTATACGGTATCCCATACTTATTAATTGTCATTTTACTGCTAATCATTATGAAACCAGGACTTTTTACAATCATTATTGCCCTTGCATTAACAGGATGGATTGGTATGGCACGTCTCGTTAGGGCGCAAGTCTTATCTTTAAAACAAAGGGAATTTGTTATTGCAGCAGAGCGATTAGGTACATCGCATATGAAGATTATATACGGACATATCATTCCAAATTTAACAGGCATTATTATCGTAAATTTATCATTTACAATTCCAGCAGCAATTTTCTCAGAATCATTCTTAAGCTTTATCGGACTCGGGGTACAGTCACCAGCAGCAAGCTGGGGGACGATGACAAATGACGCGCTCGGGACCTTATTAAGCGGGGAATGGTGGCAGCTCTTCTTCCCATCGCTGATGATTGCGCTCATTATGTTCGCATTTAATGCAATTGGTGATGGTTTGCAAGATGCAATTGATCCAAAAATCGTAAAACGGAATCGAAAGGAGAAAAAACATGGGACAGCTTTTATCTTTAGAAAACGTAACGTTGGCCGTTGAAAAAGAGAATAGTAAGCAAGCAATTGTGAAGCATGTTTCCTTTTCTATTAACGAAGGTGAAATTGTTGCACTTGTAGGAGAGAGTGGTTCAGGGAAAAGCGTTACAGCACAATCTATTATCGGACTAAATCAAGAAGCTATTCATATTGACGATGGAAGTATCTCTTTCCAATCTCAAGGATTAACGAATTTACAAGAATCAGAGTGGAATCAAATTCGAGGGAAAGATATTTCGTTTATCTTTCAAGACCCTCTGTCCTCTTTAAATCCGACGATGAAGGTAGGCAGACAAATCACAGAAGTGATTTTGCAACATGAGAAAAAATCGAAAAGAGAAGCAAAAGAAATTGCGATTAACTTATTAAATGATTTAGGGATACATGAAGCAGAGAAACGTTTTGAGCAGTACCCACATCAATTAAGCGGAGGTATGAGGCAACGTATTTGTTTAGCAATTGCATTTGCTTGTCACCCAAAGCTCGTTATTGCAGATGAGCCTACAACTGCATTAGATGTAACGATTCAAAAACAAATTATGGGGTTATTAAAAGAGCGAAAAGAAAAACAAAATACGAGTATTTTATTAATTACACATGATTTGGCACTTGTACGTGAAGTAGCAGATCGAGTAGTTGTGATGTACGGGGGACGTGTTGTTGAAAAAGGAACGATACAAGAAGTAATAGGTTCACCGAAGCACCCATATACGAAAAGTTTATTGCAAGCCATTCCGAATATGGATGATTCTGAAAAGGTACTTAGGGCCATTGAGGGAACAACACCATCAATTGAAACGTTAAATAGCTTTGGGTGCCCATTTGTAAATAGATGCCCAGTAGCAATAAAAGAATGTATTCATCGTTTCCCTGATAGAACATCGTATTCTGAGGAACACAGTTCACATTGTTGGCAACATGTTCTAGAGCATGACCAAGCGAAATCAAAAGAGAAGGTGAATGCCTCATGACGACAGATTTAATTAAGGTAAAGCAAGTAACGAAAACGTATGGAAGTAAAAAGAAAGAAATAGCGGCGTTAAAAGATATATCACTTTCTATCCCGAAAGGAACAACGCTTGGCATTATTGGAGAAAGTGGTTCAGGAAAAACAACACTTGGTAAGCTCATAGCTGGGATCGAGAGCCCAACATCTGGTGAAATTGATTATAACGGTCAAGTTGTTCACAAGTTGAAGTCAGCTCATAAACGGGATTTCTTGCAGAGAGTACAGTTCATTTTTCAAGATTCAACAGCTGCATTAAATCCGCGCTGGAAAGTACGCGATAGCGTAACAGAAGGATATATTTCATTCGGTTTAGGTGATAAGGGATTGAAAGATAAAGTCGCAGGTGATGCGCTAGAACGTGTTGGATTAGATAGACGATATATCGATCGATACCCACACGAATTTAGCGGAGGACAACGTCAACGTATTGCTATTGCAAGGGCATTATTATGTGAGCCAGAAGTATTAATTCTTGATGAACCAATTTCTGCATTAGATGTTTCCTTGCAAATTCAGATTGTACATTTGTTGCAAAAGATTCAAAAGGAACAAGGCTATACATATTTATTTATCGCGCATGATTTACCGATGGTTCACTATTTATGTGAAAAAGTGGCTGTCCTATATAAAGGAGAACTTGTTGAATTTGGAAATACGGATGAAGTATTCCGTAATCCACAACATTCTTATACAAAAACATTATTAGCATCAACACCAAAAATTTCAGGTTAAAGGGGAATGTAGGATGAAGAAGTTTTTATTATTTGTCATTATGACCGTATTAGCAATTACTTCTGTCGCTTGCGGTAAGAAAGACACTTCAAAAGCAAATGCTAGTAAAGGAGACCGTTTTGTAACGAATCTTGGTAGTGATCCTTATACATTAGATTCAGCAATTTCAACAGACAATAATTCCAATTATGTAATTGAACACTTATTTGCAACTTTGTATAGACAGACAAGTGATGGGAAATTTGAAAAGGATTTAGTAGAGAAAGAGGAAGCTGAGGCAGTTGGAAAAGAGTATACATTCTATTTGAAAAAAGGATTGAAATGGTCTGATGGTTCTCCGTTAACAGCAAAAGACTTTGAATTCGCTTGGAAGAGAATATTAAATCCTAAAACGGGTTCTATGAATGCAACAGAACTATATTTTATTAAAGGTGGGGAAGCATTTAATACGGGGAAAGGTGCAGAAGATGCAGTAGGAATTCAAGCGGTAGATGATGTAACTCTAAAGCTACAATTTGAACATCCAGTAACATCTATTAAACGAACATTATCTCAGTCGTTATATATTCCACTTAATAAAAAATCTATTGATGAAAAAGGTAAGCTAAAAGTAGATCCAAAAGAATTAATTACAAATGGTCCTTTTACATTGAAAGAATGGAAGCATAATCAAGCGATTATTTTAGAAAAAAATAAAGAGTTTCATGATGAGAAAGTAGCATCAAAGGAAATCGAATTCCGTATTATTCCTGAAGGTAAAACAGCGTATCAATTATATAAATCCGGAGAATTAGATTTATTATCTAACATGCCAACAGATTTAGTTGAAAAAGAACAAAACAATAAAGAGTTTAAAAAGATGCAAGACTACTCAACTCACATTTACTCATTTAATTCAGAAAAGCCACCATTTACAAATGCGAAAATCCGTAAAGCTTTTGCATTAGCTGTAGATCGTAAGTTTATTGTAGAGAAAATATTAAAGAATAATGCAAAAGAAGCGTATGGCTTTGTACCAGAAGGAGCAAAAACAGAAAGTGGCCGCGACTTCCGTAAAGAGAAAGGTGACTATTTTAAATATGATCCTGCAGTAGCTAAGACTCTATTAGAAGAAGGAATGAAGGAAGAAGGATGGACTACCCTTCCAGAAGTAACAGTGAAATATTCAGATAAGAAAAAAATAGCTGAAACACTTCAAGAAATGTTTAAGAAGAATCTTGGGGTAGATATAAAAATAGAAGGTAAAGAGTGGAAAAGCTATATTGATATGTACAAACAAAGTGACTTCCAAATTGCATATATGGGATGGGGAGGATCTACATTAGATCCAGCTGCTCAATTGGAAATTTATGCAGGTGATGGCCCAAATAACTATGCGAAATGGTTTAATAAAGACTTTGATAATTTAATTAATCAAGCAAAATTAGAACAAGACGAAAATAAACGCTTTGACTTATTACATCAAGCAGAAGATATTATGTTTACAGAATATCCTTTAATCCCACTTGTATTCCCAACAGATTCTTATTTACAAAAATCATCTGTATCTGGATTAGAATACTACGTAGGATCTCAACCGAGCTTACGATATGCTAAGAAATAAAATAAAGAAGTAGGCAACCGCCTACTTCTTTATTTTATTTCTCTTTTATATTCTTTTTTCGTTCCATCAGAGAAGACAACTTCTAAATCGAACTTTTGATAGTCTTTATCAAGCTTGAACACGTTTACTACTTGATCGATTACTTCTTGGTCAGGAGTATCTTTATTAAATTTTAATTCTTGTAGAAGTGGGCTTAATTTTGTGATAGCCTCGTCTCCTGTTAATTTTACATCAGCTTTATGATCTTCAATTTTTGCTTCCATTTTTTTATCTGCTGCTACATTTTTATAGTCAGCTTCGTAGTCTTTCTTTGTATCTTGGTAGTCTGCCTTTAAATCGAATTCATTAAAGTCTAGTTTTAAATCAGCAGGAGCTTCATTCTTTGCCTCTTCTGTAGTCTTTTTATTAGAAGTTGTGTCTTCTTTTGCAGGAGCTTTACATCCTGTTAATACAGGTACTAGCATAAGAGCTAATAAAACTGATAGTAAAATTCTCATTATAAATTCCTCCTTATGTAAATTGGTTCTATACAAGTTTTTCCCAAAATCATGTAATTATGTATGAGTTGAAAATAAATTATTACCCTATAGCCACAAGGGATAATCCGCAATTTAAATCAAAAATGATTTGTATGTATATGGTAAATTGAAGTTGTGGGGGGTACTAACGTGCATGAAGAATATAAAGAGATGATAAAACAGGCAATTGAATATATAGAGGATCATTTACATGAGGAGCTTACAACAGAAAGAGTGGCGTCTCACAGTGCAGTATCGATGTATCATTTCCATCGTATTTTTCAAAAGTATATCGGGATGAGTGTAACAGATTATATTCGAAAGAGAAGGTTAACTCATGCTGCGCAAGCCTTAGTGTCAACGGAGAGGGCTGTTATTGATATTGCAGTACAATACGGCTTTTCCTCACAAGAGGCATTTACGAGAGCTTTTAAAAGAATGTTTCAATTGCCACCAAAGAAATATCGAAAGTACTTCCAGTCATTTTATATAGAAAGAGAGGGTATTTCAATGCAAAAAGGTATACCGAAAGGATGGATCTTAAGTGGAAGTCATCCTGCTGAATATGAGATGGGTTTAGATTATGAAGTTGTCCATCAAGGAAAAGTATCTGCATACATAAAAGCAAAAGAGAATGTTACGCACGGAGGATTTTCAACATTAATGCAAATGTTCCGAGCGGATAAATATGTAGGTAAAAGATTACGTTTAACAGCGTTTATTAAGAGTGAGAATGTAAGAGATTGGGCAGGATTGTGGATGCGAGTAGATGGGAAAGATACAGAACCGCTCGCTATGGATAATATGCAAAATCGTCCAATTAAAAATACGAATAACTGGCAATCGTACTCGGTTGTATTAGATATAAAAGAAGGAGCGCTTGGTATTGCATTCGGTGTTTTATTATCAGGAGAAGGTTGTATGTGGCTAGATAGTATTCGATTTGATGAAGTAGATGAAAAAATTCCTTCAACAGATTTGGCAGAAAACTTTTATGAAACACTCTTAGAGGAGCCGGTGAATCTGCAATTTGAAGAAGTAGAAAAATAAAAGAACAAGGAGAAAAGATATGCTCAAATATGTAAAACTAATAAGTATTAGTTTAGTAATATCGTCTTGTATCATGGGAATTAACTATTTAGTTAGCTATCTTTGGTCAGGGCATGTACCTTCTTTGACGTGGAGAACATATTTGATGTTTATGTTTATATTTATGATGAGTTTTAGTTCGATGCAAAAAGAAGGGGAAGAGGATTATTAAAAATAGTCTTCTTCCCCTTTCTTTCATTAACACAAATGTTCATAACTGTTTTCGGAAATGCAGGTAGGATCTTTAATATAATTTCAATATCGCTCCAACTTGTAAGTTCGGGTGTAATTGTATCACATGAGATGCTTTCTAAAACATATCAAACAATCGGCGAATTATTTCCCGCAACCTATGCAGCAAATGGCTATTATACAATAATATTTGGAGGGGTTAATTTAGAGGAAAATATTATTTCATTATTAGTTATTATATTAGTTACACAATTGGTAGCAATCATTACTGTATCTATAAAAGGAATAGTAAAGAGAAGAAGTCATCTAGTTAAAGAAGTATAAAATAAAAAAGGTATCCTGTGATTGGATACCTTTTTTATTTTATTATTTTGCAACTTCTGTCCACTTGTAGTTAAATTCACCGCCAAAGTCAGTTGTTACAAGTCCTTTAATGAAAGAGCGTTGTAAGTAAGAGCGACCTTGTTGGTATAAAGGAGCGACAGCGCCGTCTTGTAATAGGATTTTTTCAGCTTGCTTCATTGCTTCAAAGCGAGCTTTTTCATCGCCAGCTAAATCTGTTTTCACTTTATGGATTAGCTCATCATACTCTTTGTTAGAGTATTTATCGAAGTTATAAGCACTATCTGTTGTAAATAAATCTAAGAATGTAATTGGATCCGCGAAGTCAGGGCCCCAGCCATCAATACCGATTTCATAGTCACCACTTAATAGTAGTTTTAACTGTTGTTTACGTGGTTGTGGTTTTAATGTCACTGTTAATCCATCTAGATTCTTTTCTAGTTCACCTTTTAAATATTCACCAGTCTTTTTAGCTAAAGCATTGTCACTTGTTAATAGTTCGATTGTTACTTTGTCAGTACCAAGTTCTTGTTTCGCTTTTTTCCAGTTTTCTTTCGCTGTTTTCACATCATCTTTGACTAGGTTTCCGTTTTCTTTACGGAAGTCGTTACCTTCTGGACTTTTTGCGAATTTCGCAGGAATCATTCCTTCAGCTGGAACAGCACCGTTATTTAAAATTGTTTCTACGTATGCTTTTTTATTCATAGCTCCGTTAATAGCAAGGCGTGCATGTTGATTTTTTAATGTTTCATTTTTTTGATTGAGTCGTAAGAATTGAATGCCAACTTCAGCACGGTCTTGGAAGTTTGGATCGCCCTTATATTTATCAACAAACTCCGCAGTTAAAGCAACGCGATCAATTTGTCCTGAATCATATAAGTTAACTTCTGTAGACTTATCTTTAACGACATTGAAGTTGATTTCTTCTAATTTTACAGTTTTAGCATCCCAATAGTTAGGGTTTTTCTTCAATTGGAAGCTTTGCTCGTGTTTCCAGTTATCTAATGTGAAAGCACCGTTGTAAATTAAATGATTTGTTTCTAAACCATATTTATCTCCTTGAGATTTTAAGTACTCTTCGTTAATTGGTAAGAATGTTGAGAATGTCGTTAAGCTTAAGAAGTAGGGAACAGGACGGTCTAGTTGTACTTCTAACGTTTTATCATCAAGAGCTTTGACCCCTAGTTGATCAATTGGCAATTGTTTCTGGCTTATTTGTTTCGCATTCTGTATATCGAAGAATAAGAACGCATATTCAGCTGCTGTATCAGGATTTACGGCACGTTGCCAAGCGAAGACGAAGTCCTTTGCTGTAACGGGAGTACCGTTTGACCATTTTGAATCACGCAGGTGGAATGTATATTTTGTTTTATCGGGACTAACGTCAACCGACTCAGCAACACCAGGAATTGGTTTGTTATCTTCTCCCATTGCATATAAACCTTCAAAAACATTTCGCATTACGCTCATGGATTCCCCATCCGTTGCTTTTGCAACATCCATTGTTGGAATTTCTGAAGCGAATGATAAGTTAATTGCCTGTTTATCAGGTGCTTTATCATTTGCTTTCGCTCCGCTTGCATGATCTTTATTTCCCCCACAAGCAGTTAGTAATAGACTTGCCCCTAAAACAGATGCAACAACAGGTACAACTTTTTTCTTCATTGTTCGTTCCTCCCTAAATGTGTTGTTCGTAACGTCGTAATGTCCACGTTTTGAAGTGTAGCTATAGAAGAAGAGAAAACCTATTACAGATATGTGCGTGTAGGTAATCAGGTGTTCTATATGTATATACATGTTGAACTATAATCTATCGTTATATGTTTCAACGTAGTAGACGTTATATTTTTATGGTGAAATATTTCGTTTCTTTGATTATTTAGAATATTAACACTGGAAAGAACTATATGTCAATAATAAAAATAGATTGTTATTTTTATGGAATAATATATTAAAAAAGCAGATTTCCTCGTAGTGAGGAACCTGCTTTTCATATGTTTTGCTAAAAAAACAATTGGTGCGGGTTAATAATCAGTGGGGATGAAGAGAACCTAACTGATTAAAGTTTCGCTTTATTTTTCAATTTTTGCCCATTTGAAGTTTAATTGACCTGCAAAGTCTACTTGCACAATTCCTTTTACATAAGAACGTTCTAAATAAGATTCGCCTTTTTGGTAAAGAGGAGCGATAACAGAGTCTTTAAATAATATTTTCTCGGATGTTAGTAATGCTTCCCAGCGAGCTTTTTCATCACCAGCTAAAGTTGTTTTTACTTTTGCTATTGTTTCATCAAACTCCTTATTAGAGTAATGATCTAAGTTGTAAGGGTTATTCGTTGTAAATAGCTCAAGGAATGTAATTGGATCCGCAAAGTCAGGGCTCCAGCCGTCAATTCCAATTTCGTAGTCACCTTTTAATAAAAGTGAAACTTGTTGTTTACGTGGTTGCGGCTTTATATTTACCGTTAAGCCATCTAAATTCTTTTCTAGTTGTCCTTTTAAGAATTCACCAGTTTTCTTTTCAAGGTCACCGTCACTTGTTAATAGTTCTAACGTTATTTTTTCAGACCCAAGTTCTTGTTTTGCTTTTTTCCATAATTCTTGAGCAGATTTTGTATCAACCTTTGTTAAATCGCCGTTTGCAGCACGGAAATCTGTTCCGTCAGGTCCTTTTGCAAAGTTTTTCGGCACGAGACTAGAGGTTGGTGTAGAGCCGTCATTTAATAACGTATTTACAAAGGATTTTCGATCAATTGTTTGATCGATTGCTTGGCGTGCAGAAACGTTTTGAAGTACTTTGTTTTGTTGATTCATACGTAGAAACTGTACCCCTACGTTTGGACGTTCTTTAAAGTTAGCATCCTTTTTATATTTATCAACGAAGTCAGATGTTAGTTTGATACGATCTAATTGTTTTGACTCGAATAAATTTACTTCTGTAGATTTTTCTTTTACGACGTTAAAATTGATTTCTTCCAGTTTGACAGTATCTTTATCCCAATAGGTAGGGTTTTTCTTAAATTTAAAGCTTTGTTCGTGCTTCCAATCGCTTAGTGTAAAAGCTCCGTTGTACAAGAGTGTATTATCTTCTAATGCATACTTATCACCTTGTGCTTTAAAGAATTCCTCGTTAATTGGTAGAAATGTAGGGAACGCTGTTAAGCTAATAAAGTATGGAACAGGACGTTCTAATTCTACCTCAAACGTATGGTCATCAATTGCTTTTACACCAAGTTGATCGGCTGGAAGTTCTTTGTTGTTAATTTTTGTTGCATTTTTAATATCAAAGAATAGAAATGCATATTCAGAGGCTGTTGCTGGATCAACAGCTCTTTGCCAAGCAAAGACAAAGTCTTTCGCAGTAACAGGAGTGCCGTTTGACCATTTTGAATCTCGTAAATGGAATGTGTATTTCGTCTTATCGCCACTTACTTCATGAGATTTTGCAACACCAGGGACAGGTTTGTTACCTTCACCAAGATTATACAAACCTTCAAATACGTTTCTCATTACTTGACCAGAATCAGTATCTGTAGCACGAGCTGTATCCATTGTTCGTATTTCAGTAGGTGAAGATAAGTTTAAAACCTGCTTACTAGGCGCCTCGTCTTTTGCATTTGCTCCACTTGCTTCGTTTTTATAACTACCGCAACCAGTTAATAAAATACTTACTCCTACAACTGATGCAATACCGGGTACAAACTTCTTTTTCATTTGATTTTCCTCCTAAATAATTAAGTTTGGATGATGATGAGGGAAATGAAAAATAAAAAAATCCCTCTTTTCATATTGAGAAAGAGGGATTTTTACGTACAAGTTATGCACCCGTATATAAACGAAGTCCCTCATTCTATCTTTCAAGCATAAAGCTTGCAGGAAGTGGCACAGTATTCAAAATGAACCTGTTGCCGAGGTTTCAAAGGGCCAGTCCCTCCACCTCTCTTGATACAATGAGTAAACGAATAAACTTTATTAATTTTTGTGTTTCTTTGATAATTCAAAATATTACACCTTGGATAATGAAGTGTCAACCAAATGAAATATAGTTTAAATTTTCAGTTTTCTCTAATGAAAAAAACCACTGCATATGGCAGTGGTTTTTCTATTAGAAGTTAAAGTTATCTGGATCTGGACCAACGCGACGATCTTCATTTAGAGCTTGAATTGCTTTCATGTCATCAGCGCTTAATTCAAAATCAAATATATTTGCATTTTCAATAATGCGATGTTCTTTAATAGATTTAGGGATTGTTACAACTTCGTTTTGTAGATCCCAGCGTAAAATAATTTGTGCAGTTGATTTACTATATTTTGTTGCAATGTCTTGTAATGTTGGGTTGTCTAGCAGTTGGCCTTGCATTAATGGTGACCAAGCTTCAAGTTGGATGTTATGTTCTTTACAGAAAGCATGCAGCTCTTCTTGTGCTAAACGTGGGTGGTATTCCACTTGGTTGACCATTGGCTTAATTTCAGCAATTTCAAATACGTCTTGTAAGTGGTGAATATGGAAATTACTCACACCGATAGCGCGAACACGGCCATCTTTATAAAGCTTTTCTAACGCTTTCCATGATTCAGTATATTTCCCTTTTACAGGCCAATGTACTAAATATAAATCTAAATATTCTAGACCTAATTTCTCTAATGTAGTTTCAAATGCTTGAAGTGTTGTTTCATATCCTTGATCGCTATTCCATACTTTTGATGTAATAAATAATTCTTCACGTGAAACACCTGATTCACGGATCCCTTGTCCAACGCCTTCTTCGTTTTGATAAATTGCTGCAGTATCAATACTGCGGTAGCCGTTTTTAATTGCTGCTTTTACAGATTCAATTACTTCTGAACCATCTTCTACTTTAAAAACACCTAAACCGAACCAAGGCATTTTTACACCGTTATGCAATGTTGTATAGTCTTTTAAACTTGTTAAATTCATATTATTTCCCCCTAGCTTTTTTGTTTGTTGCTTCTACTGCTTTTTGAATTGCTTCTGAAAAATTATATTCATATAAAGCTTTGAGGCCTTCAGCTGTGGAACCACCGGGTGTTGTTACTTGTTCGCGGAGATTAGCTGGATCTTGCGTTTGTTCAAGCATAGAAGCAGAGCCGGAAATCATTTGAATGACAAGGTGTTTTGCGGTTGCTTCATCGACTCCATAACTTTTTGTTGCTTCAATTAAGCTTTCAGCAAAGTAATAAAGGAAAGCTGGTGCACTTCCAGTAACTGCAGTAAGCTGATGAACTTCCTCTTCAGTGCAAAGTTGCGAAGTACCAATGCCTCTTAAAAGCAGTTGCAGGGTTTCTTGATGCATCTCGTTTACTGATTGTCCCATTGTATATAAGGAGATAGACTTTCCAATTTCGGCAGCTGTGTTCGGCATAATCCAAGCAACAGGTATTCCCCCGGGAAGTCTTTCTTCTAAATAAGATGGGCCAATGCCAGCAGCTACCGTTACGACAAGTTGATTCGATAGTAACGGAGATAATTCTGCTAATAATTCTTCATGTGCAGAAGGTGGCATTGCTAAAACAATCGTATCAACAGATGTAACATGCTGCTTCCAATCTGTTGCAGTAGACACATTATATCGTGCTCGTAATTGTTCTAGCTTTTCTACGTTGCTTCGGTTAGAAACGATAATTTCTTCGATGTATTCTTTGCTTGTTTTAAGTAATCCGGAAAATATAGCTTCTGCCATACGACCAGCACCAATAAATAGAATTCGATGTTTAGTTATCATATCCTTTATTCCTTTCTAGTGGAGATATGTTATAAAAAACGATACCATTTTTAAGAGAATTTTGTAAAAAGAAAAGACTTATCGTGAAAAGAATGGAATGAGAGGGAGGAGAGGTGATACAAATAAGGCTATAAAGATTATTATATTTAAAAAATAGTTGTAATAAAAAATCCCTGAGGCATAATTGCTTCAGGGATCAATAGATTATAAGTTTATGCTTTTGTCATACCTAACAATACAGCGCCGCCGATAATTAAAACACTACCTAGTGCAATAAAGATCAATTGACGTTTTGTTTTCTTTTCACCTAAGAAGACAATTGCACCGAATGTTGAGATAACGATTCCAGTTTGAGATAATGGGAAGCTTGTTGCTACTCCGACACGTGGTAATGAAAGAAGTAAGAATAAGTTTCCAGTTCCCCATAGTAAACCAGATAAAGCATTACGGATTGCATATTTGTTAAATGGTTTATGTTTAGACGTCAGTACAACCGCACCAACAAACATACCAACTGCTTGTGGTAAAATAGCAGACCAACCATCGATATTATACCAACGAATAATAATTACATATACAAGGTAGCCGAAAGTAGAAACAATTAAAGTAAGAAGTCCTTTTTTCAATTGTCCTGGTGGCTGTGCATTTTCTTTGTCATCTAGTGATGTGAATACAACACCAACTACGATTAATAGGATTGCAATCGTTCCCAGAACAATCGTTGTTGTAGTAGTCCACTCACGGAAAGCGATAACCCCAAAGATAGAAGTTGCAACAAGTTGCATACCAGTAGAAATTGTTACGGTAGTTGAAACACCTAGTTTTTCAACTGTTTTTAATTGGTTTACTTGTCCTAAAGCCCAGAATAAACCTGAAATAAAACCAACAATCAAGACTGTCATTGTTAAAGCTGGTTGAGTAAATACATACATAATTGTTGCGAAGAATAGAGCACCGATTGTCATACCTACCGTTTGGCTATATGCACCACCACCCATTTTTACGCTTACTAATAAGATGTTTCCCCATGCAATTGCAGGAAGAAGCGCTAATAAAATGTCCATTACAAGACTCCCTTCGGTTTTCTATACCAATATAATTACATATCGTTCTAACGATCGGTAATGCCCCACTAATAGAGTAGAAGATTACCGATCGCTAAAACAGGATGAAGAATTCACGATATAAATGCGTTTTCATTTCTTCATTTTTTGAAACACCTCCATATAATAACAGGAAATTGCCTATTTTAGAAAGTGAATTCAAATAAAATGTATATTTAAATAAGAGGTAAAATTCAGTTATTTCCCGTTGGCATATTTTATTTCCTAAGAAATAAAGAAGCAGCTTCGACAAAAGCTGCTTTAAGGGTTAGTAATTCTTTTATTAATAAGCTGAATACATAGCAGAAATAGGAGTGAAATACTAATAGTAATAACTACTAGTGTCCAAGCGAGTTGCATATCACTTGCATCAATCGCCATATAAATTGCAGTTGGGATTGTCTGTGTTTTACCAGGAATATTTCCGGCAAACATGAGCGTAGCACCAAATTCCCCTAGTGCACGAACAAAGCTTAAAATCATTCCGCTTAGTAAGGCCGGAAATGCAAGCGGAAGTGTGACGTGTAGAAAAACTTGATGTTCACTTGCACCAAGATCACGAGCGCTTTCTTCAATTTGTACATTTGCGATAGAAAATCCTGTTTTTGCTGATTGGTACATAAGCGGAAATGCAACAACTGTAGAAGCGATGATAGCAGCAGTAGATGTGAACATAATAGACTGCTGAAATATTGATTCTACCCACGTTCCAATGGGACTATTATTTCCAAAAATGATAATGAGAAAAAAGCCGATTACAGTTGGTGGAAGCACCATTGGTAATAAGAAAATAGTTTCTAATATTACCTTATATCTCCATGAGGAGCGTGCTAGCGCTCGTCCAATTATCGTTCCTAAAATTGTAACGATAATGGTGGCGCATGCAGCTACTCGTAAAGATAGAAAGATTGGTGACAAAATAGCATCAAAGCTCATGGCAATTAAGATAGGACTGTAAATCCATATTTCTTAAAGATAGATTGTGCATCTTTTGACTGCAAATACTCATAAAATGAAGTCGCCTCTTTCTTATGCTTAGATTCTTTTATAACACCTAAAGGATAGTGAATTGGCTCATGCGAAGTAGCTGCTGCTGTCTCGCCAATTTTTACTTTGTTTGAAATAAGAGCATCTGTTTTGTATGCAATACCAGCATCGACATTACCTGTTTCTACATATGTTAACACTTGGCGAACATCTTTTGTAAATACGATTTTATTTTGAATATCATTCCATAGATTTTCATGTGTGAGAGAAGCCTTTGCATATTTTCCAGCAGGTACTGATTCAGGTGTACCAAGTGCGATTTTCTTAATTTTTTCATCTTTTAAATCTTGAATTTTTGTAAGAGAACTATCTTTTGGGACAACTAGAACGAGTTCGTTTCCAAGAAGATTTTTCCCTTCTTTTTCATTAATGAATCCCTTTTTAACAAGAGTTTGGAATTTATCTTCGGCTGCTGAGAAGAATAAATCAGCAGGTGCACCTTGTTCAATCTGTTGTTGAAGTGCACCAGAAGCACCGAAGTTAAAAGAAAGTTTAATATTAGGTTCTTTTTCTTTATATTTTGTTTCAATTTCTTTTAGTGCATCTTGTAAGCTTGCAGCAGCTGATATAGTAAGTTCTACTGTTTTTCCTTCTTTAGCAGTTGATTTCTCTTTCTTATCTCCACTTGTACATGCAACGCTAAATATAAGCAGAAAAGAAAGTATAAGTGCTCCAATGGATCGTAATGTGAACTTGTTCATAAAAAAATCCCCTTTCGTTTTGATATATTTAATTATAACTAATTATAAATAGATATAACTAGTTATAATTGAATATAATTTGAACGATGTAGTTGTTTTTAAATATAGGAGAAATATTCTTTTCTTTGTTACAATGAAGGAAGAAAGTGAGGAATCGTCTATGGATCATCATTCCTACACAACGGAAGAAGTAGCGAAGCGATTAAAAGTATCAAAATTAACTGTATACGATCTAATTAAAAAAGGAGAATTGCCTTCTTATAGAATTGGTAGACAGATGCGCATTGATGCAACGGATTTAGAACAATATATAAAGCAAATGAAAACAGGGAAAATACAAGGTACTCCTGTAAAGAGCGAAGATAGTAGGGGCTTAGATACATGTATTATTAGCGGACAAGAACTAACGTTAGATATGTTGGCAAAACGTATAGAAAATCGCCTGATAGGTTCAAATATATTAAGGGCATATCAAGGTAGTTTAACGAGTTTAATAAAAATGTATCAAGGAGAAGGAAGTATCGTTAGTCTTCATTTGTTTGATGGAGAAACGGGTACATATAATGTTCCTTATGTAAAACGTATTTTAGTTGGACAACCGTGTACTATGATTAATTTATTAGCAAGGAACGTTGGGTTTTATGTGCAAAAGGGAAATCCGAAAAATATAAAAACATGGGCTGATTTATCTCAATCCTCTATACGATTTGTAAATCGAGAAAAGGGTTCTGGTATTAGGGTGTTAGTCGATGAACAATTGCGCATTCAAAAGTTAAATAAAGAACGTATTAGTGGATATGAATGGGAAGAATCGAATCATCTTGGTGTTGCCACGCAAGTCGCGAATGGAAAAGTTGATGTGGGAGTAGGATCAGAAAAGTTTTCGCAAATTGTAAATGTAGATTTTATTCCAATCATGAAAGAACAGTATGATTTGGTGATTTTGAAGAATAAAGAAAATGAAGAGCTGATTGAAGTCGTGAAAGATATTCTGCAATCGGAAGAATTTCATAATGAATTAAAAGCGATTGGTGGATACGATATGACAAAAACAGGTCAGGTTATATATGAAACAAACTAAAAAGCTGCTTGTCTATAAGACAAGCAGCTTTTTCTATATATAAAGGGGTTTGGGGAAACAAAGTATTAAACGAGACCTTGAGCAAGTGTGTAAATGAAAGCTGTAAGAAGAGTAGCTCCACTTGCAAGTCCGATAAAGTGAAACTTTAATCAGTGAGGTCGGGGTATCCCTTACTGATTATTAGTTGAACCAATCGGGCTTTACGGGCAGTTGATTCCAAACCTAACTTCTGTGATTTCGCTGGATTTTGAAGTGGAAGTCTTACTGCCCGTTAATGCGGGGTAAAGTCTGATTTGTTGAAAGTAATGTTGTTCATTATAATCTTTCCTTATTTGTTTAATGTAGTTGCAACGGCTTTTGCATCGACAAGTGCGGATAGCACCATGCCCATTGTATTTAAAAATTTGTTTGATTTCATTTTGTTCATCATGCGTATCCGCTCCTTTTCGAATTGTTGTTGCCCTGCTTTATGTCTTAATTATAGGAAATATGGTCGCCTGCAACTATCGAATTAGCTTACGGAAGGCTTACACTTTTGTAAGAAAAAAAGACATTCGTGTAAGAATGTCTTTTAAAGCATATTGATATGATGATGTTCTTCAATTGTTTTTAAAAAGCTACGCATTGAATTCGTCATGTAGCTATCTTTACGGCGTATGAAAACCGTTGAAATACTACCATATTTTTCAGGGATTGCATGACAATGTACCTTACCAGCTTTAGAAAGATGGTGGACAGCAGACTGTGGTACGAGTGTAATTCCGAGGCCGAGTGCAACACTGTTTAATATTGTCTCTAATATATTAAATTCCATAATTCTTTTTGGTAGCAAACCTTCATCTTTAAGCCATCGTTCTAGTTTAGAACGGTATCCACATCCTTGGTTAAAAACGAGTAGGGGCGTTGTTGTAAATTCTTCTATATGAAAAGCTTTATTTTGTGTTATCAGCATTAATTTTTCTGTACTAACATCGTATTGTTCAATTAGTGGATGTTTAATAGGTCCTGATATAAAGGCACCATCTAATTGGTGATCAAGTACTTCTCTAATTAATTCTTCTGTTAGACCTGATTGTAATGATAAATCAACATTCGGATAGCGTTTATAGTAAGAAGATAAAATGGTAGGTAATGTACTTACTGTATCGACAGTACCGATTTTTAATATACCAGAAGGTGTTTCACTATCTAAAAATACTTGTTTTAGCTCATCAACATCTTGCAAAATTTTATTAACATAAACGAGCATTTTTCTTCCTTCGGCTGTTAAAGTCATGCCTCGTTTATGACGATAAAAGAGCGGTGTTTTGAGCTCATTTTCTAGTTGTTTAATACGTGCAGTTACATTTGATTGTACGTAGTTTAATTCCTTTGCTGCGCTACTTACACTACCCTGTTCGGCAACGCTCTGGAAGATTTGTAAATCTCTTAATTCCATAATAAGATCCTCCTTGATGTTAACTATCATTATAAGTGATAGTTAACATCATTTTGAATCATTTTACGTGATATATTTTTTCTTTTACAATTTTCTTTGTGCAAATAGAAAGAGGAGGGGGATTGTGTTGAAAAAAGGTCAAATGATAATAGGGGCTTTAGCTTGTTTAATTGCAAGTATGTCGTGGGGAGCAATGTTTCCGGTTGCTGATCATGCGTTAGAATACATAGATCCATTTTATTTTTCGCTTATTCGCTATGGAGCGGTGGCGATCGTACTGATTGTATTGCTGTTAATGAAAGAAGGAAAACAGGCATTTCGTTTAGAGGGAAGAGGAAAGTTACTCATCTTTTTCGGGACGATGGCGTTTACTGTATATAATGTACTTATATTTTTAGGTCAAATGTTAATGGGGAAATCAGGTGTGATGGTAGCCTCCATTATGGAAGCACTTATGCCAATGATTTCTATTTGTATTCTATGGGGATATAAGCATGTAAAACCGAAAAAGTATATGATAACGAGCATGATTATCGCTTTTGTAGGAGCTATGTTTGTTATTACAAAAGGTGATATGAGTTTCTTTTTAACGTTGAAAGATAACATGTTTTCACTAGCATGTATATTTGTTGGAGTTGTAGGTTGGGTTATTTATACGATGGGTGGTCAAACGTGTAGCGACTGGTCAACATTACGTTATTCTACGTTGACGTGTGTATTCGGTACGACTGTCACAGGGATTATAACTGTAATTATTACATCGCTTGGATATGTATCGGTCCCGAACATGGGAACGATTTCTATCGTGAAATATGATTTATTGTTTATGATGACATTACCGGGAATCGTAGCATTACTCGCTTGGAATTACGGTGTGAAGATTTTATCATCTATTAATGGGATTTTATTTATTAACTTTGTGCCTATTACAACTTTAATGATTATGATGATGCAAGGACATCAAATAACGATGTTTGATATTGTAGGAACTTTACTTGTTATTGCAGCACTTATTCGCAATAACGTTTGTCAGAGAAAAGAAGAAAATATAAATAAGAAGGTTTTGCAAGAAGAGCAATTACGCCAAGCTGTTTAATAGGCAATTGGAGGATTTCATATGTTAGAAAGTTTATTGTTTTTCTTTGCTGTCGGAGTTGCTTGTGAGCTTGCAGCAATTAACCGAAATGGTCGTAAGAAGATAAAACAACAAGCTGAAATGATACAGCTTTTAAAAGAGTTAAAAGAAAGAAACATTTAAAAAGACGACCGGGCATAGACGGTCGTCTTTTTCTATATAAAGGGGAAAGGGGACACAAAGTTATACAAGCGTAGCAGTGTAAATAAAAGCAGTAAGAAGAAGAGAGCCGCTAGCTAATCCTAAAAAATCTAATTTGTTAAAAGTGATATTGTTCATAATGAATTCTCCTTACTTGTTTAATGTAGAAGCAACAGCTCTAGCATCGATTAGAGCGGAAAATACCATGCCCACTGTAATTAAAAAATTGTTCGTTTTCATCTTGTTCATCATATTGATCCGCTCCTTTTCGAATAGTTGTTGTTTCTTTCTGACTTAATTGTATGAAATATTGTAAGAAGTAACTATCGAATTAGCTTACAAGAAAATTACACTTTTGTAAGAATTGAAATTTAACAATTAATACTCAAATTTATTACCAACTCCTAAAACTTAGTGTTATAATTGTTGTAAGAGAATGATTATAATTCGGATGTTCAGAAAGGAACGAAACAAATGTATAAACCAATTACATTTTTGTTGAAATATATATTTAAAACAGCTGGAAAAGTAGAAGTGCAAGGAAGAGAAAAGTTACCAGAAGGCGGCCCGTATGTTGTTGCGTGTACACATACAAGTTTTATGGATGTATTAATGTTAGCTACAGGGATGTATCCGACCCAAATTCATTACATGGCTAAAAAAGAATTATTTGAAGGGAAATTCAAAAACTGGTTCTTTAAAAATGTGAATGCATTCCCTGTAGATCGTGCGAATCCAGGGCCGAGTACACTCAAAATTCCGTCACGTCTATTAAAAGAAGGGAAAGTAGTAGGGATTTTTCCAAGTGGGACGCGATCAACAGAAGATGTTTCATTAAAAGCTGGGGCTGTTACGATTGCGCTACGTTCTAATGTCCCGTTAGTACCGGCAGCTTATGTTGGTCCATCAAGTGTAAAAGAATTAATAAAGGGGAAAAAGGCACAATTGATTTTTGGAGACCCAATTCAAATTGATGCTGAAGAACAAATAGATCGAAAAACAGCTATGAAAATGATGACAGATCAATTAAATGAGAAGTTTGAGGAGCTAAAGGAAACTTTGCAATCAAATCAAAAATAAGAAAAGACGACCGGGCATAGACGGTCGTCTTTTCTATTACTATTTATAATAAAGGGGAAAGGGGACACGAAATTTATACAAGCGTAGCGGCGTAAATAAAAGCAGTAAGAAGAACTGATCCGCTAGCTAGTCCTAAAAAATCTAATTTGTTAAAAGTGATATTGTTCATAATGAATTCTCCTTACTTGTTTAATGTAGAAGCAACAGCTTTAGCATCGATTAGAGCGGAAAATACCATGCCCATTGTATTTAAAAAATTGTTTGATTTCACTTTGTTCATCATATGAATCCGCTCCTTTTCGAATAGTTGTTGCCTTGTTTCTGACTTAATTGTATGAAATATTGGGGAGAGTCACTATCGAATTAGCTTACAGGAAAATTACACTTTTGTAAGAAAAACGAATGCAGGTGTAATGATGAGAAGATTTGACATATGTTCATGGGATTCATTAAGTTAAAAGTAGAGGTGAGTGTATGGCTAATATTAAAGATATTGCAAAGATGGCGGGAGTTTCAGTTACGACTGTTTCGAGAGTATTGAATGACCATCCGTATGTAAGTGAAGAAAAAAGGAATGCAGTTATAGAGATAGTGGAGAAGTTGAATTACTCACAAAACGCAAATGCTGTTCATTTATCAAAAGGGAAAACGAATATTGTTGGTGTGATTTTACCGTATATTAATCATCCATGCTTTGATGCGATGGTAGGCGGGATGATGGAGGTGGCGTTAGCTCATAATTACAGAGTGCTACTTTGCCAAACGAATTATAATAAAGAAGAAGAAATGAAAAGTTTACATATGTTAAAAACAAAACAATTGGATGGCCTTATTATTTGTTCTCGTGCAAATGATTGGGAAACGATAGAGCCGTATGCTTCCTATGGGGCAATTGTCGCTTGTGAAGATAATGATATTTCGAATATCTCAAGCGTATATACGAATCATTCAGCCGCTTTTCAATTAGGAATGGATTATTTAATCGAGAAAGGTTATAAAAAAATTGGTTATTGCACGGGAAGGAAATTAGGACCGAGTAGTCAAAAGCGTTTTGATGTTTATAAACAGCAATTGCAATCTATAGATGAAGAATTGAATGAAGAATGGATTTTCACAGAATGTTTTACATTAGAAGATGGTGTGAAAGTGGCTCATAAATTAAAGGGGATGCAGCATCTTCCCGAAGCATTAATAGTAGCAGGAGATGAAGTTGCGATTGGGGTTATGACAGAAGCTGAAAAATTAGGTATTCAAGTTCCTGAGGATTTAGCGATTATTGGCTTTGATAATCAACCTATTTCGCAAGTGTTACAACTTACAACCATTGATCAAAATTTAAAGGAAATAGGTAAAAAGGCCTTTGAAATGTTTTACAGGCAAATAAGTGATGGAAGTTCTAAACAAGAAAAGGTGGAAATTCCATATGAACTTGTGGAACGCTCTACTGTTTAGTTTTAATCCGTTATGTGTAAGTTGCATAACGGATTATTTTTTTGAAATAACTTTGACAGGGAACGCGTTTCATACTTTATAAAGGAGTTAAACCGGTCTGTAATAATCCATGGATTCTTTTCAAGAATAGTATTTGGGGGGATATGCATGAATGAACTTTTATTGAGTGTGAAAAAGCATATAGAGGATGATGAAAAGATTTTGGCTTTTGTAGTAGGGATATTTGAGAAGGATGATTTTGCGCTATCGTATCAACACGGGATTTTTGCTGCTACTACTAGACGTCTCCTCTTTTATGGGAAATTTCCATACTATCCTGCAACATTTAAAGATTATTCGTATTTGCATATAGATAGCATAGATTTTCGTCCGCATTTCGAATGTACTTGTAATCATGAAACCATTCGAGCTAAGTATATTCAGAAGGGGAATGTGGAGCGATTTGTCAGTACAGTTAGAGCGAATGTGAATAATTAATCACCCCTTTGTTTAAACATAATATCTCGATCTTTAAGAGTGAAAATGCGCAATAAAAACAACTTCTAAACCTCTAGGAGATAGTGATACAATGTCAAATGGGGGGAGGTATGAACTATGGTTAATCAACGTATAAAGGAAATAACACTAATTACAATTGGTTCATTATTATTCGCAATTGGTATTAATTACTTTGCAATTCCAAACCGTTTATCAGAGGGTGGAATTATTGGTATAACGGTTGTTACGTACTATTTATTTGATTGGTCGCCGGGGATTGTGAACTTTGCTATAAATGCAATTTTATTAGCTATCGGTTATAAATTTTTTGATAAGAAAACGATGGTTTATACAGTTTTAGGGATTGTAGAAACATCTTTGTTTTTATATGTTACGGAACATATTGAGTATCATGTAAATAGTGATACGTTATTAGCGGCTCTATTCGCTGGCTTATTTGTCGGTGTTGGATTAGGCTGTATGTTCAAAGCTGGAGGTACATCAGGAGGATCGGCAATCTTAGCGCAATTAGCAAATCAATATTTAGGGTGGAGCGTTGGTAAAGGCGTACTTATTATTGATATCGTAGTTATTGCTGGTTCTGTATTTATAATAGGGCAAGAAAAAGCGATGTACACACTTGTTGCAGTATTCATCGGAGCAAAAGTGATTGATTTCATTGTAGAAGGAATGGATACAAAAACGGCTGTTACGATCATTTCAAATCAACCAGACTTAATACGTGAAACTATTACGAAAAATATGACGCGCGGTGTCACTGTATTAGAAGGACGCGGCGGATATACTGGTAAAAATAAAGAAGTATTATATATTGTTATTAATAAACAAGAGCTTGTTAAGTTAAAGCAAGTTATTAGTCGAGTAGATGAAGATGCTTTCGTTGTTATTCATGATGTACGTGATGTACTTGGCGGTGGCTTTAAAGCGAGCTAAAAGGTGAACGAGTAAATTCGTTCACCTTTTTTAATTCTTACAAAAATGTAAGTGTAATGTAATGAGGTTCAATAGTAGATTTTATTCCTTCTTTTTAAAATGGATGTATATATATCCTGCTGAGGAGGAATGTTTATTATGAAGAAAAAAATGATCACTACTATAATAGCGATGGTAGTGATAGTAATAATGTTACTGCCTACGAAACTTGGACCGGTTATCGATAAATATAATCCGCTTTATAAGACGAAAGAATACTATACGGTTGTGAATACAATTGGTCAGCCTATTGGTGATGAGTGGTATGAATATGAATTTATTGCGTTTGACGAACGTGGAAGAGAACAAAAAATAAAGAAGACTGTTAAGCATATGTTAAAGAGAGATGAAGCATTAAAGGTGTATGCAAAAGGACGCTATGGCGAGGCAATTGAAGAAATTGAAGCTGTAAATATTCCTATTAATGCGAAGAGTAAACTTTTAGCGGTGAGATAGCGAATTATACCCCCACCTATTTTTTGTCGAAAATAAAAATACTAGGTAGGGGTATTTTGGAATGTATAAGAAAGCCTTAGTCCATATGGACTAAGGCTTTCTTTATTATATAAAGGGGAAGGGGGTACATTGTAGTAGCATGAGTGAAAGGTATAAGAAGAGTAACTACTAGCAATGTAATTTGGTTATGTGAGTGTTCTTCTTATTTGGCTTACTTTCTAATTTTATTGTACGAGATGTAAGTAATAGAAACTATCGAATTACATTACACATAGCTTACAAACATGTAAGTCTTCTGTAATGTAATTCGATGGTTAAAAGATAGTGAATTTTATATAGTGTAATTAGAAAGTCTCACTGTATTACTTTCTGTTTGTAATGTTAATGAAGAATGAAAAACCAACTACCTTTTAATAACCCCCATCTGTATGTAGATGGGGCCCTTTTTATAAACCTTACAACATTGTAAGGTTTACGTAAGTTAATTCGATAGTAAATTTGTCATATTTTTTGCATAATAGATACAAATAGATAAAAATAATTAGGGATATAGTAAGAAGGGAGAAAACTGGGATGCGTAAAGAAGAAGTAGTGAAGTTTCCAATTAAAGATTTCTGTAGCTACTTTACTGTTGCCGTAGTATGTATTGGATTATTTGATATCATAACAAACTTAATTGTTAAATAACATAGATGAAAAAACAAGAAGGGAGATCCTTTCTTGTTTTTTTTATGGGGGAATAAATATGAAATGGATTGATAGCCATATACATGTTGACCAATATAAGGATGAAGAAAAAAGTAGATTACTTAAAGATGTGGAACATAGTAAAGAGATAAAGGGGCTTATCGCGGTATCTATGAATTATCAATCATGTAAAGAAACTTTATCTTTAGCAAAGCGATATCCTTTTGTACATCCAGCGATAGGTTTTCATCCAGAGCAACCGATTTATAAAGAAGAATGTGAGCAAATTTATAAATTAATTGAAGAGCATGTAGAAGACATAGTTGCGATTGGTGAAGTAGGATTACCGTATTATTTAAGAAAAGAAGATGAGCACATTGCTGTCAATTCATATATATCAGTGTTACAACGGTTTGTTGAACTAGCTAGTAAATATGATTTACCAATTATATTGCATGCAGTGTATGAAGATGCTGATATTGTATGTGACTTACTGGAGAAATATAAAGTCTCACGTGCACATTTTCATTGGTTTAAAGGAAGTGAAACAACAATGAAACGGATGATGAAGAACGGTTATTATATTTCTATCACGCCAGATGTTTTACATAAGGAGAAAATTAGAAAAATTGTTTCGTATTATCCACTTGAATATATGATGGTAGAAACAGATGGACCGTGGGAATTTCAAGAGAATGTTATGACGCATCCGAGAATGATTCGAGAGGTATTAAAGGAAATTAGTGTTATAAAAAACATATCTGTTGATAAGGTTGCGAAAATGATATATGAAAATACGATTCGATTTTACTTGAAAGGATAGGAGAGTTACTCTTATCCTTTTTATTATGGATATTTTTTCTAATATTTTCTATAATTTATGATGTGTTTAATTTGATGAAGGAAGTAGGGAAGAAAATGGGGAGAGCGTATAAAAAAATAGCTATTACAATGATGGTCGGTGCACTTTCACTTGTAGTGTTTGGGTGTGAGGCAGAAAAAAAGGTTATAAATCCAAACACAACACAGGAAAAGAAGGAAGAACAAATTGATCCAGTAGTTGAAAAACAGATGAAAGAAAATGAGAAAAAAGGGAATACGGTTGGAAACAGTTCTAATAAAGGAAAGATGGTAGAGAATAATGGATGGGTTTACTATGCGGTAAATAGTGATAAAAATACAGGAGGGATTTATCGTACGAAAGATCAATTTCAGACTTCGGAACGTGTAGTGGAAGGTGTAAATGCTTCTTACATAAATATAAAAAACAAAGCTTTATATTTTATTCATACGGATGAAGAGAAGAATGCGGGAGTATCTTCTTTAATGAAGTACGATATATCTAACAAAAAGCTAGACACGTTAAAAGCGGATACAAATTATGTTTATATAAAAGATCAAACTTTATTTTATCCGAAAAAATATTCTGAGCATGGTGGTTTTGATATTGTAGGGATAGTAAAAATGGATTTGAAAACGGGGCAGGAAGAAGAAGCAGCATTTAAAAACTCAGGTTGGTCTCAAACGATAGACGATAGTATTCTACATTGGAATAAAAATCGTGGAACACAAGTGACAAAAGATAATAAAACTTGGTCAAAGGAAAATTATGCAACAATATCTAGTGCTACTTATAATAATGAAAAATTATATGCTGTGGTCGACTTTTCGTTACCTTTTGAAACAAATGAAGCTGAGCATGGCATATATGAAATAGACATTCAACAAAATAACGAAAAGTTATTGGTAAAGGATGCCTTGCAGATGAATGTGAAAGGGGATACTTTTTATTATTTCAAAAAGGATGGAGTATATAAGAAGAAAATGAATGGTGGAAATGAAAAAGTAATTTATAATAAAGCGGTTGAACCAGCTAAATCCTATTTATATTTTGTAGCAGGAGATATGTATCTCTATACGGATAATGGAGCTATTTTAAATCTAGATACAAAGAAATCAAATGAAGAAAAAGATAAGAAATTAGCAGATGATGTTATGTTACAGAAAGTATGGAATGCACAGAAGGAACTTACTAATGTTCAAATGGCTGCACTAACAGGAAACCCAAAACGAGTAGGAGATTTCTCATACGGGGAATTAGTGAATCCTATTTATAATACGAAGGATACTTTAGAGACTACGCTATCTACGTACTTCTCAAAACCATTTATAGCAGAGTATATGAAGAGTAAGTATATTAAAGAGTTAAATGGAAAAATGCACTATGCTATTGGAGATCCAGGATCAAAAGCAGCAACTAAATTTACAAAAATTATTTCTGCCGAGCTAAGGGATGGAAAAATAAAAGCGCAGGTAGAAACGTATAATGATTATGATAATGTAACGGAAAAAGTAGAAGTTGAATTTATTTATGAAAATAATCAATGGGTTATTAATAATATGCCACGTTTTGGTTTAAGTTAAAAAACCACCAAGCATTTTGCTTGGTGGTTTTATTTTAGGATTCTAATTTTTTCGCACGTCTTAATAACAGTAGAAAGACAATGATGAAGAAACCAAGTATAAGGAAGAATCCATATTGTTTTACATAGTCCATTACGTCGCTTACGCTTGTTGGTTTTTCAACGTGAATGCCGTCTTTATTAGTAGTAATATGAATATCTTTCATTTTCACTTCATTTGTTTCTTTTTGTAAATCAATCCATTCTATATTTGGAATGCTTTCTAGATTCTTTAATACTTCTTTTAATGGTTTTACACCTAAGTAAGGATGATAGAATGCACCAATAACTCCATCGGATAATTTAGCAACAGATACAGCGTTAGCTTTCATCTTTGCAATAGCTTGTGGCTTATCTTCTTCAATAAAGCCAACCGTTTCAGGCATTAATTTCATTCCATGCAAGAATGATGGTGTACTTCTGTATGCTGGAGAGTGCATGGATTTCCAAGTTGTATCACTTAACTGTAGTTGTCCTACATAAGTCGAAAAGTACCTTGATAATATTTCATATCCTTTTTGAGACATCGTGTAATGAGGTGCTTCAAATGCGACAGGATATAGTTTGGCATCCACAAGTTCTTGAATCCCTTTTTCAATATGATCAGTCGTATATTTTTCTTCAAATTCTTCCCCTTTTTTTACATATGCATTATATGCTTCTATATTAGGAAAGTCATCTTTTGTTTTTGGTTTTTCGTGCTTCGGTTGACGAATTGGTTGATCTGTTTTTACGTCCCAAAATTCAAAACCTTCTCCAGTTTCACTATCATAAAATTGATGCGTATAACCGTGCATAATAATTGCTGCACCATCATCTTGCATAGAGCGCAAAAGATCGACTAGCTCAGGTTTATCTTTTAAATGTATTGTCTTTCCTGTATCCGGATCTTTATATACCGGTATGACTGTAATCATGTAAGGAATCTTTTTCTCTTTTAGTAATGCAGCAATTTCTTTTAATTGATTTATATCTGCGGCTGGATGAACATCTTCAAGACGTAAATAAGCTTCCACTTTATCTGTCGTTGGTTTTTGTCCAAAGTAAGAAAATAACATTTCACCTATGTAATGGGATATCCAGTCGAAGAGATTGGGTGTTGCAACATAATAAGAATTATTTTGTTGAACAATTAATGGATAAGTATTATTTTCTTTTAAAGCATGGGCGAGAATTGTTCCAGTTGTATCAAGATGTTTAATTGATCGTTCTTCTTCTAATGTATTCTTTAGTTTACGTGTTGGATATTCAATTGTATCAGAGTTTATCTCTTCATTTTTAAGAGTGATAAACGAAAAACGATGGGATAACTGTTCTATATTTTCACCTAAAACTAGTAGTGACCCTGAGAAACTTTCTAGAAATTCTTTTGTTTCAGTAGAAAGTTCTTCATGTTTTTCACCTATGTAAATAACATGTGTATATGAAGATTTATCAGTTATTTCAGCTAACTGTTTTAAGTTTTTAATTGTTATGTCATTAGTAAAATGTCCTACTTGTGTATTAATTATTTGGGTATCACTTGTAATTTGATCATCATTCGAACTGTATAAAATAAGGACTTTGGGATTTTCGTTTTTTTGTGCGGAAATAGGGACGGGAATTAATAGTAGTAAACTAAATAAGAGTAGCAACCATTTTTTCATATTATTATTCTCCTAGTTTATATTTAGAATTCAGTTTACAATTATATACAAAAAATGCGTTTCAGTCTATGAAAGTTACATTTTTGCACGTATTTACCAGCTGTTTTTTCACAAAATCGGTCTAAAGCATGATGATAATATGTATAGTTATTTGCTATGATAAAAGGGTAAGAGAATGATAGAATGTGGGTAATTGTAAAGGGAAGAAGGCTGAAAGGGGACAAATTTCAGCGGAGAAAGAGGTAGTGGTAGTGAAGAAATTCTTTGTAGGATTTTTAGTTGTTCTTGGGGTGTACTTATATTTCCAAGGAAAGTCTGAAGGAATGGGCAAGTTAGTGAATGAGACAAGCTATGTTGATTCAGAAGAAGCAAAACAGATGAAACAAATTATTATAGAGGAAGCAAAGAAAGTTAATCTTCCAGAATGGATACCTCTTACAATTGCCGAACATGAAAGCCGGTTAAATCCAAGAAGTGTTGGAGATAACGGAACTTCATTTGGATTGTTTCAATTGCACCGTGGTGGTGGACTTGCACCAGATCATTTAACTGATGAAGAGTTGAAAGATCCGCGCACAAATGTGCAAATTGCAATGCCGCATTTAATGAAAGGGTATAAGCGCGGGGTGCAGAAAGGTTTGACGGATTTTGCATTACTAAAATATGTAGCAAATACATCTGGATGGCCAGGTAATCTGGGTCCAGAGTGGACGGATAATAACATGAAGTATAACATCGGATTAGAAGATGTGTACTATCGAAATAAAGGTGTGCTAAAAGAGTAGGTTTTCTATACCTACTCTGTTTTTTTGTGAATAATTGCGCCGTCTTGTTTTGTGAAATACACCGCTAGTTGTATTTTCACGTCTTCTAGTTTTGTAGAAACTTGCGGTATTTTATATCCTACATACAATGGTGAAACGACAAACCTAGGAACAACTTTACAAATGATTTTTCCGTTTAAGTAATAGAAGAATAAGTTATAACTACTACATCCTTTATGGAAATCTGTCAGTATGTACCGTACAGTTTGCTGAATATAATTTGCTAGTTCATCTATGTATTTAACATCTTCGATGATGATATTAAATTCAGTAAAACCGATAATAGGACGATCTGAAATATTGAGTTCAATGTGTTCGTTTTTTTGTACAATTACTCCTCGGAAGTTGTCCGGTTCTACGTTACCGAGATAGTCTACATATTTCATTCCGATGATCTGCATGTGTGCATGATGCAAACTTCCGCCTGAGAATGGCCCGTGATTTTTGTATAAAATCACAGATGTGAATTCTTCATTCTTCTGTAAGTCTAACCAATGTTTAATCGAGAAACGAATTAGCGATCTCATATGTTCTTCTGTATATGTCGCAATATGATCTTCACAATTATCGGTTTCGATTAGCACCGTTTGAAATGTATCTTTTAATGTAGGAAATTTGTTTTTCAGCCAAATAATTGAGCCCTCAGTTGCTAAAATATCCATCAAATTTTCTCTGTCACAAAAAGGACATGCAGCGCTTCTATTCCGGATGCTTTCTGGTTTTTGTTTGCCGATATCGTTTAAAAAGTATAGTTGTTGTGTATCCATTTGTATATATGCCCCTTTAAAATATATGTAAAAAATCTCGCTTAATACATTCGGGAAAAGAAGAAGGAAATCCTTTAAAGGGAATAGGAAAAATAAAAGACAAGATATCCTCATTACAACAGGGTACCTTGTCTTTTATTTTTTCTTTAATAGTGTGTATGGATAATATAGATCGTTTTTATTATGTTTATTTTTTCTATTTTTTATTTTGTATAAGGCAATTGCTGTACTCACGATTACAATAATGGCTTTCTTCATATTCGTTTACCCCTTTTTTATTGTTGGTTTAATTCTTGGCTAACTGCTTTTGCATCAACTAGAGCGTGTAAAATCATTTTTACCATGTTCATCATATTCTTTCACTCCTTTTTATAGTTCGTTTAGTTCTTTTACAACTGCTTGTCCGTTCACTAATACCTCAAAGATTGCTTTTACGATTTCTTTCATCATGATTGTTTCCTCCTTTTGTTGTCTCTCTTGTTTACATCTTTATTGTATAGGGAGGCATCTTTTCGTACTATCGCTTTCCATTACGTGAACATAACAGTTTTGTAAGATTTGATGTCACTTATTGAAATGTTTAGTCTATCTTCATTATTTTCAGAAAAATGACTATTCAAACATGAAATGGGAAAGTATAATAAAGAAGTAAGTATTAAATTCCGTACGAAAGAGGTGAATGAGATGAAACGTTCTTTAGCTGCACGTGCCAAATTTTTAGATTATATCTATTTTTGTCGTGCGATTTTTCATGATGTAGTTGTTAACGGGATACGTCTGTCCTTTTTTAACAATTGCATAGTAGCTATTGAACGATAGAAATCTCTTCACCCATTTTTAATAAACGTGTGAAAAGGGAGCTATTTGGCTTCCTTTTTCTATGTCGAAAACCATGGGGAATGTTTCTTTCCCATGGTTTTTTATATTGAAAGGAGTACGGAAAATGACAATTTGTAGTGTAAATAATGTGACGAAATCTTTTGGTGGAAACATCATATTTGAAAATATATCGCTTGAAATAAAGAATGGTGAACGTGTTGGATTAGTTGGTCGTAACGGTAGTGGGAAGACAACAATCTTTCAGCTTCTAACTGGAATGGAAAGTTTAGATGCAGGAGCCATTCATATGAAGAAAGGTACACGTATTGGTCATGTGGCACAAATTCCGAAATTTGATGAGGAGATGACTGTATATGATGTACTGAGTTCGGCTTTTAAAGCAGAAAAGGAATTAGAAAGAGAAATGCGTACTTTAGAAAAAAATATGGCGGAAGAACGAGAACCGTCTGCTTTACAAAAATTAATGGAGAGATACGGAGTAATTCAAGAAAAGTTTGCGTTCCTTGGTGGTTATGAAATAGAAGCGAATTTGATGAAGGTAGCAAATGGTCTACAGGTGACAGAGCTATTTCCTCGATCATTTCTGGAGTTAAGTGGTGGGGAACAAACAAAGGTAAGTCTTGCATACATGCTATTGCAGAAACCAGATCTACTTCTATTAGATGAACCAACCAATCATTTAGATTTATTCGCCGTAGAATGGCTAGAGCAATTTTTAAAAGAATACAATGGAACGGTTATGGTCATTTCACATGATCGCTATTTCCTTGATGAAGTTGTAACGAAGATTTTTGATTTAGAAGATGGAGAGATTCACGTGTATCATACAAACTATTCTCAGTTTGTTGAGGGAAAGGAAGAACGATTGCTTCAGGAGTTCCAGGCTTATCAAGAACAGCAAAAGAAAATAAAGAAAATGAAAGAAGCAATTAAGCGACTACGTGAATGGGCAAATCAGGCGAATCCTCCGAATGAAGGATTGCATAAGAGAGCGAGAAGTATGGAACGTGCACTGGAACGTATGGAGAAACTAAAGAAACCTATTTTAGAACGGAAACAAATGGGACTTCAGTTTGAAGGGCAAGAGAGAAGTGGGAAAGATGTTGTTGTAATGAAAGAAGTGAGTAAAGGGTTTGCTGGCCATCCTTTATTTAATGAAGCGAATTTACATGTTCGTTTTCAAGAGCGTGCGGCAATAGTCGGTCGTAATGGTACAGGAAAGACAACGCTACTAAAGTTATTATTAGAAGAAATAGAACCAGACGCTGGTGAAATTCGAATTGGTAGTAGTGTGAAAATCGGTTATTTATCACAGCATGCGTACGGAAATGTGAAGAGTAATGTATTAGAAGCTTTCAGGGAATATGTAGCTGTAACAGAGGGCGAAGCGAGACATATATTAGCTAAGTTTTTATTTTATGGTCCAGCGGTGTTTAAGAAAGTAACGCAACTGAGCGGTGGAGAAAAAATGAGATTAAGGCTTGCGCAACTTATGTATCAAGATATCAATTTTTTAATTTTAGATGAGCCGACAAACCATCTCGACATTGAATCAAGGGAAGTTTTAGAGGAAGCCCTTGAACAATATAATGGAACGATTTTAGCTGTTTCACATGATCGTTATTTTTTAAATAAGTTATTTGAAAAGACGTATTGGATTGATGAGCGTAAATTATTTGAGTTTGCAGGGAACTATGCATGGGCGCGTCAAAAGTGGGAAGAAAAACTCGAGACACAAGTAATAAAGCAGCAACGCCAAGGAAGAAAAAGAATTGAAATAGCTCCTATAAAAAAGAAAGAAGTTAGGAATGTTGAGGAGATTGAAACCGAGTTAATGCATGTAGAAGAAGATATATATAAGCTTGAGTGTAAGATGGAACATGTAGTTGATGTTGAAATGCTTGAACAATTGTATGAGGAAAAAGCGAAGCAAGAGTTGTTACGAGCGGAGTTATATAATGAGTTAGAGAATATTGTGGAGTGAAAAGTAGAAAGTGAAATCCTTTCAGTTTTGCTGAAGGGATTTCGCTTTTTTATATGGATACTTTAAGAGATAAATAAAAGTTGTGTTTCACGTGAAACAGTAAGATTGATAAATCTTTGTTACGTAATTTGCATAGGGTGTGAAACATAAAAGGTATTGGGGGTCTTACTGCCCATTAAAGCGGGATAAATTATTTCCCGAGACATAAGTATGTGAACGGCGATTCGTGATTGAAAACAAAAAAACAGAGTTACAGCTTTACGCGCTGAACTCTGTTTTCTTTTTGTTTCGTATCTTCTCTTGTTGAAATGATAATGGCGATCCCGAGCATAATAAAAAAAGCTAAAAAGAGGACGAACTTTGGGAAGAATGGGAATAGTAATAGCGCCCCGACTATCATCATTGTTAATAATACGTAGTGCAGGACGTATTGGAATAGGTTGTCCATGTTTTCGCCCCCTTTTTGGTAATTGGTTATTAGTATTCTATGTTGCATACTGAACGAATAGAAGTGGATTTTTAAGTTTTTTCATACGAAATAAAAGAGAACGATTGAAGAGTTTGTTTCAACAAGTAAACGAAATTATGATGGATATTATAATCAAAAAGTAGATGAATTAGCTAAGCAAGCATTAGAAACGTTGGATATTGAAAAGCGAAAAGAAATTTATAAAAAGTTATATCAAGAGTTAAGTGAAGACCCGCCTGTAATCTTCTTAAATAATAGCAAAGTGGTGTCTGCACATCATGCACGAATTCAAGGATTACAAGAAGATAACTATAACGGTATTTTATTAAGTTTACCTAAATTAAAGATAGAACAATAATTCAGGAAGAATTATCAAAATATTTACTCAGAAAGAATTGACAAAATATAACTGAAGATATAAGCTAATAACCATAAAGTCTACCGGAAAGGTCGGAATAGAATTGTTACCCCTCAAAAACATCTATTTTTTTACGATTAAAACCGACTTTTCCGATTGGCTATAAAATGTTGCTGTGGGAGGCATACATAAGGCAAGCAGTTCATAAGGTTTAATTATTAAAAAAAGAAAAGTTAGGGTGGGGACAATGAAGAAAAAGACAAAAAAATGGGCTGGTGTATTTTCGGTATTACTGAGTAGTTCGCTTGTGTTATCTGCTTGTGGGGGACAGGAAGAAACGGCTTCTACAGAACCGGTAAAAAAGCAGGATTTAAAAGACGCTAAGATTGAATCAATTCCAGCTACAGATAAAAAGAAAAGTCCAGAGAAAGCAAATCAACGAAAAGATACTTTTATTACAGCCATTTCTAAGCCAGGGGGAGTTTTCCTTCCATATTTTCAAGAGAATGGTTGGGATGGAAATGTAACGTCTGTAATTTTTGCGTCATTAGTAACAACAGACAAACAAAGTAAACCTGTTCCAGATCTTGCAGAAAAATGGGATATTTCTGCTGACCAGTTAACATATACATTCCACTTACGTAAAAATTTAAAATTTAGTGATGGGTCGCCTTTAACGGCGGATGACGTAGCATTTACACTAACACTACTTCATGATAAAGCGTATGAAGGTGGATTGGATATTGCTCAGTATGCTGTTAAAGGCGGGAAAGAATATAAAGAAGGAAAAGCAACTGCTATTGAAGGAATTCAAGTTGTTGATCCACAGACAATTAAAATTACAACTGAAAAAGTTAATTCACAGGCGCTAACGAATTTAGGTGGCCCGGTGCTATCAAAAGCTTATTATGGAAAAGATTATAAACAAAATACAAGTTTAGACTATTTAAAAGCATTATATGGGCAACCAATTGCAGCGGGTCCATATAAATTTGAAAAATATGTTCCAGGTCAAGAAGTACGCTTTGTTGCTAACGAAAATTATTATGCAGGTAAACCAAAAATCAAAAACTTTATTTACAAAATCACATCAGGTGATACTGGATTCCAATTATTCCAAACAGGTGAACTGGACTATAGTGGATTTAGAGCAAATCCTGAGAATATAGACCAATTAAAAGGATTAGAGTTTGCAAATATTAATCTTGAATCATCAAGTGATATTGCTTATATCTATGTAAATAATAAGAAATCATATTTGAAAGATAAGAAGGTACGTCAAGCACTTACTTATGGATTAGACCGTAAGAAGTATGTGGATACAGCTTTACAAGGATATGGATCTGTTGCTAACGTACCAATTGCGCCAGTTTCATGGGCATATACAGAAGAAGGTATTAATAAATATCCACACGACGTAGAAAAGGCTAAAAAATTATTGGATGAGGCTGGTTGGAAAGTAGGTTCTGACGGGGTTCGTGAAAAAGATGGTCAAAAATTAAAATTAACATACTACGCATCAAATACAGGTAAAACAAATGATATCTTTATTCCAATTGCAAAAGAAAGTTACAAGGAAATCGGTGTTGAATTAAATCCAGAGTTGATGGACTTTAATACGATGCTTTCAAAAGTAGGAAAAGGTGACTACGATTTAGCGGCAGTTTCAACACCAGGAATTAGTGACCCAAGTGAAGTTGTAAGTGAGTACTTATCAACGAATCCAAAAAGTGATACGGGTTATAACAACCCGAAAGTAGATGATTTGATTGTAAAAGGTATAGGGACGACAGATATTGAAAAACGTAAAGCGATTTATAAAGAACTATATAAAGAGTTAAGTGATGATCCACCAGTTATTTTATTAAACTATCGTAAACTACTTTATGCTCATAATGCACGTATCAAAGGAATTGAGCCAGAAAAATACGATAGCATTAGTTCCAACTTACCAGTGTTATCTATTGAACAATAAGGGTTGACCTAAATAATAGAAGGCGTTTTTTCATACAGCGATGGAACAGTAGCTGTTTTGAAAAAATGTTCTTCTATTTTTAAGTAAATAAGATTGGGGAGACAAAAGGTGAAAACATATATCATTCGTAGGTTCCTTCAAATGATCCCTACATTGTTTGGTACATCTATTATTATTTTTTTCTTATTTGCACTTTTGCCGGGGGATTATATTGATTCAAATCCAAAGTTAACACCAGAGAGAGCTCAAGAGTTAAGGGAATTGTATGGCTTAAACAAACCAATTATTGAAAGATATTTTCACTGGTTAGTGAATGCTTTACATGGTGATTTTGGATTTTCTTTACAGTATCAAGAACCTGTAACTTCATTACTTAATAAATTTATTTGGAATACATTTATCGTTGCTGTTGCAGCTTTATTTTTCACTTGGATTATTGCTCTTATTATTGGGGTTATTTCTGCAACAAAGCAACACTCTTGGTTTGATAGATTGGTAACAATCGGTGTCTTTGCAGCAATGTCATTTCCATCATTTTTTATCGGATTATTTTTAATTAAATTATTAGCAGTTGATTTAAAGTTACTACCTATTGGTGGCATGATTGATATTGGGAGTAACTCAACAGGGATAGCATACATATTAGAAGTATTACGTCACATGATTCTACCTGTGTTTATTTTAACGCTTCTTGGTGTAGGATCGTTAACACGATATTTTCGAACTGGTATGTTGGACGTTATTAGGCAAGATTATATTCGGACTGCTCGTGCAAAAGGTTTAAAAGAAAGAACCGTTATTTATAAACATGCATTGAAAAATGCAATTTTACCAGCAATTACATTACTTGCTTTTGAATTACCGGGTTTATTTTCAGGAGCTATTATTATTGAACAGATTTTTAACTGGCCAGGGATTGGGAGTATTCAATTAGAAGCATTAAACTTCCGTGATTATACGGTATTAATGGCCTTTACGATGTTTCTTTCTTGTTTAACCATTATGGCTAATTTCTTAGCTGATATTGTATATGCGTTTGTTGATCCAAGAATTCGATTGAAGTAAGGGGGGAAAGATATGGAGACTATTACACCAATAATAGAGAAAAAGAAAGAACGAAAAAAGAGAAATGAATCATCACCATGGCGTCAAGCGTATAAAAAAATTAAGAAAAATAAGATGGCATTGTGTGGCTTATACGTTTTAATATTCATGTTTTTATTTAGTTTTATCGGTCCGATCTTTTCACCATATGCTGATGGGAAAGTACAAGTAACACAAATTAATAAACCACCCAACCTATCACATTGGCTTGGAACCGATCAGTTGGGACGGGATATTTTAACTAGACTTATGCAAGCAGGACGTATTTCACTAACGATTGGTTTAGCGTCGATGCTACTATCCGTCATACTAGGAGCACTATTAGGAGCGATTGCTGGTTTTTATCGAGGGGTTGTGGATCATTTAATTATGCGAGTTGCAGATGTGTTAATGTCCATTCCGGGATTACCGCTACTTATTATAATGGGAGCAATTCTGTCAGAATGGAAATTACCATCGGAATACCGTTTATATGTTGTAATGATTATTTTAAGTTTAGTAGGATGGCCAGGACTGGCCCGTCTTGTGAGGGGGCAAATTTTAACATTGCGGGAGCAAGCCTTTATGCAAGCAGCAGATGTATTAGGATTAAAGGATTCTCGGAAAATTATCCATCATTTAATTCCTAACGTCTTTCCATTGCTTATTGTTGTAGCAACTTTGGGTGTGGCTGGATCTATTTTAAGTGAATCCGCACTAAGCTACTTAGGTCTCGGAGTTGTTCCACCTACACCATCATGGGGGAATATGATTAGCGCAGCTAACTCATTAATTGATTTCCAAAAGCGTCCGTGGTTATGGATTCCGCCAGGTTTCGCAATCTTTATAACAGTTGTATCAATTAACTTACTTGGTGATGCACTTCGTGATGCATTAGATCCAAAGATGAGACGGTAGGTGAGGGAATATGAGTAGAGCGGTAGTAGAACTGAAAGATTTACAAACACACTTTCAGACAGAAGAAGGGACAGTAAAGGCTGTAAACCATGTTAGTTTTGCAGTTCGGGAAGGTGAAACGGTTTGTGTAGTAGGTGAATCAGGTTGTGGGAAAAGTGTAACAGCTTTATCTATTATGGGACTTATTGCTGAATCCGGCAGTGTAGTAGGCGGAGATATTTTATATGAAGGAAAAAGTCTTTTAGGAATGAAAGAGAAAGAGCTTCGTAGTTTACGAGGTAATGATATTGCGATGATTTTCCAAGAACCGATGACATCGCTAAATCCGGTCTTCACTGTAGGGGAACAGATTGTAGAGACGTTAAGGGAGCATGAATTACTTAGTAAAAACGAAGCGTATGAGAAAGCAATTGAGTTAATTCGTAAAGTCGGCATAGCTCGTGCGGATGAAATCATCCATTCTTATCCGCATGAACTAAGTGGCGGGATGTTACAACGTATTATGATTGCTGTTGCACTTAGTTGTAATCCTAAGTTATTAATTGCTGATGAACCGACAACGGCTCTTGATGTTACGATTCAAGCCCAAATATTAGACTTATTAAGACAAGTAAAAGAGGAATTTAAAACATCCATTTTATTAATTACACATGATTTAGGCGTTGTAGCAGAAATGGCTGATTACGTTGTCGTTATGTATGGCGGAAAAGTTATTGAAGAAGCCCCAGTACTAGAGATATTCCAAAATCCGAAACACCCGTATACGAAAGGCTTGTTGAAATCAAAACCAGTGATGGGAAAACGAATAGATAAACTATATTCTATTCCAGGGCAAGTTCCTAATTTAGTTGGTTTGGATGAATTTTGCTACTTCAGCGGTCGTTGTGAGCATTGTATGGAAATATGTAAAGAAGAAGCACCGAATCTAAATGTACATGATAAGAATCATAAAGTAGCTTGCTGGTTATATGAGGAGCGTGCGGAACAATGAGTGAACCATTATTAGAAGTAAAAAACTTAAAAACATATTTTCCGATTAAAGGTGGCATATTTAGTAGAACGGTTGGACATGTAAAAGCAGTTGATGGAGTAAGTTTTACTATTAATAAAGGTGAAGTGTTCGGTCTCGTTGGTGAATCAGGAAGCGGAAAAACGACGATAGGAAAAACCATTTTACGTCTCGTCCAAAAAACGGAAGGGGAAGTGAAGTTTAAAGGACACGATGTTCATTCTTTATCAAAAGAGGAATTAAGAAAACATCGTCCTAATATGCAGCTTGTGTTTCAAGATCCATTTAGCTCATTAAATCCGAGAATGAGAATTGGAGAAGCACTGGGGGAGCCGATGTTGGCTCACGGACTAGCGACGAAAGAAAATGTTCGTGAAAAGGTAACAGAAGTATTAGAATTATGTGGCTTAGCCCCATATCATATTGAAAGGTATCCTCATGAGTTTTCTGGTGGACAACGTCAGCGTATCGTTATCGCAAGAGCTATGGTATTAAACCCGGAATTCATTGTAGCCGACGAACCTGTGGCAGCACTAGATGTATCTATTCAAGCCCAAATCATTAACTTATTTAGTGAGTTACAGGAGAAAAAGGGATTATCCTATTTGTTCATTTCACATGATTTAAGTGTAGTCGAACATTTATGTACGAAAATCGGGATTATGTATTTAGGAACGATTGTGGAAACAGCGCCGCGTGATGAGTTATTTACGAACCCACTTCATCCGTATACAAAAGCATTGTTATCGGCTGTGCCAATACCAGATCCAACAGTGAAGCGAGAGAGAATCATACTAGAGGGTGACATTCCAAGTCCAGCAAATCCACCTTCAGGTTGTCGTTTTCATACACGTTGCCCGGTTGCAACAGATATTTGTAAACAAACAGTACCAGAATTCCGTAATGTTGGTGAGGAGCATTTTGTAGCTTGTCATCATGTATAAAAAAAGGACTCTTTCAAATAGAAAGAGTCCTTTTTTTATTTACTAGATGAAGTTTGTTTCAATACAAATTGCTCGATTGCATGAGCAACACCATGTTCATTGTTTGTTAATGTTACAACATCACATAGTTTTTTTACATCTTCTTCAGCATTTCCCATTGCAACTGATAAGCCAGCTACTTGTAACATTGGTACATCATTAAAGTTGTCCCCGATTGCAATAGTATCTTCAATTGGTATATTGAAATAAGCAGCCATTTCTTGTAGGCCGTTCCCTTTATGACCATGCTTATCCATAATTTCTACATTAGTAGGAGCTGATGCCGTAACTGAAATATCAGTGTCTTCTTGTAACATGCTTAATAGCTGTGCGCGATGCGCTGCATTAAATGTCAAAATGAAGAATTTAGATATTTCTAATTCTGGATTATTTACAACATCTTCAATTTTTTGAAAATCAGTAATTAAGTTTGATTTCTTTTGTTTTTCTGTAATTCTTTCAAGTTCTTCGAGTGTAACATCTAGTGCATGCTTGTTTTCTTCAAACGCTTGCATGACTTGGTTTTGCCATGTATATGGAGAATAAACTCCTTTATTCGTATATAGCTTATATGGAAAACCTTCAGATTCTAGTAATTTTGCAAGCTTGTATACTTTATCGTTTTGTAAACAACGTGAGTTAATTACCTTTCCATCCACATAAACAATTGCCCCATTGCTTGCTCCAACTGGAAGGGATAGTTTATATTCTTCCAATAATTTTAAAGCATCCTCTTTTGCGCGACCAGAACAAATCATGACAATATGACCAGCCTCTTTTGCAGTTTGGATAGCTTGTAAGTTCTCTTTGGAGATCTCAAGATTAGATGATAGTAGTGTACCATCCATATCTAATGCGATTAATTTCAAAATGACCACCTCTTTGCTTTTATTATACATAGTTATATAGAGGAAACATATAAACTTATCTTGGAAAGATTGTATTTTATCTAGCATGAACAGTCAGTAAAAGCTCGATAGATTCCGACGTATTCATTTAAATATTTACTTTGATTTGTAACAAAAGTAGAGGTAAGTATAGGTATGTTTCGTTATACGACTGTAATATTACAATAATATTACAAACTTCAACTTGGTAGAAAGTGCATTAAAACAAGGTTTTTAAGGGTGTTTATAAAAAAACGTAAAAAAAGTGTAATAAAATTTACGTAATTATATTGCAACGTAACAATAGCTATGTTACATTAATGTTACAAACGTTACGTTATTAACTTTAATGTAACGCTAACATAAAAACTATGAAATAAACATTTCTTAGAAATTACATATAGATAACTTATTAAAAAGGAGGATACATAAAATGAAAGAGCAAGTATTACAAGTAACAAAAGGTGACTTCGTAGGATCAGCAAGTGGAGCGGTAGTATTAACAGCATTAATCGTATTTCTATCAAGCGTATTAGTATAATAGAAGTTTTGTAATAAAAGAAAAAGAGAGGAGAATGCAAAATGAAAGAGCAAGTATTACAAGTAACAAAAGGTGACTTCGTAGGATCAGCAAGTGGAGCAGTAGTATTAACGGCATTAATCGTATTTCTATCAAGCGTATTAGTATAATGGGAGTTTTAAATTATACAAAATGAAAGGAGAATGAGGAATATGAACAGTGAACAAGTGTTACAAGTAACGAAAACAGATTTATTAGGATCATTAGGTGGAACGATAGTATTAACATCATTTATTCTATTCCTTGCAAATATATTAGTATGATATATACAAATACAATCATTCAAAAAAAATAAAGACTCTAGCATATTAGTAAGTAGTTAATATGTTGGGGTCTTTTTTGTTTTCTTCTATATATCCCTCCAAGTATGAATAGCCCCCCTTTATTTTAAAGAGAAAAAAGTCGAATTTTATATGTAAGAAAAAAAGAGGAATTTGACAGAAAAGATAGAAAATTTTAAAGGTCAGAATTTGTTAGCTTGCTAACTAATTTCTATTAATTGATGTTGGAAGCGTTTTCGGTTGGTTTTAAGTATGGACCATTTAATCTATTTACAGGGGGATGAGGATTTTATGAAACAAAAATCTATGGATACGCTAGCTGCACAAATGGAGGACTTTTTTCCAGTACGTGATGTAGATCATTTGGAATTTTACGTAGGAAATGCAAAGCAATCAAGCTATTACCTTGCGAGAGCATTCGGATTCAAAATTGTGGCTTACTCTGGGTTAGAAACTGGTAACCGTGAAAAGGTATCTTATGTTCTTGTGCAAAAAAATATGCGTTTTGTTGTGTCTGGAGCTTTAAGTAGCGACAATCGTATCGCAGAATTTGTAAAGGCACATGGTGATGGTGTAAAAGATGTTGCTTTACTTGTTGACGATGTTGACAAAGCATACTCGGAAGCGGTGAAACGTGGTGCCGTCGCGATTGCTCCACCTGTGGAATTAACAGACGAGAACGGTACACTAAAAAAAGCAGTTATTGGTACGTATGGTGATACAATTCACACGCTTGTAGAGCGTAAAAATTATAAAGGAACATTTATGCCGGGATTCCAACAAGTGGAATTTAATATTCCATTTGAAGAGTCAGGTTTAATTGCTGTAGACCACGTAGTTGGTAATGTTGAAAAAATGGAAGAGTGGGTTAGTTATTACGAGAACGTTATGGGCTTTAAACAAATGATCCATTTTGATGATGATGATATTAGTACAGAGTATTCAGCATTAATGTCGAAAGTTATGACAAATGGAAGTCGTATTAAGTTCCCTATTAACGAGCCAGCAGATGGGAAGAGAAAATCACAGATTCAAGAATATTTAGAGTTCTACAATGGAGCAGGGGTACAACATCTTGCTTTACTAACAAATGACATTGTTAAAACAGTGGAAGCGCTGCGTGCAAATGGTGTGGAGTTTTTAGATACACCTGATACTTATTATGATGAGTTAAGTGCACGAGTTGGAAAAATTGATGAGGAAATTGATAGATTAAAAGAATTAAAGATTCTAGTAGATCGTGATGATGAAGGATACTTACTACAAATCTTTACGAAACCAATTGTAGATCGTCCAACTTTATTTATTGAAATCATTCAACGTAAAGGTTCTCGCGGATTTGGAGAAGGGAACTTTAAAGCATTATTTGAATCAATTGAAAGAGAACAGGAACGTCGCGGAAACTTATAAGATTTGTATCCACCAGCAAAAGTCTTTTTGCTGGTGGAAATTTCATTTTCATAGGGAGGAATCATGATGAAATTTGTTACATTTCGTCTTCCTTCGAAAGAATTGCGAGCTGGATGGCTTGAAGGTGACAAAGTAATTGATATGAATCTTGCTAGTGATGGGAAATTACCTTCTTCTATGTTCGCCTTTTTAGAGAAAGCGGATGAGTATGTAGAAGTATTGCGTAAGATTAAGAATCCGGAAAAGGGTGTATATTCCTTAAGGGACGTACAATTAGCGGCGGCAATTCCTAATCCGAGTAGTATTCGGGATTTTTACGCGTTTGAACAGCATGTAAAAACGGCCCGTGGCCGAAGAGGGCTGGATGTTGTACCTGAATGGTACGATATCCCGGTTTTTTATTTTACGAACCATCGTGCTGTAATTGGTCCAGATGATTTTGTAATTGGTCCGAAGAAATCAAAAAAACTTGATTATGAGCTAGAGATTGCTTGCGTAATTGGGAAAGAAGGAAGAAATATTTCTCGTGAGCAAGCAGAAGAATACATTTTTGGTTATTGTATTATGAATGACTGGAGTGCAAGGGACTTACAAGCAACAGAAATGAAGGTAGGACTTGGTCCAGCAAAAGGAAAAGATTTTGCAACTTCATTAGGAGCGTACCTTGTTACGAAAGAGGAACTAGCTGTTTATCGTAACGGTGACCGTTATGAGTTAGAAATGACTGCTCGTGTAAATGGAAAGGTATTATCAAAGGGGAACTTCCAAGATATTTACTATACATTTGCTGAAATGATTGAACGTGCTTCAGAAGACGTTACGTTATATCCCGGCGATGTGATTGGTTCTGGGACAGTAGGAACAGGTTGTATTTTAGAACTGGGTACGGAAGAGTGGCTACAAGATGGAGATGTTGTAGAACTTACGATTACTGGTTTAGGTACGTTACGTAATACGGTCAAAAAAGAAATGGAAGCAGGTGATGGGCATGTTTTATCGTCACATGGGGGAGCTACCTCATAAACGACATGTACAATTTCGTAAAAAGGATGGATCGCTTTATCGTGAACAGGTAATGGGAACGAAAGGTTTTTCTGGTACGCAGTCTATTTTGTATCATCATTATATGCCAACGGAAGTATCGCATTCGGCGGTATCACATTCCTGTCAGTTACAATATGAAGAAGATGTAGCTCTTGCTCATCGCCATTTTCGCACGAAAGAAAATAAAAAAACTGGCGATGCGGTAAGCGGAAGAGTCTTTATGCTTGGGAATGAGGATTTATTAATTGGAGTAGTGACTCCAACAGAAAAAATGGACTATTTCTACCGTAATGGTGATGGCGATGAAATGTTATTTGTTCATTACGGAACAGGGAAAATTGAAACGATGTTTGGAACGATTCACTATCGAAAAGGTGATTATGTAACGATTCCGATTGGAACAATCTATCGTGTTATTCCAGATGAAGGAGAGACTAAGTTTCTTGTTGTAGAGGCAAATAGTCAAATTACAACACCACGTCGCTATCGTAATGAGTACGGACAATTGTTAGAGCATAGTCCGTTTTGTGAGAGAGATATTCGTGGTCCTGAAAAATTAGATACGTATGATGAAAAAGGTGAGTTTGTCGTAATGACAAAGTCGCGAGGGTATATGCATAAACATGTTTTAGGACACCATCCGTTAGATGTTGTTGGATGGGATGGCTATTTATATCCGTGGGTCTTTAATGTAGAGGACTTCGAACCAATCACAGGCCGTATTCATCAGCCACCTCCAGTACATCAAACGTTCGAAGGTCACAATTTCGTTATTTGCTCTTTCGTACCACGTTTATACGACTATCATCCAGAATCTATTCCTGCACCATATTATCATAGTAACGTGAATAGTGATGAAGTACTGTACTATGTAGAAGGAAACTTTATGAGCCGGAAAGGTGTGGAAGAAGGTTCTATTACACTTCATCCGAGCGGAATTCCTCATGGGCCGCACCCTGGGAAAACAGAGGCGAGTATAGGGAAGAAAGAAACGCTTGAGTTAGCTGTTATGATAGATACATTCCGTCCGCTTCGTATTGTAAAACAAGCACATGAGACGGAAGATGAAAAATATATGTATAGCTGGATTGAAGAAGGTTCACATACTGTGAAATAGGTAAAAAGAGGCATGCTCACTAAGGGAGTATGCCTCTTTTATGGAATCGACATGTATAATAATACCAAAAAAAGTGATGGAAAGATATATAGAAACAACGATAAGGATTATTGTATGTTCCGAAAGATTTCTACTTATTTCGACAAAAGTATTGACTGTGGAAAGTGCTATGAGTAAAATAAAAAAGCGAATTAAAAATTTTCAGAAAATTTAAAACTTGGAGGAGCATGCTATGAAGCAAATTTTTCAAAAGAAGCCTCTTGCAAAGTTAATGCAAGAAAGTAAGCAAAAGACGTTAGCAAGAACATTGGGCGCATTGGATTTAACTATGCTTGGAATTGGGGCAATTGTTGGAACTGGTATTTTCGTTCTAACGGGCGTGGTAGCAGCGAAACATTCTGGACCAGCTATTATATTATCGTTTGCGATAGCCGCGTTAGCTTGTGCCTTTGCTGCATTTTGTTATGCTGAATTCGCTTCTTCAGTTCCTGTCTCAGGCAGTGTGTATACGTACACATATGCGACGATGGGAGAAGTATTCGCATTTTTAATTGGATGGGACTTAATGCTGGAGTATTTACTTGCTACCTCAGCTGTGGCAAACGGTTGGTCCGCTTATTTCCAATCTTTATTAAAGGGATTTGGAATCCATATTCCTACCATTCTCTCCTCGGCCCCTGGTACAGGAAAGGGTGGAATCATTGATTTACCTGCGGTTCTAATTATTTTAGTGATGACTGTTCTTTTATCTAGAGGTGTTCGTGAAAGTGCACGAATAAATAACATTATGGTGTTTATTAAATTAGCGGTTGTTCTCATATTTATCTTTGCTGGTTTTAATTATGTAAAACCTGAAAATTGGACACCTTTTATGCCGTTTGGCTTAGATGGTGTAATGGCTGGAGCTGCTACAGTGTTCTTTGCATTCATAGGGTTTGATGCAGTTTCAACGGCAGCAGAAGAAGTGAAACGTCCACAACGTGATTTGCCAATTGGCATTATTGCATCGTTATTAATTTGTACAGTTCTTTATATCGTTGTTTCGCTTATTTTGACAGGAATTGTTCCATACGGACAGCTAAATATATCAGATCCAGTTGCTTTTGCACTTCAATTTATTGGACAAGATAGTTTAGCGGGAGTAATTTCAGTAGGAGCAATTACAGGAATTACAACAGTAATGTTAGTTATGATGTATGGGCAAGTACGTGTTTCGTATGCAATGAGTAGAGATGGATTATTGCCGAAGCGTCTTGCTAAAGTCCATCCAAAATTTAAAACGCCATTTTTAAATACATGGACAACAGGAATTATTGCAGCACTTATTTCAGGATTAATAGATTTAAATGTTTTAGCGCATCTTGTAAATATGGGGACTCTATCAGCCTTCGCACTTGTAGCTGTTGCTGTTATTGTAATGAGAAGAACTCATCCTGATTTACCAAGAGCATTTAAGGCACCGCTTGTACCATTTTTACCAGCATTAACGGTGATTTTTTGTTTATACTTAATGCTTCAATTATCCGGAACGGCTTGGATTAGTTTTGGAGTATGGATGGTTATCGGTATTGCGGTTTACTTCTTATATAGCCGAAAACATAGTGCTTTAAATAATAGTAAAGACGAAGATGATGCAGCGAATTTATAAGTAGAAAAATCCATCCTAATTCAGTTAGGGTGGATTTTTTGTTCTGAAAATTTACATTCTTCTGAAATTATTATAAGATGATTGTTGGCGAACTAAAGGGGTGGAATGATGAAAAATACGTGGCGTGAGTTAAGAGAGATGGACCGTAACGTATGGATACGGTTTATTGGTGAGACGTTAAATGGAATTGCAATGATGATGTTGATGCCTTTTTTTGCATTATATTTAAAAGATAAGGTAGATTCATTATTGCAGGTTGGAGTTATTATGGCGCTTTCTCCAATTGCTGCAAGCTTTGGATCAATTATAGGGGGAAGAATTGCTGATATATATGGAAGAAAGCCAATTATGATATTTTCGATGACGAGTAATGCGGTATTAATGCTCGGTTTTTTATTTATAGAAGGATTTATTCCTTACGCGATTTTATCTGTTTTTTTAGGATTAAGTAATTCGCTATTTCATCCAGCTGCATCAGCGATGGTTGCGGATGTAACAATTCCAGAAAAAAGAACAGAAGCATATGGATTATTGCGAATGGGGCACAATATAGGTGCTGCAATTGGCCCGATAATGGGCGCTTCAGTAGTTATGTTTTCGAAGAATCTTGTGTTTATTATTGCTTCGTCTACGATGTTATTTTATGCATTACTTGTATTCATTCTTATCCAAGAGACAATGCCAAAGAACGCGAATAAAGAAGAGAATAAAGAAAAGGAATCAGGGGCGATTTGGAAAATAGTAATGAGAGATAAGGCACTAATGATTTATTTATTAGCAGGTATCATTATTTCGATGGGATTTTCTCAAACAGAAGGCATGTTGCCACTGCACTTTGATAATGAAATGAAAGGTATTTTTGGAACTAACAACCCATATCCATATTTAATGGCTTTAAATGGACTATTAGTTGTGTTGTTTCAATTTCCAATTTCAAAATGGGCCACAGATAAACCTGTCGGGAAGACGATGTTATATGGTGCATGTTTGTTCGGGATTGGTTTGTTCTTTATAGGGTGGCTACCGAAGTGGTTTGGAGAATTTGATGCAAATGCTACGATTATTTTAATAACGTTGCTGTTTGTTTATGCCATATATACATTAGGTGAGATGATTATGTCGCCTGTACAGATGACGTTTGTAGCAAATTTGGCTCCTGAGCATTTGAGAGGGACTTATATGGGAGCTGCGAGTTTGCAGTGGATTACAGGAGGTGCACTCGGTCCACTTCTTGGAGGTTTTTTATTGGACCGATTACTTGGCCACTTTCTATTTACAATTTTAGCTATAGGATGTGTAGTTGCAGGTATTGTATATGTTTCTTTAGATCGTCTCGTTGAACAAAGGCAAAAAGGCACACTGACTAAACAATCTTCTTAATGAGTAGATGACATACACAAAAAGGGGAATTCTACATATTCTAGGTACATAACTAGATTGAGTTGTAATTTTATATATGTATGAAGAAATTTAAGTGAAAAAAGTATAGAAAACCAATAAGTGGTGTCATTTATTTATTTGTGGAAGTTACATTTTATTTCAAATAGGAACTACCTATTTTTATAAAAAGTGCTAAAATAGAAAAATGAAAACAATTGGTTAGGGTGATTTCAGTGACAAAAATTAAATTAGGTTTATTATATGGTGGAAAATCAGCTGAGCATCAAGTTTCGCTACAAACGGCTCTTGCTGCTATTAAAGCATTAAATCAAGATAAATTCGAGATTCATCCGATTTATATTACAGAACAAGGTCAATGGGTGCGCGGTGAGCGTATTGAAGGTGAAGTAACAGATGTTGAAGTTCTAAAAATGAGCGGTGCAGAAAATGCGATTTCTCCGTTATCATTAAGCACAGAAATCATTCCATCTGCAGCTTCTGAGGAAAATGCTATCGACGTTATTTTCCCATTATTACATGGACCAAATGGTGAAGATGGAACGGTTCAAGGATTATTAGAATTAATGAACATTCCTTATGTAGGAAATGGTGTTCTAGCATCTGCTGCTGGCATGGATAAAGTTGTTATGAAAAACATCTTTGCAGAAGCTGGATTAAAACAAGCAAAATATGCATCATTCATTCGTAGCATATGGGAAAAAGATTGTGAAACAGCATATGAAAAAGTAGAAGAAGTTTTAGGATATCCTTGCTTCGTAAAACCAGCAAACCTTGGTTCAAGTGTTGGTATTAATAAGTGTAAAAATCGTGAAGAGCTTGAGAATGCATTTGAAGAGGCGTTCCAATTTGACCGCAAAATTATTGTAGAAGAAAATATTGTTGGACGTGAAGTAGAAGTTGGTGTACTAGGTAATGATGAACCGAAATGTTCAGTTGTAGGTGAAATCGTACCGAAAAAAGACTTCTATGATTATAAGTCGAAATATATCGATGGCGATACAGCGTTAATTATCCCAGCTGAAATGACAGAAGAAGAGTCTAACGTTATTAAGCGAGATGCGATTATTGCATTCCAATCGTTAGATGGTGCTGGCTTAACAAGAGCTGATTTCTTCTTAACGAAAGATGGAGAAGTATATATTAACGAAGTGAATACAATGCCAGGATTTACGCCGTTTAGTATGTTCCCTCTACTATGGCAACATACTGGATTACCGTATCCGGAATTAATTGAAGAGCTAATCAATTTAGCGATTGCGCGTCACGAGGAAAAACAAAAAATTAAATATACAATCTAACAAAAAAGGAGGAGGCACTATTCGCAGGAATAGTGCTTCCTCTATGTAAGGAGTGTTTTCATGATAAATCGAACGTTAAAACAAGTAGAGCAGATGGTAAAGGGTACGGGATTAGCAGAGCAAGATGAGGGAATTACTATACAAGGAGTGTCTATTGATACGAGAAAAATTGAAAAGGGAAACTTATATGTTCCAATTCAAGGTGAACGTTTTGATGGACATGCTTTTGTAGACAAAGCTGTTGAAAATGGAGCTGTGGCGACATTATGGATGAAAGATGTAGTAAATCCACCTGAGAATCTTCCAGTTATTTTTGTAGAAGACACGCTATCGGCATTACAAATGTTAGCGAAAAATTATCGCGATCAATTGGATGTTAAGGTTATTGGTGTGACAGGTAGTAACGGTAAAACATCTACAAAAGATATTGTAACAAGTCTTCTTGCAACTAAATTCAAAGTTCAAAAAACAGAAGGCAACTTCAATAACCATATCGGGTTACCTCTTACTATTTTAAACTTAGAAGAAAATACAGAAGTAGCTGTATTAGAAATGGGTATGTCGAGCCGAGGGGAAATTGAATTCTTATCTAAGTTAGCACGTCCAAATGCAGCTATCATTACGAACATTGGTGAGGCACATTTAATGGATTTAGGCTCTCGTGAGGCGATTGCTGAAGCGAAATTAGAAATTGTGACAGGATTACAAGAAGGTGGAGTATTCGTATATAACGGAGATGAGCCATTATTAACAAATCGTGTTCCTGAAATGAATTTAATGGCTGAAACAGTTACGTTTGGTGACGCTAGAGCAAATGATTACTATCCAACGACTGTAACATTACAGGCAACTGGGACGCACTTTAAAATGAATAGAGAAGAAAATGTTTCATTCTATCTACCAGTATTAGGAAAACACAATGTGTACAATACGCTTGCTTCAATGGCGATTGCGAAACATTTCGGTGTAACTTGGGAAGAGATGAAAGAAGGTTTAGTAACACTTCAAATGACAGGCATGCGTATGGAGATTGTAAAAACAAATAGTGGTTTAACAATTATCAATGATGCCTACAATGCGAGCCCAACGGCTATGGAAGCAGCATTCCATTTAATGAATGGTTTAGATGGATTTGCTAAAAAGATTGTTGTACTCGGTGATATGTTAGAGCTTGGAAATCAAGAGGTACAGTTTCATTATGAAGTAGGTAAATTAATCGATCCAGCAAAAATCTCATATGTGTTCACATATGGTAAATTAGGGGCTCAAATTGCTGAAGGAGCGAAAATTAATTTCCCTAATGAACGTGTAAAGGCGTATGATAATAAAGAAGAGTTAGTAAAAGAGTTGCAAGCAGTAGTTGATGCGAAAGATGTTGTATTAATAAAAGCATCTCGTGGTATGAAATTGGAAGAAGTAATTACGATGTTGAAATAATTGGTGTATATAAATAGGGATGATAGCTGCGAAAATAGAAGAAACTTATAATAAGCGCTTACAGTAAATATAAAAAAATAAAAGTGAAGAAAAAAACTCTGAATATGAAAATAAGGTAACAGTTGGGTTTGCTTTTTACACATACAAAACTTATAATTGATAAAGTGTAATAACGTTTAGAAGTATTTTCGCGAAGAATATACGCCCGTTTATATACGTGAGCATTCAGGAAAAGGGCTTTTCCGCAAATTCGGAAAACGCCTTTTTTTAAATGATAAGTATAGGATAGAAAAGGAGAAGTAACATTGACAACATTTCGAGAATTAGGATTAAGTGAGTCTTTACTGCAATCTGTTGAAAGCATGGGCTTTGAAGAGGCTACGCCGATTCAAGCTGAAACAATTCCACATGCATTGCAAGGTAAAGATATTATTGGGCAAGCACAAACAGGTACAGGGAAAACAGCAGCATTCGGATTACCACTATTAGATAAAGTGGATACAAATAAAGAAGCAGTTCAAGGTATTGTTATCGCGCCAACGCGTGAATTAGCAATTCAAGTTGGAGAAGAGCTATACAAAATTGGTAAACATAAACGCGTTCGTATTTTACCAATCTATGGTGGTCAAGATATTAACCGCCAAATTCGTGCTCTAAAAAAACACCCACACATTATTGTTGGTACGCCGGGTCGTATTTTAGATCATATTAACCGTAAAACACTTCGCTTACAAAACGTAGAGACTGTTGTTCTTGACGAAGCGGATGAAATGTTAAACATGGGCTTCATTGAAGATATTGAAGCGATTTTAACAGATGTGCCAGAAACACATCAAACATTATTATTCTCAGCGACAATGCCAGATCCAATCCGTCGTATTGCTGAGCGTTTCATGACTGAGCCTCAACACATTAAAGTAAAAGCAAAAGAAGTAACAATGCCAAACATTCAGCAGTTCTATTTAGAAGTGCAAGAAAAGAAAAAGTTTGACGTGTTAACACGCTTACTAGATATTCAATCTCCAGAGCTTGCAATCGTATTCGGTCGTACAAAGCGTCGTGTTGATGAATTATCAGAAGCGTTAAACTTACGTGGTTATGCAGCAGAAGGTATTCACGGTGACTTAACACAAGCGAAGCGTATGTCTGTACTACGTAAATTTAAAGAAGGTGCTATTGAAGTTCTTGTTGCAACAGACGTTGCTGCACGTGGTCTTGATATTTCAGGCGTAACACACGTATATAACTTCGATATCCCACAAGATCCAGAATCATACGTTCACCGTATCGGTCGTACTGGTCGTGCAGGTAAAAAAGGTATTGCAATGTTATTTGTAACACCACGTGAATCAGGACAATTAAAAAATATCGAGCGCACAACAAAACGTAAAGTTGATCGTATGGAAGCACCGACACTTGACGAGGCATTAGAAGGTCAACAACGTTTAATCGCTGAAAAACTTCAAAGCACAATTCAAAATGAGAATTTATCATACTACAAGCGTATTGCAGAAGAAATGTTAGAAGAGAACGACTCTGTAACAGTAGTAGCTGCTGCTTTAAAAATGATGACAAAAGAGCCTGATACAACTCCAATCGCTTTAACATCAGAACCACCAGTTGTTTCAAGAGGTGGCGGTTCTAAAAAACGCGGCGGTAACGGAGGCGGATACCGTGATGGTAACCGTAATCGTAGTCGTGACGGACGCGGCGGTGGCGATGGTCGTAACCGTGATCGCAATCGTGATGGACGCGGTGGTGGCGATGGCCGTAACCGTGATCGTAATCGTGATGGTGGTAGCCGTGGTCGTAAAGGTGAAGGTCAAGGTCGCCCTGGATCTTCAAATGGACGTGGCGAAAGAAAACATCATAGCCGTCCACAAGCTTAATACAAAAGAGAATGCCCTTTGCTGGCATTCTCTTTTTTTATTTCTGTAATTGTACATACTACATAATAACTTGTGTAGAAAAGAGGTGCTACATGCTTGTAAGACTTGGGTATGTTGCGATGAGTGTACATGTAAAGAACGCATCTCCATCTCAAACGATGACATATGCGCAGTTTCAACGAATTGATGATCGAGAGGCTGCAATTCGTAAACTCGAAAGAATTGCTAATTCAAATTTAGAAAATTGCTTACGGTTATTAAAGCATAATAAAGGACATGATATATCTTTCTTTCGGCTTAGTTCCAAGCTTGTTCCTTTAGCGAATCATGAGGAGTTGTTAGAGTGGAACTATATTCGCCCCTTAAAAGAAAATTTAAAAGTGCTAGGTGATTATGCTATTCGAATGAATATGCGTATTGATTTCCATCCAGATCATTTTGTTGTGCTGAATTCACCTGAGGAGAAAATTTTTAAGCAATCTGTAAAAACATTGCAGATGCATAAAAAATTATTAAAAGGTATGGGAATTGAACATAAGCAACGATGCGTATTACATGTAGGTGGAGGTTATAACGATAAGGAGCTTGCATTAGAACGCTTTATAGAAAATTGGTCAAGTGTTCCAAGAGGTATCCAAGAAATGGTCATATTAGAAAATGATGATACGACCTTTTCTTTAGAAGAAACATTGTATTTAGGTGAAAAGTTAGATATTCCAGTCGTGTTTGATTTGCATCACCATATGATGAATCATGGTCGAGAAGATTGGCATGAAGATTGGGCGCGTGTTGTACATACGTGGGAGTCGTCTTTGTTACCGGTGAAAATGCACATTTCTAGTCCTAGAGAAGGAAAAGACCCGAGAGCGCATGCGGACTTTATTGACGTAGATACTTTTTTATCTTTTTTAAAAAAGATAAAGGGAAGTGTTCCGCAAATTGATTGTATGATTGAGGCGAAGAAGAAGGATGAGTCTTTATTTCAATTAATGAGAGATTTAAGTAAACAAACAGAGGTAGAAATTGTCGATGGTGCGAGCTTTTATATTAAATAAGCTCTGCACCATCGAATTTTTTTACTAATAAAGGAGTGCAAATACCACCAATGATTAATCCTGTTAAATGGCTTATAGGGTTAGCGGAGGGATTGAAGAAAGTGAATAGTAGTAATATACATATCATGATTGAAAAAATAGCAATGTCTCTTGGGTTGGAAGAACGATATCGACTATACAATAGAAATAATTGTGCTCCTAGCAATCCAAAAATACCACCAGATGCCCCGGCATGAATATATTCAAGAGGCATAATAAGATAAGAAGAAATATTTCCAAGAATGCCAGAGAGGAAAAAAAGAATGATGAAAGCAAAGTGCCCTAGTTGCTTTTCGATAGAAGAGCCAAGTACAAATAAACAAATACTATTAGAAAGGAAATGTTGTAAGTCTACATGTACAAGTAGGGAAGTTATGAGACGCCACCATTCTCCTTTAGCGATATATTCATTATAGGATGCCAGGGGAAAGAGAAAAAAGTCGCCTAACATAATCATGACTAATTGTATGAGAAGTAAAGCGATGACGATTGGTTGTAAGGGAATGCGGGCAGAAGGTATTAGCATGTTGTGAGTATCACTCCTTTTGCATCAGAAAGATTCTCTGTTATTCTTACAATATGAAAAAAGAAAGCTAAATAGAAGAAGGGGATTTTGAAATGATTGTAGGGATTGGAATCGATATTATTGAATTGAATCGAATTGAAAAAATGCTAGATGGAAAACTTAAATTTATGGAGCGTATTTTAACTGAAAATGAACGTAGTGTTGCTAAGGAACTGAAGGGAAGTCGTCTTACAGAGTTTGTAGCTGGAAGATTTGCAGCGAAAGAGGCGTATTCAAAAGCGGTAGGGACTGGTATCGGGAAAGAAGTAAGTTTTTTAGATATTGAAGTAAGAAATGATGATAGAGGTAAGCCGATCCTTGTTACAAGTACAGAGCATATTGTTCATTTATCAATTAGTCATAGTAAGGAATTTGCTGTTGCTCAAGTGGTTTTAGAAAGCTCGTCAAGCTAGTCTGCATATTTTATATCTTTGTCTCATATATTTGTGGTAGCGATAAGGAAGGCACATCTTCCACTCATTTATAGGGGCAAAGGGGCTGAAGTGATGAAAAGGCGTCTGTTTTTAGTTCTTGTCGGTTTATTAACCGTTTTTGTGTTGGCGGGTTGTATGGAAAAGAAACAAGATGATGTTGTGAGAGATTTAGAGGCGAAAGTAAAAGGGATGAAAAGTTATCAAGCTGAAGCAAAATTATCTATTAAAACAGGGAATGAGCCTCAGGAGTATAAGGTAGAAATATGGCATAAGGAACCTTCTTTTTATCGTGTGAATTTGCAGAATGCGAAGAAAGATCAAAGTCAAATTATTTTAAGGAATGAAGAAGGGGTATTTGTATTAACGCCAGCGCTTAATAAGAGTTTCCGTTTCCAAAGTGATTGGCCGCAAAATAGTAGCCAGGCTTATTTATATGAATCTCTTGTGAGAGATATTTTGCAGGATAAGAAAAACCTTACTTTTGAAAAAACAGATAAGCATTATATTTTTAAAACAAAAACAAACTATCAACATCAAAACATGTTGCCGAAACAAGAGATTACATTGAAGAAAAGTGATTTAACGCCAGTTTCGGTGAAGTTAATGGATAATGACCAAAATGTTCTTGTGAAAGTAGATTTCTCAAAAGTGAAATTTGATGCGAAATTTGATAAAGGTGCATTTGATACGAAACAAAATATGTCTAGAGCGCAAGTAGATGTTCAAACAACAGCGAAAGAAGACAAACCATTTGCAATTTTGTATCCGCGTGATACGCCGCAAGGTATGGTTTTGAAAGATGAAAAAGAGTTAAAGACAGACGGTGGCAAGCGTGCGATACTCACATACACTGGAAGTAAGAAATCCTTTACTTTGATACAAGAAAAGGCAAAAGTTGCAGAGGCTTCGTCAGCGATAAGTGTGAGCGGAGAATTGGTTGATCTTGGCTTTACAATTGGGGCATTGACGAAAGATTCTTTAACGTGGTCGCATAACGGAGTAGAATATATGCTCGTGTCTAAAGGTTTAGAGCCGAAGGAGCTATTAATGGTTGCTCGTTCAGTTACAGAGAAGCAAGTGAAGTAAACTTCTTAGACGTGGTGATATATGTGCACCACGTCTTTTCTTAGTTTGAAGGGTGGATTTCATAAAAGAAGCATATAAAAGAATAAGCTTCGCATATCGTGTATAAGGAAGTGTATTTATGGAAGAAGCACCATTTTACCGTGACACTTGGGTGGAAGTGGATTTAGATGCGATCTATAACAATATTACACACATTAAAAATTTCATTCCAAGTGATGTAGAGATTTTTGCTGTAGTTAAAGCGAATGCATATGGACACGATTATGTACCGGTAGCTAAAACGGCATTAGAAGCAGGGGCGACAAGGTTAGCGGTTGCCTTTTTAGATGAAGCTTTAGTGCTTCGAAGGGCTGGTATTACAGTGCCGATTTTAGTGTTAGGTCCTTCCCCACCTCGTGATGTCAATGTAGCTGCTGAAAATGATGTAGCGTTAACTGTTTTTCAAAAAGAATGGGTGGACGAAGCGATCAAACTTTGGGACGGTTCATCTACAATGAAATACCATATTAATTTCGATAGTGGCATGGGGAGAATTGGAATACGCGAACGCAAAGAATTAAAAGGGTTTTTAAAGAGTTTAGAAGGTGCACCATTTTTAGAATTAGAAGGAGTTTATACACATTTTGCAACAGCGGATGAGGTGGAGACTTCTTACTTTGATAAGCAATATAACACATTTTTGCAGCAGTTAAGTTGGTTGAAAGAATTCGGAGTAGATCCTAAGTTTGTCCATACAGCTAATAGTGCTGCAACGCTACGTTTTCAAGGGATTACATTTAATGCAGTACGAATTGGCATTGCGATGTATGGGTTATCCCCATCTGTAGAAATACGCCCTTTTTTACCGTTTAAATTAGAGCCAGCGCTATCATTGCATACGAAAGTTGCTCATATTAAACAGGTGATTAAAGGGGATGGAATCAGTTATAACGTCACTTATCGAACGAAAACGGAAGAATGGATTGCAACCGTTGCAATTGGATATGCAGATGGATGGCTTAGAAGATTACAAGGATTTGAAGTGCTTATAAATGGTAAAAGGGTACCGATTGTAGGTCGAGTAACAATGGATCAATTCATGATACATCTTCCTTGTGAAGTGCCGCTTGGTACGAAAGTTACACTCATTGGAAGACAAGGTGATGAGTATATTAGTGCTGCTGAGGTTGCTGAATACTCCGGGACCATTAATTATGAGGTTATTGCAACGATAAGTTTCCGTGTGCCGAGAATATTTATACGGCATGGCAAGGTTGTAGAGGTAATTAATTATTTAAATAATATATAGAAGGTAGTATGCTTTGCTTCTTGTCATTTGAGAGGACTGTTCATTGGTTAAGAATAAGCTCGTTTTTGATGAGAAGCTTTGTACTTATAGTTACTTTTAACATAATTTAACGTGAATTTTGCGGAGGAACTCTTTCGCTTCTTGTTTGTAATGAGATAAAAAATAAAAGAATATGAATGTTTTGTTTCTGAATTGGAAAACATAAGCAAGGAATAAGGAAGTCTTTGCAACAGGCTCCATACAATGGTATTATTACAATAGGTGTCATATATATATTTGGGTGTGTAGTTGACGGTGGAGGTGTATTTTTGTGTCCGAATCAAGTGTAACTACTGAAATCGTGGTTCGGTTGCCAAAGCAAATGGTAACGGAATTGGACGGAATTGGAAAACAAGAGAATAAGAATCGCCATGAACTAATTTGCCAGGCAACACAACTGTTATTGCGTCAACATAAGACGAAGAAACGCTACCAACATGAATCAATGCGACGTGGGTACATTGAAATGGGAAAAATTAATCTTGGTATTGCATCTGAAGCTTTCTTAGCAGAGTATGAAGCAGCTCATACAGTAGAACGCTTAGTTAGCGGGGGGTAATATTTTGATTGTAAAACGCGGCGACGTGTATTTTGCAGACCTTTCCCCAGTTGTTGGTTCTGAGCAAGGAGGCGTTCGTCCGGTTCTTGTCATTCAAAATGACATCGGAAATCGTTTTAGTCCAACGGTGATTGTAGCGGCTATTACTGCACAGATTCAAAAAGCTAAATTACCCACTCATGTGGAAATTGATGCGAAAAAGTACGGTTTTGAGAGAGATTCTGTTATTTTACTTGAGCAGATTCGAACAATCGATAAGCAGCGCTTAACGGACAAAATCACTCACTTAGATGAAGTGATGATGATTCGTGTAGATGAAGCGCTACAAATTAGTTTGGGACTAATAGATTTTTAAATCGGCAGTTTAAGTTGCTCTCTTTACAGGGCAACTTTTTTTTATTATAGAGGAGGTTACGGTTGTATATGGAAATGGTAGATAATCGACAAGCGTTAATGAAAATGTTAGTGAAGGAATTAGGCTTTACCGAAAAGCAAGTTCGTCATGTTATTCAATTAACAGAAGAAGGTAACACAGTTCCATTTATTGCTCGTTACCGAAAAGAATGGACAGGCTCTTTAGATGAAGTGCAAATTCGTGCGATTTTAGAGAGATGGCAATATATGATGCAGCTTGAAGATAGGAAAGAAGAGGTTCTTCGTCTTATTGATGAGAAGGGGAAACTGACAGGAGAGTTACGTCAGCAAATTGTTAAAGCTGCAAAATTGCAAGAAGTAGAAGATTTATATCGTCCATATAAAGAGAAAAGAAGAACGAAAGCAACGATTGCGAAAGAAAAAGGACTAGAGCCGTTAGCTGAATGGTTATTGTTATATAAGAAAGAAGATCCAAATAAGAAGGCAGTGGAGTTTATTAACGCAGAGAAAGAAGTACAATCTGCAGAAGAGGCATTGCAAGGTGCCCAAGACATTATTGCAGAAATCGTTTCAGATGAAGCGGCGTATCGTAGTTGGATTCGGAATGTTACTTTTAGAAAAGGTGTTATGTCTTCGTCCGTAAAAGATGAAGAGAAAGATGAAAAGAATATATATGAAATGTATTACAGTTATGAAGAACCGTTGCAGAAGGTAGTGCCGCATCGTGTATTAGCGATGAATCGCGGTGAGAAAGAAGATATATTGAGAGTTTCTGTTGTTCCACCAGTAGATGAGATAGTAAATTTCTTATATAAGAAAGTAATTCGTGATAATGATTCTAAAAGTGCACATTATGTAAAGTTAGCGATTGAGGATGGTTATAAACGATTAATTCAATCCTCTATTGAGAGAGAGCTTCGAAAAGAATTAACAGAAACAGCTGAGGAACAAGCGATACATATTTTCTCTGAGAACTTACGTAATTTGTTATTACAACCTCCAATGAAAGGTAAGGTTGTGTTAGCTGTAGACCCTGCATATAGAACGGGTTGTAAATTAGCTATTGTAGACGATACGGGGAAAGTTCTATATATTGATGTTATTTATCCGCATCCACCAGTGCGTAAATATGAAGATGCAAAAACGAAAGTTCTTTCTATTATAGATAAATATCAAGTTGAAGTGATTGCGATTGGGAATGGTACAGCTTCTAGAGAATCAGAAGAATTTATAGTTGATGTATTACAAAATGTGAAACAAGAAGTCTTCTATATTATTGTGAACGAGGCTGGTGCGAGTGTGTATTCGGCTTCAGATTTAGCACGTGAGGAATTCCCGGATTTACAGGTTGAAGAAAGAAGCGCTGTTTCTATCGGCAGACGTCTGCAAGATCCGCTTGCTGAACTTGTAAAGATTGACCCTAAATCAGTTGGGGTTGGACAATATCAACATGATGTATCGCAAAAGAGGTTGAATGAATCATTAACATTTGTAGTAGAGACGGCAGTTAACCAAGTCGGTGTGAATGTAAATACAGCTTCAGTTGCTTTATTACAATATGTTTCGGGTTTATCGAAAACTGTTGCGAAAAACATTGTGGCAAAGCGTGAAGAAGAAGGGAAATTTACAAAACGAACAGACTTAAAGAAAATACCGCGTCTAGGTGCGAAGACGTATGAACAATGTATAGGTTTCTTACGTATATTAGAAGGGGCAAATCCGTTAGATCGAACGGGTATTCATCCAGAGCAATATAAAAATGTTGAATTGTTATTGAAGAGTCTAGGGTTATCAAAAGATGATGTAGGACAGCCGCAGTTGCAAAAGAGCTTAGAAGAAGTGGAGATTTCTAAGTTATCGGAAGAAACGGGAGTTGGAGAACCGACGTTAGTTGATATTATAGATGCACTCATTAGTCCAGAGCGAGACATGAGGGATGAGTTGCCTAAACCGCTTCTGAAAAAAGGGATTTTGAAATTAGAAGATTTAAAACGTGGTATGGAACTGGAAGGAACAGTTCGTAACGTTGTTGATTTTGGTGCTTTTGTTGATGTAGGTGTAAAACAAGATGGTTTAGTACATATTTCTAAACTGAGCAAACAGTATGTGAAGCATCCGTTAGATATTGTATCAGTCGGACAAATCGTCAAAGTATGGGTAGATGATATTGATACGAAAAAAGGGCGCGTTGCACTATCTATGCTGCCGATTGAATAGTAAGAGAAGAGAGCAGATGAAACTGCTCTTTTTTTATGGGATAAAATGTGTAATGGATTATGAGCTTTGATGTATTTTGCTATAATAAAACCAGCATTCATTTAGTAATTTAATTTGATACCGGTTTTTTTCGAAATATGCGCGTTGCATTTGTTTTTTTAGCCACGTAGGCATAGGAATCCCTCCTTGTTTAATCCTACTCTCAAAAATGTAAGGTACTATTGATGAGAGGTTGGTGAGTGGATTTCTATTTATGCTATGTTTTTAGAAACCACGCTTCTTGAATGAGGATGGGTATATGTACTATTTAATATATGTATAAGGGAGGAGAAAAGTGTAAAAATATTTTTTAGTTTAGGAGGAATGAGAGTGGATGTGCAAGAAATACAGTGTCTGGTGGAAGAAGTATCACTACAATACTTCGGAATGCCATTTTCACATAAAGCTATGTTTAATAGTAGGTTGCGTACAACTGGTGGACGTTATCTATTGAAGACACACAATATTGAACTGAATTATCGATATTACGAAATGTATGGGAAAGAAGAGTTAGTCGGAATCATTAAACATGAGCTTTGTCATTATCACTTACATATTACAGGAAGGGGCTATAAGCACCGGGATAGAGATTTTCGTGAATTGTTAAAAGAAGTTGATGCGCCACGCTTCTGTAAACAAATAATTAATGAAGAGAAGGAAAAGAAGGTTTATACGTATGAATGTATGGGCTGTTTGCTTCAATATGTAAGAAGACGTCAAATAAATATCAAAAGATATGTCTGCGGAAAGTGTAAAGGGAAACTGAAGCTGATAAAGAAAACATCTTGACAGTGAAAACGCAATCCAGTATATTATAAACATGTCACGTGTGTACAAGAGGTTGTGAAAAAACATCTTGACTTACGGTGAGAAATTTTATAAGATACAAATTGTCTTTATTATTCCGCAGTAGCTCAGTGGTAGAGCTATCGGCTGTTAACCGATCGGTCGTAGGTTCGAGTCCTACCTGCGGAGCCATACAGAGAAGTACCCAAGTGGCTCAAGGGGCTCCCCTGCTAAGGGAGTAGATCGCTAACGCGGTGCGAGGGTTCGAATCCCTTCTTCTCTGCCATACATACTGGCCCGTTGGTCAAGTGGTTAAGACACCGCCCTTTCACGGCGGTAACACGGGTTCGAATCCCGTACGGGTCACCACTTCGGAGGATTAGCTCAGCTGGGAGAGCACCTGCCTTACAAGCAGGGGGTCGGCGGTTCGATCCCGTCATCCTCCACCATTTAGCCGACTTAGCTCAATTGGTAGAGCAACTGACTTGTAATCAGTAGGTTGGGGGTTCAAGTCCTCTAGTCGGCACCAGAAAATCATGGCGGTTGTGGCGAAGTGGTTAACGCACCGGATTGTGGCTCCGGCATTCGTGGGTTCGATTCCCATCAGTCGCCCCATTTTTTCTTTAAAACATTAATATGCGGGTGTGGCGGAATTGGCAGACGCACTAGACTTAGGATCTAGCGCCTTTGGCGTGGGGGTTCGACTCCCTTCACCCGCACTTTTAATAAAATAACTCAAACATGTCTTGCGGAAGTAGTTCAGTGGTAGAATACAACCTTGCCAAGGTTGGGGTCGCGGGTTCGAATCCCGTCTTCCGCTCCAATTT
>NZ_JBTGPA010000006.1:0-48669 GCF_054326875.1 Bacillus sp. BC08 | reverse complement strand
TGGCAGAGAGGTCACACCCGTTCCCATACCGAACACGGAAGTTAAGCTCTCTAGCGCCGATGGTAGTTGGGACCTTGTCCCTGTGAGAGTAGGACGTCGCCAAGCAATTAAAAACACAAGTCTTTTGACTTGTGTTTTTTTGTGTTTTTAAACAGTACGTAAAAAGAAGTAATGATAATACAAACACGTTGCCCAAGGATTAATCATATTATATAAGAAATTGATGTATATTTTTCTGTAAATTGTTAAGGAATAGGAGTATAAAATATGTCCATTGTAAATAGGGAGGGAAGGATATGAAATCAAAAAATGAAGTTTGTATTGTTTGTGAGACAGAAAGAAAAGAAGGGATATATGTTTATAATAATTTAATATGTTATGAATGTGAAAAAGATATGGTAAATACGGAGACAAATGATCCGAAGTATATATATTATTTAAAACAGCTTCGGAAATTAGAAGTATCATATTTTTAAATAGGCATATGCCTATTATTTTTTTTGTTCTGTATAATAGAGAAAGAATGAAATAATAAGGAAGAGATATAGATGAATCAAAATCGCATACCTTTATATGAGGCATTAATAGAGTTTAAAGAAAGAGGACCGTTGTCCTTTCATGTTCCAGGTCATAAAAATGGTTTAAACTTCCCTCAGGAGGCAGTAGAGGAGTTTAAAGATATACTATCTATCGATGTAACTGAGTTGTCAGGATTAGATGATTTACATAGTCCGTTTGAATGTATAGATGAGGCACAACAATTATTAGCTGATGTATATGAAGTAGAAAAAAGTTATTTTTTAATTAATGGTTCAACAGTAGGGAACTTAGCAATGATTTTGTCTTGTTGCGGGGAACATGATATTGTTCTTGTACAAAGAAATTGTCATAAATCAATTATTAATGGTTTAAAATTAGCGGGAGCAAATCCAATTTTTTTAGATCCATGGATTGATGAAACTTATAATGTACCAGTGGGAATTCATGATGAAATTATTAAGAAGGCAATTGAAAAATATCCAAATGCTAAAGCACTCATTTTAACGCATCCTAATTATTATGGTATGGGGATGAATCTAGAGGCAAGCATCGCTTATGCACATGCACATAAAATCCCCGTTTTAGTAGATGAGGCACATGGTGCTCATTTTTGTTTAGGAGGGGCATTTCCAAAGTCAGCATTAGCATATGGTGCAGATGTTGTAGTTCATTCTGCACATAAAACATTACCCGCGATGACGATGGGATCTTATTTACATATAAATAGTCGCCTAGTAAAAGAAGAAAAAGTTTCTACCTATTTAAGTATGCTACAATCGAGTAGTCCATCGTATCCAATTATGACTTCTCTTGATATTGCACGCTTTACAATAGCGCGTATAAAAGAAAAGGGACAGGATGAAATTGTCGAGTTTTTACGGGAATTTAAAGAAAAATTGTGTTCTATCCCACAAATAGCTATTTTACAATATCCATTACAAGACGAGTTAAAGGTAACCGTACAGACACGTTGTCAGTTATCAGGATACGAATTACAGTCTGTATTTGAAAAGGTCGGTATATATACAGAAATGGCGGATCCATATAATGTCCTATTTATTTTGCCCTTGCAAGTAAATAAGGAGTATATGAAGGCTATAGAGATGATTCGAGTGGCATTGCAATATTATGAGGTGAAAGACAAGAAGGAATCTATTCGTTATACTTATAAAGGGGAAATTTCTCCTTTACCGTATACATATAAACAACTGGAGGGATATGAAACAAAAGTAGTATCTGTAGAGGAAGCAGTTGGGATGATAGCGGCAGAAATGGTGATTCCGTATCCACCTGGAATTCCATTGATTATGTATGGGGAAAGAATTACTTCAGAACATAAAGAGCAAATTATGTATTTAGAGAAAGCAGGCGCTCGTTTTCAAGGCAGTACGAAATATATGAAAGTGTATGATATAGAAAGTGGGTTTTAGGATGAAGGGATTATTTGTAACAATTGAAGGTCCAGAAGGTTCTGGTAAGACAACGTTAATTCAAAGTTTATTGCCATACTTTGAACAAAAAGAACAAAAGGTAATGGCGACGAGAGAACCAGGTGGTATTGCGATTTCTGAGGATATTAGAACGATTTTACATAAACAAGAATACACGATGATGGAAGCACGCACAGAGGCGCTTCTGTATGCTGCTGCACGTAGACAGCATTTGGTGGAAAAAGTTATGCCAGCGCTTAACGAGGACTACCTTGTATTATGTGATCGTTTCATAGATAGCTCTTTAGCGTATCAAGGATATGCAAGAGGATTAGGTATGGATAAAGTATTTGAAATCAATCGTTTCGCAACAGAGGACTGTATGCCTAGTTTAACGATTTACTTAGACATTGAACCAGAGATTGGTTTAGCTCGAATTGAAAAAGATGCAGGACGTGAAGTGAATCGATTAGATATGGAAGATATCTCTTTCCATAAACGTGTGCGTGAAGGATATTTACAAGTTGTAGAACGTTTCTCAGATCGTATTGTATTAGTAAATGCTGATCAACCAATGGAAAAACTTATAGAAGAAGTTGTTCAGATTATAGAAGATAAATTGTTATAATAGAAGGAAAGAATGAAATAAGTGAGGTATGCATTATGACGAAGACGTGGGAGCAGCTTTCTGCTATACAACCCATCGGTGTAAAAATGTTGATGAATAGCATTGCAAAAGAGCGTATATCCCACGCTTACTTGTTAGAGGGAGGGAAAGGGACAGGAAAGTTTGCGACGGCAATTCAAATGGCGAAGAGTTTCCTCTGTTCTCAGCGGAATGGGGTAGAGCCTTGTCATGTATGTACAAATTGTAAGCGAATTGATTCAGGTAACCACCCAAACTTACATATTGTAAAACCAGACGGATTATCTATTAAGAAGCAACAAATTCATGATTTACAAGAAGAGTTTTCAAAAACAGGATTAGAGGCAAATAAAAAAGTATATATTATTGAGCACGCAGACCGCATGACAGCAAATGCAGCGAATACACTCTTGAAATTTTTAGAAGAACCGAGTAGTGATACAACAGCTATTTTACTTACTGAACAAAGTCATCAAATTTTAAATACGATTTTATCTCGCTGTCAAGTCGTTACATTTAGACCATTACCTACGGAATCTTTAATTAGAAGATTACAGGATGAAGGTATTACGGCATCTTTATCAACACTTGCTGCACAACTCACGAATAGTTTTGATGAAGCTTTAGCTTTATGTAGTGATGAATGGTTTGCACAAGCACGAGCTTTAGTGATAAAATTATGTGAAGCGCTCGAAAAGGATAAAGCCTCTATTTTTTTTGTACAAGAAAAATGGGGAAAACACTTTGGAGAGAAAGAACAATTACAGCAAGGTTTAGATATGTTACTCCTTATTTATAAGGATTTATTATATGTTCAACTTGGAGAAGAAGATCGTCTTGTTTTTCATGAGCAGAAAGAGATGTTTGAATCTTTCTCCTATGCTCAGAAGCGCATTGTATCAGCTCTCTTTAATATATTAGAGGCAAAAAATAGAATCAACGCTAATGTAAATGCGCAGCTTGTGTTCGAACAGTTAGTGTTGCGGTTGCAGGAGGGATGACCGTTTTGTATGATGTAGTAGGTGTTCGCTTTAAGAAGGCCGGAAAGGTGTACTATTTTGATCCGAACCAGTTCGATATCTCTGAAAATGAGTTTGTAATTGTAGAAACGGTAAGAGGTATTGAATACGGAAAAGTAGTTATTACCAAAAAGCAAGTTGATGAAAACGACGTTGTATTACCGCTAAAAAAGGTTATTCGTATTGCAAATGAAAATGATCGTACCATTGTTGAAGAGAACAAACATGCTGCAAAAGAAGCATATCAAGTTTGTCAGCAAAAGGTAGTAGAGCATAATCTTGATATGAAACTTGTAGATGTAGAGTATACGTTCGATCGCAATAAGATTATTTTCTACTTTACTGCGGATGGTCGGATTGATTTCCGAGAACTGGTGAAGGACTTAGCAGCAATTTTTAGGACAAGAATTGAACTAAGACAAATCGGTGTTCGTGATGAAGCGAAGATGCTTGGTGGTATTGGTCCGTGTGGTCGTATGCTTTGTTGTTCTACTTTTTTAGGTGATTTTGAACCTGTATCTATTAAGATGGCAAAGGATCAAAATTTATCATTAAATCCTGCAAAAATCTCTGGTTTATGTGGTCGTTTAATGTGTTGCTTAAAATATGAGAATGATGAATACGAGGCAGCAAAGGAACAACTTCCTGATTTAGATCAACGTATACAAACCCCGCATGGTACTGGCCGTGTTATCGGATTAAATATTTTAGAAAGATTAATTCAAGTGGAACTAGTAGACAAGGAACGGATAGTAGAATATACGTTAGATGAGTTAGTGAATAAAGGGGTCGTTTCGAGTCAAACCACAGATTAATGAGGTGGGTGCTTGTGGAGAAAAAAGATATTTTTGCATCGGTTTCTAGTATGGAAGAGCAAATTGGACATTTATACAAACAGTTGGGAGAATTAAAACAACATCTTGCAGAGTTGTTGGAAGAAAACCAACATATAAAAATGGAAAATGAAAATTTGCGACACCGTTTTGAAGAAGTGCAGATTAAAGAAAAACAAAAAACTCAAAAACGTAAAGAAGTGAAGCCGAAGACAGCTGATATTGGTGAAGGCTACGATAATTTAGCAAGACTATATCAAGAAGGTTTTCATATTTGTAATCTGCATTATGGAAGTGTACGTAAAGAGGGAGATTGTTTATTCTGCCTGTCATTTTTAAATAAAAAGTGAAATTACCTTTCCAATGATAATTGGAAAGGTAATTTTTTATACATGAGAGTAGAATGAAATATGTTTTTTATTAGTAGAAGATGAAATAGGGTAGGTTAAGTGTAAGAAAAGGAGTAACATATGAATTTATATGAAGATGAACGTTTAGATTACTTATTAGCGCAAGATATGAAGATTGTACAAAGCCCATCAGTATTCAATTTCTCGTTAGATGCTGTTTTACTTGCAGACTTTGCTTGGGTACCAATTCAAAAAGGTAATTTACTTGATTTGTGTACAGGTAATGCAGTTGTGCCCCTTCTATTAAGTACAAGAACGAAAGGAAATATTACAGGTGTGGAAATTCAAGAACGTTTATATGATATGGGAATCAGAAGCGTTCAATACAATAAGTTAGAAGAAAGAATTCAATTAATACACGGGGATTTGAAAGATATGCCGGAGAAACTTGGACGTCATCAATATGACGTTGTCACATGTAATCCGCCTTATTTTCAAACACCTGCAACGTCTGAGAAAAATATGAATGAACATTTAGCGATAGCTCGTCATGAAATTATGTGTACATTAGAGGATGTTGTATCTGCAAGTAGTCAGCTAGTAAAGCAAGGCGGGAAAGTAGCATTTGTACATCGCCCCGGCCGTTTACTAGATATTGTTACATTAATGCGTAAATACAAAATTGAACCAAAACGTGTACGGTTTGTTTATCCAAAGGCAGGGAAAGAAGCAAATACGTTGTTAATTGAAGGAATTAAGGACGGAAACGCAGATTTGAAAATATTGCCACCTCTTTTTGTATATGAAGAAAATAATGAATATACAAAGGAGATTCGTTCAATTTTATATGGAGAAGAATAAGCATTGTTTTTATGTAGTAGAGTGCTCTGACGGAAGTTATTATGCTGGATATACAAATCATATAGAGAAGCGGATTCAGACGCATAATAGCGGAAAGGGAGCTAGGTATACGCGTGCTAGACTTCCTGTTGTTTTAAAATATGTAGAATTTCATGAAGATAAGCGTACAGCGATGCAAGCAGAGTACTATTTTAAGCAATTAAATAGAAAACAAAAAGAAGAATATATGCAAAAAGGAGAACGCTATGTGGCAACAAAAAAGCTTTCAACAAAATGAAAAGGGAGTTTTATATTTAGTACCAACTCCTATTGGAAATTTAGAAGATATGACATTTCGTGCAATCCGAATTTTAAAAGAAGCTGATTTAATTGCTGCTGAAGATACGAGACAAACGAAAAAACTTTGTAATTACTTCGAAATTGAAACACCTGTTATGAGTTACCATGAGCATAATAAGGCAGTAAGTGGGAAGAAAATATTAGATAAGTTAGACGAAGGAAAGACAGTAGCACTTGTTAGTGATGCTGGTATGCCTTGTATTTCCGATCCGGGTTACGATATTGTTGTAGAGGCTGTAGCGGAACAGTATCATGTTATCCCGCTTCCTGGGGCAAATGCGGCCCTTACAGCGTTAATTGCGTCAGGCCTTGAAACAAAACAATTTTATTTCTATGGATTTTTACAAAGAAATAAAAAAGAAAGAAAAATGGAGTTAGAGAAGCTTCGTTATGTACAAACTACAATGATGTTTTATGAAGCGCCTCATCGTTTAGATGATACTTTAATCTCGATGCAAGAAGTGTTGGGAAATAGAGAAATTGTATTATGTCGAGAGTTAACGAAAAAATTCGAGGAATTTATTCGTGGAACAGTCGAGGAAGCAATTGAGTGGACGAAACAAAATGAAGTTCGTGGCGAGTTTTGTATTTTAGTAGCTGGTTCAATGGAAGAACCTGCCCCAGAAGAACAATGGTGGGAATCTATTTCGGTATATGATCATATTGAACATTATATAAATGAAAAAGGTATGAATTCAAAAGAGGCGATAAAAACAGTCGCTAAAGATCGAGATTTGTCGAAACGGGACGTATATCAAACCTATCATGTCGATAAAAAATAAGCTTCTCATAATTGAGAAGCTTATTTTGCTGTTTCGATATAATCTTGAAGTTCGTTTAAGATTTGCTCAGCGCCTTCTTTGCTTAAGATAATTTTACCTTCAGCTAAAGATAGGTTACCATCAGATACTTCACCAGTTACTTGGCAAGTCATGTTTGGCTTATATTTTTTTAAGATGATTTTCTCGTCATCAACGTAGATTTCAAGAGCATCCTTTTCTGCAATACCTAAAGTACGGCGTAATTCGATTGGAATTACTACACGACCTAATTCATCAACTTTACGAACGATACCAGTAGATTTCATAATTCTTTTCCTCCTAAAGAAATAGTTTATAAGTTTCGAGTCTATTTTCTAGATTCGTCATTTTTCGACAAAATACCCTATGGACATATGATACCAATCATTTACATTTCCGTCAATTCTTAAATTCTATATTTTTTAAAAAGATTTATAGATTTCTTACTTCTTATATATAATAGAATGCGAGTAATTTCTACTATTATTTAACTTTATTTTCTGAAAAATTTATAAATTGTAAGTGAGGATTGTATATTTTCTTGAAATATGAGTAATAGATGATAAAGACACTAGGTATTAACTCGTTTTTTATCCCATGTTAACGAGCAGTAAGATTCCCACTTCAAAACTCGATTGGAGGAAAGAAGTCAAGTGGAGATCGGGCTGCTCGTAAAAGCCCGATTGGTGCGGGCTAATAATCCGCGGGAGTGAACAAAACCCCACAGATTAAAGTTTCACTTTATATATAAGTTTTTGATATACTGTTTATAAATACATATGAGGTTATCCGGGAGGTCCAAAACAATGACAGAGGAAAACAAGTCCTTTTATATTACTACCCCAATTTATTATCCAAGTGGAAAATTACACATTGGACATGCTTATACAACAGTAGCAGGAGATGCGATGGCACGATATAAGCGTATGCAAGGATATAATGTTCATTATTTAACAGGAACTGATGAGCATGGACAGAAGATCCAAAAGAAAGCAGAAGAATTAAACGTGACACCACAAGCATATGTGGATAATATCGTTGCAGGAATTAAAGAACTTTGGGAGAAGATGGATATCTCTTATGATGATTTTATTCGTACAACTGAAGATCGTCATAAAGATGTTGTTGAAAAAATCTTCAAGCAACTAGTAGATCAAGGTGATATTTATCTTGATGAATATGAAGGTTGGTATTCTGTACAAGATGAGACATTCTATACAGCGCATCAATTAGTAGATCCAATTATGGAAGGTGACAAAGTAGTTGGAGGAAAAAGCCCAGATAGTGGTCATGATGTAGAACTTGTTCGTGAAGAATCGTATTTCTTTAGAATGGGTAAATATGTCGACAGACTATTAAAATTCTATGAAGATAATCCACATTTCATTCAGCCAGAGTCTCGCAAGAATGAAATGATTAATAACTTCATTAAACCAGGCTTAGAAGATTTAGCGGTTTCTCGTACTTCATTTGACTGGGGAGTTCGTGTTCCAGGTAACCCAAAACACGTTATTTACGTATGGGTTGACGCATTATCTAACTACATTACAGCATTAGGTTATGGAACAGAAAATGAAGAGATGTATAAGAAGTTCTGGCCAGCTGATGTGCATTTAGTTGGAAAAGAAATCGTTCGTTTCCATACAATTTATTGGCCAATCATTTTAATGGCATTAGACTTACCTCTTCCGAAAAAAGTCTTTGCTCATGGTTGGATTTTAATGAAGGATGGAAAGATGAGTAAGTCAAAAGGGAACGTAGTAGATCCAGTTACTTTAATCGATCGTTACGGATTAGATGCATTACGTTATTACTTACTTCGTGAAGTTCCATTCGGATCTGATGGCGTATTCACACCAGAAGGATTCGTGGAGCGTATTAATTTCGATTTAGCAAATGACTTAGGTAACTTATTAAATCGTACAGTAGCTATGATTGATAAGTACTTTAACGGAGAAATCCCTGCATTTAAAGCAAATGTAACGGAATTCGATGAAACGTTAGTAATGTTTGCACAGGATACATTGAAAAAAGTAGAAGAAGCAATGGAGAATATGGAATTCTCTGTAGCGTTAAGCTCAATTTGGCAATTGGTTAGCCGTACGAATAAATATATTGATGAAACACAACCTTGGGTACTAGCAAAAGATGAGAATGATCGTGAAAAGTTAGCTTCTGTAATGGCCCATTTAGCAGAAGTACTTCGTCAAACAGGTATTATGCTTATGCCATTCTTAACAGTAGCACCAAGCAAGATGTTTGCTCAGCTTGGCCTTACTGATGAAGCACATAAGTCTTGGGAAAGTCTATCTACAGTTGGCTGTATTCCAGCTGGAACAAAAGTAGAAAAGGGACAACCGATTTTCCCACGTTTAGAAATGGAAGTAGAGGTAGAGTACATTAAAGAACAAATGAAAGCCTCTGCTCCTAAAGTAGAAGAGAAAAAAGAAGAAGAACCGAAGGCAGAAGAAATTACAATTGATGATTTCTTTAAAGTAGAATTACGCGTAGCTGAAGTACTATCTGCTGAGCCTGTGAAAAAAGCAGATAAGTTGTTAAAAATCCAGCTAGATTTAGGTACAGAAAAGCGCCAAGTTGTTTCTGGAATTGCAAAATTCTATTCGCCAGAAGACCTAAAAGGTAAAAAGGTTATTTGTGTAACAAACTTAAAACCTGTAAAACTACGTGGTGAATTATCACAAGGTATGATTTTAGCGGGTGAAGAGAATGGCGTATTGTCATTAGCAACAATTGACCAAAATCTACCAAATGGTACAAAAATCAAGTAATTAAGACAAGAAAAGAGATGTTTCACGTGTAACATGTGTGAAGCGTCTTTTTTCTTTTTACACTCTCAATTTTTGCATTAAGATTGTAGTATTGTTATCGTTAAGTTAGTAAAGGGCTTATTTGTGTAGAATAAACTTGATTTCAATATAAAAGGAGTTATGTATGATGTTGTTTGATACACATTCACATTTGAATGCAGAGCAATTTGAAGAAGATTTGCAAGAAGTCATTGCACGAATGAAAGAAGCGGGAGTTACTTATACAGTTGTTGTTGGTTTTGATGAAGTAACGATCAAAAAGGCGATTGAATTAGCTGAAACTTATGATTTTATTTACGCTGCAGTTGGATGGCATCCAGTTGATGCAATCGACATGACGGAAGAACATTTAGCTTGGTTAGAAGAACTTGCTTCCCATCCTAAAGTTGTTGCACTTGGAGAAATGGGATTAGATTATCACTGGGATAAGTCTCCAAAAGAAATACAGAAGGAAGTATTCCGTAAACAAATTACATTAGCCAAAAAGGTGAAATTGCCGATTATTATACATAACCGCGATGCAACTCAAGATATTGTTGATATTCTAGAAGAAGAGAATGCGGCTGAAGTGGGAGGCATTATGCATTGCTTTAGTGGCAGCGTAGAAGTAGCAGAGCAATGTGTTGATATGAACTTTTTAATTTCGTTAGGCGGACCAGTTACATTTAAAAATGCTAAGAAACCGAAAGAGGTTGCTGCGGAGATTCCGTTAGAGAAATTGTTAATAGAGACGGACTGTCCATATTTAACACCACATCCATTTCGAGGGAAACGAAATGAACCGAGTTATGTAAAACTCGTAGCAGAAGAAATTGCAAACTTAAAAGGAATTTCTTATGAGGAAGTAGCAGCAGTAACAACAAAAAATGCAAAAGTTTTATTTGGTGTTGAATAAAAAGGAGTGGGAGAACCCATTCTTTTTTTATTTTTGTGAAAAAATAGCGGGAGTGATAGAGAAAATAAAGGCGAATGAGGAAGTGCTACAATAAGGAGAGAGAACAAAGTTTTGGACATTCTATTTTTTAAAATGTAAGAATGGGGAAAATAATAATGGAAAAGTCGTCATTTTTTTGTTTTACTAAGTAGAGACGAAACGAGTGTGGAGGCAAGCATGAAAATTAAAGAGATTATCGTTGTAGAAGGTAAAGATGATACAGTTGCGATTAAGCGTGCTGTTGATGCGGATACAATTGAAACGAACGGTTCAGCAATCGGTGATCATGTTATTGAGCAAGTTAAATTAGCGCTGCAAAAACGAGGCGTTATTATTTTTACAGATCCGGATTATCCTGGAGAGCGTATTCGGAAAATTATTTCTGATAAGGTTCCTGGATGTAAACATGCCTTTTTACCGAAGGAAGAAGCACTTGCTAAAAGGAAAAAAGGTGTCGGAATCGAGCATGCTTCTAATGAATCAATTCGCCGTGCTTTAGAGAATATACATGAAGAAATGGAAGCTTACACAAGTGAAATTAGTTGGAGCGATCTAGTCGATGCAGGCTTAGTGGGCGGAGAAATGGCAAAGAGTCGCAGAGAAAGAATGGGTAAGCTATTAAAGATTGGTTATACAAATGCAAAACAGTTACATAAACGTTTACAAATGTTTCAAGTTTCAAAAGAAGCATTTGCAGAAGCTTATAAGCAAGTCATACAGGAGGAAAAAAAATGAAGGATATCGCAACGCCAAATCGTACGAAAGACATTGTTGAAAAGTACGGATTTTCATTCAAAAAAAGTTTAGGACAAAATTTTTTAATTGATACGAATGTATTAAATCGTATCGTCGATCACGCTGAAATTGGTTCAGAAAGTGGTGCAATTGAAATTGGACCAGGTATCGGTGCGTTAACAGAGCAATTAGCGAAGCGTGCTAAAAAAGTAGTGGCTTTTGAAATTGATCAGAGATTATTACCGATTTTAGATGAGACGTTAGCTCCATATAGCAACGTTACAGTTATAAATAAAGATGTACTAAAGGCAGATGTACATGAGGTGTTTAGTGAGCAATTTGAGGAAGGGCAAGATGTAATGGTAGTAGCTAATTTACCGTACTATATTACAACGCCAATTTTATTTAAATTGCTTGAAGAGAAATTACCGGTTCGTGGATTTGTTGTTATGATGCAAAAAGAAGTGGGAGATCGTTTAGCTGCTAAACCTGGAACGAAAGAGTATGGTTCTTTATCCATTGCTATTCAGTATTATACAGAGGTAGAAACGGTTATGACTGTACCGCGTACAGTGTTTGTGCCACAACCAAATGTTGATTCTGCGATTATTCGTCTTCTGAAGCGTCCGAAACCAGTTGTAGAAGTAACAGATGAGAAATTCTTCTTTGAAGTAGTACGAGCGAGTTTTGCACAGCGTCGTAAAACTTTAATGAATAATTTATCAAATAATTTAAATGGTTTCCCGAAAGATAAAGAGCTGTTGGATCGAATTTTAACAGAAGTAGGAATTGATCCAAAACGAAGAGGCGAAACGCTATCTATCGAGGAGTTTGCAACATTAAGTAATGCATTAGTTCTTCATAAATTGTCATAAAAATAGAAAAGGGACAGTTCAACTTGAACTGTCCCTTTTGTCACCTTTCTTCTCCCACATTCATACTTTAAAAACAGGTAAGATGGCCTAACGAGTTTGGAGGTAGGAGAATGGCTTTACATGTTGGAGAATTAGTGGAACGATATTCTCATAATAGGGATATCCTTTTTCGTATTATAGAAATAAAAGGCGAGATAGCTATATTATTTGGGGAGGAAATTAGACTGGTGGCGGATGCGCCACTTGAAGATTTAATTAGTATAGATCAACGAGAACATAAAAAAAGAGCGAAGCGTGAGAAAGAAACGATGGAGCGTACGTATCGATTGTTTCAACAAGATTATGTATTAATGAAACAAAGGCATGAACACACTTCAACGGGTGGATATACAAGTGAGGTGAATTATTTTCAAATGCCAGGACGTGTATTGCATATAGATGGAGACCCGTTATATTTGCGCAAGTGCTTAGATTTATATAATAAAATTGGTGTTCCTGTACAAGGTATTCATTGTAAAGAAACAGAAATGCATGAAAAGGTAGTAGATTTAATAGATCATTTTCGTCCGGATATTTTAGTTATTACAGGGCACGATGCATATACAAAATCAAAAGGGGTAAAGGGAGATTTAGCAGCATATAGACATTCAAGGCATTTTGTACAGGCTGTTCGAGAAGTGAGAAAAAAATATCCATCATTGGATCAACTCGTTATTTTTGCTGGGGCATGTCAATCCCACTTTGAAGCATTAATTCGAGCAGGCGCTAATTTTGCTAGTTCACCATCTAGAATTAATATTCACGCACTAGATCCTGTATATGTGGTGGGTAAAATTAGTTTTACGTCATTTATGGAGAGAGTCAATGTATGGGATGTTGTACGTAATACGATTACCGGTGAAAAGGGACTTGGCGGGATTGAGACGAGGGGGATTTTACGAACTGGATTACCCTTTCAACATTATGAAGAGTAAGCAAGGTACATACGTATCTTGCTTTTTTGTATGGAAAGGATTTAAATCAGCTTGGATAAAAAGAGATAAGAACGTACAGACTACATAATGATACTTTTACAATATAGTATTTCTTCTATCTATTCGAACGCATAATGCTTTTATAATGATATTGTCTGTGAGTTGCGGTTAATAATTGGGATAGATATATCGTGTTTTAAGTGTTCAATCTAAATTACAGCGAGGTGTAACGAAGTATATGTCAAAACGTTTAGATGAAATTAAAAGCGAATTAGATCACCATCTTGGACAGAGACTGATGTTAAAGGCAAATAGTGGGAGAAGAAAAACAGTAGAACAATCAGGTGTACTGGCAGAAACGTACCGTTCTGTTTTTGTTGTACAATTGGATCAGCAAGAAGATGCGTTGCAACGTGTATCGTATAGCTATGCGGATGTTTTAACAGAGACAGTAGAGTTAACATTTTATGGTGAACCTCATAATGAAGTGATTTTATAATTGATGTATCGTTACATATATTCCCACAAATGAAAAGTTATATTATTTTGCATACTACTTATACCGTAGCAAAATAAGGAGGGACTCTGCATTGAGTAGACGAAGAGGTGTCATGTCAAATCAATTTAAAGAAGAGCTTGCAAAAGAGCTAGGCTTTTATGATGTTGTTCAGAAAGAAGGCTGGGGCGGAATTCGTGCGAAAGATGCTGGTAACATGGTGAAACGTGCTATAGAAATTGCAGAACAGCAATTAATGAAACAAAACCAGTAGTTGTAAGATACTTTCTATGCTACGGTAGCCGAGGAGTGATTCCTCGGCTTTTTGTACTCTAAAAGGTGCCATCATTTTACATAAGTAGTTTCATTCTGAATGCTTTTCGTTATAATTAGGGAAGTGTCATCGTCTTACTATAAATTTATGGTAAAATAAACGATAAAAGATTGAGTACATAGAGTGGGTGAATAGATTGAAGCTACTAGTGAAAGCACCAGCAAAGATTAATCTGTCGTTAGATGTACTGGGAAAAAGACAAGACGGATATCATGAAGTGAAAATGATTATGACAACAATTGATTTAGCGGATCGTTTAGAACTAATGGAATTAGCAGAAGACCGTATTGAAATTTTATCCCATAATCGGTATGTCCCAGACGACCAAAGAAATTTAGCTTATCAAGCAGCGAGATTATTAAAAGAGAAGTTTAATGTAAAAAAAGGCGTATCTATTACTATTGAAAAAACGATTCCAGTAGCAGCTGGATTAGCAGGTGGAAGTAGTGATGCAGCAGCGACATTACGTGGCCTTAATAAATTATGGAATTTAGGGCTTACAATTGACCAGTTAGCAGAGCTTGGCGCAGAAATTGGATCAGATGTATCGTTTTGCGTATATGGTGGGACAGCAATTGCCACTGGAAGAGGAGAGCAAATTGAGCACATAAAAACTCCGCCTTCTTGTTGGGTTATCTTAGCAAAACCCCATATTGGTGTATCTACTGCTGATGTGTATGGAAATTTAAAGTTAAATCGAGTTACACATCCAAATGTGGATAAAATGGTTGATGTCATAAATTCTGGGGATTACAAAGGGATTTGTGATACTGTTGGTAACGTTTTAGAAGATGTAACGTTTGCGATGCATCCTGAAGTTGCACGTATTAAGGCACAGATGAAGCGATTTGGGGCGGATGCCGTATTAATGAGTGGAAGTGGTCCAACTGTATTTGGCCTTGTGCACCATGATTCGCGAATGCATCGTATATATAACGGATTAAAAGGATTTTGTGAACAAGTATATGCAGTACGTTTATTGGGAGAGCGAGAAACGCTTGAATAAAGACGTATAATACGGTATGATTTGTTTAGAATATTCGTGATTTGAGGTGAGAGTATGAAAATTAGACGAAGTACAAGATTAGTCGATATGACGTATTACTTGTTACAAAATCCTCGTCAGCTAGTTTCTCTCACTTTTTTTGCTGAAAGGTATCAATCAGCTAAGTCTTCCATTAGTGAAGATTTAGTTATTATTAAGCAAACGTTTGAACAACAAGGGGTCGGCACATTGCAAACGATACCAGGAGCAGCAGGAGGAGTGAAATATATACCATATATAAGTGCGGAAGAGGCAGATCTCATTATTGGAGAGCTTTGTAGCCTATTTGAAAATCCAGGTCGTATTTTACCTGGTGGTTACTTATATATGACAGATCTTTTAAGTAATCCTCGTCATATTAATGGCGCAGGTCGTTTGTTTGCTTCTGTTTTTGCTAGGCAACCAATTGATGCGGTTATGACGGTGGCAACGAAGGGGATTCCACTTGCTTATGCGGTGGCAAATTACTTAGATGTACCGGTAGTAATTGCAAGAAAAGATAATAAGGTAACAGAAGGCCCAACAGTTAGTATTAACTATGTATCAGGTTCTTCTAAGCGAATTCAAACAATGACGTTAGCAAAGCGTAGCCTTCCAGAAGGATCAAATGTTTTAATTATTGATGACTTCATGAAAGCTGGCGGGACAATTCAAGGTATGATGAGTATGTTAGAAGAGTTTAAGGCTAATGTTGTTGGTATTGGTGTATTAGTAGAATCCACGGATATTGAAGAAAGGCTAATTAATAATTTTGTATCATTAATTCGTCTATCAGAAGTTGATGTGAAAGAAAAAGCGATTCAAGTGGAAAAGGGAAATTATTCACTGGCACCATTTGATGAAGGGCTTGTAGAGGCTGAGTAAAAAGGTAAAGCAGATCGCTTTATCTTTTTTTTATTCTATTTATAAATTATAAAATAGATGGACAAACTGCTTTTCGTGCACTATTTTTAAAGAGTAAAAATAAATAATAAAAGGGTGAAAAAACATGAAAGTTGTTCAAACAAGCAATGCACCACAAGCAATTGGACCATATTCACAAGGGATTATTGTAAATAATATGTTTTACAGTTCAGGACAAATTCCGTTAACTGCAAGTGGAGAGCTTGTAGCAGGAGACGTTACAGTACAAACAGAGCAAGTATTTCAAAATTTACAAGCGGTATTAGAAGAAGCAGGTGCTTCATTTGATTCAGTAGTAAAAACAACAGTATTCTTAAAAGATATGGATGATTTTAATGCTGTTAATGAAGTATACGGCTCTTATTTCTCTACTCATAAGCCAGCTCGTTCTTGTGTACAAGTAGCAAAATTACCGAAAGATGTTTCAGTTGAAATCGAAGTAATTGCCCTAGTTAAGTAGTTCTTTGTAAGCGATAACCTCTACAAATCTCTATATTCAATTACATTAAAAATTTTTATCTTAAAAATTTTTAAAAAATTAAAGGGAAAATAGAAATTTTGTGGAATTTATAATATATCGCTTATTTAGAAAAGGGTGGTGAACACAAGATGGAAGTGACTGACGTAAGATTACGCCGCGTAAACACAGAAGGCCGCATGAGAGCAATTGCCTCTATTACTCTAGACCATGAATTTGTTGTTCATGATATTCGTGTAATTGATGGTAATAATGGATTATTTGTAGCAATGCCAAGTAAACGTACTCCAGATGGAGAGTTCCGTGACATTGCACATCCAATTAATTCTGGTACACGCTCTAAAATTCAAGATGCGGTTTTAACAGAGTATCATCGTTTAGGCGAGTTAGAAGAGGTTGAGTTTGAAGAAGCGGGTGCTTCGTAAAATTCGAATGAAAAGGGCTTTTTAAAGAAAGCCCTATAATTTTGCAACAAACTCCTGTAAGCATTTACAGGAGTTTGTTTTTTTTGTGGTTTTATACATTTCACGTGCGGAAAATTCAGAATTTATTAAAATGAAGAGGAAAACTTCTAATTTTTTCAAAATCAATTTAAATAGTATAGCTTATTTCTTAAAAAAGATACTAAAGAGTAAAACATCGTATGAGAATTATGGTAAAATTTAATAGTTAAAATGTGTTTCTTGAAATATATGATGATTTAGGATAATATCGTTAATGGATAAATAGGTTGCGATGGAGGGTCTATATGTCAAACAGATTTGCAGTGATTCTAGCTGCAGGTAAAGGCACACGTATGAAGTCTAAGCTATACAAAGTGCTTCATCCTGTATGTGGAAAACCTATGGTACAACATGTTGTCGATCAAGTATCTCAATTAGGATTGCAGAAACTTGTAACAGTCGTAGGACATGGTGCTGAAATGGTACAAGAACAGCTAGGAAACGTAAGTGAGTTTGCATTACAAGCAGAACAACTTGGTACAGCGCATGCTGTAGATCAAGCTGCAAGTGTACTTGCAAATGAAGAAGGAACAACTTTAGTTATTTGTGGTGATACGCCGCTAATAACTGCTGAAACGATGGAATCATTGCTTCAGCAACATAAAGAAGCAGGGGCAATGGCAACGGTGCTAACAGCTTACATAGAAGAGCCTGCTGGATATGGTCGTATCGTTCGTAACGAGAATGGTCATGTTGAAAAGATTGTTGAGCATAAGGATGCAAATGAGAAAGAATTAGCTATTAAAGAAATCAATACAGGTACGTATTGTTTTGATAATAAGGCTTTATTCGCTTCGCTTTCTAAAGTTTCAAATGATAACGTACAAGGTGAATATTACCTGCCAGATGTTATTGAGATTTTAAAAAATGAAGGTCACATTGTATCGGCTTATCAAACAGAGCACTTCGATGAAACGTTAGGTGTTAACGACAGAGTCGCTCTATCGCAAGCGGAAATCATTATGAAAAACCGTATCAACCGAAAGAACATGGTAAATGGTGTTACGATTATTGATCCAAGTAACACGTATATTTCTGCTGATGCAATTATCGGTAGTGATACAGTTCTTCATCCAGGAACAATTATTGAGGGAAACACTGTAATCGGTTCTGATTGTGAAATTGGACCGCATACAGTAATTCGCGATAGTGAAATTGGAGATCGTACGACAATTCGTCAATCTACTGTACATGATAGTAAACTTGGTACAGAAGTATCGGTTGGTCCATTTGCACATATTCGCCCAGATTCAGTTATTGGAGATGAAGTACGCGTTGGAAACTTCGTAGAAATCAAAAAAACTGTTTTTGGTAATAGAAGTAAAGCTTCACACTTAAGTTATATCGGGGATGCGCAAGTTGGAGAAGACGTGAATCTTGGTTGTGGTTCAATTACGGTGAACTATGACGGTAAGAATAAATTCAAAACTGTGATTGGTAACGGGGTATTTATTGGATGTAATTCAAACCTTGTTGCTCCTGTAACAGTTGAAGATGGTGCTTATGTGGCAGCAGGCTCTACAATTACAGAGAATGTTCCATCAAAAGCATTATCTGTAGCACGTGCACGTCAAGTTAACAAAGAAGACTATGTTGATCAATTGCTGAATAAGAAAAAATCATAATGTGGAGGGTTAATCTAGATGTCGACTCAATATCTAAATTCTAATTTGAAAGTATTCTCTTTAAACTCTAATAAGGAACTTGCGGAGCAAATTGCAAAGCACATTGGAGTAGGACTAGGAAAATGTTCTGTTGATCGTTTTAGTGATGGAGAAGTTCAAATTAACATTGAAGAAAGTATCCGTGGTTGCGATGTATTCATTATTCAATCTACAAGCTTCCCAGTAAACGAACATATCATGGAATTACTTATTATGATCGATGCATTAAAGCGTGCATCTGCAAAAACAGTTAATATTGTTATTCCTTACTATGGTTATGCGCGTCAAGACCGTAAAGCGCGTTCTCGTGAACCAATTACATCGAAACTTGTAGCAAACTTGCTTGAAACAGCAGGTGCAACTCGTGTAATCACTCTAGATTTACATGCTCCACAAATTCAAGGGTTCTTTGATATCCCAATCGACCACTTAATGGGTGTACCGATTCTTTCAGATTACTTTGAAACAAAAGGTCTTAAAGATATCGTAATCGTGTCACCTGACCATGGTGGGGTAACTCGTGCTAGAAAAATGGCGGATCGCCTAAAAGCACCAATCGCTATTATTGATAAGCGTCGTCCTCGTCCGAACGTATCAGAGGTAATGAACATTATCGGTAATATTGAAGGTAAAACAGCAATTTTAATTGATGACATCATTGATACAGCTGGTACAATTACATTAGCGGCAAACGCTCTTGTTGAGAACGGTGCTTCTGAAGTATATGCTTGCTGTACACACCCAGTATTATCTGGTCCAGCAATTGAGCGTATCCAAAACTCAAATATTAAAGAGTTAGTTGTAACGAACTCTATCGTATTACCGGAAGAGAAGAAAATCGACAAAGTACATGAGCTTTCAGTTGCTCCATTAATCGGAGAAGCAATCATTCGTGTATACGAAGAAGAATCTGTAAGTGTATTATTCAATTAATTGGATAGAATGAGACGTAACCAAGATTGGTTACGTCTTTTCGTATCGAAAAAAGAAAGTAGTGGTACAAGAATGAAATTGATAGTAGGACTTGGGAACCCGGGTAGAGAATATGAATTAACAAGGCATAATATTGGATTTATGGCAATTGATGAACTTGCAAAGCGTTGGAATATTGCTTTGAATGAACAAAAATTTAAAGGAGTATTTGGTGCAGGATTTGTTAATGGAGAAAAAGTAATCTTATTAAAGCCACTTACATATATGAATTTATCTGGGGAAAGTATTCGTCCACTCATGGATTACTATAAAATTGATGTTGAGGACTTCGTTGTCCTGTACGATGATTTAGATATTCCTGTAGGTAAATTACGCCTTCGTATGAAAGGTAGTGCTGGTGGACATAATGGTGTAAAATCAACAATTTCACATTTAGGAACACAAGAGTTTCAACGCATCCGCATGGGAATTGATCGTCCGAAAAATGGCATGAAGGTAGTAGATTACGTACTAGGACGTTTTACATCGGAAGAAATTCCTGATGTGGGTCATTCTATTGAAAAAGCAGCGGATGCATGTGAAGAATGGTTAAATAAACCTTTTCTTCAAATCATGAATACCTTCAATAGTTAAGGGTATGATTGGGAATATTTTGTTTTATTTTTACCCATACTAGTAGTAATTGGATTTTTAGGAGGCTAGTATGGAAGGGTATTATTATTGCAGACATTGCGGGAGTAATGTAGGCTCCGTTACTGCAGAAAAAGTATATAGCGACGTTTTATTTCAACTAACAGAGCAAGAAGTAGTAGAGATGATTCATTTTCATGAGAATGGAAATATATATATACAAACGATTTGTGAATCGTGTCAAGAAACGCTCGCATCTTATCCTGAGTATTATGAATATGAAAAATTTCTGCAATAAAATGTTGTCGCTTTGGCATGTCCAAAGCATTTTTCTGTTTTCTTTTTCCAAAATATTTGCATAAAATATAGTGGCTTGCTCTTTATGTTGAGAGGGGTTTTGAAAATGATAGGTTTATTAGAGCAATTTTATAAAAATGAAGAGATCCAATCGGTTATTAATGGACTAGAAGATGGTTTAAAAGAACAACTTGTATCAGGTATGGCAACCTCTTCTCGTTCATTATTAATGGCGGCCTTATATAAAAAAACAAAAAAATCACAACTTATTGTGACGCATAATTTATATCAAGCACAAAAAGTGCATGAAGATTTAGTGGCGTTACTTGGTGAAAAAGATGTGTGGTTATACCCAGTAAATGAATTGATAGCATCAGAAATTGGTGTTGCAAGCCCAGAATTGAAGGCGCAACGTATTGAAGTATTGAATCGTTTAGCGGCAGGAGAGAATGGGATTATTGTAGCGCCAGTTGCGGGACTACGCAGATTTTTACCAATGAAAGAATTGTGGAAGCAAAGGCAAATCGAAATCAATCTAGGGCAAGAGATTGATTTAGATACATTCTTGCATACTTTACATCATATTGGTTATGAGCGTAAGTCGATGGTAGAAGCTCCTGGGGAATTCAGTTTGCGCGGGGGAATATTAGATATTTATCCATTAACTGAAGAGTTACCATTTCGTATTGAATTTTTCGACACAGAAGTTGATTCTATTCGATTATTTGATGTGGATGAACAGCGCTCTCAAGATAAAAAAGACAGCGTTAGATTTGGTCCAGCAACAGAATTTTTATTTTCACAGGAAGAATTGAAGTCGGGAATTAAGCGTCTTGAGGAAGGCTTGACTAAGACGATGCAAAAACTGTCCGATGATAAATTGAAGACTGCAGTGCTTGAGACGGTAAGTCATGAAATTGAGATGTTAAAAAACGGGCAAAGTATAGAACAGATGTTTAAATATTTATCTATTTTCTATAACGAACCTGCTAGTCTGATAGATTATTTACCAGAAGATGGTATTGTAATTTTAGATGAGATTTCCCGTATTCAAGAAACAGCATCACATCTTGAAACGGAAGAGGCGGAATGGTATATCTCACTTCTTGGTGAGGGTACAATTATTCAAGACTTATCTTTCTCACACTCGTTTGAGGAATTTCTTCATCATAAAAAAAGAAGTTTTGTATATTTAACGTTATTCTTACGTCATATAGCACATACACATCCGCAAAACATTGTGAATGTGACATGTAAAACAATGCAAGATTTCCATGGGCAGATGCAGTTGCTGAAAACTGAAATTGATAGATGGAACGAAGGGCATTTTACGACGGTTGTGCTCGGCACAGATGATGAACGTGTAAAAAAACTACAACATATTTTAAGTGATTATGATATTGAGGCAGATATCGTAGAGGGCACAGATATATTATTGCCTGGGAGGTTACAAATTGCTGTAGGTGATTTACATGCAGGATTTGAAATGCCGATGCAAAAGCTTGTTGTTATTACTGAAAAAGAGCTTTTTCATAAGAAAGTTAAAAAATCACAACGTAAGCAAAAGTTATCTAATGCCGAACGTATTAAAAGTTATTCGGAATTAAAAGTTGGAGATTATGTAGTTCATGTAAATCATGGTATAGGTAAATTCTTAGGTATCGAGACATTAGAGATTAATGGCGTTCATAAAGATTACTTGAATATTAAATATCAAGGCAATGATAAGTTATACGTTCCAATTGAACAAATTGACCAAGTGCAGAAATATGTAGGATCTGAAGGTAAGGATCCTAAAGTTTATAAATTAGGTGGAAATGACTGGAAAAAGGTTAAAACGAAAGTTGAAAAATCTGTACAAGACATTGCGGATGACCTAATTAAATTATATGCTGAACGCGAAGCTTCAAAGGGTTATGCATATACACCAGATACGGCAGAACAACAAGAGTTTGAATCTTCTTTCCCGTATCAAGAGACAGAGGATCAATTACGGTCTATTGAAGAGATTAAGAAAGATATGGAACGCGGACGTCCGATGGATAGGCTTCTTTGTGGTGATGTAGGATATGGAAAGACAGAAGTAGCTATCCGTGCGGCATTTAAGGCAATTATGGATGAAAAACAAGTTGCAATTTTAGTGCCGACAACAATTCTTGCACAACAACACTATGAAACAATTCGAGAGCGTTTTCAAGATTACCCAATCAATATAGGATTATTAAGTAGATTCCGTACGAGAAAACAGCAAAATGAAACAATTAAAGGCTTAAAAGATGGCACGGTAGATATCGTAATTGGAACGCATCGTATTTTATCTAAAGATGTTACTTATAAAGACTTAGGCCTTCTTATTATTGATGAAGAACAAAGATTTGGTGTAACGCATAAAGAAAAAATTAAACAATTAAAAGCAAATGTTGACGTATTAACATTAACGGCAACTCCGATTCCGCGTACACTCCATATGTCTATGCTTGGTGTGCGTGACTTATCTGTTATTGAGACACCACCAGAAAATCGTTTCCCAGTCCAAACGTATGTAGTAGAGTATAATCCAGCGTTAATGCGAGAAGCGATAGAACGAGAGCTTGCAAGAGGTGGGCAAATTTACTTCCTATATAATCGTGTGGAGGATATCGAAAGAAAAGCAGATGAAATTTCGATGTTAGTTCCAGACGCGCGTGTAACTTATGCACATGGGAAAATGAACGAAAGTGAATTAGAGTCTGTTATGCTATCGTTTTTAGAGGGTCAGCATGATGTTCTTGTAAGTACAACAATTATTGAGACGGGTGTAGATATTCCGAATGTAAATACGTTAATTGTATTTGATGCAGATCGTATGGGATTATCGCAGCTGTATCAGCTTCGTGGGCGTGTTGGACGTTCTAATCGTGTTGCATATGCATACTTTGCATACAAACGAGACAAAGTGTTATCAGAAGTTGCAGAGAGGCGTCTACAAGCCATTAAAGAGTTCACAGAGCTTGGATCAGGTTTCAAAATTGCGATGAGAGACTTATCTATTCGTGGTGCAGGTAACTTGTTAGGTGCCGAACAGCATGGATTTATTGATTCTGTCGGATTTGATCTATATTCTCAAATGTTAAAAGATGCAATTGAACAGCGTAGAGGAACAGATGGGGTTGAAAATACAGTTAATGTTGAAATTGATTTAGAAGTAGATGCATATTTACCAGATGCTTATATTTCAGATAGTAAACAAAAAATTATGATGTATAAACAGTTTAGAGGTGTTTCTGCAATGGAGGATATTGAAGAGTTGCAGGAAGAGATGATAGATAGATTTGGTGATTATCCGCAAGAAGTTGGTTACTTATTACAAATTGCAAATATTAAAGTATTGGCAATGAAAGAACAAATTGAGTTAATTAAGCAAAATAAATTTGAAGTAACAATTCTGTTCTCAGAACAAGCAAGTCAAAATATTGATGGTGGAAAATTATTCATGCTTGGAAATAGTTTTGGACGTATGATCGGTCTAGGGATGGAAGGATCACAATTGAAAATCGTTATGAAAACAAATGGCTTAGAGACATCGAAGTGGTTAACAATTGCTGAAAATTTATTAAAAGGCCTACCAGATGTAAAAAAAGAAGTCATAAATGCCTAATATAAGATAAAAAAATACAATTCGGCGTGCATAGAAGAACTAATGTGTAAAATACTATGTCTAACAGTTGGTGATTTTTACATGAACAGGTAAATTCACCACTTTCATCATCAGTAGAAAGTGAGGCAGCATTAGAATGAAAGCAACTGGAATAGTACGTCGAATTGATGATTTAGGTAGGGTAGTAATCCCGAAGGAAATTCGTAGAACTTTACGTATTCGAGAAGGAGACCCGCTAGAAATATTTGTTGATCGCGATGGAGAAGTAATTTTGAAGAAATATTCTCCGATTAGTGAACTAGGTGATTTTGCAAAAGAATATACGGAAGCTTTATACGATAGCTTAGGACATAATGTGCTTGTATGCGATCGTGATTCTATTATCGCGGTAGCAGGCATATCTAAAAAAGAATACTTAAATAAAAGCGTTGGCGATTTAATTGAGAAGACAATGGAAGATCGTAAGTCTGTAATTATGACGGATGAAAGCGAAATTTCAATTATTGATGGAGTAACAGAAAAAGTTAGTTCCTATACGATTGGCCCGATTGTTGCGAATGGGGACCCAATTGGAGCTGTTATTATCTTCTCTAAAGAGGCAATTATAAGTGAAGTGGAGCATAAGTCAGTAAATACAGCTGCGAGCTTTTTAGCGAAACAAATGGAGCAGTAAGGTCATATCGAATTTTAGAAGTAGCAATCTTTCCTAATTATGATATTTCTTCTTGAGAAATCAATTATTTGGAGATATATGTATATTGAAAAAAGGTAGCGCTTTGCTACCTTTTTTCGTTGAACATTTCTAGCGTTGCACGAACGTATTATTACTCGTGTAGGTAAGGAAGCTTGTCCTTTTCTTTATGATATAATACGAGGGGTGAGAATAGAAAAAGGAGTTTTCTTGTATGGAATCAAAGAAGTATCAAGCCTTTTGGCGTGGGGCTATTATATTAACAATCGCAAGTTTTGTTACAAAGGTATTAAGCGCTTTTTACCGTATTCCATATCAAAATATAGCGGGTGATATTGGTTTTTATATTTACCAACAAATTTATCCGTTTTATGGATTTTGTTTAATTTTAGCTACTTATGGATTCCCCATTATAATTTCAAAAATGGTTGCGGAACGATTAGAGCAAGGGAAACAAAAAGAAGCAGAAGAAATTATTTGTATATCTTTTTGGTTTTTATTGGGAATTGGTTTCATAGGCTTTTTTACATTGTTTTTTGGTGCCGAAGCAATTGCAACAGCTATGGGCGATATACACTTAGATAAGTTATTACGTGTTATTTCATTTTCATTCATATTGATGCCGTTTCTATCTGTAGCAAGAGGATATTTTCAGGGGTTCAATAATATGATGCCAACAGCTGTTTCGCAAGTAATAGAACAAACGATTCGTGTTTCTATTATTGTATTTTTATCTCTATTCCTAATTGCTCACGGATTTGATTTATATACTGTCGGTGCAGGTGCTATGTTAGGTTCAATCGCAGGCGGACTGATTGGGATTATCGTACTTGTACTTTATATGCGTCATGACTTTCGTTCTATATTCTTCAAAAGTGTAAAGAGAATTAAGGGGAAAAAGAGGATCATTAAAATTCTATTTTGGCAGGGTTTGGCGATTTGTGTTAGTAATTTAGTGCTTATTTTTATACAAATGGCTGATTCTGTTTCCTTCTATTCTTTACTTATTGGGGCAGGAGAGCCAGCTGAAAGTGCAAAGGTATTAAAAGGTGTGTACGACAGAAGTATCCCGCTTATGCAATTAGGGACTGTCGTGACAACTTCTTTCTCGTTGTCGCTTATTCCAATTATTACAGCGGCGAAGGAAAGAGGAGATCTTTCCTTTATTCGAGAAAAGGTAAAGTTAGCAATGAAAATAACATTTGTTATTGGATTTGCAGCGGCCATTGGATTAACTTGTATTATTCAGCCTACGAATATTATGCTGTTTGAAAATAGTGATGGGTCAGATGTTTTATCCATTTTATCTTTATCTATTTTATTTAGTTCATTGTCGATTACAACTGCTTCTATTTTGCAAGGGCTAGGACAAACATTAAAACCAGCAATATTCGTTATATTTGGGAGTTGTTTAAAGTTAGCTTTAAATTATATATTAATGCCATATTTTGGTGTGAAGGGAGCTGCGATTGCAACCTTAGTTGCGTTAATTGTAATTTCTGTGTTAAATAGTGCATTACTTATGCAAGCCGTATCAGAATCGCTCATCGATAAACGTAATATGTTAGGTGTAGTTATTAGTGGTATTGGTATGGGATTTGTATTAATAATGTTTATGCGTGTAATGCAAATGTCTGGATTAGTAATTGATACGGAACATAGAGGAATCGCGACAATTGAGGCATTGTTAGGTGTAGCTATCGGCGGATTGGCATATATGTTTTTGATTTTAAAATTACGTGTATTTACAAAAGCGGAAATAGGAACCGTGATGAAAAAAGAAAAAAAAGAAGGTTCATTGAAGAAGAGTGGATAGAGGTGGCAGATTGTGAGTGGAATCATTACTATTTTAGGATTAGGTGCTGGTGAGTTAGATCAGTTAACGATGGGTGTATATCGAAAAATAAAAGAAGCAGATCACATGTTTGTACGAACGAAGGAACATCCCGTTATAGAAGAGTTGGAGAAAGAAGGTATACAATACACAGCCTTTGACAGTGTATATGAGGCACATGATACATTTGAAATTGTATATGAAACAATTGCGAATACATTGTTAGAACGAGCTGAAGGCGCAGAAATCATTTATGCCGTGCCAGGGCATCCGCTTGTAGCGGAAAGAACGGTTCAGCTACTATTGGAAAAAGGCGAAGTAGCGAATGTTGAAGTGCGCATTGAAGGTGGACAAAGTTTCCTTGATCCAATGTTTGCAAGTCTAAAGATTGATCCGATTGAAGGATTCCAATTAATTGACGCCACATCATTTGAAAGAGGACAATTAGAATTACGTCAACATTTAATCTTTTGCCAAGTATATGACGCATTCGTTGCATCTGATGTGAAATTAACATTAATGGAGATGCTGCCAGATGATTATGAAGTATATATCGTAACAGCTGCAGGGACTTCATTTGAACAAGTTAAAAAGGTGCCATTGTACATGTTAGATCATGAAACGGAATTAAATAATTTAACGAGTGTATATGTACCACCCGTTCAGGAACGTGCGTCCTTGTATCAACAGTTTGATGTGCTTAGAGAAATTATTGCAGATCTTCGTGGACCAAATGGTTGTCCGTGGGATAAAAAGCAAACACATCAATCTTTAAAGAAGTATTTAATTGAGGAAGCTTATGAAGTGTTGGAAGCAATTGATGAAGAGGATGACGACCACTTAGTAGAGGAATTGGGTGATGTATTATTACAAGTTATGCTGCATGCTCAAATTGGAGAGGATGAAGGTTGGTTCTCTATAGATGATATTATTCGAACTTTATCTGAGAAAATGGTTCGTCGCCATCCGCATGTATTTGGGAATGCAGATGTAAATAGTGCTGATGAAGTACTTGCCAATTGGGAAGAAATTAAAAAACAAGAAAAAGGATTTGTGAAGGAATCTGTTTTAAATGGAGTCCCAAAAAGTTTGCCACAGTTACTACGCGCTTATGAAATCCAGAAAAAAGCTGGCAAGGTTGGTTTTGATTGGGTTGATGTACAACCGATGATAGAGAAAGCTTTAGAAGAATGGCAAGAGTTCCAACAAGAAGTTACAAATATGGATGAGGCGAAGATGTTAGGTGAATTTGGCGATTTACTATTTGCGTTTGTTAATATAGCTCGTCATTATAAAATAGATCCCGAAGAGGCGTTACATGCAACGAATGAGAAATTCGTCGGTCGTTTCTTATACATGGAAGCAAAGGTAGCTGAAATGAATAAAGAGATGCAAGATTTATCATTAGAGCAGTTGGATGTTCTATGGGAAGAGGCAAAACAAACAGAGCGTTAATAGGGGGATTTGATATGCGTTTAGATAAGTTTTTAAAAGTATCACGTTTAATTAAAAGAAGAACATTAGCGAAAGAAGTAGCTGATCAAGGAAGAATATCAATTAATGGTCAAGTGGCAAAAGCGAGTTCAGATGTGAAAGTAGCTGATGAATTAACAATTCGTTTTGGTCAAAAAATAGTAACCGTAAAAATAAACGAATTGAAAGAAACGACCAAAAAAGAAGATGCAGCAAATATGTATAGTTTAGTTCGCGAAGAAAAGGTCAAGGCTGAAGAAGGCTTGTTCTAAAATCAATTATCCCTTCATACATTACTATTAGCTAGTATAAATGTAGGGGGGATTTACGTGAATAATGGTTACTCACCTATGTCTTCTAATCAACAAAATGTTTCTGTAGAGCATGATATTATTATGCGTGGCAGGCGTGTAATTGATATTACCGGTGTAAAGCAGGTAGAGAGTTTTGATAGCGAAGAGTTTTTGCTTGAGACTGTAATGGGCTTTTTAACAATTCGTGGTCAAAATTTACAAATGAAAAATTTAGATGTGGAAAAAGGTGTTGTATCGATTAAAGGGAAAGTTCATGAGATGCTGTATATTGATGAGAATCAAGGGGAGAAAACTAAAGGATTCTTTAGTAAGTTGTTTAAATGAGCCTAACAATTCAGTTGTATACGATGCTCTCAATGATCGGAATGGGTGCTTGGATTGGAGCGTCTTTAGATACATACCAACGATTTTTAAAGCGGCAAGAACGTAAACGTTGGCTTGTGTTTATACATGATATACTATTTTGGATTGTCCAAGCGTTATTCGTCTTTTACGTATTGCTTCTTGTAAATGAAGCTGAACTACGTATATATGTATTTTTGGCATTATTATGTGGTTTTGCGGCGTATCAAAGCTTATTGAAAGCAATATACATGAGATTGTTAAATTTTCTCATCTATATTTTTATGCAAACAACACACTTTTTTGTTCAAATTATAAAGCTACTCATGATAAAACCTGTTATTATTATAGCGCAGCTATTTATTGCATTTATATTATTCTTATTTCGTATACTGCTTTCAATTGGACATGTGTTATGGAAAATGGTGGTTTGGATATTACTTTTCATATGGAAAGTTTTTTTCTGGCCTGTTCGATTTATTGCTTCGCTCATATGGAAACTTCTCCCTAATCGTGTTAAACTTTTTATAATGAAACATGTAGGGTTCCTGCAATATATAGCAAAATTAAAGGGACACATCTTCCAATTATGGGAGCGTATAAAAAAGAAGTTAGGGGGACCTCGGAAATGAGGGAACTGAGACAAAGAACAATCGAAAAACAGAGTCCAAATCCTGTTAAAGAGCATATAATACAAACGGATGAGAACAGGAAGCGACTTTATCGCCGTTTAGCGGTTTTTCTTGTCTTTGCTTTTACAATTATTGCGAGTATTAGTGTAACGTTTTATCAACAAAACAGTTCCATTAGAGCAAAAGAAGCAAAAGTTAAGGACATGAAAAAAGAACTGGATTCATTAACGAATAAAGAAAAGAGTCTAAAAGACGAAGTTCAAAAGTTAAATGATGAAGAGTACGTATTAAAGATTGCTAGAAGGGATTATTTCTTCTCTGGAAAAGGGGAGATAATTTTTCCTGTTTCTAAGTAGAGTATGTCTTATTGACACTATATTTTAGGATTATATATAATAAAGTAAAATTTGACTTTTTAACCACTAAGGAGGAGCATTTTTTTTATGTCAATCGAGGTAGGCAGCAAGTTACAGGGTAAAGTAACAGGTATTACAAATTTTGGGGCTTTTGTGGAGCTGCCAGAAGGCTTAACGGGTCTTGTTCATATTAGTGAAGTTGCTGATAATTATGTGAAAGATATTAACGATCACTTAAAAGTGGGCGACCAAGTAGAAGTAAAAGTTATTAACGTTGAAAAAGATGGCAAGATCGGTCTATCTATTAAAAAAGCGAAAGAGCGCGAAAAAACAGAAGGAGATCGTCCACGTGGTGAATACCAACGCGGTGGCGGCGATCAACAACGTTCTGGACGTCCACAACGTAATCGTTCTTTCAACAGAGATAATCGTGGCGGCGGTAACGAACGAGCTCCAAAAGAAACATTCGAGCAAAAGATGGCACGTTTCTTAAAGGATAGTGAAGATCGTTTAACTTCTTTAAAGCGTAACACAGAATCTAAACGTGGTGGCCGTGGCGCACGTCGCGGATAATAAGAACGTTTAATTCTTAGCATATAGAGAGGTACCCAGGGCGATTGCTCAGGGTGCTTTTTTATATGTGAAAATATATTTTTAAAAAAGTTTTCAAGATGTGTTGACTTTAATTTATATCTGATGTAAGATACTAATTGTCCGTTAAATAAGACGACATGGCGGTGTAGCTCAGCTGGCTAGAGCGTACGGTTCATACCCGTGAGGTCGGGGGTTCGATCCCCTCCGCCGCTATATTTAATTTAACGGCCCGTTGGTCAAGTGGTTAAGACACCGCCCTTTCACGGCGGTAACACGGGTTCGAATCCCGTACGGGTCATCCTAAAAAGATCATGCAAATTTGCATGATCTTTTTTTGTTAAATAAATTAAGACATACAACACTTCTACAAAATCACCCTATATTTTCTGAATGTTCGATTAAAATATTAAGGATACATTAAATACCGTGTATATATGTAGAGTTATTTCGAATAAAAAGTCGAACGATTATAAAAGTGAAAACTGTTGTTTTGACAAAAATCCCAATAATCATCTTTTATAATGACAGTAATTAAACTATGCAGGTGGTGTTAAAAATATGCCTAAAGCAGGAAGGAATACTATGAATACAAGTGCATTGGCAATGAATGAGAGTCAGCTTGGAGCAGTAAAGTGGACAAGTAAGTTGCGAATGAAGTTTGAACAAGTTTTCTTTAGATGGGGATTCATTATTGTTGTTATTGGTTTTCTTTTGGGACGAGCATATATATTAACAAACATTTTACCGTTTGCACTGCCGTTTTTTGCTGCTGTTTATGTTATGAAGCGGGATAAAATGCCGCTCGCGTTCTTGGCTCTAATGGGGGGCGCACTTTCAGTTTCGATAGATAATTTATTCTTTACCTTTGCATCTATTTTTACTTTCTTCATTTATAATATCTTCTTTAGTAGGTTTACACGTAAAACTGTTGGACTTGTTCCATTCCAAGTATTTATCTCCGCATTAACCGCACATTTAGTTGTCGTATATTTTGCGCAACAAACTGTTACCATGTACGATTTACTCGTTAGTACGATTGAGGCAGGGCTTAGCTTCGTATTAACTATGATATTTTTACAAAGTGTTCCGCTTTTAGTCGAACGAAAAGGTAAACAACAAGCGCTAGAGACAGAAGAAGTTGTTTGTTTAATTATATTACTAGCATCTGTTTTAACTGGTACAACAGATTGGTTTGTATATGACGCTTCTATTCAGCATATTTTTACTAGGTATTTAGTGCTCGTGTTTGCATTTATCGCGGGGGCTGCTACGGGATCTACAGTGGGGGTCGTCACTGGATTAATATTAAGTTTAGCGAATGTCTCCAGTTTGTCTCAACTTAGTCTGCTTGCTTTTTCTGGGTTGCTTGGTGGTTTGTTAAAAGAAGGGAAGCGTTTAGGTGTTAGTTTAGGTCTATTAATTGGGACGAGCTTGATTACGCTATATGTAGACAAGCAAACAAACATAGTGACAACTTTAATTGAATCCGGTGTGGCGATTGCGTTCTTCTTATTAACACCGAAACTTGTTATGGATCGTATTGCTAAATTCATGCCAGGCACACAGGAACATTCGCAAGATCAACAACAGTATTTAAGAAGGATGCGTGATGTTACAGCGAATAAAATTAATCAATTTGCCAATGTATTTGCTGCTTTATCTAATAGCTTTTCTGTATATGGATATGTGGAGGAGGAAGATAAAGAGACGGAGGCAGATTTGTTCTTAAGTACAATTACTGCAAAAACATGTCAAACATGCTTTAAAAAGGATCAATGCTGGGTAGTTAATTTCGATAAAACGTACGATTATATGAAACAAATAATGAGTGAAACGGAAGAGGGGACGTTGCAGCATAATCGGAAGTTAGTTCGTGAATGGGACAAACATTGTGTGAGAGGAAAGAAAGTGACGGATTTAGTAGCTGGTGAATTAGATCATTTCTATGAGGGGCAGAAATTACGAAAACAAATGAAGGAAAATCGTAGAATAGTAGCGGAGCAACTGTTAGGTGTATCAAAAGTTATGGAGGATTTTGCTAAGGAGATACAAAGAGAACGAGAAAATCATCAAGTACAAGAAGAACAGATTTTGCAAGCGTTTCGTGATTTTGGCGTAGAAATAGAGCACGTTGATATTTATTGTTTAGATAGAGGAAGTATTGATATTGAAATGCTGATTCCGGTTGCATCTAATGAACATGGAGAGTGTGAAAAATTAGTTGCACCGATGCTTTCTGATATTCTCAAGGAAAATATAGTTGTTAAACATGAAGAAAAGTCTTCTTATCCGAACGGTCACAGCTTAATATCATTTGGTTCAGCAAAGACGTATTCTCTTGATACTGGATTGGCCACAGCTGCAAAAGGCGGTGGGTTTGTTTCGGGTGATTCTTACGCGATGATGGATCTAAGCGTCGGTAAATATGCGCTTGCAATTAGTGATGGTATGGGAAATGGGCAAAGGGCTCATATGGAGAGTAAAGAAACGGTGAAATTATTACAAAAAATACTTCAATCAGGCATTGATGAGGAAATAGCGATTAAGTCTATCAATTCTATTCTTTCTTTAAGAACAACAGAAGAGATGTTTACGACGTTAGATTTAGCCATGGTAGATTTGCGAGATGCGAGTGCGAAGTTTTTAAAGATTGGATCGACACCGAGTTTTGTTAAACGCGCGAATAATATTTTGAAAATTGAGGCAAGTAATTTGCCGATGGGGATTATTGAGGATGTTGAAGTTGATGTAGTAGGTGAACAATTAAAAACGGGTGATATTCTTATTATGATGAGTGATGGGATTTTTGAGGGAGCACAACATGTGGAGAATCATGAACTATGGATGAAACGAAAAATTAAAGAATTACAAACCGAAGATCCACAAGAAATTGCTGATATCATTATGGAAGAGGTGATTCGCTCTGGTGATGGTTATATAAATGACGATATGACCATTGTTGTGGCGAAAGTGAAGAAAAATATGCCGAAGTGGGCTACGATTCCAATTGTAGGAATGCAGGCACAATAAAGTGAAACTTTAATCAGTGGGGGGCTTCATCCCCCACTGATTATTAGCCCGCACCAATCGGGCTTTTACGGGCAGTTGATTCCCTAACTAACTTCTTTGTCTTCACTGAATTTTGAGGTGGGGGGCTTACTGCCCGTTAATGCGGGATAAACTTTAAGTGTGATATTTCTTTCTAAAAACCTAGGTGGATGCCTAGGTTTTTTTGCTTTAAAAGATAATGTTATTATTTTTGTGAATATGTACGGATGATGTAAGATAAAAAATGTAATTTTTGTATATCTTTTTTTTGCACAATGTTTGTAAAAGTTGTACCATTATAAACAAGGTAACTAACGTTGCTGTTCTTGTTTAATGAAAGGTGATTACGAAGTTGAAAGATACATTTGTTGAAAAGGTAGATGACTTTGTAAAGCAGCATGATGTATTAAAGGAACGTTCAACAATTGTTGTAGGGGTTTCTGGTGGCCCTGACTCTTTGGCTCTTCTATATTATTTGTTAGAAAGAAGAGCAGCAAAACAGTTTGAAATTGTAGTGGCACATGTGGATCATATGTTTAGAGGTGATGAATCTCATGAGGACCTACAGTTTGTGCAGGACCTTTGTAAGGGACTGGGAGTTATTTGCGAAACGATAAGGATTAATGTGTCGCAATATCAACAGCAATACGGGATGAATGCACAAGTTGCTGCTAGAGAATGCAGATATGCATTTTTGGAAAGAATAATGAAGAAATATGATGCGAGATATGTAGCTCTTGGACATCATGGTGATGACCAAGTAGAGACGATTTTAATGCGCCTTGTGCGAGGGAGTACTTCGAAAGGATATGCAGGCATTGCAGTGAAGCGTCCTTTTCATAATGGATATTTAATTAGGCCGTTACTTGGAGTAACGAAGGAAGAAATTGTTGATTACTGTAATAAGCTAAAAATAATTCCTCGTATAGATCCAAGTAATAAAAAGGAAGTATATACAAGGAATCGATTACGTAAATATGTCCTTCCGCATTTGAAAGAAGAAAATTCAAAAGTGCATGAGAAATTCCAAAAATTTAGCATGCAGATGCAAGAGGATGAGGCGTATTTGCAGGAATTAGCTTTTGAGAAAATGAATAAAGTAATTACAAAAAAAAGTGATAAACAAATTAGCTTATCAATTCCTGCCTTTGAATCCATGTCTATGCCTTTACAAAGAAGAGGGATTCAACTAATATTAAACTATCTTTATGAATATAAGATTCCATCTTCTCTTTCCTCTATACATATTGACAAAGTGATTGAGTTTTTTAAGCGGACACAACCTTCGGGTTCACTTGATTTCCCAGGTGATTTAAAAATTGTTCGCGCATACGAGGAGTGCAACTTTGGATTTAAACAAGAAATTGTTTCTCCTTTTTTACAAGATTTATCAGTGCCGGGGACAATTACGCTATCGAACGGGGATAAGCTTGTAGCAGAGGTGAGCGAAGATATACCAAGTAACATGAATGAAACAGTATTTGTTGCTAAGTATAATGATATATCATATCCACTCCGAATTCGTTCTAGAGAAAATGGAGATCGTATGTCAATACAAGGTATGAATGGCACAAAAAAGATAAAAACTATTTTTATCGAAGCAAAAGTACCAAGAGAAAAAAGAGAAGAATGGCCGGTCGTTTGTGATGCAAGTGGGAATATTATTTGGATACCCTTGTTGAAGCGATCTACATTTGCTATCTCGAAAGAGATGGCAAAGAAGGATAAATATATGATTATTCACTACAAAAGCAAGGAGTCTTCCGGGAGGATAATGAAATGATGAATCAAGATATCGAAAAAGTATTAATTTCTGAAGAACAAATACAAGAAAAGGTGCTCGAATTAGGCGCAATTATTGCAGAGGATTATAAAAATACAGTACCTCTTGCAATCGGCGTATTAAAGGGTGCAATGCCATTCATGGCAGATTTATTAAAGAGAACAGATACATATCTTGAAATGGACTTTATGGCTGTATCTAGTTACGGTCACTCTACTGTTTCAACAGGCGAAGTGAAAATTTTAAAAGACCTTGATACTTCTGTAGAAGGTCGCGATATTTTAATCGTTGAAGATATTATTGATAGCGGTCTTACGCTAAGCTACTTAGTAGACCTATTTAAATATCGTAAAGCGAAGTCTGTAAAAATTGTTACGTTATTAGATAAGCCGACAGGCCGTAAGGTAGATTTAAAAGCGGATTATGTTGGGTTTACTGTTCCACATGAATTTGTTGTAGGGTATGGATTAGATTATAAAGAGCAGTACCGTAATCTTCCTTATGTAGGAGTATTAAAACCAAGTGTTTACTCAAATTAATTAAATACAGGCGTCACAATTGTATAGGAAAGTTTTTCCATGTTACGATTTACTATAGTGTTTATGCCGTGAGAGGAGGTTAGGAATGAATCGTATCTTCCGTAATACCATCTTTTATTTACTGATATTCCTAGTAGTAATTGGAATCGTGAGCTATTTTAATGGTTCGACACAAAAAACGACATCAGTTAGCTACGATAAATTCATTACTAAACTAGAAAAAGGTGAAGTGCGTAATGTGCAACTTCAACCGAAAAATGGTGTATTTGAGGTAAAAGGACAATTTAACAACTCTAGCCAAGGAGAACAATTTGTTACTTATGCACCAAATACTGAGGAATTACAAAAGAAAATTAATGACAAAGCGCAAGGTGCTGAAGTTAAGTATCAACCAGCAGAAGAAACAAGTGCTTGGGTAACGTTCTTTACTTCTATCATTCCGTTTGTTATTATCTTCATTTTATTCTTCTTCTTATTAAACCAGGCTCAGGGCGGCGGTAGCCGTGTTATGAACTTCGGGAAAAGTAAGGCGAAGTTATATAATGACGAAAAGAAAAAAGTTCGTTTCAGAGATGTTGCTGGAGCGGATGAAGAGAAACAAGAGCTTGTTGAGGTAGTTGAATTCTTGAAAGACCCTCGTAAGTTCGCTGAAGTTGGTGCCCGTATTCCGAAGGGTGTTCTATTAGTAGGACCTCCAGGTACAGGTAAAACTTTACTAGCACGTGCCGTTGCAGGTGAGGCAGGCGTTCCATTCTTCTCTATCAGTGGTTCTGATTTCGTAGAGATGTTCGTCGGTGTCGGTGCATCACGTGTGCGTGATTTATTCGAAAATGCAAAGAAAAATGCTCCTTGTATCATTTTCATTGATGAAATTGATGCAGTAGGACGTCAACGTGGCGCAGGTCTTGGTGGTGGCCATGATGAGCGCGAACAAACGTTGAACCAATTACTTGTTGAAATGGATGGATTCGGTGCAAACGAAGGTATTATTATCATCGCTGCAACAAACCGTCCTGATATTCTTGATCCAGCGTTATTACGTCCAGGTCGTTTTGACCGTCAAATTACAGTAGATCGTCCAGATGTAAATGGCCGTGAAGCTGTACTGAAAGTACATGCTCGTAATAAACCGCTTGATGATCATATCAACTTAAGAGCAATTGCAACTCGTACACCAGGGTTCTCTGGTGCTGATCTTGAAAACTTATTAAACGAAGCTGCTTTAGTAGCTGCGCGTCAAGATAAGAAGAAAATTGATATGAGTGACATTGATGAAGCGACGGATCGTGTTATTGCAGGTCCAGCTAAGAAAAGTCGTGTTATCTCTGAAAAAGAACGTAATATCGTTGCATTCCATGAAGCTGGCCATACTGTAATTGGTGTTGTCCTTGATGAAGCAGATATCGTTCATAAAGTAACAATTGTCCCTCGTGGTCAAGCTGGTGGATATGCAGTAATGCTTCCGAAAGAAGATCGTTACTTCATGACAAAACCAGAGTTACTTGATAAAATCACTGGTTTACTTGGTGGTCGAGTAGCTGAAGAGATTGTGTTTGGTGAAGCAAGCACAGGTGCTCACAATGACTTCCAACGTGCGACTGGTATTGCAAGACGTATGGTTACGGAATTCGGTATGAGTGATAAGCTTGGACCGATGCAATTCGGTAGCTCACAAGGTGGTCAAGTGTTCTTAGGAAGAGATTTCCATTCGGAACAAAACTACAGTGATGCAATTGCACATGAAATCGATGTGGAAATGCAAACTATTATAAAAGAATGTTATGCTCGCGCGGAACAAATTCTTACTGAAAAACGTGATAAGCTAGATATTATTGCGAAAACGTTACTTGAAGTAGAAACGTTAGATGCAGAGCAAATCAATCATTTATATGATTATGGCAGATTGCCAGAGCGTCCAACATCTTCAGATGATGTGAAAGTAAACATCAATATGAAGAAGGACGATGAAGAATCAGAAGATAAGTAAGAGATGAAGGAGTGACGATGGTCACTCCTTTTTTTATTTGTGGAACGAAATGAAGTAGAAAAAGAATTTAAATAAATTTGGTATTAAAAATTGAAATAGAGCGTAATCTTTTTGTAAAATGATGAGGATAGAAAAGCTGATTATATAAGTATGTGTGATATGATGTTTTTATAAGTTTTATACATACTGAACAAATATAGATTAAATAAGATAAGTGGTGAGAATATGATTTTTGTATTGGATGTAGGGAACACAAATGCTGTGCTAGGCGTGTTTGAAGAGGGGGAACTTCGTCAACATTGGCGCATGGAAACAGATCGTCATAAGACAGAAGATGAATATGGAATGCTTGTAAAGCAGTTGCTTGAGCATGAAGGTCTTTCGTTTGAAGATGTGAAAGGTATTATCGTGTCTTCAGTCGTACCACCAATTATGTTTGCTTTAGAGCGCATGTGTGAAAAATATTTTAAAATTAAACCGCTTGTAGTAGGTCCTGGAATAAAAACGGGGCTAAATATTAAATATGAAAATCCACGTGAAGTAGGCGCGGACCGAATTGTAAATGCGGTAGCAGGAATCCACTTATACGGAAGTCCGCTTATTATTGTCGATTTTGGTACGGCTACTACATACTGTTATATTAACGAAGAAAAGCATTATATGGGTGGAGTTATTACACCGGGAATTATGATTTCAGCAGAGGCTTTATATAGTAGAGCGGCAAAACTTCCTCGTATTGAAATTACAAAACCAAGCAGTGTTGTTGGAAAGAATACGGTAAGTGCGATGCAATCTGGTATTCTTTATGGTTATGTTGGACAAGTGGAAGGTATTGTTAAGCGTATGAAAGAGGAAGCTAAACAAGAACCGAAAGTTATTGCAACAGGTGGATTGGCGAAATTAATTTCAGAGGAATCGAATGTAATTGATGTTGTAGATCCATTTTTAACATTAAAAGGTTTGTATATGTTATACGAGCGTAATGCAAATTTACAGCATGAGAAAGGTGAATAAATGAGTATGAAAGATTATTTAGTAAAAGCGTTAGCGTTTGATGGAGAAGTGCGTGCATATAGTGTACGTACTACAAACACAGTAAGTGAGGCGCAAAGACGTCATGATACATGGAGAACAGCTTCAGCGGCACTTGGTCGTTCTTTAACTGCAGGTACAATGATGGGCGCAATGTTAAAAGGTGACCAAAAGTTAACGATTAAGGTAGAAGGTAATGGTCCGATTGGTCCCATCTTAGTAGATGCTCATGCAAATGGGGATGTACGTGGTTATGTAACGAATCCGCATGTTGATTTTGAAGGAACGGAACAAGGGAAATTACGTGTATATCAAGCGGTAGGTACTGAAGGGTTTGTAACAGTAATTAAAGATATTGGTATGCGTGAGCCGTTTATTGGTCAATCTCCAATTGTTTCAGGAGAATTAGGGGAAGACTTCACGTATTATTTTGCAGTTTCTGAGCAAACACCTTCTTCTGTAGGAGTTGGCGTTCTTGTAAATGGAGATGACAGCGTATTAGCGGCAGGTGGATTTATCCTTCAAATTATGCCAGGTGCACAGGAAGAAACAATTTCATTCATTGAAGATCGTTTGCAGAACATTCCTCCTGTATCAACGTTAATCGAACAAGGGCTTTCTCCAGAAGAGTTACTGTATGCAGTTCTTGGAGAAGATAAAGTAAAAGTATTAGAAACGATGGATGTTCAATTTAATTGCACATGCTCACGCGAACGTATTGAGAGTGTGTTAATTAGTTTAGGTAAAACAGAGTTAGAGCAAGTTCGTGCAGAAGAAGAAGAGACAGAAGTTCATTGTCATTTCTGTAATGAGCGATACAAGTTCTCTAAAGACGATATTACAAATTTAATTGAGAGTTTGTAATAAGGAAGTTAAGGGGATTCACCCTCTAAATAGATTGACAAACAGGGAATTTTCTGACAAAATCTAAATATAGACAAAACCAATAAAAATACTCGGTGTTAGGAGTGACAGGAATGCGAGTGGCACAATCAGTTTCAGAATTAATCGGGAAAACGCCGATCGTTAAGTTGAACCGCATCGTAGAATCAGACAGCGCAGATATATACTTAAAATTAGAATTTATGAATCCGGGGAGCAGCGTTAAAGATCGTATTGCATTAGCTATGATTGAAGATGCTGAAAAAAAAGGATTATTAAAAGAAGGCGATACAATCATTGAGCCGACAAGTGGTAACACAGGAATTGGTTTAGCGATGGTAGCGGCTGCTAAAGGATATAAGGCAATTTTAGTAATGCCAGAAACAATGAGTATTGAGCGTCGTAATTTATTACGTGCTTACGGTGCAGAATTAGTATTGACTCCAGGGCCTGAAGGAATGGGTGGAGCGATTCGTCAAGCGACTGAATTAGCAAAAGAGCATGGCTACTTTATACCACAACAGTTCAAAAACCAATCAAATCCAGAAATTCATCGTTTAACAACAGGGCCAGAAATTGTTGAACAAATGGGCGACCAATTAGATGCATTTATTGCGGGTATTGGTACAGGTGGGACGATTACTGGTGCTGGTGAAGTACTGAAAGAAGCGTATAAAGATATTAAAATTTATGCAGTAGAACCTGCGGATTCACCGGTATTATCTGGTGGGAAACCGGGTCCACATAAAATCCAAGGAATTGGGGCAGGATTCATCCCAGAGACATTGGATGTAGAGGTATATGATGAAATTGTTCAAGTAAAAACAGAGCAAGCATTTGAATATGCAAGAAGAGTGGCTAAAGAGGAAGGGATTTTAGTGGGTATCTCTTCTGGAGCGGTTATTTATGCGGCAACAGAAATTGCGAAAAAGTTAGGTAAAGGGAAAAAGGTACTTGTTATTATCCCAAGTAACGGTGAACGTTATTTAAGTACACCACTTTATCAATTTGAGTCTTAATTATATGTGATTGAAAAAGCATCCTTGGAAAAAAGGATGCTTTTTCTTTTTGGATTGGAAATAGGAAAAGAGTGAATGACTAGAAAACTTCATGTAAAATAAGAGGTAGTATAATTAATTTATTTTCACTAGCCTTCTAGTATAACTACTCTATATACATAAAGAATGTAGTTTGAAGTGGTTAATCTAAGAGGGTGGGATAAAAGAAGACGGGGTGTTGATATGCAACGAAGAAAATCTTTAGCGCTTTCTATTCCATATCATTTAGATTTCTTTAAGCAATATAAATTTCTTTCTAAGGATAAACCGCAACATATTTTGTTAGAGAGTGGACGTGGCGGTCGTTATAACATTGTGGGATTAAACCCAGTAGCGGTAATCCGAGGGAAGGATGAAACGTTACATATAAGCGAAAGTGGTAAGGAAACAATAAAGCGAGGAAACCCATTAGATTTAATGCGGGAATATATGGAGCGATGGGAAACGGACTATAATCCGGAATACCCGCCATTTCAAGGTGGTGCGATTGGTTACTTTAGTTATGATTGCATCCGTTATATTGAAAAACTTCCTTCTCTTGCGGAGGATGACATTAATATACCTGATATATTCTTTTTATTATTTGACGATGTGTTTGTGTATGATCAAGAAGAGAAATTATTATGGATTATTACACATTATGTAGATAAGCTTGAAGAGGCAAAAGAGCGATTAAATGGGTGGAAGGTTCTTTGGGCGACAGAAGCGCCGGAAGTGACTATACCATTTGCATGCCCTGAAAAGAAAAGTGAAGCAGTTGCTTTTACAGAAGAAAGCTTTATGAAGGCGGTTGAATGTATTCAAGAATATATTGGTGCTGGTGATGTGTTCCAAGTAAACTTGTCGACGAGACAAGAAAGAACGTTACAAACACACCCGCTAGAAATTTATACAAGTCTTCGTGAAATTAATCCATCTCCATATATGGGTTACTTGGAGCTTGGAGATTTTCAAATTGTTAGTGGATCGCCAGAGTTGTTAATTAAGAAACAAGGAACCGAAGTAAGTACAAGACCGATTGCTGGAACGAGATCTAGAGGTGCGAATGAGCAAGAGGATGAGGCATTAGCAAGAGAATTAATTGAGAACGAAAAAGAAAGAGCAGAGCACGTCATGCTTGTAGATTTAGAACGAAATGATTTAGGACGTGTTTGTAAATATGGCACTGTAGAAGTAGATGAATTTATGGTAATCGAGAAATACTCACATGTAATGCATATTGTTTCTAATGTGCGTGGTGAGGTGGATGAAGATAAAGATGCCTTTGATTTAGTGAAGGCTGTATTCCCTGGGGGAACAATTACTGGTGCCCCGAAAATACGTACGATGGAAATTATTGAAGAATTAGAACCTGTTCGCAGAGGGATTTATACAGGTTCAATCGGTTGGATCGGTTATTCTGGAGATACAGAATTGAATATTGTAATTAGAACACTTCTTGCTAAAGATGGAAAGGCTCATGTACAAGCAGGAGCGGGAATTGTAATTGATTCAAATCCGGAAAATGAATATAAAGAGTCGTTAAAAAAGGCGATTGCTTTATGGCGTGCAAAAGAACGTAGTGAAGAAACGGTTAGGTGAGAGAAATGATATTAATGATTGATAATTATGATTCTTTTACATTTAATTTAGTGCAGTTTCTAGGAGAACTTGGACAAGAGCTTGTTGTTAAACGTAACGATGAAGTGACTGTTTCAGATGTTGAGAATATGAAACCAGACTTTTTAATGATTTCACCAGGTCCGTGTAGTCCGAATGAAGCAGGTATTAGTATGGAGGTTATTCAATACTTTGCTGGAAAGATCCCGATTTTTGGGGTTTGTCTTGGGCACCAATCGATTGCACAAGTGTTTGGTGGAGAGGTTGTTCGTGCGGAGCGCTTAATGCATGGGAAAACGTCGCTTATGCATCATGACGGAAAGACGATTTTTTCGGATATTCCTAATCCGTTTACTGCGACGCGCTATCATTCCCTTATCGTTAAGAAAGAGACGTTACCTGACTGCTTAGAGGTAACATCTTGGACGGAAGAAGGGGAAATTATGGCGCTCCGTCATACAACGTTACCGATTGAAGGTGTACAGTTCCATCCGGAATCGATTATGACTTCCCACGGGAAAGAGTTGTTGCAGAATTTCATTCGTAAATACAGTCCAAGTGTGACATCATGTTAATTTACGTAAATGGTGAGTATGTAGAAGCAAATGAAGCAAGAATTTCTCCTTATGACCATGGTTATTTATATGGTCTTGGAGTTTTTGAGACATTTCGTATTTATAATGGTCATCCTTTCTTATTGGATGATCATTATGACCGTTTAATAGATGCGCTGGATACATTGCAGATTAAATGGACAATGACGAAAGATGAAGTATTGCTTATTTTGAAGAACCTACTCGTTAAGAATGAATTAGAGCATGCATATGTTCGTTTTAATGTATCGGCGGGTATAGATGAAATTGGATTGCAAACGGAAATGTATGAAGAGCCGTCTGTTATTGCTTTTATAAAACCTTTAGCAGCCCCGGGAGATGTAGTGGAAAAAGAAGGGGTTGTTTTAAAGCAAGTACGAAATACACCAGAGGGTGCGTCTCGCTTGAAGTCTCATCATTATTTAAATAACATTTTAGGAAAACGTGAAATTGGAAATGTTGTGAATAAGGAAGGTATTTTCCTTACTGAAGCAGGTTATGTTGCAGAGGGGATTGTTTCGAATCTCTTTTTCGTAAAAGGTGATATTTTATATACACCTTCGTTAAAAACGGGGATTTTAAATGGTATCACTCGTGCATTTATTATAAAGGTTGCTGAAGAGTTAGGTATAGAAGTAAAGGAAGGTTTCTTTACAAGAGATGAATTACTTTCAGCTGATGAAGTTTTCGTAACAAACTCGATTCAAGAAATTGTTCCACTTTATCATGTAGAAGGACGAGATTTCCCGGGTAAAGTAGGTATGGTTACAAAAAGGTTTATGAGTCTTTATGAAATGCAGAGAGAAAAATTGTGGAGCAGAAATGAATTGCGAAGAGGAGATGTGTAGTTTGAAGTGGGATTATGATTTGCGCTGCGGCGAATATACATTGAACTTAAATGAAAAAACCTTAATTATGGGGATTTTAAATGTAACGCCAGATTCGTTTTCTGATGGTGGGAGTTACAACGAGGTAGAGGCTGCGGTGCGCCATGCGAAAGAAATGCGAGATGAAGGTGCTCATATTATTGATATCGGCGGTGAATCTACTCGCCCGGGTTTTGCTAAAGTATCAGTGGAAGAAGAAATAAAGCGAGTTGTTCCGATGATTCAGGCAGTTTCAACAGAAGTAAAATTGCCTATTTCTATCGACACGTATAAAGCTGAAGTTGCAAAACAAGCAATAGAGGCGGGTGCTCATATTATTAATGATATTTGGGGAGCGAAGGCGGAACCGAAAATCGCTGAAGTTGCAGCTCATTACGATGTACCTATCATTTTAATGCATAATCGCGATAACATGAATTATCGCAATTTAATGGCTGATATGGTTGCTGATTTATATGACAGTATTAAAATTGCTAAAGATGCTGGTGTGCGAGATGAGAATATCATTTTAGACCCAGGCATCGGTTTTGCTAAAACACCTGAACAAAATTTAGAAGCGATGCGTAATTTAGAACAGTTAAACGTACTAGGTTACCCAGTGCTGTTAGGTACTTCAAGAAAGTCCTTTATTGGGCATGTGCTAGATTTACCGGTAGAGGAACGTCTTGAGGGAACGGGAGCTACCGTTTGTCTCGGTATTGAAAAGGGCTGTGAGTTTGTTCGGGTTCATGATGTGAAGGAAATGGCGCGTATGGCTAAGATGATGGACGCGATGATTGGTAAGGGGGTAAAGTAATTGGATAAAATCTATGTTCATGATATGGAGTTTTACGGTTATCATGGTGTATTCCCAGAGGAAAATAAATTGGGTCAGAGATTTAAAGTGGACTTAACGGTGGAATTGGATTTGAAGCAGGCGGGAGAAAGTGATGACTTAGAGCATTCTGTCAATTATGGAGAGCTTTTCGAATTATGTAGAAAAGTTGTTGAAGATAGAACGTATAAGCTTGTAGAGAGTATCGCTGAAAATATTGCTGCAGATATATTGAAACAATATGAGAGTATTTTCCGTTGTACAATTAAAGTAATTAAACCAGATCCGCCGATACCTGGGCATTATCGTGCTGTAGCAGTGGAAATTACGAGAGAACGTCCATGAATAATATAGCTTACATTGCATTAGGTTCAAATATCGGAGAACGTCACACATATTTAACTGAAGCGATTCAGTTTCTAAATAAAAATCCTTATATCCAAGTTGAGGATGTTTCGTCTGTATATGAAACGGAACCAGTTGGTTATACTGACCAAAGTTGCTTTTTAAATTTAGTTGTAAAAATTTCTACCAATTTATCACCGCAAGAGTTATTGAAAGTTACACAAAGAGTAGAGAATGATTTAGGAAGAAAAAGGGAAATTAGATGGGGTCCGAGGACCATCGACCTTGACATTTTACTATATAATCAAGAAAATATTGAAGCAGAGAATCTTATTGTTCCGCATCCACGGATGTTCGAAAGAGCTTTTGTTATCGTTCCGTTGTTAGAGATTAATCAAGATATTAAACAAAACATTTCACGTTCACAAGTAGAAGAAATGAAAAGGCGAGAGGGAGTAACGGTATGGAAGCAGAAAAATGGGGAAGACGCATTCGTGCTTTTCGAAAGCTAAAAGGCTATACGCAAGAAGGTTTTGCTAAAGAGTTAGGGGTATCTGTATCTGTTTTAGGTGAAGTTGAGAGAGGGAATCGATCACCTTCCCAAGATTTTGTAGTGGAAGTTGCTAAGGCATTGAAGGTTTCGGTGGAGGAATTAATGCCAAAGTGACTATGAAGGAAGGAGTAAGTCGAGTGTTAAAGATCGCAAATATTGAGATGAAAAACCCGGTTGTATTAGCACCGATGGCGGGAGTATGTAATTCTGCATTCCGTTTGACAGTAAAAGAATTTGGTGCAGGCCTAGTTTGTGCTGAAATGGTAAGTGATAAAGCGATATTACTTAATAACAAAAGAACATTAGATATGTTATATATTGATGAAAGAGAAAAGCCATTAAGTTTACAAATTTTCGGTGGAGAGAAAGAAACTCTTGTAGATGCTGCGAAATATGTAGATAAATATACGACAGCAGACATTATTGATATTAATATGGGGTGCCCAGTACCGAAAATCATTAAGTGTGATGCGGGAGCAAAGTGGCTTTTAGACCCGAATAAAATATATGAAATGGTAGCGGCAGTTGTAGATGCTGTTGAAAAGCCAGTTACAGTTAAGATGCGTATTGGTTGGGATGCAGATCATATTTTCGCAATTGAGAATGCGAAAGCTGTTGAGCGTGCTGGCGGACAAGCGGTAGCGGTTCATGGGCGTACACGAGTACAAATGTATGAAGGGAAAGCGGATTGGGATATTATTAAACAAGTAAAGCAAGCTGTAAATATCCCGGTTATCGGAAATGGTGATGTCGAAACGCCACAAGATGCAAAGCGAATGCTTGATGAAATTGGTGTAGATGGTGTTATGATTGGTCGCGCTGCCCTTGGAGACCCATGGATGATTTATCGTACGGTAAAGTATTTAGAGACAGGTGAATTAATGCCGGAACCGACAGTGCGTGAGAAAATTGACGTGTGTATGTTGCATCTAGATCGTCTTATCGATTTAAAGAACGAAAATGTCGCTGTAAGAGAGATGAGAAAGCATGCAGCTTGGTATTTAAAGGGTGTTCGAGGTAATGCAACTGTACGCAATGGTATCAATGCTTGTAATACACGTGAAGACCTTGCGAATGTATTAGGTGCATTTGTAGAAGAAGTAGAAGCGAAACAACAAACAATTCACGTTGGTTAATAATAGATAGCGAAGATTGACATTCTTCTATACACTTCCTATAATTACGTGAAAGAAAGAAGAACTGCCAGCTAGTTGCTGGCAGTTTTTCTAGTTGAGTAGAAAATGCTATACTGTATATATTGTAAAAATTAATAGAGCTGGAGTGATATCAATACCATGGATAACATGAACCACGAAGAATTAAACGACCAATTGCTTGTTCGTCGTGAAAAGTTACATAACTTACGTGAGCAAGGAATCGATCCGTTCGGTAAACGATTTGAACGTACAAATGCAACAAATGACTTATTAAGCTTATATGGAGAGTTCTCTAAAGAAGAATTAGAAGAGAAAGAAATCTCTGTTTCTATTGCTGGTCGTATTATGACAAAACGCGGTAAAGGAAAAGCTGGATTTGCACATATTCAAGATTTACATGGGCAAGTTCAAATTTATGTTCGTAAAGATGCTGTTGGAGATGAAGAGTACGAATTATTTAAAACAGCAGATTTAGGTGACTTAGTAGGTATTGAAGGTAAAGTATTCAAAACAAACGTTGGAGAACTTTCAGTGAAAGCAACGGGCTTTACACTATTAACGAAATCTCTTCGTCCATTACCGGATAAATATCATGGGTTAAAAGATGTTGAACAACGTTACCGTCAACGTTACTTAGATTTAATTACAAGTATGGAAAGCCGTGAAACATTCGTTACACGTAGTAAGATCATTCGTGAAATGAGAAGATACTTAGATGACAATGGTTACCTTGAAGTGGAAACACCTATGATGCATGCAATTGCTGGTGGAGCTTCTGCACGTCCTTTCATTACGCATCATAATGCGTTAGATATGGAATTATACATGCGTATCGCAATTGAACTTCATTTAAAACGCCTTATTGTGGGTGGGTTAGAGAAAGTTTATGAAATCGGTCGTGTATTCCGTAATGAGGGTGTATCAACTCGTCATAATCCTGAGTTTACAATGATTGAATTATATGAAGCGTATGCTGATTATAAAGATATTATGAAACTAACAGAAAATATGGTTGCTCATATTGCGAAGCAAGTACTAGGTACAACAACAATCCAATATGGTGATTATGAAATTAATCTAGAGCCAGAATGGACACGTCTTCATATGGTAGATGCGATTAAAGAACACTCTGGAGCAGATTTCTGGAATCCAATGAGTGTAGAAGAAGCGCGTGAACTTGCAAAGGAACATAATGTAGGTATTAAGGATACGATGGAAGTTGGTCATATTATAAATGAATTCTTCGAACAAAAAGTAGAAGATAAATTAATCCAACCAACGTTTATTTACGGTCATCCGGTAGAAATTTCGCCACTTGCGAAAAAGAATGACGAAGATCCACGATTCACAGATCGTTTCGAATTATTTATCGTTGCACGTGAACATGCAAATGCATTCACTGAGCTAAATGATCCGATTGATCAAAAAGAACGTTTTGAAGCGCAACTAAAAGAGCGCGAACAAGGTAATGATGAAGCCCACATGATGGATGATGATTATATTGAAGCTCTTGAGTACGGTATGCCTCCTACAGGTGGACTAGGAATTGGTATTGATCGTCTTGTTATGTTATTAACGAATGCACCATCTATTCGTGATGTATTATTATTCCCTGCTATGCGTCATAAACAAGACTAAGCTTTGGAGATTTCTCCAAAGCTTTTTTTATTTGATCAAGAGCTACGTGGGGATAGTAGCTCTTGATGGTGCGAGAAATTATATTTATATAGAAGAAATGTGCTGTTTTTATACTTTTTTACTAAGTTAAAAATTTTATTAGAAAAACTATTGCATTTTAATAATCAAACTGGTATATTTATATTCGTTGCCACGAAAGGTAACAAGCAAAACAAACGAAAAACAACTTATTGAAAAAAGTTGTTGACGAAAATATAACGAAATGTTATATTAATAAAGTCGCTTCTGAGCGACAGACAAGTTCTTTGAAAACTGAACGAAACAAACAACGTGAAACGTCAATTTTTATTTTTAGATGCTAGACAAACTAACTTTATTGGAGAGTTTGATCCTGGCTCAGGATGAACGCTGGCGGCGTGCCTAATACATGCAAG
>NZ_JBTGPA010000005.1:0-8006 GCF_054326875.1 Bacillus sp. BC08 | reverse complement strand
GGCAGAGAGGTCACACCCGTTCCCATACCGAACACGGAAGTTAAGCTCTCTAGCGCCGATGGTAGTTGGGACCTTGTCCCTGTGAGAGTAGGACGTCGCCAAGCAACTTTAAGACGAGTCAGTATGACTCGTCTTTTTTGTATGTTTTCATACCTCTGCTAATTGCCTGCTTAACTCCTTCTAAATAGGCGAATCCATGCTTTTTATCTGGTTCTAAGTAAGTACCTTCTGCCCATTCATTCCACGCATTAATAAATAAAAACTCACTATCATAAAGGGAGAACGTACGGTGAATTTGCTTGCTTAAATATATTGTGAACTTCTCAGGAGTAGAGCCTACAAAGATACTGCTATTTAAGTCTTTGCGGCGTGCTGTGTTGTCCCAGTCCACAAAGGCACCGGGAAATGTTTTTTTCTTTGGAGGAGATCGCTTTAGTATATACATCCACACTTTATCATAATCCCAAGTATTTATTTGTTTACCAGATTCATATATTATCTTATTTATGTCTGAAGAGCTATCATGAGCAATTGTATAAAAAGGTTCGAATTGAATGCTAGCATCGAATCTATTTATATTAGGAAGTGGAAAGCTGTTTAATGTTTCTACAAAGTAATATCCCCCTTATGTTCTTTGTAGTTCAAGTGGTGGGAAGTTACTTTTGATTTTTGGGATTCAGTTTAAAGCGCGAGATATGTTATTTACTTACTGTTTTTGTATGCTCCACAATGAATTCATTTTTACAGTTTGCTCGATATGGATGAGATAAATAACTCTTTTCATTATGAAATCACGTGCATTACCATGGGTGAAAAGAATTAATCTTTTTGGAGAACAAATAGAGCTTGGGGTAATCGGTTTGCATCATCAAAAAAGTCCTGTAGTTTTAAATACTTCTCATAGTGATTTTCAATATAAGTTCTAGGTATAACGGTTTCCCCATAGAAGCTACTATTTCTAACGTCTCCAGCTCCTGTAGGGCTGTGGACAAAATTTCCGTTTTCATAATCTGAGATGGCACGACTTATGTCTGGGAAAGCTTTAGATAAAGTTTTATGCCATCCCGTTTGAATTAATTCAGGGTGTTCCTTAAATTGCTGACAGAAATCGAGAAAATAGCGTGCTTGTGTTGTGGCGATGAAGATTCCACCTGGACGAAGAATTCTTGAAAATTCCTTTATCCAATTTTCTGCAGTTTCTTCGGATAAATGTGAGAATACAGAATAAGCGAATATGATGTCTAATGAGTTGTCATTAATAAATTCTACAGGAGGTTGTGGGGGAGCTATTTTATATCTGCCTCTTCCTAATGTTTCGTTACAAAGGTTAATCATTACAGGATCTACATCAATACCAAGTAAATTTTTATGGCGAACATCTTTGAAAAAGAAGCGTATGATTCTTCCCCATCCGCAACCAAAGTCTAAAATTTTCCGTTCTTTATTCAAGGGAACACCTAAATTATGGGCATATGTTTTTACAAGGCTATAAAACAAATATGCTTCATAAAGAGCATGCTCATAGGAAGCACCTACAAACTGTTGTTGAATTTCTTCGGAAGGGAACATAGGTACTTGGATGCCGTTTATCTTTGTTTGTGAGCAACTTTGTATAAATAGATTAAGAAGTTCAATATCAGAAAGCGGGCTAACAAGGTTATCAAAATCACTTCCTAACTTAAAGTTATTCATTTGTTAACCTCCAAATTATATAGTGCCTAAAAATCATTTTCGTGTTTTTTACTAATAAAAACATGTAGAAATTCAGCATCTAACCCCAGGGATCTATCCTTTTGTAAATAAACAATGGTATACATATTTGCATGTGTATAAATATATTCAATCATATCTTGGCCCCAATCAAATGTTACTAAAGACCCATTTTCATCAATAGGATTTCCGTGATAAATTGGCTCTTCAATATACTCAATTCCTTCCTTATTGATTCTTGCTCTTTGCAAAGTTTTTGGGAGTGTGTGATACCAAGGGACAGTAAAAACATGAGCGCCGCCAGGCTTTAATACACGCTCTATTTCTTTAAAGGCTTTGTTTGGTTCCATTACATGTTCAAAGACATCTTGAGTAATGAATAAATCAAAAGATTCATTTTGAAAAGTCATGTCTTCTAAGTTCTCACATCTAATCCCTTGAAAGTATTGGCCAAGAGGATAGTTTTTAAAGTATTGAGAGTATGTATAGTTTTTGCAGTTTTTTATTAGTAGTTGGGTTGTAATCCCTCCAGGAGAGGATTCGTGGATATGATAGGAACCCCATTTTGGAAAAAATGTATTTAAAGCATGGATTAGAGCTCGCTGCCTTGGTATAGAGTGACATGTAGAGCATAAGTAGTGATCTCTAAGCCAATCATTATGCTCTATAAATGTAGCTTTCTTCTCACAAATAACGCAATATCCATTATTGTGCTTCAAATTACCTTCCACATGACATCACTCCTGTGTAAAAAATGCATATGACACACACATCAACAATTAGCGAAAGCAAAGAGGATGGGTGAAAATTAAGGAATCCATAAAGGTAAGATTGATAGAAGGGAATAATTAGCGGGGGAGAACCCCACGCTAATTAAAGTTTCACTTTATGCTATGCGATACATTCGCTTTTATTCATTGAAGAATGTATCGATTTAAAATATCCCTTTTGTGTACGGATACATTTCAAAGTCTTGTGCATATATTTCTGTAACTAATGCCATGGTCTCTCCATCATAAAAACTTTCATATGTCGGAAAGCAAGGGAAGGCGGCATCCGTAATGCTGAGCTCTGCATAGCTTCCTGTATAAAGCATTTTATGAGCGCGATGATGATCTGAATTTGTAAGTAGCGCTAAATTGGATTTAACTAAATCGTACGTATGTTCTAATTTGGTGATTTGAGTATTAAAATCTTCTAAAGGAATATAGTATTGAATAAATTTTTCTTCACCTGGAACGTATTGCTGGCTAAAATGTATATCCATTGCTAGGGAATTGGAACCGAATGCTCGAACGTAATATAAAAATTGTTTAAATGATATTCCTCGGTTACTATATTTGTCATTATACAAGTAATGGCGGATGCTTTCCTATTGAGGGCTAGCATATGGATTGTCCGCAAGTAATAAAAATGAGCTGACAGCCCTTGTATAGGGATTTCGCACAAGTTTACAAATATCTTTTTTTGCTGTTAGAAGCCCATTTTGTAACTCTGGTATGTAGCTGGTGTTGTTTTTATACACCCAGAATTCATAGTAATGAATAAAGTCATGGTATTTTTTTGCTTCATTAAACAATCCAATTTGAAAAAAGAACCAATTAGCTAAAGTAGTGCATCCGCTTCTATGGCTCCAGAATAGTATAAGGGGAAAGTCTTTATGGAAATGTGGGATTCGATTTTTATGTAGGATTACCTGATTTAAAAGCTCTTGATTTACATTCTTCATAAATGTAGTGCTCCTTTTTGAAAGTTTTATTTATGGAGAGGGGAGGCTTTTACTAATCCAATATATTCATAGGAATGATTAAATATTATGAGTGTTTTTTGTGGTTAGCTTAAATAAGGTAGTGATTCTAAAAGGAAAATATAAAATAAAGATAATGAAAATTTATAAGGGGCATACAATTATAAGAGAATGAATAATAGAAGTGACCAAGTTCATTTATTTGTATTTCTAGGTGTGATAGGCAAAAATCTTATTACTAGAGAGGATACTATGAGGAAGAATAATTATTTAATAGTAGGTGGAAATAGTTTCATTGGTATTAACCTCGCATTAGGTTTATTGAAACAAGGTCAAAATGTAAAAGTATTTTCTAGACATATAAATAATTTTCCTCAAAATATTATAAGTGAGGTTGAGTTTATTAAAGGTGATTTAGCGAATGTAGAAGATATATATAAAGCTTTAGTGAACGTGGATATTATTATTTATTTAGCTGCAACGTCTAATGTAGCAACTTCAATTGAAGATGTTTTTGGAGATATCAACAGTAGCTTTTTTTTTCTTAACTTCATGGAAAGCATTAAAAATTTCCCTATTAAAAAAATTGTATTAGCATCTTCTGGAGGCACGGTTTATGGTGAGCCTGAATATTTACCTATTGATGAGGAACATCCATTAAAACCACTTTCTCCTTATGGAATAACAAAAGTGTCGCTTGAAAATTATTTGTACTTTTATAAGAAAAAATATGGAATTGACTATGTTGTATGTAGATATTCTAATCCGTATGGGACATATCAAAATCCTTTAAAGAAAGTTGGGGCAATAAATTGTTTTTTGTATCAGCATCTCAGTCATGAAAAAATTAATATATATGGGAATCCACAAGAGATTGTTAGAGATTATATTTATATCGATGATTTAGTGGAAATCACTATACAACTATCACAATTAAATCGCTTGAAATCTTGTGTGTATAACATAGGGAGTGGCAAGGGTCTCTCTTTAAAACGAATTATAGTAGAACTGGAGAAATTAACGGAAAGAAAAGTGGATTTTATCTGCTATAAACAAAAGCAAGAAAATGTTCAAAAAATCATTTTAAATATAGATAGAGTCAGACAAGAATGTAATTGGGAACCGAAAATAGATTTCAAAAGTGGAATTAGATTAAATAAGCTATGGATTGAAGAGTTCTTATATAGTAAAAAATAATAAGCCATGCCCTACTTCTGTATAAGTAGAGCGTGGTTTATTATTTTATTTCTTTTTGTATTACCCAAAGGTCTTGATGTTCCCACCAAAAACCTTCAGTGTATTTTTTGATAATAGGGTTATAAGGTAATAATTTAATTTTGTCACATACGTAAGAGGGGCTAACGATCGTTTGCCCGTATTGATGAACATCTAAATCCAGTTGTTCGCTAGAGGGGAGAAACCAATAACCCTGTTCATTTAAATCGGGAAAGTTGAAGTACTTTTTACTTTGATAACCATGAGTTGTGAAAATGAATAAGCCGCCAGGAGAAACAGCATTATACAATGTTTGAAGCCAACGAAACCAGGTTGTATCAGGCATATGAGAAAAAAAGGATAGGCAAAAAACAATATCATACGTAGACGAGGCTAATTTTACTTGTTCTGGTTCAGGGTGAGATAAGATAGATGAAGTATTTAATGTGCCTTCAATAAAAGTAATAGCCTCTTCGTGTATATCACAAGTAGTTATACTTAAGTTCGTTTGCTGATTTAATAAATGACGTGTTACGCAGCCATATCCGGATGCGAATTCTAATAATTGAATTGGAGTATTTACAGGAGGATAAAAGGAAGTAATTAAATCTAAGAGTGTTTCTGCTGATTTTCTTCCATCTTTAAAATAATAATCTATCGCTTCTTTTTTAGATGGAAAGACTGGATTCGTGACAAGGAATTGAAAGATGTGATCCTCTGGATGGATGCTTGCATTTACATTGTAGTCGTGTGCCATTTGAGAAATCAAATCTTTATTTGCCCCTATAAATTCTTTCAAAGAGTAACCCCCCTTAAATGATAGTAACGTCTTACAAGAGATAATAATGGTGAGGGAAACATATCATTAAATCTTCAAATATGCTTTAAGGTACTTTCTATATGTGTACATTTTCTTTTTTGAAATGTCGTCGATAGCAAAGGTTTCTTCAATGGAATTCTGCATTTGTACAACTTCACTGTAGTGGGAATATGAATCTTCTGTTCTCGTTACGCTATTTGTATGTCGTCTATGATAGTTTAGCGGCTTTGGATTGAAATAAATGTCCCCCTCTTTAAGGATAGAAACATAGAAAAACCAATCACCAGCTACTTTAAACTTTTCTAATTGTTTTGCTGTTGTTTTCATGTCTATGTTTTTAAAAACTACACTTGAGACATTAGGTATCGTGTTTTTGATAAGTAACGTATCTTGTATTTCATCTATCCCTTTTCGGAAATAAGGACGCTGCCATTTTTCTTTATCAATATCATTTGTGTAATCCAAATAATGATTGGCCAGGATATTTCCCTGTTCATCTATTTATTTTGATTGTGTGTAGCCTAAGGTAACATTACTATTTATATGAAACCCTTGTATTACTTCTTCTAAAAATGTCTGATCACATAAGTCATCAGCCTCTGCAATCCAAATGTAATCACCGGTTGCTGCAGAGACGCCTTTTATCCATTGTTTAAATACAGAGCCAGAGTTTTTATCATTAATAATTTCCTGAACTTTTAGGTGGGGCTTATTTTCGTTTGAGAGCAGCTTTTCAAATATAGATACACTATTGTCAGTAGAGGCATCGTCTAGGAAAATTAGTTCGTAAAGGGGATAGGTTTGGCTGAATATGGATTTAATTCGGTCAGGTAAGTACTTTTCGTAATTATAGTTCGGTACAATGACGCTTATTTTTTTATAATTATGTTCAAGCAGGTTTAATAATTGATAAATGTAATGAAGAAAGTTGAAATCTTTTTCAATAAGTTCTTGGCCAAAGCTACCTTTTTGTAATCGTAAATCTTCATCTCCAATAAATTCATATATTCTTTCTAGCATCATCGGTAAGTTTAAATAGTCTACTAATGCACCGGTTTGTTCCGTAACAACATCTTCAAAACCTCCAGCGTTTTTAAACCCTATAACAGGGACTTTCGTATCTAATGCTTCTAAAACAACGTTGGGAAAAGGATCTTCTCTTGAAGTTAATAAATATAAATCAGCCCCGGCGTTATATAAACCGATATCTGGAGTAGGGTCCACTAATGTGAAATGTGCTGCATATCTTGGGGATAGCGTGTTTAAAAAGTGAACATCCGTTCTCCCAACCCAGATAAAATGAATATTCCTATGAACCTTTCTTACTGAGTAAGCAATAAGTGAGAATAAATCTATCCCTTTTCGATGATCAGCGAAACCTACTCCTAAAATGATTTTGCTATCTAGAGGCAAGTTGTGTTTTTTTCGTAATTCGCTTCTAGCTTTTGCAATATCGTTTTTATAAGGATTGTGGTTAAACAAGCCTTGAGGGAGAATGTGGCATTTTTGATGGTCTAATTGGGTGATTGTACGGAACTTTTCATACACGTACTGTGAAGGGAAGACAATTTTGTAAGCAAACTCGGCAATGTTTCTAGCTTTTCCCTCGGCAGAGTACTGTTGTATTAAATGCGGCAATTCATGTATTAATGAAATAACTTTTATATTGTGTTTAGCCAGTAATGCAACTATATCCCCACTTATGACGGTACTACATATGGCGATGGTGTAGTCTTGTAATAATAACTTTTTTATTAACAATTCGACCTTTTCTTCCGTTGGGTAGTTTTCCTCTAGGCAATAAACAGGACCATACTTTTGAAAATCGTGGATTAAAATGCCCGTTCCAATAGAAATAATTGCGACAGAGTAGTTAAAGTTTTCTTTAAGAGCTTTAATAGTATGTAAAGAAAGCAGCTGCGCTCCGTGGAAATGGGCATCATGGGATACATAAATAATCTTTTTATTAACATGCATTTCATAACGCCTCCTAAGTTAATTAGGTTTTTAGTAAATGTATGGCGTACTTATAACTCCTAGAGAGAAGTAGTAGAAGATAATTGTAAATGTGGCTGGAATGTACTTGCAATAAAAAATGCTACTTTTAATATATATTTGTTTGGTTTGATATTCATTCTTTAGAAAGGTGTAAGAGAGTATAAAGTGTTGAATATGAAAGTGACTACACCAGTTTATAAATCTCTAGGTACGGAGTTATAAATGAAGACGGTTTAAGCCCCTTTATAATTTATAAAATAAAAAGGATAAAAGGTATTGACGATTAGAGTATAGAGGTGTAATATAAAACAAGTCGCCGATGCAATAACGCAGAACGCGATAAACAAAATGAAAAACTTAGTTGACATTAACTAACGAAGATGTTAACATAAGGAAGTCGCAAATGAGCGACCGAGTAGTTCTTTGAAAACTGAACGAAACAAACAACGTGAAACGTCAATTTTTATTTTTAGATGCTAGACAAACTAACTTTATTGGAGAGTTTGATCCTGGCTC
>NZ_JBTGPA010000004.1:0-351 GCF_054326875.1 Bacillus sp. BC08 | reverse complement strand
ATCGGGAAGACAGGATTTGAACCTGCGACCCCCTGGTCCCAAACCAGGTGCTCTACCAAGCTGAGCCACTTCCCGTTAATAAAAGCGCGCCCGAGAGGAGTCGAACCCCTAACCTCTTGATCCGTAGTCAAACGCTCTATCCAATTGAGCTACGGGCGCATATGGTGCCGAGGGCGGGGGTCGAACCCGCACGGTGGTCACCCACCGCAGGATTTTAAGTCCTGTGCGTCTGCCTGTTCCGCCACCCCGGCATGTCATATTGAAAATTGGAGCGGAAGACGGGATTCGAACCCGCGACCCCAACCTTGGCAAGGTTGTATTCTACCACTGAACTACTTCCGCAAGACATGT
>NZ_JBTGPA010000003.1:0-4095 GCF_054326875.1 Bacillus sp. BC08 | reverse complement strand
ATTAGGCACGCCGCCAGCGTTCATCCTGAGCCAGGATCAAACTCTCCAATAAAGTTAGTTTGTCTAGCATCTAAAAATAAAAATTGACGTTTCACGTTGTTTGTTTCGTTCAGTTTTCAAAGAACTACTCGGTCGCTCATTCGCGACTTCCTTATGTTAACATCTTCGTTAGTTAATGTCAACTAAGTTTTTCATTTCGTTTGCCGCGTTCTGCGTTATTGCATCGGCGACTTTTTCTATATTACACCTCTAATGTTCAATCGTCAATACCTTTTTATAAATATATTCAAGTTAATATTTTTACACTCTCTACTCTAGAGAAGAGCCTATAAAGATTGTATTATCAGCAAAGCCTCTTCTTCTTTACTTTCATCTCTTCCAAAATACATTCAAGTTTACTTATACACTAGACTTAATTTGCACGTAAGTTTTTTCCCCAGCGAAACTAACAACCTTATTTTAATAAATACTAATATGTAGTTTGAAAATCATCACACTCCCTAATACCTCTTTACTTATCAGGCACTCTATTAGAAACGATTAAAGATACGCATTCTTATAACAAACAACGATACAGAAATCTTTATAGACTACTCTAGTTATGGAGTTCCCCTTATATGAAGTAATGCTTACTTACCTATTTACTCGTAAACATTTACTACTATCCCTGTATTACTAAAATAGCAGACTTATATCTCTTTCATCTTTAGCAGCATCCACTTCCATATGGCCTAGTCGTAATAACTTTTATAGCCCCTTAATAAACATTTAAGATATACAAATAAACTATACTCGATTAAAAATACGTACCTCAATTGATCGAGTATACTTAACATACCTGCGAGGAACGTTTGTTCTTATTACGCTTTATTACTTTTTATCACATTTAAGAATGTTTATCCTATACCTATTATTTACGTTTTACCGTTAGAAGAACGAATTAAGTTACTAACAAAGCATGTAATTTTATTGTTTCTATTATGTATCCCCCGTTTTGAAATACATATTGAATTATAAATTCATTTATTTCTAGCTATAATTCTAAGAATACATAGCAATAACATATAAAACACCCCAAAAACGAGATATACGGCTGCACAATTATAAATCATAATCTTTTCAACACCTATAGAAGTCCTGTACGTATTTAACGCAAATATAAACTAAAAAGGTTTCAATAGAAAAAGAGCCGGAATTTCTACTCTAAGGAAAATCCGACTCTTTTTCTATTGGGCCATAACCAAAATAATTTTTACGTTTAAGATTAAATGTCTATTTAATATTCCCTACTCTGCTGCGCTGAAGATGGATGTATCATACCTGTCACTGCATAATATAGATTTTCTGGATGTTCAGCTATCCGATGACATAAATACAAGTACCACTCCTTCCCATAAGTCAAATATACTCTAGCGTTATGTCCCTTGTTTTTCAAATCACTTAACATATCCGGACGAATTCCATATAGCATTTCTATTTCTACATTAGATTGACTAAAATATTGACGTTGCTCCATCTCTTTAATAAGAATTTCATCGTGTGTAGCTATAGATACAGGCTGATTATTTTCAATTAATTGTTCTACAATCTGAAGATACTGTTGATTTAAGTCAGTTGACCTAGGCATAGCAATAACTGAAGCTTCTTGATAGGCACCTTTTACAACTCTTATTTTCCCTGGATAATGTAGGAGTTCTTGAATATCATTGTTCGAACGATATAAATGCGCCTGAATCGTTATGCCTACATTAGGATATTGCTCAGTTGTTTTTTTATAGATAGAAAGTATGTCCTCTACTTTAGATGATTCTTCCATACTTATCATAAGGGTAGTTCCATATACTTTTGCCTTCTCTGCCAACTCCATTAAATGAATATAAGATATTTCTGGATCTATAGATAATCCAATATGCGATAAATCGAGTGATACTGTTTGTTTTATCGGCAGAGCACCCACGTCTCCAATAAGATTCAAAAACTCATTTTTCGCTTTATAACATTCCTTTATATCTAGAGTATTTTCCCCTATGTATTCTAGTGAAGTATGATACCCTTTTGTAATTAGTTCTTTTGCCGTCATAATCCCCTCATGTCTCGTTTCTCCGGTGACAAAGCGTTTCGCGGCCTGCAATAATAACGCATAGAGTTCGGTTGATTGTTGTACATAGGTTTTTATATGTTCATTTCGTGCAATCGATTTAAATGCCTGAGCTACTTGGAGTTCTGGTTTAGTCATCACATTTCCATCTCCTTTAGAACTATTTGTACCAACTATAGCATGCTAAAATGGTTCGTATTAGTACCATTTTAGCTATACTTTTATGGTACCAATTTTGATGAAGGGAGCATTTATATGCTTTGGATGCCTATTGATCGATCGTTAGATATAAGTTTAATTCGCCAGGTTTATCACCAAATACGTGAACGAATATTAAACGGAGAGCTACAATCCGGAGAAAAACTACCATCAACACGGGAATTATCTTCTGAGTTGAGCGTGTCTAGGAATGTAATTTTAGAAGCTTATGATCAATTACTTTCCGAAGGTTTTTTGGTCGCTCGACAAGGAGCCGGGACATTCATTGCCGAAGGGACTTATTTAAAACAACGTAAAGAATCAACTCTAATTGACTCTTTATCTTGGTGCGAAGAAACAAACAAAGACAGTAACATCATTAATTTCCGTTCAGGGATACCAGCATTAGACTTATTTCCACGTAAGGTATGGGCAAAGTTGTCTCACACCACATGGAATGAAGCACCCCCTTCTACATTTGGATACGATATTCCCGAAGGACGTCCCGAATTAAGAAAGGCTTTATCACGCTATTTGCTAAAAACAAGAGGAGTTTTTTGTCATCCAGAACAATTGGTGATTACTTCCGGTGCAACTCAAGCTTTAACACTTGTTTCTAAATTATTTTTATCCGCGGGTGATGAAGTACTAATAGAAGATCCCATCACCAATGACATTCAAACAATTTTTAAAAATTCAGGAGCCTCCCTTCATCCTGTACCAGTTGATGATAATGGAATGGATACATCTTTGTTGCCTGCAAATAAAAACCCAAAATTCATCTTCACTACTCCTTCTCACCAGTTTCCTTTGGGAGGAGCTTTACCGATCCAACGACGAGTTCAATTGATTAACTACTCAAGAAAAACGAATTGTTATCTCATTGAAGATGATTATGACAGTGAGTTTCGATATGAAGGCTCTCCTGTAAGTTCATTACAGGGATTGGATCCCGAGCGTGTTATATATATAGGTTCATTTAGTAAAATTTTATCACCGGCCCTTAGGATGGGATACTTAGTTCTTCCCTCACACCTTATTGAAAGATGCCGCAGGGTCAAATGGTTTTCCGATCTACATACATCTTCTTTAAATCAACTTGTCCTCGCTAAATTTATTACCGATGATCATTTGGAACGACATATTATGAAGATGAAAAAAACCTATAAAAATCGAAGAGACTTCCTTATCGAGCAATTAAAATTAGCATTCTTAAATGAAATCAATATTTTCGGCTATTCTACAGGATTACACCTGATTGTTGAATTCAATCAAGTTCAATTCACAAAAGAATTACTTGAGGAAATCCAACATCTCGGAGTGAAAGTATATCCCGTGGAAGACCACGCCATTGAAAAAGAAAAACATCATAATCGAATTATTATGGGGTATGGACATTTAACAACTGAAGAAATAAAAGAAGGTGTGAGCAGGCTACAGAGGGCAATACCTCGTAGATATCCTTATTAACGAATGACAGTTTAACAAACTTGTCCATATTTTTCTGAAGGTATGCTATTTAGATGTGAAATCATAATAAAACAAAGCTATTTCTTGCTAGATAAACGTACTCATAGAGCCATATTAATTACAAAATTATTTCATTAAACACAAAAAAGACGAGTCATACTGACTCGTCTTAAAATTGCTTGGCGACGTCCTACTCTCACAGGGACAAGGTCCCAACTACCATCGGCGCTAGAGAGCTTAACTTCCGTGTTCGGTATGGGAACGGGTGTGACCTCTCTGCCATCATCACCAAACTATGAAGGCATATTCCTTCAAAACTAGATAACATT
>NZ_JBTGPA010000002.1:0-1949 GCF_054326875.1 Bacillus sp. BC08 | reverse complement strand
GTAATTATAATGTATCGGTATATGCTAAAGATATAGATTCTAAGGAGAAGCAAGAATCTTTTATATCGCAGGGGATTATAATAAAGTGATAAAGAACGACTCATAAGGGTCGTTCTTTATTGTTTATAAATAAAAATATGGGCATGTTTTCTTTGTTTATAGTGATTCTATCTAATGAAAAAGAAATTATAGATTTATATTTTAATATTTGTATTGTTGGAATATAATGATGTAGGTGATTGAATGGTTAAAAAATTATTTTGAAAGGAGCCGAATAGTGAAGAGAAATGTTTTATCAAAAGTTATTATATTAAATTTATTTTTCATGTGTTTTTTTATAAGTATCTCAAGTGCCAATGCAGAATGGGATACAAAACTACCGGTACTAAAGGGCATTACATATAGTAAGAATGTAGTAAGACCGGGCGAATCGTTTGAAATGTATATAGATGCAGAAGATGAGGATTCGGGTATTGACAGTATGTATATTACATTATGGAATCCATCTAAAAATAAAAGTTTAGATGTATATGGAATAGGAAAAGATGAAAACGGAAGATGGATGGGCAGAATAACCATACCAGAATACGCAGAGAATGGAGAATGGGGATACAGGAATATACTTATAAGAGATTTTGCGGGAAATGAAAGGTATATACAGTGGGATTTTGATCAATACAACCTTGGTACCTTTAAAGTAGAAGGGCAAACGAAATGGGATACGAAGCTACCGGTACTAAAGGGCATTACATATAGTAAGGATATAGTAAGACCGGGCGAATCGTTTGAAATGTATGTAGATGCAGAAGATGAAGATTCGGGTATTGACAGTATATATATTACATTATGGAACCCATCTAAAAATAAAGGTTTAGATATATATGGAATAGGAAAAGATGAAAACGGAAAGTGGACGGGCACAGTAACCATACCAGAATTGGCAGAGAGTGGAGAATGGGGATATAAGGATATTACTATAAGAGACCGTGCAGGAAATGTAAGTAATATAACGGTGGGGAATTTTGATCAATACAACCTTGGTACTTTTAAAGTAGATGGACAAGTAAATAGTGTAGAATTAAAAAGAGACATAGAAGTACCAAAAGTAAATCAAACAATAACATTTACAGCGAAAGCAGCAGGAAGTAGTCAGCCGGAATATCAATTTTGGGTAAAAGAAGATGGCAAATGGCGAATGGTACAAGATTATAGTAAAACAAATGTATTTAAGTATACACCGAACAAAAATGGTGATTACAACGTATCGGTATATGCTAAAGCAGCAGGTTCTATAGCGAAGCAAGAAGCAATGCAAGTTCATAGCTTTAAAGTGAAACCTTTAGAAAAAGTAACAGCTGTAGAATTGAATAGAGATGAAGAAACACCAAAAGTAGGTCAAACAATAACATTTACAGCGAAAGCAGCAGGAAGTAGCCAGCCGGAATATCAATTTTGGGTAAAAGAAGATGGTAAATGGCGAATTGCGCAAGATTATAGTAAAACAAATGTATTTAAGTATACACCGAACAAAAATGGTGATTATAACGTATCGGTATATGCAAAAGATGTAGATTCTAAGGAGAAGCAAGAAGCAATACAAGTACATAGCTTTAAAGTGAAACTTTTAGAAAAAGTAACAGCTGTAGAATTGAATAGAGACATAGAAGTACCAAAAGTAGGTCAAACAATAACATTTACAGCGAAAGCAGTAGGAAGTAGCCAGCCAGTATATCAATTTTGGGTAAAAGAAGATGGTAAATGGCGAATTGCGCAAGATTATAGTAAAACAAATGTATTTAAGTATACGTCGAATAAAAACGGTAATTATAATGTATCGGTATATGCTAAAGATATAGATTCTAAGGAGAAGCAAGAATCTTTTATATCGCAGGGGATTATAATAAAGTGATAAAGAACGACTCATAAGGGTCGTTCTTTATTGTTTATAA
>NZ_JBTGPA010000001.1:0-951 GCF_054326875.1 Bacillus sp. BC08 | reverse complement strand
AGCTAGTAAGATCCCTGAAAGATGATCAGGTTGATAGGTTCGAGGTGGAAGCATGGTGACATGTGGAGCTGACGAATACTAATAGATCGAGGACTTAACCATATAATATGTAGCAAATGTTATCTAGTTTTGAAGGAATATATATTAAAATTCCTTTTGACATTCTGAAAAGAATGTGTATAATGATAAAAGTCTGGTAATGATTGCAGAGAGGTCACACCCGTTCCCATACCGAACACGGAAGTTAAGCTCTCTAGCGCCGATGGTAGTTGGGACCTTGTCCCTGTGAGAGTAGGACGTTGCCAGGCTTGTATTATTCCGCAGTAGCTCAGCGGTAGAGCTATCGGCTGTTAACCGATCGGTCGTAGGTTCGATTCCTACCTGCGGAGCCATTATGCTTCCATAGCTCAGCTGGTAGAGTACTTCCATGGTAAGGAAGAGGTCACCGGTTCAACCCCGGTTGGAAGCTTGGAAAAGTTTTGAATTTTTGGCCCGTTGGTCAAGTGGTTAAGACACCGCCCTTTCACGGCGGTAACACGGGTTCGAATCCCGTACGGGTCACCACTTTTGGAGGATTAGCTCAGCTGGGAGAGCACCTGCCTTACAAGCAGGGGGTCGGCGGTTCGATCCCGTCATCCTCCACCATATATATTTTAAATGTCGGAGGGGTAGCGAAGTGGCTAAACGCGGCGGACTGTAAATCCGCTCCTTCGGGTTCGGCAGTTCGAATCTGCCCCCCTCCACCATTTTCTTTAAAATAACCTGAGAGGGTTTATTTTTTTGAAAAGATAACCATACTAGTAAATATTAATGGGCTATAGCCAAGCGGTAAGGCAACGGACTTTGACTCCGTCATGCGCTGGTTCGAATCCAGCTAGCCCAGCCATTTACGAGCCATTAGCTCAGTTGGTAGAGCATCTGACTTTTAATCAGAGGGTCGAAGGTTCGAAT